>JAWKQR010000018.1:0-114513 GCA_041390025.1 bacterium
TGCTGGTTGCAGGTGCATGGTGTGACACATGCGCCGCCCTGGCAGATTTCGTCGCGACCGCACTCTGCGTTGCTGCGGCATTCGACACTGTTGTCAGGCTCGCAGTAGCCGAGCGTGTTGCAAGCGTAGCCCGTGCCGCAGCCTGCGCCGGTGGTCTTGTTGCAGGTGTTCTCGCATTGAGCGTCGACACAGATTTCACCGGCTCCACAGTCTGCGCTGCGACGGCATTCAGCAGGCTCACACAATCCGGCGCGGCAGTTTTCGCCCGTGCCACACTCGGCGTTGCTGTTGCAGGTCGACAAGCACTGGCCGTCGACGCACATGCCACCGTCACATTCGTTGTTGAAAACACAGCCCTCTTCGGCGGCAGCTTCGCACGCACCGTCGATGCAGATTTCACCCGAGCGGCAGTCCGTGCGGGTCGTGCACTCAGGAGCGGTCGGAGCGACGCACTTGAAGTTGCGGCAGATGGCGTTGCCGGCGCATGGGTTGTTCGAGTCACATTGTGCGTCGTTGGGGCCTTTGCAGCTGTTGTTGACGCAGCTCTCACCCACGGCGCAGTCGGTGGCGCGGACACACTCAAGCTCTGGGCTTGGGTTGCACGTACGCTTCTCGAATTCGGTCTTAACGGGCAAGCACTGTGCTGGCGTTCCGACTTCCGAGCTCACGTTGATGCATTCGAAGCCCGAAGGACAGTCGTGGTTGTATTCGCAGCTGCGAGTACACACTTTTTCGCCCGTTGACGTGGCTTGGTCGAAGTTCAAGCGGATGCACAAGGCGTCGTCTTCCACGCAGTCTGCGTTGTTTTCACACGCCTGGCACAAGCCGGCGAGCCCGTTGGTCTCGGTGTCGCGAGGCACGCAGCTGTCAGCGACGCAGATCTGGCCTTCGCCACAATCGAAGTCGTTGAAGCAGCCCACTGTCGTCGTGGTTTCGTCGACGATGACCGTGGTGTCTTCGCAGTACGTCGAGCAGGAGGTCTCCCACCAGCACTCGTCCCAACACGACCAGGGGTCGCAGTAGGTTTCACACACTTCGTAATCGTAGCAGTCGTCATAACAACCACCTTCGACGGACTCGGATACGATGAGACAACCCGAGAGGTTGAAGGCGGCGAATGCGAGCGCCAGTGCAGCCATAATCGTCGGCTTCATGTTGACCTCCTGAATTCTTTTTGCGGCTTGCGTAAACATTTTGGATACCATTGGTTCGTTGTGTCGGTAGGTCAGACGCGCTCGATTTCGAGATATTCAGATCTTTTTTCGCGCAGTTGATGACATTGTTGATCAACGTTTTAGCGGTCAGGCGGCCACATATGGTTGGACGCTGGGACAATGTAGTCGTCCGCTGGGCATGTTGCGAGCCCGGCTGTCCCACGAAAACTTGTTTGTAACTTTTTGGTCGTCGGTAGAATCCCTCAGTGGTTTGCCGTGGCACTCGCCGGCGTACTTTAGCGAGTTGCACACATGACTTGAGGATGGCCACCTGGACTGTACCGAAGAAACTGGACGGCAGAATCACAATTCAAGCCGCCTGACTTTGGGTCAAGACAGCAAGCTCTTCAAAAACCTTGGGTGGCAGGTAGCCGCGAGTCGAATGACGTCGTTCAGCGTTGTACCACCTTACGAATTCGAGCATCGCGACGTGTCGCCGGTAGGTGGGCTTCGCCCATTCGGCAATTGGAAATTGCCGACCCAATAGGCCCGCGATCCAATCGTGCGAATCCGTTGGGGCCACCGATGGGTGGGCTTCGCCCATTCGGCAATTGGAAATTGCCGACCCAATGGGCCCGCGCACGATCCAATCGTGCGAATCCCTTGCGCTTCGCCCATTCGGCAATTGGAAATTGCCGACCCAGTTAGCCCGCGCGCGACCCACCAGAAGTATCCAATCTATCGACCAACTTTTGGGTCATTCCACCACCACGCGCAGTGATGACGTGCGGCCCCAGACTTCCGGTTCGTACATTTCCTCGGCCCTCGCCGGAGGAACGACATACTCGCCGGGCATCGTCGCCCGCGCGAAGACGACGTGTTCGTGGACGCCCGGCCAGACGGACGCTGCGAACGCTTCGGCGCGATCGTCGCGCAAAACCTGGTGGTCAAACCAACGACGCCACCAAAAATCGAACAGGAAAAACGGGCCACCGCGGCCGTTGACGGCCCAGATGTCACGGCCGAAACCGCCGGTGGATTCCTCGTCCAAAGCTTCTGTCGTCGCGAACGCTGGGTTCAACAGTTCCAGACCGGCCGGGATCGGCGAGACCAAGGCGACGTGGTGCCTTGGCTTGCGGGCGACGAATTTGGTGGTCAGTCGCACCTTTGCGCCGGCCTTGATGCGCCAGACACCGTCGTTGAAGGTCACATCGGATTCGGCGTCGACCCCCTCGAAGGTGCGCTCCACGTGGAAACCTCGGTCTTCGGCCTCAAGGCGTAGGTCTTGCGGTGCCCACCGCATGTTCGCGCGCCAGTACAAGCGGCCAGCGCCCGAACGCGAGACCACAACCGAGACAGGGTCTTGGCCCTGTAGCCACTCCATTGGAATTGTCTGCGAAACGATGTCGGTCTGCCGGCCCTGGAACGCGTGGTCGGATACCTGAAAATCGTTGGCGTAGACGACGGCATTGAGGTCCGGCGTGGTTTTTTCGAACTCGCGGAAATACCGAATCAGGCCGAGCAACGCGAAGGCGTTTTCCTGCGTCGTCGAGTTCCCCTTCCACCGATGTGCGAGCAAGGCCGTGGCGATGCGTGACACGTCGATCTGGCGCGCCGGGTAGTCGATCAGGGCGTCGAGCACAATGGCGTTGCTGCGTCGATTGGAGCTGAGCACGACGTGTTTTTCGACCTCTTTGGGCTCGTCGACGAATTGCATCTTGCCGCCATCGTAGGTGATACGGTTGGCCAGCTCTTGATAGACGGCCGCGGCTTCGGATGCCGAGGCTTTGGCGAAAATGCTGAGCAACCACCCGAGGGCGTCGACGGTGAGTTTTCCTTCGTCTTTCTTCCAGATCGCCTTGGCTCGAGCGGTTTCGTCGTGGCCAGCACGGCTTCGGACCCATGCGGCGTGCAGCTTCAGATGACGACGTGTTGCAGCCGAGTAGTTCAGCAGCAACACGTGGCGCTCGATGCTGTCGAGGTACGCCAACCCGGGCGCCAACATGGCTTCGTCGACGGACATCCCGGCGAGTTTGGCTTCGACCAGGGCGTGCACGACGTGGATGGTGACGGTCGGGTAGGCACGTCCCTCGTGCCAAAAACCCCAGCCGCCGTTGCTTTTTTGCAGGCTCCTAAGCGCGACCAAATCGCCCGCGGCCGCTTCCAACATTTCGGCCGGCGAAGGCACATCGTCGCCTCTAAACGCAGGCAAAAAGTCTTTGAGCAAGGCGATCGACATGAGTCGGGATGCCCGTTGTTCGGCGCAGGCGTAGGGATAATGATAGACGTCGACCACGAGGTCCGTCAGCCCGGCCAACAAGGTGGTCGAAAGGCGGACTTCCAAACCGCCGAACGCGGCATAGGCGTCGGGTGGCGTGGCGATATCTTGCCGGACGGCGCCGTCTTCGAGCGAGCCGGAGGTGCCCACGGTCTGGCTGGTCGCCGGGGTCATCACATTAAATTTGTCTTCGGCGGCGTCGGTGTTTTCGTCCGAGCGACCCACGATTTGGAACGAAACCTGTCCGGCGAGTTTTGCTGCGACCGGAAAACGCACCTCGCGGCGTTCGTTGGCGCCGAGCTCGACGCGCCAGCCGCCTTGGGTCACCGCGAGGTTGGACGCACGAAGCCCGAGCCACACCTGGGTCGGCTTGGCGGTGGCGTTTTGGACCACGACGGGGAACTCGGCACGGTCGCCCACATTGAGGAATCGGGGTTTCGTGGGGCGCACCATCAAGGGCTGGCGCACAACCAATGCAGCATCGCCGCTGCCAAAAAACGTCGCTTCGGCGGCCACGTTTGCCATCAGACGATAGCGGGTCAGGCTGTCGGGCACTTTGACGTCGACGTGCGCGATGCCGTGTTCATCCGCCATCACCGTTGCTTCAAAGGCTGCTAAGGCCGAAAAGTCCCGGCGAATGTAGACCGGCTTTCCCGCTGGGGGTTCGGGCGGCAAACCGCCACCCCCGCGTGAGCGTGATGCGCGCTTTGCCATGGGTGCTCCGCCGGGGCCAGTGGCGGGCCGCCGCCGGCGCCATCGCAAGCAGGGCCTTCTGGCCATGCGTATAAGTCCTTGGCGTCATTCGCGCTGCGATCGACGTCAGGACATCGGACTCGACCAGCGGGATGGTCAGGCGCGTTTCCTGTTCGCGCACGAAACCACTTAGATGCGTTGGTAGAGTCGCAGCGGGTCGGGCGTGGTGTAGCCGGCCAAGGCCAAGACGCTCTCGTCCACAGCCCAGAACGTCACGCGTGCGTTGCTCACTGGCGAACCATCGGCTCGTGTGACGGCGACACTGACGCGGGTGGACTCGCCGGGGGACAGGCTCGGTTGATCGGGTTGATGGTCGCGTTGAGCCAGCATCGCAGGTCGACCTCGATCTCGCCTTGTTGCCCGACGCGACAAGGGGCACACCGTCTTGGGTGCCTGCCAACGCGACCTTCACGGACATGCCGGGGGCCATTTTGGGGTGTCACCGGCAGCGAGAGGGTGTGAGTTCCATCGAACTCAAACGTTTCGGTGTGTCGGTCGGCACACCCATTCGAACACGGCAATTCCGCAGCCGCGGAACAGCGGCACAATCAGGAATGTGGCGAGGTTGCCTGCGGTCAGTGTTTCAACCTCGCTGACGATTTCGAGCGGCTGCGAGGTCACCGCTTTTGCGGCGGGAAGCTCGCCGGCCGACCAGACGGCACGGGACGTTTTTGCCTGGCGACCTTGTGCGTCTTGTGTGCTTGCAACGAGCGAAAAGGACCCGCCATGCGGCGCCATCAAAGTCACGCGGCTGTGGCGGGATTCGCTGGAAATGCGTGTCTGCGCGACCGCTTTGGGCTCGCCGTCGGCGTCGGGATGCTCAAGACTGAGCAGCACGTCGTGCCCCGTCACGGGATTCCCTGCGGCGTCAACGACCACCACGTCGACTTCAAACGGTTCGGATTTTGCGGCGTAACCTTTTTGACACGCACGCCACGAATACGTTTGACGGGTGGACCCACACCGTCGATGTCCCAGCGAACGCCTGCCGTTGTACGTCGTGCACGAGCGCCTGCGCGGTGACGCTGACGGACGCGTCGGCTGGGACATCAAACACGGTGATCTCGACCCCGTGTTTTCCGTCAGCATCGGACTTCGCGGACAGAACTTCGCTGGCGAGTTCTTCGCCCTTGACGACACTCCTGAAGAACCAAGGTCGCCAACGTGAACGGCCAAACTCAAACCCGAGCCAGCCCGGCGGCTGAAAGCCCTCAGCGTCCTCGGCACGGACGTGCCACAGGACATCCGTATACGCCAATGGCTCACCAGTGTAGTACGCCGACGTCGCAGTCACCACAAACGGTTCAGACTGTGTAAAGCTGCGGTCCTCGACCTCGGTTGAGACCTCGAATTCAGGGCGTCGGAATTCTTGAACCTGCAGTGAAGTTGTGTGACTGTGCCAATTCGATCATGAGCAGATCCGGTGTCGTGTCGGGCCCGATCGGCAGTTCGAAGTCAAATTCGCCGGCGTCGTCCACCGAGGTGACACCTCTCCAAACCTCTTGGTAATGCGGGTCACGGGCGATGATCTGCATGGTCGTCGCGGCCGGAAAATGCAGCCCGATCTAGGTCCACGGTGCGCGTCACCTTGATCCGCGCGGATTCCCCGGGTTTGTAGAGCCCACGGTCAGAAAACACGTGAAAACGCTGATTTTGGGCGTGGTGATAATTCGCGACCATATGGCCATCGATCACACAGGTGTCGTCCCCGCGCCGCAGCAGCATATGCTGTGCGCTGAGCTGCCATTGCGCGTGCCCATCAAGGTCGGTGGTGGCGACCTTGATGCCGTCGCCCCAAAGCTCGACGTCGGCTTGAGGCTGTGCATCCGAGATCTGGGTCACCAGGACATGGCCTGTGTTTTGATCGAAGCGTGTGGTTGCGGCCAGATTCGTGCGCTGCACCCAGTGTATTGTTCTGGGTCGTCTTGACCCTGTGACGCGTTCTTTAATGGCCGCAAATGGCGAAATTTTTGGTTCCGCGATCACGATCATGTGCGGGATATCGGCGGGCAGGTCGACCTTGGATTCCGTCCATTTTTCGGGAGATTCGATGTCCAATATCTGTGTGCTGTGCAACACACCGGGCGGCGTACCTTCGTTGTAGAGGCAGTCGTAGTACTTGGACCAGAAGTCTGGGTAGTCCGACGGATCGACCGCATAAACGCTGACGCTCAGCCGCGCGTACTCCATCGAACGTAACTGAAAGGCTGCATTTGAGCCGACCGGCAGGGTGACAAGCTGTTGATTTGGGCCTTCCAACGAAGGCCATCCCGCGGTTGTTTTGAACGTAAACGTTCGCTGACCTTGAAGCAGTTGACCATGCACGTCACGCATCGATTCGGGCAGCGTCACACGGTAGGTCGTGCGCGAATCGCGCAAACCGTAGAGGCTTAACGTGGCGGAATAGCTCGATGCATGCGCGGGAAATGGAGGGTCGCAGACGATGTCAGAGTTTTTGTACGAACTTGTGTCGACATCGTTGGTGAAATGAAAGGTCCACCACGTCGTTGGCGATTCACCCGACCCATCGGTCGTGCGCACTTTGAAGACGCCAGCGGTGTGAAACGTGTGGCCTTGGTCCTCGGTGGTCGTGCGCTGGCCGAGGCCGCAGGCAGTTCCCTTTTTCAACGTGAGTTTGATTTCGGCATCGGCCGGGAGGCCGTTTGCGGGTTGCACCACAACCCAAGTGCCGTCGCGCCAGTCCTTGGTGTTGACGTCGTCAGGGGTTTGGGAGGGATCAAGCAGCTCAAGTGGGATGCTCGCTTTGAGACCCTCAAAGAGTTTGGCAGCGTCAACGGGCTGATCGAACCGCAACACGATCTTTGGCTGCGATCCTGGCGATACTTGGCGGTCTGGGAACCCGGCGACGAGTTTGGCCCGGCGAGGTCGAAAATTTGAACGCAGACGCTTGGTCGAGGTGTGTCCGTCGAAGGTGGTCAAGGTTGGAATCGAGACTTCGTAGTCAGTTGAAGCCGGGCAGCGCGCCGTCGTCGAGTTCGAAGAGCAGGCTCATGGTGTCCACCCAACGCCACTTTCCGGGCGCGCTTGGGAAATGGTCACGCCCTTGGCATCGAGTCGTCTCCGAGGGCGCACAGGCCGCGGAGGCACGATCATGACCTGATGGACAAGCCCGGCCTCGCCCTGCGGGGACGTCAGCTGCACCAAAAGTTTGGTGTCTGACGGCGCGGCCTGCGTCGCAACCTGTGCGGGGTTAAATGGGGCGGCGATGGTGGCACCGACCAATGCAGGCGGGAGGGTCGCTGGTTTGACCTGAAACTCTTGGGTGATTGGCGCCGGGAGCGGCTCCATGCCGTCGAACAGCGCAGCGGTTTGTTCGGCATCGAGGGCCACGCCCACGAGGGGTTCGACCACGTCTGGGGCGGGCGACTGGGGTGACGACTGTGACAGTTGAATGCGCAATTTATTCGACATCTTGAACCTGCATCGATCGGCGTGTTGAGGCAGTTAACACACAGGATCGAAGGTTGGGCAACTCGAAGACGGTAGGGTGACTGGGGTTGGGTGCAGGTGGGCTTCGCCCATCGGCAACCGGAGGTTGCCGACCCAACGGTGGGGTGTCTTAGGCCGGCAACCGGGAGATCGCCGACCCGACGGTGCGGTGTCTTGGGCCGGCAACCGGGAGCTCGCCGACCCGACGGTGCGGTGTCTTGGGCCGGCAACCGGGAGATCGCCGACCCAACGGTGCGGTGTCTTGGGCCGGCAACCTCTGGTTGCCGGATTCGGCGAAGCCGAACGTGCGAAACACCGCGTCCGTTGCAGGTGGGCTTCGCCCATCGGCAACCGGAGGTTGCCGACCCAATCGCGTTCCGGCCGACCCGATGTCGACCCCATCGCGTTCAGGTTGCCGCCCCACCCATGTTGCCCGATGATGCCGGCGGAGCCATGATGACAAAGAATCTTGAAATTTTGTGGGTGGTGCAGCTGCGTTGGGTCGAGCTTGCAGCGCAGCTTTTGTTGGTGGTCGCGATCGCGGTGGGCACTGGGCTCGAGGTTCCGCTTTCGGCGTTGCTGAGTTTGCTCGCGGTGGGGGCGATGTCCAACGCCGGACTGTGGATGACCCACGGGCGAGTCACAAAGCAGTCGGTGTTGATCGGCACGGCGCTCGCGTTTGACATCGGCCTTTTGACGGCTGGTTTGTACCTGAGCGGCGGCCCGATGAATCCGTTCAGCTTCCTGTACGTCGTCCCGGTCGCGCTCGGGGCGGTGGTGCTTAGCGGCCCAGCGACGTTCGGCCTGTGTGTGCTGTCGATTGGCGGCTACGGGCTGCTGTATGCGACGGCCGATGACGCCCACATGCACCACCACGCGTCGATGCAGATGCACCTTGAGGGGATGTGGGTCGCGATGGCGACGTCTGCTGTGCTCGTCGCCTATTTTGTCGTGGCGCTTCAGAAAAAATTGCGGTCCCAGGAGGTTGAACTTGAGCGCGCGCGTGACCGAGAGGCGCGCTACGACAAACTGGCGAGTTTGACGACGCTGGCTGCAGGTGCAGCGCATGAGCTTGCCACGCCGCTTTCGACGATCGCGGTCACGGCGCGCGAGCTTGAGCTCGGTGTCGGCGACGAGCAATGGGCTGCGGAGGCCAAAATCATCGGTGAAGAGACCCGTCGTTGTCGGTCGATCCTGCAGCGTCTATCGGCGCAATCGGGAGACATGCTCGGCGAAGCGACGGTCGATTTTGACGTGCTCGACATCGTGCAGACGGCCTCGAAGCGTCTTGGGAATTCCCGCATCGAAATTCACGGTGAACCTCAGCGCGGTGTGGTGGCCTTGGAGCCCGTGACCGAAGCGATTTCGTCGTTGTTGCAAAATGCGCTTGATGCCTCGCAAGGGCCGGTCGTGGCCGAGGTCGTTGGCGACAACCGGCACGTCACCGTCTCGATCTCGAATCAAGGAAACATCAACGACGACGTTTTGTCGCGATGTTTTGACCCGTTTTAGCACCAAAGATACCCGGAGCGGATGGGGCTTGGATTGTTCGTCGCGCGCCGGGTGGCCGAACAATTGGGCGGTTCGCTGACGCTCGAAAATGTTTCCGATCAGACGGTCGCGACGTTGCGAATTCCCCGCTCGAATTTGTAATTATTCGCGTGGGGAATACGCGTTGAGTTTTCGTTGCAAGGTGCGCCGATGGATGCCAAGGCGCCGAGCGGCCTCGGAGATGTTTCCGGCGCAATCGGCGAGCACACGATGAATGTGCTCCCATTCGGCGCGCGCGAGGGAAGGCGCGGCGTAGTCTTGGGTCGCATCCCCGAGCGGCTCATCCAAGCCACGTTCAAGCGCAGCCAACAGATCGTCGGCGTCGGCAGGTTTTTGCACGTAATTCACAGCCCCTAATTTCACGGCGTCGACGGCGGTGGCGATGGAGCCATAACCGGTCATCATCACGACCGCGACCTCGGGCCAATTTTTCGACATTTCACGGATCAACTCGAGCCCGCTCGCGCCCGGCATTTTCAGGTCGACGATCGCAAAATCAAAGGTGTCTTGGGCCAATAATTCGAGTGCACTTGTCACATCCGCGGCCGTGTCCGCGACCAATCTTCGGCGTTGCATCGCGTTTGCCAATTGGGTGCGCAAACGCTCGTTGTCGTCGACGATCAGGATGTGTGCATTTGAAAAATCGAGCTTCATCAGAACATCCAGGCCCAGCTCAAATTCGTGCGCCACTCGGTACGTGCGCTGCCCGAAACAGGCGCCCATACACTGACGGACGCTCTTGTGGTGTTCGATGTCTTTAGACCGGTTCGGATTCCGGCCTCAAGCAGATTGCCCCAACTGTCTTCCCACGAGACGATCTGGCGCGACGTCAGTTCGGTCCAGAACTCTGGCCACCAGAACCACTGAGCGCCCTGCATCGTTTCGAATTCACGGTTGTTGTGTGGGAACAGGGCTTGGCTTGCGGTGAGGCTGTCGCCGATCGCGTTCTTGTAAGCGACGCTCGCGTAGACGTTGAGTGACGACGTCAGCTGCGAAGACACCAACAGGGCGCCCATGGCCTCAAAATGGCCGGCTCCGAGCGCGTCGTTCGGCTCTCCGGTCGGCAAGGTCGTGCCCACAACTGCGCTTGCGATGAACCCACCGTGCTGGCTCGCGTGCAAGAGCACACGCGTGCTGAGTTCGATGTCCGACAGTCCGACGGCGCCTCGCCCGTCGGTGAATCGAAGGTAGGCGATGGGGATGGATGCGGAAACCGACCACTGTTCAAGGATCGGAACCTCGGCGCGGGTGGTCAGCACCTGCCAATGGCCTTGTTCGCGGGCCCCGAAGTCAAACGCGGCAGCGTCCACGGCGGTCTCGACGTATCCCGACGGCTCGACCCATGCCGCCCCGGCTTCCGAGACGGGGTGATGAGCGTGGGCCGTCATGGGCGACAGCACGGCCGCGGCTGCGAGCAACCGCAGGGCTGATTTCATTGCGTGAGGTCCCATTGGGTGGTCTCCATCACGTGGGTGAGCAAGCGCAGCGAGGGGTCGTCGGAGGTCATCATCCCTGGGTCGACCCACGTGGCGGGGTCCAGCACGATCGACGCCACGATGTGACGCTCGTCGGCCCGAAACCGCACGTCGTCCAGCGGAAGCTCCAGGTCCAGCCGGCGACTGTCCTGCCAGTGGTGCGACTCGCCGTTGATCTGAGCGATCACGTCAATGCTGTTGCCGTCCAGCTCCATCACCGGTCCAACATGCAAGACGATGCTGCAGTAATCGCCCTCGTAGGGTCTGAAGTCCGCGAGCACGAGCTCGCCGCCTGAATAAACCTGCGCGAGCTCCATGTAGTCGCTCGATGTGGTTCCGTGGGCCGAAGCCTCGGGCACCAAGGACCAACGCGAATAATTCGGGCACGGCTTGAGGCTGACCGCGCTCAGACCCAGCGCGAAGGCCTCGACATTTCCCGAGGAGGCGGACGTGACAGAGACGCGCACACGATGGTCGGGCCAGTCCAGCCGCCACGAACACGCTGTGCTTGTGGCGGTGAGGACCAGCAAGGCCACCCACGATAATTTGGAGGTCATGGCGAAGCTCTACTTCTTGGAGAAGACGGCCTGTGCTGCGGCTGCGGTGGTGCCGAATGGCAGGCCGAGCTCGGGGAAGACCTGATTGCAAGCGGCGTGATCGGGCGTCGACATGCACACGGCCGAGTTTCCATCGACGTCAGGGGTCATGTCGAGCGCTTCGAACAGCTTGCCGATGTCGACGTTGACGACGTCCGATTCGACGTCGAAGTCGGTGAATTCAATCACGGGGCGGTTGCCGTTGGTGCAGCTTTCGACGGTGTCGTTCGCGCCCATCATGCAGCCGGTGCTGCCAAGGTGAACGCGGAAGCCGCCGTTGTCGGCTTTGCCGTCGACGCGCAGGAACTTGTAGCCGGACTGCCAGCTCCAGAACATCGACGTCACGTTGAGCGGCGACTCGGCCGTTGCTGCGTCGCCGTGGTTGTTGTCAAACGGTACGCCGAGCACAAATCGAACGCCGGTGTATACGCCGTGTTCGACCATGCCTTTGACGGCCGTGTTGACGTCGGCGTTGCCGTTGGCGCATGACCCGGTGCCGTCTTCGAAGTCGACCAACGCGACGGACCCGTTTTGCCACTTGGCATCGTTGTCGAGCATCACCGGCACGGCTGTGCCGTTGGCGGTCAGGAGCTCGACCTCTGAGACGTACATCTTGAACTCGGAGAACTCCGAGGGCGTCTGCGCCGTGCCCAGATTGTAGGATTGGCCACACGAAAAGGCCTCGCCGTTGACCAGACCCGCAAAGTTGAGCGTCACAGCGTGGCTGTGGTCGCCGTTGTTTGTGGTGTGGTTGTTGGTGTCGTTGTTGGTCGTGTTATTGGTCGTGTTATTGGTTGCGTTGTTGGTGGCCTCGTCGTCATCGCCACACGCGGCAACGGTCAAACCAAGAGCAAGGATAAGCGCAAATTTTGAGTGCATGGGTTCCTCCAAACTGAACGGGGCAACCCTGCCAGAATCTTCGTCCAAACTCCATGCGGCAAGATGTCGCAAGTTTCAGAATCATTCAGTTGTGTCCCGGGCGCGGATCTTCGATAAAGACGTGCGAGACTGGGAGACATGATGAAAAAGCTATCGTTTGTGTTGGTGTTGTTATCGTTTTCGTGGGCGTGTGGGGACAGCGGCTCGTCGAAGAAGTCCGGTGTGACGCCGACCCCTACTGGTTGCGACCCCGCGTGTGAGTCGGGGTTTTCGTGTGTCAACGACGTCTGTGTTGAACAGACGACGGGCGGCTGCGCGGACAACGAAGAGTTCAACGAGAGGCTTGGCGTTTGCCTCGTCCCGTCGTGCGACAATGGTGTCAAAGACAGCGCCGAGGACGATGCCGATTGCGGCGGTCCCTGTGCAGCGTGTGCCGTGCTGCCCACCTGCGACGACGGCGTGCAAAACGGCGCCGAGCTTGGCGTGGACTGCGGCGGCACGTGTGCGGCCTGCGAAGTTCCCGAAACCTGTGGCGATGGCACCGTCGATGCGGACGAAGCATGTGATCACGGCGGCACGGTCCAGCTTGCGTGCGCGTACGGCGAAGAGTCGTGCCAGGTGTGCAGTGCGCAGTGCCAATTGGTTGCGGGCACCGTCGTTGGGTTCTGCGGCGACGGTCAGACCCAACAAAACGGAGGCGAAGACTGCGATCACAACGGGAGTCCTCAGACGACCTGTGCGTATGGCCAAGAGAGCTGCCAGGTCTGCAATGCGAGCTGCAAACTGGTCGCAGGTCAGAGCGGAGGCCGATGTGGCGACAACGTCAAGCAGGCCCAAGAGGCGTGTGATACGGGCACGCCCCAGACCGCGTGTGCCTACGGGCAGATGAGCTGCCAAGTCTGCAACGCGAGCTGTCAATTGGTGGCCGGGACCACGACGTTTTGCGGCGATGGCGTACGCCAAGCCAATGAGCAGTGCGACGGCGCGAATTTGAACAACGCCACGTGTGCGTCCCTGAATCTGGGAACGGGAACACTGAGCTGTTCTTCAACATGCACCTACAACACGAACAACTGCAACGTGGCGCCCACGGCAAACGTGGTGGAACTGAGCACGGGATACGCGCACACGTGTGCACGTATGCAAAACGGCACAGTGTGGTGTTGGGGACGCAACGACGACGGTCGATTGGGCAACAACTCGTACGTGGACAGCGCGGTTCCTGTGCAAGTTCAAGGCATTACAACCGCTGTCCAGATCAGCGCGTCGGGCTACCACACGTGTGCGCGACTTTCGAGTGGGGATGTGTCGTGCTGGGGCAGCAACATCAATGGGCAATTTGGCGATGGCTCGAACTTCGACAGTCCGGTGCCTGTGCTGATGTTGATCACTGGCGCCGCGAACATGGACGCGGGAACGTCGTTCAGCTGTGCGACCCTCAGTGGTGGAAGCCTGTATTGCAGCGGCAAAAACAACAACGGTCAGCTTGGGGATGGCACATTGGCGGGCAGTTCGACTCCGGTGGCCTCAACGGCGTTCCCTGCGACGCAGATCTCGTTGGGTGTGGAACACGGTTGCACACGCCTGTCTAACGCGACGGTCCAATGCTGGGGCCGCAACACGAACGGCGAGCTCGGAAACTACAACGCGTTCGGCAGTCAGGCGACGGCGGTTCAGGTGCTGAATTCAAACGGCACCAGCCTTGGTTCGATCGATTTCGTTGGCGCGGGTGCAAACTTCACCTGTGCCCGGCAAGGGACGAGCATTCTTTGTTGGGGCGACAACCTTTACGGCCAGTTGGGCATCGGCAGCGCCAACAGCGGCTCATCGACCCCTCAGTTGGTGGGCAGCTCTTACACATTCCTGTCGGTAGGCGAGCGACACGCCTGTGCTGTGACCTCGGCTGGCGGGGTGATGTGTTGGGGTTCGGGGGCAAATGGACGGCTTGGCAACGGGCTTTTCACAGACCAGCTTAGCCCCGGCTCGGTCAGTTTGACCAACGTTGTCGAGGTCCAAGCGGGCGGCTTGCACACGTGTGCACGCAAAGCCGATGGCACGGTCTGGTGTTGGGGCTCGAACAGCGACGGCCAGCTTGGCGACGGGACGACTATTCAGCGGACGACGCCGGTTCAGGTTCTGTTCTGACGGAGTCCTGCACGCAACCAAGTTCGACTTGCCCGCATCCCATCGCCGCGATAAACCGAGCGACTATTTTTGCGATGTAGAGGCCATGGCCGGAATTGGAATCATTACGAACCCCCACAGTCGCCGCAACCGCCGGTTTCCCGAGCAGATGCGACGGCTTGCCTACGTCTTGGGCGACAACGACAGCTACGAACTGACGAACAAGATCGACGACGTCCGCACGGTCGCACAGCGCTTCAAAGACTCCGAGATCGACATTCTGGCGCTCAACGGCGGCGACGGCACCAACCATGTGACGTTGTCGACCTTCATTGAGGTCTACGGCGAAACACCCCTGCCGCGCATTACGTTCCTGCGTGGCGGCACGATGAACACGATCTCGGACGCAATAGGCATCAAGGGCACACCGTCGCGTTTGTTGGCGAACTTGGTCGAAAAATATTACACGCGCGAACCGTTCGAGACGACGCAGCGTGACATGCTGAAGATCACCGACGAGAGCGGCACCCGTTACGGCTTCATTTTTGGCAACGGCATCGTGTCGAACTTTTTGGAGTTGTACTACGGAACGGGCCACCCCTCCCCCACGACGGCTGCGGTATTGCTGGCTCAGACGGTCGCGAGCATCCCCGTGGGTGGGCAATTGGCGCGAAGCATCGTCAAGCCGTTTCGGGCGTCGTTGACGTTTGAAAACGAAGTCTGGGAAGAGCGCGATTACACCACCGTGATCGCCTCGACGATCGATCAGATCGGGCTTGGCTTTCGACCCTTTATTCGCTGCGAAGAAAAACCCCACGCCTTTCATCTTTTGGCATTCACGGGCGGCCCGCTGCAGGTCGCGTCGCTGCTGCCCAAGATTCGTCTGGGGCTTCCACTGCCCGAAGACCGCGTTCGCTCGCGCGTTTCTGGGCATACGGTGTTCAGTGCAACGGAGCCCATCGTCTATACGATCGACGGCGACATGCACACGTCCCACGAGGGCGTCGTGCTTGAGACCGGCCCTCGCGTGGAAATTATCCTTCGATGACCGAACCCGCCCATCAACTGACGGTCAGCTACGCTCCGGACTGGAAAGGTGAGTCCCCTTGGTCGGCCGAGCCCACCGCGAAGTTTAACATCGCGAATTACCTGCCTGCGCGTGCGGCCGAGCGCCCCGGCGCCAAAGCGATCGTGATGCCCGAGGGTTACAATGCCCTTGGCAAACGTGCCTACAGCCACCTGACGTTCGCCCAGCTGAACGCGCTGTGTGACGCCTACGCCCACGGTCTGGTCGCACAAGGATTCAAGCGCGGCGATAAGACGTTGTTGATGGTCAGCCAGGGTTTGGAGCTCATCGCGCTGACGTTCGCTCTGTTCAAGATCGGCGCGGTGCCGGTGCTGATCGACCCGGGCATGGGACGCGAGGGGTTTTTGCGCTGCATCGCCGACAACGCGCCTGTGGCGATGCTCGGGATTCCCAAAGCCTTTGTGGCCAAACTGCTTTTCCCAAAGGCGTTTCGATCGATTCAGCGTGCTGTTTCGACCAAAAAAGTCTTCATTTCGGGGGCCCCCGGGTTGGACCAGATTGCACGGTTTGATCTGGGCGAATTTCCGATCGCGGACACCGACCGTGATGAATTGGCGGCGATCTTGTTTACGTCGGGCTCGACGGGTCCGGCCAAGGGCGTGCAGTACACCCACGGAATTTTCGACGCGCAGACGCGGGCGATTCAAGAGATGTACAGCATTCAGCCCGGTGAAGTGGCCGTACCAGGCTTCCCGCTGTTTGCGTTGTTTTCGACCGCGATGGGCATGACGTGCGTTGTGCCCGACATGGATCCGAGCCAGCCCGCCGCCGTCAATCCGGCGAACATCGTCGAGGCTGTCTTGGACCACGACGCCACCATGGCCTTTGGGTCTCCGGCGATCTGGAATTCGGTCGCGAATTATTGCGAAAAAAACGCGGTGCGTTTTCCCTCGATGACACGACTGCTGACATTTGGTGCGCCGATCAGCCCGTTGATGATGGAGCGCTACCGCGCGATTTTGCCCAATGGCGCGATTCATACGCCGTACGGCGCGACGGAGGGACTGCCGGTCTCGTCGATTTCGAGTGTCGAGGTGCTTGGATCGACGCAAGAGATGAGCAAATCGGGCAAAGGGATGTGCATCGGAAAACCGGTAGATTCGGTGACGGTTCGTATCATCGAGATCACCGATGAGCCGCTTGAAAATTGGTCCGACGTGGTCGCGTGCGAAGCCGGCAAGATCGGCGAAATTTGTGTCACCGGACCACAGATTACACGCCGCTATGACAATCGGGATGACGCGACAAAAGCGTCCAAAATTTTGGACGACAGTGTCGAGACCGGATTTTGGCACCGCATGGGCGATGTCGGGTATTTCGACGACGAGGGCCGGCTTTGGTTTTGTGGTCGAAAATCACACCGCGTCGAGACCGAAAATGGCACACTGCATTCGGTGCCGGTCGAGGCGATTTTTGAGAACCACGACGACGTTTACCGTGCGGCCATGGTGTGGTTGGGCGAACGCGGCAAACAGACACCGGTGGTCGTGATCGAACCGATGCCAGGAAAAATGCCTACCGGAAATCGTGTCGCAGAATTCGAAAAAGAATTGTTGGAATTGGCGAAAAGTTCGACCACGGCAAATGCCGTCGAACACATCTTATTCCACCTCGCCTTCCCTGTGGACAAGCGCCATAACGCGAAAATCCATCGCGAGGAATTGGCTGTTTTCGCGGCGAATTCGATGAAAAAATTATCGTAATTAGGCCGAATTTCGTCTGACCCTCTCGTGGATGTATGTTGTCGGTTTGCTTTGACAAGCCAGCCTCTTGGGCCTGACCATACTGGTTGCGAGGGGATATCATGCGAAACATCGACATCGACGCGGTAGAGAAACAGCTTCGCCGACATATTCGCAAATACTCCTCAACGGGTGTGCTGACGGCTATCGGTTTGGCTGCCAGAAAGCACGATGACCCAACCAGCGCCGTGCACCGTGACTTTCAAGAGAAGGGTATACATTGGCATCCACTTGTTGGGGCGAGTTTGGCCAGCCTTTCGGTGCAATGGTCGAATGCCCATCGGGGAACAGCTCCAACAGTCAATCAATTCTTCGATCTATATAACGATGTTGCGCATTACGTGACACTGGATCCGATTGTCTATGATTCAAAGGCGAATGATGCGTTCCAAACAAGCTTCGACGCGGTTTTCCTTCGAATGGCGGCACAACAGTTTCGGTACTTTAGAGGCGGAATTTTCAACCTAGCCCGTGCTCGGGTACTGTGGGGAGAAGCGGCTAGCCGTGCCGAACAACGAAAAGACTTCCCTGCACTAAGCGTCGACGAGTACTTCGAGAACACAGTCGGTGGCACACTCTTAGATACATTGAGCGTTGGTTTCGTTTTGTTTGCGGCGGCTTCCGGCGAAAACTCAAGCTTCACACGGGACTATGTGTTGCGGGCGCGAACGGAAGAGCTGTTGTCTCTGCCGGAAGATTCTGTTCTGGAGAGAGTCTTGCGGTTCTTTTCCGCCGACCGCTCAGAGTTTCGGAAATTGGCTGAATCGAGCAGATTGCGGGATAGACGTTTTCGAATGTATGACCCGAATCCTCTGCACCTTAAGCCAATTCTCCGTCTTGGCGGACGTGACGGCGGCCCACCTGGAAGTGAGGTTTTGGTTGCGCCAATTCCTGCGCTCCTCGCCACAAGGATATCGAACGGCTTGCTTCACCAGAGCGTGTCTAATCAAGATGAGCCTATGATGCGGGCGTTCGGTTACATTTTTGAGGAGTACGTTGGGATCTTGCTACGCGCGTGTGGGCTGGAGGAGCAGATCCTTTCTGAGAGAGAGCTGCGAAGATTTGGATACACGGGGAAGTGTCCCGACTATGTGGTCATCGAGGGGCAATCATTGGTATTGCTCGAGTGCAAAGCATGTCGGATGCCTGTGAGCCATCTCGGCAACGATGATAGTGCACGGTACTTCGACGAAGGCCTTCGTCAGGTCAGGAAGGCACTAGTTCAGATGCGCGAGTTTATCGATGCCATCAATCACGGTTATATCAAGCATCCTCGACTTCGTGTCATACAGGATATTGTGCCAACTGTTGTCACCTTTGAGACCTTGTTTCTCATGAACCACTCGCCATTTCATTCACGTCTTGACGAAGACTGGTCTAAGGACCTCCCAAAATGGAACTGCTTATCACTAGACGACCTCGAAGAAATGCAGGCGCACGTGTTTCACTCAATCGGGCTTGGAGAGGCCGTCAATATCTACGCGGTAGAAGGCACGCATGGCGGGTCGCAGAGATTAGCTGGTCAAACCGGGCTAAATCATCGCGACTCGTATCTGGCGCAGATACACACGGACCTATCAGACGAAATCGCATTGTCCCTTCCGACGGGTGATCTCACAGCGTCCGGGCCGTTTCCACAAGCGTTAGACCGCCAATCACCTGAAACATGATAGATTTCCAGGGCGTATGTGTGAAGTTGTAGATCCGTGACAGGTTCGGCTTCGCCGAAGTCGGCAGAGTAGAGGCTGCCGGCCCAAGCGCATTTCAGCTTCGCCGAGTTCGGCAATCGGTGACCCATTTAGAGAAGACGCGTATTTTCGTTCGGCTTCGCCGAATTCGGCAATCGGAGATTGCCGCCCCATTTAGAGAAAACACATCTGGGGTTCGGCTTGGCCGAATTCGGCAATCGGAGATTACCGACCCAATTAGAGAAGACACGTCTGGAGTTCGGCGTCGCCGACCCAATTTCTTAATACGAAATTCCTAGGGCCAGGTTGACGCCGGAATCGAGGCGCGAGCCGACCGCTCCATCGGTCAGCGGGTGGGGGATGAACACCTACTGGTGTGACCTCTTTCTTGACCTTCATCGCGTGTGCGCCCTTGTTGCCAACAAGGACGCACCGGAGGCCTATGGCGGCCTTTACGCGTTCGTTCAGTCACTCACTGTTTTTGGCGAGTGGGCAGAATTCGAAATGTTCCAAGTTCGAATCTACAAAAACGGTAACGTTCATGTGCATATCAGCGAAAGCCTCATCAGCGACCGCCTGACCGAAATGGAGTGGCTCCGCTTTCTTGGACACATTTCTCATAGTTCATGCGGCCTGACGTGACGTCAATTCCGCGGCTTCATTTTCAAATTCACATGGCGATAAATATCCCAACTTCGAGTGCAACCTTTCGGCATTGTACCACCTCAGATAGCGCAATATCGCTAGCTCTGCTTGTTCGCGAGTGTTGAAGTTCTCGCCGAATATTGCCTCTTCTTCAAGGTCGCGAAAAAGCTCTCGCTGACCCGCGTTGTCCCAACAATCGCCCTCTCGACTCATGCTCACGATGGCCCGATACCCACTGAGGGCCTTGCGATACGCGCCTGACGTGTACTGCGAGCCACGGTCGGTGTGATGCAGCAGCCCTGCCGCGGGTTGGCGTTGGCCGACGGCCATTTGCAGCGCCTTGAGGACCAGTTCTTTGTCAATGCATTCGCTCATTGCCCATCCGATGACCCGCCTCGAAAACCAGGTCGATTATCACCGCGAGATAAAGCCACCCTGCGCGGGTCCAAACATGCGTAATGTCACCCACCCATCGACGATTGGGCGCGTCGGCGGTGAATTCACGGGCCAATACGTTTGGCTCGACCGGATGGGAGTGGCGCGAGTCGGTCGTGACGCGAAAACGTCGCCGATGCTTGGCGAAGACCGTTGTCGCGCATCAGACGTGCCACGACGACGTCCAAGACCTGGCCGATGTTTGGCAAGCTCACGCCAAATGCGACGCTGGCCGTAGCGCTGGTTCGAGGCAGCATGAATACGCCGAATTTCACGCAACAGTTCAGCGTTCAGAGTGTCCGAATCTGTCGGTGGCTTGCGGCGGTACGAATAGTACGTTGACCGCGGAACACCGAGCACGCGGCACAGAATTCGAATCGTGGGATGGGCGCTTTCCGCCTGGATGAATCGACATTTCACTTCGATTCCTTCGCGAAAAACGCCGCGGCTTTTTTAAGATTTCGCGCTCCTCCCGAAGCACCCCGATTTTCCTTTCGAAGACGTAAAAGTTCCTCGCGCTCATTGGCCGACACTTCCTCGTTGTCCGGGTCAGCTGCCGCGGCATCGCTTACCCATTTGTAGAGTGAGTTGGCGTTGATGCCCAAATCACGTACCACAGCGGCGACGGACATGCCCCTCAGCCTTGACAGCTTGACCGCATCCCGTTTGAACGCATCGGTATAGCGGCGCTTCTTTTTCGTTTTCATCGACATGATGGACCTCCACCAAGGTTTCTGCTCATACTAGCAGGTGCGTGTCCAAAGAACCGAGGCCACTTCAAAATTCTGCGTGAGCAGCGAATCCAATAGGCCCCGTAATTTCAATCAGCGGGAATTTGTTGCCGAAAAGGGCAGGGTCTTTTCATACAAGGCAAGATGAATCGAGCCCCGCCCTCACAGCCCTAGCTTTTTACCTTCTTGGGATGGAATGTCGATCGAACTCCGAAAAACCCGGTCGATGCAGTCGAAATACTGCCAGCAACTGTGTAGAAAACGCTTCCCAAAATGCCCATTTTTGTGGTCGTCCACAGAGTGTCTACAAACGGCTTTCGATTCAGAAGATAACTCACTGCAACTTGGTTCTCTCGCTGAGATCGATTTTACGCAATAGGTTCTGCAGGGCATGCTTTCCTTAGATACACGTACTCAAATGTACAATATTGAATCACATTGTCATCACAGTAGCCTGAGGTGCCGGCGGTACTCACGGAAGGCGGAGGAGGGCATAGTGCATCCTTCTCTTGGGTGAATGAGCACGTCAGATACTTTTCATTTTCTGAGATGCAATAAGGAGCGCCCGCGAAACTGGAACAGGGCCGACTAGCCCAGTGCAAGTCATCGGGCGATTCGTCGAAGCTGTTACCTCGGACACAAATTTTGACGGTAAACTCATCAATGCAGACGCTATCTCCCTCCCGCGAACATTCATCCACATCGTCAGTGCATGCAGTGAAGCAAGCAACACTAATGTCAGTATGGCCTTCCTCATGCTTTGCTCGGGACATCAACGTTCATGTGTACGATGGACTGGTTATCATCGGTGACAGTGTCGTTGTCTTGAACGAGAAGATGAATAACACCGGCGACATTGGGAGAATGTGGGACGGTACCTACGTCGAACACTTCGATGTCTTGATACTCAATTGGACCAATTCCACCCCCACCGGTGGACTGTGGCGGTATCCTGACCATTTCAAGCGGGGGCGGCAGGGCGACGCTAAATTGTGAATATGGAATGTAAACCATCTGACATCCAGTGATGATATCAAAGCCGTAGATTCCACCTCCGTTTGAATCGGGCTCATCAACCACGAGGTAGACCTTTCCTGTTGGAGAAAGGTCACCGCCTTGAATGCGTGTACGTTGAAACGGTGTGCCGCCCACAAGAGATGTGAAAAGAGGAAGCTCATCTAGGAATGCCAAGAGATCATTTGTCCATGCTGCACCCTGATAAGAAAACCCGAGTAATGATAGCGGGGTAGGAGTATCGTTAAAATCGCTGGAAAATAGAAGGGAGGTCCCACGAAGCGCAGATACCCAGGGCGGTTGAAAGGATGCTCCATTCGGGACGATACCTGGAAACCTTACGGAATCACGAAAAGCAACGCGGGTCATGGCTTCAGGTGGGTTAATATCGTACCGAAGCACACCTCCCGAATATGAATTCTTGCGTTGAACAGCGAGCCAGAACTTCCCATCGTAGTAATCACCACCGCCGAAATGCGTCGAGTTTTCGAGAAAAACCCCCGGTGTCTGTGCCTTATTGACTCCTTCGGTCTCTGGATAATCAACATCGAGCGAACCGGTTAAATCGACGCGCCACACTATTTTTTCATTACCGGCCCCACTTTCACCATCATCCATGCTCCCAAAAATCCAACTGTGATCACAGGCCGCGATACTTTGCCCTTCATCACTTCTTTGGTTTTCGTCATCACTTGGATGGATTTTAACCGTGGTGAAGCTCGTCGGCCATTCCCACGCCTCAAAAATGGAAAGCATTGAAAGACGGTTGTCGAGCGTTCGGAACGGAAAACTATCATACCGGCCAACCCAAAAGGGGTTCAGGAGCGTCCCAATGAATCCGTTGCTCAAATCCGTGACGCCAAACGTGTCGGATATGCGTTGTCTAAGCGAAATAGCAGTCATCTTGCCTCCTCCTGAGTCCGAAACACGTTAAGGTTTCTCGACCTGAAAGTAGTTTTGGAGAGCATGACCCAAACGAAGCGAACCTTCGACCTCGACCGCCCCAAGGCGAATTGCCTCAAGGCCGGCCAGCTGGCCTGTCCATACTTCTTTCAATGTTTCCCAGGTACACCGCACCGTCAGATTTGGCTCAGCATCAGAGTCGCTTGGGTCGGCTTGAGTAAAATCAAAAGTATGAATCTTGTCGTCGACTTCAAACCTGATGATTGCTGGAGGGTCGACACCTTTACTCCGAGTCCGAAAGCGTTTATCGACTGGTTTGAGGCGCGCACGCGCGAACATTTTACTTTTGAGTTCGTTAAAATCTTTCATCAAAGCCCCCCGTTAGTCAGACGCTGTTCGATATTGTCGAGGCGTGTCGATAAATCCTGATTGTCGAGTTTGATGTCAGCAGGCGACGCGATAAGCATATCTTGATAGATGATTGCAGTTCCAGAAGCCTGCCAAAACGAAGAAATCGCTCCGCCAGTGTTGCGTATTACCAAGCCAGACGAGGACAGCTCAACGGCAGCGACCCCATTGGTGTGACGAAGGATGATTTTACCTGCGGCAGCATCAATCTCCATACGAGGGACATCGCTAGAATTTCGTGCGATGAACTTACTCAGGTTCGCGCTAATTTCGAACAGTGAGACGCCGCTGGAGTTTTTGATATGTAGACTTCCAGCGCCGGAGCCGCCAATGGTAATCGATCTACTATTTGAGGCTTTATCAACCACAACATTGCCAGCAACGGTGGCGTTGTCTGTCACGGTGACGTTGCCGTCACGCAATTCAATGCTGTTAGTGTCCAACACAATATCGGCATTCGGCATATTTTCCCCTCTCAGGTGCAGGTATTTTATCAAAATCGAGATGAGCTGCGACAATAAACAACTGAGCGTGGCCAGTCAATGCCACGGAGATGATGCATATCTGACCTGTCACATCCACCTGTCACATCCACCTGTCAAATCCACCCGTCACACCATCGGACCGTCTGAGACTGGGCTTTGGCCAGGTAGGCAAAGAAGCCCCGGAGTCTGTCGTACTCGGTTGGGATGAACTTCACGTTTTGCTCGCGCTCCCTACCAAGAAGATCCCGCTAACCTTCGGTCTACGCTTCACTTCGTTGCAGCTAACACGTTGAATTTGCCTGCACGTCGACTGCTTCGCTTCAAGTTCGCAACAACCCGAACAGCGAGGAACGACATGCAAAATCTCAATTTCTGCGACCTACACATCACATTCGAACAACCAGCTCGCCTCTTGACCGACGCCCTTCGCAGGGAGCCCACGCGGCCCATCCTGCTACTCGGTCAACACCGCACCCAGATTGCCATGCCCGTACCTGGTCTTTTAGCGGCACTCAGCAACACGGAAGTCCCAGGTCCACTGCGTGCACCGCACCACACAGCAAGCGAAGCTGCTTTCACCGGCACCGACCGATTCGCCGGCGAAATCGAACTCGCAAAGAACGGAGTCCTCCTACTCGACGACGCCGACATGATACGAGACATCGTGCTCGACCTCATTAAACGCGACGCCAACGACACGAACTTAGTCTTTGGCATCGCCCCCGAACATCGGTTCGCCGAACCGAACTGGCTTCTCAAACGCATCGAACACATCAGGACCGTGTTCAACCCCATTGTTATTGAAGTTCCGAGTGGTGACCCTCGCCCCACCTCCGAAAGGTGCGCCTCGACACAAACACTCGCGGACGAGTAGCCAAAGGCTACTTTTTCGGGTTCGCCTACGGCGAACCTCTTTTACGCCTTCGGCGTTTCGACTCGGCCGACACACGCTGCTCAACCTCTTTTTTCGATCGGCCGACACATGCTGCTCAACCTCTTTTTTCGAACAGCTCCTGCTTCAATTAGCTCGTCGCTTTCGGAAGTTCGAAACTTCATCGTATCAATGGGTTGAATACGAAGAACCCTCTGTGCACGCTGCAAATTACGGAACCGAGGCCGCCTCGCGAACTTTTGTCTATCTCGGCGGGGGCTCGCCACTTCCCGTTCCGCAATTGATTGCCGACCACGCCGGTGTCGAACTGCTTGAGATCAACGAATACGCCCGTCGGTTGGCTAAATCGTCGCAGATGCTGGTCATATCTATCGCCCAGGTCAACGACGCGTTTCATGGCGAGGTGACCCAAGGCCGGGACAGCATCCACAGAGTGTGGATGGCGCAAATTGAAGGCGAATCCGCCATTTTGTTGTTGAGGTCAACGCCCGAGCTTGCCGACGTCCATCAGAGTCAGATCCATCGACGACACGCGGTCGGCCCCTTGACGGTAGTCGCGGACAAAGGGAATGGGTTCGTTTTGAGCGTCGGTGTTGGGGTCAGGCGACACCCAGTATCGGAAATTGGCGCTGGTGTCGCCGCCGACGCCGATTTGGCCGGACACGTCGAGCACCTTGTAGGGCTCGGCGTTGGCCGAAGCCGAAACGACGGAAAGAAGAAGGGGTAGGATAAAGCGAAACATAAAACACTCATTGAATCTGAGGGCTTTAACGTCACACGCGCCTTTGGAAATTCAATGAATCTTTAGGGGGGTCGGGTTCGGCGACCCAATTAGGGAAAACACGTCGTAGGTTCGGCTTCGCCGAATTCGGCAATCGGAGATTTCCGACCCACCATTTTGAACACGTCGTAGGTTCGGCTTCGCCGAATTCGGCAATCGGACTAAACACAGTTCGGCTTCGCCGAATTCGGCAATCGGAGATTGCCGACCCACATTTTTTTGGAAACACGTCGTAGGTTCGGCTTAGCTGAATTCGGCAATCGGAGATTTCCGACCCAATTCCACTGTCGTTTAGTACAGATTGATGAGGCCGGGGCCCGAAAGCGGCAAAAAGCCGACGACTTCGCCGGGTTCGACACGCAATTTTTCGGCCGCGACCGACCGGAACTGCACGCCATCGGCCACCCGTCGATACTCGCCCATCGCGGCGCGGAACCGCACGAGTTTGGTGTCGTATTCGTAGCCCACCATCGCCAGACCGTCTGCGGGTTCGTCGTCGGGGAGAATGCCAACAAAGGTCTCTTGGGTGGTGCGTTGGATCGGTTCGCAATTTTGCGTGCGGGCACGAAATGTTGGGCCGCCGTCAAAGGGATCGATGCTGTGATCGTAGGTAAATCCGATGGATTTCAGCATTTTTTCGACGGGCTGGGTTGGCGGTCCAACCTTCCCAATTTTTTCTTCGACGTCTTTGGGCAACATCGAGGTGTAGAGCGGTTCAAACGGAAACAAGCTGCGAATAAATTCGATGTTTTCGCGGCTCATTTTGTCGGCCGTCATGTAATCCAATCCGGTGAAATGACGGCCCAGATGTTCCCACAATTCGCTCGTCCCATCGGAGCTCAACTCGGGCAACAATTCGGCGACCAATTCGTCTTCGAAACGGTCTTTGTGCATGCCGATGTAGAGGAAGCGCACGTACGACAATAATTTGCCGAGTTTTAGGCGATGTCCGCGGTAATCGGGGTGCAAGATGAGGCCACCGATCTCGGTCGGTCCGCGGTAATCAAAGTGCAATTGCAGGGTTTGATGGACGAAGTGACGGCTGATGGTCGTCGAGTATTTTTGGACTTCGTTGACCTTAAAATACACGGCGGGGCGCTCGAACGTGCCGTGTTTGGCGATGATCATGCAGGTGCCGATGACCTGGTCGGCCTCGAGATCGCGCAACACAAAGATGTATTCACACTCCGAGGGATCCTCAAAACGGCCGCCGAAACTCGCCCGGCTGTAGTCGATGCGCTTTTTGAGCACGTCACGGTTGGCGGGCAGATTCAGGGTGTTGAGGCGCTTTGCGAGCTCGTAGAGGTCGTCGAGGTCACTTGGGCGAACTTCGCGCAGGAGAAACATTGCAGCGTCCGGGAATCGAAAGGCGTTACATCTCGTTTAGTATTGAGTACTCTTGTGATGTCGATGCGACAACTGTGACGGAGGAAAGCATGGCGCTCAGGCACATCTTATTGAACGAAGCTCTGAAAAAGTCGGAGTCCGCGGTCCGCACGGCCAAGGATATGTCGACCATCCAAACGGTCAAGGCAGCCTCAAGCGGCGGTGTGATTAAGGAGCTTGCCACCATGTGTGGTCGCGCGGGCGTATCAGGTGCGATCGTCGAGGGCTCGATGGGCGCGTTCAACGCGGCCAAGGCGCTCAAGGACGGCCGAATCGACAAGCAGGGTGCGGCCAAACACGTGGCGTCGGAGGCCAGCTGTGGCTTCATCACGTCGTCGGCCGGGCTTGCGGGTGCGCTTGCGGTGATCATGGTTACCGGCAGCAACGGACCGTTGACGCTGGCAGCAGGGATGGGTGCCTCGATGGGGTCGCGTTGGATGTACAAGAAGGTCGTGGGCGAAACGTTGCCGGACGACAAGAACAAGCCCGACGCCAAGGACGAGCAGAATCCGACGGAGTGGGAAGAGATCGGTCCAAACGACTGATTACTTCAGGTCTTCTTCACGAATCGCGTTGCCGACCGGCAGATCCACCGCGACTTTTCGACCCAAATGCGCATGGACAGCTCCGGCACGGAGCGTGCCGGGCGGCACGAAGCGTGCCGCAACTTCCCGGGACTCGACGCACGCTTCGGTGAGCTCGTCGCCGGCTTTGAGGTCGCATTTGCTGACGGCCACGTCGGCTTTTTCGTCCGATGCAGGTTTGACGTCCGACTTCTTCCACACCGACAGCAGGATGATCGACAGCACGACGCCAATGGACGCGCCGGTCAGGAATGGCTTGAGTCGTCGTTTGAGGTCAGGGTTCATGTTCGTTTCCGTCGCATCCACAGGATGCCCAACAGCGAGAGGAGTGCGGGGGAAGTGCCAACGGCAGAACAGCCATCGGGGTCATTGGCCGAGGGTGGGGTCACGACTCCGACGTCGTCCGGTGTCATGTCGGCGTCCGGCATGCCGGCGTCAGGCATCGGCTCTTCGGTGGGCACCAGACCCAACGAGCGCTGCAGCTCACGCCACACGACGGGGCAGACCTCGGCGACCGACGACCCGGCGGGGCAAGCGCGCGGGCCTTCGAGCTGTTTGAAGTCGAATTCGGGCGCCAGATCAGGCCCGGTGACACGGATCACATCGGCCATGTCAAAGCGGGCCTGCGAGCAGACCAGGTAGCTATCGCCGTCGGGCGTGACACAGACCGCGGTCGTGATCGGGGCGAGGTCGTTCCAGACGACTTCGTCGCCGGTGAGTGTGCCTTCGGAGAGGCCGCGTTGTTGGAAGAGGCCGGCGAGCACGACCTTTGTGGGCGACAAGATCCGAGCCGCTGTGGGCCACGACGTGATCATCTTTGGACGCAGTTTGGGTTGGTCGATCGTACCCCAAAACGCGGTCTGCGTGTCGGTGCGGCCAAGCCACAGGATGTCGTCATCGAGCGCGTCGAGCAGGTACGGGTAGGTGACCTCGGCGATCGGGGCGTCGTTGGAGACCTGCGAGGTCACATCGTAGGTCACCAAATGCGCGGCGCCCATGTTGTCGCGGTCGTAGGCGGTCGCGACGAGCCGACCGGCTGGTGCGAAGCGCACTCCGGTCCACTGATAACTGTCGTTTTCGAGGACCCGCGTCCACGACTGCCCTTGGTCTTGCGAGAGCCAGATGCCGCCGGATTCCATCGAATTGAGCGCGTACGCCACCGATTTGGTCGTCAGCTCGGTCGCCACGTCGGTGGGTGCCACGGTCAGCTCGGCGACTTTTGTGAACTCGCAGCCGTCGTCGGTCGTCCAGATGCCGTTTTCGCTCAGGGTGACCCATTGGTCTTTGCCAAGCGCGGCGACGTGAAAAATCTCGCCGCCCAGGAAGGCTTCTTCGCAGACAAAGCCGTCGAAGTGGGACGCGACCACACCAAAGTTGGTTTTGACGAGCACCGCATCGTCGATCAACGTGATCGCTTCGGCGAGTGCTTCCCCGGAGTGGGCGGAGGCCGTGGACGCTGCGAAAGCGCTCAGGAATGTAAGCGCGATGAGCGGTGTTGGTCGTAACATGCCTTTCCTAAACAGCGTGGGCCAAGCGTCGGGCCATTTTGTCGGAGACGCGATCACAAGGTGGTCGCATCGGCCGACGGCATCCATTACAATGACGGACATTCCATAACATTCCCATACGACCATGAAAAACCACATCCTTCCTACCGCCGTTTTGGCGTGTTTGCTTGGCTTCTCGGCGCCTGGATTGGCGCAGGAATCCGAAATGTCGATGTCCTCGGCGCGCGAGCTGTACGCCAGCGGTGACTGGGAGACGGCCAAGGAAGCTTACGCGCTGGCTTACAAGACGGCGCCTGCGGGCAGCATTGAGCGTGCGGAAGCGACGTTGGAGCTTGCGAGCTTGTTGTGGGAGCAAGGTGACTACGTCGAGGCCGAAAAACAGGCCCGCGACGCGCTCGCGCAGGCCAAAAAACTAAAGCTCGAGCGTGCGATCGGCCGGTTGATGTTGACGCTTGGGCACATCGAGGCGAGCCGCGGAAAGTTGTCGCAGGCGCAGACGACGTTGAGCATTTGCGCGAAGTCGGCGTCGGATGCCAAAGACGACAACGTCGCAGCGCTTTGTCGGGTCAGCCTTCGTTTCGTCAAGCAGCTGCGCGGGCAGCCGGTGTCGGACACCGAGTTCGAAAAAGACCTGGCGCAGCTGCGTAACTCGGGTGACGACATGTTGGTCGGCACGGCGTTGGCCAAGAGCTCCGAGGGATTTGCGCGTGCCGGTGATTTTGCGCACGCGCTTGGGCTGTTGAATCAGGCGCAAGATCGGTTTGTGGCGGGCGGCAGCTTGCCTGCGCAAGCCAGAAACCGACTCCGTCGGGCACAGCTGTACCAGGAAATGGGACGTTGGGCCGATGCGGCCAAGGATTTGGACGGGTTGGTCTTGGATTTTAAGAATATGCGCAACAAGCCATCGCTTGTGACGGCGTATTCGTTGCTCGGTCGGCAGGCCGAGCAAGCGGGAGACGCGAAGGCGGCGGAGAGCAATTTTACGGCGGCGACGAAGTTGGCGTCGACGATGAGCAATCCGACGTTGACCGCGAATTCGGAGCTGGCCGCGTGTGAATTTTATGCCCGCAACGGGAATGACCGTGCCGTGGCGCTTTGCAAAAGTGCCGGGGCGCGGTTCGAGAAATCCGGCGTGCCGGATTTAGCCGCACGAGCGGTTGTCGCAGGCGCCCGCGCGTCCCACGTGCGGGGCGATCTGCGTGCAGCCCGAGAAGGCTACATCGCCGCGATAGCTGCCTTGGAGCCACGTCAGTACACGGACGACGATCGCAAGGAGTTGGCGACGCAGTACGTCAATCTGTGCACGATCGAGTTCCAGCTGGAGTCCGAGGGGGCGTACGGTCGGTGTCGGGACGCGGTCAAGCGGCTTGATGTGCTTCAGAACAAGTCCACGGAAGTGGTGGGGATGTTGGGCGTGGCGAATTTGACCGCAGGCGCGGCGGCCTACAAGGCCGACAAAGCCAAGGAAGCAGACAAACATCTGACGGCCGCGATCGGCCACCTTGAAAAGGTGGGCGATACTGCGCGGGCGGCAGACGCGTATTGCGCCTCGGGCGTTTGCAGTACCGATTGAAACAGGATCAGGCCGCCAAGTCGTTTGAGCGCGCGATCGAACTCTCCAAAGATCGCCCTGAGCTGTCGCAGACCACGACCCAGTCCGCATTCAGTATGCGCAGTACCTGATGGACCGCGAAAAATGGGACCTCGCCGGTCTGCAGCTTCAACCTGCGCTCGCCGCGGCACAGCTGGCAAAAGAGGACGGCACCGCGGCGTGGATCTACAGTGCTCAAGCTCGCGTTTTCCTCAAACAAGGCAAACAAGCCGATGCAGTCGCGGCGCTAAAATCCGGCATCCAGGCCGCAAAGAGCGCCAAAGACAAGGACTTGCAGAAGTCGTTGGAGGCCAATCTGGCCAAGTTCGAACGTTGACACCGCTTTGTTGACAGATTGCCTACATGCACCTACACTGCGCTCAGAAGATTTTCGGAACAATTTGGAACATGCGAAAGCCTCTGGCGTGCTGGAGGTTGAGGGAGAATTCGCCAAAGCTTCTTATCTCTTCCCCAGTAGTGGAGAGCTGTCTCCGGGGAAGCTTGTCAAAATTCAAGCTGAGGTTTACCTCCGCCTTCTCGTCAACATTAGAAATTCCCACTTGATGCCAGACATTGTGCGACCTGGTGTCTCACCAACAGAATTTCCTACCCAAGACGATTTCTTCCTCAACTTCGAGCACGTCAGGCCCATGTTCCGTGGCCAAAATCGTTCGCCTTGCATTCCGATCCCCAACGGGTAAAACAAGGTCACTCCAAACCCATTGCCGAGACTCTCATGCGTACACCCGTCGTGGCCGGAAACTGGAAGATGAACAAAGACCAAAGCGGCTCGCTGGAGCTTGCACGTGGCGTTGCGGCGGGCGTTCGCGACATGCGCGGGGTCGACATTGTGGTGGCGCCGGTGTCTTTGTATCTGGCGGGCGTCGCTTCGGCGCTCAAAGGCACAAACGTCGCGGTATCCGCGCAGAACATGCACTGGGCCGAACACGGCGCCTACACCGGGGAAAACTCCCCCACGATGTTGCAAGACGTGGGCTGCGGGTACGCCATCATCGGTCACAGCGAGCGACGCGAGTACTTTTTTGAGACCGACGAGATGGTCAACCAGAAGGTGCGTTCGGCACTCTCGCACGACCTGACGCCGATCTTGTGCATTGGCGAAACGCTCGAGGAGCGCGAGGCCGGCAAGACCATTTCGAAAGTTGATTTCCAAGTGCGCGCCGCACTCAGCGGTGTTTCACACGACGACGCCCCCAAGGTCGTCATTGCCTACGAACCGATCTGGGCCATTGGCACAGGTCGCACAGCCACCCCCGAGCAAGCCCAAGAGGTCCACGCTCAGATTCGAAAATTGCTAGGCGAGCTGTACGGTCCGGGAATTGCGCAGCAGATCCGAGTGCTGTATGGCGGAAGCGTCAAAGCCGACAACATCGCCGAACTGATCTCACAGACCGACATCGACGGCGCCCTCGTTGGGGGCGCTAGCTTGAGCGTCGAAAGTTTCGTGGCCATTGCGCGGGCCTGTGCGCGCTAACCAACATCATGACCTCAGATCCTTTTCGCGCCGATGGCGCGCCGCTCTTGCAGGGGCTTGGATTCGAAATCGCCATTGAGCGACGTCGCATCGCAGAGCTGAACATTCAAAGCGGCCATTTGATCGCGTGCGACCCGTTCGACTCGCCCGAGACCGAGCCGTTCGACTTCGTTTTGCCCGCTGGAAGTTACGCAGTCTCGGTTGTTTTGGCCGAAATGCGCGACACCCTGAACGCCGCCTACCTTCTGGTGGAATTGTCTCAAAACCCAGCGACACGCTGGGAGCTTGCAAACATCGTTGGGGACGAGCAGCAAACGTGGAACGACCCCGCACACGCGGGCTTTCACGTTGAAAGCGGCATCGCGGCGTTCCTCGACGACGACAGCGCCGAGGAAGTCATGGACCGTATGTCGACCGATGCCGGCGAAGACGACTTCAACAAGTTGGTGCGTCGCGAGATCGGAAAAACGCGACGCGGCAACAACTTACGTTCAGGATGGGCCAACGTTGATCTGGGCGAGGGCCGCAATCTTGTGGTGGTTGAGGTGGCCGATGGAACCTACAAGACGCACTTGGGCCGGGATGCCGACGGCGAGCCGGCGCTGCTCGTGGTTGACTTGGGTGTGCTGGACATTCAATTCACACCGTACGGTCTGCGTTTCTGAACAAAATTACCTGTGCTAGCCTCTTCTCCCCGTCACGCTTGAGATAGGACTCATGAGCGAAATTTCTCACCTTGCCGCGCGCCTCAAGGCCGCACTCGATGCCATCGATTGGCTTGGCCGACCCGTCTATCCCAAACTTCGTGGCCCCGCATCACGCGAGGACCTTGAGGCTTTCGAGAAGCAGCTTGGCCGTAAGATTCCACCGTCCTACCGCGAGTTTCTGCGCATTTACGACGGCATGGACGGGATGGAGCAGTACGACTGGGGCATCGCAGGCACCAAGCCCTCCAAGACCGGCGAGTCCTTCGAAGACGTCCGCTCGGGTCACCAGTTTGTCTTCAAGCAGCAGGACCCCAAACACCCTGCGCTCAAAGACCTGAAAACAGCGGTGCTTCTGGCGTCGGATTTCGATTTCCAGGTCGTGTATTTTGACGTCGAGACGTGGGAGGACGACGAGCCCAAAGTCCGCAGAATCTCGTCCGATCAGCCCTACGACGAGTACCCAGTCTTTGAGGATTTTGAGGCGTTCCTCGAGTTCATGGTCACCGTGTACGAGGACCTCGTGGACATGCAGAACGAGTCGTTCAGCATGGAAGACGACGACGCGGGACGGCAAGACAACCTGCTCAAAGAGCTCGCTGCGATCCTTAAGGCAGACGAAGGCCGCCGCGCCAAGGCGCCCGAGCCCGAGCCCGAAGCGCCCAAGATGACACCCGAGATGGAGCTCGCCTCGAAGCTTTGCAGGCGCGCGCTCGAGATGCTGATCGCCGAGGAGCTCATCGAGCTCGTCGACGGGCCAGGGATGGTGGAGCAGCTTGAGGACCTGATGCTGCGCAAGCTTCTGCGCTCGTCCAACCGGCGCGAGACCATCAGTCGATGGATCGATTCCCTGAGCCGCGCGCGTGAGGTCGAAGAGCTGTACGGCACCGACGAGCAACTCGCCGTGGTGATGGATAAGGCGTTTGAAGAAGTGAAGCCGTAACATGGCAAAGATCGAGCAGTTTTGGTTGTTCCATTGCGGCTACGCCAAGATCCCGAAGTTCCTGTTCGAGAAAGGCGGGGGTTCGCGACAGGGGAAGCTGCCCATGATGGCAGCGCTGCTTGTCCACGACGAGCTTGGTCCGGTCCTGATCGACGCGCCGTTTGGGCCCGAAGGTCCATCCAATACGGGCGAGTTGCTCGGAGCCATCCTGCGCCGCACGGGCGTTGTGTTTAAGCCCGAGTGGGCCATCGTTCCACGCATCGAACAGCTCGGCTTCCGGGCATCCGAGATCAACCACGTCTTGATGACGCACCTTCATTTCGACCACACCGGCGGCATGAAGAGCGTTGCCCACGCACGTTTCCACATCGATCGCGACGAATGGATGAGCGCTTCGGGGATGAAGCCGTTGGAGGCTGCGCGAGCGGGGTACGTGGTCGGCGACTTCCGCGCGTTGGCACCACGCATCGAAAAGATGGACCTCAGCCAAGCGACGATCGAATCGGGGTTTGATGTCTTTGGTGACGGCACGGTCGAGGCCGTGCCGCTGCGCGGACATTCGATAGGGCACACCGGTTTTCGTTGCCGAGTAGGCGATGCCGAAATCTTCTACGTCGGTGACGCGGTCTACGCGTACTCACAGATCGCGAAACCCCGCGGGTTTAGCCCGTTCGCCAAGTCTGCCGCATACGACCTCAACCAAGCCTCCGAAACGGCCGAGGGATTGCGCACGTGGTTTGGCCAACATCCGGACGCGGTCTTCGCAAACGCCCACGACTTTGATCTTGGCGAATCGTGCATGGGCGGACCGAGGGCCCTGCATCCAAGCGTGTGAGCGGGTGCATGTTTCCCCAATGACGGCGCCGTGGTACGACTTGTACGAATACTGTAGGATGGCGGCGCCGCGGCTGTTCGCGGGGCTGAGTGCGCAATGAGTGTGTGAATGGCCGATCAACTCCCAAAAATCGGAGACCTCGTCGCAGGGCGTTACCGCATCCTCGAAGAGCTTGGCCGTGGCGGCTACGGGATCGTCTATCGCGCGCGTCAGGATGTGATGGGACGCGACGTCGCGCTCAAGGTGCTCAAACCTGAAGCGGCCAAGAAGAGTGCCGAGGTTGAACGATTCCGCCGGGAAGTCTTCCACGCGAGTAATCTGCGGCACCCCAACACGATTCAGCTCTTTGATTTCGGCGAGATCGCGGGGCTCTTCTACATCGTCATGGAATTCCTCGAAGGCGCGAATCTTCGCGACTGGGTTCTCCAACATGGTGCGGTTGAGCACGACGCAGCGATCGAGATCACGCTTCAGATCCTCAAAAGCCTGCGGGAAGCGCACGAACACGGCATCGTCCACCGCGACCTCAAGCCCGAGAACATCTTTTGGTTCGCCCGGGCGGGGACGAGTTATTCGTCAAAGTGCTCGATTTCGGCCTGAGCAAATACGTTGAGGGCAGCAAAGCCAAGGAACCAACGTTGACCAAAGAAGGGGTGATCTTCGGTACACCTCAGTACATGTCGCCTGAGCAGGCATACGGCCAAAGGGTGCGCCCCGAGACCGACATGTACGCGCTCGGCTTGCTCATCTACGAAATGGTGACCGCGCGCACGGCGTTTAGCGGGCGCAGCAGCATGGAGATCTTGATCAAACAAGTCTCGCAGCCGCTGCCAAACCTCCCCGATCGTCTCCAAGGCACGTTGCTCGCGGACTTTGTGCAGATCTGCACGCAAAAACAGATTGAAGACCGGTTCCCCAACGCTGGGGAGGCGCTCGAATGGCTTTCCAAGAAAAAGAAAGAGAGTGAGATCGAGCCGCCGATCGTTTCACCCCAACGCATCACGACCCCTGAAGGTTCGCCCGCGGTTGCGATCACGCCGGACACATACAGCCACGTGTTGCTGACGCCCGATGCGTCGTTTGACGTGCGCTTGGCGTCCTTGCCGCTGGTGGGCCGCGAAGAGGACCTTGACCGCCTCATGTTGTGGAGCCGCCAAGCCCTGCACAACGGGGGTGTGGCGTGGGTCACCGGTGAGCTTGGTGTTGGAAAAACACGCCTGATCGAGGAGTGGATCCGGCATTTTGAGATGGAAGGCGCCATCGTCCTGCGCGGGGATTATTACGAAGACTGTCCACCACTCGAGGGTTTGCGCGCCGCTCTTGCCCCGTTGACCGAGCGCGAGGTGGACGCGCAGCAGACGTTCCCCACGGTGCTTAATCTCAAGACGGTCACCGAGCTGCGCCACATTCTTTTGGCCGACGATGCCGAGAACCGTGCGCCCGAACACGGCCAAGATTGGGCGTTCGCGGCGATTGAGCACGCGGTGTTCACGGTCGCCACCGTCAAACCCACCGTGCTCGTGCTCGAGAACCTGCACTGGGCCGACTCGTTCACGCAACGCCTGCTCGACCACTGGCAGGAAGAGATGGCGACCCGTTCGGCGCCGCTGTTGCTCGTGTTTTCGAGTCGCACCGACGAGATCGGGACCTCGCAGAAGTTAAACACGATCAGCGGAATGGGCCGCCGTTTCGCCAACGTGTCGTTCGCCCAGGACATCCACCTGCAGGCACTGACCGCCGAAAACTCACGTCGGCTGCTCGCCCACCTGCTGCCGCTCGCCGACGATGTGCGCGACCGCATCATGGGGCTGGCGCGCGGCAACCCGCTATTCTTGGTCGAGATCGTACGTTGGGTCATGGACCAAGGTGCGTTGGAACAACGCACCGACGGCATGTATGCGTTTTCGCGCGATTCACAAACGGAGTCGTGGATTCCACCGACGTTGGGCGATTTGTTGCTCACCCGGGTTCGCACGTTGGTCACTCAGCACGCGCTTGGCGCGGTACTCGCAGCGATCCTCACCCGGGCCGTGCTCATCGGCACACGCTTTGAGCTTCGAATCCTCAAAGACTGCTTCGCCGCGAAGGACGCGGCGACTTGGAGTCCTACCTCGACGACGCTGTGGATCGCTTGGCGCAGGCGGGCATCTTGAGGCCGATCGTCATTGGCACACAGGCTGGGCTTGAATTTGGGTACAGCCTCACGCGCAAGGCGCTGCTGGAAGCCAGTGTTGGCATCGGCGAAAATCTGGTCGTGCTCAACCGCGAGCTCGCGTCGGTCAAGTCCGACGTCTATCAATCTGCGTCTCCCGAGCGACGAAGCGAGCTTGCCGCGAGCATCGCGGACCACTTCCTTGAAGCTGGGGACCGACGTGCGAGTTTTCAGTGGTGGCTGACAGCGGCCGACCACGCCGAACGAGCCCAAGACTTTCGCGCTGCCCTATCGCATCAGTCGGCGGCGTCTCGGTTGCTTGACGAGAAGCTGGACCCAGACGGCGACCGGCTGCTCGCGATTCGACTGGCCCAAGGACGTTTGTATTCGTTCTTGGGTGAATTCGGTCCGGCCGAATACGCGTTGAGCGCGGCGTTGGACGAGGCGCGCCGCGTGGGCGATACGGTCGGCGAAGCCCTTTGTTCCGAACAGCTCGCCAACGTGGTTCAGTTGCTGGGTCGATACGAAGAAGCCGAGGGGTTCTACCGCGGCGCGTACAAACAGTTCCAGACATTCGGCGATGCCGAGGGACGGCTGAGGTGTGCGGTTGGGCTCGGAGAGATTTCGCGCTTCAAAGGGCGATACTTGGACGCGCGCGGGCTGTTTGAAGAGGCCTTTGAGATCGCCGACAAAAAGAAGCTCGACGCGATCTCGATCCGTGCACTCTACGGCCTTGGGCAGTGTGAGTACGCCGCCGGAAAACTGCGCGACGCCGTCGAAGTGTTCCAGAAATGCCGCAAACGCGCCGAGGTTGCGGGCGACTGGCGCACCGTCAGCAGCTTGGACATCGAACTGGCGCTGACCGGTATCTTGACCGATGGGATCTCGAAATCCGAGGCGCTGGCGAATGCCGCGCTCGAAGCCAAACGCCGTATCGGCGATTCGCTTGGACAAGCGCACGCGCACTTGGTGCTCGGGATGATTCTGCGACGTTCGCTGCGGGTCAGCGAGGCCGAGTTCCACTGCCAGCGCGCGCTGACGCTCAATGAGCGTTTGTCGCACCGATACGGCATTGGGAAGGCCGTCATGCTTGAGGGTGAGATCGCGTGGGTCAAAGGCGACCTCAAGCACGCTTCTCGATGCGGCAATGACGCGTGCAAGCTGCATTTCGACATCCAAGACATGCACGGTCTGTCGATCGCCCTGCTGTACACAGGCCTTTTCGAGATCGAGCAGTCGAACCTGGCCGACGCGGAGCGCCTCGTCGATGAAGCGCTGGCCATCGGCGGACAAGAGGGGCTCGGGCTCTATCAGCCGCTTGGGTTGCTGTTCTTGGGCACCGTGTTTGAGTTTCGCGACAATCTTGAGGAGGCCATCGCCTACTACGGCGAATCGCTTCAGCTGGCCGAACACGGTGGAAATCGCGAGGTCGCGTCGCTCGCGGCAATTTCACTGGCGAAGCTCCATCTTGTGCTCGGCGATTCAGAGGCCGTGAAACAAGAGATCCCCATCGCTACACATCTGGCTGAGAAGCTCGGCAATAACATCGCCCTGCTCTTCGCATTGACGGGTTCGGCGTGGCTTGCACGCTTGATGGGGCACGCCCATGAGCTCCAGGTGATGATGCAGAAGCTTCGTGTGCTGCATTCGGGGCGCTCGGGTGTGAACTTGCGCATCCCTGACCGCTTGATGAAGTTGGGGCATCAAATCATGGCGCACCAACCGCCGGCCAAGGCGAAGGAGTCGCTGACCGCATTGGCAGACGTCGTCGAGGGAATCGGCGACACGGCAGGTGCCGAACACCTTCGCCACCTCGTCCCCTAAGGGATTATTCAGCTTTTAAGATCACGATGGACGAGCCTGTGACGCCGTAGTCCGCGCTCGTGATCACTTCGGGGTCATCCAACGTGATGTTGTACGACCGCTTCAGGTCATCCGCGTTGGCGCCAAGGAAGTCGACCTTGTCGAAGTACGCCTGTGTGTCCAGCAGGCGCTTCCACGTGCGGCCTTCGGGCAAGGTAAAGCTGACGTCGCCGCGCTCCATGTTGATGAGCACCAAAAGCTCGGGTCCGCGCTCCACGTCGTAGTAGTGCATCATGACCTGGCGCGAATCCCAGGCCACGGCATCGGTGTTCTGAGCGCTTTTCCAAGCGAACACGGCCTCGCCGTACTCGGACGGGGCAAACGCGTAGGCGTGCTCTTTGCGCAGTCGGATGAGCTGCTTGACGAAGTCATGCATGCGGTTGGCTTCGTCTTTGGGTTTGTACTTGCCCCACTCAAACCAGTTTGCAGGGTTGTCGGCCTGCGTGCTGTAGGCGTTGTTGTTGCCAAGCTGTGTGCGCATCCACTCGTCACCGCCGTACAACATGGGCGTCCCGTGGGCCGTCAGCATCGCGACAAAGAAGTTGCGCATCATTTGGCGCTTGGTCGCTTCGTCGCCCCAGTCGCGCGAGCGGTTGTGGTCTTCACCGCTGTTCTTGTCGCACCAGGCCGACAGCGGGGAGTCGCAGCACACCGGGTTCAAAGGACCGCATTTGTTCTGTTTTTCGTTGTACGAGACCAAGTCGTACATCGTGAATCCGTCGTGGACCGTGATGAAGTTCATCGAGTGGTAGGGCTTACGACCGTCGTCTCCGAAGACATCAAACGAGCCGGTCATCACGCCACCCCCGTCGATGCCTTCGCGGCTGTTCAGGCGGAACCCGTCTTCGTTGACGAAGCTGCGCCACCAATCGCGGAAATGCGCATTCCATTCGCCCCATGCGTTCTCACCGTTCGAGGCTTTTGGGAATTGACCCAAGTAAAACCCTTGGATTGACCACGGTTCGGCGATCACGCGCGTGTTGTACTTCTTGAGGACCGGATCGTCGATAATGTCCTGCAGGACGGTCGCGTCGACCGCATCCCATTCGTTGTAGAAGCGGTCCTTCTCACCCAGGATGGGTGCGAGGTCGAAGCGGAAGCCATCGACGTGCATCTCCTCGACGTAGTAGCGCAGTGAATCGATGATGAGCTTGCGCATGGGCGCATGGTTGGTGCGTGTCTGGTTCCCAACGCCCGTGTTATTCCAGTACGTCAGGCCATCGGCGGACAGAGCGTAATACGCAGCGTTGTCCAATCCGCGGAACGAGTAGAGACCCGCGACTTCATAGGGGTCAAAATTGCCCAGCTGCGCTTGGGTGCCGCTATCAAAGGTGGTGTCGTTGAGCTCCAACTTCTCGCGCCAAAGGCCGCCTTCGCCCGTGTGGTTGTAGACGACGTCGATGATCACCTCGATCCCATGCTGGTGATACGTGTCGACCATGGCCTTGAACTCGTCGACCAATTCGAGGGGGTCTTTGGTGCTCGAGAACGAAATCTCCGGCGCGAAGAAACTCAGGTTGTTGTAGCCCCAGTAGCCGCCGTCGAGGGGCTTTTCGTGAATGGGCAAGAACTCGACGGCCGTGACGCCCAGCTCTTTGAGGTATGGCGCCATCTCGGCGGCACCGCGGTAAGTTCCGGGGTGCGACACACCAGACGCTGGGTCAGCGCTGAGGCCCTTCAGGTGCACCTCATAGATGATGAGGTCGTTTGGACGATGCCCCTCCATCTGTGGGTTTTGCCGGGCTTCCCAATAGGCTTTGGCTTCCTCGCTCCACTCGTAGCTGCTCTCGACGACGACGCTCTTGGCAGCTGCCGCCAGAGTGGACTGAGTGCGCCCCGGCCCGCTCGCGGTCGACCCCTTGGACCAATCGTGGTCCCGGTGGATGGCTTTTGCGTACGGGTCAAGCAGGAGCTTGTTCGGGTTGAATCGATTGCCGTTCGAATCGACGTCGGTTTTGTAGCCGTTGATCGTGCCGGGATACCAATCTTTGTCGACCTCCCAGTTCGCGCCCCACGCGATGTAGCCGTAGTGTTGGCCCACACCCACGCCCTCGACGTAGAGATTCCAAACGTCGCCGAACCGCTTCATTTCGAATTGCCGGGTCGCCTGTTCCGACTCGGGATCGTCAAACAACATCAGGTCGATGCGGGTCGCGTTTTCGGAGTAGACCGAGAAATTTACGCCCTTCTCAAGCAGTGTCGGGCCCAACGTGTTTAGAGCCTCCACCTCGCTTGCGGACATGCCCGGGGCAACGTCCTGCGTGTAATACAGGCGGACACGCGTGTCGTCTTCGCTACATGCAGCTGCTGCAAGGAGAACGGAGGCGATAAGGGCTTTTTTCATGAACACATCGGGGTCAGACGTTGATCGAAGGCGCATTATGGCAGGGAGATCATCGAACCTCAAACTCAGGCGAGCGCGTAGCGTGGACCTGCGAATTCCACGAAATTCCCACGCGTTACGCCCCGCCTAAGATGCGCGTCGAGGTTGGACAGATGCACCCACCACGTTGTGCTGGCCGCAGGCGGTTTTCCGTCTGGTGTCGTTGCGATCGCCAGCGAAAACAGGTCGATGGGCTCGGGGGCTGTCTCTAGAACTCTCCATACCGACGCCTCGAAGTCCGCCACGAATCCACGCGAACGGTCAAACGCCTGCGCGATACGATCCGATCGCTGGATGCCATGACCCGGCAATAACAGCTGCGTGTTTAACACCGCCAAGCGCTCAATCGAGGCCTCGTAAGCGTCGAGGTCATCGCCCATGGCGCGAGAAATCGGCGTCGCTGCAGGCAGAATCACATCGCCGGAAAACAGCCATCCACGGGCGTCGTCAAAAAACGCGATGTGGTGCGGGTCATGGCCCCGTGCGTCAATAACGGTCAGCGCGAGGTCCTCCACCTGAATCGTCTGCCCGATGTCATAAAGCTCAGCATTTCGCACGGACATCTCGCCGAATTCGTCGACCAAACCCTTGAACGGACGCGAACGACGGGAGTCCTCCCACATCTTCAACATGGTGGAGCGCGCCGGTTCGTCAAAGGCTGACCGCCCCCAATCCGACCAATCGTTCGTGCGGTCTTGGAAGCTGTGCCATGTCTCAAGGTATGGCGCGACACCCGACCATGTGATGTGCGGGGCATCGGACTGCGACCCCAACCAGGCCGCGAGTCCCATGTGATCGACGTGGGTGTGCGTGTAGAGCCACGCACCCACGCCGGCCACGGAAGTTCCCAACCGCGTGAGGGCCGCCGCCAAACCGTCACGCGTCCATGGCCATCCGGGATCGATGACCACAAATCCGGCCGGCCCCTGATAAATCCATGTATTGATCATCAAGGCGCCGCGTGGATTGAACAGGCGCAACCGGTACAAGCCGGGTTCAACTTCGTTAAGTGTGCCCCAGTCGTGGCGCTCGTTTCGTCGCTCGTTCAATTTACATCCTTGATCGGAAGTCCCAGAGCACGGGCCACCAAACGCGCGTCCCGGGGCACGTCATCGCCCGGCACTGGTTGGTAGTCCATGGACCGACGCAGCGCTTCATCCACATCCATGCGTCCGGCAGCGGCCGCGCGAAGGGGTTCGGCGTCCGTGATGCCGGCGATGCGCAAGCAGGTCGCACCTGGCGTTGATGCCACACGCGGAAAATGTGTGGCAACCATCACCGAATCCGACAGCGCCACCCGCGCTTCGACCACTTCCCGCGCGATGGCAGCGCCCTCGTCTGGATGCGTCCCGCGCCCAATCTCGTCAAACAACCAAAGCACATCGCGTGCGTCCCACCAGGTCACCAAGCGGCCGACCTCGCGCCCAAACGCAGACAGGCCCTCAACGCGCTCTTCGAGGTCCGCACCGACATAAACCACGTGGGCGACGCCCGGCAATCGGCAGACACGCGCGGGGGCCGGCATGCCGTGCTGAAGACACCACTGGCACACACCAATCAGCCGCAACAGCGCCGACTTTCCACCCATGTTTGGGCCAGTGACGACCACAAACTTCGTCAGTTGCACCGAGACACGTTGCGCGTCGGTCAGGTCCACGGCGTGCCCATCTTCGATCACCGCATCGTCCGACCATGTTGGAAAACACCCATCAAGCTCCTGACACAGTCGAATGCGGCTCAGATCTTGGTCGACTTGGACCAAAAACGCCTGAACCTCCATCAGCACATCGCGCTTGGCCACCACCGCCGCCGAGAGTCGACCCAAGACCTCTGTCACGACAAGGTCCACACGAGCCAGGCCGCCCTTGTGGGCGTCCTCGAGCGCGTCGAGCTCGGCGTCGTCGAGCACCCATTGGTCGCCCGACCGCTTCAGCCCCACCCCACCTTCAAAACCCGAATGCGCGGTCGCAAAACCATGGACGTCAAACCGAAGGTCGGGATGCCGGGCTTCCAACAGTCTACGGTGACGATTCACCGCTGCGCGCGCCTCTTTGGCCGCTGCTCGGACTTCCGCCAACCGCGCATCGTGGGCATCCGAGACCAAGAAACGCGCAGAAAGAGCCTGTTCAGGATGGATGTCCGCGGCGAGCGCCCTGAGCGACTCTGCCTGTCGCTTGCACACGCGTTGCAGGGGCTCAAGGTGCCCAAGCGCCCCAATGGCGTGAAACAGGAATCGCTTCAGAACAAAGAAATCACCCTCCACGCCTTGGAAATCTTGGGTGAGTCCCGCGAGCAGACCTCTGAGGTCCGGAAGTTCCCCTCAGGTGCTCGCGCACCGCGAGCAAGCGTGCCTCGTCCTCGCTCCAACGACGGGTGGCTTCGACTCTGCCGCTGAATTCCGCCCACTCTTGGCGAGTGGTCATCGTCGAACCCACGCTCGCCGTGCGCTGCGCCACGAGGGTGTCTGGCCGCAGTCTAGACAGCAGCACCGGGACGCCAATAACACGCAACGTGGCGTCATCGGCGAACCGCGAGGTGTCTATCTGTTTCATCGTCATGGTCTCGAACATTCGGTGGTTCGCCGTCGTTTGACTCGCGGATCGCGAGTGGTGCACACTCTGTATTACGAAAACCACTCGCTGAGGCAACCTATGGCCGACGATGATTCCGACGAATCCGCACTGCGCACCGTTCAACTGAAGGCTGTCGAAGGTGAGACGGTCGAGCTCGACAAATACGCGCTGTTAAGCAGCGTCCTCAAGGACTCCGCGTCCACCGATGGTGAGACCGTTCGACTCGAAGCCGTCAACATCATCGCCCCTTCGGACATGCAACCAACCATCCAAATGCCGGCCATAAACGCCGACACCACCCGACCCGACCAGACGCCAGGGATCGATCACAAGTACAAGACGCTGCAGATCGAGCTGGTTCCCGTCGAAGCCGAAGAAGCCACCGTGCCGATGAAGATGACCGTCGAGTTCGACGCCACCATCCAACCCGGTGGTTTGATTGCGATCCCGGCCGAATTCTTTGGCGGGGGCGGACTCAAAGTCGGTATGCGCCTCAAAATCACCGGTCGCCCGACGTAACGCTCAGCGCCGGAAGACGTAGGTGCTTTCAGTGGTCGTCATGCCTTCTTCGTCGCGGGCAACGACGGCGATGCGGTTCATCCCCTTAAACAACGGCACGTTCGCGTCTATCTTGACCTTGTCGCCCGACGTGCGGACGTACTTCAGTTTGCGTGAGTTCAGCTGTGCGTTGTCGCGGTTGTAGACGTAGATGTAGTAGTCCTTGACCCCCGAATCGTCAGACGCCGTGCCCTTGAGGCCGATGTTGGTCGACGACGTGACAAACGATGCCGGCTTAAGCTCAATCGAAGGCGGCTGGTACATGACCGCGCGCTTGAGCCCCTCAAGCGTGCCCGCGGAGTCCTTAAACGTCACGGCGTTGTCCTGAACCCAACCTGAGCGACCCGCAAGATCCACCTTCAGCCATCCGTCGATCTTACCTGTCACCGGTAGCGTAGCCTTGCTGTTTGCCACGGCCGCGACCTCAGCGGCGGTCGAAGCGCCCGTGAAGACCTTTGCAGGTCCGGTTGTCACGGTCGCTGTTCCCTTCAAGGCCGACACCTTGGCGTCCTTCTCGACGAACGGCACCGTGAACTTCTTGGCGGTCAACTGGCGGAACGTCGTGTCGTAGACATCGACCTCTAGGTCCACGATACCGTTCTTCGGCGCTGTCTTGACGTGGAATTCAAACTCCACGGGGACCTCGGCACCGACTTTGATCGACGGGATCTTCTCACGGCCGGTCTTTAGATAGACCGCCTCGGACGCCAAATTCTTCAAGAAGACCAGCGTCTCGTCACTGTCGGCGCGACCCACGTTCTTCACCATGATCCTCAGCTTTGCGTTCTCGTTGAGTGCCAGCCGCCCATCACCCGACGCGTCAAGCACATCGTAGCTGAACGCGAACTGTGGCAGCGGGCTGCCTTCGATGTTGATGGCGAGTTCACCTTTGGTGTCGAAGATCGTGGTGTCGTCGCTGAACTTCAACGAGATCATGTCGTGCCGCGAAGGCAGGTCGCGCGGAAGGCTTACATCGCTTGACCACGAGCGCGATTGCCCCGGGTTCAGTTTACCAATCAAGAACTCCCGGTCGTCCAGCGCTCCGTTGTCGCTCTCGGAGATGGCCTTGAGCCGATACACCGGCTTGTCGGAATTGTTGGTCACCGTCAGTTCAAGCTTGAACTTGTCGCCGGCTTTGACATCGCCCGCTGCCGACGTCTTGAACTGCACGGCGAGCTTGGGCGACTTGGGCGAGGTGCCCTCGCTCCAGTCGATGCCTAGCTTCTTGAGCTCTTTGGTGACGGCTTCGTTCTCGGCCTTGGCTGCAGCGTCAAGTTCGGGCACGAGCTTGGTCTTAAGCTCCTTGCGGTTCCACGTGGTTCCGGCCTTCGTGATGAGACGCTGCGCCAGACGAATGTCGAAATCTTCTTTGAACTTGTCGTCCTCGATCTCGGGCTCTTCGTCGTTGTCTTTGTCGCGCTGCATCTTGGCGATCTTCTCGCTGAGCTCCTTGTCGAAGAAGTTAATTGTGTACCCACCGTCTTGGACCTTCTTGACGTTGGTGTTCGTCAAGTGGGAGCTCAGGTTGCCCTCACGAATCACGTTGGCCGATGGGAACATGTCCACGTCGTCCTTTGTGATGATCATGGGCGTCGTGTGGAAATCTGGCACGATGCCGGTGCTCTGGATCGAGATCCCGCCCGGGGTAAGGTACTGCGCCACCGTGAGCTTGAGCGCGGATTCATCGGGGAATGGCGTCAGCACTTGAACCGAGCCCTTTCCAAACGACGTGTCCCCAAGCACCACCGCACGATCATGGTTTTGGAGCGCCCCACTGACGATCTCGCTCGCCGAGGCGCTGCCCGCGTTGACCAGGATGATGATGGGGTACTTCGGCTCCGTTCCCGCGGAATGTGCTTCGCGCCGCTCGCGCACGACGTTCCCGGCCGAAACGGTGCTCACAATCACACCCGAATCGAGGAAAAGATCGCTGATGCGAATCGCTTGGTCGAGCAGTCCGCCTGGGTTGTCGCGCAGGTCCATCACCAGCCCGTTGATGCCGCCCATCTTGGTTTTGAGGTCATCCAACTGTTTCTTAAGGTCCGAGAACGTGTTCGCTTGGAAGTTCTTGATGCGAACGTAGCCGACCTTGTTGGACAGAGCTTGGGACTCCACCGAATCGATCTTGATGATCGCCCGAGTGATCGAGAACTTGCGTGGCTCTTCCCAGCCTTTGCGTGAAATCCAAAGTTCGACATCGGTGCCCGGCTCGCCGCGCAGCATGTTGACGGCGTCGCTGACGCTCATGTTGATCGTGGACTCTTCGCCGATGCGTGTGATGCGGTCCATCGACTTGAGGCCTTTCTTCGCGGCGGGTGTTCCGTCGATCGGAGAAATGACGGTCAGAAGCCCGTCGCGCACTGAAATGACGATGCCAAGGCCGCCGAACTTACCCCCGGTTTGCGTCTGCATGTCCTCGTAATTTTGAGGCGGCAGCAGCGTCGAGTGGGGATCAAGCGTCGAGAGCATCCCGTTGATCGCGGCGTACTCGACATCTTGGTACTTCAGGTCGTCGGTGGGCTTGAGGTGCTGCTGCACGAACGTAAAGATCTCTTTGAGCCGAAAGCTCATCTCCCACAGGCTCTCGATCTTGCCGATCTCGAACTTTTTGGACTTGTCGTTGACGAAGACTTCCGCGGCGTTTGGATGGGCGTCGCGGTCTTTGTCGAAGGCGACGACGACCTCTGGGATGGAGTTTTGGATCTCATCGAGCGCGTAGACCAACATCTTGTTGGGATCGATGCGCTCGGGTTCGACGTAGTTGTCTTTGACCTGAAGCAAGACCCGATTGAGGATCTTCAAGGACGACAAATCGTAATCCGCGCCTGCGTCGGAGGCCGACCAGGCCGTGTTTCGCAAGTCGAACTCCACGCCGCGGTCGCTGAATTGAACACTCAGCACAAACGCAATCGCGAGCGCGATGGTCGCCACAATGTATCGACCGTGATCCCGTAAGAATTTCATGTTTATCGGCCTATGATTCAGAAGTCCCGCTCTCTGTCCCAAGTGTAGGTCCTCACGCCCGTGGCGACAAGGAAACACCCTTGAGTCCTAGAACATCGGTGCAGGCCAACTTCATCCCACCCAGCAAAATTCTTAGGAGCGCAGCTCGCGGGCGTCGCGTGCAAACAGCCACAGCGCTCCGGCGACGACCCACAGGCCCAAGAAGGCCCACAGCACTGCCCAGAAGGTTGCCGGGATGCCGGTAAACTGCGCCATGTTCAGCGCGTCGGTGTGATCGCCCGACGAAACGGTGATCGAAAACAACATCTTGAGCCCGCGTAGGCTGTCCAGCGTCGTGTAGGCACCGAGGAACATGAGGTACGCGTGCGAAACACTGCGCCCCGCGAAGGCTCCCACCCCCAATGTCACAAGCCCGACACCAGCACCCACGGCCCATGTCAACAGTCCACCTGTGGCAGCAATGTAGGCGGTGGTCGCCAATAACACGGCACCACCGGACGCGAGCGCGGGAACCGAAGACTTCTCGGCCGAGCGCCGTTGCACACCTACCGCCAGTAGCGTGCCACCAAGTCCAGCGCCGATCATGGCGACCCATTTGCTGCCGTATCCCGCAAACGCCAGCGTCGCGAGCATGGTCGCCGCGCCCACGATCACCAACGTCGCTTGGGCCCGTGTCGCGCGCCGCGCAGCCAGCAGCAGCGCCGCGCCCACGACGACCGACCCCAGATATCCTGCGGTGCTGATCGCAACGTTCCACCCACCCCAAGTCTTGGTCAGACCGCTCGTGTCCCATGACACGTGCATGCCTTCGACACGACCGCCGGTCATGACCGCAGCGAGGGCGTGACACGACTCATGAACGAAGGTGCCAAACAGGTCAAAGGGGTACAAAACCCAATGCCCAAACGGCACAAAGGATGCGAGCAGACTAGCGACAAACGCCGCGATCAAAAGGGTTATGGACGGTCTCTCTTTCATGACTCACCTCGCCGGACCCTAACGATACAGTCGTGGCCGTTTATTCCGGACGTCTATCGCAGACACTCAAGGTCGAGACGGTCGATGAAACCGTCGCAGTCGTCGTCGATGCCGTCCGTGCAGTTGCTCTCAAAACCTGACGTCGGCACACACTCGGTGGTTGGCACACCGCAGGCGGCCAAAACGTTGAGCGTGCCTTCGGTTGACGCAGAGACTTCATCGCACAGAAGCGGGCAGAGTCGAATGACCGGGCCGTCGACGTAGAAATTGCGGTTGCCACACTGCGCCTGAACCGTGCCGCTGACGAGCTCGGCAGGGGCGGCGGCGTTTGCTTTCCACTCAAGCGAGATGCCGTCGGTGATGACCTGCTGCCCGGCGGGAACGTCGGGGAACGCGATCTCACACCCGATCTTGGATTGCTCGATGACACCCTGGGCGATTTCTTGGAAGACCGCGTCGTAGGATTCGAAGCTGCAGACGGGGTAACGAAGGCCGCCGGTGGCCACCGAGAGCTTTTGGTACTCGGGCGCTTCGTCCACACCCGTTGGGCAGGTGCTTGTGACGAGCGGGTCGGTGGGGAGCCACGCGTTGGCCCCGTTTTCCTGCAGACCGATGATGCTGTGGAAGATGTAATTGCGTTTGCCAGCGCTTCCGAACTGGTCGCCAAGCGCGAACAGCGCGTTCTCGAAGTTCACCGCGTTGACGTTGGAGCCGTCGGGGAACCGCCCCGTAGGATCGTCGTCGGTAATCTCGACGATGACCTTAAACGCTTTGGGTCGCAGCCACTCTTGGTAACCATTGGGCGCAAACCCGTTCTTGTCCGTCTCGTCGTAGGATTGAATGATGGCCTGCAGCGAGTCATGGCTGCCGATCTGCCGGTCATAATGGAAGAAATTCGCAGTATTGACCGGCTGAGCCGTTGGCGGGTTACACGTGCCTCCCGAAAGCGGCTGTGCCACACACACGTCTTGATCCCGCCAGTCTCCGTGGCTCGTGAGCATGATGACCCGGAAATCCAAACCGCTGTTGCGGATGATGTCGGCGAAGCTCGCGTTGATGTTCTCACCAACCGCCCGCGCTTCGTCGCTCATGCTGCCGGAGTTGTCGATGACAAACAGAATGTCGACGGGTTTCTCTTCTAGGCTTGCGGAGTAACGCTCAAACCCACACGGAACATCCGAGACGTTTGGGTTGCTGCCCGCCGTCTGCTCTGCCCCATCGAGCAACCCATCGCCGTCCGTGTCCGGATTCGTGGGGTCCGTTCCTGCGGCGATTTCCTCACCGTCGGTCAGTCCGTCGCCGTCCGAGTCTGGATTGTTCGGGTCGGTTCCAGCGGCCAGCTCGTCGGCATCCGAGACGCCGTCGCCGTCGGTATCGGGCCCGTTGCTGTTTGTCCCGTTGGTGTTGGTGCTGTTTGTGTTGTTGGGCGTCCCGTTATTGGCCGTCGATGCCGTGTCGTCGGAACACGCGCTGAAAGCGGCGAGCAGGGCGATGAGCAGGAGTCTGGATGTCACGTGAGCGTCCTTGGCATTCAGATGTTTTGTGTCGTCAGTGTAACGACTTCTAACATGAACTGCCACGGTTCCAAGCCTGTAAAGTTGCGCCAGATCTGGGCCTGTGATAGTTCCATACGTTGTGACCCGTCGGGTCTCACCAATCATTTCAACTCGAACGAGTGAGCCAAATGACCAAGGCCTGTACGCCATTTGGAAGCTTCATCAGCTGTCTGATGGCAATTTTGTTGGCGGTCCCAGCCCCTGTATTTGCGCAGGGATTTGAGTTCGGCGAAGAAGAAGCCGAAACAACCACGACCAAGAAAGACGACGGGGACACAGAGGAAGAAGGCGGTGGACTGGAGTTCACGTCGGACGACCTCTCCAAGGAAGACACCAAGACCGAGGAAAAGATCCCTCAAGTCGCGATTGTCTCCATCCCCAGCGAGGCCAACGACGCGGAGCGACGCGGCGAGATCCAAGCCAAAATGCTCGAGTTCGCGAAGTCGGTCCCCTCGATCATGGTCGCAGGCCCCGAGACCGTTCTGCCAGGCCTGCAAAGCCGAACGATCGAAGAGTGTGTGACCGAGCCCATCTGTTTGGGCGCGGTGGGCGACGAAGCCCAGGTGGATCGCATCATCCTGACCCGCGTCAAGCAGACCGAAGAAGGCCTGCAGCTCGACACCGATTACTTCGACGTCCAAGACCGGCTCTTCATCCGCTACGACTCCAAGAAAGGCCTCGGCAGCACGTCTGACATCGTAGACGCCGTCGTGCCGTCGATGAAGGTCGTGCTCGACATTCGTGATGGCTCGGGCAAACAAGAGTACGTCGGCAACGAAGACGCGAGCTTGGTGCAATCCATCGTGGCGTACGGTGCTGCCGGACTCGCGGTGGCGTGTCTGGGCGCGGGCATCTACTTCGGGATGGATTCGTCGAGCCAGGTCGACGACTTCAATGCGGCGAAAAACGCTGACGGCAAGTTCCCATTCTCGCAGAAGGCCGCACAGCAGAAACTTCAGGACGCCGAGAGCAGCGCGACCACTGCAAACGTGTTCTACGGCCTCGCTGCCGCCATGACGGTCACCAGTGTCGTGTTCTTCCTCATTGAGGGTGGATCGGACATTTCGGCCGACCAAGAGCGCGCGATCAACGATTTCCAAATTGCTCCGGTGATCACCGAGGCAGGTGCTGGCGTTGGCGCCGGCTTCAAGTTCTGAGGTAAGCCATGCGTAAAATTTATGGAATTATGATTGCGAGCGCTGGCCTCATCACAGGTGTGTGGGCAGGTTGCACCGTGGACGACTCGGCCGAGATTGACGGCGTGTTTCCATGCACCATCGAGACAGACTGCATCGATGGTTACGAGTGCCGCGACAACTTCTGCTACAAGCGCGCCGTCAGCAACAACATCGTCAATTGCATCGACAATGACAACGATGGCTACGGCGTGGGAACTCCCGAAGAACGGCAGAAATGCTCGCTGTGCGAAACGTTGGGTCTTTGCGAAGAAGATTGCAACGACAACGACAACACGATCAGCCCCGGTGCTGGCGAAGCGTGCAATGGTCGCGACGACAACTGCAACCAAGACATCGACGAACCCACCGCTTGTGCGTCGTCGCAGGATTGTGAATCGCTGCGCCCTTACATCCCAGCCAACACCAGCGTCTCGTGCGAGAACCAGCAGTGTGTGGTCAAGATGACGACTCAGTTCTGCACCGATGGTCGCGCGGATTGCCCCTGCACCGCCAACCCCGTCGCGTGCACCTCGGGTATGTACGACAACGTGCCTGACCCTGGCATGTGTCTCTAAGGCACCGGCGAGTGTTGCCACACAGAGCCGCTTCGACGAACCCGTCGCAAGCGTCTATTCTATTTCTTGATGGCACCTGATTCCACAGATTTGACGGGGGCGACCCTTGATGGGCGATTCCGCCTGCAGCGCACGCTCGGGCAAGGTGGAATGGGCACGGTTTACCTCGCCACGCAGACCTCGGTGGATCGTCAGGTCGCGGTCAAGACCATCCGCGCCGATGTCCTCGATCCATCGGTGGAGTCCCGCTTCATGCGCGAGGCAAAGTTCTCGCGGACCTCCATCACCCCAACGTCATCCAGCTGGTGGACTACGGCCGAGACTCCAGGCTGGGCGTGTTGTACTTCGCCATGGAGTTCATTCAAGGCAAGGCCCTCGCGGAGGTCGCCCGCGACACATCCATGGCCCTTGCGTTTGTGCTCGAGGTGACACGCCAGATCTGCAGCGGATTGGCCGAGGCGCATGCCGCGGGCGTCATTCACCGGGACCTCAAGCCTGAGAATGTCATGCTTACGGTCACGGCCGAGCGACGGCTTCAGGTGAAGTTGCTCGATTTTGGTATCGCGCAGTCCATCGCAGCCCAGACCCGTTTGACCGCCCCTGGCGGCATCACCGGCACGCCGCATTACATGTCGCCGGAACAGGCTCAGGACCTGCCGGTATCCGCCGCGAGCGACCTCTACAGCCTCGGTGTGCTCATGTACGAAATGCTCAGCGGTGGGTTGCCGTTTTCGGCAGACACGCCGCTCGCGCTGTTGCTGAAACACGTGCAGGAGCCACCACGCGAGCTAGACTCAACCGTGCCGGACGTTGTTGCCGCGTTGGTGATGGACCTGCTTCAAAAGCCCCCTGAGCAACGCCCAAAAAGTGCCGGAGACGTCGGCCGCCGCATCGATGAGATTCGGCAACGCTTGAACGTCGCGATGGTCGAAATCGATGTTATCGACGGTCAACCGCAATTCGAGCGGTGGTCAAGCGAGCTCGAGCCCATCAAAGGATTGGCCGCCGCTTCTGCCAAACCTCGGCGCGCGACGTGGTGGCCCCTCGCCGCAGCCGCGGGTGCAGCGATGATCGCCGCCGCGGGTTGGTGGCTGTTCCAGCCCCAGACCCCGCCTGTGGCTCTTGATCCCGCGACGCTTGAGCAAGCGCCAATCCTTGCCGTCGCCGATCCCAACGGCCCGATCGTGCACGAGCTCGCACGGAAATACGTGGCTGTGGCACAACGTACTGCTGTCCAGACCACCAGCGATGTCGCACCAGCACATCCCTCCGAACATCCTGCGCCCACGGCTAACCGCACGCCCGACACGCCCAAAGCGGTTAAACCCGTGAAGCCCGTCTCGGCGCAAAATGCGCCAACCGGCACCGCCCGTCATCATACAAACTCCGCGGGAGTCGTGACGTCGTCGGTGCCACCCACGGACGACGCCACGCTCGCCATGCGTAAATTCAAAGCCGGGGGCACCTGCTCGGGTACAAACCACTGTGTGTTCGAAGCCTCCGAGCCGCCGGGTGTGGTGGCGTGCCTGAACAAGAGTACCTGCAAGGCAGACTGCAAGATTGGCAATTGCAAGCAGTACTGCATGGATGAAGCCACATGCGAGTTCACCTGCTCGGGAGGTGGCTGCGAGCGCATGGCCGTGCCCACGGCGAAGATGGTTGAACGCGACTAAATGTAATCAACCAGACAACCGCTCAAGCCCCTATCCATGGGCTCTTGCACGATATTGCCTCTTGAACTGAAGCCCAAGTCCGCGCAATCTTGTGCGCCTCAACTGTTACGGGAGTACCCCTATGCGCCGTTTTGCCCTCGCTTTTGTTGTCCTAGCCGCGTGTTCCGATGATGCGCCCAGCGTAAGCCCCGCACCAACTGCCACGACCTACACCAAGGCCGAGGCGGCGGATCTCAACGGAAAAACCGCCGATGGGCAGGACATTTGTACGTTGATGGATTGGTACACGGACGGTGAATGCGACACGTTCTGTCCCGAGTTCGACGACAGCTGCACCGCCCCAGAAACCTGCGGCGGAGCGGTGTGTGGTGACGGGCAGTTCTGCAATGTTGGCTCGGCGTGCGTCAACACGGCGGATGGCACCTGCGAGGACAAACCCATCTGCGACGATACGGCTCGCCCTGTGTGCGGATGTGACGCAAAAGACTACGCCAACGTTTGCGCGGCTGCCGACGCCGGCGTGTCGACATCCTACGAGGGCCGATGCGACGGCAGTTGTGAGGTCGATTCCGACTGTCCGGAGTCCGACGTGTGCGTGTCAGGAAACTGCCTGACCTCCTGTGGACAGGACAGCGACTGCCCGAGCGACGAGTCGTGCGTCGATGATGTCTGTGTTGTTGTCCCGGTGTCCTGTGACACTTCGGCGAATTGTCCCAACGGATTCTACTGTTTTGTCGAAAGTGGCGACATCTGCGGCGGCGGTCCAGGCACGTGCGCCGAGATTCCCACCGTGTGCACAAGAGAGCTCGCCCCGGTGTGTGGTTGCGACGGCACCACGTACGGCAACGACTGCGAGGCATCCAAAGCCGGGGTCAACGTCCTCGCGTCAGGCGATTGCCCAGCAACGTGCAGCACGGACGATGAGTGCGGGGCGGGGCGAGTCTGCACGGATGGGGTGTGCGTCAATCCGCCTGCCCCTTGTGGTGGTCGAATGGGCCTGACATGCCAGGCCGACGAGTTCTGTTTCTATTCACCAGACAACCAGTGCGGCCTCGCCGACCAGTTTGGCGAATGCCGCCCGTTGCCGACGGCTTGCAACGACATTGATGCCCCCGTGTGCGGTTGCGATGGACAAGACTACCCCAACGAATGCGCCGCGGCATTGGCAGGCGTCAGCCCGAGCTACGACGGTGCGTGCAAAACGCCGTGCATCGATGACACGGCGTGCAAACGCGGCGAGAGTTGCATCGCCGGCCTTTGTGAGCCCAGCAATGCCTGCGGTGGTCGCTCAGGCGGGGTGTGCTCAAGCACCGAGTGGTGTGACTACGGTGGCCCTACCGGCATCTGCGGAGACGCCGACCAGATTGGCACCTGCAAGCCGCGGCCGATGAACTGCCCCACGGTTCTCGCTGTGGTGTGTGGATGCGATGGGCAACAATACGACAACGCGTGCCTGGCGAGCGCCGCCGGCTCGGACTACCGAAACACCGGGTTCTGCAACTTCTAGGTCGTATGTGGGCTTCGCCCATTCGGCAACCCGAGGTTGCCGACCCAAGGACATGCTTCGCCCATTCGGCAACCCGAGGTTGCCGACCCAAGGACATGCTTCGCCCATTCGGCAACCGGAGCTTGCCGACCCAAGGACACGCTTCGCCCATTCGGCAACCCGAGGTTGCCGACCCACCCTACATCCTGTTGTTAGTCCAACGACATCACGTAACCCGCCTCACCGACTCCTGAGATTGGCATTGAGCCCGTGATGTCGGCGCGCACGCCAGCGTTGAAGTAGATATTCGCGGGTGTCACCCATCGCAGATACGCTGACACGGGGCTCATCGTGGTCGTTTTACCGATGACCTCTTGGGTGACTTCGTCTTTTGTTTCGCCCTCGGTGTCCGACAGCGCAAGGGCATTGAGCGACACATAACCATGGATCGAGAGCTGGCTGACCAAGTGGTACGCGAGCTCCCCTTCCATCCCGAGCATGTAGTAGTCCGACTCCTCAAAGCCGTTGTAGGCGCCGATGAAGCCAAGCTGGTAGACGACGTCTTCGTCGTCATTCATGGACGCCATCCCCAAACGCAGCGCGAAGTTTGTCGAATCCAAACCGAGCAGGCCCGTGTAAGCCCCTTCGATGCTGACGTAGGCGCCGTCGTCGTATTCGGTGAACTTCGTCATGAAAATCATCGTACCGATGAAGTCCTGCTTGGGCAGATAACCCTGCGCAACGTTGTAACCAAACGAGAGCGAGCCGTCGGTCCACTCGGTCCATTCGTCGGAGCTTGATGAATTGCCCTCGCTCTCGAACAGGCTTCCTACCGCGTTGTAGATGACAGGGTTGCCGTATTCCAGACCACCTCCAGCGGACCACGCCCAACCCTCAACGTCCTGCCCACTTTGATTCACGGCAGCACGAAGCACACCCGCGTCGCCGCGCAGCTGCACACCACCGCCCACGTGGAAGCGCAACGCGGCATGCCCGGTAAAGCCCTCCATTCCGTCAATGTCCGAGTTCAGGAACTTCTGATAACCCACACGAAGGGGCGACAAGCTGAAACGACCCGCTGAAAAACGCCCGAGTCCAAGGCCGCCTGCCAGTCCGATGGCCCGCTCCACACCTGAGTCTTCGATGCTCATGGACGGTTCGAACCACAGCGAGAAGTCACCGGCCCAACCACCCCCAACGCCGAGCTCTACGTTGCCGCGTAACGACTGCACCGTCGAACGGTTGAACTCCGACGGCAGGGTCATCTGCGAGAACATCACGCCGATCAACGGCCCGCTCGGGGAGCTCGCCGTCAGGTAATCATGCCAGAACGACCATGGAATCAGATCGTCGTATTCCGGCGAGATGATCGTGGGATCGCTTCCGCCCAAGCCCGGTACGACACCTGCCCAGGTCTTACCGGATTCGGATTCCGTGACTTCGATCGGCATCGACGTGGCGCATGACGGCAGGTTGATCATCGTGGGTGCCTTTCCGAATTTGACCTCGGCCACCACAATCTCACCCTTAAACGGCTCCCCGTCTCGGTCCACCGGCATGTCGACACGTACCGGCGAGGTGCCCGACTGCAGGTAAGGGGCGCACAGACGGGCGCGAACGTCGGCGGGTTGCACCACCGAGATGAGATTGACCATGTCGGCCTCGCCATACAGACCACCGTAGTTGGTCAGCAGCTGAACCTTGTTCTCTTCGGTGACGCTGGTCAAAGGCAGAATCTGCGTCAAACGTTGGAAGTCGGCCGATTTCTGAGCCATGAAGTCCCGTTGTTCTTTGCCAAAGTCCTCCCACTGCAGCGCGCGCACCGCAGCTTCTTCTTTGAACGGATTTGCACCATCCAAGGCGGCCACTTCCCGCCATGCCTTGGCGGCAGCATCCGGGTCGGAGGCACCCGATTCGTCGAGTCGCAAGGCGCGGTCACGGGCCACGAGGACCTCCGCGTCGGCACTAAGTCCGATGGCGCCGTTGCGGTCCAAGGCGGCGGGCGGCGGTGGTACTTGACCAAGCCCAGTGTTGTCTCCGTTGATCACCAACGTTTTCGGCCCGACCAGCGGTTGAGTCGTAGGAACTCGTGCCATCTGGTTCATCAACCCCTTTGATGCCGGGATCGCCCACAGAAACGCCGCGCGTCAGCACGATGTCGCCGTTGCCGTGGATCGACGGGGTTTGCGACATGCGGCCGGGGATGCCGCGTAGCGCGCGCTGCACGTACATCTGCGCCTGTTTGGCGCTGACCGTTTGGCTGGAATCGGCGGCCCAACCCTGAAGCGCTCCAAGCAGCAGGTAGCTAAACGCCGGGCGGTTGGCTCCCGGGAGTGAACCTGCAAACTCCGAGGCTTCCGCGGCCGTAAGGACGACGGTTGTGTCCGTAATTTTTGGGGCAATCGTGGTCGGAATCACAGGCTGCGCAGGGGCGAGCGCGCTGCCGTCACCTGCCCGACCGCTGAAACACGCGTCGACGATGAGCACCGTCTGCGCTTGCTGCCCCGATTGTAGGATGTTCAGGAGTTCTTGCTGCGGGATGCCTCGGGCGAACAAGCTGTTGGGCTCTTGGCGTGCGTCCGCGCCGACCAGAAGGCCTTCTTTGCCGTCTTTGGCGGGCGCGCCGTGGCCGATGAACACAAACCACACGGTGCCGCCAGGTTGTGACCCCTCGGCAGCGATCTTCGCGAAGCGCTCCAGCTCCTCTTTGGTGCCTTGGCTGTTCGATAGGAAATGCACGGTCTTAACGCCGAGGCTGTCCATAAAGAACTTTTCCCAGTCGTTGCCGTTGGAGGTCGCCCCCGCCACCTTGGGAAGGAAGATGTAGTCCTCGATCGCGACGATCACGGCGACATCAGCGGCTCCCGTCTTGGCTGCCGTCACTGTTTTGTTGAGCTCAGGATATTGGGTGGGTGGTCCCGCGAACGCTGCACCCGCCACAACAAACAACGCAAACGCGCAAACGCACGCGTGGAGGTAACGCATCATGGATTTTCCGAGAATGGTGGTCGTCCATGACATATCAGATTTTTTAGGTGCTTGGTAGATTTTTGGTGGCGGATAGTCGTCGGTACATCCACACGCAAAAAGCCACGGTCCCCACCGCGATCAGTTGGCTGGTGCTCAGCCCAAGCGCCTCGCCGCGCGGGTCTGCACGCAGGAACTCCACCAAGAATCGCGCGGTGGCGTAGAGCATCCCCATGACCAAGATCAGCTGGCCGTCAAACTTCTTTCGGGGCCGAAGCCAGAACAACACAAAGGCAAAAATCGCAAACGCGTACGCGCTTGAGATCAGCTGCGTTGGCCACACGGGCAGGCTTGCCTGAATCCCTTGGGCCCACTGCGCCGAGAGCTCGGCATAATGGTGGTCAAAATGCTCGTTGTAGGCAGGGCTTCCAATCGGGAACCGGATTCCGGTCGAGACGTCACACACGTTGCCGTAACAGCACCCGGCGGCGAAACACCCCAAACGGCCAATCGCGATGCCCAAAGGGATGCCGTAGCCTCCCATGTCCAGCAACCGCGCGATGTTAAGCTCGTGCTTTCGGCCGTAAAAATACGTGAATGCTGCACACCCGAGCAACGAGCCATAAACGGTCAGTCCACCTGCCCAAAATTTGAGCCACCGGAAGCAATCCTGCACGGGATAACACAATCCATCCGCGGGGTTGCAGATCGCGCCGATGTCGCGGCCGGTTTGCTGGGCCGCTAGACATTCCATGTTCGAGATGCACGGCGCGGCGGTGGGCAACCATCGACCATCGAGCAGAAACGGATCCGTGCACAGGTGCACGTAGTCCATCAGAAATCCGTCGACCAAAACGTGCAGCAGTCGGCCCCCAGCAATGCCGACAATCAGCAACCAGATGACAAAATCTGCGTACTGCTTTCGTTGAAAACCGGCAGGCTCAGCATCCTTCCAACCAAGCCGCGCCGCCAAGATGAACCCTGTCATCAAAGCGACAAAATACGTGGGAATGGTGAATCGGAGGTCGCCGTCCAAACCCACCCACCGACTGTCGAAAAGGGTGGGGAACAAACACTTGCCTTAGGTGGATTCGGCGGATTCCTGCGCCTCAGTGGGCGCCCCGGTCTTTCGTGACTTGATGCCGTCGATGATCATCTCGATGACCATGAGGCTCACGCCGATGACGATGAACGAGTCCGCAATGTTGAACGTGGGCCAGCGATACTCGTCGGTCCACTTCCACACGATGAAGTCGATCACGTACTCAAACCGTACGCGGTCAATCAGGTTGCCGATCGCGCCACCACACACGCAGCTAAGCGCGATGAGCAAAAGCTGCTGGTCGGGGCGCACGCCTCGCAGAATCCAGAAGATCACGAGCACCGCGAGGATACTCACGACGATAAAAAACGGTGCACGCACCGAGTCCGGCGCGTTTGCAAGGAAACTAAACGCGGCACCGGGATTTCGGGTGTACTGGTATTCCCAATGGTTTGGAATGATGGTGACCTCGCGCCAGCGCACCTCGAGCTTGTCACCCGCTTTAACGGTGTCCTGCGCACGCACAGCGACGGCGGCGTCTGTTGTGGTCGAGAAGATGATGCGCTTGAGCTCGTCCTCGGTGTTCTCGGGCATGAACTCCGCGGCCAGGTAATCCTTGACCGTCTTGCCGTCAAACTCGGGGGGCACCGTCAGGTAGATGTAATGCTGGAAACTGCCTCGCGACGTCGCGAGGCGGTCCGACGCGATGTGTTTGGTCCATTGGTCCAGAGCGACTGCCACCACAATGATGAGCAGCACTTGGGCGAACTTCAAAATCGTTGCTCGATTCATTCAATGCTCAGAGTTGTGGACGCCGTCCACGTTCCAAATGCGTTGTACTGAGTACCCGTCTATGAAGGCGTCGTCCAGTGCTCATTATTCCGCGACGGCTTCCCGACGCTCTACCTCAAGCTCCATGAGGTCGTAGGCCACAACGGTGTTCGGGAAGATGGCGCGGGCGTCTTTGAGGAACACGTCCGCCCGGGGGTATTTTTGCGAAAGGTGCGTCAGCACGAGCTTTTGCACGCCGGCCTGTGCGGCACATCGGGCGGCATCGGTTGCCGTCGAGTGGCCTCGCTCGTGGGCCAAACGTTCGTCGCCGCCAGGGTAGGTCGACTCGTGGATCAATACATCGGCCCCGCGCGCCATTTCAATGGCACCCTCGCACGGTGAAGTATCCGTACAATACGCGATGCGCACCCCGGGCCGCGCTGGCCCCAGCACCTCGGCAGGTTCAATCACACGGCCGTCGGCCAGGGTGACGCTCTGACCACGCTGCAGCTGCCCATAGAGCGGCCCTGCGGGGATGCCTAGCTCGCGGGCACGGTCGAGGTCAAAGCGCCCTGGGCGCGCTTCCTCGGAGTAGACGTAACCCCATGTCACCACACGATGGCGCAGCGGATAGGCCTCGACCTGAAAACCGTCTCCCTCGAAGACCACACCTGGCTGGGTGACCTCGGTCGTGCGGACCGGGAAACCGGGCCACAAAATCTGAAGCTCGCGTAGGGTCTTGAACCAGCGTTTTAGGCCCACCGGACCGATGACATCCAGCGCATCATCGCGCTGATTCAACGTCAGCGACCCGATGAATCCAGGCAGGCCGTTGCAGTGGTCCCCATGGAAGTGTGTCAGGAACACACCACGAAGCGCACCTGGGCGAACAGGGGCGCGCTGCAGCTGGATCTGCGTGCCCTCGCCGCAATCGAACATGAACAGGTCACCGTCCCGAAACAACACAACGGACGACACCCCTCGGCTGGGGGTGGGTTTGCCACTCCCGGTCCCGAGGAAGACTAACTTAAGCATCAAAACTCCACTCGCACGGCCGACTTCAGCGCCCGAATGACAACTGTATGGACTGCCCCGGTTGCACAAACACAAACCGATCGGCGCGCTCTTCCCAGACAGCGACGCCATCCTTGAGGCGCACGAGCTTGTAAGCGAAGACGAGGCCGGATGGCAACGTCGCGTTCAGCGACAGTTGTGTGTTCCGAGGGGCGAACGTAGGCGCATCGTTGGGTACCCAGCTGCCCATCTCGGGACCAGAGCCCACAAGGTGCAGCGTCTCGCCGGGGGCCAACTTCAAGTTATCCACGATGAATTCGACATTGACCGGTGTGGGTGTGCGATGTTTTTCGCGGAAGGCCTTTAGGTTGTTCGCGTCAACCGACACCATCGTGACCGACGTCTGTCCCGCAGCGACCTCGACCTTCGAGAGGTCTGCGCCAAGCTCACTTGGCAAGGTGACCTCGCGAAGGCCCATCGTGGCGTTGACGACCACAAGCACCGCCTGTGGCGTCGGGTCCTGCGGCGAGCCCAGACGAAGGTAGGCAAACAGGCCGTCGTCGCTCTCTAGGATCACGTCCATTCCGGTTTGGAGCACATGCCGCAAACGTCGTCGTTCCAAACCATCATGCATCACACGGGCGAGCGCGTGACCCGCGCCAAACACCATGTCGCCGCGGTTCTCCGGCTCGCCGTCCCCAAGCGCGCCCGCTTCGGTGCCCCACGTAAACGAAGGCGTTCCACGCGCGGTGAGCATGAACTGCATCGCCTGACGAACGCGGCTGACGTCGCCCCCGCAGGCACTCAGGATTCTGGGCAAGTCATGGTTGTCGAGCAACGTCACGAGTCCTTCTCGGTTCGGCCCAAGCATGTCCGAATACAGCCGGTCGGCCGAGAGGATGGCCGCGAGGCGAGACGGGCTCTGGTCGCGGCAAAACACATCAACCATCGCAAAATGGAGTGGGAAATCGAACATCGCGTTGAAGCCCCCGGAACGCGCGACCTCGGCCACATTGGCCGGGTTTCCATCAAGCAACTCGCCGACCAACATGAAGTTTTCTCCCCCTTGTTGCGCGGCCTGTTGGTTGAACTTGTTCCAGAAATCGTTCGAGATGTGCTTCACGGCGTCCAATCGGAAACCGCCGGGTCCTACCCGGTTGATCCATGACAACGTCGTTCCTGCGACCCAGTCATAAGCTTCAGGCACACTTTGGTCGAGGTCGGGAAGGCCGTGCACATCATGGGTTTGAACCTCCTCGGTGTTCGACCAGTCGTTGATGCCCCCTTTGAGGTGGAACCACTCGGGGTGGCGCGCGACCAACTCCGATTCGGGCGCGACGTGGTTCAAAACCACATCCATGATCAGCCGCATGTCGCGCTTTTGGAGCTCCGTGTTAAGGCGCTTCAGGGTAGCTTCGTCGCCAAATCGCGGCTCGATAAGGTTGGGATCCTCAAGCCAGTAGCCGTGAAACGCACCGTGGCCATAAAACGGCTCCGTGCGCATTTTAAAGACCGGTGAGATCCACACGGTCTTGATGCCCAGATCCTTCAGCTCGTCGAGATGATCGATGATCCCCTGCAGGTCGCCCCCGTGAAACGCCTGTGGGTCGGCGAGGTCAATCGTCCCATCGTTACTCGGGTCGCCATTGGCGAATCGGTCCACCATGATGAAATACATGGCGTCCCCCGCGCGATAGAGCCCTGACGCCAGCGGTCGCCGGGACTCGGCGCGAGGTTGAATCGTGGCGACAAAACGTTCGGCTCCCTCGCAATATCGTCACGCATACGCGCTGACGACGCTTCAATCGCCATCAACGCTGACTCGGACGGACGCGAAACGGTAGCCGCGTAGCTCGATTCGATGTAGCGCGGTGCCGTGCCAATCTGGGAGAACGTGGCACGCATGGTCAGTGACCATCGGTACTGCTTGTCAAAACGGATGGGTTCTGCGGCCCGCACGTCCACGGTCATCGCGTAATCGGACGTGCCGGACGCCACGGGTTGGAAGCCGCGTGCACGCAAGTCCGTCTCGACCGCTTCCTTGAGCTCAGACGGGGGTTCCTCTGCGCCGTTGGGTCCCCAAACACGCCATGTGACGACGATCGGCTCCACCGAAGACAGGCGCGTGACCGTCGCCGGCGTTGCACAACCTGCGATCAGCAGCACAAACGCCCATATCAAATACCAACGCATGCTGGTCCTTTGTTACTGAGGGAGAACGACGTTGACCCCATCGATGCCCGACAGGAAACGATCCGTGGCTTGGCCAATGCGCTCAGCGACGGCCAGCTCGACATAACGCAGCGCGTCTGCCTCGTTCTGATGGTCAAAGTCTAGGAAGGCCGCCAACTCGAAGGGTGTCGTTTGGACGTCGCCATCGGGTTGCGAGAACGTCACTCGGCCGGCGACGTTCCAGCGAAACTTGCCGCTGAGGAAGCTGTAGAATCGCACTTCGCTCTCGACCAACATGATAAACTGCCCGGGATGTTTTTCGCGCAGCGTCTTGACGCGCTGGTCGGTCCCCCGACGCGTGCGAAACTCCTTAAACAGGTCCTCGCTCGGCGGAATCTGCACCAAGAGGTTTCGACGACGTACTTCGTCGGTGATGCGATTTTGGTAACTCGCCGGCACCGCGTCGATCTCTGGGCGGTCCGGGTATTGAAGCACAAACACCGACACCACAGGCGTTTGTTGTTCGGTCCGCACCACCTTCTGGGCACCGATGCATCCGGTCATCAGCCCGAGTAATAAAAGCAGGGGCAAAAGGCGTCTCAAAACCATGTCTCGACCTCGGCGGATACCACGTGGTGCCAGTGTGCTTCCCTTGTTCCAAAGACATTGAAGTCGTCCAGACTGTCGACGAATCCGTTGCCAAAGGCATTGTTCTGGCTGCTGTATTGACCGCCGTACAGGAGGCGGAACGACGGACGCGTGAACACGCCCACGCCCAGTGGCTGCAACACCGGACCAAACTTGATCTGGAAGGTGTTACGAACGTCTGAGTCGCCGAACTCAAGGCCACGTGCGTCGTTGCGTCCTTGGGTCGATTGGAACACCGAGTCGGCTCCTGAGCGAAACAGATTGCCGTTGAGAGACTTTTCCTGCGCGAGGCTCGACTCCAACAACAAGTGTGTCTTTTCGGTCAGATATCCCTGAAAACGCGCCACGGTCGAGACCACCTGACGGTTGTCGTCGTTGGCCAAGATCGTGTTGTCATTGTCCCAGTGATATCCAAAGAACATGGACCACGTCAGGTCCAAGCGGCCGGGCCAAAGCTTGAGCTGCATCTCGTTTCCGACGTTGATTTGGTAGCGCTCGTCGGTCAGGTCTTCGACGTAAAACGTGTAGTCTTGGCCCTCGTACGACTCGACGACTGACGTTTTGGGGTGTTGACGCAGGAAGTTGGCGAACAGGTTGTTCCAAATCAACGGGCCCAGCTGCCCAAAGCCAATGTACCCGATCGCCCGAAACGATGTCGTTGATGTCGGAATGGGTTCGGTGAAAAGGCCCGTGCGCATCGGATTGTCCTCAAACCAACGGCGCGAGATTTCGCCGCGCACGTACTGCTCGTAGTCCAGCGGCCGGCCGTCTTCGAAGACACTGTTATGTGGGGCGAATCGGTTACCCTCGACCTCGGGCTCGTAATAAAACTGCCCACCCACGCCCAGCTCAACCTTGCCCAGCTTGAGCTTTGCCGTGCCTCCAACGGTGAGGATCGGATTGTAATCCATGCCCTTGATCGCCCAGCCTGCGTCGCCAGCGCCGAACAAAAGATCCACCCACTGGCTTTGGTATCGACCCGAGACGCCCACGGTGTCGTTGAAGACTTGGGCCGGCCGGAAATCGTAAAGGCCGAGGTCGCCAAAAAAACTGTCGAGCGTTCCAATCTGCCAGGTGACGTTCTCGAGCAATACGTTGCCCGTTTGCGCATACAGCTGCGTCAGGCGAAAATTGCCCAGACTCCCCATCCCAGAATCCGCGTTCAGGACCGATCCGCCTTCGATCTTTGCGTGGATTGCGGTCCATGGAGTGTTCGCGAGTGGATCTTGGGGGAGCATGTCGTAACGAAGCTCCAGCGCGGCGTATGGGCCTTCGTTGAGCAACCGTCCGTAAAGATTCCAATAGCCCAGCCGACCGTTTCCGCCCTGCAGATCTGGACGCGCCATGATCCGCATGTAACCACCTGCGCTGAAGCGACTTGGTTCGGGGTCTGCTTGGGCGGTGTCTGGAACACAGTACAGTCCCAGCGATGCCAGGGCGGCAAGGAGCGTGGAGGCTCTTTTCATGTTGATGCGACTCCGGAAATTGGCGTTTTTGGTAACACGAACCCCGCGTCGCGCCAACTACTTCTGACCGGCCGCTGGCCTCAGGGGGACAACATTTTCGGCGGTCTCCCATGCGTAGGTCGGGATGATGGCCTTGAGCTCGGCACGAACTCGGAGGTCATCATCGTCGGCCGCTGCTTCGAGCAACGGCGGCAGGTGATCCTTGAGCAGGTTGAGCTCGGCATCCGCCGTGCGGCCGATGAAGATCTTTTCGTGCCGCGTCTTATCCACGCGCTCCTCGTCCAACGTCAGCTCTTCAAAGAGCTTTTCGCCAGGGCGCACGCCGGTGAACACGATTTCGACCTCGTTTTCGGACAGGCCAGACAGACGAATCATGTCACGCGCGAGGTCCGCGATGCGCACGGGCTCGCCCATGTCGAGGATGAACAGCTCACCGCCCTTCCCGTTGGCGGCCGCCTGCAACACGAGCTGCGACGCCTCAGGAATCGTCATGAAATACCGTGTCATCTCGGGATGGGTCACCGTGATAGGACCACCGCGTTTGAGCTGTTCGGTAAAGATCGGGACCACGCTGCCGTTCGAGCCCAACACGTTTCCGAAGCGAACAGCGCAATAATGCGTTTCGAACCGCGAGTTCAAAGACAACACGTAGAGCTCGGTCACGCGTTTGGTAGCCCCCATCACGCTGGTCGGGTTCACGGCTTTGTCGGTCGAGACCAAGATGAAGTTCTTGCAACCATACTCCGCCGCCAGATCCGCCACGTTCTGCGTGCCGCGCACGTTGTTCAGCACCGCTTGGCAAGGGTACTGCTCCATCAACGGCACATGTTTGTAAGCCGCGGCATGGATGACCACAGCCGGTTTATGCGCCTGGAAAACCTTGCGCATGCGATCACGGTCACCCACATCGGCAATGATGGGTTCGACCTCCTCGATCGAACCGGCGAGTTCCCGATGGATGAAAAACAATGGCGTTTCGGCGCGTTCGACCATCACCAAACGCGCGGGCCCAAAGCGCAGCACCTGCCGACAAATCTCGGACCCGATGGAACCGCCGGCGCCCGTCACCAGCACGGTCTGCCCTTCGATGAATCGACCGATGGCACCGGTGTCCAACTTGACCGGCTCACGTCCTAGCAGGTCGTCGATCGACACTTCGCGCAACGCGTTGAGCGAAACGTGGCCTTCCAGGATCGCTTCCACCGCAGGCAGAATACGCGTCTTTACGCCAATGGACTTCGACAGGTCGACCACACGGCGTAGCTGTTCGCGTGACGCCGACGGCATCGCGATGATCACTTCTTCGACCCGGTGTTTCTGCACGATCTCGGACAGCAACGAAACCGGGCCGAGCACAGGCACCCCGTGGATGCGGAGTCCACGTTTGTAGGGATCGTCGTCAAGGAACCCGACCGCTTTGTAGGGCAGGTTCCGGTTCTTTGTGATCTCGCGCAGGAGCGTCTCGCCGGTGTCGCCAGCCCCCAAAATAACCAGCGGACGGGTCTTTGCCGTTGTCGGCGCGGTGGTGCGAATGGCCTCACGCAACAACCGCAGCGAACCACGCGCGGCGGCGATGAGAAAGAGCGAGATGCCGTAGTCCAGGATGTAGATGGACCGCGGGAATTAATCAGGCACTCGAACGAAGACGTTGACGAATAAGAACAGCGCACCTGCGATCGCAAGTGATCGCGCGAGCTCAAGAATGTCGTGAAGGCTGACGTACTTCCACCAGCCGTTGAAATTTCGCAGCACCGCGAACACGAGGACTTTCGAGGCCAAAGCCACCGGGAAGGTGGACAAAATGACCGCATGCCAGTGTTCCGGGAACGCAAAATCGAATCGTATGAGGAAGGCCCCAAGGTACGCCACCGCGAACAACGCGATGTGCGCGGCCACCACGATCACCATGCGAACGGCGCGCGGAAGCTGTGGGAGCTCCTCCAACCACTGAAGATTCATTTGTCTCATCTCTGCTCAAAAACCACAGGAGCCTACATCGACTTCGAACAAAAATGAAACCACGCCGACAAAAAACTACAACTACGGTTTGGGCAGGTCGGATGGCGACTGAACGAACGTCGGGCGAGAGCCCTCGGGGGAAGCGCCTTTGACGCGCTCGAGTGCGGCCTTGGCGGCCATTCGGACGCGCATGTCTTCATCCTCCACCGCCAGTTTCTCGATGACGGCTTGCGACTCGCCAATCCCGAATTCCTCGGCGAGGGTCACCGCGCGCTCACGCACCTCTGGCGCGGGGTCGCCCAATGCACCCATGATGGCTTGGTTGGCCCGGTCGTCCTTGACGAAGGACAGAATCTCCAAGATCTCAAGTTTCTCGGCCGGGTCGGCCTTTTTGTCCTCAAGGACCTTCGAAATCGCGTAGATCCGCTGCTCGTACCGCAGGAATATCTTGTTGGCGTCTTCTTCCCTTCCGGCTTTGACGTATAAGCCCCCAAGCTCCACGTAGGCCTGCAAGTAATTCGAATCGAGCTCAATGGCGCGCTCGTAGGCTGGAATCGCATTGGAGGTCTGACCGTTTTCGGCCATGTAGCGACCGGCGATGAACTGCACCTCCGCCACATTCGGGGCGCGGGCGAGCAGATCCATGTAGAGCGCGCTCGCCTTGGAGTCCAAGCCCTTGTCTTTGTAGATTTCGGCCAACGCGATCATGGCGGTAACCTGTGGGCCAGAAACGGGTCCCGTGGTCGCGAGCTTCTCGAACAATCCTTGAGCTTGGTCCCAATCGTTGTTCATGAAATCCACCTTGGCGCGGGCGAGCAACTCTTGTTGCTCGGGTGTCCCGGCGTTGAGCCCCTGCGTTTGTGCAGGCTTGGTCTCGACCTCGATCTGCACCTGAGCCGCGGTGGCCGCGACCTGCTTGGCTGTCGTTGCGGCCGTGGCCGGCACGGATGAATCGGGAGGATTGCTCTGACATCCAGCCAGCAGCAAAACGGCGACAAGGCATTTCTTCATACGGGTACCCGGGGAACACGAATGGTAAACGTCGTACCCTCGTTCAGAGTGCTGTGAAACGAAATCGTTCCATGGTGAACATCAACGATCTGTTTGACGATGGCCAATCCAAGGCCGGTGCCGTGTTCTTTGCCGGTCGTGACAAACTCGTCGAACAACGTCGACTGAATCGACAGCGGCACACCACCACCCGTGTCCGTGAACTCCATCACGAGCTGATCCTCTGCGGCATCAAGCCGGATGCGTATCTCAAACGAGCCCCCATCGGGCATCGCGTCAGCGGCGTTGCGCGCGAGGTTGAGGATGGCGCGTGTGAGCTTCGCATCGTCGATCTCAACGGGGCCGTCGTAGTCGAGCGCCACTTTGAGCTCCACGTTTCGCCGTGACATCTCCTTTTGGAGCAATGCTTGAACATCCTCCATCCACGCCGCAATCGTGGTCGAGCGAGGCACAAAGTTGCGTTCGCCACGCGCGAAATTGAGGAGCTCCGGGTCATCTGGTTGATGTGATCAAACTGTCGATAAATGATGTCGGCGTAGCCCTCGCGTTTGGTGCGATCGTCGGAGCGCACCATGAACTGCACATAGCCGTTGATGACCGCGATGGGGTTCTTGAGGTCGTGGATCACACCGGAAAGCATCTGCCCGATGCTCGCCAAACGGCCTGACTTCTCGAGCTGCTCGTGGTGCGAGCGTGCGATGATGGCGGCGGCGATGCGCGACGCAACCAAGGTCAAGAGTTTCAGGTCGTCGTCGTCGAAACGATCGTCGCGATTGAACACTTTCAACGCACCGATGGTCTTGCCGTCAGCGAGCAACGGTACCGCGACCACGTTGTGGATGTTGACGCCCATGCCTCTTGCAGAGCCTGGGACCGTGTCGCACGCCCCGGTGTTGCAAAGGAACGCCGTCCCCTCTTCGATGACTCGCCCGCACACCCCCGAACCCAACGGCATGGACTTCTGGGTAAACCGCCACCCGTCGTCGTTTCGTGTCTGCGTGAAATAGTGGAGGCTGTCGTCATCGGCGAGCGCGAGAGACGCCCCCGATCCTTGCAGGATGGCGGCCGTTCGAAGTGTGATCGACCCGATCAGTCGCTCCAACGACATCGCGAGGTTGATGTCTTTTTCGACCTCGTAGAGCGTATCGAGCTCGGCGATCGTGTGTTCGAGCTCGGCAGCGACTTCGGTCAACTCCATGTTCTTTTGGACGACGGACAAATACAGCTTGGAGTTCTCGACAGCGATCGCTGCTTGGCTCGCGAGCAAGCTCAGGAGCATCTCGTCTTCGTCTGAGAAGTGGCCGCGGCGTTGGTTGAGCACCTGCGCGACACCGATGATTTGCCCCTCTTGGTTGCGCATCGGCTGGCACAAAATGCTGCGCGTCGAAAAACCCGTACGTGCGTCGAACGCGGGATTAAATCGCGGGTCGTTGTAGGCGTCGCGGATGTTCAACGATTTGCCGGTCAGCGCGACCCACCCAGCGATCCCCTCGCCGACACGCAAGCGAATCTCGGTGTTTCGCACCCCTTGCGTGACCTTGCTCCACAGCTCGTCACCGTTGTCGTCGAGCAAAAACAGGGTCGAGCGCTCGGCCTGCATGAGCTCGGTGATCTTCTCCATGACGATGTGCAACAACTCGTCGAGGTCAAACGTCGACCCCAGCGCGCTGCCGATCTCGGCGATGCATGCAAATCGCGCATCTTGAGCGCGTACCTGTGCTTCAAGCTCCGCGACACGCGCGAGCAATTCCTCACGCGTGAGATCGGTCGCCGCGACCAGCACGTCGTTGGGTTGGGTCGCCGCCGGCTCGTGTGGGAGAGGGTCTTGAGACATGTGTCCAACCTACCACAAGGCGGACACGGTCCCAACGCTGCCGCGTCCAAAAACGGTCAGCGCACGGACTCCGCGCGTGCCTTGTCTCGAGCCACGTCGACCGCATCACGCGCCACCGGCATAGGCGCCCACATGTCCGAGAGCTTTTGACCGCGCATCACAAATCGTTCCGCGCGCTTTTGGGTGGTTGGATCGTCCAGATACGCCTTGAGCCGACTCAGGTGTTTTTCGGTGTCGGCGACCCAGGTGTTGTCGTCCGACGTCGTTCCAATGCGTCGGCTCAACGACAGGTTTTTCTCGTAGACCTGAACTGCGCGGACCATCAACGGGCGAATCTGTTTTCGCAGCTCGTCAAAATAGAATCCTACGGCCTCGGACGACAGGTCGTCGGGTATCTCGGCTTCAAAGATGTCCGAGTAAAAATCTTCGTACAGGCGACCGATCATGTAACCCGCCGCCATCGACCAATGCGGATGGTGATAGCTCAAAGCCTTGATATAAGCCGACTGCGCCCGCAGAAATAGGTCCGCCTTTTCCTTGAGATCCTCGCCCATGCGCTCAGGTGGGAGCACGAGTTTGATGCCTGAAACCTCGAGGTGGTAAGCACGGCCCATCCCAAAGTAGGCTTGGACAAGGAGGTGGCTGTTGGCCTGCAAACGTTGCTCGGGCGGCGCATCGTCGTTGATGTCGATCGCGGTGGCGAACCCATTGACCGCCTCCTCAAGCTGCTTGAGTTCGAGCAGTCCATTGGCGCGGCGCACGTGCGCCTCGACGCGGTCAAAGGTCGTCAGCTCGGGACGCAGCAATACGTTGGTCATCAGCTCGACGACCTGCTCATAGCGGCCGAGTTGTTCCTCGGCGGCGGCGAGCCGGTAGTAGGCGTCACGTGCGTCGGGTTTGTCGGGGAACTTCTCGATGACCCATCGGTAACGCTGTGCAGCCTCCTCCCAACGCTCCAAACGTTCGTACGAGAGTCCCGCGTTGTACAGCGACGGCAGGTAGAACCGGGAGTCCTCAAAGTACTTGATGATCAGGTCGTAATTTTGGGACGCTTCGTCGTAGTTGCGTGCCGAAAACGCTGTGTACGCTTTTTCGAACACCTCGCTCGAATCCAACGCTTCGCCTGGCTCCCATCGGCATTGGGGCGGAACAGCATGGGGTCGAGGTCGACCCGTTCCGAAGGTGTCTGCCCTTTGGGGGCGGTGGCACAGGCAGACAGGACAAGGAGTGGGATAAGCAACCAGACGCGCATGATTTCCTCGCTCAAACGTTGGGCGCCACACGACGTCCCTCGTTTATGTGGATAACACGCAGACACGAAAGTTCCATTTCATCGTCGAATGCGGCTATCCTCAGGCGATGAATCGGCACATTTTTGTGGATGCGATAGCCCTGATTTACGGGGAGGGTGGCAGCACTACGAGCTACTTTCACGCGTGGTTGCGCGGCGTTTCGGTCTCGCCTGTGGCGGTGACGGTGCCGGTGTCTGCGCTCGCCGGCTCGCGCGAGGCTACGCTGCGACGCAGCGTGCTTGAGCAAGTCGGTGGGTCCACCTCGTTGAAAACCTACGAGGATTGGCTTGCCAAGGATGTTGCACCCGGAGACGTCGTGGTGCAGACCCATTCCAGCGCGGACGGTGACTTTGCGGTCGCGTTGCGATTGGCCGACCGCGGCGTGCGGGTCGATGCGGGCACACACGGGTGGTTGTTGCCGATCCCGGCGGTCCCCAAAGACATCGTCGCCCCGTTTTCCCTTGGGCTGGCGGTGCTTTGCTGCAAACACGGTGTGCGGCCGGGCCGATTTGTCGAAACCTCCAACGAAGCCGTCGTGGTCGGCAACGCTCGCTTGACCTGCGACACGCCGGTCCCGCTCCCCATGGACGCCGTCGAACTGCGTCACACCAACGTGCACGGCGTGATGATTTCGCAGGCACGCACCCCGGGGACGCCAGACGACGGCCGTGCCGAGTCCTTGTTGTCGCAGGGCCGCTCGTTTGACCGCTGGATCGCGCGTCACCGGCCAATGGACGGCTTGGTGGCGTTTTGTTTCTCGGGGCCGAGCACCGCGGCTTTTGGACAAACAGGGGCATGGCGAGCGAGCTTTCCCAACGACGTACGGCTGGTTGACGATGGTCTGGTGGCGTCAACCTGCGGGTGGCATCGATTCGCTGAGGATCTGCTATCGCGCTCGGGCGTATCACCCGATCTTCGCATCGGACACTCCGTAGGGCGCTGGGCCGCCGAAACCCACGAGTCCCTCGACACGCTGCGCGCCAGGCTGACGACGTCGCCAGTGCTTGCAGAACTCAGCGGAGACTTTCCCAGCGTGCGCCGCATGTACGCCGCGCAGGGAGAAGTCGGCGCGGCGACGGGCGAGGGGGTGATGTGGCAAGCCTGGCTGGTGCTCGGACCACAGGAAACCGTCCGTGAGTGTGTCCAAGGCACGCCCGTGGAAGTGATCGAACACCGAGGCCCGTTGGAGTGTGTCATTGCTGGACATCCCGATGCGATCGACGAGGTCATGCTGAGGTTGCTGAACTCCCCGAGGATGCATGCCACGCAGCTGGAGCTCGACATCGCGTTTCACTCGCGTGCCGCGATACCCCATGAGGCCGCCTTGGCAGCGCTGTTTGCGGTCGAAGCGCTCGCGCAAACCGAAGACGTCGCCGAGCGTGTCCTCGATGCGTGGGCCCGAGGCGCGCGGATCTTCGTGGACATGGGACCGCGCGCAGGTTTCTCGCACTGGATCCCCAGAATTCTGGAGGACAAACCCCACGAGGTCATCGCGCTTGACCCGACGATGCAAGGTCCACCGGCGCTCGTGGATGCGCTTGTGCGGCTCGCTGCCGTGGGTTGTGACGTTTCGCTTTCTGCCGTTAGATCCCTGATGACGCCCGTTGAGCCAAGCCGCAGACTGCCGGATCTGGGCTGGCAAGACACGGCGCTGGCCATTGAGGACAAGATCGCACAAGCCCACCTTCAATTCCTCGCGGCGCAAACGTCGAGCTTCATGCGTTCTTGGCCGCGTATCACGCCGGCATGGACGACCTGCTCGACCCCTAAACCATGTTGTGCTGTCGTAGCTCGATCGTGACGAGCGCCTCGGCCAATGGCTTGAGCTGGTAGGACTGGATGTCCTGTCCAATCATGGTTTCTACGAAGCCCAGCCGCGACAAATGCTCAAGCTCGGTGCGTACTTCGGGCAAATCCCGTTTGAGAATCCGCGCAAGCTGCACCGCGGTCAGGCTTCGATGCTGAACCAAGGTCGACAGGACCAACCCCTTCTCAAGGGAAACCGAGTCCGCCAACTTCATCTCGACCTGAGGCAAAGCGCTGACGTGGATCATTTGGTCGTTTGTCTCATCGAGGCGAACGTTCTCCAGCCAGTAGAGCAACGCGAGCAACGGATTCCCGCCGCTGAGGCGGGTCAGCGCCTCAAAAAACTCCGACTCGTGATCGCGCACAGCCTCGGACATCGCCATGGGATTGCGGACCCACTCCAACGGGCGCAACAGACGGCGGTCAAAATGGGCATCGAATCCACTGACGCGATGCCGCTGCATCACCATCGTGCGCAGGTCGTCGAGCCCGAAGGGCTCGAGGGTCACGCTGTGGGTGAAATAGTCGATGAACCCAATCGCGGTCTCCAACCACGTCGCGGCAGGCGTTCCCATCAAGACATACCAAAGCGCGTTGTCGACCGTGTCGCTGATCAGCTGCAAGAACGTCATGCAAAGCTCGATACCCTGCTCGGTCCGCTCGAACATCTTCTCGCCGTTTTCCACCACGATGACGACCCGGCGCTCACGCGCACGCAGCACGCGCGCGATGCCATGCAGGGTGGTCACCGTCTCGCACTTGAGGGCCTCCGCAAGCTCCCGTGCGAGGTCAGCCTCTGACGCGTGGTCGTCGCGGAAGACGACCGGCAACAGGTCGACATTCGCGGCATCAAGGCGTTGGCGCAGGTCACCGTTCATCAAATGGTGGATCGTCGAGCGTTTGCCCATGCCACGATCACCCATCATCAACACCGACACCGGCGCGCCCCCAAGCCACTCCACCGCGGCATCGATGCACTCCGCCTCAATCAGAGGCCGCGGCACGTAAAAGTCAGCAATGTCGAGGGGCACGGGTGTAAACAGGCGTCGATAAATCGCGGGAACGTGCAAATGCCCCACCCGCTCAAACGACAACAGACGCTGGCGAATGTCAGCGTTGGAATAGGTCGACACCTCGTCGGTCAGCAGCAACCGCACATCGGCCCGCAGTTCCTCAACGAACGGTGATATTGTCTCTTTGACTGCATCCGTGGCCAAGCGCGCCGCGCCCCACGGCCGAAGCCATGAGCTTCGCACGCTGGCCAACACGGAATCGTCTCGGTTCAGGCGTCGCTGGATGTCTTGGAGGTTTTGGTCGTAGAACGACCGCGTTGATTTCTCAAGGATCGCGTTGGTTTCCGACACGAACCAGCGTTTGAGCTCATCGACCGCCGCCTGATGTTCCTCATTGAGCTCGCGGGCGAGCCGAAGCGCACGTTGCAGGCCGCCAATCGCCAACTGATTGGCTTGCTCATACTGCTGCTTCGCGACGTGGTCGCGGTGTGCGGTCATCACATTGAACTCGACGACCTGTTGCAAGTCCGCCAGACCCTCGATGCCATTGCGCATCAACGCCTGAGCACGTTCATTGAACTCAACAAATCGAAGCGCCACCTCGCGCTCGAGTTCGGACTCCATCCACAGTCGCAGCGGCACGCGCAACGTAAACATTTGCCCACCTGTGACATCGGAAAGGAGCACCTCATCGGCGAGTTGATCCACTTCAACGTCAAGACGCGTGAGGTGTCGTTTGGTCACGACGCCTTTGGCAAACGAAGCCAAAATATGCTCGAACGCTCGCTCTGCCACACGCACAGAAGGCCGAAGCCCGTCGTTGAGCCACTCCTCCCAAGCAATCGCGAGCGTCGCGTTGCCTTCGGTCGTCGCCATCTCAAGTTGAGCGGTCAGTCGCCGCGTGAGTTGCTCGACCTGCCGCACGCACGGCTCAAGGACCATTGTACTCGCGGAGCGCAGCACATTCTGCTGATACTCATCAAACCAGTGGGAGAAGATCACGAGTTGGTACTCGGCCACAATCCATCCGCGATGCCCACCCACGACGGTTGCTTCACGTCGCAGCCGCTCGCGCATGTTCTGCTCGGCGCGCAACGCCCGGTCAAACACGGCCGACGGGCGATAGCGCCACGTCGGGAGCTCCCATGTGCCTGCCACGGACACGGCGTCCATAAACAAGCGCCAAGGTTCCTCGAAACTCAGCGTGAACATGTCCTGAGAAACACGTGCCCAAGCCTCCATGCGCTCGGCGAGCTGTTCGCGTTGCTTCAACATGTGGGCTTCGTAGCGTGCGTGCGTCGCGAGTGCGCACTCTAGGGCGGATTGGGGCTCGAGTCCCGGCGGTTCGTGATCCTCGGCGTGCGGGTCGTGATCGTCGTCCAACATGCGCTCTTCGCTGGGGCCAAACACCTTGGCCTCATCGATGGCACGCCCCATCCGGTCGTGGCATTCAGCCATGTAACGCAGATTTTCGCTGAGCTCGGCCCACAACTTCTCGTTCGCGTTGGCCGAAGAGATAGCGGCTCGCGTCAGATAACGCGGCACCGAGAGCTCTACAAAATAACGCCACAACCGTCCTAGCGGAACCGTGCGTTGACCGGGCCCGACGAGCACACGACGCATCCGCCTGCCCACCTTGAGCAAAGACCGCCAAACGCTGTCGTCGTCGGACGCCGTAAAGAGTTTGTCGTCCCTCGTGACGCGGTAAGCCGCTGTGAATGGCTCCAACCCCTGCAGCGCCGACAAGACCTGTTCCGCGGCGCGGAGATCCACAGCGAGTGGAGAGATGGTCTCCCACACGTCGATGTCGGATTTGATGTCGTGCAAGAACTCAAGGTAGGCCGCCTCAAGCGCGTCGCGTTTGTCGTCGAGCGGGATCTCCTCGTTCTCGAGCACCTGGCGCGCATGGTCCAACGCCTTCTTCTGGGTCAACGTCAAGTGCTCAACCGTGTGGCGCAATCGCTCGGTGCGCTCCGAGATCGACGCGTTGACATGGTCTTGGTACAGCGAAATCAGACGCCCGCGCAGCATCTCGAGGCGACCGTTGATGGCTTCGTCACACTCCGGCAACGGAAACAGGTGTTCCGGATCGATGGACGCTGTCGTCAGGACTTTGTCCAACGCCTCGGCTTCCCTTCGCGTTTGCCGACGTGAGGTTTCGGTTTCACCAGCCCAATCCAAAGCCAGTTTCAGCAACGGTGGCCCCATCACGATGTGCACCACCACGCTCGCCATGATCACGGTCTGGAAGTCTTTGCCCCACGAAACGTCCATCTGGTTGGCGACCATGGCCGCGAGGACCAGATCAACGCCCCCGCGCGAGAAAAACGCCAGCCACGCGTAACGTTGGGCGTTGTCCTGGGACTTGGACAAACGCGTGGCGAGGTTGACTCCGACGAAGATCGCCAGAGCGCGCACCCCTGTGAGCACGACGGTCAAACCGATGTAGCCCGCAACCGCCCTGAGGTCGAGCAACGCGGCTTGGGTCATGAAGTAGATCACGAAAACCGGAACGCTGATCTTCTCGAGCGATTCGATCATCTCGTGGCCGTGGCGCGAGAAGTTCTGGACCACAAACCCTGCCGTCAAGAACGCCATGAGGGTCTCGGCGTGCAGCAAGTTCGACACGTACGAGCCCGCAAAGATCAAGGCGACCGTGAAAAGCATCATCTCGCGCGCCACAAATTGCAGGTACAAGATGAACACGGCACCCGTGACCACGCCGATCAAGACCGCGTAACCGATTTCGGCGCCGATGGCCGGCAGCGCACCGAGCGCTCCATCAATCGTCAGCCCCTCGGGGGCGACCATCAAACGTGTGAACGCAAACGCGACGAGGAACAGCTCGACAAGCACGATGTCGCCCACGACCACGATCCCGAGAGACAACGACGTGAAGTTACCCTTCGAGCGCGTCTCTTGGATGATCGCCAACGTCGCCGCGGGGCTCATCGCCATCGCGAACACCCCAAGCAGGATGGCCGCCGCCCAACGTTCGTTTTGGGGAAGCCCGTCGAGAAACGGCACCAAACTCGGGGCGAAATCTGCCAACAACAAAATCACGACCGCGGTCGTGGGTACCGCAAGCACCACGATCCCTGAAACCACCAAGAAGATGGTCCTGAAGTGACGTTTGACGTCGGCGATCTTGAGCTCGCCCCCGCCCAGCGTGCCGATGAGGCCCACCGTCAAAACATTGATGAGCGCGAGCTCCGCGATCACATCGTCTGAAAACAACGCCTGGGGGGCATTGGGCAACAGCGGAGCGAGTTTTGGGCCGAAGAGGACCCCGGCTGCGATGTAGCCAAGCAGCGCGGGTAGGTTGACCTGCTTGAACAACTCCCCCATCGAGAACGCCGCGAGGATGATGAATCCGGTCGCTGCGAGCACCTTGGGGTTGAAGCTTGTATTGCCCGTGTACTCAAATTGCTGCAGCGACACCATCAGACCCAGCAGCACCAAGATCGTAGCGACGAGCACCAATAGACTGGCGGCCTTCTTCACTCGGCCCCCTTCTTGTTGGCGTACTCCGTGGCCACATCGGTCGCGTCAATGAGCCACCGTCGCGTCGCGCGGTACGAGATGATCTCGCTTGAGATGATCGCCAAGACCAACGTGACGTAAACGATCGCCCCCCATTCGGTCTCGTCGTAGACCTCGAAATAATCCAAGGCCATGGCAACGCTGAGGCCACCCGGCGCGAGCAATGCCGTGCCCATCATCGGGAAGCTACGCGTGCCCGGCGTCAGCCGGCCCACGATGAAGCCGCCCGCTGTGCGACCGACAAGTCGCAGCAGCAACAAGATCAGAAATCCGCCATACGCCCACCATGGAATATCAAACCGCAGATCCGCCCCAGCAAAAAAGAATAGAACGATGTAGAGCGGACGCTCGACGGAGAGAAGCATCTGTTCAACACGGTCACTCTGACGGTTGATATTCGAGAGCACGAACCCCAAGACAAAGTTCACAAACACCGGCGACAGCTGAAGATAGTAGGCCAATCCACTCGTGAAGATGACCATCCCCATCGTGACGGCGAGCAGTTTGTCGTCCTCATAGTCCCGAAGCAAAAACGCCGCGAAGATCACGCCCAAGACCCCACCGAGGATCAGGTGGGCGCCAAACCACAAGGCGCCAGCGCCCCACAAATTGACCTCGATGGGCAGATAGATCACGGGCTTGTTCAGGCAGAAGAGCACGCCAAAGACGACAACCGCGATCGCGGAGCAGACGCGCGCCACCCGCAGCAAAAAGTTCACACCATCGCCGCGCGCGTGCAGATACCCCACCAATGAGCGAATCATGGATTGGTCCGCAACGAGCGCCACAGCCGCAATCGCGAGCACATGAGGCAAGAACCGGCTCAGCGCTTCGTTGCCCGCGAAGTACGTCAGCAACGCCATCGGGACGATGCCCACCACCAACAGGGTCAGCACGGAAACCCAAAATGCCGGTAGGACCGCACCGGTCCGATGCGCCGTCATCCGGCGTAAGTTGAGTTGCAGTCCCGTCAACAGACCCAAAGACCCCGTTCCAAGCACGATGGCTGGGACGAACTTGCTCGTCATGTCCTCGGAGAGCAGTCCGACGCCTGGCCCCAGAACCGCTCCCACGACCATGTACTCCACACCCGTGACGAAGCCGAAACGACGCTGCAACCACTCCGAGGCGCCGTGGGCCACCAAGTACGCAAACGTCACGACGCCCAAAAGGATGAGCACGGGCTGAAGCGTGTCTTGACTGACACCGCCGGAGGCATGCGCATAACCCGGCGCGAGCACAGCGAGCGCCATCGCCAAGAGCGTCAATAAGGGACGAACCATTCAATCAACCAATTGAGGGAAGCCTACAACTCCGAGTACAGGCGGTGTTCTCGGATGTAGGACAGCACTGCAACGTCAAGCAGACCATCGACATTGCCCCCCGTCAATAAAGCCCGCTTGATCGCGGAACTTGACACTTTTGGCAGACGGAAACCCTGGTAGACCTTGATGGGAAGTGTTTCTGGGGGTTCGAGCTCGGGTGCACCTTGGCGCGGTACAACCATCAAGCTCGACAGCGCCGGCAGCCGGTCGGGATCTCGCCACCGCGGGAGCTCGGGGATGATGTCGCTTCCGATGATGAGCGTGGGTTTGATTCCCGGCCGAACCGCATGAATCGCGCTCAACGTCTGAACGGTGTAGCTCGGCGTCGGAAGCACACTCTCGATGTCCAGCACACGAACTCGGTTGCCCAGCAATGCGAAGGCAAGCCGGCACATGTCCATGCGATGTTCAAAGCTGACAGAATCTTTGCCAAAGGGGTGCTGCCAAACCGGGATGATCCACAGCTCATCAAGGTCTTCGGTGGACAACATCGCGTGCGCCAACAGCGCATGCCCAACGTGCGGCGGATTAAAACTCCCGCCCAAAATTCCAACTTTTCCAGCGCCCACCAGATCGGGGAGATGCGCGTCCACACGAGCCAAGAGCTCGTCGTTCAACGCCATACCCACCGGCGACTCATCGCGCGACGGAGCACTAAAAGGAGCCTCAACCGATACCCCGCGAGTTTTTGCAGGAGCGCGCAAGCCCAAGAAGTACAGCCCGACATAGATCTTCGGATCGACCTCCAAGCCGCGGCGTTGTGCGTCCGCGAGGAAGGCCGCGAGACCATCAAGGGGCACCTCATGGAGCTCGATATCCTCGGTCTCGTCGCCCCCTCCTGGACCGACCTTACGCAATCCACTGGCGCGGAAGAACGTCACCGACTCGGTGCTCATCCCCGGGCTGGGGGGGCCATGCGTGAGGTACTCCATGTTCTCGGCGGCGTATCCGGTCTCCTCAAGCAATTCTCGCTCGGCGGCAACCGCGAGACTCTCACCGACAAACTCCTCGCGGTCGCCCACAAGCCCTGCCGGAAACTCGATGCAGCGTGTTCCAATGGGGGGACGCGCTTGCTCAACCAACAGCACGCGATTCGCGGCGGTCAAGGCCACAATGATCACCGCACCACCGGAGGATGTGCGCCGCACGTATTCCCAACCGTCTTCGCGTACGAACTCGAGGTGCTTTCCCGTGGCCAACTTCTCAGACATCGGTCAGCCTCGCGATCGTGACGCCGGCTGCGCGCATCGCTGCGATGGCGTCCTCCCCATCGGTCGCGGACAGATTGACCGCGCGGCACCCCTCGGGCAGCAACCACGTCGCGAAGCCCTCGCCCACCGCGTCCAGCGCTGTGAATTTGACGCAGTAGTCCGTCGCAAGGCCCAAAATCCACACGTCGCTGACGCCGTGGTTTCGCAGCCAGGTTGCCAACCCCGTGTCGTGACGATGGCCGTTGTCAAAAAAGCCGCTGTAGCTGTCCACCTCAGGATCTGTCCCTTTGCGTACGACATGGTGGATCTTGGCGACCTCAAGCGTGTCCACGAATGCAGCCCCGTGTGTCTCCTGTACACAGTGGACCGGCCACAGCACTTGAGGCAGTCCATGGAGATCGACCAAATCACCAGGCTTTTTGCCGGGATGGTGCTTCGAGAAGCTCTGGTGATCAGCCGGATGCCAATCCTGTGTCGCCACGACGAGGTCAAACGCCCCCATCACGCGGTTGGCGACGTCGATGGTCGCACCACCGCCGGCCACAGCGAGAGCGCCCCCTTCTACGAAGTCATTTTGGAGGTCGACGAGGATGAGTGCGCGCATGCGGCCTCGGGGTCGAGAACCTGAGCCAGCGCCACGCCGCTCAGGGGTTCTTTGTGCGGTCGAGGAAGGTCTGGTAGCTCACCGCAATGTCGTCGCCGTAACGACCCAGTGTGGGATCGGCCGGTTGTGGGCGGTAGGTGCCGAAGAACGCGATCGAGTTCGTGTTCGCGAAGTAGTCGAAACCGTTTTCGCGGCTACGCGGAACCCACTCGCTGTTCTTGTAAACCCGTAGCGAGCTTGAGATCGGCGTCTCGGGGAGCACGTAGGCAGAAGCCAGTCCCGTGGCCGCGTAGATAATGTCTTCGATCGTCTCGGAGATGTCGGTGGCCTCCAGGTCGGCAAAGCTGCCGCCGGTCGCCAACGCCACTTGGCGATACGCCTCGCCTTGGTTGTTCACGATGGCGAACGCGATCGTGTTGGCCGCGAAGAAGATCTTGAAATCGTTCAACTTCTGCTGCCCAGTCGCGGTATTGAGCGAGTTGTTCTGAATCGTCTGCGCCTCTTCGTCCGACATGAAGATTGTGATGAGCTGTGCGTTCGGTCGAATGCGCAAGGCCTGCGGCGCCGATGACGACCGCATCCACGTAATGCCCAGTTTGGCCGACTCAAGCCCGTACTCATCACAGCAATCGTAGTTGCCGTTTTCGATGTTTGTGATCTCACCGATGAACGTGGTCTGGTCGGTGAACCATCCCGCTGTGGCGCGTGGGCGTCCGCTGTAAGAGATATCCATGTTGCCCACCGCCAAGCGGTAATCGAGCGCGGTGTTCTGCAACGAGTTGTAGAACTGAGTGGCCACAGCCTTGACGCGTGCGTAGTCGTCGAACATCGAGCCGGACTGGTCGAGCACCCAATAGAAATCTGCCTCTGGGTTCCCCTCACCGGCGCGGAACGTCGAGCAGCGCACGCGCTCACCGTCGCCTGCTTGGCTGACGTTGGTCGTGTTGGTCAGGTCATCCATACGGAACTTCACCTTGTCGCGAAGGTCGTATTTCTCGGCGGGCGCGATCGCCATAGCGACGAGGATACGGTTTCCGTTCACGCTGTCCTTGCGCAGCGTCACACTCAGGAAAACGCGGAAGTCTTGGTACGTGTTGCCGGCTGCGTTGGGCAGACCTGTGACGTCGGATGCACTAAAGGGCGCGATGCCGAACAACAGGGAATCTCGAACCGCGCGCGCCGTTCGTGCCGTCGAGGTACGAATGAGGACGCGCGAGACCGCCGCTTTGTTGAAGTCGTGGGTGTCGAACTCGCCGCCGGTATTGTCCTGTTGAATCGTGCCAACACTGGCCACACGAGCACGCAACGAAAGCAACACATCCACGGGCGATTGTTGCGAAGCAAGCGGCGAATTGGACAGAAGGCCGCCTGCGACCTCGTTCGCTGGGTCGTCAAAAACGGCCGCTGCGAGCTTATCGGTCGGCAGCGCCGTGTTGATCGTCAGCTCGGAATGGTTGCTGAAAGCCGCGGGCAGCCCAAGACGCCAATCACCCTTGGAGCTGATGTAGAAATCAACCGGCTCACTCGCTGGGTTGTCACACGCGTGAACAATCCAACGGTCTCCGTCGAGAATGCCATCGTTCAACGTGTCGGGATTGGTCGGGTTGAAGCCGAAGTACAACTCCAGATAATCGACAAGACCATCGCCATCGCTGTCCGCCAACAGAGGGTCCGTGCTCGCCTGCAGTTCGTCTAGGTCGCCAAGGCCGTCGCCGTCGGTGTCGTTGTCACAGCTGTCCGTGCCAAGCGACGCTTCATCTGTGTTTGAAAGACCGTCGTAGTCGCAGTCCACCTCGGCGGCGCGAGGCCCCATGTAGTTGCAGTCCGCCAAGCAGGTCTGCAGCGGATCGAAACTGCCTTGGTTATTGGTGCCGTTGTTGGTCCCGTTGTTGGTCCCATTGTTTGTACCGTTATTGGTCCCGTTGTTGGTCCCATTGTTGGTCCCGTTGTTGGTCCCATTATTGGTGCCGTTGTTGGTCCCATTGTTGGTCCCGTTATTGGTCCCGTTGTTGGTCTCGTTATTGGTCCCGTTGTTGGTCCCATTATTGGTCCCGTTGTTGGTCCCGTTGTTGGTCCCATTGTTGGTCCCATTGTTGGTCCCATTGTTGGTCCCGTTGTTGGTCCCGTTGTTCGTCGCGTTGTTCCCGCTGCCTGGAGCTGCGGTATTGTCCACGCACGCTGCCGAAAACCCAATGAGGGCGGTTGCGAGAAGTGTCAGAATGCGGCGTTTTTGCATGTGCATATCCCAAAGATGACGGAGGCGTCCGCGTGGACGCTGAGCGAGTTACTCTAATGAACTTCTCGACAGTTTTCCAACCCTGAACATTCCCCACCGAGCGCGTTCGTAGTCGACCCGGGTGCGCTCGTCAACATCCCCTGACATTACAGCACCTTACTAATCGTCGAGGATGGGCAGGGACATCAGATGTCCCACCGCTTCTGATGGGGCCATGTTTTCGCTGACCATCAGGTCACACGTCTCAAGCAGGTGCAAGGCTAGGCGTTTGTTCTGACGCAACGCAGCAAGAGACTCGACAAGCTCCAACAAGTCACTGCCACGTGCGCCATACTCTTTAACGACCGCTTTGCGATCGAATGCTTGAGCACGCATCGCTGCGGCACCAATCCGAAAATCGTCGCTTCCGCCCGCGGCGATGTCTACGAACAGGTTTCCCGAACCTGCCATGCCAAACGTCGTGCGTTCCCGGCCTCCACGATGGGCCACAAAACGCCCCATCTCCGCCAAGCCGCGCGAAAACAACGTGGCTTGCAGGCTATGACCGAGTCCAAGCTCGCTCAACACCCCACACGCCATCGCGATAACGCGACAGTAGGTCGCCGCGAGCTCCGCCCCGAGGATGTCCGTCGAACGATACAGACGAAACGACGGGCTCACGAGCGCCGAACCCACGATGTCGTGGACCTCCGGGAACACGCTCGCGCACACGCCCGCCGCCGCGTGCCCCTGCGCCACGTCCTCGCCGCGCATGGGGCCCGTGAGAAAACCCACTCGACGTGTGGGTGTCTCTTCACACAGGATCTCTGAGACCGTCTTGAGTGTTGTGTGCTCAAGATTTCGTGACAGGTGGACGAGCGCATGACGGCCGGTGATGTGGTCGCCGATCTGACGCGCGACGCTGCGTACCTCGGTGATGGGCAACGAGATGAAGATCAAATGGGTGTTCCCTAGCTGCTCAAGGTCCACGACGTCGACCCCTTTGGGCAGACGCCGCTTCCCGCGACCGTCGTAGTTCCACAACACCGGACGTGTGCCTGTCGCCGCGAGCAGGCCCGCAAGCGCATCAAACCGATCTCCCTGTCCAACAATGGCTACTTCTTGCATGGTTACACCTTCGCCCGCGCCAAAATGTCCGTCGCGTTCAAACCGAATGTCCGCAGTCGGTTACCGTAGAACAACAGCAGATCTACTTTGTTGATGCGAACGCCCGAGGGCACATACGAGATGGCTGACGGAATGTGGAACATCATCAGGCTTCGAACGCCTTGGTCCAAAATCTCGTCGAGCGTGCCCGTTCTGACCGTGTCGGACAATTGAACTTTACCCACGTGCGCAAGCTCACGTGTGTCACTGATCGCCTCACCGACCGTTGAGCGCAACTCGTGCCACGGGATGGTCTCTTCGAAATTGAGCCGCACCAACTGATAGACGTCCAGATTCGGGAATCGTTTGGCGAGCAATTCGAACAAGGCAAACGCCACCACGGCTGAGCTCAGAATGACCGTATTCTTGCGAAACTCATGACCGATCTGAATGCCCGCATGGCGCGTGTATTCACGGTCGCGGGCGACGTCTTCCACGACCTCCCCTGTCCTGACCGATCGCATGAACTCAAGCGCATCAATTTGACGCCCGCGGGCGTCGTACGACGACCCATCCGCCTCGACATGGTTTCCAAACACGTCGAGCGGCTGACCAAAACGAATCACCGTCTGTGCATCCATTCGAACCGTGTTCATCACGAAACGAATCACGGTCGCGATCTGATTGAATTCGTCGTTCTCAAGGAAGTAGCGCGCACCGCCTTCGCGCCGCAAATGCTCGCGGATCAGCGACTCCGCCTCAAGCACCAGGTTATAGTTGATGGTCACGGGGCAGATGTAGATCGGGCGATAGCGATCGGCTTGGTAGTTTCGAATCGAAGCGGTGACGGCCGTTCCCAGCAACCCAAGCTTGAGTTTGTCTTCAACGATGTTGGACCGGCACCGTGTCCCGCCGGGAAAGAACAGACTGTGGTAGCCGTTTTCAAGCAGGACCTGGCTGTAGGTCTTGAGCACATCCTTATACAAGTCATGCTTGATGCGTCGGTCGACCTTGTACGCACCAAGGTTGTGCATGAAAAAGCTGGTCAACGGATTGGTGAACAGATTCTTGCCAGCCCCATAGGTCACGGGCGGCAACCCACATTGTTCGAGCGCCCATCCCATCAGGATCGAATCCATGTTGGAACTGTGTGTGGGGACCACGACAAGCGTACCTTTGCGCGCGAGTCGTCGGAGCTGTTCGAGCGGCCCCTGCAGGTCGACCCGTTGTTCAAGGTCCCGAAGGTGGCGCACCGTTTCCGAGAGATCCGTCGCGCTCGGAAGCTGGCGCACGTCCTGAGTCTTGAACAGAAAGCTTAGCCCAACCGGCAACACCCCGGACGCAAACTTGAAGACCCGTGGTTCAAACCGCCCGGCGGTGTCTTCGGTGTAGGCTTCAATGAGCTCACGCAGCACCGCCCGTTTCTCGTCCTCGCTCATTTCGCTGAGGCGACGGGCGGTGGATTTCCACCACTCGCGCGGGCGAATCTCGTCCTCGGGCCCCTGTTCGAGACGAAGCCGCTCGAGTTCTTGGAAGGCGGTGTCGTTGAGCACGTATTCCAGCGCGCGGATCGAGTTCGTTCGGGAACGGGTCAGGTGCTCGGCATACACGCGCCGGGTGACCTCAGTGACAAGATGCGGTCGCTCAGTGTTGAAGCGAAAGAGAGGGGCGTCATGCATCATGATGCGTTCGGGCTTAAGGTTAGAGCCCCGGAACGTATCACAAAATCCAAAAAAAAAACCGACCTCAAAAGAGGTCGGTTTTCTTATGGTCGGGGTGGCCGGATTCGAACCGACGACATCCTGCACCCAAAACAGGCGCGCTACCAGACTGCGCTACACCCCGTCACACTGCAGCCGTATAGACGATCTTTTCCGAGCGTTCAATTGCAACATTCGTTTTCTGCCATTTTGTTCCCACTGAGGCGACAAGCGACGGCCTCAGGGCGTTGTACATTTGTCGCGAGTGGGAGAATAATGCCGGCCGTCACCACGTCTGAATCTTGAATCGACTCATGAGGAGCTTCATGCGTCCCTTGTACCTCCTACTCTCTGCTCTGCTGTTCACCACTGGATGTGAAGAGATTTCCGCATTCATCGAGTCCGTCTCCGACGGATCGTCGTGTGAAACCAACGCCCAGTGTTTTGGCGGCAAGTGCTTGACCCCCGACCTTGGGTTCACGGGTGGCTATTGCACCACGCTCAATTGCGAGACGGACGGTTGTTTTGGCTTTGGCAGCGAGTGTTTCCGCACGGAGCTCGCCGGAAAAAATGTCACCGCCTGTTACGAGCTGTGCAACTACGACGGGACCTGCGACCGCGCGGCCGAGGGGTACACGTGTGTGCAGCTGGACGATTCCGCGGTCTGTTTGACGCCCACCGCGACCAACGCGCCGGTCCAAGGGTCCACGGGCTCGGCGTGTGCGACGAATGCGCAGTGCAACGGAAACAACGCGACGTGCCTCACCACGTTCTTTGGCGGGTATTGCTCACAGCTTGAGTGCACGAGCGACGCGGACTGTCTGGGAGGCAACCCGTGTGTGCTGCTCAACCCGGATGCGGCCGAAGCCGACCAACGGACCGCGTGCCTGCAAGCCTGCGATCCAACGGCGGACACCTGTCGCTACAACTACTCGTGCCAAGCCGTGTCGGACACGGTCAATGTCTGCCTCGAGGGCGAATCGAGCGGACCCCGAAACCCCGACGGCGCGGACGATGGCCAGGCATGTGTCGCGAATCTGAACTGCAAGGGGAACACGTGCATTCGCGAAAACCAAGAGGAAGGCGGTCAAACCAGCTATCCGGGCGGTTATTGCACCACACGTGACTGCACCACGGACGCCGATTGCAATGGCGGCATCTGCATCACACGCACGCGGTCAACAGCCTGTTTTGACGCGTGCAACGACAACTCTGACTGCCGCACGGGCTACGAATGCCGCGACGTGCAGGAAGGCCGCGTATGCGACTCGGTGGTCGAGGCGGTCGCCCCCCCAACGACGTCAGACAGCGCGTTTGACGTGGTTTGCGGCAACGACAAGACACTGCGGTTCACGCTTCCAGCGAACACGATCGGTTTCTACATCGCACCGTTTGCCAAAGATGGGAGCAAAGTCACGCCCCAAGTCCTGACATACCCCAACGGCAGCACGCTCAACATTCCCAACGACTATTCGTTCCTCGCCATCAACCCCGAGATTTTGGGCAGCCTCGCACCCATTCTGTTCCCCGCGTCGGACGCGACGAACTTCAAGAATGCGTTTGGACCTGGCGACTACACGTTGACGGTTAGCACCTCCGCCAGCGAGCTCTGTTATTACGTCATCCCCAAGACCTCGCCGGGTACGACGCTCGACATCAACCTCTACTTTGTCGGCACGTCGGTCACGGCAAGCGCCGCGCAGTCCAACAACAACGTTCGGCAGGTCGTCGACGTCGTCAAGCGTATCTATGCATCGATGGGCGTGACTGCCAACGTATCGAACTACTTCGACGCCACCGAAACCGTTTCGGCGAAATACGGCATCCTTCGTGACTTCAACGACGTCTACAACCTCGTCGCCACGAGCACGCCGCCGGGGACGACACCGGCCGAGAACCTGTCCGTCAACGTCTTCCTGATCGAAGATTTCAATATCTCGGAAGCCCCGGGCCTCCTCGGCGTCTCCACGGGCATTCCTGGCATGGCGGGCCTGCACGGCAGCTCGGGGTCGGGTCTGGTGTTCAGCACGGCGAGCTTGGGAAGCGACAACACCCAGCTTGGGCAGACCATGGCGCACGAGATTGGGCACTTCCTTGGCCTTCGTCACACGACCGAGCACTACGGATCCGCCCACGATCCCATCTCAGACACACCCGAGTGCTTCGCACCTGACCTTGCGTTCCTGTGCGGAGACTCCTCCAACTTTATGTTCGCCTACGCCCTTGGCGGCGACCAATCGAAGACCACCGCCGGGCAGGCTTTCGTGATCAAACGAAGCCCGCTCGTACAGTGAGGAAACCAGCCATGAAACACGCCATCTTCGTCCTGTGCCTTCTGCTCATTCCGGCCGCAGGTTCCGCCCAGGTCGCGGGAGACCTCACCGTCAATCCACCCACGACCGCACCTAAGGAACTGCCCAAGCAAACGCCCAAGGAACGGGTCGTCTTCTTGCTCAGCGCCTACCATCACTTTCCCACGATTGAAGACCTCGCGACGGCCGGGGACGAGACCACGGTGTCGGGCATTCTACTTGACCTTGCCCAAGACCCGGACACGGTGCCCACGCTACGTCTGCGCGCGGTCGACGCCATGGCGTATTATTCCGACCCCGTCACCGACGCCTACCTCGTGTACTCCATTGAGACGCCCACAAACTCCGCACCCGAGAAGGACCGGAGAACGTTGAAGCTGATCCGGCACCATGCCGTCGTCGCCTATGCAAAACTGCATCGCGACAAGGCACTCGCCACGCTTGAGCCGCTGTTGGTTGGGGACGACCTCCAACTTCGCCTGACCGCGATTTCTGCGGTTGGAAAGCAGTGCGGTAAAGCCGGCGTAACGCGCCTTCAGAAGCTCAAAAAGGAGGACTCGAACGAAGCCGTCCAAGCGGAGATACGCAAATTCACACAAATCCCATAACGGATTTAGTTGATTGGTCGGACCCGTTTGGAGTTGCTCAGCGGAGCCGACATGACTAACCTTCAGGAATCTACTACCTAGATTGCGGCCGCATGGACGAGAACGATTTCCCACACGACCAGTCGGAACCCTCGGAAGCGACACTCATCGTCGACTCGGCCGCGCTTCGAAAGGTGCGTGACGAGATTGCGCAGCGCGACCAAGCGTACCTTATCGTGATCGCGGGGCCTCACTCGGGTAAGATGTTCAAGCTCGATCGCAACGAAACCGTTGTCGGTCGCTCGCCGAGCACCGAACTCCAACTTCAAGACGTTGGCATTTCACGCACCCATGCACGGCTTTACCGCATGGGTGCCGACTTCTTTGTCGAAGATCTGCAGAGCGCGAACGGTACGTTTGTCAACGGACAGCGCGTCATCACCGCGCAGCAGCTGACCGACGGCGACAAAATCGCCATCGGGTCAAGCACCGTCGTGAAGTTTGCATTCACGGACAAGCTCGACGAGGCCTACCAGAAAAAAATGGTGGATGCCGCGCTTCGTGATGGCCTGACAAACGCCTACAACAAAAAGTACTTCACGAACCACATTCTGAGCGAGTTCTCGTACGCCAAGCGCCACAACACACACATCTCGCTGCTGATGTTTGACGTCGACCACTTCAAGAGTGTCAACGACACCCACGGGCACCTTGGCGGCGACTACGTCCTCGCCAATCTCGCGCGCATCGCTGCACAGACCCTGCGCGCCGAGGACACTTTCGCACGCTACGGCGGCGAAGAGTTCGCGGTCATCTGCCGCGGCATCACGATGTACCAGACGTTCCAACTCGGTGAGCGCCTCCGCAAAACCGTGGAGAACACGATCTTTGAGTTCGACAACAAGCGTATCCCCATCACCGTCAGTGTGGGTGTGGCGAGTTTCCCCGAGATCGAGGTCGACACACAGGACGAGCTCATTGGTGCCGCAGATGCAGCGTTGTACCAGGCGAAACGCTCGGGCCGTAACCGGGTCGAGATGGCCCGCTAGTCGATTCGCACGACTAGCGCCGTCGCGTTGTCGCGCCCCATCCTATCTACCGCATTTTTGACGAGCGCATCGGCCAGCGCCTGCGGGGTCTCGTGAAGGCGACGCGCCAAAACCAACAGTCCCTCGTCGTCGATCTCGCCGTGTGCTCCGTCGCTCGTCAAAATGTACAGGTCGCCGCGGCGCACCTTGAGTTCGTTCGTTTCGGCGACGCCGGGTAGACCGGCAGCCTCCCGACCAAATCCATCCACGCGGTCGAGCTCGACTTCGGCCGAGGTGCTCAGGAAGCGCGAGATGGTGCGCTGAGACACATCGTTCTTCGCCGCTTCTTCTGGTGTAAGTTCGCCAAGCTCGATGAGGATGTTCGCCAGTGTGTGATCGTGCGTCAACGCGGTGATCGTGTCGTCGCGGAAAAGCACAATGCGCGAATCGCCGACATGGCAGACGCCCAAGCGGTCATCGCAGATGACCATTCCGCTAAACGTCGTGCCGCCGCGATTGTTGTTTGGCCGAAGTTCACCTTCCACCGCAAGACGCTGCCCGACCACTTTGGCGATTGAGCGCGCAAGCTCCGGGACATTCTCGGCCATGTAGGACGCCCCATAGTGCGCCCAAGCCCGTGCGAACGACTGCGTTGCTGTTTCCACGGCGACCCGGCTCGCCCGCTCGCCGTCTTGGATTCCGCCGATCCCGTCTGCAACGCAGAAGAACCCAAGCGACACTTTACGGCTGCCGCAGATGGATTGAGCAAGCAGGTGGCCACATGAGTCTTGGTTGTTCTTGCGGAACAGGTAGTTGCCGACCGTGGACGCCGACCCTACTTCAATCGTCAGAGGGCGGTCGAGCTCCACGCGCAGTTGTTCCAGACCGTCCAAGAGGTCCCGCGTGTCGACGTACGCGAGGTCACCGTAGGGCGAGACACAACCCGCCAACAGCTGTGGCAGTCCGGGGAACAGGATCGGTGTCCCCTCCATGGCGCTCTTGTCTTGAAGAATTGCGGCCATCTGATGCCCACCTGGGTAGGGCTCGTCCGCAAACACTTCGTACGCGAGCTCACCGATGACACGCATGTCACGCCAAGCAGCTTCAATGGGTGGCTTGCGCGTCATGTGGAGCCGTCCAAGCGAAACCACAAAGAGCTCGGCGTTGGGCCCGATGTAAAGTTCGCGTCGTTTGATGCCCTGCAACCACACCCGCGCGTCGTGCAACTTGCCCATCAGGCGTGTGAGTTTTCGCAGCGCCTCGACGGCGGCTTGCCGATCGAGCGCCCACCATGCTTGATCGTTGAACGGGCGGTAGCCTTTCGGGGGACCGCTGACCTCCAAGACGACGTCGTGATCGCCTTCTACGATATCAAGCAACTTGGGCAGCCGCGCGTCCTGCACCGCGCCGTACATGTCGCGCACGTCGTCGGCCCACGCTGGTCCACCGATCCAAAGCCACGTTGGTACGCCCTCTTGCGTTGCACGTACGCACCACGCCTCGTTTTCCTTGCCTGCGACGATCTCGTCTATTGTCCATGTCTTTCCGCCAGCCGAGATCTCCTCGCCAGCCACGATGCGCATCATGACTGTTCCTTCGCTCGCTTGCGACGAGCATGTTCTTCACGCCAGTTCAAGATCGCTGGAAGCTCGACGGTGCGACGATCGGTGCTCGCCTTGATGTTGCTGGGGTGATGAAAGTGGAAGAGTACGGCGCCCATGCCGACCTCGTCGCCTGGCATCAAAGGGGTCACGCCGGTTACTTCCACCCGGTTGACGAAGGTTCGTTGACGCGGGCTCATCGGTAGGATGAACCAGTCTTTTCCCTCACACCACATCTCGACGTGGCGCAGCCCGATATGTTTGCGCTCCTCATCGCGCAAGCCCGCGAGATCCCAGTCAGGCTGGCGTTTTCCCTCGGCAAGGGCGGCAGGAAACGAACGCCCAACCACGGTCTTTTGGTCGCTGGGAAGAACGTAGTGTGGGCCACAAACCGCGCCCGCCCGCATGAGAAACAACGAAGGTTGCTCGCACGCCAACAGAAGCTCTTTTTGCTGGGTGCGCCAAGCCTCGAAGCCCAAACTCGTCACTCTGAATTCGAAGGGCACGACACCGAGCCGCAACGTGTCGCCATTGACCAATGGGTAGCGCTCTCGGGTGTCACTCAACAGGCGATCGTTGATGTACGTAAACGACGACGGGGACAACGGGCGCACAAACCACGACTTCCCCTCGCCGTAGGAGATTCGGGCATGAGGTGCCGATATCTTGTAGAGTTCGTGGTCATCCAGACCGTCCACGAGGAGGTCGACGGGGCCATGTTGAGGGTGAAAGCGTCCGATGTACACGTCAGGTCCATGAATCCCCATGACCACCGACGCTGTTGTGCGCTCGTACACAAGTTCCGCGAGCGGCGAGACTCGGTGTGGCGCGCTCAGCAGTGGATCACAGTTTTCCTTCCAGCCCCGCAGAACATCTAGGTCAAAAGGAGCGCCCATGGTCGTCCGTCAGAAAAGCACAACGATTCTTCTGCGGCTATCCTAACCCATGATGCGCGTGCGTCGAGAAACCCACCAAGTTTTTCAAACTGGGCGAGTCAATTGACAAACGCCAGTCGGCTGATCAACGAAATCACGCCGGATTTGATGTCGCTGCGGCCAGGCTCTGGGGGCCCAACGCACGAGGGACATCCGTGCTCGCAGCCACACTTTTGCAACAAATCCAGGGACAACCGCATAAAGGCACGTTGATCCTCAAACAGTCCCTCCCCAAAACCCACACCTCCGGGAAAGCGGTCGTAGATGAAGACGGTAGGGTCGTAGAGCACGGGGCCTATCTGGCCGGGCGGTGTGTCCGGTGAGGCCTCAAAGCCGTGGGATGTTCCGTCGCGATCGCGCAATGTTAGGCCATCAAATCCGGCTGACAACCAGCGGTCTTCGGCCAACGAACCGATCGTTAACTGCAGGTCGCGCGGGTCGCACATCAGCTTCAAACTCGCCGCAGTTTTGAGCACTTCGCCGAGCCCAGCTACGATCCGCGCCCAGCGCTCAGGGTCGCAGGACAGATCAGGAAAGTTATCGCTGGGGTTCTCGAGCCAATACGCTGTCGTATGAAAGATCGAGCTCAGGCGGAGTTGAGCTCGCCATGGCCGATGTTTTCGCCGGTTTTGAACGTCTTCTTGTACCCCACAAACCGATCCGTGACGCACACCTCTCCGTAGCCGATTCGTGCTGGGGCGACATCGCGTTCGTCGAATGTGTCGAGGATGCTGACCGCCGCGTAGTGCATTGCCGTCGTGTAGTAGCCGTCGTTGCTCCGTCGCACGTAGGCTCGGCGTTCATCATAGATCCAGACGCTCGACGCGATGAGTTCACCCGAAACCTGGTAGACCGCGTTTGGGTAGATGGTGGTGTGGGCGCTTTCGAAGTCGACTTCGGCCAAGATCACGGGCTCGTGCGCGGTGATGTCGATGACAACAAAATTTTCGTCTGCGATGTTGCGAAGATTGATCTCACTCGCTGGGTAGGTTCGCCGACCACTTCCATTCATCGTACGCTGGGTTGGATCAGCTGTGTTTCACATGAAGGAACTCCAGCACCTCGGTAGTCGTCAGTGCTCAACTTTCCAAACGCTTCACCCTGCGTCCACGGAAGCTCGTAACAAGCGCACTTGAGGTGCTCGACCAGAATGCGCAGGTTGTCTGCGTCAATGCAGGCCGCCTCAGAAGTTGCTCAAAGAAATAAGAGGATTCTGGATGATGAACTGGTCGAGGGGCTCGTCGCTTGCGACCAGCACCGAGAGCGAGGTCCCGCCGTTTCGGCCTGCGCGTCCAAACTGTTGCCACGTCGAAGCCACGGTTCCTGGGTAACCCGCCAAGACACACACGTCGAGCGACCCAATATCAATCCCGAGCTCAAGGGCGTTGGTCGACACGACACCGAGCACCGATCCATCGCGCAACCCGCGCTCGATGGAGCGCCTCAGGTTGGGCAGGTATCCCCCGCGGTAGCTGGCGACGCGGTTGGCGAGGTGTTCCGCGCGATCGTGTTTGAAACGCTCTTTGAGGTGTTTGATCAGCACTTCGACCGATTGGCGCGACCGTGTAAACACGATCGTCCCGCACTCCTTTTCGAGCGTGGTCTTGGCGATGCCTTGCGCCGCGGACAGGGCACTTTGGCGCCGCATCTGCTGAAGATCCTTGATGGGCGGATTCATGAAACACACGTACTTCTCGGCCGCCGGCGCGCCATTCTCGTTCACGAGCTCGAAGGGCAACTCCGTTAACGCCTGCGCCAATTCTTTGGGATTGGCGATCGTCGCACTGGTGGCCAAGAAAACAGGGTTCGTGCCGTAGTGAGCGCAGATACGCTTTAGCCGTCTCACGACGTTGGCCACGTGGCTTCCAAAGACCCCGCGGTACGTGTGAAGTTCGTCCAGAATGACAAACTTCAAACTACGAAAGAAGTGCGCCCACTTGTCGTGATGGGGCAACAGAGCCGAGTGAAGCATGTACAGGTTCGTGACCACCAAACGTCCGCTGCGACGAATCCGACGACGGACATCGGGCGGTGTATCTCCGTCGTAAACCTGCGCTTCCCACGAGTCATCACCATCAGGGCACAAGCCGAGCAACTGGTTCAGCTCGGACGTCTGATCTTGGCTAAGCGCCTTTGTGGGGTAGATGTAGAGCGCTGATCCGTCCTGATAGATGGCGTCAATAACGGGCAGATGGTAACACAGGCTCTTACCGCTCGCGGTTGGCGTAACCACGACGACATTGCGACCTTCGAGCGCGTGGGTGATCGCAGCCGCTTGGTGCGAGTAAAGCTGCGTAATCCCCCGTTGGCGCATCATCTGTTCGAGGCGCGCGTCCAACATCGTGGGAAATGCCGCATGCGTCGCTTCCCGGGCAGGTACGTGGTGGATCGCCGTGAACGACCGACCGGCTCCACTTCCAGACTTCCAGTAGTTTACGAGTGTTTTGAGCGAATCCGATGCCGCCTGCCGTGGTCGCATGATGCCTCCTTGCACTGCAAATATGTACAGTGCCGGTCCAATTTGCGCAACCCTTAGGGCGTGGCGAGGCGAGGCACTTGGTGAAACGGGTTCTCGACGGTGAGTCCGTGCGCGCCAAGCCTCAACACCCGATGTGCTTCGTCGAAGGTTCGAAAGATGGGGATGCCAAACCGTTCAAGCTCGGGAAGCTCCGCCTGCGATACCACGGCCAAGCGTGCGTTTTGCAGTGTTCGAGCCAGCACATAAGCACGTTGTTCGCCGCCGCCTATCACCCGGTCGGATTGATGGAGCTCATCCAACAACACGTCGCGACCACGCTTCAGGGCTTCGCAAAACGCTCGCTCCCCGCTTCCGGTGCCCATGCCCTCGTGGCAGGCTGCCTCTACAATCAGCCATCCTTGTGGGACGATTGAGGCCGGTTTGCATAGTGCCGCGTAGGTAGCTGCACGCGACGCCTGATAAAAGTTCGACGCCTTTGCCGGCGGCACGATCAGACGTAACCACTCCAGCGGTGTCGCGACCTCAAAGAAGTGGCGGCGGGCGGCCTCCGCACAAGCGCGTTCGAACGCCTCTTTGATCGGCCCTACATAAAGGCTCCCTTCCGGGACCTGCAACACCCCCCAGACCAACGGCAGTCCGTTGGCCACGTCCCACAACGTCTGCTGAAACCGATTGTTCATGAGGTTGCCCACGGCCGTCCCGGGATCGCGCAGCAAGGCTAGGCTGTGAAGATGGTTGATGGTCGCGCGTCCAGCGCACCCAATGGAGAGGCCCTTTATGCCTCCCGAGAAACCCGCATATTGGTGCGGCTCGACGAGTCCGAGGCACACAATCAAGTCGGCATCGATGATGTCGGGGGCAAACCAAGCGGGGGGTTCATCGCTCAAACAAACAAGGTCATCCGCATCCGCGTCGTGTTGGCGCAACGTCACGGACGCGTCGTTGCAGATGGTCTGAAGCGGCGCGATCTCCTCGGTGCTTAGACGGCGATGCAAGCCCAACGCGACGACCACCGTTACCGAAGCAGGACGGAGCTCGTTCAAGACATCAGGGAGCAATGGCTCAAGATCCAATGGGCGCGTCAGATCGGGCACCACAACGACGGCATGCTCGACCTTTGGGAGTCCGAAATTCATGCAGCACTCTCCTCTCTCCAGCGACGCTCCATGCGAACCAACATGCCCTCGGGAATGGTCTCCTCCCCTTTCATGACCGCAGTGCCTTCCTCGGTCACACCCAATCGTCCCCGGCCCGACTTGACGATGAGGTGGTGGCGTTCGCACAGGTCGAAGAGCTCTAAGATCTCGGCCGGTTGCAGGTAGGAGAGCACGCCGTACGTCGACAACTCGTGGAGATTGCGGTCGTTGACCAGTTTTGAACGTGAGCCTCGCAACATGGCTGCGACGATCTGCATCGATGCCCGACTCTGCGTGCGTGCAACTCCGCTTAAGACCTTGCGTACAATGGTGGCCGCGTCATCGGGCACATGATGAATCTCCCGCGCGCGCGACTCCATTTCAGCGGGCCCTTTGCATTGATCGCAGTGTCCGCAACGTGAGCCAAAGGTCGAACGACTGTTGAAATGGCGTAACAACTGGAGTTGACGACAATCCGACATGCAACAAAACCGCACAACATCGTTGAGCTGCCGCGTTGCGATGTCACGCCTGAGGCTGATTTGGTCCCAGTCCACACGCAGATCGCGGGTTCGACTCAGATCCATGACGCTCGTCCATGGAAAGCCGTCCCGCACGCCAAAATCTACGTGTCCAACGCTCTTGAGCAGACGCAAGGCAGCTTCCACCGCACCACTGCTTACGTTTGTCTGTTTGGAGGAACGATTGATGTACTGCGCGAGCATGTCGGCGCCCACCGCATGGGTGCCAAGCCCATAACGTTTGAGCTCCGTCCATACCGCCATGACCACGTCGGGCGTCGGGTACGACAGATCAATGAAGAACTCGTGCACCGACCGGTCGTTGGCGTGAAACAACAAGAGGCAGTGTGCGGGATCACCATCCCGACCTGCACGTCCAGCCTCTTGATAATAGGCTTCGACACTGCCCGGCACATTGAAGTGAACGATGGCACGCACATCGGACTTGTCGACGCCCATGCCAAACGCATTGGTCGCCACAAGCACCGGCACATCGCCTGCCATGAACGCCTCTTGCACCTCGTGACGCCGAGCATCGCCCAAGCCGCCGTGATACGTGCTGACCAGGTGTCCCGCGTTTTCCATCCGAGCCCGGACGAGCTCGACCTGCTTGCGTGTCGCGCAATAAATCACGACCGATTGCCCCGAAAAATGCTGCAGTACCGCGTCCAAATGACCAAATTTCTCCTCTTCCGATCCCACATGGCGCACTTCAAAAAACAGGTTCGGCCGCTCAAAGCCCGACACGATGACCCGAGCATCCTTGATGTCGAGCTGCGCCAAGATATCCGCCTGCACCTCGGGGGTAGCCGTTGCGGTCAGCGCCAACGTCACCGGCGATCCAAGCTGACGTCGAAACTCGCCGATCTCCAGATAGTCCGGACGGAAGTCATGCCCCCACTGCGAAATGCAGTGGGCTTCGTCGACCGCAAGCAGCGCGACCTTCGTCTGGGCAATCGCCTCCATAAACGCCGCATTTCGAAAGCGTTCCGGGGCGACATAAACGAGCTTAAGTCGTCCCTCCACCATGTCCTGGAGTGTCGCCGTTTGCTCGTGCCACGACATCGATGAGTTGATGCACGCGGCAGGAATCCCGCGCGCCACCGCGCCGTCAACCTGGTCTTTCATCAACGCGATAAGCGGCGACACCACCAGCGTGATGCCGTCGAGCAGACACGCTGGAAGTTGATAACACAGGCTCTTGCCCGAGCCCGTGGGCATCACCGCGAGCGCGTGCAGGCCATCCATCACGGATTGCGCGATGTCCTGCTGCCCCTCTCGGAATGCGCTGAACCCGAAGTATTTGAGAAGCCCCTCACCCAGTTCGATTTGCTCGTCATTTTCCATGATTCACCGCCGAAACCACTGAAAGGATTTTCAGTATCCCGGATCATTGGCCGACTCACAAGGCCGATCATGATCCTTTGAGCAGGGTTATCGGACAAAGCTTCCAAAAGTTGCGAAATGCCATCGGCACCTAACTCCAACATTGGACGACCACTTATCCTACCTGACCCCACACAACACCGCATACCAACAAAAACCTTTACAAAACATAGCATTAAGCCCCATGCCTCGGTTGGCACGGTTCCCGCAGATGACCTTCGCCAAGAACCGACCGAGGAGTCAGATTCATGTTGAAGTTAATGTCGCTTATGTTCTCCCTCTCCGTTTTCGCCGGCTGTGCGACCGACATCTATACGCCACCAGCGCGTTTCAGTCTTTTGGAGACGCCTCACACGATGGCACCACACGACCATGCAGTGGGTGGCACCGCCGGCATCGGCACGGAAGCCGCCTTTGGGTCCGTGACCTACCGAACGGGGGTCGCCGAAGCTGTGGACATCGGCGTCGACGCGAACGTCGCAAAAGTGGGGGCGCGAAACTGCACCTACTACATCGACAACGAGCCGCAATACTGTGGTTCAACCGCATCGCCTCAGCCGAGTGACATTGTCTACTCAGGACGCCTGCAGACAAAGTGGGCGCTCGCCGCCGACACTGTCGCTCTCATTGCGGGGTTGGGAGGAGGACACAACACGTCCGCGGGAAGTTATGTCTCACCGGACGTGGGCATGATCTTGGCCTATCCCGGCAAGAGTTTCACGCCCTTCATTGGAGGGTCGGTCTTCCTCAATCGGCCCTTCAACACCCAGCCGGTCGACGTCAGCCACGGCGACGACCCACCTGGCACACAATGGGATGAAGCGGTTCCCACCTGGGGTTGGTACGCGAACGTGGGCTTTGCGTACGTGGTCGCACCACCACGGACCGGGCCACGCTCGTCGGTCGGGGTCAAACTGAAGGCTGGAATCGATTGGTTCCAACTTACCCAACTTGAAGACATCAACGACGAAGCCGACACCCGCAACGGGATGGGGTCTACAGGTCGGACCTGAAATCACCTTCTAAAAGCCAACAGTATTGAAGACTTAGAACTGCTTTATGTGATTAGAATAAGGAAAGGAAACACCATGCAACTCAAATACTCCGTCGTGCCGCTTGTCGCACTCGCCTGTGGATGCGCCCCACACATCTACTCACCGCCATCGCAGGTCAACACGCTTGAGACGTCCGCTCCTTTGAAAGCGGGTGAGGTTTCGACCGAGGCCGTGTTGGGTCGCACGTCGGAGGCGTTCGACTTTGAGGCTACGACCCTTACAGGAACCTACCGTAGGGGCGTCTCCGAAGAATTGGAGATTGGCGCCGACGTGAACGTTATCGCCCTCGACATGTCTTCGGCTGCAGCAGACCTCTCGCCGTACATATGGGGAGGTCGGGATTGCGCGCGAAATGGGCGCCTCGGGATTTACGCGGTTACCTTGCGGTGACCGGCGGGTTGGGCGGGGGCTATCACGCAGAGGGAGGCGGCTATATGTCTCCAAATCTTGGTGTCGTGGTTTCGTATCCCAACGCGTACATCGTGCCCTACCTTGGGGCGAGTGGGTTTGTGAGTCAGCCTGTCGGCCCTGAAGCATGTGGACATTAGCGTGGGTGAAGAGGAGCTCGGCACCCGAATTGGTAAGGCGCAGTTGACCTGGGGTGGATATCTGACCGCGGGGATCAGTGTCCCGGTCCAATTCACGGCAGGCACCCTAAACTTGAAGTTTGGTGGCCACATTCTCTATCTGGCCGATAAGGATGAGGACGACACGGGTATTGGTGTGATGGCCGGCCCGGAATGGACGTATTGAAATGACGAACCGCCAAAATCGGTTATTGATCTGCGTGTTGGGCCTCTGCGGAGCGTGCACGCCCAATATCTACTCGCCTCCGGCACGTTTCGCACTTTTGGACATTCCTGAAACCGTACGTCGGGGTGATCACGCGATCTCGGCCGTCGGAGGCCTTGAGAGGTCACTCGACTCCGCAAACGCGAGTTTCGGCGGCGTCACTTACCGGACAGGAATCGGGGAGACGCTCGAAGCAGGAGTCGACGCCACCGTCGCTTGGGTTGGGGATTCCAATTGCGATTCTGACAGTGATTGTTCATCGACCGCGGACCCCGCGATCGACAACGTGGTCTACTCGGGTCGAGCTCAGGTCAAGTGGTCCATCGTTCCCGGCAAAGTTTCGTTGGTGAGTGGATTGGGTGGTGGTCACAACTTTGACGCCGGCAGTTACATCTCACCAGACCTAGGTGTTGTCGTCGGCTACCCCATCGGTTCATTCACGCCGTTTGGTGGTGCGACCATGTTCTTCAGTCAACCGATTGCCACAAAACGCGTCGACGTAAGCTTCGGGGAAGACCCGCGAGGGTCTCGCTGGGATGAGGCCGCGCAGACCTTGGGTTGGTATGTTCATGCCGGTGTTTCTTACAGCACACCACGGCCGCCAACCGGAGCGCGTTCACGAATTCAGTACCGCATGAAGTTCGGGGTGAACGCATTTGGGCTTGAGGAGCTTGAGAAATCGCCTGACAACGTGCGTCACAATGCACTTGGGTTAGGGTTCCAAATCGGACCTGAGCTCGTCTTTTAGATCAGTAGCGATTGTTGGAACCACACCCAGGCGGCGCCAAACAACGCGCCAACGACCATCATGACTCGATACGAAGCACCAGTCTCGGCCACGAGCGCGATGAGCAACTGCCACAGCGCCAGCGGCAGGATCACCATCGTCCATGGCTCGATCAACGATGAGCCGTGCAACACATAAGGAAGGCTCACCGCAGTGCTCAGGGTCACGACACCGCCAACGCGGCCCACCACGCCTTTGTTCACAAGCAGTCCGCCCTGCATCACGCCTTGCCAAAAGAGCACCTGCATCGCGCCGAGCGCGGCATGCAACGGCAAGACTTTCTGAAGCTCGGCAGTCGGCCGCATCGTGCCCATGTTGGTCCACCACGGCTCGAAGCGCAGCGCCAGAAACAAAATCCAGAGCAGCGGCGCGATGACCAACGCGGCGTTCTTGTGCATCGGATTTTTGACCGGCGTGACGCGGCCAGAAAACTCAACCCCCACAAAAAAGGCCACCCCAGCGAGTATCGCTGGCTCCCAAACGGCAAGGCCCAACCAACCCTTCATGTTGCCTTCGAGATGCAACTGCAACGGCGAGGCAAAAAAGATGTGAGGCACTGCGGCGGCAGCGAGCGCAATCCAAGCAAGTGGCTTGGTCCAACGTGTATCGAGCGTGTCGTCCATGGTTCTCTATGAGCGGAGCTTGATTTCCCAAACGCGGACAACGGCTTCCAACGCGATCTTCGGGGTCATCTTTGACACCCCGACTTCACGGTCGGGAAATGTAATGGGAACTTCGTGAATGGTAAATCCGCGCTGATAGGCCCTGTACTTCATCTCGATCTGGAAGACGTAACCCGACGCTCCAATGCCATCGAGGTCGAGCTTACGGAGCACGTCAGCGCGCCAGGCGACAAATCCCGCGGTGAGGTCTTGGACCGGAATCCCAAGAATCGTACGGGCATAGGTGCCGCCGCCCTTTGAGATAAGACGCCGCAGTGCGCCCCAGTTCTGGGTGCCACCGCCTTTGACGTAACGAGACCCCACGACGACATCGTAGGTATCAAGGCCCGAGATCAGCGTAGGCACGTACCGCGGCTGGTGGCTGAAGTCGGCGTCCATCTCGAGGATTTTGTCGTAGTCGCGCTCCAGCGCCCAACGAAAGCCGGCCAGATAGGCGGGACCCAGGCCCGCTTTTTCGGTGCGGTGCAGCACATGGATGCGGTCGTCGTTCGCGGCCATTTCGTCGGCGGTCGCCCCGGTCCCATCGGGCGACCCGTCGTCGATGACCAAAACATGAACGGTCGGCGCAACGGCGAAGATCGCTGGGATGATGGCCTGAATGTTCTCCGCCTCGTTGTAAGTCGGCACGCAAATGACCGTCCCACTCATGAGAGGTCCTCACGCGAAAGGTCGAGTTTCTTGAGGATGTACTCGACACTCTTGCGGTGAACCCCGGCAATGCGCGCCGCCTTCGACACGTTGCCGCTGGTGCGTTCCAACAGGCCCTTCCAGTAGGCGAGCTCGAACTCTTCGATCATACGGTTCTTGGCGTCTTTGAAGGGCAGGTTCTCATCGAGCGCCGTCTGCGCCATGGGGACGGCACCCATCTCGGCTTCCGAGTCTTCGGACGGCACCTGTTGCCCGCTGAGGTAGCGCGTCTCGAGTTGGTCGCCCTGCGCGAGCAAGACCGCCCGTTCCACGAAGTTCTTGAGCTCGCGTACGTTGCCCGGCCACTTGTGGCGCTTGAGTTTTTCCATGGTTTTGTAAGCGATGTCGATGTCGCCCCGTCCGGCCATAGCCGTCGCAGCCGTCAGGAAATGCTCCACAAGCAGCGGGATGTCCTCGGTGCGCTCACGCAGTGGAGGCAAGTCCACACGAATGACGGCGAAACGGTAGTAGAGGTCCTCGCGGAAATTGGATTCCTTGACCTCATGCAGCAGGTTGCGGTTTGTCGCCGCGACGATACGTACGTTGGTCTTGATCGTGTCGTTGCCGCCCACCGGCTTGACTTCACGCTTCTCGAGCGCGCGCAGGAGCTTTGGCTGCAGATCGAGGGGAAGTTCACCGAGCTCGTCAAGGAACAAGGTACCGCCGTCGGCGGCCTCAAACGCACCTTTGCGTGTTCCCGTTGCCCCGGTGAAGGCGCCTTTGACGTGGCCGAACAACTCGCTCTCGATGATGTCGCGTGCGATCGCCGAGCAATCCACCACGATGAACGGCCCATCTTTTCGCGGACTGTTCATGTGAATGGCTTCTGCGACAAGCTCCTTGCCGGTGCCCGATTCGCCTTCGATCAACACCGTGGCATCCGTGGGCGCCACACGTGCGAGCATCGCGAAGATCTCGCGCATGATCAACGACTTGCCGAGCAGATTGCCAAAGCGCTCTTTCCCGCTGAACCGGACCTCGACCTCTTCGCCGGTGGTGCGAAACTCGACGTCCGAATCGCCCACGCGAAACGCCGTGCCGTCCTCAAGGTAGACCTCGCCGATGCGTAGCCCGTTGACGAACGTCCCGTTCTTGCTGTCCTTGTCGCTGAGTCGGTAACCGCGTGCGTCGACCTCAATCTGCGCGTGAAAACGACTGACGGCCGTGTCGTCGAGCGACAGGTCGTTGTCTGGAGAGCTTCCGATGGCCAGCCGCCGCCCCTTCCCTTCGAGCGTCAGCCCCGCGTTGGGACCCGACTTGACGGTCAAGGTGTATTTTCGGAGTTCAAGTTTCTGGTCGCCGCTGTCCAGAAACACGGTTCGTGTTATTTCGCTCATGAGCCATCCACCGCAGGTTCGGGTGGAGTTTGCCCCATTTTTGGCAGAACCGCCACGTTCGGCGTGTCAGTTGCCGTAGCACGCCAAAATCTGGTCCTTGGTGCCACGGATCATCTTGATGCTTGAGCCTGCCAATACGATCACGATCTCGTCACCGATGCGCCCCATGCGGACAAAGCGATTGCTCTGGCTGGTGTCGCCAAAGTCGATGGTCGTCAGCGTGTTGCCTTCAACGAAGGCGCCCTTTGACACCGTCGTGGTTGTGGAGGTCGTCTCGGTCCATGTTGCGAAATCGCCACCATCCACAGGAACAAAATCAAAATCAATGATGCCCGAATTCGATGGGCTCACCGAAACGCCGGTCGCGCAGTCCGAAAGGAAGAGCCCCTGCGTTCCAGTGCGATACAAGGCCTTGTTCTGGCCGCGTTGTGTCTTGGTCTTGTAGGGTGTCAGAAGCGGCGTGCCAAACCCGCACCCGGTGGGATCGGTCGCCAGCCGATCATCGACGTACCCATAAAATCCGTAGAAACCGCCTCCCCCAGCAACCGAGAAGCGATTTCCCTCGACGTGTGAAAAATCTATACCCTCGACGTTGTACATCCCCAATCGGGTGAAAACCTGCCCTGTCTTGAACTCATAGGGTGGAGTGACATTGACGAATCGCGAGCTGTACTCGCTTTTGTCCACACCAGGGGCGGTGGTTGCGTAGCCAATCATGACCGCGGGTGGCACCGCTGGAACGAACGCCACCTGAACCTGATTGTCGGTCTCGATGTCGGGCATGGGGCGCGTTTTGGAACAGGTGCCGGCCGCGTTGCATGTCGATATGCTTAGGTACTTCGCGATGCCTCGGGACTCTGCGAGCAGAAACCGTGGTGGATCAACACTCATCAATGCCACGTCGAAACTGCCCGTGCCTTCACCAAACTTGGTTGGGGATTCGACATCCGTGAGGGAAACTGGTGCGACGCCATCTTCATCGACCAAAAACACAAGGTACTCGGAGCTGACATCGACCACGGCGACCATTTGGTCGTTGCGCCAATCGACCTGCATGCCCAACCGTCCGAGCGCGGATCGAGGACTCAACTCCGTTTCGAGGTTGCACTCAGGGTCCACTCCCACATCCGCATCCGACCCAGTATCAAGGCCCGCATCCGCAATGTTATTGACACCCACGTCAACGGTGTTGTTGCCTTCGGATTCAGGCAGCTCGTCGAGCGATGCCGAGAACACGCATCCCGAGAGGGCAACAGGCAGCAAGCACACGAGGTGTTTCATGATCTTCAAGCTCACAGTTCAAACCACGCGCCAAGGTCTGCACGACATTACCCAACAGATTGCAGACGTGGTCAAACAATCTGGACTCCACGAAGGTGTGTGCAATGTCTTCATTCAGCATACGTCGGCATCCCTCACGATCCAAGAGAATGCCGATCCGTCGGCGCGGCGCGATCTTGAGCGGTGGCTTAATCGTTTGGTTCCCGAGAACGACTCCCTTTACACCCACACCGCAGAAGGACCCGACGACATGCCTTCGCACATCAAGGCTATCCTGACGTCCACGAGCCTAACCATTCCCGTCCTTGAGGGACGGCTCGGCCTCGGCACGTGGCAAGGAATCTATCTTTGGGAGCACCGCCGGGAGGCGCACAGCAGGCGCCTCGTCGTTCATGTAGGTTAACCGATTCCGCTGATCATTCGCTCGGGGCGGCCAAGCAGGAAGCCCTGGCCCAGTGGGATGTTCAGCGACTGCAACGTCGCCAAATCCGCTTGGTTTTCGATGCCTTCCGCGATCAATTTTGCTTCCGAACGGGTGGCCAGCTCCAACAGGTAGAGCGCAAGAGCTTGCTTTCGAGTGCTCGCGGAGATGCCACGCGTCAGCGAGATGTCCATCTTGATGAAGCTCGGTTCCAGGTCGGCAATGAGTTGCAGGTTGGACGTCCCGGTGCCCACATCATCGACCGCAAACCGATAACCCCGCTTCTTGAGCTTTTGAACATTGGGCAGAATGCGGCGAAGCTGATCCATCGTCGTGTTCTCGGTGATCTCAAACACGAGCTGCGATGGGTGCAGTCCATCGCCCTCCCATTGCCGAAGCATGGTTTCGAGGTCCTTCATGGGCTCGTAAAATGCCTGGGGGAGGGTGTTCACAAACAGTGCACCACCGGCCAAGGTCGGACGCCTGCGCACCGAGAGCGTTCTGCACGTCTGGTCGAGCTCCCCGTCGAGCTCAGCCTTCGCAGCGGCGACGAACAAGTGGACCCCCAGCCGGTCCGCGTCCGCGGTCTCGGCGCGACTGAGCGCTTCGTAGCCGACGTTGTTCATGGTCTCGAGATCCACGATCGGCTGGTACAGCGTCGTAATCTTTCGCTGCGCAATCATGTGCCCCACGACCCGATGCCGCTGCCGCGCGATCTCGCGTTGGTTGACCTGACCATCGACCCGCGCCTTGCGGATGGCGCGGTAGATTTCGCGCTTGGGCTCGACGCTGTCGTTGCGCAAAATCAGCGCACTGCCACACGCCATCTGTTCAAGGGCGTGGTGGAACCACCACTCAGCGGACGAAAACGCCTCGAAGATTTGCCGTTTCAGCCGGTTAACCACCAGCTCAAAATCGATGGGGGGCCCAATGCTTTCGTCGCGGGGAGCGGTCAAGAACACGATCACGGACTCCCCGTCCTCAGCGTCCACGCACAGGATGTCGTCCCGGCGCAATCCGCTGCCACGCATGGAATCCACGGCCTGTGCGATGCGGCTCATGAGAATTCGAAAATTCGGCGATCCGTGTTGACGCTCCCACGGTCCAAGCTCGGTACCGTCCACGACGATCAAGCCGACACACGAACGGTCTTCGACCATCTCCGCGAGGCGAGTCATCATTGACGAAATGGATGGAACGGTCGACGTCAGGAGACGCGCGTCTTCATCACGCACGGCCTCCGAGAGCTCTTCAAGCTCATGCCGCTCTGAGGTCTCAAAAACGTCGAGATCCTGCATTCCGCGCTCACTGCGTCAGGGTTTTCTTATCAAGTGAATACGATACGGATCGCTAGACAGCCTGTCAATTTGACGGCATCAGGCGATACTCACTCAAGGACTCGATGATCGTTGTATTTGGCATGCGCAAACGACGTTGAACTACGCCCTTTCCCCAAACGAAAACGCGGTCCTGCGGGTACCCAACGTTGCGGTCCCACGCCCCCAATGGTCCTTCGCCCGTCACCACCAAGGTCGACGGAAAAACGCCTCCCGGCAACTCCAACGCGGGTCCGATCTCGGACGTAAAGACGGCAGAGTTCGACTCAAATCCCCCCGCAGACCATCGCGCACCGGGCTTGAGCGGAAACGTAAAGATGGGGGCCTGCGACGCGAAGTAGCCGAGCAACCACGCCGTATCTTCGATGTTTCGACGACAGCCGCCGTCACACATGTAAATGCGGCGTGGGGTCGCCACCCACCACTCGTCCGCCTTGGTCAGCAGGGTGTCGTTGTAGGAACGGCGCAAACGAACGAGCCGTAGCGTGTCGTATCGGTCGACCGACACCACTTCAACGACCACCGCGGTGGCCATCTCTTCGGGGTCGACCACGTCCTCTTCACGACCTTCTGGGTAACGCGTGTATCGCCAAAATGACCCGACCTGAAGCGGATAGGGATACTCCTCGGGACGCATCAACTCGGGCTTGAGATGCATGCCTGACGCGACCAAAACACGAAGACTGGAATCGTATCGGATCGGCGAACCCAAGTAGTAGGTTGGGGTGTCCCCTTGGATCTTAAGCACCTTCGAGACCGGCAAATCAAACGTCGTGTTCCCAGGAAGATATCGAAGGGTCAGATGACCGTTCCAAAACTGCGCGACATCTTCGTCGTTCGAGGCTGGCTTGCCGTCCAACTTTCGCGGGTCGCCCGGCGAAAACTCAACGAATTCAAACAGCCCCTCCCAGCTCTCGGACCGAGCCTCCGAGGGGTTGGGCAGATCAAACAGGTCCCATACCGCGCTTGATTTCGCCTGAAGGCCGTCAACAAACGCTTGCGCGGGTGCTGGGGCCATACGGACCAGATCCGAGTACGCTTGAACGGGGACGAACACGTGGTCCCAAAGGTGCTCGTCCCGAGACAACAGCGCCTGAGTGATGGCCCGTCCCAAGAGTTCTGGGCTGCCAAGCACCGGGAGCGGCTTGACGGCTTCCACCTTTGCGCTCGCCGGGGACACGCCACGAACGAGCTGTCGGGCAAGCCGCTCTTCATTGACCTGAGCGGCCTCCGGCGTTTGCTCGGGGTTCTCGGTGTAGACCAGAGGGCGCATCGGCCAAGAGGACACATCGGGGTCGGCCGGCATGCAACCGGCGAGCGCCAACGCCAAAAGAAAAAGGCGGCCTGAGCCGCCCCTTGAAAAGAACCCACGCATCGTTACGGCGAGTCCGTGTTGCCGATGTTGGCGTTCTGGTCGTTGAAGTAGGGGTACGGCGCCAAATCCACGAAGTTCTCGCCAGAATTCCACTGCCAGATCAGAGGATTGACCGGACGTCCGAAGAGCACGAAGAAATGCTCGCTGCCCTGCGGAATCTTGACAGAAGACTCCACGTACGCGCCGTTGCCGTGCTTGCCGAGTGTATCCCCCGACTTGGGTCCAAAAATGGTCTGAAGCCCGGGGGTACGGATGCGGAACTGCATCTCGCAACCCAACGAGTTACCGTTTCGCGTGCTGTAAGTGATGACTTGGCTGCCGGAATCTGGCTTCGCCATGGTCGCGTTGTACTTCTTAAGCGCCTTGCACTCTGCAACTGCGAGAGGATCGACAGTGACGTCGTCCCACGTGATGTCTCCCTCGGGGCACTGAACCTGAGCATCACCCGATGGGAACGGCAGGGGTGTTGCGCCTTCGGGCTGTTTGACGGTGATCGCGCCAGCGACGCACTCGAAGTACTCGCGCGTGGGCGGCAATGCGATGATTTCGTCTTCGATCTGCGACTCGCCCCACACGGGACAGATTGTGTTCGCGAAGGCTGCCGAAGGACAGTCAACAAAGAAGAAGTAGGGATCGGGATCGATGAGCTGGGCCAAGATGTCGACCTCGCCCATCGGCACGCCTGAGCCAGAACGCGGAATCGGTGCCTGAGTGGGCACGGGCAGGTTTCCACACTCGGTAGGCACAGGCTGCTGGGTCTCATCGAGGTAACCGGTAGCAGCGCGGCTCTCCAAACGGAATTCGGGCAGGAAGCTGAAGCCACCTGCGGTCGTGTACTCGTTGCTGAGCGACAGGCCGTTCTCGAACGTGAACTGACACCCTGGATCGATGGTCTGTACGTGACGGAAGAGGGTCGTCGACAAGGTCTCTTCACCGGTTCGTTTCTTGATGAAGAGGGTACCGGTCTCTTGCGGGTACATCGAGAACAGGTCGTACTCGATGTCGATGGTTGAGGGGACACCGTCGATGAGGATGGTCAGCGTCGAACCGAAGTTGCGGTCCACCTCGATGGGCGATTCAGAACGTTCACCGAACGCCAAGCCTTGCACAACGGGGCCGGCGTTGCCGTACACGCTGAGCGACTCGGCGGCGGTGTAACCATTGATGACAAACAGGAAGACGGTTTCTCCACCGGAGGAGTCACCGCAGCTTGTCAGGGTCGCAAGGAGCATTGCTGCTGAGGCGAGCGTGGTTGCACGCTGGCGGCCAAACAGAAAGTTCATGAGTTGTCCTCGAACGTTCGCGTCGTGTCACTTTGGAATGGCCCCACGGTAATTCACCTATGGGTGCCCGTCAACCAAGCGTTGGGAGGCCAAGAAACAAAAAAGCCCGAGGATTAACCTCGGGCTTTTCGAGCGGGGTGGACGGGGCTCGAACCCGCGACCTCCGGCGTGACAGGCCGGCATTCTGACCAACTGAACTACCACCCCGTTTCATATATGGGCGCAACAGGGATTGAACCTGTGACCCGCTGCTTGTAAGGCAGCTGCTCTCCCGCTGAGCTATACGCCCTTGGGATACCCGTGAAACGGACTCGGGAAGTTATAGATGGTCCCGAGTACCGTCAAGAGAAATTTTAGCCTTAATGCACTTTCGGATCTTCGAGCACGGGGCCTTCGAGAACCGGGACCATCGCAACATCAGGCGGCAACAGTGGTTTGCTCAATTGTGCCCGAAATGCCTCGGGATCGTTGAGACGCAGCGCGTGCTCGAGGACCTCGTCCATGTGTTCGACCGGAATGATGGTCAAAGCGCGACGAACGGTCTTGGGGATATCGCGGATATCCTTCTTGTTTTCCAACGGGATAATGATGGTCTTGATGCCACCGCGGTGTGCCGCGAGGACCTTTTCCTTGAGCCCACCGATGGGCAGCACACGTCCACGCAGGGTGATCTCTCCCGTCATCGCGACGTCGTATTTGACCGGGAGCTGCGTCAACGCGCTCACGATCGACGTCGCCATGGTGATGCCGGCAGACGGTCCGTCTTTGGGCAGCGCGCCTTCGGGGAAGTGCACATGGATGTCCACCTTCTGATGGAAGTCTGGCGCGAGCCCAAGGTTAATTGCGCGCGCACGAACGTAGCTCATGGCGGCCTGCGCCGACTCTTGCATCACATCGCCGAGTTTTCCCGTGATGATGAACTTTCCACGGCCCGGCATGACGGTGACCTCGCTGACGAGCATGACTCCGCCAAACTGCGTCCACGCCACGCCATTGGTCATGCCGACCTGGTCGCGCTCTTCGATGCGCCCATCCCGGAAGCGAGGCGGCCCCAGATACTTGGGGATCGTGCGTGCCTCGACCTTGAATGTTTGTTCTTTGCCGTTCTCGACCACCTGACGGGCGATCTTGCGGCAGACCGAGCCGATCTCGCGCTCGAGGCTGCGAACGCCGGCTTCACGGGTGTACTGATTGATGACGCGGTGGACCGAGCTCGTCGTGAAGTCGACATCCACATCGGCGATGCCGTTGTTCTTCATCTGCTTGGGAATCAGATAATTCCGCGTGATTTGAAGCTTCTCGAAGTCGGTGTAACCCGGGATGTGGATCACTTCCATACGGTCCAACAACGGCGTGGGGATCGACTGCAGACTGTTTGCGGTGCAGATGAACATCACCCGTGACAGATCGTAGTCGAGGTCGAGGTAGTGGTCGTTGAACGTCGCATTTTGCTCCGGGTCCAACACCTCAAGCAAAGCGCTTGATGGGTCGCCGCGGAAATCGGTCGACATCTTGTCGATCTCGTCGAGCAAGAACACCGGGTTGCTGCTGCCCGCTTTGCGAAGACTCTGAATGATCTTTCCCGGCATCGCTCCGATGTAGGTGCGGCGGTGGCCGCGAATCTCGGCCTCATCGCGCACGCCGCCCAAGCTAAGTCGGACGAACGTACGGTTGGTGGCGGTCGCGATGGAGCGCCCAAGCGAGGTCTTTCCGACGCCGGGCGGCCCTACAAAACATAGGATCGGGCCGCGTGGCGCATCGACCAGCGACTGCACCGACAAGTACTCAAGGATGCGTTCTTTGGGTTTCGCCAGGCCGTAATGGTCATGCTCAAGCGTCTGATGCGCTTCTTTGATGTCGAGTCGATCTTCGGTGAGCTCATCCCAGGGTAGGCTCAAGATCCAATCGATGTAGTTGCGCACCACGGTTGCTTCTGCGCTCATCGGGCTCATCATCTTGAGCTTCTTGAGCTCGCGTTGCATACGGTCTTGAGCCTCTTCGCTCATCGCCTTGGCCGCGATCTTCTCTTCGAGGTCGTCGATCTCGTTCTTGAACTCGTTCTGGTCGCCCATGTCCTTGGGGTTTGGCGCGTCGTAGATGTCCTTCTGGGACTTCTCCATCTGCTTTTTGACGCGCGAGCGGATCTTGCGCTCCACTTGCAAAATCTCGATCTCTTCGCGCATCAGCTCATCAAGGCGCTCAAGGCGGGCGAGCGCATCCTCCATTTCGAGGATGTCCTGTTTGTCCCGAAGCTTGAGCGCGAGTTGGGCAACGATGGTGTCGCCAAGGCGTGATGCGTCCTCGATCTTGGAGACCATCGCCAGCATCTCTGGCGGAATGCGTTTGTTAAGATTGACGTAGGTTTCGAAGGTTTCGCGCAGCTTGGCCATAAGGGCCTCGCTGTCGCGCTCGGGATCGAGTGTGTCGACGACGGGCTCGATTTCCACTTCGAAGTAGCGATCGTTGGCTTGGTAGTCGAGGATCTTGACGCGTTGTTTGCCACGCACCAAGACTTTGACCGTGCCGTCCGGAAGCTGGAAGAGCTGGTCGATGCTTCCGATGGTTCCGATGCGAAAAATGTCGTCTGGGCTAGGATCGTTGGTCTTGGCCTTTTTCTGGGCCGACAAAACGATCTCCTTGCTGCCAGCCATCGCCTCCTCAAGCGCGGCGATGCTCTTTTCGCGGCCCACAAACAGGGGGAGAACCATGTTTGGAAATACGATGATGTCCCGCAACGGGAGGAGCGGAATCCGCCGAGTCTGGCGATCCGATTCATTCGACATGTAAGCCTCGAGAGAAAACCAGAGACAGTGATCAGGCTGATTCGGCGGTCGTGTCGGCGAACGGGAACGGCGCCTCATCGAACTCGGTGATCATTTGTTCGGTGATCGTGACATCCGCGACGTCTTTACGTCCCGGTATTTCGTACATGAAATCGAGCATAATGCGCTCGAGGATTGAGCGAAGGCCGCGGGCCCCCGTCTTCTGCTTCAGCGCTTGGCGCGCGATGGCCCGAAGTGCTTCGGGCTCGAACGACAGTTTGACGCGGTCCATGCGGAACAAACGCCGGTACTGTTTGATGAGTGCATTCTTGGGGCCCGTGAGGATCTCCACGAGGGCTTCTTCGTCGAGTTCTTGCAGCGTTGCCATCACGGGCAACCGGCCAACGAACTCGGGAATGAGGCCAAACCGCATCAGGTCCTCGGGTTGCACGTCCGCCAACAGCTCGTTGACGGGCTGCTCTTCGACCTTGGGCTTGATGTCCGACCCAAATCCCATGCGTTTTTCGCCCACACGCTGACCGATCACGTCGGTCAACCCCACAAAGGCTCCACCGCAGATGAACAGGATGTTGGTCGTGTCGATCTGCAGGAAATCTTGTTGGGGATGCTTACGTCCACCTTTGGGCGGGATTGACGCGACCGTTCCTTCGATGATTTTGAGAAGCGCTTGCTGCACGCCCTCACCGGAGACGTCGCGTGTGATCGACGGGTTCTCAGACTTGCGGGCGATCTTGTCGATCTCGTCGATATAGATGATGCCGCGGCTCGCCTTCTCGACATCGCCATCGGCGGCTTGGAGAAGGTTGACGATGATGTTCTCGACGTCTTCACCCACGTAACCGGCTTCGGTCAAGCTGGTCGCATCCGCGATGGTGAAGGGAACGTCCAAGATGCGGGCAAGCGTTTGAGCCAGAAGCGTCTTTCCGCTGCCGGTGGGGCCGATCAGCAAAATGTTCGACTTTTGAGCTCGACTTCGCTCTGGTCGACTTTGCTCTCGATGCGTTTGTAATGGTTGTGGACGGCGACGGCGAGGATCTTCTTTGCGCGCTCCTGCCCGATGACGTACTGGTCGAGCACTTCTTTGATTTGGGCGGGCTTAGGGACATTCGCGATGCCCGTCGAGACGTCTTCGCGCTCGAGCTCTTCATCGATGATGTTGCCGCACAGCCCAATGCACTCGTCGCAAATGAAGACGGTTGGGCCAGCGATCAGCTTTTGAACTTCGCGCTGGCTCTTGCCACAAAACGAGCAGCAAAGGTTTGCGTGCCCACCGGGTGTATTTCCCTTCTTTGCCATGATGCTTCCTAGGTCCCGTACGGCCTGACCGCTACGTGCGATTCTACAAGCCTATCACAGAGCAACGTGTGCCCGAAAAATACAATTCCCTTAAGTCTTCGACCGGTCAAATACTTGGTCGATCAGGCCGTACTCCTTGGCCTCCGCTGCGCTCATGAAATAATCACGGTCGGTGTCGCGCAGAATGCGATCGATGTCTTGGCCCGTATGCTTCTGCAAAATGCCGTTGAGCACATCACGCAATTTTAGAATCTCGCGCGCTTGGATGTCGATGTCGGTCGCCTGTCCGCTCAGGCCACCCATGAGGGGCTGATGGATCAGAATTCGCGAGTTCGGGAGGCTAAGTCGACGGCCCGGTTCACCCGCTGCCAGCAACACCGCGCCCATCGATGCTGCCTGTCCAAGGCAGATCGTCGAGATCGGCGGTCGCACGTACTGCATCGTGTCGTAGATCGCCAAACCCGCCGTCACGCTGCCGCCGGGTGAGTTGATGTAGAGCGAAATCTCCTTTTCAGGATCTTCGCTCTCGAGGAACAAGAGTTGGGCGATGATGCTGTTCGCGACGAAGTCATTGACGGGCGTACCCAGGAAAATGATTCGATCTTTGAGCAGGCGGCTGAAGATGTCCCAGCCCCGCTCGCCGCGATGCGTCTGTTCAACAACGTTAGGGATAAATGCCATGAGGTACTGCCTCGGTTTTTGAATCAAGAAAATGTCGGTGAGGACGATGTCGCGGTGAACGCGGCACGAAGTCAGAAACTTCCCGCGGAACATGATTGTCTTGTGGATAGTCGTAACCCAAGCGGATCGTCGCCGCAACTTGGGATGCTCAAACTCACTGGTATCAAACGTGCACTCGTGGGGACCACACTTGGAACCGACCGAACGGTCGCCGAAGATCCTGGAGCACGATGATACGCCCTCACGCAGTTTTTGGTCTTTTGATGGCAACGACGCAATTTTTGGCCTGCGATGGTCAACAAGGCATGCGGCATAACTCCGGCAACGGTGCGGACATTGGGCTCGATGTCCTGCCGGAGTACGACATTGGCCATCCAGACGTCGCGATATCGGGCGAAGTGTCGCGCTATCTGCCGGTCACACGCGAAGAGAGTCACGGGCTCGCCACGAGCCTAGTGTGCAGCGATTGCCACGCCACCTCGACCAGTTCGAGTGCCATGAAAGACGCTGCGGGCAGACCGATCGGGCAATTCGACCTGTGGCAATCGACGATGAAGGCCAATTCCTACCGCGACCCGTTTTTCCGCGCCGTCATGTCCGCGGAAGTTCACCGCAACCCCGAGGCCCAAGAGGCGATCGAACAGACGTGCCTGCGTTGCCATGCACCGGCGGGAACGGTCGCCGCGGAGCGTTCAGGAACTCCGATGAGCCTTGAGGCGGCAACTGTGCAGGGCACGGTCGGCGCACACGCAGCCGACGGCGTGAACTGCGTCGCTTGCCATGCCATTATGGACGTCAATCTGGGGACCGAGGCGAGTTACTCTGCGGGATGGCAACTGGACGCGGACAAACGTGTGTTCGGTCCTCACGCATCGCCCTTTACCATGCCCATGCAGAACCGCATTGGTTTTACCCCTGTGGCGTCTGACCACATCAGCTCGTCTGAGCTTTGTGCGACCTGCCATACCCTACATACGGCGACGTTCCTGCCTGAGGGGGGAATTGCCGAAGAGAAGTTTCCGGAGCAGACGCCGTATCTTGAGTGGAAAAACAGTATCTTCGCGAGCGGTGACACCGAACAGACCTGCCAAGACTGTCACATGCCCACAACCGATGTGGACGGCAACGTGATCTCGACGAAACTCGCGCACAAACCCGACGGCGGTGACTTTCCGCCCGTCAACGCACGCAGTCCGTATGGACGGCACCTGCTGGTTGGAGGAAACATTTGGGTTCCCCAGATCTTCAAGAATGAGCGCGCGACGTTAGGACCGGTGGGCTCTGACGCCGCGATTGATGCGACAATCGTTGCACCACTGGACCAGCTTCAGAATCGCACGGCGCGCGTCAGCATCGAGGAGCCCGTGTTGAACGCCGGTCGCGCTTCGTTCGCGGTCGCGGTGGAGAATCTGGCGGGGCACAAATTCCCCACGGCGTACCCTAGCCGACGCGCCTGGCTCCACATCAAGGTGATGGACGCAGGTGGCGCCACGTTGTGGGAATCGGGTGCGTACACGGACGCTGGCGATATTGTGGGCGATGACGGCGGAACCTTCCCGCATGCTCAAACACTCAATGACGCATCGCAGGTTCAGGTGTATGAGGCCGTGCTTGGTGACGTCGACGGAAACCAAACCGTGGCCTTGCTGCGCGCTCATCAATACCTAAAGGACAATCGGTTGCTTCCCAAAGGCTGGCGCGCTGATCACGAGGATATTGGCGACACCCAATCGGTCGGCGTTGACGGCGATCCAACGTTTGTGGGCGGAGGCGATACGACGCTGGTCGACGCGGTGTTCGAGGGAACACCCACATCCATCGAGGTCGAGCTGTTGTATCAATCGCTTGGGAACCGTTGGTTGCGCGACTTGTTTGACGTCCCGACCGCCGATGTGCAGGCGTTCAAGCAGATGTGGGAGAGGATCGACCGGCGTCCAGCCGTGGTCTCCTCGGTCTCCTACCCCTGACAAAAAA
>JAWKQR010000019.1:0-98217 GCA_041390025.1 bacterium
TCAACTTCACCGCGCCAAATCCTGCGCAGAACCGTGATTTCACCAAGACCCTCGCACGGGTGCTTCATCGCCCCGCGATCGTGCCGCTTCCCGCGGCCGCCGTGAAACTGACGATGGGCGAGATGGGCCAAGCCCTTCTGTTGGATGGGGCACGTGTCCTGCCGGACAAACTTCAGCGCTCAGGATTCGAATTCCTACACCCGACCCTTGAGTTAGCGCTGAAGGCCGAGCTCGGCCTTTAACCCCGAGCCCCCTACTCCGCCGCGGCCAACTCCGCCTCGCGCGCGTGGTCGAGGTCTTGGAGGAACGTGTCGCCAGACATCGACAACGCGTCCGCGCCGTGCATGTACTTCAACAAACCGGCCGCGTCGTAATGAGGCAACATCCGGTCGGAAAGCAACCCGATCGTTTTTAGGTTGGGCACCAGACGCGAGAACATCACCTGCCGAAACTCGTGCAGCCCCGGCATGTCGAGCACGAGCTCACGCCACTGGCGCCGGCTGAGTTTGTGCTCGAACCACTCTTCGTAAACCTCGTACATCATGAACCGGTTCTGCATCAGCAGCGACACCTCGAAGACCCAGTCCTCTCGCTCTCGTCGCTCGGTCTCGGACAATGCCGTTGTGATGTGTTCCTTAAGAGCCAACACACCGTAATGCACGTGGCGAGCTTCGTCGCGGATTACGTAACGCAGCAGGTTCTTAAGCAGCGGCTCTTCGGTCCACTTGTACAGCATCCCAAAGGCACCCAGGGCCAGGCCCTCGACCATGATCTGCATCCCCAGAAACTTCATGTCCCAGCGCGAGTCCGAGATCAGCGCGTCGATGATCGTGAACAGGTTGTCGTTGATGATGTAAAGCTTCTCGAGCTTTTCGTCGATGTAGCGGTGGAACACCTCGACGTGGCGCCCTTCGTCGACGACCTGCGTCGCCCCGTACAGCTTGCCGTCCACCCACTCGACCGATTCGGTCACCTGCGCCGCCGCATACAACGCCCCCTGCTCGCCGTGCAGGAACTGCGAAAGCATCCACGAGGCCACGTCATGCAGCAGCGCGCGTTTTTCCTTGGTGTTGAGGTGCACACCGAACTCCGCCGCGCGATCCAAACTGATGAACGCGTCGGGAATGATGCGAATGTCTGGGCTGCGTGGATCGACGTCGATGCTCCAATCAAGATCAACCTCTCCGTCCCACTGATTCTGCTTCGCGCGTGAATACAAATCCCGCATCTCAGGAAAATCGCTTTTGTAACGCCAGTCAAAGTGCGCCGGATGCCCCGAAACCATCGACGACGTCGGCAAATCGCCAAGCTTGAACACAAAACCGCGCGTGAACGACGGCAAGAAGCCGGCCATCACGCTGTTGTTCTGGATCGCCGACAACATGTCCACGACCTCCAAAATCGGCTCGACCCGCTTGCGCACGCCGACCGGCATTTTGTCCATCATGAGAGCCATGCGATTGAGCATCCAAGCCTCCTACCGTCTAAGCACCAGCGGTGTGCGAGGTCGACCGACACACGCCAGACACCATCCATCCGCGATCTCGGCCTCTGAAAGGCAAATGGCCAACGGGTCGTCGTACGCGACCTCACCCGAGACCAGCTCGAGCATGCACGCCCCGCAGCCACCCAAAGTGCAGCTAAACTCCAACGCGACCCCAGCCGCCAATCCGGCCGACAGGATGGTCTCGTTCTCGCGTACCAAAAACGCCTCCCCGTCCTCGAATCGTACGGCGAGTGGCCCCACCGTTGGCACCACTGTGGGACGCTCAACCTCACGCATCACAGGACGAACCACCCGTTCTCGGGGGTCTGAGGTCGTGAACACATCGCGGCGCGGCATCGCCATCCGCCGGCCAACGGCCTGCACGTCGGTCTCCAATCGTTGGGCGACGACACGAAGACGATCTGGTAAAAACCCGCGCAACCTCATGCGAACTCCATCGCAGGCGAGGCTTATCCATCACCTGCTGGATTAATACTCCATCATGTGTTGGAATTCGTCAAATCACTTGTTCAGGCCTAGAGATGGCACGTCAAAAAGCAGTCCGCGCGAACGGTCAAGCAACCCAAGAGCGCATCCTCGAAGCCGCATCGAACATGTTCGCAAGCTCGGGCTACGAGGCGACCTCACTGCGCCAGATCGCTGCGGCCTCAGACATCGACATCGCAACGCTGAAGTACCACTTCGCCGACAAGCCCTCACTCTTTGGCGAGATCTACCGGCAAGGCCATCATCGCTTCTTAGAAACCCTGACTCCCTTCCTCGCCGAGCTCGACAACATCCGCTCGCGCGAGGCGCTGCGCGTGCTAATCGACGATTTTGTGATCGCCATGCACGACTTCGTGCAACACAACCTCCCGTTTGTGCGCATGACGCTGTTTCGCATGCTCGAAGACTCCGAGGACGTCATCTCGGTCGAAGAAGAATTGCAGGTGCTCGCTCTGTCCAAGATCGACTCCAAATTTAAGGCGCTGATCCAACGCGGATTGCTCGACGAGTTCGATACACGCGCGTTTGTCGTGTTCCTCGTGGCCGCGTTCTCGACCTGGCATGTGACCGGTCGGGTCAAGCAACACTGGCTGGACGGTCCCGCATTCGGCTCACCGGCGGGTCGCGCACGTTCGGAGTCCTTTTTCATCGCGTTGTTCGAGAAGTTTCTGGGATTGGACCATCCCCGTTGACCCTTGCCGCGCCGCTGCTGTAAACCCGCTTACATGGCAAGACAACTGCGACAGATTGACGTGTTCATCGACCAACGTGACGAGTTTACGTTCGCACAGGTCCTAGGCGATCCCGAGGTTTCTGCATTTGCGGAAACGCCCGAGCAAGCCTTGGAATCGCTGCGAGGTTTGGCCGAAAAACTCGTCCGCATCGACCCCGCACGCTTCGGCGTCGCCGTGGACGAGCGTGATTTCCTGGTACGCCACCTGCGCCTCAAGCTCCCGGCGGCCGAACGCGGACGTCTGGTCGATGTCGACATGAACCTGTTCGCCGTATGCGAAAAAATCCCCACCGGGTTCACGGTTTTTCTGCCGCAGATCAGCCTTCAGTTTCCGCTCAAACGGCTCGACGAATTGGAGTCCATTAGCGCAGAACACCTGCGCGACCGTGTCCCGGCCTACAACCGGTTGGACGCCTTCGCGAGCCTTGGGGAAAGCCTGACTCGCACACAAGGCAGCGAACGCGTGTCCCGTGCGCGCGTCGAAAAAATCGCGCTGCGGTTTCGCGCCGACAAGGCCAAGGATGATGAGGAGGCCGAGGGCACAGCGACGCTAAGCGCGGTCGGCGAACTCTTGAACAAACGTGTCGCGCGAAAGGACTCGCCGCGCGCGTTTGAGCGAAGGTCCGAGGTCGAAACGCTGTTGGACTACATCTCCGAGAGCGCGGAGCGAAGCGTCCTGCTCACTGGGCCACAGGGGGTGGGCAAAACCGCCGTGGTCTACGAGGCGGTCAACCGCATCGTCAAAGGCGAAGCACCGGCTGGCCTCAACGAAGTGCCGATCTGGCAGATCAGCGGCGGGCGTCTGATCGCAGGGATGAAGTTCCTTGGACAGTGGCAAGAGCGCGTGATCGCGCTGATCGAAGAGGTCAAAGAAACCGGAGCCATCCTGTTCGCCGAAAACCTCATCGAGCTGCTCGAGACGGCCGGCAACGAAAAACACAGCCAAGGCATCCCTGGGATGTTGCTGCCGCACATGCTCGCGGGAGACCTCGTCTTGATCACCGAGGCGCGTCCCGAGCAGATCGCACGCGCCGAGCAGTCCCACCCGTCCTTTCTGCGCGCGCTTCGCCGGCTTCCGATGGAACCTGTCAGCGGCCGCAACCGACACCGTGCTCGATCGCGTCAGTTTTCGGCTCGGTCGTCAGTTCGGTGTGAGGCTATCCGCCGAAACCCGCGCCAGCATTCTTGAGCTCACCGCACGCTTTCGCTCCTCCGCCGCACTGCCCGGCCCTGCCGTCGAGCTCGCGGAGCGCATGGCCCGCACCCACGCCAAGAAGGGCGAGCTCGCCGAGGGTGACGATCGGCCAATGCTGCTGCCGCAACACGCGTTGGACGCGTACGCATCGATGACCGGTCTGCCTCGCGATCTGCTCGACCCATCCGCACCATTCGATATCGAAGACGTGCGCAAACACTTTCAAACGCAGGTGTTTGACCAGCCTGAAGGCGTCGAGGCCATTGTACGCTTGGTCACAACACTGCGCGCGGGCTTGAACAGCCCCGCCAGACCGCTCGGCAGCTTCTTGTTCCTCGGCCCCACTGGCGTTGGCAAGACACAAACGGCGCTATCGCTGGCCGAGTGGCTCTTTGGTGCCAAAGACCGCCTCACCCGGTTCGACATGAGCGAGTACCAAGACCCGTGGTCCGCAGGACGGCTTGTCGGACGTTACCAAGGGGAACAAGGCGAGCTCGTGCGACGTGTGCGCGAGCAGCCGTTCCAAGTGATCTTGCTCGACGAGATCGAAAAGGCGCACTCGAACGTGTTCGACTTCTTGCTACAAGTCTTGGGCGAAGGCCGCCTGACCGACGCGCTCGGACAAACCGTGAGCCTCACGAGTTGCGTGGTCATCATGACCTCCAACCTCGGCGCTGGCGGACCCTCAAGCCTTGGATTCTCGGCCCGCAGCGATGAGGCCATCCGCAAGGCCGAGGTGCTGCACTACATGGGCGCCGTCGAGAAGTTCTTCCGGCCCGAGTTTGTGGGACGCATCGACGAGATCATCCCGTTCCGATCCCTAGGCGAGCGCACCGCCCGGCGCCTGACCGAACGCGCGCTGGAACAGGCGTTTTCGCGCGAAGGGCTGGTGCGGCGACGCATCCGGGTTCGCGCCACCGAGGCCGTCATCCAGTACCTGATTCGGGTGGGGTTTGACGCGCGCTACGGAGCGCGCCCACTGCGTCAAACCATCGAACAACATGTCACAGCGCCGCTCGCCAAGTTCCTGAGCGAGGAGCGCGGTTTGGAAGACCTCGACCTCGTGTTTGGGCTCGAAAACGGATTGCCCGCGATCGAATTGGATGCTTAGGCGGTGGTTGTCGCGCTAGCCAGCCTGCACTACAGTGGCCACCACTGAGGTACCTGTGTCGCAAGAAACTCCAAAAGACATCGATGTCGCGGCCGCCATGAAGGCGTTTCATGAACGCATTCAGGAAGCTGGGCTCAAATCCACACGTCAGCGCGACGTCATCGTCGAAAAATTCTTCACGCTCGACAAACACATCAGCGCAGATGAGTTGCTCGAAGAAGTCCGCCGCGAACAGCCCACGATCGGTTACGCCACGGTCTATCGAACCCTAAAGCTGCTCGTGGAGCAGAGCTTTGCTGTGCCTAAGAATTTTGGCGACGGCACCACACGCTTCGACCCCATCCACGACCAAGAGCCCGACCACGACCACCTGATCTGCGTCGACTGCAGACGGATCATCGAGTTCAACGACGACGGCCTCCTCGACCAGCTCGAACGGACCGCTGTCGAGCTCGGGTTCGCGCTTCGTCGCAAAAAGATCGAGCTCTACGCCGAGTGTCGTACCGCCAACTGCCCCCACCGAAGCTGACCTCCGCTTTTCCATTGTCGACGGGGGTGCGCAGTGATATGCCACCGCTCGAATCTCGCGATCTGTAAGGCGCATCCTAAAGTCGACAAATTTGTGTGTTTTAGCCCGGTATCCCAATGAAAGACGATTTTTCGCTCAAGGGTGAGGTCATCGCGGCGCTCGAATCCATCATGGACTCGGCGACCCAAAAGAACCTCGTCGATGCTCACATGGTGGAGCAGGTCAACGTCAACGCAGGTCTAGTCGACTTGGTGATCGTGGTGGACAAAGGACGCAGCCGTGAAGACCGGTTTGCCCTTGAAGACGCCATCTACGACACGGTCGAGAAAGTCGACGGCGTGCGCGAGGTCAAGATCAAGCTCATGTCTCCCCAAGCCATCGAAAAAGAAGCCGCGGGCGAAGTCGCCCCCAAGGCGGCTCCGGCGCCTGCGGCCGCACCCAAGGCCGCTGCAGCACCTGCGGCCAGCGTGCCTGCGTCCGCGCCCATCGAAGGCGTTGGAAAAGTCATCGCCGTGGCCAGCGGCAAGGGCGGCGTGGGCAAGTCGACCGTCGCCGCAAACCTCGCACTCGCGCTCAAGGCCAACGGGTACCGGGTCGGTTTGCTTGACGTCGACATCTACGGCCCAAGCCTACCCACGCTGTTGGGCGTCGCGGGGCGCCCCGCCGTTCGCGAACGCCGCATCGTGCCGCTTGAAGCACAAGGACTGCGGTTGATGAGCCTCGGATTCCTGATGGAAGACGACACCCCAGTGATCTGGCGCGGGCCGATCGTGACGGGAATCATCCGCCAGTTCCTACGTGACGTGGACTGGAGCGGCCTCGATTACCTGGTCGTGGACATGCCTCCCGGAACCGGTGACGCCCAGCTGGCACTCGCGCAAACGGTGCCCGTGGACGGCGCGTTGATCGTCACGACGCCGTCGGACCTGGCGCTCATCGACGCCGCACGCGGCCTGCAGATGTTCAAAACGTTGAACATTGAAGTGATCGGCGTGGTCGAGAACATGAGCAAATTCATCTGCCCAAGCTGTCACACCGAAACCTACATCTTCGGCAAAGACACCGTCGAAGCCGAGGCCAAGCGGCTGGGCACCAAGCTCTTGGGCGCCATTCCATTGGACGTCGATGTGCGCTCCGGCGGCGACGAAGGAAAACCGATCGTTGTCTCGAAGCCCGACAGCCCCGTCACCAAAGCGTTCCTCGAACTCGCGGAAGCGGTCGCTGCGCAAATTCCTCTCGACGCTGAAGGCGCGAAGACCGAGGGCAAGAAGGGCCTGTTCTCGTTCCTGAAGGGATAAGCCTTGATTCTATCGCAACTTTTCATGTATTCTGTGAGTGGACAGTGAGAAACGTAAGCGAGTGTATCGTCTTGACCGAGTATGCGATGTCGAAAAGAGGGCGGCCTAAGAGCAGGACCTCAAGTGTCGTAATTTCTGTGCGCATCGATGAAGGCGTGCTCGAGGAGATCGACCGCTTGCTTCAGTTCCGCTTTCGTGCGCCCATCGGTCGCGAGACCTACCTCCGTATGATTCTGTACGGTGACGAGCCACCTGTGAGCCCCGCTGTCGAGCGCGGCTCGCTTGTGCGGTTGGATTTCCGACTTCCCGACCCCAGCGCGGTTGAACTCGGCGATCTTGTCGGCGATGGCGGCAACCGCTCCGAACATATCCGACGCATTCTGCTCGGCCTCGAAGATCCGCTAAGCCCTGTCTTAACCCGCTAATATCTAAAATGTCGTGACCCAGTCGACCTGTGGTACACTCGCGGTCTGCCCTAGCCGGGGTGCCCGCCGGCTGACTCCGAGTTGGAGAGTCGTTGAGTCGATTCGGACGACAATTCGTGCGCATTCGCGAGATCAAGGCGTTCGAGCGGCGGCTTATCAAGCTGCTCGTTGACCGCCCTGGCGCGCTGCATCAACGCCATGAGGCGCTGTTTCGCTATGCGTTGTCTTTGGCGCAGATGCACTTGTTCCGCACGCCCGAAGGAAAGGACGTCAACGTCGTTGATGAGGTCGACGACTTGCGTACATGGATCCACGAAGCCGTCGTGCCGCTCATCCCACACGAAGGCGACGCCAATGTGGATGCCCTGCGCCAGATCGCTCCGGTGCTCGCGATTCGCGTGGATCGAACCCGCGCCAAGCTCCTAAGCCAACACACCAACGAATTTGGCCCCGAACATCTTGACGACGAGCTGCGCACCAAACGTCTGGTGTTGGTCCTCGGAGGAGGCGGCGGTTCAGGGCTCCTCCATCTGGGCACATTTTCGCTGCTCAACGAGCTCGGGATCGTGCCGGAGCTGATCGTAGGCAGCTCGATGGGCAGCATCATGGGCCTCGTTCGCGCCATCGACCGAAGCTACGACCCGGTCACGACCGCGCTGGCCCTTCCGCGCGGCATGGACTTCGAGTCCATCTTCCGCCCATTCACAGGCTACAACCGGTACGGCTTCCCGGGCGCGTTCCACCTCAATCTGCTGCGGGTCGGACGCGAGATCTTTGAATCCTTGGTCGGATCCGGCGTGCCTCGTTTCTCGGAACTGCCCATCAAACTTGAGGTGGTCGCCACCGGCATTCGCACAGGGTTTCGGCTCGACCCAACACCCTACGAAAAGATCGCCAACGAGACCGAGGTCACCCCAACCTCGATGCGAAAGAAGCTGTCGCTTTTCTTCTCGGCAACCCGCGAGCTCAGCCGAAATCCACGATTCCTGTCGCAGGTCGTCTTCGGCCGCGACAACACCGAGCATTTTCCGGTGATCGAGGCTGTGGGGTTCTCATGCGCAGTGCCCGGGTTGCTTCACTACGACATTTATCACGACGATCCCGACACCATTGGCCCCCTAGACACTCTGTTCGAAGAACAGCGGCTCGTGCGGTTATGCGATGGCGGCGTCGTGAACAACGTGCCCAGCCAAGTGGCCTGGGATTCGGTGCAGTCGGGAACGATTGGGCATCGCAACACGTTCATCTTCGCGTGCGATGTCTTCGCCCCCGTGACCCGCGGTGCCAACATGATTTGGATCCCTGTCCAGCAGATTGCGCGGCCCGCGGTGGTCGCCAACAGGCCGTATTCGGACTACCACAAGACGTTTCGGAACACGCCTAGCCCCCTGCAGATCGTCGTCAACAATTACTCCAAACTCAAAACGATCGTAGAACAAGCGCGCGACCAACTCCGTGCTGACGAACCCTACTTACGCAAATCCCTTGAGACATTGCCGCCTTACGGAACTTGGGACATCTCCACATAAACATGGCCACGAACCCCATCAATCTTGAATCCGCGCTCGCCGGCCTCAGCGGCGAGCTGCACACCGATAAATTGCACCGACTGCTGTACGCTCAAGACGCGTCGATCTACGGCATCGAGCCTCTTGGTGTTGCGTATCCGCGGAACGAAGCGGACCTGCAGACCCTTGTGCGGGCAGCCGCCCAAGGCGGGTTCAGCCTTGTTCCACGCGCGGGCGGCACAAGCCTCGCCGGCCAAGCCATGGGCGCCGGTCTGGTGGTGGACACCGGCCGTTTCATGAATCAGATCCTCGAGTTGAATGTCGAGGAAAAATGGGTGCGCGTGCAGCCCGGGGTGATTCTCGACGACCTGAATCGATACCTCGCCCCGCATGGATTGTTCTTTGGTCCCGACACGTCGACGTCAAACCGGTGCATGATCGGCGGCATGATCGGCAACAACTCGTGTGGCAGCCACTCGATCCTCTACGGAAACACGATGCGCCATGTGCTGGAGCTTCGTGCGGTGTTCGCTGACGGCACATGCGAAACCCTTGAACCGTGGGACGCACAGACGTTCGAACGCCACGCTCGGCGCGACGACGCGCTCGGGCGAGGCCTGCGCGCGCTCTCGCAGATCATCGAGACCCAAGGTGATGTGGTCGAGCAAAACTACCCGCCGCGCTCACTCGTGCGGCGCAACACCGGTTATCCCCTCGACGATGTAGTGTTCCGGGCCAAAGATGCTCTGCCCTTCCACCTCGGCCGCTTTTTGTGCGGTACGGAAGGAACGCTCGGCATCACCGTGGAGGCCAAGCTCGGCCTTGTGCCCAAGCCGACCCACAAGATTCTGGTTTGTGCCCATTTCCACGCGTTGATCGAGGCCCTTGAGGCCACGGTGTTGACCATCAAACACAACCCGGCTGCGGTCGAGTTGATCGACCGCAAGATCCTCGAATGCACCAAGAACAACCTTGAGCAAACGCGCAATCGGTCGTTTGTCCAAGGGGACCCCGACGGCGTGCTCGTCATCGAATTCTACCGCGACACGGTGGACGAACTCGAAGCCGCTGCTCGTGCGCTCATCGAGGAACTGACCGCCGCGAACAAGGGGTATGCGTTCCCAATTGTCCGAAGCCCCGAGGACAACAAGGTTTGGGAGCTGCGCAAAGCCGGCCTTGGCCTCCTGATGGGCGTACCAGGCGACGTCAAGGCGATCTCGTTTGTCGAGGACACCGCCGTCGATGTGACGGTCCTGCCGGCCTACATCGCCGACTTCATGAAGCTCATGGAGAAACACGGCAAAGACAGCGTCTATCACGCACATGCCAGCGTCGGTGAGCTGCACCTGCGCCCGGAGATCAACCTCAAGGACCCCGCGGACGTGCGGAAATTTGTCGAGATCGCCAACGATTCAGCCGAGCTCGTGCGCCACTACCGGGGCTCGCTCAGCGGCGAGCACGGGGACGGTCGAGTTCGCTCGCCACTGATCAAAACTGTGCTCGGCGACGACGTGTATGCGCTTCATCGGCAGGTCAAGGCTGCGTTTGATCCCCAGTCGATCCTTAATCCGGGGATCATCGTCGACGCTGATCCCATCGACCAGCACTTGCGCATTCCTCCCGGCAAGGCGGACACCGAGTACACGAACACACTCTTCGATTGGTCCGCTGACCTTGGTTTCATGCGGGCGGTCGAGAAGTGCAATGGCGCTGGGGCATGCCGCAAACGAGCCGAGGCCGGCGGAACCATGTGCCCAAGCTACATGGTCTCGCTCGACGAAAAGGACTCGACCCGTGGCCGCGCGAACGTGTTTCGCAACCTTATGCTCGAAGGGCCGGACCGCGCCCTAAAGTCCCACGAGCTTCGTGATGCTTTGGACCTGTGCCTGTCGTGCAAAGGCTGCAAATCCGAGTGCCCGGCCAGCGTCGACATGGCGCGCATGAAAGCCGAGTTCACGCAGCACTACCACGATGCCCATGGGGTCAGCCTGTCTTCTTGGTTTTTTGCCAACTACGAACGCTTGAGTCGGCTCGCCGCGATCGCACCGGGCCTGACAAACTTCATCATGACATTTGGTCTGACGCGATGGTTGATGGGCGTGGCGCTGAAGCTAGCTCCGCAGCGCACGCTACCCAGGTACGCCGCTCAACCGTTTCGTCGTTGGTGGAAGTCGCACGCACCTTCGGCAGGCACCCCGGTGTGGCTGTATGTGGATCCCTTCACCGAGTACACCGACCCGGAGATCGCCATCGCCGCGACGCTCAGCCTCGAAAAGCTTGGCTACAGTGTCGAACTGTTCCCGGTGCGCGACGACGGCAGGACGCAGCTCTCCAAAGGTTTTGTGCGGGCAGCAAAGGTGTTGTCAGACGCCAACGTCGAAGCCGTCAAAGCCCTTCTGGCCGAGAAGCCTGAGCAGCGGGTTGTCGGGTTGGAACCCAGCGCGCTGCTGACGTTTCGAGACGAGACCCCCGACCTCGTGTCACCCAAGAATCGCGCGGATGCCCACGTCTTGGCGCAGAGGTGTGACCTGTTCGACGAGTTCCTCGACCGTGAGCTCAGCGCGGGAAATCTGGAGTTTCCGCCGACCGATCGCAAACCCTTGGTGTTGCACGGGCACTGTCACCAAAAAGCGTTGATCGGTACGGGCGCCACCGCACGCGTCCTAAACGCCGCAGGATACGACGTTCAGACGCTCTCAACAGGCTGCTGTGGCATGGCCGGCTCGTTTGGGTACGAACGCGAACACTACGACCTCTCGATGCGTGTGGGCGAGCTCAGGCTGTTTCCAGCCCTTCGTGCGACCAAAGACGACACCATCGTCGCCGCGCCCGGCACGTCATGCCGCCATCAGATCTCCGACGGCACCGGCCGCAACGCCGAGCACCCCGCCATCCTGGTGGCACGGGCGCTCGGATGTGCGCGTTAGACGCGCCCCTGCAACATGCCGTGCCAATACATCTGTGGGAGTCCGTAGGCCTTTAGCGCATACATGCTGTAGCGCTCTTTGGTCTGATCGAAGGGGAACGTCTCCATGATCTGACCGTCGTAGCCGAACTCGGCGAGGATCAAACGCCCGTATCCCGTCACCAGCGGGCACGAGGCATACCCGTCGTACACAGCTGTGGGTTCCTTTCCGTCCATCACCAACAAAAGGTTCTCGGCCGTGACGGGCGCCTCTTTTCGAATCGCAGCACCGGTTTTTGACGTCGGCAAACTGCTCGCGTCCCCCAGGCTGAAGATGTTCGGATATTTGTTGTGCTGTGTGGTGTGCTTGTGGACATCCACCCAACCTTCCGCATTTGCGATGGGCGAGCTTCGCACGAAGTCTGGCGCACTTTGTGGAGGCACCACGTGCAACATGTCGTAGTTCAACACGATCGGATCGCCGCCGTCCAAATCCTCGAAGACGGCCTCCTTGCGGTCGGGGCGAACCTCCACAAGGTTCCGACGAAAGTGCGTCTTCACGTCGCGTGCGTCCACGAGCTTCTTGAGCGCATCACCGTACCGTTTCACCCCAAAAATACCCGCCGTCGCCGAGGCGTAAATGACCTCAGACGACTTCCGAAGGTTGTTCTTCTCAAGGTAGTGCTCGGCCAACCACATGATCTTCTGCGGGGCGCCGGCGCATTTGATGGGTGTCGACGGGAACGTGAAGACCGCGTTTCCTCCCTTGAAGTTCTTCAGCGCGTGCCACGTTGAATCAACGGTCTCATAACTGTAGTTGCTGCAGATCCTGTTTTTGCCGACGTTGCCCTCGAGCCCCTTGATGGCAGACCAGTTCAACTGAATGCCCGGTGCGACCACGAGGAAGTCGTACGTGTAGCGTTGCTCTTCACGCGTGGTCACAGCGTTTTTGTCCGGCTCAAACGTCACCACCGCATCGCGGATCCACTTGACTCCGTTTGGAATGACGTCGGCTTGCGGGCGAGCGGTCTCCTCTTTGGGAAAAACGCCCCCACCGACCAGTGTCCACAGGGGTTGGTAATAGTGCGTTTGGGACGGCTCAATGATGGCGATGTCCAGACCCGGTCGCGCTGCGATAAGGCGTGCGGCCACTGAGATGCCCGCTGTACCGCCACCCACGATGATAACTTGATGATGTGTCATGTGTATTCTCCTGGCTCAGCGGCCAATTTGTTTTCGAAGGAGTTGCCCAAAGCGCCCGCCAAACCTCACCCCGAAGTTCAAGGCACGACGCACGTCTTCCTCTCGGCCTGCGCGCAGCAAGCCCATGAGTCCTGGTGCGGTCGAAGGCTCGGCGGCGACGTCCGCCAACGCACGACCCACTCGCCCCACCAACGATACGGATTCGGGGTCGAGGATCCCTGACTCCAAGAAGTTCGCGAACTGCTCGCTCAGGACGAACTCACCAAGCTTCACGAAGCCCTTTGTGGCCGACTCCAAGGCCTGTTGGACGTCGACCCCACGGGCCACAGCACGGCCCACAGCTTCGTCAAAAATGTCCACGGCCATCGCGACCAAACCGGGCAACTGGTCGACCACCTCCAACAAGGGCTCAACACGGTCCACACGGTGCAGGATACCCTGCAGGGTATGGACGGTATGAGGCTCGGACAGCGTCTCAACCAAGGCCACTAGCGCTTTGATCCGCTCGACGGGATCCACACCGCGCGCGACGGCGTCGTTGGCCACCTCGTCCACGATGTCCATCGTCATCGCAGCCATAGGCAGCGCTTGATCGAGCTGATGTTGCAGTTGAACCAGCATGGATTCGATGCGCGATAGTCGTTCATCGATCGCGTGCGCCGGCACGATTGGAATGGGGGGCTGCATGGCCATGATGCTCCTCGTTTGCGTGAATACAACACAAGGGAGCAAGGGCTGTTCCAACCCGCTCGGGCGCCCCAGAGCTTACGCCCAGAAGACAGACGCACCTTCTGTTGCAGCGTTTGTTGCAACAAGAAACAAAAAAGGCGACCCAAAGGCCGCCTTTCTTGAATCGTTCGTCGAACTTAGAGCGCGACGACCCAAACTTTCACATGTGCCGAAACACCGCTCGCAAGCTTGATGGCAACTTCGTAGATGCCGAGCTCATTGATTGGACGGTCCAGCATCACCTGCTTGCGGTCGATCTTGTGACCTTGCTCCGAGAGCAGGGTCGCGATCTCACGCGTGGTCACCGAACCAAACAACGTGTCGTCGGCGCCAGCACGCTTGGGAATCGTGATCGACACCGCGTCGATCGTCCCGAGGATCTTACGAGCCTCTTCCTGTGCCTTAACTTTACGGCGCTCGATGTCCGCCAACTGGTGCTCAAGCTGCTTCTTGTTTCCTGTGGTTGCAGGAATCGCCAAGCCCTGAGGAATCAGGTAGTTGCGGCCGTAGCCAGCAGCAACCTTGACCACTTGACCCATTTCGCCCACGTGGCGAACGTCTTCAGTGAGAATGATTTCCATGATTATTCCTCCTCACCCGACAATACGTCGAGCGACTCTTCCTCAACCGGCTTCGCCAAACGCTCAGCTGCGATGAGGTCCTTGTCGAGCTTGACCGTAAGGAACTTCATGACGGGGTCGAGGATGCGGAGGTTACGCTCCACTTCAGCGACCGTGTCCGTCGGGGCCAAGAATCGGTAGTAGTGATAGTGGCCGCGATCGATGTACGTCGCGTTCGTGCGGTCACGCATTTCGTACGACAGGCGTCGAAGACCCCAATCGTCAAAGCGCAGGACGTGTCCGCCCTTGTTCTCAATGATGCCCTCAACGCGCTCACGCGTCTTGGTAACATCCGTGTCGGGCGAGCCCGGACGCAGGATGTAAACTGTTTCGTACTCGGATTGACGTTCTACAGCCACTTTCGACCTCTTGGACGAGAGCCCCGTGCAAAATCACGGAGCGAGGTAAACAATTAATTCTCGGCAATCGCCGGGGTCGCAGGTTTTGCCTGATCCACACCCGTGTTGTCAAGAGCTTGGGCAACTTCGACCACTGGCGCGACGATCGCAGCCGTTTCCGGTGCGTCGAGCGGGTGGTGGATGTGACCAAGGATGGGTGCCAAAACAAGGGCAACCACGCTCATGAGCTTCAGAAGAATGTTAAGCGCAGGACCTGCGGTGTCTTTGAAGGGGTCGCCGACGGTGTCGCCGTTGACCGCAGCCTTGTGAGCTTCGCTTCCCTTGCCGCCATGCTGTCCGCTTTCGATGTACTTCTTGGCGTTATCCCAAGCACCACCGGCGTTCGACATGAAGATCGCCATGGCCACACCCGCGGTGGTCACACCTGCGAGCAACCCACCAAGCATCGTCGGCGAGTAGAAACCAACCACGACGGGAACGATGACGGCCATCAGGCCTGGAAGGATCATTTCGCGAAGCGCGGCTTCGGTCGAGATCTCGACACACTTGCCGTACTCGCCACGTGCTGTGCCTTCCAGGAGGCCTGGAATCTCGCGGAACTGACGACGAACTTCTTCGATCATCGCGCCGGCCGAACGACCCACTGCTTCCATCGCCATGGCGCTGAAGAGGAATGGCATGATCGCGCCGAGGAATGCACCAACCATGACGTTGGGATCCAGAAGGTCAATGCGAGGAAGACGAGCTTGCTGCGTGAACGCGGTGAACAATGCCAACGCGGTCAACGCGGCTGAACCGATGGCAAAGCCCTTACCGATCGCAGCCGTGGTGTTACCCACCGAGTCGAGCTTGTCCGTGCGGCCACGAACTTCCTTGGGAAGCTCAGACATTTCAGCGATACCACCAGCGTTGTCCGCGATGGGGCCGAACGCGTCCACAGCGAGCTGGATGCCGGTCGTCGCCAACATACCCAACGCCGCCAAAGCGATGCCGTAAAGGCCCGACTGTGAGTAAGCCACGAGGATCGCGCCCGCGATGAGGACAACTGGGATACCCGTCGACTTCATACCAAGGCCAAGACCAGCGATGATGTTGGGCGCTGTGCCCATCATGGATTCTTTGGCGATGTTCTGAACCGGCTTGAAGTGATCGCTTGTGTAGTATTCGGTCACAAACCCAATGGCCGTACCTGCCGCAAGACCGGCGATCGTTGCCCAGAAGGGTCCAAGCTGGCTGTAGGTGTGACCACCTTCCACAACGATGCCCGCTTCAGGAATGAACTGTTGCACGAGGAAGAACGTCGCGATGGCCGAGGCCACAGCCGCACCCACAGTGCCGGTGTGCAGCGCCTTCGCAGGATTTCCATCTTCCGAGACGCGAACCGCGAAGGTGAAGATGATCGAGATCACGATGCCCATCGAAGCGATGATCATCGGCAACAAGATTGGCTTGGCGCTGTTCGAGGCCATGGCCCACGGAATCCCAAGAACCATCGCACCGATGATCGAGCCCACGTACGATTCGAAGAGGTCGGCGCCCATACCGGCGACGTCGCCCACGTTGTCGCCGACGTTGTCAGCGATCGTTGCGGGGTTACGAGGGTCGTCCTCGGGGATACCTGCTTCGACCTTACCGACCAAGTCTGCACCGACGTCGGCAGCCTTGGTGTAGATACCGCCGCCAACGCGAGCGAACAGGGCGATGGAGCTCGCACCTAGGCTGAAGCCCGTCAGGATGCTCAGCAGCTGCGTCATCGACGCGCCGTCTTGGGCCAACTTCGCAGGGTCTGTGAACATCGTCACGAAGCTCACGCCCAAGATGGTGTCGTAGGCAACCAGGAGCGAGCCGAGGCCCAACAATCCCAGACCGACCACGCACATGCCCATCACGACACCGCCCGAGAACGAAACCTCGAGGGCTTTCGCCAAGCCCGTACGTGCTGCGTTGGTCGTGCGAACGTTGGCTTTGGTCGCAACCTGCATACCAAACCAACCCGCAAGACCCGAGCACAAGGCGCCCACAATGAACGACAACGAGACCAGCGACATCGTCGCCTTCGTGAAGTTCGCGTTGCCGGTCATCTCAGCCAGATTGTCAGGAGCTTGCGTGTAGTAAAGCACTGCAAGCAGGACGGCCACGACCGCCACAAAAACCCCGAGAACGCGGTACTCCTTCTTCAGGAACGCCATGGCGCCCTCATGGATGTACCCGGCGATCTCCGCCATCAGTTCGGTGCCGACTTCTTGCTTGCCAACCCACGAGGCTCGCCAAAACGCGAACACGAGAGCCAGCACACCAGCCAACGGAACGATCAGTGTCAAATCCACGATTCACTCCAACGTCTATTGATAATTGAACGGCCGATCGATCGGCCCGAATTAACTCTTTCCATTAAACTTATTCTGCGCAGCCACCACCCCGTCGGTGATGACCATCTCGATCGCGTCCGCAGCCTCTTCAAGCTGAGTCTCCAGAGTCGCGATCTCGTCCTTTGAAAAGGGATTGAGCACCCAATCGGTGACACTGCCTTTTTCAGGACGACCTATTCCAAGTCGCACACGGACAAAATCGCTCTTGCCCGTCTTTGCAATGATGTCTCGTAGACCATTGTGACCACCGTGGCCGCCTCCCGCCTTGACGCGGACCGCTCCCGGCGGAAGGTCAAGGTCGTCGTGCGCGACGATCACATGTTCCATGTCGACATCAAAAAACGAACGGGCAGCCACGACGGACTTGCCCGAAAGGTTCATGTACGTCAGCGGCTGTACGAGGTGAAGCTTCTCACCGCGCAACAACCCGGACGCGTATCGACCATGAAACTTCTGCTGTGTCAATGAAATACCGAGACGCGCAGCGAGACTATCGATCGCCATGAACCCGATGTTGTGTCGAGTGGTCTCGTAGCGGGGCTCGGGATTTCCGAGTCCAACCAGCAGGAATGATCCCACGCCAGGCTCTCCGAAAGATTAGTCTTTCTTGCCGCGAGGCACAGCGATCTGGAGAACGGCGAAGTCCATCTTGTACGCAGGTTCAACGCCTTCAGGCAGAGTCAGATGACTTGCGAGAACCGACTCACCCAGGCCCAAGTCTTGGACGTCGTAGACGATCTTCTCGGGAATATCATCAGGACGCGCCGACACTTCGACGTGAGGGCGAACCAGGCGCAGCTTGCCACCGGCACGCTCGCCCTTCGAACGGCCCGTGTGCTCGACGGGAACGGTCACCTTGACTTTCACGTCGGGGTCCACAACCACGAAGTCCGCGTGCAGAAGATCGCGACGAATCGGATCGACCTGATAGTCACGCACCATCACATGGTTGAAAGAAGGCCCATTGTTCACGTCAAGTTTGAACACGATGTTCGTGCGGCGCGCGCCCGTGAGCAGCTTAAAGAGATCGTCGGGGTTCGCCGTCACCGAGATGGCGTCGCCACCCAGGCCGTAACACGTACCAGGAATCAATCCAGCAGCACGAAGCTTACGAGCGACGCCTTTGCCGCTTGTATCGCGGGGTTCGACGGTAAATGTTGGTTTTTCAGACATTATCATTCCTCCAGTGAGCAACCACGATGCATCGCGGCTGCAACTATCACGTCATTTTAAAAAGCGAACTAACCGAATCCCCACCGTGGACCCGACGAATGGCCTCGCCAATGATGTTGGACACCGAACACACCCGAATCTTCGAACAGGCTTTGCCCGCTTCGTTCAGTGGGATGGTATCGGTGACAAACACTCTTTCGATAGGCGAGTCGTTGATGCGCTGGATCGCGGGCCCCGACAGGACGGGATGTGTTGCGGCTGCAAAAACGGCCTTCGCCCCGTGCTGCATAAGGGCGTCTGCGGCTTGAGTCAATGTTCCGGCGGTGTCAATCATGTCGTCGACGAGCACGGCGGTCTTGCCGGTTACATCGCCGATCAGGTGCATCACGTGCGCCACGCCAGGCGCGCTGCGCCGCTTGTCGACGATGGCCATGGGACACCCGAACACGTTCGAGTAGTGCCGAGCACGCTCAACACCTCCCGCATCCGGCGAGACGATCACCAACTGGTCCAGCGGCACTTCGAGGCTCTTGACGGCCTGGATGAGTACCGGGCTGGCGAAGATGTTGTCGACAGGTTTGGTGAAGAAACCCTGAATCTGGCTGGCGTGCAATTCCATCGTGATCACACGCGAGAACCCTGCTGTTTGAATCATGTCCGCCACGAGCTTGGCGGTGATCGGTGTGCGGGGTTTTGCCTGGCGATCTTGCCGGGCGTAGCCAAAATACGGGATGACAGCGGTGATCTCGTCGGCGGAGGCACGACGTAGCGTGTCTCCCAAAACCAACAGCTCCATCAAGTTGTCGTTCACCGGCCACGACAGGCTCTGAATCACGTACACGTGCTTGTGGCGCACGCTGTTGTGAATTTCGACCTGGATCTCGCCGTCGGCGAAACGACCCACCATGACGTCGCTCAGCTCAAGCTCGAGGTAACGGGAAATCCCGTCCGCAAGCTCAGGATTCGAATTTCCTGCAAAGAGCATTAAGTCGTTCATGGCCCGTCCAACGTGCCGTTACCAGAAACAAAGCGCAGGCTCGATTTACTCGAGCCTGCGCTAGCCAAAAACAGGGGTGCTAGGATTCGAACCTAGGAATACCGGTACCAAAAACCGGTGCCTTACCACTTGGCGACACCCCTTCGCCGGGCCTCTAGCCCAAGGCGCCCGGATGTGTAGCACCGCACGCTGACAGTGTCAAGCGCTGGTCTTGAGTTTACACATCAAAGGCACGCGCCCCACGCCAACGGACTTCCGTCCGAGCCGTTCATGCGTTGGCATGTGCCTGTCTCACACACGGGTTCGTTCGGGTCACACATGCGTTTGCACGCTGTTGCGCCCCCATTGATGCCCACGCAGCGGTAGCCATCGTTGCATTCGTTCGAGTTGGTGCACGCCGCATCGGGTTGGGCTTCGGCGTTGTACGTCGCACACCGTGTTCCGTTGGGGGTGTCGTAACAATTCTCGCCGTCGTCACAACCGTCTGGGAAGAAACCACACTCGTCGTTGGCTGACGTGCACACGCCAAGCCTCAGTTCAAGCTGGAACGGCCGACAATCCAAACCTGCGTCGCAGCCCGATTCAGCGGGCCGTCCTGGGCGGCAATACTGAAGACACACAGGATCCGCGCCTTCAACGCTCAAACACATGTGGCCGATCGCACAATCTGCATCTGTCGTGCAGGCACCGCTGCTCTGCGTACCCGCCGCCACACAAGCGGCCACGGGCGGCTCGGCGGCATCGGCCTGGCGCGCCACACAGTTTTGTGTGCCGCACCCGGTTTGGCAGATCGGATCACATGCGCCCAGGGAGGGATCCAGCTCGACGCAGTTGCCATTGTTCCCGGTGGTCACGTTGTTCGTCGAATTGTTCGTCGTGTTGTTCGAATTGTTCGTCGTGTTGTTCGACGCGTTGTTCGAGTTGTTCGACGCGTTGTTCGTCGCGTTGTTTGTGTTGGTCGTGTTGTTGGTGTTGGTGTTGGCGGGCCCTTCATCGTCGGAGCACGCCACCATTCCCAACACCGCCATCGCCAAAGATAAACGTTTCATGACCACCTTCTAGGGCTGTTTAGTTCCCGCACGCGCCATATGGCAGCATGTTGCCGTTTTCGTCCCCAAGCGGGTTGCAGGTGCCGTTGTTGGGGCATGGCTGCTGTGCGCTGCAAAGCAAAGCACAGGTCGCGGCTCCACCGTTAGCGGTGATGCAATCCTGATTGTTTCCGCACTGATTCGGCGCCGTGCATGCATCCCCAACCATAGCGTCGGACTTGTAGGCTGCGCAACGCAAGCCGATCTGTGTGTTGTAACACATTTGGTTCGCGGGGCAGCTGTTCGGCACGATCGTGCATGTGTCTTCGGGGGTCAAGCAAGCACCCAGCGAACCGTCTTGGACCAGCGCGGCACACATCGCGCCGCCCGTGCAGGTGTTGGCGCCGTTGGGGCGGCAGAACTCACGGCAGGTGCCGCTCGTCGCTGTCGAGCTCTCAAGCAGACAACCAAATCCCTTCTGGCAACCCATCATGCTGTTGCAGGTATCACCCTGACCGCCGGTTCCGGCGGCCTGACATACCGACATCGCAGGGTTGCCGCCGACCACGCATGCTTGTTCGCCGGCACAACCCGTCTGACACAACGGGTCACACGCACCTTGAACGGTCGATGGGGTGCATCCGTTGTTCGTGGTGTTGTTGGTGTTCGTCGTGTTGTTGTTGGTCCCGTTGTTCGTGTTCGTCGTGTTGTTGGTGGTCGTGTTGTTGTTCGTGTTCGTCGTGGTGTTGTTGGTGTTCGTCGTGTTGTTGGTGGTGGTGTTGTTCGCCGTTGTGGCGGGCACACACAGGTTCGAATCGCTGTCGCATCGGAACGTAGCAGCACAGACGCCCGCGTTGCACTGCGCGTAACAGGCGGTGACACCCTTGTACACGGCTTTGGTCTCGCCGGCGCCGCAGTCTCCTGATGCTGCATCGTCACCACAGGCCACCACGAGGAAGGCCGTCGCCCCTGCGATCGACAACAAACCAAAAAATCGTTTCAAGTTGCTCATCTTCATTACGTCCTCACCAGAATATTAAAGCGCGAGCCAATCACTCACACAGTCCGTTAATGCATTCGAAATTACATGGCGTCGTTCCGCCACAACAATCGGCCGTTTTGGTCGCGACCGTACACGTTTGGCGGCATTTACCCGCGTCAACGCCCGCGTCGACACACACCGCACCGGGCCCACATGGGTCGGCGTCCAACGGGTCACACGGCGCGAAACATGCCCCAATCGTACGGTCGCCGGGGTAGATATAGTTATTACGCGGGCTTGCCGTTGGAGCCATCGGGCAGGACGCCATCACAGTCGGAGCCGCCACCGCGACAGTAAGCAGACACGCGTTGAATGTTCCAAAATTCAGGCATCGTGTGCGGTCGAGCCTGAAGCTTTCCCGAGGGCGCACACGTGTCGATGAATCCGTCCACGAGCCAGGTTGATCCTTGTGCACAGACCTTGGGCAGCGCTGACGAAGTCTCCACAAAACCGGCCGGCCCACATTTGACCTGGTAAACGGGTCGCAGAGCTCGACACGTTTGACGATGATGCCGATGTTGGGAAATCACAGAACAATCCTTGGGCGCAACGCGTGGTGCTGCTGCACGTCTGCCTTCGGTCGCCGGGCCTGACGTGAAACAAAGTCCAAAGCTGTTGTCGAAACGAACGCAGGTGCCTGTGCCGCAGTCGGAATCGACACAGCGATGGAGCGCACCAAAGCCGTCGTATCGCGAAATCGAGGCAGTACGTTCCGTGCAGACATCGGCCAAAGGCTCAACACTGCAGCCCTCACGAAGGCATGCACCATCGCCACTCGCCGAGGTCCGCGCAGCGCGCCTTGGTTCGGCGTCGCTGGGTCACACGGCGCGCCAGCCGCCGAGCATGCCGGCGGCTGACAACCGTTCGCGGTACAAACTGCCGGTGCCACACACGCTGGCATGCAAGCCGAGACACACGTCCGTCGACGCATGCCTCGTTCGCCTCACACGCAGGTGTACATACCAACGGCGTGTTCATGTCTTCTTCGACGTGTGCGTCCGTTCCCATGTCCGGTGTGTTGACCGTGTTCATGTCTTGGGGCGTCGATACATCTGGGATCGCGACATCGGTCGCATTACGCTCCTCACATTTGCCCGTCGCGAGGTTGCACACATCGGGCGAACACATCGCGTCGTTGGTGCACGCCGCCTGTTCATCGCCGATGTCGCCCGTCGCGCAACCACTGAAAATCAGGACGAGCGCGATTCCCCAGAAAAAAGACAGGTGGTTTACCTGCGACATAGCGGCTCCGTTGTCGCCAAATGTGGGACAGGATTGAACATCGTTTGATGCATTGTGTCAAACTGGTGACATCGTCCGCGCCAGATCTCACGATCCGGCCGACTCGCCAATTGTCTGGAATCAGATCGGTAGGCAGAGGCCGAGGTCGTTGATCAAGGGCGAACACACCAGCGGCGAAGGACAGGTACTGCGCTCAAATGCCCCATCGGCCGCCACGCCCGTGAATTGGCAGAACCGGTAACACACGTTCTGTCCCCCATCGACCACGCACACGGAGTCCTGTCCGCACGACTCACCTGGCCGCGTGCATGGCTGCGTAGGGGCGACGGTCTCGACGATCGGTGCACAGCTGCCAACGTCGGCGTTGTAGGGGAAGTTGAATAGGCAGGTCTGCCCTGCCGGACACGCGACGTCATTGGGGCCAGAATCGAATGGGTTGCAGCGTGGGGTGCACACGGACTCCAGCCCCAAACCGCCGACGTACTGCGAAAGCAATGACGTCACAAACCCTGTCTGACGCGACCGTGGGAACAGGCACTCGGCCGTGGCCACACAATCGGACGTCGAACACGGTTGCCCGATCGGGATGTTGCCCGCGACGCTGCAGAACGTCGGCTCGTCTTGGGTGATCGCCGTCATGCCGTCCGCGCTGGTGCGAAGCGACGCGTTTGGCAAACAGGCCTCTTGTCCGGCTGGGCAACTCGGATCCGCGAAACGTGTCGGATCACAGGGTGTCCCGCACTCGCCGAGCTCGAAGCCGCCGAAGTCGATGGCACGGCATCCCTGGGTTGCTCCACAGGACAGCACAGGGTCCATCGGGCTTTCGAGAACACAAAGTGATTCACACCGGCCACGTGCGATGGGGTCAAATCCAGGTGCGGTGTTGCCAACTTCATCACAATACAGACCTTCGGCGCAGGTACCGTAGGTCGCGAGCGGAACGCACGCTTCCCCGCGCACCGACGTCCCGACCGGCGAACAGTAGCTGCCCCACACATCAGGTCCTGAGATGAAATCAGGTTGGCATCCCATGTTGGTCCCCTGACAGGTATCGCCGTACCCAACACTTCCCTCCGCGCACCTTTGGCGACACGCCCCGTAGGCTTGTTCGCCGAGAGGAACGCACGTGAACCGCGGCACGCCAAGGTCGATGATGGGATCTTCAAGCCGATCGAACACCGCCAGTCCCGGTGTGAGGTCGTCGACGTCTGACACCGTACCCGTCACGTAGATCACCGAACGGTTGAGCGCGACGGAGTCCAGCACAGCAGCGGCCAGGAATCGGTCGTCGCGCGCGGCGCCCCGCGGGAAAACGAGGATGTCATACGTTCCGGCCGGCAGGTCGACGCCGCTGATCGTATCCGTGTACAGCAGAACCTGGGTCGTGGGATCCGAGAGGTCATCGCCGGGCGGCACCGCGATCACGTCGGCCACATCCCCAAGGTTGACCACCTCGATCGACGTTGGGGCGGCGCTCGCTGGGCGCAATAAGACTTGTTGCGATGCAGGGACGAGCGGTTCGTCAAAGAGGACCACTTCCAACGTCTTGCCCGACGCCAATGAGACAGACTGCTCTGCGAGCGCTGGGTCGGTGGACGGCGAGCCAGCCGGCAAGACGCGAAGCTCTGCTTGACCGGCATCAACGCGCGCGCTCATCGCCAAACGCGAACCTGAGCCAAGCGCGCCCGAGATCAAGGTGGCGTCAAGATAGACGTCCACCTGCGCCGAACGCGTCCCCAGGTTGGTGATCATCAGCTCCGCCGGTTCCACGGGCGGGTTGGGACACGTCGCGTCACGCGCTGCCTGCGCGAGCTGCGACACTGAGCCATCGGACTCCGCCGCTGCGATCGCCACATTGCAAAGCGGTTGGCAGCGCGAAATCTCCTCGATCCCAAGGGCCTCTGAGCCCTGTTGGTAGGTCGCGCAGACGGTGCCATCGACGCAGTTACGCAAGGTTGGATCACACACCTCAAATGCCGCCACATCTCCGGCATCGGCACACACGCCCTCGGTTTGGGTCAATGGAACACACGTCTTCCCCGGACCGCACGAACCGACTTCGAATGCGGTGCAGGTGCTCTCGCAAAATCCGAGCCCTGACCCGGCAACGTTCTGGTCGGCGAGAAGGCAGGTTTGCCCCTCCAGACACGCACGCTCGGAGACACACGGTGTCCGACACGTTCCGTCAATGCACGCGAGGCCCGCCACGCACGTGTCAACAAACGTACCGGCGTTGCCGGCAGCCTCAAACGACGTGCAGGTCTGACCCAGACTTTTGGTGCCCGCCGGGAAGCAGTAGTTTGCCGAATTCTCGAACTCTACACACGCCGCGCCGTTCTCAAACCCGGCCGTGTTGCCGTAGAGGGTTGCGCATGTGTCCAGACCCGCGAGCGTGCCCTCGCACTCCGATGGACGACAGATGGTCTCGCGGCAGGCTGCCTCGATGCAGCTGCGATCACTTGGACAATCCGAGTCGGTCAGGCAGCCTTCGTCGAACGCGCTGGTGACCCAGAAACACAAGCCTCCGGGCGAACATGTGCCGTCTGATGCGCAGTTCTCGACACACGATGGCGGCTGAGTTCCCCCACCGTCCAGGTCGATGCAAGCACGTCCCGGAGCAATGGGGAGGAACGGATCACAGGCCTCGCCAAGAATGACACATTGGTCCTCGGGGATCCCGCACGTGCCGTCAATGCAAGTCTCTCCGAGCGGGCAGCCCCCAAAACAGGGAATCTCCTCACATGCGCCGCTGACGCAGGCTTCGCCGATTGGACACCCGCCGCTGCAGTCCCCGTCATCGGAGCAGGCGGCGGCAAAGGCGAGCATGAATACTAAGAAAAATCGAATCCGCACAGAGGCCTCCTAGGAACTTGCGCCATCGTAAGGAGGCACGGCTTGCGAATCAAAGGCAAGAAAAAGAAAAGGCACCCGAAGGTGCCTTTGCTGAGGGTCACGGCCCGCTTATTGGCAGATACCGAGGTCGGCGCCTTCGATCAGCGCGTCGCACGTTTCTCCGGCCGCGGTGCAACCAAGGTTGTCCGTGCCCACCTGGCAGGTCTGCAAGCAGATGTTCTGGTTGGCGGCGACGCCCACACAGATTGCGTTCGGACCGCACGACTTGCCGGGATCAGCACAGGCCGTGTTCGATGCGGTGTTCGCCATGTTCGTGCCGAGGTCAGCACAGACACCCACGCTCGTGCCGAAGGTCACGAAGTCGGCAACACATGCTTTGCCGGCACCACACTGGTCGGCGGGGCCAAAGAGTTCACATGCCTGTGCACACGTACCGGGCTGCTCAAGTTCCGCAATGAACTGCGAAACCGACGTGAACAACGCCGTTCCGACGTTGGCAGCATTGGCGCAAATGTTTCCGGCGGTGCACTTGTTGACATCCGTTGGGGATGCGCAGGCTGCGCCGCGTGCAAGCGCGCCGGAAGCCGAGCAGAAACCGGTCGTGTCACCCGACTCGATGGTGCAGGTTTGAAGGTTTGCAGGGCAGTCGGTGTCAGCGATCTGCGTGTCACATGCGAGACCGCACAGACCGAATGCAAACGTTTCGTCGCCGATAGGCTGACAGGACTGACCCTGACCACAAACAAGGTTGGGGTTCGGGTTGGTTGCAGCAAGGTCGCAGTAAGGTGTGCACGTGCCGGGCAGCGCATCGTCGCTACCGGTGAGCAAGCAGTACGAGCCTTCGACGCAGTCACCGCCAGCGCATGGCTGACCGACTTCAATCGTGCCGGCTGGGAAGCATACGTGACGCTCACCTTGGAAAGGACGACAGGCGTAGGTGTCTGCGCTGCAGCGGTCGGAGCCGTATTCAGCAGCGGTGCATTGCTCGACACAGAAACCCGTCGTTGCACCTGGCTCTTCGCCAGCTGCTGTATCGGTGTTGTCCAAGCAGAACTGTGTTCCGTTGCCGACGCAGGTCGCGTCAGCGGCAGCTTGGGTATCGGCTCCGCTGTTGCAGAGAGCCGTACAAACGCCGTCGGGCGCCGACGACAGACGGAAGCAAACAAGGCCGCCGGTACAACCGTTGGTCTGGTTACAGGAATCGCCGATCTGACCTGGTCCGCGGTCAGCGACACAGACACCGTCTTCGGTCGTGACTGGGAAACATCCCGTGCCTTCTGGACACTGGTCGGTCGTGTAGGAATCACAGCCAACCTGGCACAGACCTGCACCCGTGTTCAAGAAGTCGGGGTCGGTGTCGCCGATGCAGCGCTCACCCTCACCGGTGCAAGCTGCGTCGTTCTGACAAATCTTTGTGCAGACGTCCGTGCAAAGGGTGCCGGCAGCACATTCCGAGTCCGCGGCACAAGCGACGCCTTCAGCTTTCGCACCGGCAGGCACACAAAGGAAGTTGTCGTTTTCGGTTGGGAAGCAGTTTCCGCCGTTGGGGAAACCAAACGCGTCACACGATGCAAAGTCCTGGAAGCCTGCGCACTGCGATGGGATACAGGCGGTTGCGCCTCCCTGTTCCGTTGCGCCACAAGCCTGGCCCGATGGGCAGGGATAAGCGTCGCCGTCTGCAGGCGGCGTACATGAACGCAAGCATTTGGGGCCGGTGCCAGCGTCGAGGCACTCGAAACCGGCCGCGGTGGCGTTGCCCACGACACAGTCTTGGTTGGCTTGTTGGCACTGCAACCCGGCTGTGTTGTTGTTCGTGTTCGTCGTGTTGTTGTTGGTACCGGTCGTGTTGTTGTTCGTCCCGGTGGTATTGTTGTTGGTGTTGGTCGTGTTGTTGTTCGTGTTGGTGGTGTTGTTGTTCGTCGAATTGTTCGACTTCGAATCACCATCATCGCCACACGCCATCGCCAACGTCAGGGTTCCGACGAGCGCAGCCCGCGTCATAAACTTAATCATTCCTGCTCCTTCAATAATCGGACTGAACTCAGTCTGAAATAAGGCGCGGAGGTTATTAGATGGGCCATTGTGTGTCAATCGCGTTACAAAAAAGCCCCGAAATGCGCATGAAAGTTGGACTTCATGGCCATTCGGGGCTTCAAAACGCGCGACGAAACTTTCAGGAATTTTCAGTTGAGTCCGACAAACCGAGCCGACTTTTGAGCAAATCACCCAACGTGGCCGCTCCACCCTCGTCTGAGTAAGTCTTCATGTCGCCACCCACATCGCCGAGCTCATCGCGCTTCAATGACAAGCCAATGCGCTGATTATCACGGTCAAACGTAGTCACGAGCGCGCTCACTGTTTGGCCAACCTTGACGACTTCGCCAACACGGTGGACCCGTTCCTCACGCAGCTCCGAGATGTGAATCAAGCCTTCAACGCCGTCGACGATCGTGGCAAACGCCCCGAAGTCAGCCAATCGCGCGATGGTGACGTCGATCTTCTTTCCGGGAACCGCGATCTCGGCGGCGAGCTGCCACGGATCGGATGTCAACTGCTTCAAACCGAGGCCGAGGCGACCCTGCTCGACGTCAAGATCGATCACCACTGCTTCAACCTCGTGGCCCAACTCGAATCGGTCGCCGGGCTTGTCGATGCGCTCGGTCCACGACATATCGGACACATGGATGAGGCCATCGATTCCCGGTGCGACTTCCACGAACACACCGAAGTCGACGATGTTGACGACCTTGCCGCTGACGCGATCGCCAAGTTTGCACGACTGCGCAAACGTCTCCCAAGGATTGGGCTGAAGCTGCTTGATGCTAAGGCCCATCCGACGTTTCAATAGATCGATGTTGGTGATCTTGACCTCGACCTCTTGACCGACCGCGACAACGTCACCGGGGTTCGCAACGCGTTGGGTCCACGACAATTCCGTGACGTGAATCAACCCTTCGAGGCCTTCGGCTACGCGCACAAATGCCCCAAAATCGACAATGCTCGTGACCGTGCCCGTGACTACGTCGCCCTCGGAAAACGCAGACGCGGCATCCTTCCATGGGTCGTCTTGCAGTTGCTTTCGCCCCAGCCCCAAGCGGTTGCGCTCGGGGTCGTAGTCCAACACGATGACTTCGACGCGGTCACCCGGCTGAAAGAGATCCGATGGGGATTCATTGCCCCACGTCATGTTCTCGCGGTGCAACAAGCCCTCGACGCCGCCGATGTCCACAAACGCCCCAAATTTGGTCAGGTTTCGCACAACCCCTTGGAACACCTGTCCGGGTTGTAGGTTTTCGAGCATCTCGGCCCGTCGTTCCTCGCGACCATCCTCAAGCAACGACCGGCGGCTCAGGACGATGTTTCCCTTTTTCTTGTCGAACTCGGTGACGCGAAACAGCTCACGCATCCCCAGATAACTGCCCGGATTCTCCACGCGGTGCAGGTCGATTTGGCTCATCGGGACAAAACCACGCAGTCCAAAGTCGACACTCAAACCACCACGGTTGTAGCCCACCACCAGCGCCTCAACCGGTTCGCCTGACTTGACCAACCCCTCGATATGATCCCACATCGCGAGCTTTTCAGCTTTTTGAACCGAAGCGGCCCAGAATCCGCCCCAAGGGCGCTCCACAAGAATGGTCGAGACGTGGCCCACCTCTGGGATGCCCGTGCGGATGAACTCGTCTTTGGTCACCAGCGCGTGTGTGTCGGCTCCGATGTCATAGAGCACGCCGTCGTCCGTGATCTCGGCGACCTTTGCTTCGCGGATGGTGTTGTAGAACCCATCTTGGGGGTCGAGCTGCGTTTGTTCGGTCTCGGTGGTCATCAAAACTCCAGTCGTTGTCCTAAGGCCGCCGGTCATACACGATCGCTCCCGCAGAATCCAGACCCGCGCGCACCGACGCCGCGAGGGCTTCAGCTGCCGCCGCAGGATCCTCGGACGCTCCGATTTCGCGCACGGTCGCGACACCCGCGGCCCCACAACGCACGACGTCCGCCGCGGTGGCTGCGGTAATCCCGCCGATGCCAACAAATGGGATAGACACAGCGCCAGCCACGGCACGAACAAAATCCAAGCCCCGTGGGGCGGATGCGTCAGGTTTGACCGTCCGCGCCTCGTAGATGGCGCCGCAACCAAGATAGTGTGCCCCTGAGCGCTCAAGTGCTCTCGCGGTCTCGACGCTGCCCGCGCTGCCCCCAACGATCAGGTGCGGTGCAAGGCGCGCCGCAACGTCCACGGGCAGATCATGGGGTCCCAGATGAATGCCATCGGCCCCTAGTGCCATCGCAACGTCGAGCCGATCGTTGACGAAAAACAGCACGTCGTGGTGGTTGCACCTATCGCGAAGAGACTCGCCGACGCGCAAGAACTCCCGCGTTGTCGCGTTTTTCATGCGCAGCTGCACCGCGGTGACCCCGCCCGATATCGCTTGTTCGGTGACGCCCAGCGGATCGCCCACGATCTCGGGGTCGACCACGAAATAAACCCGCAAACGCTGCGCAAGGTTCATCAAACGCTCTTTCGCGCAACGTCTTCAGCCTGAGAATCCGCGCGGTAACTCGAACGAACCAGAGGGCCAGATTCGACGTGCTTAAAGCCCATCTTCTCCCCTTCTTCTTTGAACATCTCAAAGTCTTCGGGGGTCACCCAACGCATCACGGGCAGGTGCCGCTTGCTTGGGCGCAAATACTGGCCGAGGTTGAGCACCTGCACGCCTCGATCGACCAAGTCCCGCATGGTCTGCAGCACTTGGTCGTTCTCTTCTCCAAGGCCGAGCATCAAGCCGGTCTTGACCAGCGAGCTCCCGTGGGTCGCCGCATGTTCGAGGACGGCAAGACTACGCTCGTAGCGCGCCTGTGGGCGCACGACACGATGCAGCGCCTCGACGGTCTCGATGTTGTGCGAAAAACACTCGGGCTTGGCGTTGAGCACGGTCTCAAGATCGCCCAGATCGCCCTTAAAATCCGGCGTGAGCACTTCGACTCCCGTCCCCGGCGACAGCTCGTGGACGAGCTCGATGGTCTCGGCCCAGATGCCGGCGCCTCCATCGGGCAAATCATCGCGGTCGACGCTGGTGATCACAACGTAGCGAAGCTCTAAGCTCGCCAGGGTTTCGGCCACGCGCCGAGGTTCGTCGATATCGACGACGCCGGGTCGGCCGGTCTGAACGTCACAAAACCCGCAACTTCGTGTGCAGATGTTGCCCAGAATCATGATGGTCAGAGACTTTCGGCTCCAACACTCAACAATGTTTGGACACTGGCCGGACTCGCAAATCGTGTGGAGTTTCGCCTTTTGCACAAGCTGTTGGGTTTCAAAGTAGGTCTTGTCGAAGCTCAAGCGCTTTCGGATCCACTTTGGACGCGGGCCAGCCTCGTCCTCCAGAAACTTCAAGTCCCCACGGGCAGGACCCGAGACGCGCTCTTGACCCTTTGGCTCAATTCGCGGTTCAACAACAGGCAGTGCGATTCGTTTCATATTCGTCTCCACTCGCGCCACGTTTAGCAGCGCGACACCCTTGCGGCAACGGTGGGTGTGTCGGATCGGGAAATTTGCTATCTGTTCTGGGCGTTGTCAGCCCTCTTCTCGCCGTGCGGAAAAACGATGTCCAAGCCAGAACATTCCCCTGTCACATCACTCGCGGCCCTTTCGGCACGCTCTGCCGATGAGGACATCCTGATCGTGCGAGGCGCGCGTGAACACAACCTCAAGAATGTCAGCATCGAGCTGCCCAAACGAAGCCTCGTGGTCTTCACCGGTCCAAGCGGCTCGGGGAAATCCTCGATGGCATTTGACACGATTTTCGCCGAGGGGCGACGCCGATACGTCGAATCGATGTCGATCTACGCCCGCCAGTTCCTCGGGTCCGTCGACAAACCCGACGTCGAGATGCTGACGGGTCTTGCACCGGCGATTTCCATCGAGCAGCAAACAACGGTCAACAACCCACGAAGCACCGTCGGGACGGTGACCGAGATCTACGACCATCTGCGCATCCTTTGGGCTCAACTCGCCAACCCGTTGCCTGACGCCGACGGGCCGCAGTCTCTGTCCGAAGCCGAAATCGTTGAGGCCGTCGCGGGGCTGCCGGAAGGCACGCGGTTCATGTTGCTCGCGCCGCTCGTGCGCAATCGCAAAGGGGAGTTCAAGGACGTCTTTGAGCACCTTCGCAAGGGCGGCTTCACACGTGCTCGCGTCGACGGTGAGGTGGTTGAGTTGGAGGGGTTAGAGAAAGTCGAGCTCAAGAAGAAACACGACATCGACGTGGTGATCGATCGCTTGATCGCCAAACCCAATGCCACCGACCGCCTAGCCGAGAGCGTTGAGCGCGCACTCGTAGCGGGCGAGGGAAGAATGATCGTTCTTCTTGCCGACACGCAGGCGACGGAGATCGCTTATGTACGGCATGCGGCGGCCCGCGATGTCTCGCACCAGACGTTTTCGTTCAACAGCCCGGTGGGCTGGTGTCCGAGTTGCCGCGGCATCGGAACCATGGCGCAAGTTGCCCCTGACCTGCTCGTGGTCAACCCGAGTGTATCGCTGAACGACGGCGCCATCGCGGCGATCGGCAGAGACCCGGAACGCGAAGCCAAGAACTTTGCGGTGACCAAGGAAGTCGCCGGGATCTGGAAAGCTCTGCAGACCTGGGCATCCGAGGGTGGACCTGACCTTGACAAGCCCTTCAGCGCGCTCTCAAAGGCGCAGCGCGACGAGATCTTGCGTGGGCGACGTGGTGGGTTTCCGGGGTTGGTCAGTCACATCGCGCAGGCTCGCAAGAAGGCACATCGGCAGGCCGCGCGTGATTTTTTTGACGAATTCTTCGAGCCGGCCACGTGCGAAGACTGCCGTGGGCAGCGGCTCAACGCGAACGCGCGCAGCTTCGCGTTTCACGCGAAGACGATTTCGGAAGTGTGTGACCTCAACATTTCGGACGCACACGCGTGGTTTTCGCAGCTCAAGCTGCGTGGACGGGAGGCCGTGATCGGAACCGAGGTGGTGCACGAGATCATCGCTCGGTTGCAGTTCTTGGTGGGCGTGGGGCTTGGCTACCTCTCGCTAAACCGCAGCGCCGAGACGCTGTCTGGAGGGGAAAATCAGCGCATGCGCCTGGCCAGTCAGCTGGGTAGTGAGCTCTCTGGCGTGCTGTACGTCCTGGACGAACCCTCGATCGGGCTGCACCAACGCGACAACCGAAAGTTGCTCGAGACGCTTCAGAGTCTGCGCGATCGCGGCAACTCGATCATCGTCGTCGAACACGACCGGGAGACCATGGAGCTCGCCGACTGGGTTGTCGATTTTGGTCCCGGCGCCGGCACCGAAGGTGGAGAAGTCGTTGCCCAGGGTCCACCGAGCGTCGTGATGAACACGCCCGGCTCGATCACCGGGGATTACCTCGCGGGACGGCGTGAGCTGGAAACGCCCGCGCAACGACGGCCGGGAAACGGCGAGTTCCTCGAAGTTCTTGGCGGCCGACATCACAACCTAAAGAACGTCGATATCAAGCTGCCCGTGGCGACCTTTACGTGTGTCACGGGGGTGTCGGGAGCGGGCAAGAGCACCGTGGTCAACGACATCATCCTGCCCGCCATCCAGCGAAACGTGTTTTTCAAACATCGCAGCGTCGGTGAGGTCGATGAGATACGAGGCCTAGAACACTTCGACAAGGTCATTGAAATTGACCAATCGCCCATTGGCCGGACGCCTCGGAGCAACCCGGCGACGTACACAAAGTTGTTTGACCTCATCCGGGCTCTGTTCGCGGGACTGCCGGAATCCAAAATGTACGGTTTCAATCAAGGGCGTTTCAGCTTCAACGTCGCCGGCGGGCGTTGCGAGGAGTGTCAAGGTGGTGGCGTCAAGAAGGTCGAGATGGGCTTCCTCGCGGATGTCTTTGTGCAGTGCGACCTCTGCCACGGACAGCGGTTCAACCACACAACCCTGATGGTGCGCTACAAGGGCAAGAACATCTCTGACGTGTTGAACCTCACGATCGCGGACGCTTACGAGTTCTTCAAGGCCCAGCCGAAGATCGCGCGGGTGTTGAAGACACTTCTGGACGTCGGGCTCGACTACGTGCAGCTGGGTCAGTCCTCGACCACCTTGTCAGGGGGCGAGGCGCAGCGCGTCAAGCTGTCGCGCGAGCTCGCGAAGGTGGCCACAGGTCGCACACTCTACGTGCTCGACGAGCCATCGACCGGGCTGCACTTCGATGACATCCGTCGACTGTTGCAGGTCGTGGATCAGCTCGTGGACGCCGGCAACACGGTTCTGATGATCGAGCACAACCTAGACATCATCAAAGCCGCCGATTGGATCATCGACATGGGGCCCGAGGGCGGTGACGCGGGCGGACACGTGGTCGCTGTGGGCACCCCTGAGAAGGTGGCGAAATCCAAGAATTCCCATACGGGCAGGTTCTTGGCGGAAGTGCTGTAGGCCAATAAAAAAGCCACCCGAAGGTGGCTCTTTCTCAGAACGTTCCGCCCGAAGGACGGCGGGCGTCTTTGCGACGGCGACGTTCCGCCTCGCGTGTCTTGCGACGTTTGGCCACACTGGGCTTCTCGTAGTGACGACGTCGTTTGAGTTCTTTGTTCACGCCCTCGCGACCAATCTCGCGTTTGAGCGAGTTGATGGCACGGCCAACGTTGTTGTCCACAACTTCGACCTGAATGGGGCCCAGGAGAATACTGCTATCACGGCGTTTGCGCTTTTCCATGTTGCTCTGGCGGATCAATGGAGGAGCCGATGAACGATCGGATCCTGCGAGTCATAACCACCAAGACCTTCGGGGCTGAAAATGGCCCAGAAGTACTTGAACTCATTTGCGTCGCCGGCCTGGAGCGCAGCGACGAGGTCCACTTCGTAGAACGTGCTGAACAAGCCAGACGTTTCACGGTGGTAGAGGCGCCACATGCGACCGTTGGTCATGATGCCCCACTGCACGCCCGTTGTACGGATGATGCGGTCAATCTCGTACGCTGGGTTGTTCGGGCCTTCGTGGCCTTCTGGGTATTCGTCAAGTGACGCTTCCCATTCCATGCAACGCACGACGCCCAACACGTTCTGGAAGAACTCGCGCTCGCCGCGGTGTGGGAGTGCATTGCGGAAGTCGTCAGCGTTGTAGAACAGCGAGAAATCCGGGCGGACCGTCTCGTCGCCAACGGGCGTCAACTCAGCCACGCTGAACGTGTAACCAAGGGTACGCAAAACTGCGCCCACCCAGTGGTACTGCGTCTCAAGTTCGCCCATGCGCTCCGACTCTTCGAGAACGAGCTCGTAGCGGTTGTAGGCTTCTTCAAGCAAGTGACGCACTTGGTCGATGCGCTCAGCGCTCCACTCGGGTGCGTTGTTGATTTCGGCGAGACCGGCTTCTTCAAAAAGCTGGCCATGATTGCGAAACACGGGTTCCGACATGATTTCTCCACAATGCGACGTCAAAAACTGCGTCGTCCGTTCGATGGTCCACAAGGGCTGTGAACCCTTGAATTTTACTGTGTTTACGGGCTTTGCGGCGCCCGAACAGGCGCGGCACTATAAGGGGGGCTTCTCAGGCTGTCAAGCGGTGGTTACTTCCCTTCCCGCTCTCCAAGAAGCGTGAGCAATTCGCCCTCGCTCAGCATCTGAGACGTGTAGTTCCCCCAGATGTTGTTGATGGCCACCAGCTCGCCTTCCTTGAGCTTGGACGTGAGATAAATCGCGAAGTACTCACCATCTTCAGAATCACCGAGTCCGGGGATTCGATCCAGCGGTGTGTCGGTGCCCGCGACGAACAGTTCGCAACGCTCGCCCTCTTTGAACGGCGCAGACGAAATCTTGCTGTGGTCGCCATAAAATGGGCTCAGGATCACATCTTCGGACACATCCCCTTGTTTGACGCGCAGCTTAACACCTGCTTCGCCACTGAACTTTGGACCATCGTGGTCCATCAAGTCTTCCCATTGGGGCCATAAGCGCGTGTCACCACGATGACGTAACCTTATCCTGCAGCGGCTGCAAGCGGGTCATGGTGTCGTGTCGGCTCTCAAACGGATTGTTCTGGTCGTTAGACATCGGACGCTCCAGACGGGTGATGCTCGAATCTCCGAGAATCCTGTGTATTGGCAACGCATACCGCATGTGCAGGAGCATGACAACGTTTGAGCGAATTTGCTTTGCGCGTTGGTGCGCTTCAGCGGCAGGTGGCCACCGGACACGACCCTTCGATGCGTGCGTAACGTGTCGATTCGCGCGCAACATCAAGGGCTCCGTCGCACTCCGCCGTCGCGAGGCGAGACGCCGTTTCGCGCTCGGGATGCACGCCCCAACCGCAGATGATGTCCTCACGCCCCTCGCACCGTGTCTGTCCGCCTTCTACGTTGCAGATCTCGACGCACGAGAAACACTGAGCAGACGGTGGCGATCGATCCGGAACGCGGTCAGGTACCGTCGCTTCGGCACGCAGGGTGGGTTCGACTTTTGGGTCCGGAGCTTCAACCGGTCGCTCCACCGTTTCTGTCTTGGCCGCGGGCATCTCGATCGTTCCGCGGGTGTCGACCTTCTGGGCGTTTGCAGGAATTGCCACGAAGAAAAACGGGTCTTCTTCAGCGGTCGGGGGTCGCCCTTCGATGTCGTCCGAACGGGTGTTCTTGGGCTGAGAACACGCCGTGAACCCAGCCATGCAGAAGAGAACGATGGGATTACGTGTTGTTCGCATCCTTGAAGGCCCACGTATGAGAAGCAAAAAAGTTGATGCCCATTCCACAGGCAATTCCGCTAAGTAGCGCGGAGTTCGGGGCAAGTGCAATCCCATTCCAATCGGGAAGCAACGCGGCCCACAACCATGCGTGCGAGAACGACGTTACCAGCAATTGCACGCCGGCCGCGAGGCTCGCCGAGACGTAATAGCGCCCCAGACGTCGCCACCAATCGCGTGCCGCGCCCTTGAGGCGGTCGCCCCATGTCCATGAATCGTTGAGCAAGAAATTGGTAAAGATACTGACCACGATCCCGACCGCGTTCGCGATGGGGATCGCCGTTGTTGTGGGAACCGAGGCTGGTCGCAAGGCAAACAGCATCGCCTGAAACACGACGAGATTGACCACAACCCCTGATCCACCGACTGCGGCAAACCGAAGCAACCGCACGATCTGGGCGCGTGTCATTCGTGCTCCGCGACAAACACCGTCTCGTAGGGACAGTGGAACTCGAACCCTACCTTGTCGTAGACGCGGAGTGCGGCGGTGTTGTCGTGGTTGACGTAAAGCGTGACACGCGGGAACCCACGCTTAAAGAGGGCATCGCACAGGTCGACCATCGCTCGGGTGGCGATGCCTTGGCCCCTAAGCAGCGGAGGCGTGAACACGCCCGAGACCTGCGCTCCGTATCGACTCTGTGCCGAGACGTCCGCTTTGAACATCAGGCGCTTATGTTCGTTGAACCACACCCAAGTGCGGTCGGTTTCGATGCGGTGCAGCACATGCCGCCGAAAGTGACCGGGGTCTCGCGCAAGCGGGTCTTCGAGCGTTTCTTCAGCGTGCATGCGGGCGGACGCCAAGAAGACCGACTCGATGTCACTCGGCCTGCCCAGTCGCAGCTGTGTGGGCTGGTGGTCGGCCCTGCCTGCCGACAGCTGCAACCACTGGCGACGTTCGATGACATAGAGCTCCTGATGCCGATCCAGTCGACTGGCCGCGTATCGACCGGCATCCGAGAACGTCTCCCAAAACGGCGTCACGACATCACGTGCGCTGACAATGTGGTCGAATCGAAATCGACTTTGTCGGTACCAACGCGCCAAACATGCGGTGGCACGCTCGTCGATGGAATCGGCCAGGATCAAGCGCCCTGTGATCACGAGGGCGACGGCCATGAGACGACCGTTGTGACGGACGCCAGCGAAATGAAAAAGGTCGGGATGTCCCGACGCCGCCATGCCGTAGTTGTCGGCCCACGAAAGCATGAACATGTTTCGCACCACGTCGCGGGACAGAAACGCGAGCACCTCATCAATGTGCTGAGGCGCGAGCATGTTCGCGACGTAGTCTTGCGGCGGCGTGATGGCGGATGTGGTCATGCAAAAGTCCCTGACGGAACATTAGGTCTTTCACCACAAAAAAACAAAGCCCCGCGAAGGCGAGGCTTGATTGGACGGTGGGAACCGAGATTCAAAGCCCGAAGGGATCACCGCCGCTGCTCTTGAGCATTTCTTCGAGGGCGTTGGCCTTTTTGTTGGCGGCTTTGCCCACGGCGTCGGTTTTGGGCGACGGAGCCGCTTTGGCTGCGGACTTGGTGCTTGACCGACGCGAGCTCGAGCTCGACCGTCGGCTGCTCTTGGGCTCTTCTTCAACGACCTCTTCGACAACCTTGGGGATTGGCGTGAAGCTCTTCTCCACCAGTGCCACCGCGACATCTTTGGGCTTGAAGACCGTCTTGGAGTACTGCGTCTGGTCCGCCTTGTAACCTTGCGACATCGCAAAAAGCACACCTCCGCCCACCAGCACCAGCGCGGCGACGATGCCGAGCATCGCGAAAAGCTTGGTGTTGGACTGATTCGTGTTGGCCGGCATCGGCATGTCGGTTGACGCTGCCTTGACCGCGGCTGCCGCGATGGCCTCTCGCCGAATCTCTTCGTCTTGCGCCGCTCGCTGTTTCGCAAGCTCCTCGGCTTGTTTGGCCGCAAGGATTGCAGGATCAACCCACTCTCCCTTTGCCTTGAGGTCCTCGATCTTCAAGGCCTCCATGCGGGCGGTGCGGCGCTCCTGCACGGAGTTTTGACGCTCAAGCTCAGCGCTGATGCGCGCCTCGGCCTCGCGTCGCTTCTTCTCTTCTTCGGCTTCCTTCTTGCGGCGCTCTTCAGCTTCGCGCGCCTGAATCTCCGCCTGAATGCGCTGCTCCTCGGCTTTTGCATCCTGTTCGGTCTCATCCAGAATGCCTGCAAGCAGATCATTTGCGTCATCATCGCTCGCCCAACGTTGATTCTTGCTCACGGGTACTCCTCGTCGCTTTGTCTCGAAAGATTCTGTTGAACACTATAGGGCGGTTGAGCCCATTCCTCAACAACGCGCTGAAATCAACAAACGTTGCCTTTGGGTTTGAACGCGACGGGGCGCAAATGGATCTTGGAATCGTTGCGAGAGCCAGCGTCATGGCCTACATTCGCGCGAAATCGCCAACGGAGCACGCGCTATGGAACGTAAGCCTAGAATCGCAATCCTCGCCAGCGGGGGCCCTGCCCCCGGGATCAACTCGGTCATCAACGCGGCCACCATCGAAGCCTTGAATGTGGGCTGGGACGTCTACGGCGTCGCGGACGGTTACCGCGGCTTGGTCGAGAACGACATGCGACCGCTTAGCCTTGAAGACGTCGGCTGGATCCACTTCGAGGGCGGCGGTGTGCTCGGCATGTCCCGCACCAACCCCAAAAAGCCCGAAAACCTGGAACGGGTGGTCAAGACCCTAGAGATCAACCAGATTGACATGCTGTTGACCATTGGCGGCGACGACACCGCGTTTGGTGCCGCGACGATCGCGGATGCGATGCCGGGCAAACTGCGCACCGTGCATGTGCCCAAGACCATCGACAACGACCTGCCGCTGCCCGAGGGCGTCCCGACGTTTGGCTACACGACCGCGCGCCATGTGGGCGTGGGTCTGGTCAAGAATCTGATGCGTGACGCGGAGACCTGCAACCGCTGGTACATCGTCACCAGCATGGGGCGTCAGGCCGGTCACCTCGCGGTCGGGATCGGAAAAGCGGCCGGTGCGACATTGACGCTGATTCCCGAAGAGTTCCACGAACCCACCACGATCGATCAACTGACGCGCATCATCGAGGGCGCGGTCATCAAAGGCCGTAGCCGCGGCCGGAAGTGGGGCGTCGCGGTCATCGCGGAGGGCCTGATTGAAAACCTCGATCACAAAGAGCTTGAGCAGTTTCCCAACATTCGACGAGACGCGTTCGGCCACATTCTACTCGCGGACCTTCAGCTTGGTCGCATGCTTTGCACGGCGGTCGAAGAGCGCCTTGAGAACCGCGGCATCACCACCCGGTTCAACGAGGTCACGCTCGGGTACGAGCTTCGATGCGCCGACCCGGTACCGTTTGATATTGAATACACACGTGATCTCGGCTTTGCGGCCATTCGTTTCCTGATCGAGGGAGGCACCAACGGCATGGTGATGATGGTCAACGGCAAGCGCAAATCGGTGCCGTTCCACGAAATGCGCGACCAGGTCACCGGAAAGACGAAGGTGCGCAACGTCGACATCAGCAGCGAGGTTTACTTGGTGGCGCGCCGATACATGCAACGTCTGACGAGCAAAGACTTCGACAGCCGCGCCGAGATCGAAGACCTCGCCAAGGCCGCGAACTGTACCGCTGAGGAGTTTGTCAGTTACTTCGGCGGACTCGTGGCCAACGAACCCGAAATGTATTCGTGGAACGATGCCATCCGCGACGTGCTTGGCCAAGGATAGGGCGCGGGAGGAGCTTTCAATTTTTTTTGAAGGAAAATGTGGCCGGTTTTGAATCAACTGCTTGGAAAGTACATCCAAGTAGGTGAGCAGAGAGCACTCGTAAGAGCGACACGGTGGCTTGCCAGAAACTCACCCCACATCCCTCCTCATACCTTCCATTAACCCCCCAATTTTCCTATCTGACACACCGTGTCCTGCTCTGCTTCTATGTTTTTAGAGCAGCAGCAAGAGTGGGTTCTCCAGCAGCTTGCGCAGCTCAAGCAGGAACTCCGCACCGGTCGCGCCATCGATCGCGCGATGGTCGCACGACAGCGTGACCCGCATGCGCGTGCCGACCGCGAGCTGACCATCGACGACCACGGGGACGTCCTGAACCGCGCCACACGCCAAGATCGCAGCCTCGGGCGGGTTGATGATCGCCGAAAACTCGTCGATCCCAAACATTCCCAAATTGCTGATGGAGAACGTCCCGCCTGAGTATTCGTTGGGTTTGAGCCGTTTCTCACGCGCGCGGCCCGCCAGCTCCCGGACGTCGGTCGCGATCGCAGAGAGCGACTTACGGTTGGCGTCGCGAATCACGGGTGTGATCAGGCCGTCTTCCACTGCCACAGCCACGCCGACATGAACATCCGCGTATTGGACCAAGTGGTCGCCCTGGAACGACACGTTCATCTTAGGGTAGCGCTGAAGCGCGAGTGCGCAGGCTTTGATGATCATGTCGTTGACCGAGATCTTGACGTCCGACCCGATCGCAGCGAGCTCAGAATTGATCTGCTTGCGCTGGGCCATCGCGCGGCCCATGTCAAACTCGGCCGTGAGGTAAAAATGAGGCGTGGTGGTCCACACCTCGACCAATCGGCGAGCGATGGTCTTTCGCATCTGGCTCAGCGGCACGTTGGTCGCTTCGGTGGCCGCCGGGGCGACTTCGTTCCGGGCTGCCGATGGCTTGGAGAGTGCGGCCTCCACATCCTTCATGACGATGCGGCCGGCTGGACCTGATCCCGACACAGTCGAGAGGCTCAACCCGGCCTCGGCTGCCATTTTTCGCGCAACGGGGCTCGCCTTGACGCGTGCGTCGTCGGACGACTGCGGGGCAGCGGCTTCCGTTTTGGCTGCAGGGGCGGGTGCGGCAGGCTCAGATGCCGCAGGTTGAGGAGTCGCTGCAGCCGGAGCCCCGCCTTTGCCGCCTTTGAGGCTGGCCACGAGATCCGATACATCCTCGCCCTTCTCGCCGATGATCGCCAACGGCGCGCCAACGGGAAGCGCATCGCCCTTGGAGGCGAGCAGCTTCAACAGCACGCCCTCGTGAAAGGACTCCATCTCCATCGTCGCTTTGTCGGTCTCGATCTCGGCGATCAGCTCGCCTTCGGCGACTTTATCGCCTTCTTTCTTGAGCCACTCGACCAAGGTCCCTTCGTCCATCGTCGGACTGAGGGCGAGCATCGTAATCACTTCAGCCATTTCGGATCTCCAGTCGGATGGTTGGACTTAGTCGACGTAACAAGCACGTTTGACCGCATCGATCACCCGCTGCTCATTTGGCAGGTTAAGGGGTTCGAGATTGAATGCGTAAGGCATTGGGATGTCGCGTTGATGCACTCGACCCACGGGCGCATCGAGGTAATCAAACAGGTCACTGCTGACGAACTCGGCCACGCTCGCGCCCACCGACGCCCAACCCACGCCTCTTCGACGACGACGGCACGGTTGGTCTTCTTGACCGAAGCACGGATTGCGTCTTTGTCGAGCGGACGCAGGGTTCTCAGGTCGACAACCTCAACGCTGATGCCCTCTTCCTCGAGTTTCTTGGCAGCGTCGAGCGCCACGTGCACCATCCGGCTCCACGCCAAAATGGTGCAGTCGGTTCCCTCGCGCTTGACGTCGGCTTTGCCGATGGGGATGAGGTACTCCTCTTCAGGGACCTCGCCTTCCCAACCATACATCACTTCAGATTCGATGAAGATCACCGGATCAGGGTCACGGATCGCGCTTTTGAGCAGGCCCTTTGCATCCGCGGGCGTCGACGGCATCACGACCTTCAGTCCCGGAATGTGCACGTACTGTTGCTCAAGCGACTGGGAGTGCTGCGCACCCAAATGTCCGCCCGCGCCACCCGGTCCGCGGATAACAATGGGGCACGACAGCTGTCCACCCGACATGTAACGCATTTTGGCCGCAGTGTTCATCACTTGATCGAGCGCGAGCACAGCGAAGTTGAAGGTCATCATCTCGACCACGGGTTTCAACCCCACCATCGCCGCACCGATCCCAATCCCGGCAAAACCGGCTTCGGTGATGGGCGTATCGATGACACGTTTGGGTCCAAACTTGTCGAGCAGGCCCACGCTGACTTTGTAGGCGCCGTTGTACTCTGCGACTTCCTCACCCATCAAAAAGACATCCGCATCGCGGGTCATTTCTTCGGCGAGTGCTTCGTTGAGCGCCTGTCGGTATGCAATCTTTCTCATCTTTGACTCCACGCTCAGTCGATGTCCCAGGACCAATCTACGTAAATGTCCCGCTCCAGCGCCGACACATCGGGCTGAGGTGACTGCTCGGCGAACGCCAACGAAGCCTTGACCTCGTCTTTGACCTCTTTGTCCATCGCTTCGAACTGCTCGGCGCTGCGGATCTTTTGCTGCATCATCCAGTTCTGAAGCCGCAAAATCGGGTCCGCTGCCATCTCGGCTTCGAGCTCTTCTTTCGTGCGATAGTTGGCCGGGTCGCTCATGGAGTGCCCCCGGAATCGGTACGTGATGACATCCAGCAGGGTCGGGCGTGACTCGTTGCGCGCACGATCAACAGCTTCTTTGATCCCGTAGTAGGCCTTGAAGATGTCCTTCCCGTCGACCTGCGCGTGGGCCATTCCGTAGGCCTTGGCTTTGACGGACAGGTCTTCGACCGACGACGCGCGATGAAGCTCGGTGCCCATGGCGTATTTGTTGTTTTCGATGATGAACACCACCGGGAGGTCCCACAATTCGGCCATGTTGAACGTTTCGTGCACCACGCCTTGGTGGATCGACCCGTCGCCAAGGAACCCAAGCGTCACGGCGTTTTCGTCGCGGTACTTGGCGGCAAACGCGATGCCCGCTGCGGTTGGAATCTGTCCACCCACAATACCCCAGCCGCCGTAGAACTTGATGCTGGTGTCAAACAGGTGCATCGAGCCGCCCTTGCCGCCACTGCACCCGTCGACCTTCCCAAACAGTTCAGCCATGACGGCGTTGGGTGTCATGCCCTTGGCCAAAGCGTGACCGTGCTCGCGGTAGGCGGAGACAATGTAATCGCGCTCCTCGAGCGCGGCAGCGCAGGCCGCGGCAACGGGCTCTTGACCGATGTAAAGGTGACAGAACCCCTTGATCTTGCCCATTTGGTAGGCACGACCGGCTTGCTCCTCAAAGCGACGCATCAACAGCATGAGTCGGTAGATCTCGACGATTTTTTCGTCGCCGAGCTCTTTGCGAGCCCGGGCTGCGTACGTGGCGTCGAGCCATTCGGTCGAACCATTCGATTTTTTCTTGCCGGAGGCCGCCCGCTTGGGCTGCTCGGAGGCGTTTGCTTTTTCAGGCATGGGATACCGTCGTTGTCAGGTCGTTTCGAGGTAGTTCATTAGTTTGACCCCTGCTACGCGTCAAGAAGAGGCGCATTAAGCGAGACGATCTCGACGGCGTCTATGTCGTCCTCGGGATCAAACAATCCCATCGACCGTCGGCGTCGTTCGGTCTCTTGGCGGGTCAAACGCGCAAGCGCGTCGCTCGCCCGCTGCCCATCGGCCGCTTTTGACGAACAACGTTCGAGCTCGGGCCTCGCGTCGCCATCAAAGACCCACGTCGCGTCCATCGCGCCGGTTGAGAGCGTCTCCAGAATAGGATGCAGCTCGTGGTCCGAAGACACCGGAAGCTGGAGCAGCGTCGTCACGGACGCGGCTCGGGTCGATACGGCCACATCCAAGATGCCGTCCACCAGTTGGGCGAGCGTGGTCCCCCCCTCCTGCGCGGCAACTTTATTGATCACAGCATCGGAACGCACCGGCAGACGACCGGCGAGCACGACGTCACCCTGTGCCCGAAGGTAGGCCGCCCAGACGCTCGCCATCCGCCACGCCATCAGCTCAAGGTAGCCGCCTTCACCCTTTACTCGGTAGAGCGCGTTGATGCCGGAGTTGACCGCGATCGTGGCTCCACCAAGTGCGCGCACCGCGCGTTGCAGCGCGACGTCGGAACGCTGGGCGATCATCAGCGAACCGCCCCTGGGAATCGGCGCGATCGCATCCAGCCCGTCGTGACCGACCTCGCAGATTTCCAGTTCACCCAGCAACTCGGCAAGGCCAGGGCGCACCGGTGAAGCATCCACCCCGGCTTCGGTCCACTTCAACTCGGCCACGTTCGCCAGCGGCATCGGCTTGGGGAAACACGCGCTGACGCCTAAAAAAGTCACCGGTTCCCCAACCTCGGCGTGATGGCGCCCCAGCGCATGCGCACAAACGCGATGCTGGCCAATGTACTTGCTGACACGAAAACGGTCCTCGCCGACGGCGAGGAGTTCCCCCAACGCCGGGCGCAGGTCGCCTGTGTCCACGTAGACCTCGAAGGCCCGGACCTCCACCACCGTGGTGTCTGTGGTCTGAAAGTCGCGAATTTCGTTCATCTAGACTCCAAGACGAGCACGAAGCACATCGACAACGGAGGCCGACGTTTGCCATGAGGATGGATCAACCTCTTCGACAGGCAGAGTCGATTGGTCCCATCGTGTGAAGTTTCGTTCCGAGGCGACAAACGTCAGCGGCTCGCTCGTGCGCGGTGTCAACACCACGGCCCAGCCAAACGTTCCATCGGGACGTGACTCCCAGCGGTATGACCGCGCACTGAGCTGGCGTTGGGGGTATTTCACGCTCCCAATCCGCACGCCACCGCGCTCGATGACCACGTCGACCTCTTCGGGTCGCTCCGTCCACTGCACAAGCTCAGGACGACCACGCCAACGCGTGCGCCAATGACGCAACAGCATCGCAATAAACGTCAGGGTCACGACGCCCGCGAATCCCCAAGGAAACAGCCAAGGCACGACCCGGTGCACGTCGGTTGACGGCGTTGCCCCCAAGAGCTTGGGCAGCGATGCCGTGCCCGCGATCGCGAGAAACGCCACCATTGGCAGGGAAATCAGCGCAACCTCAACGCGGCGGACGCGGCGCCATTCCTCGACGACGCGCATGGCGCGCCCGCGCGTCTCCTCGTGTTCCGCGGTGGCGTTGATGTCGTCGAACGAACCCGAGGCATCGCTTTCAGGCGCCGCACTCGGCGCCGGCGGTTCCACGGGTTCTTGGTCGGGTTCCGGCGCCGGTTGGGACTGTGGTGAATCTTGGGCCACGAGGTCCGAGACGTTCATCTGATCGGTCGGACCAAAATCGAGCTGCGTTTGCCACGTTGAGGGATCGTCGTCGTCGCTGGCCGCCTCTTCGTCCGAGTCGTCCGGGGGCTGCGCGTCCGGTTCCTCCTCGACCTGTGTGTCTGAGCCGGGGGGCGCCGCGTTCATGTCCACGGATTCGGCCTTCGGTTCTTCGGATTCTCGCGGTGTCTCGAGTGTCTCAAGGTCGTGTGGAGCTGAGGGCGCCGGGGGCGGCTCCTCGGTCTCGCGAGACCACTCTTCGGTCGCGGTTTGTGTCGCCAACTTCTCGGTGACTCGTGCTTCTTCGGATGCGTGTTCGGGTTCGTCAGCGACATGCGCAGTGCCGCCAAACCCTTCGACAGCCCGATGGACAAGGGATTTGAGTTCTTCGACGCCTGCGACGGTCGCATCGATCCCCTCAAAGACGAGGGCTTCGATGGGCTCCCATGCATCACGCAGCTCGCGCGCACGTGCCCGCTGATCCTCCCACAGATCCGCGATCTCTTTGCGGGCCTGTCGGCCGCGGTCGACGTCACCGGTCGTGACCAGTTCGCGCAAGGCGATCTCGTCGGCTTCACGGCGTTCTTCGAGCTCGATGAGGATCGCATCGAGCATCTCGCTCAACGCCGCGTCGGCGTCCAACGCTTGCTCGCGGGCAGCGCGCTCAAGCCGCTCAAGCTGGTCGAGGGCGTCTTGCCGCTGCTGGTCGAGCGACTCGACCGACAAATCCTCGTGCAGATTGGCAATCATTTGTTCGACGCGGGCGGCCCCCATGGCGACGGCGCGTGGCCCAAGCCGCGCTGAACTGCCCTCAAACTCGAAGGCAAACAACACGCGGACCTCGGCCGGGGGCAGTTCAAGCCAATGCGGCAAACGGCTTGTCACCGTCTCTAGCCTTCCCTCGTAGTCCGCGAAATAGCGCCCGAGCTCGTCGCGCAGGTCGTCGAGGTCTTCCTCCAGCCCCAAAAATGTCCGTCGGACGATCTCATCGCGACGTGCTTCATCTTGGCTCATTACGCCCTTTGGGTTGATTCCACCGACGCGGGCCTTACTCTGTGTCAGAACCGAAGGAGCGTCAACGTCTTGTCGTATTGGGCCACAAAGTCCAACATACGGCCAGAATCGAGGTAGGATTTGAAGAAAAGTACGATGTGGTTGGCAATCTTCGTTGGGGCAATGGTGTTGTCCTTTGGCATGTGTGTGTGCTCATTGACCAGCGGTTCGAGTGCCAAACCTGCGCGCGCCGGTGACATCGACCTCGAAGCGGTTACGGTGGCCTACGCGGCCCACGTCCAAAGCGGTTCCAAGGATCTGAAGGATTTTGAGGCGCGGATCAACCAACCCAACGTCTATGCAGGTTCCGGGCATGTGAGCACGGTCATCGACGATCGCGGCACCGTCGTGGGCTACGTGGAGTCCAACCAACAACCTGGTTATCAGGGCACTGACGACCTCGTGTTTCGCCTTGATGCCGAAAAACAGACCTCAGACCTCGTCGCGTCGGACAGAAGTTCCCGGTATTACCGTCACCACAGCCCCGGGATTTTCGAGACTTACTTGATGCTGCGCATGCTGGACAACCAGCGCGGGTTCTACGGGGGCCGTTATTACCAAGCGCCTTCAACCGTGAACTATCAGTCTCGAGGGTACTTCCGAAAACGACCACGTACCGTTGACACCTATGGGTCGGGCTCAAGCACGAGTTCAAGTTCGTCGCGCAGCACCGGAAGCCGGAGCGTCCGGACCGGAAGTAGCGGTACCCGGCGATCAACCGGCGGCGGGTTCGGCTTCGGGAAATGAGCGAGGCACCTGATACCGTCCAGCGTGTGCGTGTCCTGCTCGCATCGATCTTCGTGGTGGCGCTGTGCAGCATCACGTACGAACTGATCATCGGGACGCTTTCAAGCTACCTGCTAGGGAACAGCGTCTTCCAGTTCAGCATCATCATCGGGCTATACATGAGCGCGATGGGGGTCGGCTCGTACTTGAGCCGATTCATCGAGAACGACCTGCTCGACAAGTTCATGTGGGTCGAGATTGGGGTCGGATTCCTCGGCGGCACCTCGACCGCGGTCCTGTTTGGTGTGTTCGCCTACTCGCCGTGGGTCCAGTACGCGATTTGGGGCTGGACCTTTGTTTTGGGGATTTTGGTGGGATTGGAGATCCCGCTGCTCACCCGACATTTGCGTGAGTACGAGCAACTGCGCATCGCGCTCGCCAACGTGCTGAGTTGGGACTACGTGGGCGCTCTAGGTGGCTCGCTCGCGTTCCCGTTAATCCTGTTGCCCAATCTTGGGTTGTTGAACACTGCGGTCGTGGTCGGCCTGCTGAACATCGCAGTGGCCTTGGGTGGCGTTGCATTCTTTCGCAAGCAGCTGAAAGCCCCACGTGCGCTCTTGGCCGCCGTTTCCGTCGTTGCGATGATTTTGATTGGCCTGTTGTTCGCCTCGAAACCCTACGAGTCCTTCCTTGACCGAAAGCTTTTCGCGGATCCGGTGGTGTTCAAAGAACAGTCGCCCTATCAAAACCTCACCATTACCGCATGGAATAATGACGTTCGGCTCTTCATCAACGGCAATATCCAGTTCTCGAGTGTCGACGAGTACCGCTACCATGAAGCGCTCGTTCACCCCGTCATGTATGCGGTTGGGGCGCCAAAGCGCGTGGCCGTCATGGGCGGCGGCGACGGCCTAGCCATCCGCGAGATCTTGAAGTTTCCCGGCGTGGAGTCGGTTGTCTTGGTCGACCTCGACCCAGCGATGACCGACCTAGGCATGGAGCATCCAACGTTGCGGCGGCTCAATGAAGACCGGATGCGTGATCCACGTGTGCAGATCGTGCACGAAGACGCGATGAGCTACCTCGCGAACCACCGTGAGCCGTTTGATGTGGTGATCGCCGACTTGCCCGACCCCAACAATGAGGGCCTAGCAAAGCTCTACTCCGTCGAATTCTATCGCCTCGTGAGGCAGCGCCTACGCCCAGGTGGCGCGTTCGTCACCCAAAGCACAAGCCCTTACTTCTCGAGGTCCGCGTTTTGGTCGATCCACGCCAGCGTGACCCAAGCGTTCTGCGCGCAGCCATGCGAAGAGGGCGCCATCTTGCCTTATCATGTCTGGGTCCCGTCGTTTGGCGACTGGGGATTTAATCTGGCGATGACGCGTCCAGTCCCCGTATCCCAGTTCCCGTACTCCGTTCCCGCGCGCTACCTCAACGCTGCGACCATGGCCGCGGCGCTGACGTTCCCTCCCGACAACGCACGCACAGACGTTCAAGCAAGCCGCTTGATGGAGCCCCGCATTCTGAGCTACTACCTGCGCGACTGGGAGCGTTTCAATCCCTAGGGCACACGCTTGTGTGCGCACTTCAAAGCATCGATGACCGCAAGGTGACCCAGTGGCCGATTCCAAAGTTCGAACTCTCGTGCGTCAAGCCCTCGAAACGCAGCTTCCCGCGGGCACGCCTGCGGAGCAGGTACGCAGCATTTTAGACCGTCCCGATGCCGAGGGTTTTGTCCAAACCCTCAATCCGCAGGTGCTCTACCAACTGATCCAGGCTGCCGGGTTTGACGAGGCCGCTGCATTGTTGCCCTACACCACGCCGCTCCAGGTGCAGGTGTGCCTGGACTTCGACGCGTGGCACAAAGACCAGTTTCAGCCTAACCGTCTGATCCCGTGGTTCTCGACGCTGCTCGCGGACTCGTCGGACGAGCATTTTCGAAGGGTGTGTCGCGAGACCGACGCGGAAATCCTCGCGATGCTGTTCAAAGACGGGCTGATGGTCGGACTCTTCGACGAGGACGGACAACCGCCTCTGGAATTCGACGGCATCGATTGGACCACAAGTCCAGATGGCGTCTATGTGGTCGCCTACCCCGAGGACGAGGACCTTGGCGCGCTTCTACGCGGGATGCTCGATCGACTGTACGACGTCGACCGCGGTCTTGCGTGGACGTTGCTTGAAGCCGCGCGTTGGGAGTTGTTCTCGAACATGGAAGAAGAAGAGCTCCACTGGCGAAACTCACGCCTCGAGGAGTTCGGCTTCGTGGGTCGCGACGAGGCCATGGAGATCTATCGGGTCGTCGACCCTGCCGCGTTTCGCACGCAGCTCGATCAATCAACGTTGGAACCCAAGGCATGGGAACGCATTGGCAAGAGCGACCTTCCGGCGCAGATTTCGCCGGATGCTCACGAGTTTTACCTGCTCAACATCATGGAACAGGTCGAGACGGAACAGCTTGAGGCGCTGATGACAGAGCTCGTCGCAGTGCAAAACCGTGTGTTGATCGCGGACGGGGTTGAACCCGGAGAGCTTGAACAAACGCGTGCGGTGGTCGAGCGTGCGATCGGCACGATGAGCCTGGGCTTGGAGTTCCTTGCGCGTCGCGAGGATGAACGCGCGCTGGAAATCATCGCAAGCGTCCCGCTTCGGGATCTCTTCCGTGTGGGCTACTCACTTCAATGGAAGCTTCGCGCGACCGTTCAACAGCTCACGCGGCGGCCGGCATTGACGATCATCGAATCCGAGCGTTTTTCGCTGTTGTCTGAAAACGATCAAGCCCTCTTTGATGCCTTGGTGAAGTTCCGCCCGACGTTTGTGCCGGCCGGCACGACCGTGTCGGAATCGTTTTCAACCCAAGACCAGATCGACGAAGCCGCCGTGCGGCTGGCGTTCGTCGCATTCAAACAGCTTTGGACGTTCGGTGTTGCAGGCGCGACAATCCCCGGTCTCGCCGAGGTCGCGTACAGCGGAAAGCTTTACAACGAACCACCCTCTGTCACGTTCGATACGTTGTTTTCGACGTGGATCGCACATGTGGCACTCGGCCACGCACCGAGCCTTGACGGACTCACCGTTCAAGAGCTCAAGGGGTTGCCCGAGGTGTTGCGCGCGAAGGATTGGCAGAACGACCCTATCCAAGCGTTCGAGCCCGCGATCGGCGGGGCGATCGAGGCGTTTGGTCCAAGCGCAGCGCGGCTGATCACCAAGTGGCTCAAAGACACGCTGGCGACGCTGAGCGACGAGCTCGGGGCCATCACCGACCCCTCGCCCGAGCTGCTTGAGTCTGTGCTGCTGATCCGAAAGGATTAGAGCCGGTCCCCCACCTTGGACTCAATGAGCTCCAAGGTCTCAGACACACCGTAGAGTTGGATAAACGTGCCCAAACGTGGTCCACGCTCTTGCCCAAGCAACATGCGGTACATGCAGGCAAACCAATGGCCGAGCTTGAGGTCGTTTTCTTTGCCGGCCGCGTAGGTCGCGTTTTGTAGTTCTTCGGCGGAATTGCCCGTGTACGACTTCAGGAACGCGACCAACTGACGCAACGCCGGCAACGCGTCGTCAGGTGGGTCAACATAGTTCTTCGTGGGTGCCACAAAGTCGCGGTAGTACGTGATGGCTCGGTCGATCATCGAATCGACGACCGCATCCTTCTCGGCGTCCGGCGCGTACCGTCGCACATAGTTCCAGATGATGTCGTGGTCGTCGGTGTTCAGTACGCTTACCAAGTTGAGCAACATCGAATACGAGATGCCGCTCGTGTACTCGACCTTGTTTCCAGCGCGCACATCGGGTTGCGCGATGAAAAACACCGGATTGTTGACCCGCTCGGCCTCGTCCTCGTTGCCAAAGCGCTCGCGGTCACCGAGGTAGTCGTCGACGCTCTTTGGAATCACGTCGAAGTAAAGCTTCCGCGCCTTGATGGGGTTTTGGTAGATAAACCACGAGAGGCTGTCGAGCGGTCCGTACTTCAGCCACTCTTCCACCTCAAGACCGTTGCCCCGGCTCTTCGAGATCTTCTCGCCGTTTTCGTCGAGGAACATCTCGTAGAACATGCCCACCGGTGGCTCGCCACCCAGCAACTTGACGATCTTCGTCGAGAGTGCGGCGGACTCGATCAAATCCTTGCCGTACATTTCGTAGTCGACCCCGAAGACGTACCAGCGCAACGCCCAGTCGACCTTCCAGCCAACCTTGACGTTGCCATCGATGACAGGAAGGCGACCACCATGCCCGCAGGCATCGACGTGGTTGCCCTTGTAGTCAAAGCCTTGGTCACACGCGTAGGAAATCTCGCCTGACTCTGGATGGGTGTCGGTGACACGTGTCGTATAGACCTTTCCACACGACGGACACACCGGCATGAAGGGCGACCAAGCCGAGCGGTCGTTGTCGCCGTCGCGCTTTTGCCCCAGCGTCGGAAGGATCACGCCCCTGACAGCCTCGTAGTTCTCCAAGATCTTGAGCAACCCGGGGTTGAATACGCCACCGCGGTATTGATCCTTGGAGGATTTGAAGTCGTATTCGAAGCCAAAACGATCCAAGAAGCCGCGCAGCTTGGCATTCATGTAGCCCGAGAAACTGTCTTCCTCCCCGAAGGGATCGGGAATCTCACAAAGCGGTTTGCCCAGGTGCGGCAGCAACATTTGCGCATTCGGAATGTTGTCTGGCACGGCTCGCAGTCCGTCCATATCGTCCGAAAAGGCGAACAGTTTTGTTGGCTTGCCCGTCATGTTCTCGAACGCATGGCGCACCCAGGTGCTGCGCGCGACCTCGGCAAACGTGCCGATATGAGGCAATCCGCTTGGTCCAAAGCCTGATTCAAAGAGCACGTAGTCATGCTTGCGCGCGCCTTCACGCTCCATCTTCTCAACGATCTTCTCGGCTTCTTTGTAAGGCCACGCTTTCAGTTCGAGCTCTTTCATGTCATCTCCAAAAACAAAACGACCCGGTCACAAGGTGCCGAGCCGCCGGAGGGTAAGATTGAAACGCCGCAAAGACAACCACACTAGTCAAACAGCGGGATGATGTCCGGCTTGGGCTTGGGCTTGGGTTTCGGCTTCGGTTTGGGTTTGGGCTTGGTTTCGATCGGTGCCCAAGGGTCGGTGGCCGGCTTTGGCTTGTCGACCTTCGGTTTATCAACCTTCGGCTCCACCGGTTCAGGTTTCTCTTCGATCTTGGACGCGATCAGCTTCAGATTGTGTGTCGCCTGCGCAGCCTCAAGGGTAAGAGGCATCGGCTCAAAGCCGTCGAGCCGAACCTCTGCCTTGGCCGGGAGGGCATCATTGCCGAGCTTAAACCGGGCGGGGGTCTTGGCTTTCTCGACCCCGCCGATAAACACCGCCGCACCCTCGGGGACCGAGTAGATGCGGAACTCCACATCCTGCGCGACAGGTTCTTTGGGTTTGTCGGGCGTGGGCGTGACTGATTCCGTCACGGGGAGTGTCTCGGGTGGCGGAATGACCGCATCAGCAGGTCCCTGCGAGGACGCCAGCAGGTAAATTACAAACCCGGCCGCCACGATCACGAGGAAGATGACGACGATCAGGCCAATGACCACCCCACCCCACTTCTTCTCTTCCTGTTTCTGCTCGGGGCTGGCGGTCGGCACCACAAACTCGATGAACTCCGTTCGGTTCGCGTCGTTGGCAGGCGCCTGGGGCGCTGTTCCGCCAATGGGGGCGCCAAACGTCTGGAGCTGGGGCGCTGCGGGAAGCGGAATATGACCCACCGCAGAATTCACCGGCTCTGCCGGCGTGGGGTTTGGCGCAGGCGTCGCCGCTGGTGCGGGGGTCGCCGCGAATGCCGGAGTCGCCGGATTCGCGGTCGAAAATGGCGTGGGCGGCGTGGGATTCGCAGACACCGACGCACGCATCGGCTCTGCCGGCGCGGAAGCCAAGGGCGCCTGCGTTTTGGCCTGAATCGCGAGTTGGAAATCTGCGGGCAACTCGACCATCTGGGTCGCCGCCTCATCGTCATCTTCGGGCGCATCGCCGATATGCAACGCCGAAACTTCCGGTTGAGTGCGCACAACGACGGGATCAAACGGAATCGTCGCCCCAGGCGTTTTGCCGGCGACCGAAAGGGGCTCCATCACACTGGTGGCGCCGGCGTCTTCATCGTCGTCGTCGTCGTACGCGTCACTGGACTGAGCAGGGGCCAACGGCGCCGTCTGATAAAGCGGTTCGCCGGCTTCCAGCGCTGCGATGGCGCTGTCGGCGTCAAGACGCATCGTCGCATCGTATCCATCGCCCTCCTCGTCAACCACGATCGATGGCGAGATCGACACAGACGGTGAGACGGACACGGACGGCGAGGTTGACTCGATGATCGGGGCTTGGCGCGGAATCGTGCTTGCGCCCATGTCGGGGAAGTCAGCACCCCGCGCCGCCAATTCCTCAGGCGTCGCGTTGAGGAACTTCAACATCTCGTCCGCGCTTGCGTAACGCTCGTCGAGATCTTTCGCGAAACCGATCGAGAGCCACGGCCACAAGGACGATTGTTTGAGCGCGTCAGGCACCGGCAGTCGATTCGGCGACAGCTGCGCTTGAGCCGCTTCTACCGAGTTTTCGGTCGCCAAAATCGGCGCGCCGATGATGGCCTCAGCCAAGGTGATGGAGATCGAATACACGTCACTCGCGGCAACGGGATGGTCGCCCCGCAACAGCTCAGGCGGCATGTAACGCGGGCTGCCGAGTGCGACACCTGCCGCGGTCAAATCCGTGTCGCCCATCATTGTCTTGGCGATCCCAAAATCCAGGACTTTGACGTAGTCGCGCTCCCCGTAGACATTGCACAGCATGATGTTGCCGGGCTTGAGGTCCCGGTGGACGATGCCCTGCGCGTGCGCCTCGGCGAGCGACTTGAGGATACCAGGCGCCATATTGCGCACGCGATCGTCCCCCAACGCACCTTCCTCGCGAATGACCTCGACGAGGTTACGCCCGTCCAAGTACTCCAGCACGAGGAACATCGTCCCATCGGCCATTTCTCCGAAATCGTATTGGCGAATGGTATGGGGATGATTGAGATTGCGCGCCATCATCGCTTCGCGGCGGAACCGCTCACGCATTTGGTCACGCATGGCCTCGTTGCCTGAAGGGTGCAGCATCTTGACCGCAACCGGCCTGTCCATGCCGAGCTGCACGGCGTAGTACACGACTCCGAATCCCCCCCGACCGATCTCGCGTTTCAGCTCATATCGGTCGGCGATGACATCGCCCACCTGTACAACACCGTCTGTCATACTGCTCTCGCATTAGAATTGACCGAACAGGCCAACTCCTACTGTGTCTTGTCCAACGACCGGGACGACCCCGAGGCGTTTTTCGATGGCGTCCGACCCGTCTTCTTTCTGGCCCGAGTCGTCGGTCAAGAAGAGATAGGTCAAATAGGCAGCTCCGCCGACCGCCAAGATGCCACCGCCGACATAACCCACAAGCGCGATGGTTGCTTCCCCGTCACGCTGATCGGTCAAGTCTTTGTATTTTTGGGTGTCGGGCGCGTACTGCTTGCGCTCGTCGTCGGTCGAAGGAATCACGGACAAGTCGTACACGGCGCCCATGATGAGCAAACCAACACCGACACCCGTCACGCCACCCGCGATGTAATAGGGTGTCATGTCCTTTTCGACCGGAGCGACCGCGACGGGTTCCTCCACCGGCGTTTCCACGACGACCGGCTCTTCGACCTTCTCGGTCAGCGAGGCCTTAACGTCTTGGTCGGTGTCGACTTCGACGCCGACGGCCCGCTCAAAGGGTTCGTACCCCTCGAGCTCGAACCGGAACGTGCGTTTGCCTTTGGGCACCAAGACGGCCTCGAACGGCGTCACGCCTGCCTCGACGCCATCGATCAAGACCTTTGCACCGGTTGGAACCGAGTCCACCGTGATGCGGCCCGATGTGTCTCGGTTAAACGAGGTGCACTTGAGGTCTTCCGCCTCCTTGGCCGCCGTCTTGAGCAACGACGCTTCGGACTCGTCGCTGCGCGCGAAGGCACGGTAGTATGCCACCGAACGTGCGCAATCCCCGGCCTTGGCGTAGGAGCGCGCAATGTTCAAAAGCAAGCGATCGTTCGGCTGTAGACGGTTTGCTTGGATCAAAAGCTCAACGGCTTTGTTGTAGTCGCCCGCGTCGTAAGCCGTTTTCGCCTGAGCAACGGATTCTTCGAACGTGGCGGCGAAAACGCTGCCTGCTTGGGCGGTGATCGCCAAACAACTAAAACCAGAAAGAAAGTAACGTAAAAGAGCGGTTTTCACCCAATTCTCCGGTTTCCGGGGGTTTGCTAGCCTTGCATATTACAGGTAGTGTCTACCGTCGTAATCTAAAGCACGAAATGACTATCAAGCAAGTAATCACGTCTTCTACGTGATTTGATTTCGTGCCCCTTCTGCGCGATAACACGCGCGAAGTTGGCACGATGGGAACGCGAATGCAAGGCTTACCAAATGTAGGGGACGTCCTCGACGAAACCTATCGGATTGAAGAACTCATTGGACAGGGCGGATTTGGCGCGGTTTACCTCGCGCGTCAGATGTCCATGGACCGGCAGGTTGCCATCAAGGTGCTCGTCGCCCACGCGATGAACGTCGACGAGATGATCGAGCGGTTCCGCCGCGAAGTCATGGCAGTTCGCAACCTGTCGCACCCCAACACGATCCGCATTTACGACTTCCGCGGCGACCGCGAAGACGGGATGCTCTATTACGTGATGGAGTTCGTGAAAGGGTCGACGCTCAAGGACCTCATCAAGGAAGCGCCGATTTCGATCAAGCGCGTCAAACACATCTTACGTCAGATCCTCAAGAGCCTCTCCGAGGCGCACAGCTACGGCATCGTCCACCGCGACCTCAAACCGGCCAACATCATGTTGGCCGATCTCCACGGCGAGACGGACTTCGTGAAGGTCGTGGACTTCGGCATCGCGAAGATCATGAATAACCAAGAGAACGACGACGACGCGGATCCGTTGACGTCGGCGGGAGTCTTGGTGGGGACGCTTCGCTACATGGCGCCCGAGCAGATCACTGGCCAAGGGATCGGTCCGCAGAGTGACTTGTATGCCTTGGGACTCATCGCGATCGAAATGCTCACCGGCAAGAGCGTTTTCGAGGGCACGGGGCGCTGGGAAGTGCTGCACAAACAGATTTCCGATGATCCCGTGGACATCCCTGCGGAGTTGATTCAATCCGAGATTGGGAAATTCCTTACGACAGCGCTCGAGAAGCGCTTGGAGCTTCGCTACAAAACCGCGGACGAGATGCTCGCCGCGCTCGACGCGGTGCCCGACGGCAGCCCCAAAGCGGCTGCGGTGGCCCCAAAGTCAGACGACGCGACGCAGATGGCGCCGCTGCCCGCGGTGGCAGCCCAACCGGCGCAGCCCCAAGCCGACCCCACCGGTGTCGTGTCCCGCGCGCAAGTCGACGACGACGCCACGCAGATCGCCGAGCTGCCCTCGGAAGCTTACGCCCGCAGCCGGTCGCGCAGGTCGCTTCACGGCCCGTGATGCAGACCAACCCTACGCTGTCGTCGGTCGACGACTACGAGGAACCGGCCAAAGAACCGCCTTATGCGGTGCTCGGCGTCATTGGCCTGCTTATTTTGGCCGCGCTCGGTGGCGTTGCGTACGTAGTGGCGCAGGGCGGCGAGCCCGCTGAAACGAAACCGGAAACCGAGGTCGCCGCCGTCACTCAGACCGCTGCGCAACAGCCTGAGCAACCCGTCGCCGTCGAACCGAAGGTGGAGGAGCCAGAGCCGGAGCAACCCACGCCCACCGAGCCTGAACCCGTCGCCGAGAAGTGGGTGCGGTTCTCGACTCCGGGCGTAAAAGGTCGCGTGTTCAAGGGCGAGTCGTTCATCGGTCAGACACCCGTTCGTGTTCAGATCAAAGACGGCGAACAGTGGTCGCTTCGTGCGGACAGCTATCTGCCGCAATTGATCACGGTGGGTCCAGACACCCCGGAAGAACTGGCGGTCGAGCTTGAACGCATGCCCAAGGACAAGCCCGCCGACAAACCGGCCGACAAGCCAGCTGACAAGCCAGCGGACAAGCCGTCGGATGCTTGGGCTGATGTCACGACGAAGCCCAAAGACAAGCCGGCCGACAAACCCACCGACTCCACGAGTGACTGGGTTGACGTCAAGAAGCCGGACAAACCCAAAGTCCCCCTCTTCTAATCTCGTCGCTCCTTGAAGCGACGATGCGCATCCATTCTTTACAAACAAGCGAGGAGTCTTCATGTCCACCCCACTTACCGCGCTCTCAGAAGACGAGCTGATGTTCCAACAGGCTGTGCGTGAGTTCGCGCGAAAGGAAATCGCGCCCCACGTTGCCAAGATGGACCACGACGCGAAGTTGGAAAAACACATCCTGACTGGCGCCTTCAACCTTGGCCTAATGGGGATCGAGCTTCCTGCCGACTTCGGCGGTTCGGAGAGCTCGTTTTTCACGGCCATTCTCGCGATCGAGGAGCTGGCTGCCGTTGACCCGAGCGTGGGTGTGTTTGTCGACGTGCAGAACACGCTGGTCAACAACGCCTTCATGAACTTTGCCAGCGACGAGATGAAACAAAAGTACCTGCCTAAACTCGCCACGGAGTGGGTCGGCAGCTACGCGCTCAGCGAGCCAGGAAGCGGGTCAGACGCATTCGCGCTCGCCACACGCGCCGAAGATTGCGGTGACCACTGGAAGCTCAACGGCACCAAGCTGTGGATCACAAACGGCGCCGAAGCCAGCGTGTACATTGTGTTCGCAAACATCGCGCCCGAGAAAGGCTACCGCGGCATCACCGGCTTCATCGTCGAGCGCGAGTTCGAAGGGTTCTCGGTCGGGAAGAAGGAGGACAAGCTCGGCATTCGCGCTTCGTCCACGTGTGAGCTCATCCTCGAAGACTGCATCGTCCCCAAAGAAAACGTCATTGGAGAGGTCGGCAAAGGCTACAAAGTGGCCATCGAGACGCTCAACGAAGGCCGCATTGGCATTGGCGCACAGATGATCGGGCTTGCGCGCGGCGCGTTCGATGCTGCCATGGCCCACATGCTTGAGCGCAAGCAGTTCGGGCAGCGCATCGCAGACTTCCAAGGCCTGCAGTTTCAGTACGCCGACGTCGCAACCCGTATCGAGGCGGCGCGTTTGATGGTCTACAACGCGGCGCGCCTGAAGGACGCGGGAAAACCGTTCGTCAAAGAAGCAGCGATGGCGAAGCTGTACTCGAGCCAAGTCGCGGAGTACGCGGCGTCGATGTGCATCGAGTTCCACGGCGGTGTGGGATTCACCAAGGAGTACGGCGCCGAGAAGTTCTTCCGCGATGCCAAGATTGGCGCAATCTACGAGGGAACCTCGAACATGCAGCTGCAGACGATCGCAAAATTGCTCATCGCTGAGCGTTCCTAATGGCGCGAGAGCAAGCCGCAACGTTTATGGCCGAGGCCGCTCGTGCATTTTATGGACACGGCTGGCTAATGGGGACTTCAGGCAACCTGTCGGTAAGGATGTCGCCCGATACGTTTCTGATCTCGGCGAGCGGCAAGGACAAAGGCGCTTTGCGTCCTTCTGACTTTCTGTTGTGCGGCATGGATGCGTTGCCTGCCGAAGAGACCAATCACCGGCCTTCAGCCGAGACTCACGTCCACGCCGTGCTTTACGCAAAGTTTCCCGAGGTGGGCGCGATCTTCCACTGCCACGAACCGTATGCGGCGCTTTGCAGCAGTCGCGACGAAGCCCGCACGGCGACGACATTTCAAGGTCTTGAGATGATCAAAGGGCTTGATATCTGGGACGAAGACGCCGAAGTGAGTGTGCCCATCGTGGCCAACTATGCAGACATCCCACAACTCGCGGTGGCGATTGGTGACGTTGCGCGCGCTGAAGTTCCCGGCGTCAACGTGTTGCGGCACGGCTTCTACGCGTGGGGCGCGACCCCATTCGCCGCCAAACGCCACGTGGAGTCCCTCGCTTATCTCTACCGCTATTCGTGGGAGTGGAGCCGGCGCTAGGACAGACCGATGTCTGTGCGCATCTGCATGCCGTCAAAGGCGATGGCGTGGCACGCCTGATATGCCAGTTTTCGGGCATCCTGAGGACTTCCACCTCGGCCTACGACCGCAAGCACACGACCTCCCGCGGTCTGCCATTCTTCTTCACGGTGTTGGGTGCCTGCGTGAAACACGTGCGTGTCTGGTGTGTTCATTCCGATGCCGGCGATGCGTTTGCCGGTCTGGGGCGCGTCGGGATACCCGGCGCTCGCAAGCACCACGCAACACGCCGGTTCGAACTCGCCAAGCGACACCGCATGGCCTGCCGCCGCTGAGATCAACGCCGGACCCAACGGTTCGCGCATCCCGAACAGCAAGGCCTGCGTCTCGGGGTCGCCCAACCGGACGTTGAACTCCAGCACCTTGGGCCCAGAGGGTGTCAACATCAGACCGGCATACAGAAAGCCGACGTAGGGCGTTCCATCCTCGGCCATCACGTGCAAGATGGGCTCGATGACCTGTGCCATCACAAACGCTTCTACGTCCGGCGTCGTGTCCGGAGAGGGCACGATCGCGCCCATTCCGCCGGTGTTTGGACCAAGGTCGCCTGTCTGAAGTCGTTTGTGGTCGCGGCTCGTCGCGAGCGGCACCGCACGGGTGCCGTCACACACCACCATGAACGAGAGTTCGGGACCGGTCAGAAACTCCTCGATGACAACCTGTTGTGACGCCTGCCCAAACTGACCGTGGGACATGTACGAGCGCAGGGTCGCAACGCTCTGCGCGACATCGGCGCTGATCGTCACCCCCTTCCCGCCCGCGAGGCCGTCGGCCTTGATGACCAATGGATGCTCGGCACCGCGCGCGTATTCGATGGCGCGCTCCACATCGACAAACGTCCGATACGCGGCGGTGGGAATGCCTGCGCGCTCCATCGTAACTTTGGCGAAGTGTTTGCTGGCTTCAAGCTGTGCGCACGCCTGCGTTGGCCCAAAAATCGGGAGTCCTTGCGCGCGAAACACATCCACGATGCCCGCGCAAAGGGGTGCCTCTGGCCCCACGACCGTCAGGTCCGCGTTGAGTTCGCGCGCCAGGGATGCCAGCCCCGCCAGATCGCTGGCTTGCACAGCGACGCAACTCTCATCGCCAAGATCGGCCGCGATTCCGGGATTTCCCGGCGCAACCACAACGCGAGCGCCCGGCTCTTGTGCGAGTTTCCAAGCGATCGCGTGCTCCCGACCACCGCTTCCGACCACCAAATACGTATGCATGTCAGTGCCTAAAGTGTCGTCGACCGGTCAGTGCCATCGCAATGCCGTGTTCCTCACACGCGCGGATCACCTCGTCATCACGTTTCGACCCACCGGGCTGGATGATTGCGGTTACGCCGGCAGCTGCAGCAGCGTCAATGCCGTCGCGGAAGGGGAAAAAAGCGTCGCTTGCCAACACGATGGGCCCACAGACGCCGTCTGGGAACGCACGTCGCATCTTCTCAGCCCCGATCCTCACGGAGTCGATGCGACTCATCTGGCCCGCGCCCACGCCCACGGTCTGCTCACCCGTCGCGAACACAATGGCGTTGGATTTGACGTGTTTGCAGACCTTCCACGCAAACCACAGCGCATCGATGAGGTCGGCGCGCGCCTCGGTCGCCCATTCCAGGGACTCTGCGCCCTCAATGCGGGGATCGGCACTTTGCTCAAGCCGGCCAAAACAGGTGTCTCTCACCGCGGTCGACGGCAAATGCAGTGGGTTGGGGTTGCGCATCAAACGCAGGTTTTTCTTGGCCGCCAGTATCTCCAACGCGTCGGGGTCGAAATCCGTGGCGAGGATGACCTCCCAGAATGACGCTGCAAGCGTCTGGGCGAGCGCGCGGTCCACCGTGCGATTCAGGGCCACGATGCCGCCAAACGCCGAGACAGAGTCACACGACAACGCGCGCTCGAAGGCCGCGGAAAGGTCCGTTCCACTGGCGCAACCGGCCGGGTTAGTATGTTTGATGATCGCACATGTCGGCTGATCGAACTCGGCCACGAGCTGCAACGCGGCGTCTGCGTCGACGAGGTTATTGTAGCTCAACTCCTTACCTTGAAGGATTTCCCAACCGCCGAAGGACTCAGGCCCCGACGCGAGCAACACCGCGTCTTGGTGGGGATTTTCACCGTACCGAAGGGTAGCGGTGGTGCGTCGAAGCTCGCGACGCGTGGTCGGATCGAACCATGACGCTACGTGCGCGTCGTATTCGGCGGTGTGAGCGAAGGCCTTGGCGGCCAATCGTCTGCGTGTCTCAACGTCGATCCCGCGTTCGATGGCGTCTAAGACGTCGGGGTAGTCGCGGGGGTCAACGACGACGGTCACGTTCTCGAAGTTCTTCGCGGAGGCGCGCACCATCGCGGGGCCGCCGATGTCGATCTGCTCGACAATCTCGGCCTCCGGCGCGCCCGAGGCGACGGTCTCAACAAATGGGTAAAGGTTGACGGCGACCACGCGAATATCGGCGATGCCATGCTCGTACATGGCCGCCAGATCGGCCGCAACGGCGCGACGCCCTAGCAACCCCCCGTGGATGCGTGGATGCAGAGTTTTTACGCGACCATCCATGATTTCGGGGAAGCCGGTCACGTCGCTGACCCGCACCACCGCCAAGCCCGCGTTCTCAAGAAACGTCGCCGTTCCGCCGGTAGATATCAGGCGGTATCCGGCTTGAACCAGGCCGCGTGCGAATGCAACCAGCCCGTCCTTGTTGGAAACACTCAACAGGGCGAACGGCGCAGATTCGTTGGATTTCATGGGATTCCCGGAGTTATTCGGGCTGTTCGTCGTCGTCGTAGCCGACGCGTAGTTTTTCGAGGCCGGTCGCCTCAACTTGCCGGATGCGCTCTCGCGTGAGGTTGAGCAGCTCGCCGACTTCTTCGAGCGTGATGCCACCGCGGTCGGCAACATCGAGAGAGCACGTCTCAGACAGTTCCCACACTTCGAGGTCGGGGAAGTTCAGTTTGATCGAGCCCGTGTGAGGATTGACGTCTAGGTACAGGTGGTACTTGCACGATACAAATGGGCAAGGCCTGTCTGCGACGCGACAATCATCGCGGTTGCGGGGCCGAAGGTGCTCCATCTCTTCGAGAACTTGAGCCGTCTGCTGACGCTCTTCTTCCGTAAGACGCTTGAGTGCGATCGTCTTACTGCGCCTGAGACCCTTTCGAGCTCCCCGAGTATTGGCGGTCTGGCGAGTTTGTTCGCTATTAGCCATCGACGCCCATCCGTGGCAGAAAGTGGGTGGTTTCGTCGCGAAAGGTATCGGTGCCCACCTCACTCTGTCAACCGTAACGCAGCAAGTGTTTGTAAAAGTGTCGATGCGGCATTGTCCGATGGATTGCCCGGTTGACGCGCGGGGTGTGCTCCGGTAAACAACGCTCTTTCGGTTCGTCCGGACATTTTTTCGAGTCCGCCGGAGGATTCATGAACGTCGGTTACTTGACCATTGGATTGGTCATCTTGGGAATGGTCGCTTGTGGTGTGGGAGCGTTTGGCATCGCCAAGTACGCGTTTCGCATTAGCTCTGGCAAAGGTGCCTTGGCCTTCTTGTTCCCTCCTTACACTTTCTATTTCTCGTTCTTTGAGCTCCAAGAGGAAGGCAAAGAGACTCCGATTGCCCTCTGGCTGAGCGGTCTTTTTGTCACGCTTTTGATCAGCGTCGCGTTTTGGCAACCCATCAACATGGTGTTCCAGGGCAAAGCTGACGAGCTCTATCCGCCTGCTGCGGACGAGATGGAGAAGCAGTTTGGCCAAAAGCCTGTCTCCGCGGAGCTCTCGAAGCCAATCGCTGAATTGGAAGTCCCCGTGCAGGCTCCTGCGGCGACGAACAACGCCACCAACGGCGCAGGGACGAACAACACAGCAGACACGAACAACGCGGCGCCGGCCACAAACGGCGGAACGAACAACGCGCCTGCCGCTCCGTAGACGCGGTGACCTAGACAAACAAAAAGGCGACCCATGGTCGCCTTTTTTTGTGTGGTGAGCTCACCCAAAGCCTTCTACACCTAGGTGTTTCGCAGGTAGATCAGACGCAGGCCCTCGAGCGTCAACAAGTCGTCGACCTCGTCGATGCAGTGGGTCTCGCCGGCGATAAATCGCGCGAGACCACCCGTCGCGACCACCGTGGTGTTGTCGCCCAAACGGACCTTCATACGCCCCACGATTTCGTTGACGAGGCCAGTGTAACCGTACAAGAGCCCGGATTGAATGGCGTCCACGGTGGTCGTACCAATGACGTCTCGGGGGCGCGCAATCTCGACGCGAGGCAATTTGCTCGCGGCTTGGTAGAGGGCCTCGCTGGCAACCGTGACCCCGGGCGCGATGGCGCCGCCGAGGTACTCGCCCTTGTCACTGATGGCGTCGAAGGTGGTCGCGGTGCCAAAGTCGACGATCACGAGTGCTGTGTGGTGACGCTCCCACGCTGCCACTGCGTTGACGAGGCGGTCAGCACCGACCTCGACGGGGTTTTCGTAAAGGATTGGCATTTGCGGGTCGGCCGTCTTGCCAACCACCAGCGGTGTATGCCCGAGGTAAACCTGCGTCGTTTTTGTCCATGTGTGTTCCATTGGGGGTACGACCGAGCTGATGATCGTTCCGGCGATGGCGCTGCGCTCAACCTGACCATACCCAAGGAGGTCACCAAGCATCACACCGTGTTCGTCCGACGTACGCCCGCGTTGTGTCTGGATTCTCCACGAGCGAACCAAGGTGTCGCCGTTGTAGACCCCCAAGACGGTGTTGGTGTTCCCAACGTCCACGACCAGTATCATCTCGAACTCCTGCAAACACGGGTTGCCATGACTGCCCGGACAACGTAGTTCTCAAGGCGCGCACCCCTGATAGTTCCTCCACCAAGGTTTCGCAACACGCGATGGCCACGTTTCTGATCCGCCGATTTTTAGCTTCTTTGCTCGTCATCGCTGGCGTGGTCACGCTCGTTTTTCTGGCGGTGCGCCTGGTGCCGGGCGACCCCGTTTCGTCGATATTGGGTGAACAAGCGCTCGAAGTGGACAAACAGGCGTTGCGCGACTGTCTTGGTCTCGATCTGCCGCTGACGTCTCAGTACGCGAGCCTGTGGGGTGATGTTCTGAACGGAACCCTCGGTGAGCTGTGCGACGAGCGCGGCGTCACCGTGACCGACAAGCTTATTCACGCCGTGCCCTCGACCATGGAGTTGGCGTTGGCGTCGCTTGTCATCGCGCTCTTGATCGCGTTTCCGTTGGGTGTCGCGTCGGCGCTTCGACCGTACTCGTGGGTCGACAACACGTCGGCTGTCTTAGCGCTCGTAGGCATTTCTGTGCCCAACTTTTGGCTCGGCCCGATGCTGCTCATCGTGTTCAGTATTGTTTTGCAAGCGCTTCCCAACCCTGGGAGCGGTGTCAACGGCCTCAGCGCCCTAATCTTGCCCTCCATCACCCTCGGCTCGGCGTTGTCGGGAAAGCTGATGCGAATGATTCGGTCGAGCTTGCTTGATGTGCTGACTCAAGACTTCATCCGGACCGCTCGCGCGAAGGGTGTCCCGCGCTGGCGCGTCGTGTGGAAACACGCGCTGCGAAACGCGTTGATTCCAGTGGTGACCGTGCTCGGCCTGCAGTTTGGCGCGCTGTTGTCGGGGGCCATCATTGTCGAGAAGGTCTTTGCACGGCCGGGCGTGGGAACACTGTTGCTCGACGCAATCGAGGGGCGAAACTACGTTGTCGTCCAAGGGTGCGTACTCTTCGTGGCGCTTGCTTACGTGACCGTCAACCTGTTGACCGACCTGCTCTATGGCGTGGTCGACCCTCGCATACGGTTTGATCGATGAGCACACGACGTATGCGCGGCCTCGCACCTGTGGGCGCCACCATTGTGGGGTTGGTGCTGTTGGTGGCCATCTTTGGACCGTTTTTCGCGCCCTACCCGCTCGACCTTCTGGACGTAACAAAGCAGCTCGAGCCGCCGTCGGCGGCGCATTGGTTTGGCACCGATGAAAACGGGTCCGACGTCTTTACGCAGATGATTTACGGCACCCGGGTGGCCGCGATTGTAGGCGTGAGCACGGTGGCCGTGTGTTTGTTCGTTGGCGTGTTGCTCGGGTCCATCTCGGGATTCATGGGCGGGTGGTTCGACGAGGCCATCATGCGCCTGACCGAGATCCTGATGGCGTTTCCGGGCATTCTGTTGGCCATTTTGGTCATCTTTGTCACCCAGGAACCGAGCCTCCTAGCGGTCGTTGGGGCGCTAAGCCTCACCGGGTGGTCGGGTTACGCGCGACTCGTGCGAGGCCAGGTGTTGTTGGAGCGCGAGCGCGAATACGTCGAGGCCGCACGGGCGCTTGGTTTTGGCACGGGCCGCATCTTGATTCGTCATGTGTTGCCCAATGTCTTTGGGCCAGTGATCGTGCAGGCGACATTCGGGGTCGCTGGGGCCATCTTGGCCGAGGCCTCGCTCAGTTTCCTTGGGCTTGGCCCACAGGGGCAACCAAGCTGGGGAGCCCTTTTGGATCAAGGGGCGACCTACTTCCTGCTCACGCCGTATCTGGCTATCTTTCCGGGGCTCGCGATCATGATGACGGTCCTGGGCATCAATTTCTTAGGCGATGGCTTGCGCGACGCGCTTGATCCACGCAGCCAGGAGACATGACATGGACGTGAAACTCCCGTTCTTCAATCCCTACGACACGAGCGACGCGACGTTACGCCAAGCAGCGGGCCAGTTGTTGTGCGTCGGCTTTCAAGGCACGGATGCGTTGCCCGACGCGCTTCGAAACGCGCTCGCGGCGGGCCGAGTGGGCGGCGCGATTCTGTTTCGCCGAAACGTCGAGGAGCCAGCGCAGGTCGCATCATTGACCGCTCAGATCCACGCTGCGGCCGGCGCAGCGATCGCGGCTCCGTTCGTGGCAGTCGACCAGGAGGGCGGGCGTGTGGCGCGACTGAGAGAGCCACTGACGTTGATTCCCCCGATGCGTAAGCTGGGAAACCGCAACGACGCCAAGTTGACGACCGACATCAGCGAGATGATGGCCACCGAGATTTCCGCGCTCGGTTTTAATCTGAACTTCGCGCCTGTGCTCGACGTCGACACGAACCCCGACAATCCGGTCATCGGTGACCGCGCGTTCTCGGACGACCCCAACGTGGTCGCACGCATGGGCGGAGCGTTTTTCATTGGCCACATGACGGCCGGCGTCATCCCGTGCGGGAAACATTTCCCTGGCCACGGCGACACCGACACCGACAGTCACCTTGAGCTCCCGGTATTGCACCACGACGGTGCACGCTTCGAGGAGGTCGAACTGGTGCCGTTTCGAAAGCTCATCGAACACGACGTGCCGATGTTGATGACGGCGCATGTCCTTGTGCCCGCGTTGGACACCGTTCATCCGGCCACTTTGAGCCACGCCGTGATGACTCGACTGCTCCGTGACGAGCTTGGGTACGACGGCGTCGTCGTGACCGACGATCTCGAGATGAAGGCCGTGGCGGACCAATACGAGGTCGAGGAGATGATCGAACTCGGCTTGCGCGCCGGAGTCGACCTCTTCCTGATCTGTCACACCCAAGACAAATGGGAGCGCGCCTTTGAACACTTGGTGCGCCTTGGGGCCAACGCACACGACCGCGCGCGCATTCTAGAGAGCGCCAACCGTATCATGCGATTGAAAGAGTCGTACCTCGCGTCGTGGCCGCGGCCATGGGAACCTGGGGACTTCGAGGCAACGATCGGTTGCGCTGAGCACCAAAGGCTCGTGGATCGAATCGGGACGACCCAGACGGGGGTCGATCCCACCGAGCGCTTCCACTAGTCCGCGGACTCTTGGGAAAAAAGAAAGGCCCCGGAGAATCTCCGAGGCCTTTTTGGTCTCTGGCGCAGACATTAGCCGGCCGGGCATCCTTCGTCGGACAGGCCGTCGCAGTCGTCGTCACGGCCGTTGCAAACCTCGGGGCCGCGACCGTTTGGACAGTTGATGCAATCCTCGTCGATTTCTCCGTCGCAGTCGTTGTCGATCTGGTCGCAGATTTCGTTTTCAGGAATGCATGTGCCAGGCCCGCACCCTTCGTCAACGAGGCCGTCACAGTCGTTGTCGTTTCCGTCGCAGATTTCCGGAGCAGGTCCAGCAGGACACGCCACGCAGTTCTCGTCGACCGAGCCGTTGCAGTTGTTGTCCACGCCGTCGCAGATTTCTGCGCGTGGAATACACGCCTGGCAGCCTTCGTCGATCATCAGGTCGCAGTCGTTGTCCACGCCGTCACAGATTTCAGGTGCCGGGACGCAGACCATGCCCGGGCAACCTTCGTCGATCATGGTGTCGCAGTCGTTGTCCACACCGTCACACACCTCGGCCTGTGGGATACACGAGCCTGGAGGAGGACACCCTTCGTCGATGTCGGAATCACAGTCGTTGTCCACGCCGTCGCAAATCTCAGCCTGCGGGATGCACGCAGGTGGCGGGCAACCTTCGTCGATCGCGAGGTCGCAGTCGTTGTCCACGCCGTCGCAGATTTCGAGCTCGGGCATGCAGGACATGGGCGGAGGACACCCTTCGTCAACGCTCAGGTCGCAGTCGTTGTCCACACCGTCACAGACTTCGGCCGTGGGCACGCAGGAGGGCGTGGAACATCCTTCGTTGATCTGACCGTCACAGTCGTTGTCGATGTTGTCCGTGCAGACTTCGGGGGTCGGCACACACACGGGACAGCCCTCATTGATCTGGCCGTCGCAGTCGTTGTCGATGTTGTCACCGCAGACCTCGGCGCCGCAGCCGGCACAGCCTTCGTCGATCTGACCATCGCAGTCGTTGTCGATGTAGTCGCAGACCTCCGTCGATGGCGTACAGGCTGTTTCACAACCCAACGTGATCGCTAGGGGTGTGACGGGACCGTTGGGGTCGATCGCCTTGAGCGTGGTGCAGCTGTCGCCGTTGAGCGTCAGGGTCCCAGACGCTGCGACGTAGCTGTAGCCGTTGACCGGGTCGTTGGCGACCGGGTTTCCGCCGACCTCCACCCAGATCTTGTTCGGGTCGGGAGGCAGCGGCGCCAGCGAGTACGAGCACGAGATGGTGTTCGTCGCGATGCTTTCGATAGCCGCCACCAATTGAGTCGTCCCGGTTGCTGTGTAGAACTTGTCGGGACCCGGTGCATCGGTGCCGCCGGCCGTGGCGATCTGATTTAGCGTGTCGATGAGCCCGTTGTTCGTGCCGTAGTTGAACCCAATCACATAGACCGGAACCCCTGCCGCGAAGAACTGAGCGGCCTCTCCTACCGAGGCGTTTTGGTGAATGTTGTTACCGCCACCGGCAGCGTACGTGTCACCGGTCGAGTTAAGGTCCGAGCAGTTCAGGGGTTCTCCGTCGGTGATGAGGATGACGGCCTTGGCACGCTGTGAGTCCAAGGTATCCGTGGCATCGTTCAGTTGCCCCTGCGTTCGAACCGCGCTCAATGCCCCTGCGGTCGGCGTTCCGCCGCCGGGCGACAGACCAGCCCATGAAGCTTTGAGGTCGACTGCCGTGTGAAATCCCATGTCGAGACGGTGCTCAAGACCTGGGCAAGAGCCAGTCTGGAAGGTGCCAAACCCGTACCGAATCGTCGTCGACGTCGAGTCTGCGATGCTGTTCAGCGCCGTAATGGCCTGTCCGATACCCGTCGTGCCCATCGATCCCGAACGGTCCAACAAGACATAGATGTTGGGCTCGAGGATGGTGAAGTTTGCGCTTTGGTTGCCACAGATAGGACCGGTCGGTGTGGGCGAACATGCGTCGCCCGTTCCGTTGCCGTTGCTGTCGGTTTGGTCGTAGTTCGCCACTGCGGGGCAGTTGTCGCAGGCGTTGCCGATGCTGTCCATGTCGGTATCGGCTTGGTTCGCGTTGGAAACCAGGCGGCAGTTGTCCGAGACGTCTGCGACGCCATCGCCGTCGGTGTCGACGCCTGGGTTGTAGGGGGCGACTTCGCACGCGTCACCTGTGCCGTCATTGTCCGCGTCGGCTTGGTTGTTGTTTGCCACGGACGGGCAATTGTCACAGACGTTCCCAACACCGTCGCCATCGCCGTCGGCCTGGTTTGCGTTGCTCACGCCCGGGCAGTTGTCCGCAAAGTCGAGAAGCCCGTCGCCGTCGGTGTCCACAACAAGGCCCTCACACGCGTCTCCTGTGCCGTTGCCATTGGCATCGGCTTGGTTCGAGTTGGCGATGGTCGCGCAGTTGTCACACACGTTTCCGACGCCGTCTCCGTCGCCATCGGCCTGATTCGCGTTCGCGGTGATTGGGCAGTTGTCGACGTTGTTTGCGATGCCATCCCCGTCAACGTCACCGTTCGGGTTGGCGAGGCCCTCGCAGGCGTCGCCTGTGCCGTTGTTGTTGCTGTCGGCTTGGGTCGAGTTGGACAAGGTCGGACAGTTGTCGCACGCGTCGCCCACGCCGTCGCTGTCGCCATCGGCCTGATTTGGGTTACTCACCATGGGGCAGTTGTCTTGGAACGCAGGAATGCTGTCCCCGTCGACGTCGTCGGCGAGGTATTCACATGCGTCGCCGATGCCGTCATTGTCGGCGTCAACCTGTGACGCGTTCGAGATGGTTGGGCAATTGTCACAGGCGTCGCCGCGTTTGTCGCCGTCACCGTCGGCTTGGTCTGCATTGGGCTTGTTGGGACAGTTGTCCGTGCCGTTGACGACACCGTCGCCGTCGACATCGCCCGCGGGATCTGCCAGACCTTCGCACGCGTCGCCGATGCCGTTGTTGTTGGTGTCGACCTGCGTCGCGTTTGCCACGTTGGGGCAGTTGTCACAGGCATCACCACGCTTGTCGCCGTCACCGTCGGCTTGGTCTGCATTGGGTTTATTGGGGCAGTTGTCTTCGCCGTTGACGGTGCCGTCGTTGTCGTCGTCGCCGTTCGGATCCACAAAGTTCTGGCAGGCGTCCCCCACCCCGTTGTTGTCGGAGTCAAGCTGGTCGAAGTTGGCGAAGTTGGGGCAGTTGTCGCAGTCGTCGCCGATGCCATCGCCTTCGGCGTCTGCTTGGCCGGGATTGGCGATCATAGGACAGTTGTCCGCGACGTCGCGCAGGCCGTCACCGTCGGTGTCAACCAAGTTCGCCGTGTCTTCGCAGGCATCACCTGTGCCGTCGCGGTCTGCATCGGCTTGGTCGAAGTTCGCCACCGTGGGGCAGTTGTCGCAGGCATCACCACGCGAGTCGTCGTCGCCGTCTGCCTGATCTGGGTTGGCGACACGCCAACAGTTGTCGTCAAAGTCGGTGATGCCGTCCCCGTCCGTGTCGGCGGTCGGGTTGCTTGGCAGCTCACACGCATCACCGACGCCGTCGCCGTTGTCGTCGGCCTGGTCCTCGTTCGCCACATCGAGGCAGTTATCACACGCATCGCCCACGCCATCGGTGTCGCCATCGGCTTGGTCGGGGTTGTCGACCTCAACACAGTTGTCGAATGGGTCGCGCACGCCATCGCCGTCGGTGTCGATCCACAGCTCACACATGTCGCCGATGCCGTTTCCGTCTTCGTCCATCTGGTCGAAGTTGGCGACGTCTTCGCAGTTGTCACAGGCATCGCCTATACCGTCGCGGTCCGTGTCGGACTGTTCTGGGTTTGCGGCACACGGGCAGTTGTCTCGCCGGTTGCTTACGCCGTCGCCGTCGTTGTCTGCGTCGAGATCCGAGAGATCACAAGCGGGTGCGGAGACATCGGCACCGGCATCGGCGTTGGTGTTGTTGGTGTTGCCGTCGTCGCCCCCGGCGTCGGGATTGGTCGTGTTGTTGGTAGCGGTCGACGTACCTGATGTACCGTCGTCCGAACAGCCGATAAAAGTCGTGCAACCAACCAAGGCAAGCGCGACGAGCGCCGCCCGAAGCGGAGAGACGTGATGCATGTTTTCCTCGCAGGGATCTGTTGGCTCCACTTTACACTGTGTACTGGGGTCCGCGTCAATAACATCGCGGCGACAAAGAATTGACGCTCCTTGCGCGCAATTGTTTGCACATGCGGACCGGGGCATCGTTCAGGTTGATTCACAACGCAATTTTCCATAGGTTGTGTTGCTTCCGCAGACTTGTTGAAGTCTGCATGACTGAATCGAAGGAACCGTAATGCTTCTGCGATTGCCTCTGACGCAATTGGCGCTCGTAACAACCCTCGCACTGGCCGTGATCAGTGGTTGTGGCGACGACTCCACAACGCCCACCCGCGACTGCACCACGCGCGCAGACTGCGAAGAGGGTCAACGGTGTGACGCGACCGGGAAATGCACGACCCAATCCCTGTCTTGTACCGCCTCCACCGATTGTGACTTCGGTGACTACTGCGTCGACAACGCCTGCACGAATGCTGCCTGCAGCACCGACGACGAGTGCACCAACGCCGTGTGTGTGAACTCGCTTTGCCGCGCCGGTTGCGCGAACGACGAAGCGTGTGGTGAAGGCCAAGCGTGCAACCCGTTCACCCGCATTTGCGAGGCGGCGGGCTGCTCGACAGGCACATGTGCTCAGTTCCAGTCCTGTGAACCGCAAGATTCTGGGCCATCGCAGTGCGAGTACAACGGGGACTGCAACAACGACGCGGTGTGTGCCGCCTACGCGCAGCAGGTCAATGACGGCAACGACTACATCTGCAGCGTCGCCCAACAACGCTGTGTCGTCCGCCCCGAATGTGGTTCGGACAACGACTGCGTGCTCGGCGAGATTTGTGAGCCGCGTCCCAACGACGGGCGACGAGTGTGCCGCCGTGGCTGCCGCGACAACGGCCGATTGTGGGTCCGGCGAAGTCTGCGCGACCAACCAGGTTCGGTATGTGTCGATGGCTGCGACACCGACGACGACTGCACGGGCGACAACCAAGTCTGCTCGAACCTCGTCTGCATCGACACCTGCACCCAGCGCAGTGACTGTACGAACATCAACATTGGCTACGTCTGCACCGGAAACCCTCGTATCTGTCAGGGTTGCACGGATTCGTCGCAGTGCCCTTCGACGCAGTTCTGCGACTTCACGCTGGGCAATTCCCCCGACGAGATCGAGAACCCATCGGTCGGCCTGTGTGTGGACCTTCCACCCACGTGCCCCGATGACAGTTACGGCAACAACGTCACGCTGGATGCCGCCTATGAAGTCACGACGTTCCCATTCAGCCCAACGGCCGAGGATCGTCCCTTGTTCTGCCGTGAGCGCACGGGTGGCGATTGGTTCAAGATCAACGCGCAGATCGGCGACGTGATCGATGTCAAACTCGACTACGCGTTCGATGGAAACCTCGACTTGGCCTTGCGCGCAGCCGACGGCCGCGAGCTCGCCGTGTCCGATCGTTCGCCGGCCGATGACAACGGAACCGAGGAAGTGCGCTTTGGCACCGACCTTGGGGGCATCTTCTACGTGCAGGTGCGCGGCAACATCATCGCCGACAATTCGCCGTACAACCTCACCATCAACGTCGCGCCTGCGGCCGCTTGCACCGACGATGCGTTCGAACCCAACGACGACCTGGCGAGCGCAGCGGTGCTTCCCGTGGCCACAGACAATGTGGGTCTGGAAGTGTGTGGCGATGACGCCGACTTCTACACGCTGGAAGCAGCCGCGAACCAGGTCGTTCGCATTCGTGCCTCGGCGCCGCCGCGCTTGGGCAACATCGACCTTGTTCTTCGCGACTCCGCGGGCGTTATCGTCGCACAGGCCGTCACCAACGCCACCGTCGAGGAATTGCTGTACACGACGGAAGCGGCCGACGACCTCGTGCTCGAAGTCCGCATCGCGACCGGCGTGGGCAACGTGGTCTATGACCTTGAGTGGACGCAGTTCGACAACGTGTGCACCGACACGTTCGAGCTCAACGACACGTGCAACGACGCGTCGACGATTGGCTCAGGTACGTACACCGATCTGGCCGTTTGTGCGGATGCCGACTACTACGCGTTCGATCTGCTGCCGCTCCAGACGTTGAGTGTCAAAGCGATTTACGACCCGACCACCGCCGCGGGCGACCTCGACATCACGCTCTTTGGCCCCAACGATTGCGCCACATTTGTGCAATCCGAGTCACGCGAGGTCATCCCGAACTCGTCCCTCGTCGCCGAGACGCTGTTGTATCAAGCCCCCACCGGCGGACGCTTCAACGTGCTGGCTAGCCTCTTCGCGGGCATCAACGTGCCTTACACGTTGGAGGTCGACATTCAGGATGGCCCGCCGTGCGTCGATGATGTCAACGAACCCAACGACGACGCTACAAACGCGGTCATCATTCCCGCATCGGGCGCCGCAGCCGGCACAAGCAACATCATCACCGGCGGCAAGGTCTGCGACGCCAACCAAGACTGGTACGCCATCGACTTGGTCGAAGGCGATGAGATTCGCTGGGAGGTCAAGTTCAGCAATGCGCAGGGCAACCTTGACGCGTTTTTGATCGGCCCAAGCAACAACGTCATCGCATCGTCGGTGACGAACAACGACCTCGAGACGGTGACGTACACGGTCGGCGTGGGTGAGGCCGGCACGTACTATCTGCGCGTCGAAGGGAAGTTCCCCGCGCGTGCCGATTATTGGGTGCTGACCTACCTCAACGGCGTCGGTCCTGCGGATCCGGCATGCCCTGACGACTACGAAAACAACGACACCGCCGCCACGGCCGCGCCGGTCACGCCCGGCTCATATGGCTTGTTGGTGTGCGGGAACCCCATCGATGACGACTGGTTCTCGACCGACCTGCTCGCCGGTGAAAGCTTGACGATCGACCTCACGTTCCCTCAAGCACAGGGCAACGTCGACATCGTCCTCTATGACGATTCCAACACGACGTCGTCTGTCGCCGAAAGTCGGTCGACCACGGACAATGAATCGGTCTCGTACACAACCGCCCGTGACCAGACGGTCAAGTGGCGCGTGTTCACGCCTGGCACACGTCCGGCCATTCCGTACGGCATGAACGTCAGTGTGACCCCCGCTGCTGTGTGTGCCGACGACACGTTCGAGCCCAACGAGGACTCGGGCGCCGCAAAACAGTTGGATACACCCGGCTTGTACTCAGGTCTGAACAAATGCGAAGGAAACGTCGATTGGTTCAAGTTCGACGGCGTGGCGGGCCGCAAATACGAGGTCTTCCTCAACTTTGTGCACCGCTTGGCTGACCTGAACGTGACCGTCTACGACTCCACGCTCACGGTGGTTGGACAGGGCAACTCCACAACGGACGATGAGTCGGTCGTCTTCACGGCGGCCGCCAACGGCGTCTACTTCGTCAAGATTGAGTCCGTCGGGCGAGCACGTCTGGTCTACGACCTCATGCTCTACGCCGACTTAAACGGAGACGGAGTGTTCGGTCCGGGCGAAGGCCCTGAAGATCGGGTCTGTCCCGACGCCTTCGAGAACAACGATACACGAGCAACCGCGCGTCCCATGCCGCTTGGCACCTCGAGCAACCTTCTGTTGTGCTGGACGGGTGGTGCAGGAAACGACAGCGACTACTACACGTTCTACGTACCGCAAGGTGCGACGCTGACCGTCGACCTGACGTTCCTGCAGTCGCAGGGGGACATCAATGCACGCATGTATCGCGGCACCGAGGCTGCCACGGCAGCAGACGGCAACTCGACCACCGACAACGAACAATTGGTCGTCACCAACACGGGCACCGGAGAAACCTACGTCCTTTGGGTGTTTGGCGCGACCGGGTCGTTCTCGAGCCGCTATGGCATCTCCTCAAGTTTGTCGTTCTCGACGACTTGTCCCGAAGATTCGGTGGGTTCACCGGACCTCGCGACCGCATCGGGAGCCACGGCCCTGAGCTCGGACACCTACCCCGATCTGGCGTTGTGTGAAGGCACAACAGACTACTTCCGCCTGCCTTCAGGCACGACAACGGTCGACGCGAACCTTGAACTCAACGCGTTGTTGGGTGCGATGACCTTCGAGCTTGTCGACTCCACGGACACCGTCGTCGCGACAGGCACTGCGGACGCAGGTGTGCGCTCCATCGCCACGACGGGCCTCAATGGCGCGAGCACGTATTACCTGCGTGTCTCGGCGACGAACAATGCCTTCATCCGCAACACCTATGACCTGTGGGTGTCCTTGAACAACACGTTGCCGGCCGCCCCCTTCTGCGCGGACAAATACGAGCGCAACGACGACTACACGTCTGCGTACGCGCTTGACGTGAATCAGGGTGTGATGCTCACAGATGCGTTGGCATGCGGTGCAGACGAAGATTGGTACTCGATCTCGGTGTTTGCGAACTCAGACTACGTGTTCAACACCTTCTTCGACCATGTGGCCGGTCAGTCCGACCTCGCTCTGGAAGTCAAAGACACGAACGGCAACACCCTGGCCAATGGCACCGTCAACTCCGCGACCAGCGATGAGTTGCTCACGTTCCGTCCGACAACGGCGGGTACGGTCTACCTTGGCGTTAAGAACGTCAGTGGCTCGACCACAGAGACCCCGTACTACATGTTCGTGAACCGAAAGCTCGCGGCATGCGTCGAGGACGCGTACGAGCCCAACGACATTGTTGCCAATGAGTACAACGCTCCCGCGTTGCTCACGATCCCGGGCGCCTACGGCCTGACGTCGTGCGGCGGCTCAATGGCCAATCCCGAGGTCGACTACTACTCGTTTGAGGCACCCGCCACCGGCAACTACACCGTTGACGTCTACTTTGACCAAGCGGTGCCGCTTAACGGCTCGATCTACTACCAAGTGGACATCGGCGGCGGAAACTTCATCAACACGAACAAGGCCTTCACGGCTTCAACCAACCGCCTTACGGCCACGGTTGCCGCCGTCGCAGGACAGCGCATCGGGTTGAGATTCTTCAACAACGCAGGCTCAACCCAATACTTCGTCAAGGTCGGGATCAACTAAACGAGCCAAGAACGACAAAAGGCACCGAAAGGTGCCTTTTTTGTTTCTTGGTCGCTGGACTAGAGGGCTAGGCCACTCTCGTCGAAACAGTGCGCGCACCCCTCTTCGACGTTGAAACGCAGCGTATCGCCCGGCCGAATGTTGGCGATCGCGTCATGGCGCACGTGCGCAACCATCCGCTGAGCGCCGCACATACCGTGCACATGGGCTTCCCAGCCCATTGGCTCAACCACTTCAACCTGCATGACGACTTCCGAGTCCTCGTCTTGGGTAATCTCAAGATGTTGAGGACGAATGCCCACCTCGAAGGGGGTCTTGTCGACGCGGATGTTGAGGCCTTCGGCTTTGAATCGTCCATCCCCGAGTTCGCCCCTCAGAAAGTTCATCGACGGGGAGCCAATGAATGCCGCGACGAAGCGATTTGCCGGACGCTCAAAGAGTTCCGCGGGGCTGCCGATTTGTTGGATGATGCCTTGATTCAGCACGACGATGCGATCGGCGAGCGTCATGGCCTCCACTTGGTCGTGTGTGACGTAGATCATCGTTGCACCCAGCTCATGGTGCAGCTTCTTGAGCTCCACCCGCATCTGGGTGCGCAACGAGGCGTCGAGGTTCGACAAGGGTTCGTCGAACAGCATCACGTCGGGCTGACGCACGATCGCGCGCCCAATGGCCACACGCTGTCGCTGTCCACCAGAGAGCTGCTTGGGCAAGCGGTCGAGGTACTGCGTGATGTCGAGCATCTTGGCGGCAGTCTCGACGCGCTGACGAATCAGGTCCTGAGATTCCTTGCGGATCTTGAGACCGAACTCAAGATTCTCGCGGACGGTCATGTGCGGATACAACGCGTACGATTGAAACACCATCGCCACACCGCGCTCCCGTGGCGGCACGTCGTTGACCACCCGCTCGCCGATCTTGAGGTCACCTGCGGTGATCTCCTCAAGACCCGCGACGATGCGCAGCAGCGTGGACTTGCCACACCCCGATGGTCCCACCATCACAAGAAATTCGCCGGCTTCGACAGTGAACGAGACACCACGAATGATGTCTACGTCACCATACGACTTCTTAATGTTTGAGAAGGATACGGACGCCACTGAACCACCTTGAGCAAGTGGTTGGCAACCTATCGACTTTGGTTGCCCGGCGTCAACTCAGACGCATCAGGGAACGACGACAACGTCGTACGTGACCCTGCGCTTCGCGCTGGTTGGACGAAATCAGCAGGCCGACCTTGTAGGTTCCTGCGACGTCCGGAACAAAGCGCAGCTCTTCGCCGGTGAGGCTGAAGAACACATTGCTCGTGGCCGGACGCTCGAGCAGCATCCAATAGGCTGAGGATCCACGCCCGCCGGTGTGGATGCCGTCGCATTCAACACGGCCGTGTTTCCAACGCGGATGTCGTTCGTAGAATTCGGCGTCACCACAGGGGTGATGGCCTCGGCCGGGGAGTCGATGGCTTTGACGGCGATGTCGGCTTGGGCGGACTCGTCGTTGCTCTCGATGATGACCAAGCCCACGTCGGGGCTGGCATTCGCGCCAGCGAAGGTGACCGTGCCCAGCTTCAGACCGCCAGGAGCAATCGTCCCGGCGACGTTCGACACGGTGAACTCCGCGTCCGAACCCGTGGTGAACGAATACGACGTGCCGGTCACCACCAAGTCCGCGGTGCCGATGTTGCGAATCACGAAGGAACGTGTGGCGGAGTTGCCGTCGGCCGCGAGGAACGTGAAGCTCTGCGGATAAACGCGTGCGATGGGGACATCACCTTCGTCACCAAGCAGCGTGATCTCGGTCAGGTTGTTGGCGTTGCGGTCGTTGTGCCGCAACTGCAGCGTCCCCACAGATGAGTCCGTGTTTCCTGCAGGTCGCTCAAACCGCACTTCCGAGATCACGGAGGTTCCCTTGGCGATGTTCTGCGTGGGGAAGTTCGTGGTCACCTCGGTGCCGCCGATGAAAGACTTGTAGAAGGGACGAGCCGAGGCCGGCGTGACACTCAGGCTTGTCACTTGAAGGTCGCTTCACCGATGTTTTCGATGGTGAGGTTCTTTGTGGCAGCGTCGGTAAAGACCAAGCTTGAGGCGCTGAGGTCGATGGCTGGCGCGCTTCCCGCACCCGCCGAAACCTGAACGGAGATGTTGCCCTCGTTCGCGTTGATGGCGGTTGAACCCACCTGCAACTGCGCGAATCCTTCATAGTCTGCCGCAACCGCGGTCGATGGGACATCCACGGTGAGCGTCCGACGCCTGGTGTCCGGCTCAACGATCGGGAAGCTGCTCGCCTGCGGTGACTTGAGGAAGTTGCCAAGCGCCGAGAACGAGAACTGTTCAACGGTCAGCGGTTGGGTTCCCGTGTTTCGGATACTAAAATCCTGCGAAGTCTGCAACCCGGTTGGATGTTCTGGAACTCCATAAACTCGGGCTGAACCTCAATGCGGCCCGATGCGTTGGGTTTCAGGAAGTACAGTTTTGCTTTGCCTTCCACCACGACGCCGGCGTTGTTGATCGCGTCGGTCTCGATGACCATCTCGCCGCAATACGAGTTGATGTAGGATTCCGGCACGTCCGCGCCCGGTGTTGGACACTGCAGCTCGCCGCGCCCTTGGCGACCACAAACTCGATGTCCTTGCGCAACGCCGGTTCGATTTCGAAGGGCGTCTCCGGAAGCAAGTGTGAAGCAGCGCGACGTCAGGCACAGCTCGCCGCCGCCACATTGGTCGTCGGTCTGGCACTCACCGCCAGGCGCGGCCAGGGCGTCGAGGCGATCCGGCTTCGCAACCCAAGCCAGCTTCGTGACGGTCAAGTTGGCCTTACCCGTGTTGCGCAACGTCAGAATACCAATCTGTTTCTCGGGTTTGTCGTCAACGACGGGCAGCTTGATGTTGAAGTTTCCGTCCGTTCCCTCTATCGAGAGCTCCGGAACCTCACGACGCTGCAGGTTGTTGTCATCACTACACGCGCCAAGGCCAGATGCCATCGCTACAACGGCCAGCAGTAAGTATTTCATCATCCAACGACTCCTCTAGTTCAAAAGTGCCCGAAGACTAGCGATGCACCCCATCGTTTGCAAGCCACAGGCTTATCCATTGCCCGGGCGGGCCTTGCAAATGCCTCCCGTTTGAAGCAGATTTAACTGAACATAGGTTCACCATGCTTTTGCGGCAGATACAAAATCCAGCCAATCCGTGGCACCAACACCACGTAGACTTCCTCGGGGAACCTCCACCGGGCCGTTTGGTCATCTACGAGGAAGAAGCCAACTCGGTGGTTACCGAGAACAAGAGCCCCGACATTCCATTCCGTTACAGCGTCAACCCCTACCGAGGCTGTATGCACGCATGCGCGTACTGCTATGCGAGGCCTTCGCACCAGTATCTCGATTTTGGGGCGGGAACGGACTTTGAGACCAAGATCGTCGTGAAGACAAACGTGGCGGCCCGCCTGCGCCAAACCTTGGAGCGCCGTTCCTGGAAGGGCGAGACGATTTGCTTTTCCGGGAACACGGACTGTTACCAACCCATTGAGGCATCGTATGGGCTAACGCGGGAATGCCTCGCCGTTTGCAGCGAGTTTCTCAACCCCGTGGTCATCATCACCAAGGGTAGCCTTGTGCGGCGAGACATCGACGTGCTCGAGCCGCTCGCCAAGGCCAACGCCTTACGTGTCTGGATCAGCGTTGGCTTCGACAACGAGGACGATGCACGCAAGATTGACCGTGGTGCCCCGGCCATCGCGCAGCGTCTCAAATCGATGGCGTTGCTGCGTGATGCCGGCATTTCGGTGGGCGTGTCGGTGTCACCCATTCCGGGCTCAAACAGTGCGCAGCTGCCGTCCATTCTGGAAGCCGCTGCTGCCCACGGCGCCGACGCCGCATTTATGACCTTGTTGAATTGCCGGCTGAGGTCAACGACGTCTTCGAACAACGAATCGTCCGAGAAGGCCGCCACTGCGGGCAGGCAAGATTTTGAACGGCATCGAAGAGTTACGCGGTGGGGTCAGAAACAACGCCGCTTTGAGAACATCGCGTGGCCAAGGCACGCGCTGGCGAGTGATCGAATCCCTGTTCGCGGTCCATTGCGCAAGGCTTGGCTGGGTCGGTGACGCAAGCTCACCGAAACAACGTTTCGGCGGCCACCAACCAGCTGAGTCTTTTGGTTAGTTCTTGTCGAACAGCTTAGAGAGAGGCTTTCTTCTTCTTCTCGGGCTGCGGCAGCCGAACACGGGCGCATCCTGAAACGGCGAGCAGGTCATCCCCAAGCAGTTGGTCGAGGATGTCACCTTTCGGCGAAGGTGCGGAGGGTTCCTCGGCCGACTTCTCTTCGATCTCGCGACGTGCCGACGCCAGCAGGGACTCTAGACTCTCCTCGTCCTCTTCTTCCTCGACGATGACCTTGGGCTCGGGCATGCCGCCCAAGTGCAGGTCGGCGACACTTCCCTTGGGCTGCTCGTCGAGTTGATCGAGCAGGTCGTGGATATTCTCTTCGGCTGCGCCGTAAGGCTAACCTGCCTCTTCTTCTTCCGCATCCGATTCCGCGTCTGCCTCGACAAACGACAGCTCGTCCTCGGCGTATTCAGGTTCACTTTCGGCGGGCGAATCCAACAACAGTTCCGGCTCGGATTCCTCGGCGGCAGCCTCGAACGCAGGCGCGTCATCGAAGTCGAAACTTGGCGCTGCCTCAGCAGGCTCTTCGTCGGCCGCTGCGAGCCGCGCAAGGTCGTCTTCGTGAACCTGCTCATCTTGCAGTTCGGCACCAGGCTCGTCCTCGTCCTCTGACATCAGGTCTTCGAGCGAAAACGGCGCAGGGTCGGCCGCGGCGGGTTCCTCTTCCTCTTCTTGCGCAAGGCTGTCAGCCTCGGCAAGCGACATCTCCTCCTCGACCAAGTCGACGGCAACCTCTTGCGTAGCTCCCGAGGCGGGCAGCTCGAACTCCATCGATGGTTGGCCGTCCCCGGGCTCTTCTGCTCCGCCAAACATGCCGCCGAACTCGTCGTCACCGCCTCCGAAAAGGCCGTCGAACATGTCGTCGATGTCCGACTCCTCAGCGCCAAACGAGAACTCTTCGAGGGCGGCGAGTGCAGATGCATCCATGTCGTCATCGAAGGCGAGGATCTTCAGACCGCCGGCGGTTTCGCCAAGCTGCATCGGCCCCTTTTGAACCACTTCCTCTTGAACCGCGATCGCCGCAATTTCGGGCGCTTCGCGGGTTTCTGGCTCATCGGGGCTCGCCTCAGCCGTGCTGGGATCGGCGCTCAGCTCCTCTTCGAGTTCGTAGATCTCTTCGTCAGAGTCGGGCTCGCCTTCGCCCTCGGTGGTCGCAGGCTCAGGTTGCTCGTCTTCTTGCGATAGGTTGAGCTCGTCCTCCGAGAAAAGCTCGTCAAGCGGATTGGGTTCGGGCTCATGATGGGGCTCGTCCTCGGCGACCTCGCTGGCCACAGCGAGCGCAGCCGCGACCACAGCATCGTTGGCCTCTTCCTCGCTCTCGAACGCATCGTTGACGGGTCGCGGGTCTTCCTCGACCAGGCCAGCCGGAATACGACGCTCCCGGGTCGCATCTTGAAGTTTACTGAGCTCGCCCCCAGCATCGGTCTGCTTGAGGTGGACGTCGGGCTCGGACGACTCATCGGCGGTGAGCTGATTGAGCGCGTTTTTCTCGAACGACTCGCGTGTTTTTCGTTCGTAGCTCTCTTTGTCTTCGGGCAGCGGCGTGCGTTCGTTGTGGATGTTGTACGCCTCGTCCTCATCTTCCGCCGGGCCGTTCTTTTCGCCGACAATTCGGTCCACGAGCGCTTTGGACTCTTGGGCAAGTTTCGTGAATTTGATCAACATCCCCACAGGCGACTGCGGGGAGGCATCATCCGGTGCTCTCACCTGAAGCACCACGCCTTCTCCGAGCAAAGCCGTTGACCCGTCTCCGAGCAGAAACTGAAATCGGATGGTGGTGCCGATGGGCTTGAGCTTCCCCGGTTTCATTGGGATGAACATGCCGCCAGCAGAAATAAACCGCGCGTAACCCTCGATGAAATCCTCAATGGTTTCATAACGAAGGCGGGCACGAATGGCTGAGAAATTCTGATCGCTCACCGAATGTCCTCTCACGAAAACTTAGGACACGAGACCGCACCGAGTGTAGTCGCGCCGAGCCACGGAGCAAAAATTTGACTGAAAAGAGCACGATACCACGGTTGAACCGCTACGAGCTCAGTTCGCATACACTACGCCAAGAGTAAGACCTTGAACAAGCTCGAAGGCTTCGGCGTCAAGGTAGTCTTGGGTTCCCTGCCCCGAAAACGACGTGCGTTGGAAGCTCAAATCGTATCCAAACACCAGTCCAAGGCTGTCCGATAAGGCGTAGTCACCGCCCAGCCCTGCGCCAAATCCATACCCGACGGGCGACTCGCCGTAGTTCTCAGCCCCACCAAGCCATGTGCCGAAGGGGAGAAGCTCAACTCTGCCGCGCAACGTCAGGCCATCCGCGAGCGCCCGTTTCGACGCGCTGGCGCCCAGAACGACGAAGACGGTCGACGTGGAAGGCAACGCGCCCTGATCGACGCTAAACGCGGTGTATTTCGCACCTGCCAAGAAGTCGAATCGTACCGCTGAACGGCCTCCCACCGCGGTGGGCACTAAGACGCGGTGGTCGAGCAAGAGTTTTCCTTCGAGGTGCAGGAGGGATTTGCTCTCGGCGGTCTGGCCGGGGTCCGCGGCGGCGGCGACCGAGGCCATCCCGACCATCACACCTGCGACCACGCCGGTGGAAGACTCCGAAGAACCCGGAAGGTAGGTCAGGTTGAGCCCGCCGCCCGGATAGAACTGGCTTGGATACGTCAGGACCGCCCCGTTGGCTCCGTTGACCCCGAGGTCGCGTTTATTGAGCTTCGCGAACACCTCGATGCTCAGGTTCTGCGAGCCGTAAAGTCCGCTGGCCGGCTCAGGCTCGACTTTGGGTGGCTCGACCTTGGTCTGCTCGGGCTTGACGTCGACCTTCGTTTCCTCGACCACCACAGGTTTGGGCGCGATGCCCATGTCCTCTTGGAGCTCTTTGACGATGATGTCCACGGAGGCGTCGTCAAGGGTCCCCGAAACCTTGTCCATCTTGAATTCCCGGCTCACCTCGCCGTTTTGGCCGATCAGGTTCACGGTGTAGCTGGTATCTTCGTCCTCGAAAAAGACCAAGCGCGTGACCTCAGCGCCCTGCATGACCCACTTGAGGTCTTTGGGGCGTCGCATCAACCCCTTGGTCTTGATGCCGCGTTGTTTGACCTGCTTGACGAACCACGCTTGGTCGCGAACCTCAACGCCCTCGATCTCGGCAACTTTTGCGGCGACGCGATCGTCACCATCGCCGGCGACCTGAAGAACAACCACGCGCAGCGGGACGGGATCCGCAGCGATCGCGGGCTGGGCAAAGAGTGTGACAAACAACGTTAGGAGCATGCCTAACGCAGCGACATTAAAGCGATTCACGGTCAAGTCTCGGAGCTCAGAATCGTTCGATTTCGAATTCGTCGAGGTTGAAGTCGTCGCCGCCTTTGGTCGCGGTCGACTTCTTGGCATCGAAATTCGCCCATGCGGAGTCGTTCTCGGCCGACGCAACACCGCTGACGCGCAGCGCGAAGTCGTCCGGGTTGCTGCACTGGTGAAGGGCCTCTTCGTAGGTGATAAGCCCCCCCTGCAACAGGTTCAGGAGTGATTGGTCAAAGGTCTGCATGCCGTAGGCGACAAAACCTTTGGCGATGTTCTCGGTGATCGTCCTCGCGGTCGCGTGCTCCATGATCAGTTCACGGATGCGCGCCGTCGAAAGCATGATCTCAACCGCAGGCACACGACCCCGGCCGTCTGCCCTAGGAACGAGGCGCTGCGAGACGACGCCCTTGAACATGTTGGCGAACTGGTACCGTGCTTGGTCGCGTTGGTGCGGCGGGAACGCCGACAGAATACGGCTGACGGACTCCGAGGCATCGGTGGTGTGAAGCGTCGACATCACGAGGTGGCCTGTTTCCGCGGCCGTCATCGCGATTTCGATCGTCTCCAAGTCTCGCATTTCGCCCACGAGGATTACGTCGGGGTCTTGGCGCAGTGCGGCTTTGAGTGCGCGTGCGAACGTGGTCGTATCGTTTCCGACCTCGCGCTGATTGATGATGCTCTTCTTGTCGCGGATGAGGAACTCGATGGGGTCCTCAATGGTCACGATATGGGAAGTGCGCGTCGTATTGATGTAGTCAACCATCGCCGCAAGGGTGGTCGACTTACCGCTGCCTGTGGCGCCCGTGACCAGGATCAGGCCGCGCCGTTCCTCGGCAAGGGTCTTGACCGAATCCGGAAGAAAGAGCTCTTCCACGGATTTGACTTTGAATGGGATGACACGAAACACCATCCCAATCGAACCCCGCTGTTGGAACACGTTCACGCGGAAGCGTCCCACACCGGCGACGCCGTAAGAGAGGTCCACATCCAACGTCTCTTGAAATGCGTCGCGCTGCATCTTGTTCATGATGCTCGCGGCCATTTTCCCGATCTCTTCGGGCGTCAGCCGCTTGCCGTCGCGCAAGGGCAACAACGAGCCGTCGATGCGGAAAATCGGGGGCAAACCAGCTTTGACGTGGATGTCGCTTGCTCCGCCCTTTACGGCAATCTGCAATATTCGATTGAGCTCGTCGGTCATGCTCACCGCTCTTGGTCATCGGGTTGGCTTGAGCGTAACACCGAACCTCAAAGAGTGTCTAGGAATCCCTAAGATGTGCCTGTATGTTCGCGGTGCGGAGCAACCATGAAGATTGAATGCATTGCCATTGGGGATGAGTTGCTGGATGGGCGCGTCGTCGAGACGAACGCCAACTGGCTTGGCGGACAGGCGTTCGAGCGAGGCGCAACCCTCAGCCGTGTCACCACGGTGGCGGACGATGTGCTCGACATCGAGGGGGCGCTCGAGGAGGCCGGGGGACAGATCGTCGTGGTTTGCGGCGGGCTAGGACCCACATCGGACGACGTCACGCGCGATGCGGTGGCGCGATGGCTGAAGACCGAACTCGTCGAAGACGGCCCGTCGAAAACGCGGCTTGAACAACGTTTCGCCAAGCGCGGAATCACGGTAACGGCGAACAACTATCGGCAGGTGCTCTTCCCGCGGACCGCGGAGATCCTTCCCACCGACGTTGGCTCAGCGGCTGGGTTTTGCGTGCGTCTGGAGTTGCGCACGTTTTTCTTTTTCCCAGGCGTGCCGTCTGAGTTCCGATGGTTCTTTGACACCTACGTCGCGCCTGAGCTTCCGGGCGGACAGGCGACGCGTTGCCAGTTGCACTTCTTCGGGCGCGGCGAGTCGGCACTCGAGGACGACCTGCAGGGCTTGGACGCTTTGTCGGAAGCACATCACGTGCGCGTTGGCTACCGAGCGACGTACCCGTTGATCGAGATCAAGCTCGCGGGAACGCCCGCCGGTGTGGAGGCGGTTCGCGCGTTTGTGCTGGACAAGGTCGGGCACTACAACGTGGGTGAAGACAACGAGACGCTCGCCGCGCGCGTGGGACGGCTTTTGAACGACCGCGACGCGACGATCACGACCGCCGAATCGTGCACTGCGGGCGGCATTGCCGCTGCAATCACCGATGTCTCCGGGTCCTCACGGTGGTTTGAACGCGGTTTTGTAACCTATTCCAACGACGCAAAGACCGAGATGCTCGGCGTGCGTGCGGCCACCCTTGAGGCGTATGGTGCTGTAAGTGCCCCCACCGTGTGTCAGATGGCGGCCGGCGCTCGGGCACGCGCAAATGCAGACGTTGCCGTAGCGGTGAGCGGTATTGCCGGCCCCGGGGGCGGTACACCCGAAAAACCCGTGGGCACGGTTCATTTCAGTGTGGCCACACGAAGCGAAGTCTGGCACTACCGCGCGGTGTTTGCCGGGCGCTCGCGCGACCAGGTTCGCCAGAGCGCCGTTTACACAGCGCTGGCGCTCGTGCTCGCGCTGCTCGAAGACAAACCCCATCGATTCGAACTTGATGGCCCCTACGACCCGACCGACGTTTTGTCGGGTGCGCAACCGGACCCCGTATGATGCGACTGTTCATTGGCCTCGAACTCTCCATTGCTGTGACCGAGAAACTGGTGCTGATTCAGGACGAGCTCGCACGCGTGCTGCCCAAAGACGTCGACATCCGTTTTGTGGCCCCCGAGCGCATTCACGTGACGTTGAAGTTTATCGGGGAAACGCCCGAGGAAATGGTGCCCGTCATCGCGACACGGGTCGCCGAGATGGCGCGACCGTTGTTTCCATTCGAGTTCAAGGCTGTCGGTTTTGGGGCGTTTCCCGCGCTGGACAACGCGAGAATCGTGTGGGCGGGGCTTGACGCCCAGAGTGCCGAAGTCATGGACCTACTTCGTCAGACCTTGGAGCGTGAACTTGAGGCGATCGGCATCGTCCCCGACGATCGTGAATACCGTCCGCACGTGACGCTCGGACGGATGAAGAGCGCGAAGGCAGTGAACATTTCGGAGTGGGCCGCGCAGCTTGCGGACACTGAGCTCGGCGCGAGCTACGTGCGAGACATCATTTTGTTCGCGTCCGACCTCGGCAAGGAAGGCGCGGAGTATCGCGTGCTTCAGCGTTTTGCGCTGGGCGAATCCTGATCACTTCCAGCAAACGCCGCCAACGAGTGTGTCCTCTTCACTGATGTACGCGAACGATGTGTCTTGAGGGCAACCGGACTCGGCGACGGTGCGCACCATGCACACCGAACGTCCATCACTCAGACCCATGCACAGATTGCCGTCTGTGGTCGCGCCGCAGTCCGCATGTTGTGTGCAGGTTTCGCCCGTCGTGGTGAGGTCTGCCCACGGGTAAAGCTTGTCGTTCTGATCGATCCCCATGACCCCGTAAAACACCGCTTTTTGATCGTTCCAGTACTCGTTGTTCAGACCGCCCACAAGGTCTCGGTACGAGAACGCATAATGCATCCCCTCCCACACAAATGTCAGGCGCTGGAAGAGGTTCATCGTCCCCTGCGAGTAGCTGTAATTCACCGTTGTGATCACATCGAGGTTGGACTCATCGCGGTTGGGGTTTGCGTAGAGCATGTCGGCATACTGTGAGTACGTCTGGCAGCCCTGCGCGACGAACATCTGCTGGCGGCGTGCGTCGAAGGGCAGTGCAGCGAACTCCGAATCATCGATGTAAGCCTCGTAGTTCTCGTCAAGATAGAACCCATAATATGGGCCTGCGTGGCCGTTGTAGAAGAACACGTCGCGCGTGACGAGCTCGTTGAAAACGGCCTCGCGCTGTCCTGCGCGGTCGGAGGCAAACATATCGCTGTGGAACAAGCGCACCTCGACACGAACGGTGCGTGTGTTCGAGCGACACACGTCCGCGCGTGAGTTACGCAACGCCGCGATGGTCGCGGGACCCACGCGGTAGACCGCGTCAAAATCAGCCATCGTGTAGAAGCGGACGTCGTCCCGGGTACCGAACACACCGTCGCGCCCCGCGCGGTGTGCAATCGTGTTGCGCGCTGCGTCACTTCTAAGGCCGGCTGCCTTAAGGTCGGCCTCGGTCGTGAGCCGATCGTTGAGCAGTGCGAGCGCCTCCAAGTCCGCGCAGTCGTCGCTTGCCAGTCTTGGAACTTGGATCTCCTTGATGAAGGGACCACTTTGGGGCGTGAGCTGTTCGAACGTCGCCACGGGCGATGTGTACCCAAGCGCCAACAACACGTCGTAGCCCTCTCGCGCATCCACGAGGTCGTACCGGCCGGCATTGTAATCATGACCGTAGAACATGGTGATGTCGTAGACGTTGTCCGACATGAAGTCGCGATACGCCGGGTACGCGTCAGACACATCGGCGTGCTGAACAACATTCAACGCGACCGTCTCAAGCTCGCCCGAATACGTGTTGGGATCAAACGTTCGGATGGGACGACCGTCGGCCGAACCTGTGGCGCCCGCGGGCATGCGAAGATCAAACACAACGCCGCCGTCAACGGCCGCACCACCATCCGCAACGAGCAATTCCAACAAGCCCGCCGGCCCCGCGATGTCGATCGAGAACGTGACCTCAAACTCCCCACCACGGTCGTCGATGCTTAAGACTTCGACCGATTGGTTGCGCACCATCGCGTGGAAGCCACCGTACGTGTCGTTGCGGAAGAACACTTCATCATCTGTGATTTGCCCATCTGCGTTGATGTCGATGCCACGAAACTTGTCGGAAAGATAAGTCGCCAAATAGACACCCGCCGCGGACAAACGCTCTGCGACGATTCGATCGCGCTCTTTGGCGTCGGCGGCCTGGTCTGGGCTCATTTGGACCCGAATGCTTCCGGTCGCCTCGTACTCTTTCGCGACGGTCGAGTAATAGTCATCGGCCTTACCGGGGGCCACGAACGCATAGTTGCTGTCGATGGCGGGTTCGTTGGCGGCGTCCGCACAGCCCACAAGGGCGCTCATCGCTGCCAAACAAAGCCATGTGTAATTCTTGGGATGCATTGTCGACCTCCGATTCAAGTTTTAGTGAGGCCAACCTGCCTATCTGCCGGTCAAAACTCACCTGAAAGTACCTGAAACATCCTGTGTCGTGTTTTGGGTGGCCAACCAACTATTGGAAAATCGGAATCAGACGTGTAGGTTCCCGGAGCACATTGAGCTGTGAGGATGCGAATGAATCGATTTTGGATGGTGATGACGGTCGCGTTGGCGATGGGATGTTCCGACGATACGGCGAGGACCGCGAGCAACAATGGCATCCGGGTTCAGATGGACGCCGGTATCACCCCAGACGCCCATAACTCAGGCGATCTCGGGGGAGAGGACGCCGGGGCCGATGTTGAAATCCCGGTCGTCGAATCGTGCCAACCTGGCCTATCCGCGGGATGCGCCACCGAAGACGCGCTTTTTGTGTGCAAGGCGGACGGGAGTGGGCTTGAGCTCGTGTCATGCGGCGAGCAAAACTGCCTCAATGGCGCCTGCAGCGACATGGCCTGTGTTCCAAACACCGTCGCGTGCGAAGGCGGTGAGGCCTTCAAGCAGTGCAACGCCGACGGAACGGGCTGCAGCGCTCGTCCCGTGCCCCAGGGGACGGTGTGCAACGGAATCTCATGCAAACCGATCTGCGAGCTTGGAAAATACGAGTCGTCACATCGGTTGTGAATACTGGACCCGGTGGACTTGGATCAGTACACCGACCCCGACCAATCGAAGCCCGACGAAGTGCCACACGCCATCGTCGTTTCCAGACCTGGCAACGTGACCATCACCTTGGCGTTTACAGCGGCGCGCGGCGGTAAATGTTCCACGACCCGACAGCAGTGCCTGCGAATTCCGCGTTCCTTCAAAATGCCGCGCCTCGATATGTATCGGGCACCGGGCTCTCGTTCAATGCGATCAACGTCGTTGCGTCGCTGCCGTACCGATTCACCAGTTCAATCCGCTCAATAACGAGAACGTGTTCAGCAACGACGCCTCGCTGTTGCTGCCAACTGCTACGCTCGGCACGGATTACTACGTGGTCGACTGGCCGACGCAACCTCTTCCCCTGCTTGTTCATGCCATGTCCAGTGGCAGCACAGCTACGTCGATCGTGGCCGTCGAGTCCGGCGATACCTTCATCAACGTCACCGCAACGGCAACCATCACAGCCGGCGCTTAACGTCAACTCGTTCCCCGCCGGTGTCACACGTTCGTTCCAGCTGACACGCGGGCAGAACTATGCTCAACGTCCAAGCTGGCGACAAGAACCTTCAGGGCCCCAACGACCTCACGGGTACATTCACTTCGTTCGACCAAACGCGTTGCGGTGTTCGCCTGGCCATGAAAAGCCGTCATCGGCAAGGCCCGGGCAGCGACGGCGACAGCTGCTGCGCCGACCATTTGGAACAACAGCTGTTCCGCTGAACACCCTGGGAGAAGAACTACATCGCGGCCCTGAGCCCCGGACGCGGCGTCAAGAAGGATCACTGGCGAATCTTAAGCGGTGAAGACGGAGTTGTGATCACCACCAACCCGCCTCAACCCGGTGCGAACAACGTGACGCTGAACAAGGGCCAATTTGTGAAGTTTTTCAGCGACCAGAACTTTGAAGTGAACGCGACAGGCAAGATCTTGGTGGCGCAGTTCTTGGTATCGCAAGGCCAAACGAGTGCCGGCACGGGTGACCCGGCGTTTGTGCTTAACGTGCCGACCGCACGATTCCGCAAGGACTACGTCCTTTTGACGCCCTCGGGCTACTCGACCGACTACGTCAACGTCATTCGTCCCGCGGGTGCTGACGTGAAACTCAACGGGGTGTCGATCACCGAGCCTTTCACCCCTGTGGGCTCGGGACAGTACGAGGTCGCCTCGGTTCTGGTGTCCCCCGGTGTTCAGAATCTGGAGAGTGCGCAGGCCTTCGGTATCGTGGCGTATGGCTTCGACAACGCCGTATCATACGCGTACCCCGGAGGTCTTGACCTTGTCGGGTCAATGACGTCGATGCCTTAATTCTGGACAGCCGCATGAAGGCAAAAGAAAGGGCGGTGCACGCGCACCGCCCTTTTGTTTGCGCACCGAAGCGCACTATTCGGCTTTCACAATCGCAACAGGCGGCGCCGCTGGCACGAGACCGAAGTGCTCGCGAATCTGACGCTCCACGGATGCCAAGACCTCCGGATGGTCGCGCAGATACTGCTTCGCGTTCTCTCGTCCTTGTCCCAGCCGCTCATCGTTGTAGCTGTACCAAGAGCCAGCTTTGTCCACCACGCCACTCTCGGCGCCGAGGTCAAGGATGTCGCCCTCAAGGCTGATGCCGGTTCCATACATGATGTCGAACTCGGCCTGCTTGAATGGCGGCGCCACCTTGTTCTTGACGACCTTCACCCGAGTTCGGCTGCCGGTGATCTCTTCGCCATCTTTGATCGCGCCGATGCGGCGGATGTCGATGCGCTGTGACGCGTAAAACTTCAACGCGTTACCACCTGTGGTGGTCTCGGGGTTGCCAAACATCACCCCGATCTTCATGCGGATCTGGTTGATGAAAATTACGCACGTCTTGGACTTGTTGATGGTACCGGTCAGCTTACGCAGCGCCTGACTCATTAGACGCGCCTGAAGGCCCATGTGAGAGTCGCCCATCTCTCCCTCGATTTCTGCACGAGGTGTCAACGCCGCCACAGAGTCCACGACGAGCACATCGACAGCGTTTGAACGCACCAACATGTCCGTAATCTCAAGCGCTTGCTCACCGGTATCCGGCTGGCTGACCAACAGCTCGTCGATCTGAACGCCAAGCGATTTGGCGTACTTGATGTCCAACGCGTGCTCGGCGTCCACAATCGCTGCCACGCCGCCCATCTTCTGAGCGTTCGCAAGCACATGGAGCGCCAATGTTGTTTGCCTGAGGACTCCGGTCCGAAGATTTCGATGATTCTCCCTTCAGGAAAGCCACCTACACCCAGCGCGATATCCAATGAAATTGAACCCGAAGAAATCGCGTCGTTGGGGGTGACAAGTTGCTCGTCGGTTCCCAAACGCATAATTGCGCTTTCCCGAACTGCTTTTCAATCGCATGTACGGTGAGGTCCAGCGCTTTCTTCTTATCTTTATCGACTGCCATTCTTTGACTCCTAGCCGTTGGTGCTTTTCCCAAAACACAGGTGTTACTGAACTTATGTATAGTCCCAAGTTTTGCGCTCCGTCAAGCGCTTGTTCGTCCGTCGCGACATACCAGTTATCGGTCAAAGTCGCGCAAAGTTGCGAATTGCATTCGAATCAATAAAGACATTTAAGATCAACAGCATAGAATCTTCACCTAACGTTCGAAACGCAGACACCGCGGACGTTTGGAGAATCGGGGAAAGGGCTTCTCTTGTCGTAACGGCAAAAAAAGAGTGCTATCCACCATTCGTACCGGAGCCAATTCATGACCGCAGTCCCACCTTCGATGCGCGTTTGGCGGTGGAGAATTTTCGCCGCGACATTTGTCGCGTACGCGGGGTTCTACTTCGCACGCAAGCCCTTCTCGGTCGTCAAGCCAAACCTGGGCGATGCCTTCCATTGGGACGCTGTGACGCTGGGACAACTCGGTGCGTGTTACCTTGTGGCGTACACGATTGGGCAGTTTCTCGCTGGATTTGGTGGGCAGAAGTGGGGGCCCCGTCTCGCGCTGCTTCTTGGCCTAGGCGTGAGCGCCATCGCGAACGCGGCGTGCGGATTGACCAACAGTTTTGTGCTGTTTGCGGTGTTGGTCAGCCTCAACGGGCTGGCCCAAGCCACAGGGTGGTCGAGCACCGTGGGCACGATGGGCCATTGGTTTCGCCGCGAAGAACGCGGAAAGGTCATGGGCGTCTGGGCCACCAACTACCAAGTCGGTGGTGTGCTCGCGACCACGTTGGCCGCCTACATGTTGGGGAAATACGGGTTCGAGTACGCGTTTTTCGCGGGCTCGGCGGTGGTGTTGTTCGTGTGGCTCTTTGTGCTCTTGAACCAGCGCAACAAACCAAGCGACGTGGGTTTGGAAAACCTCCCCGACGACAGTCCCGACGAGGTCTCGGCGTCTGGCAAGGTGACGTGGCCAGCCGACATCGTGATCAACATCTTGATCGTGGGTGTGTTCTACCTGTTCGTGAAATTCATTCGTTACGCGATTTGGTCGTGGGCGCCCTACCTGCTTCAGAAGAATTATGGCCTTGCCGGCGACGATGCCGGGTATCTGTCCGTGGCGTTCGACCTCGCCGGCATCGCCGGTGTGATCGCCTGCGGGTGGCTGTCAGATCGTGTCTTCAAGGGCAAACGTGCCATCGTTTCGTTCATCTTCATTCTTGGGATGGCTGCCTCGTGTGTGCTGCTTTACACGGTCGGAGCGACCAGCGTGACGCTGTTTACGGTCTGCATGGCGTTGATCGGCTTCTCACTGTACGGCCCGGATGCGCTGATGACCGGGGCCGGAGCCATCGACGTGGGTTCGGCCAAGCGTGGCACCCTTGCGGCAGGCGTCATCAACGGGATGGGGTCCATTGGTGCGGTGTTGCAGGAGCTGGTGCTTGGAACGATGCTCAAGGATGGTTCCGTGACGCTCGTTTTTGCGACATTGCTCGCAAGCGCAGCCGCTGCCGCTGCCTGTTTGGCGGTTTTGCTTGTACGAGGACGCATTGGCAAGACGCATATTTAGCTCCCGTTTGACCGATCGGCTCACGCGCGCACATGCCATGGAAGAGATCGACGACTGTTTCAAGGTGGCGACCTGATGCCCCTTTCTGCCTTTGGTGAGAGCCACCCATGCTGATGAAGTCTTGGCGTGACATCGAGAGCGACTTGTTGGAGTTCTCGATGAAGCTCTCGGTGCCCGCTGGTGCCGCCATCGTGATCTTTGCGCTGCTGTCATGGAGCACGTGGCAACTGCTGACACCCCTTCCTATCGCCGCGACCGCATTCTTGGTGTTGACCGCCGTCGTGCGCCTGGCCAAGTCTAGGTTCGTGCGTAAATGCGGACTGGTCGGTGGAGTTTGGCTGGTTGGCATGGCCGGGCTTGTCCAGCTTGGACCGCTCATTGGGGCTGGGTTTGTTCTGGGCGTCTTTGTGGGCCTAGCGACCGTCTTTTTTGGACGAAAAGGCAGCATCGCGAGCTATCTGATCAGCGTCTTCTCGGTCGCGGCGACGTGGTGGTGGGCAGATGTCCAGGCGTGGCCAATCGATTACCCATGGATGCGGGTTTGGCTCGCCACCGTTCTGGGGTTGGGCACGTTGGCGATGTTGACCCACTACTTCGTTGTGGCCGTGCAGACCTCGATCGCGACCGCCGAGTTGAACTACAAGGACCGCCTCGACCTCGAGGCTCAGCGCGAGCGTCTGCTTAAACACGCCATGCAAGCCGAGCGCCTCGAAAGCCTTGGACTGCTCGCTGGCGGGGTGGCGCATGATTTCAACAACTCGCTGGTGGTGATCCGAGGTGGCATCGATATGCTCGAAGACATCGTGCCCAAGGAAGAGGCTGAGCTCATCGCAATGATGCGCGAGAGCGCCGACGCCGCTGCGGAGACCGCGCGCTCGTTGATGACCTTCGCACGACAGCAAGTTGCAGAAGCCGAAACCTGCCGCCCTCACGAAGTCCTCGACGCACTCTCACGCAAGGTCAGAAAACTCTTCAACAAATCCGTCACCTTGTCGTGGGAGCTCGACGAGACACCCCCTGTCAACCTTGGGCCGCGTTACTTGGAGGACAGTGTTCTGCAACTTTTGTCGAATGCACGCGACGCGATGTCCGAGGGAGGGACGGTCGTGGTCGGATGCCGGGTGGTCGAGGACCACGTTGAGGTTTCTGTCGCAGACCAGGGCAAGGGGATTTCACCTCGGGACATCACCCGTGTCTTCGAGCCGTTCTATACGACAAAAGGTGAGCAGGCGACTGGACTTGGGCTTGCGCTGGTGTGGGGACACCTCCAAAAATGTGGCGGCGACGTTGCCATCACGTCTGAATTGGGGGAAGGAACAACGGTCACCCTTGTCTTACCCGTGGCAAACACATGAGCGACGCCCCCGAAGAGTTGATCCAGATTCAGGCGCTGGTAAATGAGCTGCGCGCCCAACAGAGCATCTTGATCGTCGACGACGACGAACGCGTGCGTTGGACGTTGGAGCGCCAGCTCAAGTCGCTTGACGTGACGCTTCACTTTGCCGAGGACGGGGAAGCCGCACAGCGCGTTTTGTCGCAGCAACCCATCAGCGTGATCATCACCGACCAGCGCATGCCGGGAATGCAGGGCACGGCCCTACTGTCCTGGGTCAAGACGCAGTTTCCCGATGTGGTCCGTGTCATGATCACGGCCAACGTTGAGACCGACACGGCTCTTGCAGCGATCAACACCGGAGAGGTGTTTCGATTTGTGCCCAAACCTTGGTCACAAGACGACATTCGCCAGGCTGCGACGTCGGCCCTTGACCAACACCGCACGCGCGAAGAACGCAAGCTGTTGATGGCGGAGATCGCTCGGGCGAACGAGTCGTTGCGTTCCATGAACGACCATCTGCTGGAGCTCGTGGAAGAGCGCGCGGGAGAGATACGACAGCAAGCCGAACATCTGGCGAAGGCGAACGCCGATTTGCGAGAGAGCTTCGATGCGGCCTTGGAGGTGGTTTCAACCATCATAGGGTTTGCCGACCTTCGCATCATGGACCATTGCAAACGCACGGTGCTGCGTGTGCGTGCCTTTGCGTTGCGGGCTGGGCTTAAGCACACATGGATTGAGCCGCTGAGCCACGCCGCGTTGTGTCATTGGGTGGGCCTCGTCAACGCCCCGTCAGCGACCGTGTCGCAACGGCTTGATGAAATGCGACCCGACGATCTTGGAAGTTGGGAGTACCATCCGGTGGTCGGCGAGATTGTGTTGTCGCAGGTGCCGGCCCTGGGGGTGGCGGCGCAAATTGTTGGGAATTATCTTCGAGCTCCCGACGACGAGGCCTTTGAGGGTCAACCTGACCTGCGTGTGGCCTGCCAATGCCTGAAGCTGGCAAGTTTTTACGAGCGCGAGTTTACGATCCGCAACGGCCACCTCACCGGCAAGGAAGGTGCGACTGCGCTCGCGTATTTGGAGTCGATGCGGGGCAAAGGCGTGGACGCCACGCTGCTGGATTTGTTCCGAAAGCACCTGCCTGAAGACGACGCTTCACCGGTATGAAACCTACGAATGGTCTCGCGTTCGCGTTGGGCGCCTACCTCTTGTGGGGGTTTTTCCCCCTTTACTGGAAACTGATCGTCCACGTGCCGCCGTTGGAGATACTCGCTCACCGCATGGTGTGGTCCATGGTGTTCTTGAGCACGGTGTTGATCGCGCGTCGACGGTGGGACTGGTTGAAGACCCTCAAGCCCCGGCAGATCGGCACGAGCGCGCTTGCCGCATTGTTTCTGACGTCAAACTGGTTTCTCTACATTTGGGCGGTCAATTCGGGGCACGTTGTTGAAACGTCCCTTGGTTACTTCATCAACCCTCTGGTCAATGTCGTGTTCGGCGCATTGATCCTCAAAGAAAAACCTCGGCCGTTGCAATGGGGTGCGATCGCGGTCGCCGGCTCGGGGGTGCTCTACCTCACGTTTGCCCACGGGAAGCCTCCGTGGATCGCGCTGACGCTCGCGATCACGTTTGGGACGTATGCCCTGATCAAAAAGAAGTCACACCTTGGCGCGGTCGAGGGCCTCGTGGTTGAAAGCACGGTCGTGCTCGTGCCCGCGCTGACCTACCTTGCGTATGTGCACAATCATGGACTTGGGGCGTTTGGTCACGTCGATGCGAAAACCACCGCATTGTTGGCGTTCTCGGGGGTTGCGACGGCGCTGCCGCTGCTCTTCTTCGCGGCGGCAGCGCGTCGCCTGACGCTGACCTCGCTGGGCATCGTTCAGTACCTCGCGCCGTCCATTCAGTTTGCGCTGGGCGTGTTCGTGTACAAGGAGCCCTTTTCAATCGAACGATTGATCGGCTTCGCCTTGATTTGGCTGGCCGTGGGCCTCTACAGCCTAGAGCTCCTTCGCCATCGCCGAATCACGAACAAGCTCAAGCCATAACCACCTTGGGATCTCGCGCATGTCGTTCTGTTTGGCGTCAATGAAGTCTCCAATCTCCAACATGGCTTGGCATGTCCGCTCGGCTTCGCTTTGAACGGGTGTCTGAAGCACCATTTGCGACAGACTCGCGAGCTCATTCTCCGCGAAAACAACCCCCGACAACCGGTCGGGCACAACGATGTGGTCGCGCGGCGTTCCCAGGACCAGCGCTACGAGTCCCACCGACCCCGCGATCTCTTCAGCGACCGCGAGGCGAAGGCGCTCGGCGTCTTCCCATACGTCGGCATCAAATCCGTCGAACATTCGAGCCACGAGCCACGCTCCTCGTTTTCGATCGAGAATCACCGCCGGTTCACGCACACACCACGACGATTCGTCTTCTCCGGGCTCGTAGATCATCAACGTGCCTACCGCGATCTCCTGACCGTGGAATCGCGCGGCGAGCAGCTCTTCGTGCGCGTAGTCGAAATAGGTGTAGGCGTCGGTGACCTCGAACGTTTCTAGATTCATGGGCGCAAAGATCGGGTTGATTGGGCCGGCGATGTCGTGCTTTGACTGCGTTTGGACGTTCATGATTCCCTCCATGTTTTTTCACGCGTTGTTGCGTGTCAGACCAGTTATCGGTCAGAACAAAAAAATGTTGCGAATCGTTCATGACGTTCGAAGACCCACGGTTTGGGCGCCCCCTAGGAGGGTTTGACATGTTGAAATGGCTACGCTCATTGGGCTCCTCGCACGACCCCGCGGACCGCGCGCTGCGCGCGTTCTCGCTGCTAAGCGACCCCGACGAGATCGAAAACGTCTGGGACGCGATGGACCAAACGCCCGACGCGATCTGGGATCGCGTCCAGGCCGTGTGTTCTGACCCCGAGACGAACGCGTTGACGCGCAAAAGCGGATTGATCTGGATGGGTTACACCACGTCAAATCGCGGTGAACCGCTGCCACCTCATGTTCAGACGCAGCTCGTGGATCTAGTCGTCTGGGCGCTCGGACACGAGGCCAACAACGTGCTCATCGGCGGTGCTTTGGCCTGTTTGGACGCATTGGACGCGGTCGAGAAGGAAGCCACTGCGATCGAAGCGTTTCGTCGTCTTGGAGACGCAAGCGCGCGTCGATACTGGTTGACACTCAAAGTGCGCACAGTCCCGATGCTGACCCTTGTGGCCGAGTCACTGCGCGAGTTCGAACCCGAGGAGCTCGCAAAGCTCACGGGGGCCTTCCGCCAATTTGGCCCCGAGGATCGGCCTGCGCTTGAGGCGATCATGCAGGGCCATACCCATCCGCTCTTGACGCTCGCTTGGACGTCGACCGACAGAAAATGACGAAAAGATTGCGTGGACGCGAGTTAGTCGTTAGAAAGTCAGATATAGGAGGTGACATGACGGCGGGAAACGACGCGGATGCACTCGATCGAGATATTTTCTTACGCACGATGTTGCGAGAGCTCTCAGGTACGCTCGAAGAAGTGGTCGGCATCGAGCAGGCTTCGGGTTTCTTCGCTCTGACGGGTCAGCGGATCGCGGAGCGGTCGCTTGAGATGTACGACGTGCAGGGCGACGCACAAAAGCTGGCTGAGGCGCTGTGCGACTTCAAACGTCGCATCGAGGGCGACTTCTACATCGTTGACGTCACACCCGATCGCATTGTCCTTGGCAATCGTACGTGCCCGTTTGGGTCCATGGTGGCCAACCGCCCCTCCCTTTGCATGATGACCTCAAACGTGTTTGGAACGCTCGCCGCGGATGCCTTTGGGTACGCGCGTGTGGACCTCAAAGAGACGATCGCAAACGGCGACAAAGGCTGTCGCGTGGTCATCGACCTCAAACGAAGCGCCGCGTCGGCCAGCTTGTCCAGCCGAGAGTACTTCGGTGAATGAGTTTTCGGCATTAAACATCATTCCCGAGCCCTTCATTGTGTTGGACCGGGAGCACCGCG
>JAWKQR010000020.1:0-94467 GCA_041390025.1 bacterium
TTAGCGCGGATCAACCTGTGGACATTCGATTTGCCGCCGCTTCGTGACCGCCCGGAGGACATCGCACCAAACATCGAATACGAGCTCGAGCGTTTTGGTCAAGCCAATCACTCTCGGGTGACGTTCAACCGCGAGGCCTACGAGAAGTACCTGCGCTTTGCGACGTCGGTCGCGAAGTGGACAGGGAACTTTCGAGACCTAAGCGCCTCGGTTACCCGACTGGCCACGCTTGCTCCGGGTGGGCGGATCAATGAAGCCACGGTGAGCCACGAGATCGCCCGGTTAGAGCGGTCGTGGGCAACCGAGTCGACCAGCGACCACTGTTCCGCGGTGCTTGGCGATCGGGCAGATGATCTCGACCGCTTCGACCGGGTGCAGCTCAATGACGTGCTGGCGGTCTGTGCGCGCGCCCCGAGCCTGTCCGAGGCCGGACGAACGTTATTCTCGGAGTCCCGCAAAGCCAAAGCCAATCCAAACGACGCCGACCGTCTTCGAAAGTACCTGCTGCGATTTGACCTCGACTTCCGCGACGTCCAAGACCACCTGCGTGCCATCAGAGAAAGACCATGAAAGACCCGTTGCAGACTCTTCGTGATACGTGGGACCGGCTCAAACGTGTGCCTGGGGGTCGCGCCGCCTTCAGCAAGCTGGTGGGAAACGTCGCGCCGTATACCGGCACGATTTCGCCAGAGGTGCTTGAGCTGGAACGCGGATTCGCGCGCGTCCAGATGCGGGATCGCCGAAGCGTTCGAAACCACTTGAGCTCCATTCACGCCATCGCGCTGATGAACTTGGCTGAAGTGGCGAGCGGACTCGCCTTTGTGTACGGCCTGCCCAAAAACACGCGCGCGATTTTGACCGGACTTTCGATCGACTACGTAAAGAAGGCGCGTGGCACGCTGACCGCGGAATGCCGGTGCGACCCACCTGACAGCAATGCAAGGCAGGAGGTCGAGATCGAGGTTATCACAACAGACGCTTCAGGAGAGGTCGTCACTCGAGCGAGGGCGAAATGGCTGGTCGGACCGCTCTAGCACTCTGAACCCAGATCGCGGCTGCCACCCCTAGGAGGGTCAATGCACATCCCAAAGCGGTGTACCACGACAAGGTCTCGTCAAAGACCATCCATGCAAGAAGCGCCGAGACCACAGGTTCAATCAACGTCGCGAGCCCTACGACTGTAGGGGTCGTGTGGCGTAGAGACCATGTGATTGATGTATGCCCGATGAGTTGGGGGATTGCCGCTGCCAACCCAATGAACAACCACGCCTCTGCGCTTGGTCCGAGCGGCACTCCACGAAGCCACGCGCCCAACAACAGTGCGACCCCGCCGACCCCGGTAGCGATGCCTGAGAACGCGAAGACCGGAAAGGTCTTTAGCGTTCGGAATCCAAAGCATGTAGGCGGCCATCGCAATCGCGCCCACCAGCGCCAGCGCGTCACCCCAGAGTGCCATTCCGGACACACGAAAATCCGCGCCCGATCACCATGACCCCCGCAAAAGACAGCAAAAATGGCGCTGATTAGGCCTAGGCCGGGGCGGTCCTTTCCCGAAAAAAGAGACCAAAGCGCCAGCAGCAAGGGCGTGGAGGTCACGAGTGTGACGGATGCTGCTACGGAGGTGTACTGGAGCGATGTCACCCAACTGCCAAAGTGCACTGCGTAGATGAGGCCACAGCCCACAGCCACGAGTGCGACCTGGCGCTTCAGCGTCTGGCTGACAATCGCCCTTCCTGTCACCGGGCTAAGAATCGCCGACGCAATGATAAGTCTCCACCCCGCGGCCACCCACGGGTCAGTTGGAAACGCCATGCGGAAAAAAATCGCCGCGAAGCCAATCGCTACAACGCCGACCGCGAGCACTAAGGGAACGAGAACTTTGGAGGGGATGGGCATGCAAGAAAAAAAATCGCACGGCAGCTCGAGGGGCCTAAACCCGTCCGACACGGAGCCGTGCGATTCGATGATGTCTGGGTTGTCCTTAGTGAATTACGTTGCCGTACTCACCATCGCTCACCTTGGTCTTAAAACCGCCCTCGAGCGAAGGGGCGGAGGATTTAGAAACGGCAAACTCCACTTAGGGACACCATCTTTCCAGTCGGATAACTACAGTCATTAATCACTGGATCACCTCCTTTTTCGGCAGTTGCGTGTCGCGGATTCCCATACCGCAGTAACGTTGGTGTGTGCCGGGCTCACCACACGTCCGGCCCCTTACGGCCGTTACATCTACTAAGATGACGAGTCGTCGAAGACGATGCAACTAATTTTCAAAAATTGTGTCTAGCAGGGGCAATCGAGATAAGGAGCGGCCCAGGACAGCACGACGTCAAGCTGGTCGCCTTTGAGCGTGGCCTCGTGGTCTGTTCCGAAGAACGCAACGCCGTTGTTGGACGCCACAATCGATTGCACATCTAAGAAAGGCCCCATCGAATTGTCGTAGAGAAGTTTGGGCTCACCGGAGATGTCCAAAACCGCTGAGTATTCGGCGTAGAAGTTGCCGCAGCCCTCTCCCACTTTTGTCGCGATGACCCCGTAGACGCGTTTCCCGGCTGTGAAACGCTTCATCGTGCCTTCGGAAGGAAACCATCCGTCCCGGCCAAACTCACGCGCCTGTTTTTCAATCGCATCAAACGCGGGTGTTTTGCGAATGACCTCCATTACATCGACCGGCGGGGTTTCGGCTTGCTCTTGTGTGAACACTTCGAGGCTTGAATCGGCAATGGAATGTGCCCAGATGGCGCCGGGACACGCCTTGTCGAGCTTCGCGACCAAAACCCGTTGGTCACCTGCGAGCGCCACAATCTCTGCAGCGATCTCGTGTGCCGAGGTCTTGGTTGAAGGACGCTCTTGCCAGTCCTGCACCATCCCAAAATGTGGCGTGACGCGCGCGAGCACGCGGAAGCCTTGCACGGTGGCGCGACACTCCTGCGTGCCTTGCACGGTGAAGGTTCGGGCCTTGAGTGTCTTAAAGGTCACGGGCAGCTTCGCGACGTCAACCCACGTTTCGGCGACCGCGAGCGCGCCGATCATCGGCTGTTCGCCGACGAGACGATGAGTGTCCAGCAGCCACTCGGGCTTGATCTGGTCGTCGAGCACCACAAATTCTTCCAAGACGACGGGCGCCCAGCGGTTGGCGTCCAGCTCGCGCTCTCGAGCGCTCAACACGTTGGATTTTAGCATCTCCTCACGCACAATCTGCACACCGCTTGGGGACTTCGCGACGACAAGAACTTTGGGCCCCACGTCAGCGAAGGTCTTGGTCTCCCAACGCTGTGTGAATCGGACGACGGCGGTATCTCCGCTCACGACAAACTTTGGCTCCTCGGCACTGACTTGCTGCCCCTTTTGAAACATTCGACCGCGATCTTCCAACCACGCCTTGCGGTCGAAACGAGACGTCTTCGCGCCCACGCGTTTGACCCCTTCAAACTTCGGTGCGTAGAGCGCCGAGTACTTTTCGAAGTCTCCGGTGTTTTGTGCGTCAACCCACCCGCGAAACACCTCCTCGGCGTCGTGTTCGGTCAAAGGGGCTACCGGTGCTACCGCCTGAGCGGCCGTGGTGGCCTCGGCGGCTGCCGGAACGGTGTCGGTCTTTTTCTTGTCACAAGCGACCAACGACATGACCGCCACCAGTATGCAAATCGTCCGACTCATATCTTCATATCTGCTGTATGGCTTGAGCGGCGCGTTCCTGCCGACGCCTGAACGGCAAAAATCAGGGCCCCGAATCTGGGATCGCGAAATTAATGACGCAAATCTCTTGTATATTTGTTGCCCGTCACACCGATCTTGAACAGTCCGTAGACGTAATAGAACAAGATGTGTCAACGTTCACTTCCGGACTTCTGTGCGTAACGATGCGCAAGTTGTCACAGAGTCGCGTGCAGAAGATCAAGGATCTTCCGAATGTTAATGCGCCAATGTTATGCCGAGGTCCATCAGCGGGTCGCCCAGCGTCGCCATCTCCCAGTCGGACAGCTTGCGGATGCGATCGAGGTCCGCCGAGAACACGATGTTGTCGTATTTGTAGTCCGTTATGGATCGCGCACCGGAGGTTATTCTTCAGGCATGTTGTGCGCCATCCAGCTGGCGACCGTCACCATCGTTGGGGATGTCGTCGGTCTTGGCCTTCTGGTACCGGGCGGAACCACCCTCGACCTGCCGTCGAATGTAGCCTTCCGCAGGATGTCCAAGCGCCCATAATGTCTGGGCGAGAGACGTCCAGCCCGTGTCTCAGCAAGATTATCGACGAACAGCCCGCACAGGCGTGTCATCGATGCTGGGATCAGGATTCGGGCCTGATGCCTCGGCGCCTCTGGGGATGACGCCGTTGACCCTCTCCATGACATAAAATTGGGCTAACACTCCCGCGTCATCACCAAAGACACAACAGGTTTGACTGCGAGATAAACAGGAAAAAGCGCTTGCAGGACCCGGAACTCTGGGATATCATCGTGGCCCGATTTGATGTTCCGCTCCGCGCGAGGTCTTCGGACGACCCATTCACGGTCGGTTTGGTCTCGAACAGGTACGTGAGGTTGCTGTGGCCTGCAGGAAATTAAGAAAGGGCCTCAGGGTCCATCCATCCCTAAAAAACCCGCCAAGCAGCCGCATCGAGCTCCTCTACCGGCGGGGAGATTTCAAGCGTTCGTGGTGCATCACTTGACCTTCAATCCCGTGCTGACGCGGGGGCTCCGGGCGACAACGGTCTTACACCTGGACCTCATCCGGCCGTCATAAATCCGCGCACCCCGCTCGTGCCGAAACCACCACGCCAGCGGTGTGTCATCATCGAATGACCGGGCGCTCCGTGGGTCTGGATCGCACGGTCCAGCACTTGTTGAAGCACATTGGCGACGAAAAACTTGATCGACGTGGACACCTCGACCCGCGCAGCGTGGCTCCCTTCGCGGTCGATTTTCCACGCCGCGTGCAGGACGAGCAGCCGCGCCAGCGCCAGTCTCCGCGCGCGTGAGTCACGATCCAGCCTTTGCAGTACCGCGTTCCCAATGCGCGATCGGGGCCAATCATTCGGGTGGCGGCGCGGCAGCACATAGGCTCGAGCGCACGCTCACAAATGCCAATCCAGCGCGTGCAATGGTGGATACGCCCTGGCCCAAAGGCGTGTCTGTGCGATCGTAGGCCGGCTCATCGCCGCCGAGCGATTTTTCCGCGGGGACCCGCACATTCGTGTATCGAAGTTCGGCGTGACTTCCGTAACCATCACCGGGTTCGCCCATCACCGAAATATTACGCACTAGCTCCACGCCGGGCGTATCAAGGGGGACGATGATTTGGGACGCACGCGTACGGGCTTTGGGCATCTGGCTGCGTCACCGCCATACGGTGATCGCGAAGTCGGCACCATCCGCGGCGGTCGTAAACCACTTGTGGCCGTTGATGATCCATGTGTCTGCGTCGCGAACGGCGACGGTGTCCAGAACCACGGGGTTGGAGCCCGCGTTTTGGGGCTCCGTCATCGAGAAACAGCTGCGCACCTTCCCTTCCACCAGCGGGGCCAAGTATCTCGCGCTGCTCGGGCGTGCCGAACTCGTGGAATCTCCATCATTGCCGGCATCTGGGCTTGGCAATTGGTTGAAATTGCTCGAGGGGCTCTTTCCTAAGACCTCGCTGATCGGGGCAAACTCGGTCAGCGAAAACCCAGCGCCGCCGTGTTCCGAGGACACATGCGGCGAAAAATAACCACATCGCTCGGGCCTCGGCCTGATTCTCGAGCTCGTCAGCGCATGCAAGAAACCCGTGCTCACGCACGCGGGCCTCAAGCGGGTAGATCTTGGCAGTGACGAACGTGTGGATCGCATCAACGGCCTCCCGCACACGTGCTGAGTGTTCAAAATCCATGTTCCCTCGCGGGGTTGTTTACGCCGCCATTCCATCACTTGGCCGGCTGCGGCATGCAGGGTACACTCTGACTCAACGATCCCCAACAGGACCTTCATGCGTTTTCTGATGCTTGCCTTATGCGCATCGCTGGCTGGGTGCGCGCCCACGGTTGAATTGAGTAAAACCGGTCGACAGGTGGAACTGTTGTCGCAGGCTGAGCTCGGTCAGGACCGGATGCAGTGCACACAGCGCGATGCGTTTGATTTCGTGGTGCGCCAGATCGAAGAGCCGGGCAGCCGGGGCACCGTTGCGCAGATCCGAGGCCGAAATCTCGCAGCAAAAAAAGGGCACACGCACGTCCTGATATGGCCGGGTTCGCATTTCAAGTGCGACCGTGACGGCAGGGAAGTCCCGGATGGCACGTACGATTGCGAGACGGTACCGGCAACGGGTTACGATTGCATCGTCGGTCGCTAATGCAGGGGCAAGAGTCGATGAACAATCAGGCACGTGGACGGGTCAGGTTCCACGTTTGCAGACAGGACCACGTGTTTGCCGGGCGCGACGTGGAACGATAACACATCCGACGCAGCCATCGCGGCATCCACCGCCGGGAACAAACCAACGGCCCCGTCGCAAGAATCGAAATGAAATGGTTCGGGCATCCACGCATCTTCGTCGATTGTTTGCACCGCGGCGCGCACCGTTTGTGCGCTACTCGCCCACAGCGTGCGCACGAGCATGCCTCCCCCCGTCAACGGCTCGGGCCACCAAGACGTATGAAATCCGTCCTCGAGCACCAAGGCATGGCCATGGGATACCGGGATGCAAACCAACGGCTCGCAGAGGTCATCGAGCACGGCGAAGTTTCCGCCTGCCGCGCCGTCCCACGCGCGGGCGAGCGCTCGTGGAAGGAGCATCAGCGGGGACTGCGTACTCGAAATCCACTTGAAGTCGCTTGGAAGTTTTTCGCCGAGCATGGTTTCTTGCCCTCCTCACTACTAAGATGCGGGTCCCTGATACAAACACCGGTCGAAATGAAACTCATTCCCGTGACCCTACTTCTGCTGGCGTTGACGCTGTTTACTTCGTGTTCCAAGTCCAACACACCGTCGTCGATGCTGTCGTTGTCCGAAGACGAGCGACGCGTCAAAATTGCCGAGGACCTCGAGCTCGTGCGCCGATACGACCAAGGACTTGAGGACGTGATCCGTTACGCGAAGGGGCATCCCGAGTTGTTCCCGAAGCGCGAGGACCGCATGCTTCGTCCCGAAGAAAAACAAGCGCTACGTCGGATTTTTCAGACGATGCTCGATTACATGCGGGCGCTCGACGGCATCAAAAGCTATTGGCGAGACTTCCACCGCTACGGGATGATCAAGCAACGGCGCGCGCACGCCGAGGCTTTTTTTGTGGGCTACAATGCATGGCTGGTTCAGTACAAACATGGGTTGGACTTCATCGATTTAACGGTGCCGAGCAAGCCGATGGAGAAGCTCCTCGACGAGGGCAGTCCCGAATTCGACATCCCCGCCGGTGCGTTCGGGCAGCTGAAGTGGAACGTCATTCACGTCAAGTCGATCGCCCGTCTGCTCGGCAGTGAGCAGTACTTCAAGACGGTGGCGCCTGCCCTCACGGATGCGGACTGTCAGAAAAACCCGACGTGCGCATGGGCACTCACGAACACGGCTGCCCACGCGTCCGCGTCCATCGCTCAACTCGCGGATCGTGCGGCCATTCAGTTTTCGTACAACACATTTGATATCGCACGCGATTTTACGTTCGATCGCTGGTTTCCCCTCCAACGCAACGTTGCCGAATGGATGGGCGACACCAAGGTAAGGCGCCTGCACACTCATTTGATTCGCGACGAGGACCTCACCGAGGTTGCGAAGCTGAGCGAACCCGGTGACATCATGGTGTCGCGGCACAATTGGTATTTGTCCAACGTCGGCCTGCCTGGTTTGGCCTCATGCGCTTCTGTGGGTAGGGGATCGGGCGCAACTCGACGTTTTTCGATGATGAAACAACCCGTGCGGGCCTCAGGAGCGGTTTCGCCATGAAAAGCTGACCGACGTCTTGGCCCAACCTTCCCACGAGCGTGGCAAGCGTTCAAACGCCAGACAACGAGGGACATCCGCGCCGCATCATCGGGCCGTGGTGAGGGTGTGGTCTTCGGATCGTGATGAGTCAGGGCGCGGACTACCTCGGGGTGATGCGCGCGAACCGCTCGAAACTCAACTGATGACGCTCATTGGCTGCGTTCGAACGTTTTGGGAAACCTTATGACTTCTTCGATTTCGTCACGGACGAGTCCTTGGGTATGCACGGAGCTTGTCTACAAGTCACCGGCGCCCATCTGCGGACACCAGGTCTGGGTTGAACTCGTTGACGTGATGGGACGTCGGACACTGCCGGCCAACGAGCTCGTGCGGCAGTTCGACGCACAATACGACAAGGCCCAATCGGTCTTTGGAGTTTGTGGTCTTTGTCGACGGCTTGGAGCGGCAGAAGAGTTCCAAACCCAGCACCATCGAGGATTTTCGCGAGACGTGGCGCCGCCCCAAATGGGACGTGCTTCAAGAATGACATCTCGCGAACCTTGAGGCAGAGTCCCCTACAAATCGAATACCGGAGGACACATGGCACGTTCCATTGTGGTCAACTGGGGTGGGAATGTGAGCACATTCGGCATCTCCAAAGTTGACCGAGAGAAACTCTACGGCAAACGCACCCGCATGGTGGTCGACGAAAACGGCGAGCCGTGCACGATGGCGACGCTGACACGTGATGGCTCCGCCCTTCTGCCGCCGGGCAGCCTGGCGATGTTGTACGTCAACGACGATTTTGAAGTGTGTGAGCGAAGCGATCTTCGTGCGTTGTCACCCGATGGAGAACTTCTTGACGAGGTCGAGAGTACCCTAGGGGTGGAAGTCCCGTTGACCGGTCCGGTGACGCCCGAGCGCGTGTTGGATTTCGTTGCAAAGTCGGTCTACCAGCTCGAGGCCGAGGAGCTTGATGCGTCGCTTCGTGAGGCGCTGGAGGCGGGCCAAATCTTTGAGACACGCTTCAACTATCGCAAGGGGTTTGACGACAACACGTTGTTCTTGCTCAAGAACGACGAGGGATTTTTCGGGCTTGTCTCGGAACCCGCGGGGTTTGAGTTCCTGTACCGTGAACAAGCAACGTCGATGACTGACGACGACGCGGAAGACCCATTTGAAGACGACGACCTCGACTTCTCGATGTTCTAAAGGAGCGTGTCATGGCAGCTAGAACGATAAAGATTTCTGACGACAAGAAGCGCGACGCAGACATTCAGATTGAAGGCATCAAAGGCAAGGCTCGCCTGAAATGGGTCAACGCCCGCAATCAACCTGTGCAATCCGAGCGGCTCATCAAGGCGACCGAAGATCACACGTACGACGCGCTTTTGAAGAAGTTCGGGGACGACAACAAGCTTGCGCTCGCCCTAGTGGACGCAGACCCGGAGATTCCTTTTGATAAGGCCGGTCGCCGTGTCGGGTCGTCAGACCGGGTTTGGATTCGGCAGGATGGCTCCGTGCTCTACTGCGCACGCACTCTGCTCGTGCGAACGGACGCAACCGGCGAGGAGATCGAACGCAGCGACTTCGTTGATGTGGAGGCCACCGTCGGTGACGACAAGATCCTTCCGTGGACCGGACGCATGTTTTCGCGCAACGAGATCGTTCATAAGTTTGCGGTCATTCGAAAGATTCGACTGCGGCACATCAACGGGCTGACCTTCGATTTCCTCTACGAGATCGCCAAGACTCTGCAAGAGCAGGACAAAGGTCGTCCTGATGCGCGGCGTGACCGGAGGCCGACGGCAAAGAACGGCCCGCGCCGCTCATTTTCCAAACCAACGGAACGCCATACCAAGGATTCCTTGAGGGACATTAATCGACGGTGAGGCTACCTGTTGATTGCTCCATCTGTCGAAGACGGGTGAAATAGGTGCAGTCATGAGTGTGTTCAGCGACGATTGGAACAACTACGGCGACGGCAGAAAGGCGCCCATTGTAACCTAAAGATGTCCGGAGTGGCCGAAGCTGCGCAGCTTCTAAAGCTCGTGGCAAAGCGGTATCGCATCGTTTACCCGAACATGACCAAGTTCCTGCCCGAGGGTCGTCTGGTTTCGACCAAGGTTGACGGAGCTCTGGTTCCTCGTCAAGCGCCAGGTAGTCGCGCTGTGTGCTTACAACGGCCGGGTATGCCGGAGGCGTACGCCGTTGCTGCCGAAGCGGAGAAGCTGCTCGCAAGCGCGGGGATATCATCATCCCAGGCGAGCTCTTTGCGATCCCGCCGGATAGGTCGTCCCCGCCCGCGTGTGGGCGCTGGCCCTTTTGTCTTGGCGACGACGGACTCGCCAAGAATCTCGGTTTCCGCGCGTTTGATTTGCTCGAAGAGGCCGGCGAAGATTTTCTGTACCGCCCTTACGAGGACCGATTGACGCGGTTGCGCGCCTTGCTCGGAGACGGCAAGCGCTGCGGCGTCGTCACGACCGAAGAAGGTGAGCGAAGCGAGGCCAAAGACCACTTCCACGAGTGGGTTGATACCGGCAAGTTCGAGGGCTTGGTCGTGCGCAGCGAACAAGGCATCACCTACAAGGTCAAGCCATTCGTCACGATCGATGCCGTGGTGGTCGCCTTTGGGGAACGCGAAGAGAACGGCAAGCCTGAGGTCCGTGAGCTCACCGTGGCTGTGTTGCGCGACGACGGAACGTTTCACGTGTTGGGGAGCGTCGGGAACGGGTTTGGCGATGGAGGTCGTTTGGATTGGCATGACCGCCTAAGCGCGATCGAAATGCCAAGCTCATTCCGAATGGCCAACCGGGAAGGCACGCTTTGCCGATTCGTGAAGCCTGAAATTATTGTGGAGATTAAAGTCTCGGACTTGGTCGACACGGATTCCCGCGACCTCCCGGTGCGCCGAATGACGCTGGGATACGACGAGAAGACGGGTTGGAGTTCCGTCGGCACCCTGCCCATTGTCAGCCTCATCCACCCGGTGCTGGTCCGTGAGCGCACAGACAAGGTCGTCGATACGGCGAACGTTGGGCTCGACCAAATCATGGCGGTTGTGCCGTTCGAGGGCCGGGCCGCGAAGGCCACACCGAAAGACTTGAGCCGTTCGGAGGTGCTCAAGCGCGGGGTATGGACCAAGGAAACCAAAGGAAATCTCGCGGTGCGCAAATACGTCGCGTTTGCGACCAATAAGGCCGAAGAAGACCCGAACTTTCCGCCTTACGTGGTCTACTTCACCGATTTCTCGGCAGGCCGCAAAGACCCCCTGAAGACCGAAATTCGTGTGACCGCGGACCGGGACATGGTGAACGCCTACGTCGAGTCGTGGATCGCCGAGAACATCAAGAAGGGCTGGGACCAGGTCGACGCATGAGCGACATCGACGGGCCGATCACGCGCCCCATTTCGCCCTCTCACGAGGACGTCAAGCTACTCGCCGGACCCCGGCAGCGGCGGTCTGAGCTCGCCTTCATCCTTCGCTGTTCGTGGGAATTCTTCCGAGGCTTTCGAAACCTTCACTTCGTTGGCCCATGTGTGACGGTCTTCGGCTCCGCACGACTTCATGAGGGCGAACACTACGACCGCGCCCGGGCTGTCGGCGCGGCGCTTGGCCGCCGAGGTTTCACGATTCTGACCGGCGGCGGGCCGGGAATCATGGAAGCGGCCAACCGCGGGGCTCGCGACGTCTCGGCGCGGTCAATCGGGTGTGCGATCCGGCTCGAGTTTGAGGCGAGCGCAAACGAATACGTGGACCGCTTCATCATGTTTCACTACTTCTTTGTCCGGAAGGTGATGCTGGTGAAGTACTCGTATGGCTTTGTCATCATGCCCGGGGGCGTGGGTACACTCGACGAGTTCTTCGAGACGATGACTCTGATCCAAACACGCAAGATTAAGAACTTCCCGATCGCGTTGGTGGGACGAGAGTACTTTGCCGAGCTCGTGGCTTACATGCGCGACGTGATGCTCCCCAACGGCACCATTTCTCAGGGTGACCTTGACATGATCTTTGTGACCGATTCGCCCGAAGAAGCGGCCGATCACATCGCCCGCAACTCCATCGAACGCTTCGGCCTCAAGTATGTCGCCAAGCGGTCTCGCCTACTCGCCGAGCGATAGGTCCAATGCCTCAAGGCGGGTGTCGTCGGAGTCTGACGGGAGGTTTTGTTGCGGCCGAGATGCCCCTCTCTTGGTCGCCCCGGCGCGTTGGTAGGGCTGCCCAGCGAGGCGAGCGATCATGGTCCGGGCATCGACATGTAAACAGCTCGTGAATGTCACGGCCTGCGACGGGTCGAAATAGGGATTCTTGATCTTGCCAAGTTTGACCAGCAAAGGCACCTGCTCAGCCGCTCACGGGACATCCGCTGGTGATCACGTCTTGTTGCGGGGCATAGCAAACCATCTGCTTTCCATCTTCGCCATCTTGACGTGAATGTCCTCATTTCTTAGCGTTGTGGGGATCGAGCTTGGAGCGATCCACGTATTCGGACTCGATCTCGACAGGTTTTCCGGCGCGACGTTGCCTTTGAACTGAGCACGGTCGCCGACCAGACACCACCTTCTCGCCCGGCTTTGCGTCGATCTCGCCTTCGTAAAGCCCCGACACGAGATGAACGGGCTTGTCTTCGTCCAACATTGTCGATGCATCGGAGGATCTCGATCGCCTCCTCCATGGCGCCTGGGCAGCCGCCCCAACAGTAGTCGTCCTCTTTTCAGAGGGCGGCGGACCGCAATGGGCGCGATGTTGGTCCCCTCGAAGTAGTCTTCCACCCGAATCAAGCCAACGCGGAAGTCCTTGGCGCGGCTCTTGGCGTCGGGCAAGGACACATCCCACGATGTCGATCTCGTCGAGTTCAACAGGACCAAAGCCGCGTTCATGCGCGAAGCGGGTATGGTCGACCGACATCGGGTCAACGCCAATGATGTGGCAACACACCGCGTCGAAGGCGACCTGATTGTCCCCCATCACGATGAGATTCAACGTAGCAAGGCAGGGGCGTAAGCATCCGCCCCTTCCCAGCAGTGATAGCGTCAATCACCCCGATGAACTGCGGTTGAATGATGTACTGCAGGTCAGCGACTTTCTCGTTGAGTTTGTGGTCGTGGTCGATCAAACGTGCCGGTCATCTTGGATACCGATGTACGACCAAACTGAAGGTAACGGTGGTCAAGGATGGGCCTTGAACTTGGGGCAATTGACGAAAAAGTCTGCTTACCTTGGTTTCGAGGTAAAGAACAGTCTCGAAGCCGGTCCTTGTGGTACAGCGGGATCTCGACCTGCGTCTCTTCCTCGAAGTGATAGAGTTTGGCGCCCGCGCGCTCCGCCATGGGGTAGTAGCCTGCATTTTTGTACGCAAAGCGTGTGGGCATGGTAATGCCGCAGCGCTCGCCGACGGCGAGCTCGCTCATGCCGCCGTCTTCATCCTTGAGCGCTTTGAGCACGCCTTCGACGAACTCCGGACGTGTGTACGCGTGAGGGAAATGCTCGCCCGATGCCACGACGTTGGGCTTGAGCAACGTGCGACCGTGGGGTTTCAATTCGAGTCGCCGCGAACCGCCGCGAATGATCTCCCGAATCCGTTCGACATCGTAGAGCGTCACAGTGCTGAATGATCACGGTCAGTTTTTTCATCACCAGATGTCAGTTTTTTCGGCCTTCTTCTGAGCACGGTTCCATAACTTCTTCTTGACCTCTTTCTTCTTCTTGTCTCCCCACACGGACAGACCCTCATCGTCTTCCTTGGCCGCGGGCTTCTCGACCTTCTTTGGCTTGTCGTCCCCCCACACGCTCAACGACGTGCCCTCCTCTGTGGGCGGGCACACTGCGTCGCACTGGCGCCCTGGTGGGCGTCCGCACCGGCGCGGGCTTGGTGTCGTTGACGACAACCGGTTCGATGGGTTCCGGGGCCTTCTCAGCTCAAACATCACATCAATGATCGCGTCTTCGCCCTTCTCCCATTTGACCTCGCGGTCCATCGTCTTGCCGTCGGGTCGCCGTCTGAATACTTGGTGCCGGGGTCAGCCCTGGCCGCATCAACGGCGCTGTACCGACCTCGCAAGCCATTGACCTTGATCACAGCCTTTCCGGGATAGCTCGCGATCTTCAAAGACGCATCCGTTTTCCTCAAGCTGCACTTCGAGTGGCGCAACATCCTTGGTAGCCCATAGGTCTTGGGTGAACGTGGCGTAACCGTGTTTCTCGAACTCAATTCGGTAGGTCTTGCCGGTCTCAACCATCACCGCGACAGGCGTCGACCCTTTGCTCTCCCCGTCAACCTTGACCGTAGCGTTGGATGGAATGGAGTTAAGGGCCAATGGCACCGTGATGGGGGCTTCTGTCGCAGCGCTACCCATCGCAACCGCTTCGGGCTTTGTTGGGGGAACATCAGTTTCGTCGCCCCCCGCGAACATTGAAAACGCGGCGGCGGCAAGCAGCAGCACGGCGACCAAGATGACCGGCACGACAATTTTGGGCTGAGATAGTCTCGCGGCGAGGCTCTGCGTCGCGCTGGGGCCGGTGGGCGGCGGCTGAAACGGCCGAACATCGGGCGGCGCCTGCGGAACCCCGGCGCCAAAGGGTTGCGGCGGCCCTGGCACCGCACCGAATCGCGCACTTGGCAAGTCGCGAGCGGTCGCACCGGGCTCGACGCGATGTGGGTCGTAGACCTCTGTTCTGTCGGCGGGCAACGCCCCCGGCAACGACATGCCGCGCAGCATGTCCGCGCTTGGGCGCGAGAAGATCATGCTGTCGTCGCTCGCCATGAATCGCTGACGATCCATGCGTTGAAGCCCGTCGTTTGGCGGCTGGCCAAAGAGGTTGTGAACGAAGTGTGCCATCTGTTCGCGATGGTTGACCGGCGGGAACTTGCGTCGCGCGAAGTCTTCGAGTGCGTAACGAAACTCGTCGGCCGACTGGAAGCGCATGTTGGGGTCTCGCGCGACCGCGGTCATGATGATGTGTTCGAGCTCTGGGTCGATGTCCCTTCGGAACGACGATGGGGGCGGAATGTTCGCAACTCTGACTGCGCGCAACAGCTCGGCGTCCGAGATGTTGTTGTAGGGCGACGTCGCGGTGATCATCTCATAGAGCACCATGCCCGCCGCGAAGACATCTGCACGCCCATCGATGTGATGACCGTGCGCCTGTTCGGGGGCCATGTAGTAAAACTTGCCCTTGATCACACCGGCCTGCGTGGTTTGGGCCCGCGTCCGTGCTTTGGCGATGCCAAAGTCCACCAAGACGACGCGTCCATCAAAGGTGACCATGATGTTCTGAGGTGAGACGTCGCGGTGCACGATGTTCGCCGGCCGGCCGTCGGGCCCTACGAGCATGTGGGCGTAGTGCAGGGCCTTACATGCTTCGGAGACGATGTGAATCGCCGCCGGCACCGGCAAGAACTCCCGCCGATTGCGCATCTGCTCAAGGATCTCGTGCGCGTCGCGGCCGTCGATGCACGCCATGACGATGAAGTATTGGTTGTTGATCGACCCCAAATCAAAGACTTGCCCGATGTTGGGGTGGTCTAACAGCACCGAGATGCGCGCCTCGTCGGCGAGCATCCGCGTCAGTTCCACGTCGTCGCACAGCGACCGATGGAGTCGTTTGATGACAACCGCGCGCTCTTGCCCGTCGGCGCCGCGAACGGCTGCTTTAAAGATTTCGGCCATCCCGCCCGTGGCGATACGTTCCACGAGGCGGTACTTGCCAAAGGTTTGGCCCACTTCTATCATGACTTTCGCTCGTTTCCGCGTGTGCTCATGCCACTCCATTGTTTGGCTGATACAGGGCCACGTCAATCAAACGTACGACAAATTGATATTTCTTCCCTGACTTATCTGTTTCTTCGCTGTCCCAGAGAGGATTTCCACTCATGCCTTTGTACGGAAAGTCCCAGCCGACCAAGATCGCTTACGTCGACGGTCGCCCGCGGACGCTACATTTGCGCAGAGCTCGCGTTGTCGTGAACCCTGGGCTTCCCAAACAACGTGAGTTGGTGCTGGACCAAAACGTCATCACGATTGGTACGTTGCATGACAACGACATCGTGCTCGACGACGAGACGGTGAGTCGCCATCACTGCCGGATTGTGCAGGAAGACGAAGAGTACGTCGCGATCGACCTGCAGAGCACCAACGGCACGTTCATCAACGGCGTGCGGATCCGCGCTGCGTACCTCGCGCCGGGCCTGATCGTCACGGTGGGAAACACGCAGATCAATTCAACCCGGTTGAAGAAGAAGTGCCGGTCATCCCAAGCGAGTCGGAGCGGTTTGGGGACATTGTTGGGCGCTCCATCAACATGCGCGAGATCTTCGGCATTTTGGAGAAGATCGCACCGACGAGCGCAACCGTAGTCATTGAAGGCGAAACCGGGACGGGCAAAGAGGTCTTCGCGCGCACGATCCACAACATGAGCAAGCGCGCAGACCAACCATTTGTGGTCTTCGATTGCGGTGCGGTGCCCGAATCCCTGATCGAGAGCGAGTTGTTTGGCCACGAGAAAGGCAGCTTCACGGGGGCCATCATCGCGACCCGCAGGGGGCTGTTCGAGATGGCCCACGGGGGTACGATTTTCCTCGACAGGCTCGGCGAGCTTGGGATCGACCTGCAGCCCAAATTGTTGCGTGTGCTTGAGCAACGTGAAGTCCGGCGCGTGGGGTCGAACCAGTCTATCCCCATCAACGTGCGGGTCATCTGCGCGACGAATCGCACCTTGAGGAAGAAGTGCGCGCCGGCAATTTCCGCGAAGACCTCTTTTACCGGCTGAGTGTCGTGCGGCTGACGTTGCCGTCACTGCGCGAGCGACACGAGGACATTCCGCTGTTGATTCGACACTTCCTGAATCGACTGGATTCCAACAAGTTGCCTGACGGCAGTTTGAGAATCCGCCAGACCTCGGTGCCGGCTTTGGCAGCCATGCAGCGCTACAATTGGCCAGGCAACGTGCGCGAGCTGCTCAACGTCATCGAACGCGCGTGCTCGTTCGCTGACACGGATTCCATTCTGCTCGAAGATCTGCCGGATTACATCGCAGGGGCTGCTGATTCTGGACTGTTGCCTCCCCCGCAGAGTACGAGCCCGCGTGGATTTGCGTTGCCAGCGGATGTCCCGGATCGCGACCAACTGGTCGACCTTCCGTTCAAGGACGCCAAGGAAGAGTGGATCAATAGCTTCGAGAAAGACTACATTCTTGAGCTGCTGAAGCGTCACGGCGGCAACATCAGCCAAGCCGCTCGTGAAGCGGACATCGACCGGAAATACTTCCGCAAACTGATGGGCAAACACGGCATCGAGTCGGACGACGTCTAGATCACGGTTTCCAGACGAAATCAAAGTTTTCGCGCATCACCAGTGTCTCACCGCCGCGCACGTCGACTTCCACGTCATGGCGGTCGTACCCGCGACGAAACGAAATCACGTGACTGCCTTTCCTTAAAGGCAGACGCTTTGTGGCGTCGATGGGTGTCACCAAACCGGTATCAATGTCGTCGACCCAGACAGCCCACCAATCCTCGCCGGTGGTCGCCGCCAACCACCCGAAATCGCGTGTTTTGTAGGCGGTCGCTGGCCGGTCGAAGTCGAGGTCAATCGTCGACTGAGCGATCTCAGGCAGCGCCAGGATGCCTTTCCAGCGGCTGACGCCTACCGAACGGAGCGAGACTTCGATCTCATTGAGTGCAAACGGATCCAACGTGACGCGGACGGGGACCGTGCCCCGGCGCTCGCCATTGACCCGCACGACCGAACCGGTGGTGCCTTGTATCTCGACGTCAAATCCAAGCGGTTGCAGGTCCACAGCCACCGTCGAAGCCCCGTCACGGACGTCGATGAACTGACGAAAGGGTCGAAAGCCAGGAGCCAGAACCTCGACGAGATGTTCCCCCTGCTCCACCGAAAACGCCGCTTCGAGCGCCTCTCGTGTCGTAAGGGTTCCATCCAGGAAAACCGTCATCTCCGAGACGTCATCTGGAAACGTCACCTTGATCTCGCCCATCGCGGGACCCGCTGGCTTTAGGACGAGGTCCACGGGCATCACGCGTCCGTCCGAAACCTCAACCGGCAGGCTTTGCGAAACGTAACCTTCGTCAGAGACCTCAACGAGGTGTTTGCCGACCCCCAGATTGTCGATCCGGCATGGCATCGTGCATGCGATCGGCTGCCCATTGAGCTTGACCTGTGCGGTGGCAGGCAATGCGGTGATCAAGACCGAACCCGCTTGCGGCGCTTTGTTGATGAATTTGGCCGCGCCAAGGGCAATGGCGACCACCAAAAACACGGCTACAACGCCGACGGCGACCACCACCAACGCACGATTACTGGTTGGCGCCTTGGCTTGAATCCCGGGTTGCGTTCCTTCCGATTGAAAGCCGACGTCGACGTTCATGGGCTGAGACGCATACGCCAATGGCGCACCCAGTGTGACCCGTGGACTGCGCCATTGGCTCACCTCGCTGCTGAGCCAAGTATGCGTCGATGTCAAATCCCCGGCCTGGACAACTGTGCTGCGCCGCAAGCTCGAAATGGGTCGACGTCCGACGGCAGCTCGCCCGACCAAATCTCGGTCTTCTCGTAGTTGTCTTCGGGTGACGGGTCTGGCGCAGACTCCTTTTGGGTGAACTTACGAACGTCGTCTGCGGTGACAATCGCAGCGAACTCTTCACGCTTGTTCAGCTCCTCCTCAAGGTCTTCCGCGAAGACCTCACGCATCCACAACGAAAGATCATCGGCCGTACACGGATGGGTTGCCAGCCAGCCGTCCAAAGCCTCAGCGAACGCAAGGGCGGATGGGTAGCGGTCGTTGCGGTCGGCGGTGAGCGCTCTCAGGACGATGGCATCCAAGTCGGGGGGAATCTCATCGTTTGCGGTGCTCGGTGGGTCCACGCGTGCAGACTTCACGAGCTGCATCGTCTCGAACTCGTTGTCCGCGTTAAACAGACGCTTGTTTGTGAGCATCTCCCACAACACGGTGCCGATCGCGAAGACGTCACTGCGGGGGTCTAGCGGGTTGCCCATGACTTGTTCGGGTGACATGTAACCCATCTTCCCCTTGAGCACTCCGACCTGCGTACGCGTGCTTTGCACCGCCGCTTTTGCGATACCGAAGTCGATCACCTTGATCTGTCCGAGGTAGTCTACCAGCACGTTTTGCGGTGACACGTCTCGGTGAATGATATTCAGCGGTACGCCATTGGCGTCGACCTGCTGATGAGCGTGATGCAGACCGCGCGCGATCTCCCGCGCGATGTAAACGCTGCGGTTGACCCCAATGACCTCACGGCGTTTCCTCACCCGCTTCTGTAGCGTCAGCAGGTCTTTTCCGGCGATGAACTCCATCAGGATGTAGTAGGACGCCTGAAACTGACCCAGTTCGTAAATCTTGACGATGTTGGGGTGATTCAACTGCACCGTCAGCTTCGCCTCGTCGACGAACATCATGATGAACTCATCGTCCTCCGCGAGGTGCGGAAGAATTCGCTTCAACGCCAAATACCCATTAAAATTCGGTGCATTGAGTGGCTTTGCGCGAAAGACTTCCGCCATGCCGCCGACGCTGACGCGTTCGAGCAGACAGTATTTTCCAAACAGATAGGGTGTCATTAGCTCATCACAAGGCGGCGCCTTGTCTTGCAGTAATTCGGAGAGACGGCGAACATGCGCCGCAAGTATAGGCCCGACGTTTTCGACGCGTCAATCAATTGGACAGCGCCGGGCTTACAACTTATCGGCTCCCTGAGCATCTTAAGGGGGCACAATTGCGACGAGGAACCCGTGAGCCACGAACCCGACATCTCATCTCGAAAGGTTGACCATATCGAGCTATGCGCTCGGCAAGAGGTCGAGTCGCGCGCGCGAACGACGCTCCTTGAGGAGGTTGAGCTGTTGCACGACGCCTTGCCCGAAGTCGACTTCGAGGAGGTCGACCTGTCACTTTCGGTCTTTGACCGTGTGCTTCAGGCCCCGTTGCTCATCACCGGGATGACAGGAGGCGCCTCACAAGCGCACCAAATCAACACCAATCTGGCTCGGGTGGCGCAGCGGTTTGGACTGGCCTTCGGGGTTGGAAGTCAGCGCGCGATTCTTCGCGACCGCGCGCTCGCCAAAACGTATCAAGTTCGCGACGTTGCGCCCGATGTGTTGTTGTTAGGAAACATTGGTGGGGTGCAGGCTGCACAGATGAGCTCTGCAGAGGCGCAGGACTTGGTGGATATCATCGGGGCCGACGCTTTGTGCGTGCACCTAAACCCCGGCCAAGAGTTGATCCAACCAGAAGGAGACCGAGACTTTCGGGGTATCGTCAACGCCCTCGCCCGCCTGACCGAGGAGCTTCAGGTCCCCGTGATCGCCAAGGAGACAGGCTGCGGCCTGTCGCCACGCGCGCTTCATCGCTTGCGCCAAGCAAATGTCCGGTGGGTTGACACGTCGGGTTCGGGTGGAACCACGTGGATCGGGGTCGAGACGCTGCGCACGCCGCCCGAGAAGCGCACAGTCGGTGAGATGTTCTGGGACTGGGGAATACCCACAGCGCCTTCGATCATTTGGGCACGGGAGTTGGGGTTCAACGTCATCGGCTCAGGGGGCGTGCGTAACGGGCTGGATTGCGCGCGTGTCGTGGCCCTGGGAGCAAAGCTCGCAGGGATGGCGCTGCCTTGGTTGCGTGCAGCGCACGATGAAGGGGAAGCCGGCGCAGCCGAATTCGCGCAGGCGACGTTGCAGGCGTTGAAAACAACATGCGTGTTGACCGGCTCGCGCAACATTGAAGAGCTGCAAACCGCGCCACGCATTTTCGGCCCTAACCTTGAGCGGTGGGCGAGGATTAAGGCGTGAGAAACGCCTCGTAAGCCGCCGCGTCCATGAGTTCGTCGAACTCGGTGGGGTTGGTCAGCTTGATCTTCATGATCCAGCCCTGTGCATAGGGGTCTTCGTTGACCAGATCGGGGCTGTTCTCGAGGGCATCATTGACGTCAACGATCTCACCGGAGACCGGGGCATAGACGTCGGACACAGCCTTGACGCTCTCCACGACACAACATTCGCCATGCGCATCGACAGACTCGCCCACGGGCGGCAGCTCGACATAAACGATGTCGCCAAGTGCCTCTTGGGCGAAATGCGTGATTCCAACGGCGACAACGCCATCGCCTTCGTCGCGGACCCACTCATGTTCTTTGGTGTATTTGAGGTTGCCAGGTACTTCCATCAGTCGTTCCTCTTGTAGAATGGCTTTTTGGTCACGTCGGCCGACAGGCGTCGTCCGCGAATTTCGATCTGCACATGGGTCGCTTCGGCGTGCGCCACATCGATGTAGCCCAATCCGATGCTTTTTTCGAGGGTCGGCGCGTAGCCACCGCTGGTCACAATTCCGACCTCGGCGTCGCCCGAGAAGATGGGGTAGTCGTGGCGAATGACCCCGCGATCGGTCAAAACAAGACCACGAAGTCGGCGTGTCACGCCCTCTTCCTTGATTCTGAGCAGCGCGGTTTTCCCAACAAAGTCGGTGGGTCGGTCCAACTTCGTCACCCAACCCAAGCCCGCTTCCAGGGGGTTGGTGTCGTCCGTCATGTCGTTTCCGTACAGCAGATAGCGCGCCTCAAGGCGCAGGGTATCGCGGCACCCCAGCCCACACAGCAACATGCCATGTTTGCCCCCTTGCTCCATCAAGGCATCGAAGACGGTTTGCGCGCTTTGGGCTGGAATGTAGAGCTCAAACCCGTCTTCACCGGTGTACCCGGTACGCGAGACAAGGCACGGAACACCGGCAACGTTGCCGTCGGCCGCGTGATAGGTGCCGATCGCCGTTGCGTCGATGTCGGTCAGCGCGTCCACGATCGCTACCGCGTTGGGCCCTTGGATGGCCAGCTGCGCGAATTCGTCTCCTCGGTCTACGAGGTCAACGTCGAGTGTCGTGTGAGCGCGCATGTGCGCAAAGTCTTTGTCGCGATTGGCTGCATTGACGCACACAAGCACGCGCTCAGGTCCAAGCCGATAGACCACCAAATCGTCAACGATGCCTCCGTTCGCATGGCACATCGCCGTGTACATCGCCTGTCCGTCGACGAGTTTTGAGATATCGTTTGTCACCAGATGGTCAACCGCGGCGAGTGCGTTGGGCCCTCGAAACTCCACCTCGCCCATATGGCTGACGTCGAACAACCCGGCCGCATTCCGGACCGCGAGGTGTTCTTCTTTGATGCCGGTGTACTGCACGGGCATGTTGAATCCGGCGAACTCGACCATCTTCCCACCGGCAGCGACGTGTGCGGCTTCCAGCGGCACGGACTTCAGCGCTTGTGCCATGTTAACTCCTTTTGCGGTGTTTGGGTGATGTGCCCATTCGCCAGTTTTAGGTCGCTTGCGCGCAGCGTGGCCCTAAGTGTGTTTTCCAAGAGCGTTGCCACGGTCATGGGTCCAACGCCTCCTGGAACGGGCGTGATCCGCTGCGCACGTTCGTACGCCTCACCAAACTCGACGTCGCCTACCAGACGTCCGTCCACGCGTGAGATGCCCACATCAAAAACCTGAGCGCCTGGCGCGATCCAATCGCCCTTGATGAGTTCTGGCACCCCCGTCGCCACGACAAGTATCTCGGCGCGCCTCACTTCGGACTCTAGGTCTCGTGTGTGTCGGTGGCACACCGTCACTGTGGCGCCGGCGCGCAACAGCATGTGTGCCATGGGACGACCCACGACGACGCTGCGGCCGACCACGACCGTTCGCGCGCCCACGGGATTGATGTCGTACGCCTCCATCATCGTCATCACGCCCCGGGGCGTGCACGGCTCGAGCTCGCTGGCCCAAGACATCAGACGCCCCAAGTTGGCGGAGTGGAAACCGTCGACGTCTTTATCCGGATGGATCCATTCGAGGGCGAGATTCTCGTCGAGGTGGGGCGGAAGCGGCAGTTGCAGCAAGATGCCATGGACCGCGGGGTCGTCCGAGAGTTCACGCAAAACCGCATGCAACACATCTTGCGTGGTCGCGGAGGGAAGAATCCGGCGTTCACTGGCGATGCCGGTAACCTCACAGCCGCGAATCTTATGGCGGACATAAATCTGCGACGCGGGGTCTTCCCCCACCATCACCACCACGAGGCGCGGCTGGATGCCCGAATGCTCTCCCAACATCGCCACACCCGCCTTGACTTGCTCCCGAAGGGCCGAGGAGATCACTCGGCCGTCGAGGATGCGCGGGTCTTCGACGCCACGGGCGGCTTCACGAAGCGGGGTGTAGTCGAGCTGGAGTGTCATCAGGACTCGCTCAGGCAACAAAACAGCGAGGAAACCTGCCCTCGCCACGTCCGGGCGCACTATAGGAGCGCCCCGAAACCGCGGCAAGCTCATTGTCAGTTCTTGCCATCACGAACCGTACTGCTCGCGCAGCTTGCGCTCGATCATGCGCAGTGTCTCAGGCGAGTGACCCGCGTAGTGATTGTTGACGTAACCGAACACGACGCCGCCTTGGTCGGTGAAGTGCCGAATACGGGGAGCCCACCAGTCGATCAGTTCCTCGCGATCGACGCGCACGGACTCGAACGTCTCGAACGCATCGTGGTCGCCCAACCAGCGGATGTAAGCCACGCGCGACGTCGTACGCCAGAAGCGTCCCATCGCCCCTTCACACGCCATGCACAGCGCCACGCCCCAGTCCTTGAGGAGATCGGCGAATTCGTCGGTCAACCATGACCGGTGGCGGACTTCGACGGCATACATGAGTCCATCGGGCAGTCCTTCGATGTACCGCGCCAAATCAGAGAGCGCATGCGCGGTAAAACTTGGCGGGAACTGCAGCAACAGCGGCCCCAACTTATCCCCGAGCTCGGCCATGTTTTCGATGAATCGATACGTCTCGTCGGCACAATTCACGAGTCGTGCATCGTGTGTGATCGAGCGCGGGAACTTCGCAGCGAACAGAAAATCGTCGGGCGTGCGTTGATGCCAACCCTGCACCGTCGATTTCGTTGGCGTGCCGTAAAACGTCGAGTCGATCTCCACCGTTTTGAACTGCGTCGCGTAATAGGAAAGTCGATCCCTTGCGGCGAGTCCTGGCGGGTAGAACACGCCATCCCAGTCATCGTAGGACCACCCTGCCCCGCCCAGAAACACGCGGTCGTGGACCTCGCGATCGGGACGGATGGGATCAGGAAACAGCGTCATGGGGTGTCCCTTGGCGGTCGCGCTGGCGAAAAACCCAAACCCAAACGACCAACATCGCGAGCATCAACCACTGAGGACGCGACAACGGCCCCCAGTATACGGTGGTTAACGGCTCACGAAAGAACTCTACGAAGAAGCTTAGCGCCAAATATGCAGCCGATGACGCGAGCGCACCGTTGAATGGTCGCAGGGAAACGGCGAGCGCGAAGAGCCCGGCGCCTACCGCCAGCGCTGCAAATGGAGCGGTTGAGGCCGAATAGCCCGACGCCTGGGCGATCCAACCGTGTTGCACATGAAGGTACCAAGCCGGAGAATTCGCGGAAAAAGCGACGCCATCGATCGCCCTTCTTCCGAAGTCACACCCCTGAAACACACACCCCAAGCGGGCAAACGTGACCATCACCCACAAAGACGGCGAGACGTCGTCGATGGCCCTCATGCCGAGTTTGCCTTGGACGGCGATCGCCGCGAGCCCAACGAACGCGGCCGCCATGGTGGAGGTTGACCCCGCCACATTGGGGTTAAAAAAGTCGGCGATCGCAACGGTTCCAAACACCCAAGCTCCCACACGTCCGCCGAACAGTCCTGCCGCCACCAAAGCCGTAAGCACCGCGATGGCACGCCACGGGTCGGTGCCGCGCCGGCGCGTGTGTAGGTACAACACAGGCATCGCGCACAGCAGCCCTACGCCGAACAACCGAGGTTGAGCCCCATCGATCACGTCAATCAACCAAACCACCGAAAAGCCTTATTTCATGCGGGTGTGACGCACATTTCATCGCTTGACCGTTCTTGGGAACCACTGCTATATACACAAAGTTACACGCGGTCCTACCACGCTTTACTTTACATTGGGCGCTCGGATGACAGACATCACGGTCCAAATTCTTGGGTGTCGCGGCAGCTATCCCGTTGCCGGACTCGAACATGGGAAGTACGGAGGGGCAACATCGTGTGTGAAGGTCACCGTTGGCGACCGCACGATCATCCTGGATGCCGGGTCGGGGATCACGGCCTATGGCAGCGAGCTCAACCAGGTTCGGGACCCGCGGGTTGACGTGTTTGTAACCCACGCGCACTACGACCACATCTTGGGTTTCCCGTACTTCTCGGCCATGTATCGGCCCGATGCCACTGTGAACATCTGGGGGCCACGAAACCCGCGATACGCCTCGTTTGAAGCGACTTTGGACGACATCATCCGACCACCGTTTCACCCTGTGCCGCTGTACGAGATGCTGTCGCGCAAGACCATTCGAGACATTGGTGAAGCCGATGTTGTGTACTTCCTGCACGGCCAAAACGCGCCGGTACAGGCACAGCCGCGTCACCCCGATGATCGGGAAAACCTGCCGAGGCCGGAGGACGTCGCGTTCAGCGTCCACTGCATGCGTGGCTACAACCACCCAAAATCCGGTGTGAACCTTTACAAGGTCGTGTGCGGCGACAAATCGGTCGTCTACGCGACGGATACCGAGGGGTATGTGCACGGCGACCGTCGGCTCGTGATGTTTGCGCAAGACGCAAACGTTTTGATCCACGACGCGATGTACACCGAAGACCGATACACCTCGATGCCGGTTCCCACCCAAGGTTATGGCCACTCGACGGTCGAGATCGCGGCGACGCTCGCCAAGCTTTCGAACGTCGATAAACTGGTGCTCTTCCATCATGACCCGAGCAGCACCGACACCTATCTGGACGAGGTCGAAGCCTTTGGTCAGAGCCTGTTCCCTAACACCGTGGCGGCCGCCGACGGTATGACTTTGCGTTTTTAAATCATGGCGGATATCGAACTCCGATTTGACGAATACACGGAGCAATTCAGCAGCAAAAGCCTCGCTGAACTGCGTGAGTACGCCGTCACACACCCAATCGACGGCCCGATTTCGATCGAGATTGGCGCCAATCGCGGAAAGTTCCTGACCGAGCTGGCCCTTCGTCATCCCGAACGTCGATACTTGGGCATCGAGATCCGGCGTTCGTTTGCGCAAGCGGCGCAAAAGCTCGCACGCCGCGTCGGAGCGACCAATTCGGACACGATCCACGCCGACGCAAACCTCGCCATTCCAATCTTGATTGACGACGGACAGCTCGACGAGATGTTCCTCCTCTACCCAGACCCTTGGTGGAAGGCTCGCCACCATAAGCGGCGAATCATCCAACCGGACTTTTTGGACCTCCTGAGCCAGAAGATGCCATCAGGCGGCATGGTGTGGATCCGCACCGATGTCGGGCCCTTGGCGGACGATATGCGTCAAACCTTGGTCGACCACCCCGAGTTTGAACCGCTACACTTGGATGAGTTTCCCAAAGACCCGTTTCCGTGGACCAACCGTGAGGTGCACTGTTTCGCGCAAGGTCTTCCCGCTCATTTGGTCTATTTTCGCCGGCGCTGAGCTCAGCGAAGCCGTCGGATTTGCGCGACCAAATCCACGGCCGGCCAAACTCTTCCAACGGCGCTCAGCGCCGCCAACCACGCGGCAACCGCCACGAAAATCGTCACAAGGAATGCGACGATCCCGGTGTCCATGGACGCTTGGGCCACGCGCTCAACGGCAAGCCACGTGACGACCAGCAGGCCCCCGCAAAACGCCGCGGGCATGTTGGTCAGCAAGGCTTCGACGGGCGACAAACGCGTCAGCTTCCAGACCCCAAAAAACCACACCGGCAGGCACATCGAGATCGCGATCAAGACAACCCACGACGCTCCCTCGAGTCCCCAGGTGGCGGTGAACGGCCACAGCAGCACGACGAGTGCTAGGAACCGCGGCACGTTCATTTTGAAGTCGAGATCGGGTCGATTGCAGGCTTGAAACAACGCCCCGCCCAGCGCTGCGAACGAGCGAACAAAAGCCGAAAGCACCAGAATTTCGACCAGCGGTATGATCGCGGCCCACTTGTCGCCCACGACATGCGCAACGATCCCCGGTGTCGCCAGCCAAATGCCCACACTGACGGGTGCAGACAGCAACAGAGTGGACCGCATCACACCCACGAACGCCGCGCGAAGCGCCTCGGGATCGTGCTGCAGTCGTGAGTAGGTTGGAAAGCTCACGCGCGAGATGACGTGTGTGACTTTGGTCGCGGGCAAGTTCGAGATGCTGTAGGCCAGCTGATAAAACGCGAGAGCGGATAAGCCAAGGTACTTACTTACAAAAATATCATCACCCTGCGTGACGATGAAGCCGATGAGCGACAGCCCCGTGATCCACTTCCCGTAGCGTGTGAGCTCCTTGAACCGCCCCATATCCCATGCGAACCGCGGGCGAAATGGGTGCGCCACAAAGGAAACGATCGTCGACACAAGCGCGCCTGCGATGAGGCCGATGACTAGACCCCACACGTTCTGAAAATACAACACCGCCGGGATCGCGACACCGGCGCTCGCAAATGCTTGAAGACCGTTGACCACGCAGATGGTCTTGAAATTGAGGTCGCGACTGAAAAACACGAGGCCGATGTTCTGGGCGCTTTGAAATACAACCTGCGCGGTCATCGCCCAAACCAAGTACTTGAGCGTGGGTTGGTCAAAGAACGCCGAAACCGGCACAGCAAGCACGGCCAATAGAGCGGCGATGCCCACACCGCGGATCACGTGCCATGTCCACGCGACGTTGAGGTAGGGCTCTACCTCGTCTTGCCTCTGGATCAAGGCTTGATCGAAGCCTGTGCGGCTGAAGTTCTCGAGCACCGAGATGGTTAGGAGCACCGTGCCCATCAAACCAAAGTCCTGAGGCGACAACACACGGGCGGCGACCACAGAACTCGAAAGCTCCGCGATTGCCTTGAGGACCTCGCTGACTGCGATCCAAAACGAACCGCTGACCAGCGCGCGTTTGACATCGGCGTTTGTACTCACGCTTTACGGCAGCTTAGGAAGCGATGGTAGGGCTGCTCAAAGACACGAAAGTTGTCCTCGAGGATCAGTCCGTGAGCGGTCAATCGCGCCACGATGTCCTCAAGAGCGTACCCGCGTTTGCCGACTTCCCAGTAATGCTCGCCGTCGAACTTATGGGTGCGGGGACGCAGGTTGGGAAGGTCCTTGATGCCGTTGACGATGCGTCCCACGCTGCCTTTGATGTCGACCCGCACGTAAGGCGTGACGTCAGGGAGACTGATGAGCACGTAGCGCGATGCGACCCTACAAAGCTCGTCGAGGCCCCGGTCAAAATCCCCAAACGGAAGGTGCTCCAGAGTCTCGAAACAACAGACCATGTCGAACTCGCCGTCGCCGAACGGCAGATCGAGAACGGACGCGACGGTCTGGGGTCCCAAACGTTCGTCGAAGTCGCATGTGTGAATGCCGATGCCAAGCTGTTCGAGGTAACGATGCAAGAAGCCATTTCCGATGCCGACTTCAAGCACGGACGCCGGCTTGCGTCGCGTAATCTCGTCGGCTTGATGCCAGTAACTCGCAAATCGGCTCTTGGTGTCGTAGCGGAGGTCGGCGTAGTGCTCGGGATCGACCTGAATATTGTACGATTGCTGCATCATGTTTCCTCTTACCGAGCCGCTCGGACTGCGGGATTCTTGGCGTTCGACATCGTTGTCAGTTTTTGGTCGATGTGTCCCATCAATTCGCCAATTCGCTTGGGCCAAGAATTGGTGCGCGCCACTTCGAGTCGCCCTTCTCGCCCCGATTCGGGATCGTTTAGCGCATCCTCGCACAGTTGCACAAACTCTTCGGACGTTTCCGCGACTCGGACGTACTTTCGGTAGGCCAAAATCGATGGCAACGCCGATGTTACGACGGGTTTGCCGGTCCCCAAAAACTCGAAGAATTTTATGGGAAACACGCTCTGTGTGTATTCGTTGATGCGATAGGGAATCACCGTCACGTCGAAGCCACGGCAGTAGTCTGGCAGCACCTCATAGTCGCGATGTCCCAACACCCGAATGTTTTGCGTCTGCCGGATTTTTCCCAAACGTGTTGTCGGGTCGGCCTCCCCCACCGGGCCGATCAAAACAAACGTCCAGTTCGGTCGCGCGTCCGCTGCGTTTTGAATCCACTCGAGGTTGACTTTGTAGTCGCTCACGGCGCCCACGAAGCCGATGACGGGTCCTTGGATGTCCGCAATGTCTGAGGGCACGGCACCGGGTTGCATCGCGCGACCGAAGTGCTCGGCGTCACCCACATTGTGCACAAGGTAGGTATTGTCGGGGTTGAGCGGCCTGCGCAGCTCGTACAACGGCTCGCTTGTCGTGAACACCAAATCGGCCTCGCGGCACAAGTGGTCCTCGAATTCGCGCACCCACTTTGCCGACTTTTTGTAGTTCGGGAACGCCTCGTAGTTGTCGACGCAGTCGTACACAAGGAGCTTGCGCGGCAGGTGTCTGACGGCTTTTGCGAAGCCCGGGTGATAGACCCAAACGATGGGGTCGTTGATGCCCTCGCGTTTGAGGTAGGCCTTCAGGAACAGCACCTTCAGGTCGTACTCCGACAAGGTTCGGATGCTGGTGCCACGCGGGAAAATTTGTGCGATCAACGGCGCCCAGTGATCGGCGACAAACAAATGGTCGTCACGTCGTGACACACCGTCCCACAGGAGTGCCGGACCTTTGAGGATGTCACGCGGGTTCTTTCGCAATCGCCGCCACAGGTATTGCGGGAAAATCCGCAATCCGTGATCGACGTGGATGACGCGGTGGTCCTTTGCCAGCCGGCTCATGATGTGTTGTTTGTTTGTCCACATCTTGTCGTCCCAGCTTTGCGACGACAAACACACGATAGTTTCCAAGGTTAGGCCCCGTAGGCTTCGTTGTAGTCCGCGATCGCAGCCTCAACGAGAACGTGTGCGTGTTCTTTGCCAAAGATTCGTGTGATGGAAACCCGTGGTTTTCCGCTCTCGCGCGGGATCTGCTTATAGGTCAGGAAGTAGTGCTGGAGCCGTTCGACGATGATGTTTGGCAGGCCCGAGATGTCCTCGACTTCGCCCCACATATGGTCATTTTGCAACACCGCGACGACCTTGTCGTCGGCCTCGCCGCCATCAACCATTTGCAGTCCACCGATGACGCGGGCGTTGAGCAGGATTTCAGCGCGATCGATCGGCCGTTCACTGATCACGCAGATGTCCAGCGGGTCACCGTCTCCTCGCTCGGCCTCCGGAGAGAGATTTCCGACCCGCTCGCCGCAGTACGTGCGTGGAATGAAACCGTACAGCGCCGGCGGCTGCGACGACGTGCGTTGCGGCCGATCCACACGAAGATAACCCGTGACCTTATCGACTTCGAACTTCACGGAGTCGAACGGTGTGATCTCGATGTAGGCGTGGACGATTTGGGGAGCCGAGGGACCGACATCAAGGCCATGCCAAGGATGCGGGCGCCAGCGGAAGAACGCTTCAGGAAAACTCATGCGTACCTCGAAGGTGAGCCGAGCCACTTCTAGTGGTCCCCATGGGCAAGGTCAAGCATCCACGTGCCGTGCCGCGCCACTACCCATCCTTATTGACGATAAATATGCTGGCCCCAAACGTCCCGCACTGTCGGGTGTCGCGCCAGAAGTTCCAATGAACATAGACTTTTCCGTTCGGGCTAATGACGTCGTGAGGAGCCGCGCCGTGCGGGCCAATCGTTTGGGCGATGATGATGGCCTCCGAGTCGTAGCTCAGCTCGCCCGATGTCTTGACGATGTTGACACGCTCGACTTGACCGGATGACCCGTCGATGATCATCTCGAGGATGGTGTTGAGGTTTGGATTGCGCAGCGGGCTGTCCATGGGAACGCCCGTATCGAGATACGGCAGGTAACCGTCCGCCCATCGCTTGTGAATCTTGCGATGGATGCGCTCAAGGTATGATTTCGCGTCATCCGAATACGCGTTGACGCTGGTGTGATTTCCAACCCCAACTTCGCTGCCAAAACTCTCAATGGATTGACGGAATGCTTTGTCGCGCGCGTCGAAGTCTGCGAGCACCTTCTTGTTGGAGTTGTTGGCCTTCATGGCGGCCTTCGCACGCTGTTCGGCGACCCCGTCGGGGCGGATCTGGGCGTTCAGCGGTACGTTAAAGAGCTTGGCCAAGTCCACCGGCGGATTCTGCGACTCGGACTGCTCTGACTGGCTCTCGGATGCCGGTTCTTCGAGCGGTGCTTGCGCGGTCGCGTCAGGATTTCCTTTGGCGACCTCCTCCACCTCCACCTTGTTGGCGTCGGGGGCGACATGGTCCGCCTTTTCGGGCTCGGTCGCGTTGGCAGGTTGAACAACTTTTTTGATCTCTTCGGGCAACGGAGCCGGGATCACCGGCGGTGCTTGAGGTTGGGGAGGCGGCTGAGGGGGCGTGACGAGCGCCACACGAAAGTCGCGCTTCTTGGCCGGCGGCTCTTCGGGCGGCGGCGACCTCGGGACGAAGGACAATGCGGCGAGCACAACCACGTGAATGAACAACGAAGTCGCGAGGAAACCGTGCAGATTCCCACGGGGCAGCTTTCGACTTTGAAGCGTTGTCATTTTTCTCGGGGGGCGCTACAAGCGTGCAGGCTTCGGTTGAAGATGTGAACGCTATCATGCCCCATAAAAAGTTCCCATATCTGCTGTCTGGTCTTGTCGCGGCGCTGGTTTTTCTGGGTTCGGCCTGCGCAAGCCAAGTCGGCGACGAGTGCGCGAGCAACGTCGAGTGCCCATCGGGTGCCATCTGTGACGTCACCGTCGAGGGTGGTTACTGCACGATTCCCGACTGCGAGATCGATTCATGCCCGAGCAACTCGGTGTGTGTACGCTTTGACCGCGAAGAGTCCTTCTGCATGAGGTACTGCGAGTCATCAAGCGACTGCCGTGACGGCTACACCTGTCGCGACGACAAAGGCGGTCCAAAGTTTTGTTACGTTCCTGAAGTCAGCCCCAACGAGTAGCGCTTGTAAGGCTTGTCGGTCTTCGGCACTCTGGGTCCCATGCGCTTCCTTCTCGCCATCATCGTATGCCTGCTGGCTTCCTGTAGACCCGAAATCACCTGTGTGGACGTGGGGTGTGAGCAAGGCTTTGCGTGCGACGATGTCTCGGGCAACTGCGTTGAGCTGACCAACGACTGCCGCGTGGTCGACAACTGCCTGCCGAACCAGATTTGCGACGCCAACGGGACCTGTCGTTCGGCCGAGGTCAAGTGCGCGGATGGCAACCCCTGCCCGTCGGGCTTGGTGTGTGACGGCCAAACCGGCGTGTGCAAGCCCGCGTTTCAGTGCACAGTGGACGGCTGTTCCCTGCCGAGACCTGCGACAGCCGAACCCAACGCTGCGTTCCCAAACCGTGTAGCGCCGACGATGAGTGCCCAGACACGCATGTGTGTCAGGATGACGTTTGCCGCTTCGGGTGTCGCCCAGGCAGTGACGCATGTCCCACAGGCCAATCCTGTTTGTTCCAAAGCGGCGATTCGGCGGGGTTGTGCCAGCCCAACTGTGTGCGCGACGTGGACTGCCCCTTTGGGCAGGAGTGCGTGGTTGCCGCGGGGGATCGTCGTGCCAGGCCGAACCTCCGTGCGCTCAGGATGATGACTGCCGCCCCGACGAAATCTGCACCTCGGCAACCTGTGTGCAGCCGCCCTGCCTCTCGGATGCCGACTGTCTCGACTCACAGATATGTGAGGTCCCCCTAGGTCGTTGCCTGTCGGTCGCGTGCGAAGAAGACATCTACGCGTCGGGTGTCCCCAACCATTCAAGGGCAACAGCGTTCGCGCTCGCGCCGGCCGCCGAGTGCCCCAATGTCGCCACGCCAGTGTGCGTCTACGATGAGCTGTCGTTGTGTCCTGGGTCCTCCGACTGGTTTCTGTGGCCGCCTTAGGGAACGACGTCGTTCGCATTCGTGTCGATCAAACGACAACCACGCCAGACGTCGACCTGTATGTGTGGGCCACCGATGGGCGATTGCTCGCGCAGAATACCTTGCTCGACCCGGTTTCGACGGTTCGCGTCGCTGCAAACCGGGATCAGACGCTCTACATTGAGATCCGACCCACAACGTACGTGGCGTCGGTCTACACCCTGTCTATCGCGCGCGAGTTTTGTGGCAACGACACGTTCGAGGAGAATGACAATCCGGTCGAAGCGACCAACGTCGCCACTTCAACTGCAGTGCCCTCCGAGCTTCGTGCGAAAACGTGCGGTCTTGATGAGGACTGGTTCGCGCTACGAGGCCTCGCGAAGAACCAAGGTCTCGAGCTTGAACGCACGGTGTCCGACACGTCGATGGTTGTGCAGCTCCTGACCCCAGACGGGGACGTTTACGATGTACCGCGCGCCGTTCGTAAGTCGTGGCTACGCTTGGGAACCGCGGGAGATTATTACATCCGCGCGTATTCGGCGCTTGGTCTGAGCACCGACTATCGACTGTCTTACACCGTACTCGCTCCATGGGCGTGTCCCGGCGCACAGGCCGGGAACACGGCGGATTCGGCGATTCCGGCGGCCCAAGGCCCTCAAATTTACAGCATATGCCCGGTGGGGGATGCGTGGGACGTCGTGTTTTACGAGCTGACAATCACCACGGACGGCAACCTTCAAACCGTCATTGTGCCAGGCTTGACCGCGCCTGACCTCGCCATCACGCTGCTTCGCGACGATGGCACCCCCGCTATTGTTCGCTCTGCGAGATGGTCCAACGGCCGCTGGGAGCTTGAGGCGCCGGTCACCGCGGGCCGTTACTTGGTTCGCGTGACCTCTTCCGGCGCCGTGGGGCGCCTCGATGCCGCGCCGGACTTCGAAATGACGTGGACGGTTCAGCCCTGAGTTCTGCGGAAAAACGCTGGAATCTCTTTCCACAGTCCAAACCAAATGGCCAGCTCTCGCTCATCAAGCGCCGCTCGCAGGAACACGCTTCGAATACTGCGAATCACGTGCTCACGTCCGCCCGACTTAAAGTACTCCACGAAATCCAGCGTCGTGATGGCTTGCCCAAGCATGCGCTCCACTTGCTCCCGTGACGCAAGAGGAAACTCGGCGTTCTGGGATACTTCCGCGCCCGTGGCGTTGAAGCACTCCCACAACACGAGCAGCACCGCCTGACCAAGATTGAGCGAACTGTAGTCTGGATTTGTGGGAATGTTGATCATCGCGTCACAACGATCCATGGCCTCGTTGGACAGTCCCCAATCCTCGCGACCGAACAAGAACGCCACCTTACCCGGCGCAGCATGTGCCGTTTGCGCGGCCTCGCTTGGATGCAATACCGGCCAGTTGCCGCGTCGACCACGAGCGGAGGTGCCGATGACGCGCACACAATCCTTCACCGCGTCATCGAGCGTCGCGTAACGCTTGATCTGAGCGATGAGCTCCTCCGAACGAGGAGCACTCACAGAAATGGTGTGGGGATCGGCCGTCGCGGGGTTCACCAAACGGATGTCGGTGACGCCGAAGTTTCTCGCGGCGCGCACGGTGGTGCCGATGTTGATGTCGTCCTGAGGTTCCCACAGGACTATCGTGATGTTCTCGATGGCAGCACCCGTCTATTCGTTGCGACGGCGAGGCTGGCGCAGGAACGTTGGCACATCCATCTGCTCCTCTTCGGTAGGGCTCAAACCGCCGCCCACCTGACGCACGCTGCCGGAATGGGCCCGAATGAAGCTGGCGCGGCGGTCGTCTTGACCCGCAGGCTGCGCAGCCGCTGGCTGAGCCGCAGGCTGTTCCTCGGCCTCATCTTGCGTCGCCGCTTCTTCCACCGCGGGCATGCCCGTCATGGTGCTGCGTAGATCGCGCTGCGACGTTCGAACAGGACCGGCGCCTCGCGTTTGCGTGGCGTGGACTCAACCTCTGCCACAACTGACGGAAATCCCGTAGCGATGACAGTGACCTTGATTTCGTCACGCATGTCCTCGTCGATGACGTTGCCGAAAATGATGTGTGCGTCTTCGTCGGCAGCTTCTTCGATGAGGCTAGCGGCTTCGTTGATCTCTTTGAGCGTCATGTCGTAGCCACCCGTGATGTTGATCAAGATGCCCGTTGCACCTTCGATCGACACGTCTTCGAGCAGCGGCGACGAAATCGCCATCTCCGCAGCGTCGATGGCGCGGCTTGGACCCGATGCACGCCCCGTCCCCATCAACGCGAGGCCCTTGCCCTGCATGATCGTGCGAACGTCCGCAAAGTCGACGTTGACCAGACCACGGACCGTGATCAAATTCGAAATGCCCTGAACCGCCTGCAACAACACTTCGTCCGCGCGCTTGAATGCCTCGAGAATGGTGGTGTCTTCACCGGCCACGGCGAGCAGCCTCTGGTTGGGAATGGTGATGAGGGTGTCGACCGACGCCGACAGATTGCGGATACCCTCTTCAGCTTGGCGACGGCGACGACGACCCTCAAAATGAAAAGGCTTGGTCACAACACCCACCGTCAACGCGCCGATCTCACGCGCAATGTTTGCGATGATGGGCGCCGCGCCGGTCCCGGTGCCACCGCCCATCCCGGCGGTCACAAAAACCATGTCTGCGCCATCGAGCATCTCGGCGATACGAATCTGGTCTTCGAGTGCGGCGGATCGCCCGACTTCCGGATTGGCTCCCGCGCCAAGTCCCTTTGTGTGTTTGGTGCCCAGCTGCATCTTGACGGTTGCAAGGTTGGTCTCCAACGCCTGCATGTCTGTATTGGCTGCGATAAACTCTACGCCGCTGATTCCTTCAGCAACCATCGTGTTGATGGCGTTACCGCCACCGCCGCCGACGCCGATAACCTTGATCTTGGCCGAATCTGGGAGTTCGACATCATCAAACTGGAGCATGGTGCACCTAATATTTCCGAGAAAAACTCGTTCCGTGAGTAGCGCGAATAACGCCGCGGACCATACCACCACGCCCTCGCACCTTCAAGGTACGCCTCCTTGGTGGTGCCGTTTTCAGAACATGTCTGCGAACCACTGTTTCATGCGGTTTGCGACCTTGTGGTACATCCGCTCCTCACGAATGCGAAACAGGTTCTGCTCTTGGTTCTTTGCGCCAAACTGCACCAGGCCCACGCCGGTTGCGAATTTGGGGTTGCGCACGACATCGACCAGACCGCCGACGCCCTTGGGAAGGCCGCGTCGCACCGGCATCCCAAGCACTTCTTCGGCGAGCTCGGGCATGTGCTCAAGGATCGTGGTTCCGCCCGTGATCACGACGCCGCTCGCGATCAAGTCTTCGTATCCGCTGTTTTTGATTTCGCGACTCACGAATGCAAAAATCTCTTCGCAGCGCGGTTCGATGATCTCACTCAAAATCTGACGGCTCAACACACGGGGTGGTCGTCCGCCAACGCTTGGAACTTCGATGGTTTCGTCCGGCGCGACACGGCTGGTCATCGCACAGCCATAGCGCTGTTTGATACGTTCCGCTTCAGCCATTGGCGTGCGCAAACCCACGGCAATATCGTTGGTCAAGTGATTGCCGCCAACCGGCTTCAGAACCGCGGTGTGGACAAGTGCGCCCCCGCTTTAATCGCAATGTCGGTCGTTCCACCGCCCACGTCGACGACCGCGACACCCAGTTCTTTTTCGTCGTCGCTCAACACCGCTTCCGAGCTCGCGAGCTGTTCGAGCGATATCCGAAACATTGAGACCGCAAGCGTTGGCGCGCCAGCGATGTTCTGCGCGCTGGTGACCGAACCCGTCACGATGTGGACTTTGGCTTCAAGGCGCACACCCGCCATACCAAGCGGCTCACGGATGCCGTCTTGCTCGTCGATAATGTACTCTTGAGGGGCCAGCGTGGATCACCTCGCGATTCACATCGGAATCGCCGTACGCGCCGCATCGACGACACGCGCAAGGTCAGCCACGCCATACTTCCTTGTCTTTAACCGCAACGATGCCGTGAGGTTTCGGCCTTTGATGTGGCCTCCGGCGATGCCGGCGTAAACGGTGTGAACTTCGCAGCCGCCATCAATTCAGCCTCTTCAACGGCCTTTTGATCGAGTTGATCGTCGCATCGATATTGATGACAACGCCCTTGCGCAAACCCGTGAAGGATGGCTCCAATCCCGATGATATCGATGCCCTCATCGGTCATTTCGCCGATGATGCACGCGATTTTGGTGGTCCCAATGTCTAAGCCGACCAGAATTTCACTTTGTTTCGCCATGACCTTCTTCCGTGGTTTGCGTTCATTTGCCTTGTTTCGGACCAGCATCCATGCCGGCGACCGAGCAATCGTCAGCAAATCACTCGATAATTATCGTCGTCGTCGACCAGGATGTAGTCCACATCCTGCCCGTCAACAAGCATCGCATCGAGCACAGACTTCAGCCGGGCCATGCGCTCTTCCCAGCGCCCCTGGCCCAATCGAATCTCTGTGCCCATCTGACGTGTCACCAGTGATACTCCCATCACACGATCCACGTGAATCTCACTCAACGGGTAAAGCTTTGCCAAACCCGCATGCTCGTACGCACGATGTGCCGCGAGCGCGTCCAAAAATCGCGATTTGCCGTCGGCCGTTTCAAGCTCTCTGCGCTGCAAACCGCTGACGAGCGGCAGCATGAACATCGCGTTGACATCGTCCGAGGCATCCAGCTCCTTGAATGGTTCGGCGTCACCATTGACCAACACGTAACCACCGTCGATCAACATGGCCGCTGGCTGATGTTCTTCGACCTTGATCGAGATGTAATCAGGCAGAGTCCGTTCGATTTCTGCGTGGCGAATCCACGGCTGTGCCTCCGCGTTCGCAGCGACCGCCTCGGGATCAACGTCAAAAATATTCATGCCGGGCTTTAAACCCACAGCGAGCATGAACGGATCACGCTCGGTGCGATGCAGCCCGATAAGCTCGACGTTCTTTAGGGCAAAATAATCGCTAGAAACCGCGTAGGTATAGCCCACGTAAGCTGCCGCGGGGATTCCAAAGCCCACCAACGCCAACCCCGCAATTGGGACCGCTCGAGAAACCACAAAACGCCCCGCGCGAGCCGCCACTTCTAAGCGTTCACGCCACGTCTGCCGTTTTCGATTGCGACGGTTTCTTGACATCAAAAGGACCTAGTTGTGGGCCGAAGCCAGCAGAATTTCGGTAAACGCATCAAAATCAAATCCGAGCGCGTTCGCCATCTTTGGAATCAGGCTTGTCGCTGTCATCCCCGGAATTGTGTTAATTTCCAGAACTTGCAAGTGCTCCGGACGTCCCATGATGTCGACACGCGCCACGCCTTGGCACCCGACGGCGTCGTAGGCTTGGCGAGCAATCACACCCAAGCGATGGACAAGTTCGGAATCTTCAATTGGCAAATACTGGGTCGTGTTGGAATTGTATTTCGCTGTGTAATCGTAAAATTTTTCGGCGGGCTGAATCTGAATTGCCCCCATCAATTCGCCGTCAAAAACACCAACCGAGTACTCGGGACCGTCGATCTTTTCTTCGATCAATATGCCTGCCGATGCGTCGGCGTGTTCGTCGCCCGCGCATGCACGAATTGCATGTTCGAATTCCTGCACCGTCTCGCACAGATACACGCCAACGCTGCTCCCAGCGTTGTTGAGCTTGACCACGTTTGGTAGCGGCACAACTTCCAGATACCGGGCGGCATCCCCAAGATTGATGTGCGCATGGCGAACCCAGATGCCCGGCGCCACGGGCACGCGATGGTCACGCAGGATGGACTTCGTTCGCATCTTGTCCATCGCGATGGCCGACGCCATGACACCGCTGCCCGTGTAGGGGATTCCGGCCAGAGTGAGCCACCCCTGCATCACACCGTTTTCGCCGTTGCCCCCGTGCAGCCCCAAGATGACCGCCGCAGGTTTTTCGGTCTCGAGCTCGTTCAATTGAGCTGGAACGTCATAGGTGCGCACGTCGTAACCGAGGCGCTCAAGTGCGGCGGCAAACGCAGCGCCCGTCTTCAAACTAATCTCGCGTTCGCTCGAATACACCCAACACGACGCCTACTCTGGCGCCACGAAATCGTCGTGTGTCGACGTGTTTCATAACGACGCCTCGATGTCTTTCATCCGCGACCATCCATCGAATCCGATAAAACAAACCTCGGGTCGAAGCTCGACACCAAACTGGTCACGAACGTCGCCGGGCGGTGGCCATCAACGTCAGAAAATCCAACGACAAAGCGCTGTCTCGTTGATGAAGAAATTTGCGTGGAGCTCGCTTACGCAGGCGCCTCCGACACGGTGACCTTTGAGGCCGACGGCTTCGATCAACCGTCCTGCAAAATTCGCCACTCAAGTTCGCAAACGTGCTGCCAACGCTCGCGAGTCGGTAAGGCTGCGTCAGGTTGCGTCGCGCCTTGTCCGCATCCACGTTGGCTTTTGCTGCGTCGACATCACCCGTCTCAACGCGAACGCGTGCGCGCCCACTACGATGGCGTTGTGGGGCAAATCCGCGTGCCTGTAGCTCAAATTTAATTCATCACATGACATCGTTTTAACCATCCGTGGCTGCAACGGTCGATGATCTGCGCGTCGATCAATATGTCCGAGCTCGCGCTCTTTGGTGCCCGCGTTCATGGCGACCGCGCCGCCAAGCGTGCCTGGGATAAGGGCCAGAAACTCATTCCGACCCAACCAACTTCAGCAGCCCCGCACCAGATGCGCGTTGACCGCTCCACCGCCTAACTCGGCGATGCCTTGACTCGCCGTCCAACCAGACCAGCGCCCCCGAGGTCGAACCATGACGCCTTCGATGCCTTCGTCGGGAAAGAGACTGTTGCTGCCCAACCCCGTTGGGTAAACGCTCAGGCCCGACGCGGTCGCAGCAGCGACGACATCCATCAGCTCCGCCACGTCTTGAGGTTCAACCCAGATTAACGCTGGGCCCCCAATCCTTAGCGAAGAATGCTTCGACAAAGGTTCGTCGTAACGAATTCGTTCCCCCAAATCGGACCGCAATTGCGACTCGAATTCCGAACGTCGTTTCGATTTGTGTTGAATGTGAAGCACCCTTTTTTCTCAGGTAGAAGGAAGATACTAAATCCACAGATCCCCGCAACTGCCGGGGTTGAACTCATGATCGCTTCGAGCAAGCCACTAATATGCGATGGCCGCTGATGATGCCAGTCGCACCTCAACAATCACATGAGGAATTGCGATCGAACCTCATGTCGAATCTCGAAAATTTCTGCGGGTTTTTTTTGACGGACTTCAAAGCGGAAAACTTGAAGCCTTACTTGATCCAATCCAGCAAATCTTGAGCAACGACGCGCGCTGCATCCGGATGCCCCAAACTCTTGGCCTTCGAACCAAGCTGCCCAAGCGACACTGGATTGCGAAATAGGCCTTCAAGCAATCGGGTCATCCGATCGGAGCCCACTTCATCGTTTGGGATCATCATGCCGCCGCCGCTTTCGGCGATTTGGAGCGCGTTCGCAATTTGATGGCCATCTGCAGTGGGCAGTGGAACGTAAATCGCGGGAATTCCCAAAGCGGTGACTTCTGCAATTGTGCTCATACCCGCGCGACAAATCAGCAAATCGCACCACGAATAGGCTTCGACCATGTCGTCGATGAATTCGGTCAGTTCGAATTTCCCGTCGTAATCTTTGTAGGCCTGAGACGCCGACGCCAGACGATTGCGCCCGGTTTGATGGCGAATCTGGACCTGAGCACGAATCTCAGGTGAGAGTTTTTTGAGCGCCTCGGGCAAGCCTACGTTCAGCGCATGCGCACCACCGCTGCCGCCAATCACCAATATTTTCAGACCAGAGGTGGGTGGGATGTAGTTCACAGATTGAACCCGATCCACAATCGCTTTTCGAATTGGGTTGCCCACCACTTGACACAAAGCCGACGGAAACTGGTCTTTGGTGCTTTCGAACGAGACGTACGCCCGGTCCACGAACTTGGCCAACCAGCGATTCGTCATGCCAGGAACAGCATTCTGCTCCAACAAGGCCGTTTTTCGTCCAAGCATCGACGCCATCGCAGTCATCGGGCCAGCCGCGTATCCACCAACGGCAACAACCAAATCCGGGTTGAGCTGCGACACAAATTGCGCGGCCTTGACCCCCGACCAAGGCAAACTCAGGGCCCCCTTCATCGCACCGGTCACACCCCGGACCTCAACGGGTGCACGGGAGCAGGCGCAGGCTCACCTCATTCGGGAATCACGCGGGCTTCGATTCCGCGTTCCGCACCCACAAAGGTCACTCTCAAATCTGGCTGAATCCTGAGCGCGGCTTCCACGACGGCGACGCCAGGAAACAGGTGGCCTCGGTTCCTCCGCCAGCGATCACAAGATGTCTGGACATTGCAGGCCTACTGACGTGACTTCAGAAGTCGTTTGCGTTTCTTCTCCCATCGATTGTCTTGGCGCTCGTTCACGCTTCTCGCGCTCCTCTTCCCAAACATCAGGGCGCGTTCCCTCGAAATGTTGAGCAAAATTCCAATCGCAAAAAGCGCCATAATCATCGAGCTTCCGCCGAAGCTCACAAACGGCAGCGTCAGTCCTTTGGTCGGAAGCAGCCCTGTGACAACGCACAGATTCACAGCCCCTTGCAGACCCAGCAGCATCGTGATTCCGAATGCCAGCAGCTGACCAAATGAGTCGTCGCAGTTGAACGAAATGCGAACGCCGCGCCACAAAATTCCCGCAAACAACGCAATCAGTAACGCGACACCAATGAGGCCTAATTCCTCGGCCACAATCGTTCCAATGAAGTCATTCCAAAGTTCGGGCACATAACCGAGTTTGCCCGTGCCATTGCCCAATCCGCGCCCCGTCACACCGCCTGTTCCAATCGCGATCAACGACTCCGAGATCTGGTACCCGACGTCTTCTTCGATGGCTCCATGGGTCCATGAAAGCCAAAATTCGCCTTCATGCGCATCTCGCTTGAGGTGACCGCGAGCAATGCGCCCACGACACCGAGCACTGCGAATCCGGACAGGTACGTCAGTCAAGCACCGCTGACGAAAAGCATAATCCCCATCATCGTGATGATGATGATCGTCGATCCGAAATCGGGTTGTTTCATCAACAGCGCCGCGGCGACCCCGACAACCGCCAAATGCGGCACAAACCCGATGCTAAAATTCTTAATCTTCTCGCCCTTCTTGCTCATCGAATATGCGAGTGTAGGTCACGATTTAACGGCGATCTTGGCGACTTCGGCGGGCTGGAAACTCATGCCCGCGACCGAAAACCATCGGCGTGCGTTGTTCTGAATGGTTAACACCAATTCCTGGAATCAGAACCATGACGAGCATGACAAATGTTACCCCCAAAATGGGGTAAATCAGGCTTGAAACATCGGTAGTCAACACGCAGGGGCGATGAACAGCATCACCAGACCCACCACAACTTTGGTCAGCCGGCTCTTGACGAGGTACAGATATCGCCCAGCTTCTGAGCCGCCATGACTGCACTCGCCGAATAGAGCATCACGGTCTAAACCAACAGCGCGGATCACGATCGCGAACAGGGTGACACATCCCATTCGTGTTCTTTGAGTTTCGCCAGACGCAGTCGAGTCTGCGTCGTTATTGCGGCAAGGACGTCGGTCGTCATAGGCCCTCCGTGGCCAGAACGTTGCGTCGGTGGCGCGCCTTCTCCTTAACGCGGCCTAACGAAGCTTTAGTGAAGCAAGGGCGAGCAGACAAAGCAAGAAGGATATGATCCAAAATCGCACGATAATTTTGGGTTCTGGCCAATCGAGTTTTTCGAAGTGGTGGTGGATGGGTGCCATGCGAAAAACACGCTTTCCGGTGAGTTTGTAACTCGTAGTCTGCGTGATGACGCTGATGGCTTCGAGCAAGAACAGGCCAAAAATAATCGCCGACAACAGCTCGTGTTTTGTCACCACCGCCAACGACCCGAGCGCGCCACCAAGCGACAAGCTGCCCACATCCCCCATGAAAATTTGCGCGGGAAATGTGTTGTACCAAAGAAAGCCGATTCCAGCCCCAATGATCGCGGCGCACAAAATCGACAACTCTTGAACGCCCGGAACCCTCGGAATCATCAGATATCCGGCGACATCAAAGTAATTGGACACAACTCTCCCATCGATGACGGCATCGTATTGCAGTACGGTGGCGCTTCCCCACGAGAGCACAAGGAACGTCGCCGCGGCCATGGCCACTGGGCCGATGGCGAGGCCATCGAGACCGTCTGTGAGGTTGACCGCGTTGCCGGTACCCACAATTACAAAGGCACCAAACGGCAGATACGCCCACAGGGGGATATGCATCGAGAATTTCTCGGTGCTCACAAACGGGAGATAGACGTCCGTTGCGTAGCCCAGACCTTCCATGAGTCCGTGGGCAAACGCTTGGTCCCAATAGACCGCGACGAGCATCAATCCGCTGATTCCAACTCAAGCAGTAAGCGAATTGCTGACAATCCTTTTGGTATTTTTGAACTTCAGTTTCATAAAGTCGTCGATAAAACCGATGACGCCAAAACTGACGGTGATCAGCAAGATGGCCCAGACGAAACGATTGGAGAGGTCGGCCCAAAGGACGGTCGACAAAACCACCGCGAAGAGCATCAACACCCCACCCATCGTGGGCGTGCCGGCCTTGCTGAAGTGTGATTCTGGACCGTCTTTACGAATCACCTGGCCGATCTGCTGGCTTTGCAGCCGGCGGATAAACCACGGATAAAGGAAGAGCGTTATCGCCAGCGCTGTGACGGCAGACGCGATGATTCGAAAGGACACGTAGCGGAAGACGTTAAATCCGCCGACCGAATCCTTCAGATGGAAAAAAAGTTCGAATAACATCGCGTCACTCCGTTGACGTTGCTGGCAAAATTCGATCGATAATGCGCTCCAATTTGGCGCCGCGACTTGCCTTTAGGAAGACAAATCCCGGCCCGGCGTCCCGCACAAATGTTCCAGCCTCTTCGAGATCCGTCGTCGCGAAAACATGCGCTTCGGCGCCGACTTCGAGGGCCCCCTCCTCCATGGCCTTGGCGTGTTTTCCCACGAACGCTAGGTACTCGACGCCACCGCGTGAAGCGACCGACCGTGCAAGGTCGCGATGCAATTGCTCGCTCTTGTCACCCAGCTCAAGCATCTCTCCAAGTACGGCAATGCGAGGACGTGGCCCAGGCAACTCCAAGAAGGCTTCAAACGATGCACGAGCGCTGGTTGGGTTTGCATTGTAAGCGTCGTCCACAATCTCCCAAGGTCCAGACGAGATTCGCTTCAGTCGGCCACCAGGCAACGCAAAGCGCTGCAGTCGCGCTTGGACGCTGTGAGGAACCAAATCGAGTTTTGCTCCCTTGCTCACAGCCAGCCACGCCAACGCGAAGTTTTGAGCGTTGTGCGGACCGGGCAACGGCAGTTCGATCTGCTCGGTGTCATCGTCGCTACGCAGCGTGACCGATTGCCCATCGTTGAGAGGCTGAGCACGCACTACGAGGTCGGCGCCTTGGGCAAACCCGGCGGTAAAAACGGTTCCGGGGAAGCCGCGAAGCCCGAGACGCTCGCGCTCGTCGAACGGCACCACAGCAACAGTCTGTGCGTCGGCTCGCTCAAAAATCTCGGATTTCACTCGCCGAACGCCGTCCAAGTCGCCCAGATTCTCGATGTGTGCGTGCCCAATGGAGGTGATGACACGAACGTCACATGCAGCGATGGACACGAGCTCGGATATGTCGCCGAACTTGTTGCACCCCATCTCCAGCACAAGAACTTCCGTGTCGTCGGGCGCCGCACAAATGGTAAGTGGTACGCCAATGTGGTTGTTAAGATTTCCCGGCGTTGCGTGCACCACCCGCCCTGACGCCTCAAGCAGGGCCGCGACCATCTCCTTGGTCGTGGTTTTGCCGTTTGAACCGGTAAGCGCGATGCTTTGAACACCCGTCGCCTGAATCTCCAAAAACAGTCGTCTGGCAATAGCCTGTAGTCCAAGCAGAGTGTCGTCGACTCGCAGGACCGGCAGGTCAACGTCGACCTCTCGGCTCACCAACACAGCCGCTGCCCCAGCGGATTTTGCCGCTTCCAGATAGTCGTGCCCATCAAAGTTGGGTCCTTTCAGCGCGACAAAAAGGTCGCCTGCCACGATCGACCGCGTGTCTGTTGAAACACCTTGGATCGTCGCATCTCCGCGGTGTTGTGCATCGCACCAGCTCGCGATCTCCTCAAAACCAAACTGCTGAATCTTCTTCATCGCTTACGCCCGGCCTCTTGTGCAATTTTGAGATCATCGAAGGGATACCGTTGCGTCCCAATTTCCTGATAGGTCTCGTGTCCCTTTCCGGCGATCAACACAACGTCCTCGGGTGTTGCCCTACCCACCGCCATTTCGATCGCCGCGCGGCGATCCACATGGACGGTGACACCGCCTTTTTCAGGGAAAACACTGGACACGGGCTGACTCAATCCTGCGACCATCATCTCGAGGATCGATTCGGGGTTCTCGGTGCGTGGATTGTCCGATGTGAGAATGGCGATGTCCGCAGCCTCGCAGGACTGCGCCATCAAAGGCCGCTTGGCGCGGTCGCGGTCGCCGCCGCATCCACACACGACGATCAGTCGCCCGGCCGCGAGTGGCCTGAGGGTTGCGATAACGTTGTCCAAGGCGTCGGGTGTGTGCGCGTAATCCACGAACGTCGCAGGCGCGTCGAGCGCACGCTCCAACCTGCCCGGCGGCCCGGAGGCGTTCGCCAAACCCGCCACTACATCTTCGAGCGGCATCCCCAGCGCGCGGGCGACGCCGACCACACCCAACATGTTTTCCACGTTGAACCGGCCCAGAAGTGGAGAAACGATGCGCGCATTCCCGGTGTCAGCCACATCTTTCATGACCAAATCAAACGTGGTGCCCTGAATCGACGTCTGCACATTCTCAGCGCTGAGATCCGCGGTCGGCATGCCGTACGTGACAACGCGCGCGCCAGCTCCACGCGCGCACGACGCCATAAAGTCGCCATAGTCGTCGGCCACATTGATCACCGCCACCGGGTGCTTTCCGGCCGTGCGTGCTGCCACGACGTGTTCGCCAAAGAGTCGCGCCTTCGCGTCGCGGTAAGCGGTCATGGTGCCGTGAAAATCCAAGTGGTCTTGCGTCAGGTTGGTAAAAAGCATCGCATCGAAGTACGTGGACTCCACGCGGTGAGTGGCCAACCCGTGGCTTGAAACCTCCATCATGACGTGCGTCACATCATCCGCACGCATGCGTGCCATGAGCCCCTGCAACACGGCGCTCTCCGGCGTGGTGTTCGCGGCGGGCTCAACACGACCGCCCCATCTGTAGCCAACGGTGCCGATCACCCCCACACGGGCACCTGCACTCGCGAACACCTGCTCGAGAAGATAGGACGTGGTCGTCTTACCGTTGGTTCCCGTCACGCCCACCACACGAAGGTGACACGAAGGCTCGCCGTAGACGACGGCGGACAGTTTGGGAAGCATGGCGCGTGTATCGCGGCAGGTCAGCCCGTCGGTGCACCCCGAATCTGCGTTGACGAGGACCGCGGTCGCGCCGTTGTCGCGCGCCACATCAACGAACCGGTGACCATCCGAGTTGGCCCCCACCAAAGCGACAAACAGGCATCCGGGTCCCACGTCGCGGCTGTCAAAGCTGACGCGCGACACCTCGGCATCCAGATCGACCAAACCCGAAATCACAAGTCCTGGGATGTGCTCGACCACGTCGCGAAGCTTCATGAATCACTACTGAATGGTACCGGTGGACGGCTCTTCGGCGATCAGCGCCTGTTGCGTTGCAGGGGACAACACAAACGAGAGTTCGATTTCATCCGACAACGCTGTTCCGGCTGGCGGTTCCTGAGAGACCACACGCCCCCACCCCTCAACTTTGGGAAGTTGTCCCATCTGCCGAGAGCGCTCGATGGCCTCGCGCAGCGTCATTCCGCGGAAGTCAGGCACCACATTGGGATCGTCGTTTGCGACGGGTGGAAGGACCACCGTCTCCATTTCGATCTGTTGTGGCTCATTTAGCGCCTCGAGCTCTTTAAGCGCCTGCTCGTCGTCGAATTGGAAACGCTTCTCACGAGGCAATGGTCGCACGCCACGCAGCGCGAGCGCCTCACTCATGATCTTCTTGAAGGCTGGCGCCGCAACGACACCGCCGTAGTGGCTCTTATGAGGTTCGTCGATCATGACCAAGACAACAAACTCGGGATCTTCCGCCGGCGCATAGCCGATGAAACTCGCCAACCACATATGTGGGTCGTATCGGCGTGTCTCGGGATTGACCTTTTGAGCCGTCCCAGTCTTGCCGGCCACGGTGTAGTGCTCAAGAGCTGCTGACTTTGCGGTCCCGCCTTCACGCGTCACCAAGCTCATTGCCCAGCTGGTCTTTTTGGCCACGTCTGGCGACAAGACACGCCGAATAAGCGTGGGTTGCGAGTCCTCGACGACCTTCCCGTCTTTGTCCACCAATGAGCGCACGAGTCTGGGTTTCATGAGCATTCCGCCGTTGGCCACGGTTGCAATCGCATTGGTCATTTGCAACGGCGTCGCCGTGAGGCCTTGCCCGAACGCAATGTTGGCGAAACTGACTTCAGCCCATCGGTCGGGCGGCCACACCAATCCAGGCTGCTCGCCGCGGACCTTCAATCCGGTGGCGCGTCCAAACCCAAAAGCTCGGATGTATTGGTAGAATTTGTCGCGTCCTAAGGTCTGCGCAATCTTGTAGGCACCAATGTTGGACGACTCTTGAACGATCTCGGCGGCGGTGAGCACGCCCGCGGCGTGGCTATCCCGAATGGTGTACTTCCCGATCTTGATTCGACCGCCTTCGGTGTCGAATCGCGAGTTCAAGGTCACAGTCTTCTCCTGCAGCGCGGCAGCGAGGACGAGCGGTTTGAAGGTGGAACCCGGTTCGAACGTGTCCGTGACGCCCTTGAGCCGCCATGCGTCGGCCGTGAACTCTTTGAAGCGGTTTGGGTCGAACGACGGAGTGTTCGCCATCGCCAAGATTTCGCCGGTCTTGGGATCCAACACGATCGCGTAACCGGCCTTGGCCTCGTATTTTTCCACCTGTTCGGAAATCGCCTCCTCCGCCACCCGCTGAAGCCGCTCATCGATGGTCAACGTGACACTCTTCCCCTCGAATTTCTTGAACTCTGGCGTGGCTTCGGTCAGCAACGTCTTGCCGCGCGCATCCTTGTAGCCCTGGATCGTGTATTCCCCGCCCGCCATCTGCGATTCGTAAGTTCGCTCGATCCCTTCAAGTCCATTGCTATCGATGCCCACGAAGCCAAGCAACTGGCCGGCTCGCTCGCGAAGGGGATAGAATCGCTTGGATTCGGGAGTCAGGTCGATGCCTTCGAGGTCAAGCGCTTTGACCGCTTCGGCCTCGGCCGGTGTCCCTTGGCGTTTCAACCAGACGAACGGCGATTTCGATCGCGCCTTTGCCTCGATCGTGGCGGCATCCATGTCCAAGATTGGAGCGAGCTTCTGGGCGAGTAGCGCAGGGTCTTTGATGCTTCGGGGCCGAAGGAAAAAGCTGGGAGCTTCCACGCTGACGGCGAGCTCCACGCCGTTTCTGTCCAAGATTCCACCACGACGCGCTTGCACTGTGATGTCGCGGGCCTGCTGACCGACGGCACGTTCGTGCATCTTGGCGGCCTGTACCACTTGGAGGTGGTAGACGCGAACGATGACCGCAACGAACAGGAGTGAGACAAGGCCTGCGACCATACCCATACGGACGCGGATCCAAAACTGTCGGCGATCACCTGATTCGTTCACGACGCAACCTCATCTTTCGAGAGCGGCGTGCCGTTCCTGGTCAAGGGAGTCTGAGGAGTTCGCTTGGAGCATCACCGGTTGAATTTGTTCCGGTTGCATCGGCTGGAGACCGAACCTCGCCCGCGCTACTTCCGTCATGCGCTCCGTTCGTCCTTGAACGGCGACTTCGATACTTAGTTTCCTGTTCTGCTCGACCAACTCTCGGTGCTCTTTGGTGACCCGAGCGATTTCGTAGCCCAAATGCGTGATTTGGTAACGATTCCACACGTGGAACATGAGCACCGAGCAGATCAGCGAAACCGCCACTCCGACGCTCACGATTTTTCCGAGATCCTTGAGTGTGTCGAACACTTTATCTTTCATTACACGATCCTCACTGGTTTTGCAGGCCCAAATTCACAAAACCCGCACAGCACGCAATTTTGCGCTGCGTGCGCGGGGGTTGAACTCCAATTCATCTTCTTGCGCGGTGACCGGCTTACGCGTCACGATCTCGACGCGCGGTTCCGGACGCTCCACCGGCAATCCACGCGGAATCTCCTCGTGCATGCCTGTGAGTGCGCGAAATCCGTTTTTCACAATTCTGTCTTCAAGCGAGTGGAAGCTGATGAACACGGCAAACCCGCCTGGTCGAACGACTTCGGGGATGCTCAGCACCGCAGCTTCAAGTCCTTGCAGCTCGTCGTTGACCGCGATCCTCAGCGCCTGAAAGACAAGCGTCGCAGGGTGCATTTTGGTCTGGCGACCGCTTCCCGCTCCGTGGCCGACGACGCGTTCGATCATCGCGGCGAGGTCGCGGGTGTCTTGGAAACGTCCGTCGGCGAAGTCTGACAAAATGCAGCGTGACAAATGGCGGGCGGAACGAACCTCACCGTACTCTCGCAGCACCCGCGCCAATTCGTCCTCGTCCACGTCGCTCAGGTATTCCGCCAGCGTGGGGCCCTCGCCCATGCGCATGTCGAGCGGGCCCGCTTCGCGGAAACTGAAACCTCGTTGTGCGTCGTCGAGCTGGTGTGAGCTCACGCCCGCGTCGACCAACCACGCATCCGCCTGTGTCACGTGGTCTTTGGCCAACGCGTAGTTGGCGTTGACAACGGTCAGTCGCTCGCCGAACGCGTTCAGGCGAGCTTTGGCGACCTCACACGCCTGCGGATCGCGATCAAACGCAACCACGCGACCGTCTGGCGAGCTCGCGTCCAAAATGGCGTGAGTGTGCCCACCCCCTCCGAGCGTGCCGTCGACGTACACACCCGACGGCTGAACATGCAGGTGCTCAAGCACCTCACGAACAAGCACGGGGGCGTGGTAGTCGGTCGCGTATGTGGAGAAGATCTCGTTCACGATTCTCTCCCTGGTGGACGGCGGGGGGATGCAGAGGAAGGGAAAGCGCCCATCCGTGGGCCATTCGCCTTTTGGCGAACCTTCATCCAGAAGAACCCGTTCCGACCCGTCCATGGGTCACGGCCTTGCGGCCTCTGCTCATCATGAGCCCAACTATCGTCAGTCCTTCGAGTCCGAGCTATGCCATCGCTTCGGCCAGACCCTTCGGATCCTGAAGAGCATCTTCGACGGCTGAGTTCCATCGGCTCGCGGACCACAATTCCATGGTGTCCAATTGGCCAACCCAGACCACGTCACGTTCTAAATCCGCGAACTCGCGCATTGACTGGGGAACCAGAAGGCGCCCGTTTCCGTCAATGGTGCACTCGATGGCGCCCGCAATGTAGACCCGCTTGAGCTGTTGGACGCGCGGGTCAAATTGCGGAAGTTTTTGGATCTTTTCTTCAAAGTTCAGCCACTTATCCATCGGATAGAGGACCAAGCACTTCTGAAACGTGCGCGTCAGAATCACACGGTCGGCGTTGGTACCCGTTGGGTCGAGCTCACCGAGCGTCTCACGAAAACGCGCAGGGAGACTGCATCGTCCCTTCCCGTCCATCGTGTGCTCAAACTGACCGCGAAACATGGTGACCTACCGAATGTGCGACTCCTGTCTCTCGTTTCGGGTCGTCCTTGACCCAACTTGATCCACTTCATGGGAATTCATCCCACTTGGCAGCAATATAGGAGTGCACATGGGCATCGTCAAGAAACATTAACCCGCCAAAACCCTTGTATTTTAGGGCTGTGGAAAACTTCTGAGGATCGTGGAATGGGTAGCGAGAATGGCGCGAAACACCATCGCCGACTTGTGGAAAACTCGACGAAATCAGCGAGAAGCGCGCAAAAATAATTCTCGAAGTGGTATGAAGTGCCATGAAATGTCCTCGATGGCCAATAAAGTGCCCGGGACAATGGCCAAGAAACGCAGAAAGCCGCCCCTAGGGACGGCTTCATCACGTTTGGATCCGACTGACTACGTCATTCGGCCGCAGAGTACTTCACGTATTTTGGCAGGACGCGAACCTTTTTACGCGGCGCGTACTCCACTTCCACAGTTTCACTCAACGGAACCATCTGCTTCGAAACGAAGCACATGATTTTCTGCGATTTTTCTTCGGCGCCTTCTGCAGGCTGGGTCGTTTCTTCGGCCATCATTCACTCCTCAAGTCAAGCGGCTCAGATGGGTAACAGTCCCATCGAACCTGGTCAAGTCATTCCACGATTTGTGCGCCAGAACTCACAGGATCAAGCGCGTTGTAGATTAACGCGGAGTCTGCAGCGGCAACCCCGTCTGCGATGGGACCAATGCCCCCAATCAAGAACACCTTTCCATTGGCGCCGACCGTCGCGGTGGCCATGTAGCGGGCATCGGTGAGGTTCCCGCCTCCCTGAACGGTGTACGGGGTCGCGAGGTTGAGATCGACGTACTTGAGTCGATCAACAGACTTCTGGTCCGCGTTCGCATCCCGCCCACCGATGACAATGATATCGTTGGACGAGACGAGCTCGGCGACCGAAGGACGGCCACGGCCGACCGACATTTCCCAATCGGAACCCGATTGAAAAACACCACGCCCCAAGCCGCCGATTTCAAAATTACCCGTGGCGTTGCCGTCTGCGTCCACGTATCCCCCGATGACCATCAGAAGATTTCCCGTCAGACCAGGCGTCAACCGCACCACGGCGTGGCCAAATCGCGCTGTGCGCAATGTCGCATCCGCTGCGGACGTGTTGTCGGCCGAGATGACCTCGCTCGTGGCGAGGACGCCATCCTGATTTCGGCCACCAACCACCCAGATCTTCGACCCATCAAATGCGGTCGCTGTCGCCTCAACGCGTGCCGACTGCATGGTGAAAGGCCCAGAAACCTCACCGGTGTCCAGTTTGATGACCTCAAAGGAGTCCAAGACGTCGTTTTCGCCGACGACACCCAACCCGCCGATCACCACCACGGAGTTGTCGGCGCCACGGAATGCGGCCGCATGGCGTCCTCGCGCAATCTTGAGCTGTGCGAAGCTTCCGTCGGCCTTGCGGAGGCGTTGAACCCGTTGCGTCGCAGGCGCCTTCACGTCCACAATCTGAATGGTGTCGGTCGCGATCGGACGACCGCCCTCCCCTGTGAAGCCGCCGGTGACCAGAAACCGATCGTTGCCAATCGGCGTCACACTTGGCCACACCGTGGGCTGAAACAGCTTGTCCTCGGGGTTGACGGTCCCCGAAGCATCGTCCACGGAGATGTCGGTGAAGTAACCCGTGCGGACCTCGAAGGTCTGCACCGTGTTGTTGATGAATCGAAAATCGGGCAACGCCGTGGTGGCGAAGCCTGGGATGGGGTCACCGCCCCCGATGATCACGATCGTGCCGTCGCTCAACGTGACCGCGCCGTGACCGATGCTGCCCAACCATCTGCTGCCAGACGTGCCGCGGTAGTCGTAGCGCGACTGGGCGTAACGTCGCTCACCCGAGGCGTCACGTACGACCGAACCGTACGGGGAGAATGTGTTGTTCGCCCCCACCTGAATTCTGAAGGTGAGCCGCTCAAGGTCTGGGTCAAAGTCGAACATCGGCGATGACCCTGTGGCGACAATCGATCCATTCGTGTCGGTCACATCAAAGTCCAACCGCAGACGATCGCCGTAGGTCACTTCGGGCACCTTGCCTGTGCCCTCTGCGACCGGGAAAACCTCTTGGCCAAGAATCTTCTTGTCCAGCGGCTGAACCAGCGAAATCTGAACGCCGTTCGCGTTCGCAAAACCTGGAAGCCCTTGCACAAAGCCGACGCCTCCGGCGTAGTCGGGCCCATACCCAAAAACGTCGACGGCAAGCACCGGCGGTTCACCGGAGTCACTCCTGCAGGAGGCTGCGAGCAGCGCAAAATTGTAAGCAGTTTGATGTGTTTCATTCTTGCGACTCCTACCACGAAACGATGGCGTCAAAGCCAGATGCCCGGCTCTCATTGCCGCTGTCGGACAGCAGGTAAATGCCACCAGCCACAAGTGCTCCAGCAACGATGACGGCCCCACCCGCCGCGATATAGGTCCAGGTGCTAATCTCTTCGGATGGAGGCGCGTCCGGCGGGGGTTGGAGGGGTTCTCCAACATAAGGTTCCTTGACGACTTCTGGCTCCTTGACCGTGGTATCGGGCTTCTTCGCCACCACAACCACAGGCTCTGGGCCGAGCTCCACATCGACGACAGCTTTGTCCTCCGGGGGCGAGGCCACGGCGTCCACCATGGACTTCGATAACGCGGCGACACCCACACGTAGGTTGGAGAGCTCGATGTTGAAGTCTGCTTTGGCGAGTCCAACCGTCAACCCATCCGACAATCGATGCACAAACGGCGCGGCGACATACTTGCTTCCGTCTTTGAACATCACAACCCACACCACGAATTCGGCGCCGGTCTGCGTACCCAACTCTTTGAGATACGGCTGCAGGTCCGCACCCCAGCGCCCGGTCTTGACGCTCGCGAGGAGGTCGGAATACACACCCGCCCCACCCGTGCTTTCGCTCACGGACGTCTTGCCCTGGCCGAGCTCCACCTTGAAGTCTTGGGCCTTCCCTTTGCCGCGAACACGAATCTTCTCGGCCCAGACCCCGCCGTTGGGGCCACGAACCACCAAGTAATGGGTTCCGAACGCAACATCCGTGACGGTGACCGGGGCTGCACCTTTGTCCACTCCGTCGATCGAAGACCTTGGCGTCGGGAACATTGAGCCGTCACATTGAGCTTTCCGGCCCCGGCTGTGCTCACCTTTTTCTGCTCGTCGGTCAAAACCTCAAGAAGCTCCTTGGGATACTTCTCGGGGTCGAGCTGCGCCGTGGGACGCAGATGGGCGAAATCCTTCATCCGTTTGCGCGCGTCCACATCGAACTTTGCGTTGAAGTACGCCAGTGAGAGGTTCGCCAGAGCGTCCGCGAGGACGTCGTAGTTCTGCAGGTCCGCGATGTTCTGCTCCATCATATCGACGGAGCGCTGGAAGGCTTCGGCCGCCTTTTGATCTTCACCGGCCGTCAGGAGACCGATGCCTTGCGTATAAAGCGTCTCGGCTTGGGCGATGGCCGCCGAGGAGTGGCCGCCTCCCCCAAGTTCCTTCTGCACGGCTTCGTAGGATGGCATCAGAACCACCCGCGCATCCTGTTTGATCCCCTCACGAACTTGTTCCCCAATACGCTCGGGGATGATCGACGAGATGGAATCGTTGACACTCTGCGTCGGCAGCATAAACACTTTGGGCGTCGGACGCTGCGCAGAACGCCGACGTACAAAAAGTGGTGAGAATGAGAGCAGTTACAAGACCTAAGAGGTTTCTCGTCGGTCGGAAATGTTCGAAAATCATCGTGGTCCCGTGAACAAAAAAGCGCCGATCGGCGCGTTCCAGGGTCTAGTTTGAGCGCATGCCTCCTAACACCTACATCTGTTTTCGTCAACCGTGACGGGTGGTTCCGGGCTTCGTGTCTATGCCTCAGATGCCGGATAGGCTAGGGTCGCGCTGAGGTTGGAACACTGTATGAAGCTCAGCATCGCCACAAAGATCTTCTTCGCCTTCACCGCAGTTATCGCGGTGTTCAGCGTTGTGCTCGTCTTTGGGATTTACCGGACGCAGTCGACCTTCGAACAGGTTCGAACCGTCAACGCGACGGTTGTCCCACTGTCCCTGACGCTCTCGGATGTGCAGACCGACCTGAAGAGCTTTAGCGTGGTCCTCAACGAACGCGACCCTTTGGTCTTGAGGCGTACGCTACAAGTCACGCGCCTCGCACCATCGGTTCCCGACCGTTTTCGGCGCAACATGGACCTCGCGGTCGAACTCGCGCACCGCACCGACCAAGTTCAGCGGGCCGCTCAGCCCGTCGGCACCCGAGTCGTCGAGCTCAAACGAACGATTGAAGACTTCGCCGCAGCCTCCCAAGACTTCACGTCCCTCGTGTTGGCGGACTCGGATGAAACCGAGGTCTTTAAACGACAAACCCAGCTGCGTGATCAGGCACGACGTATGGACAGCGAGCTCAGCTCCCTGCGAATCGCTCTGCGCGAAATCACCGATGAGGCCCTCAACGAGGCCAAAGAGCACCAACGCTCAAGTCTGTACGGCCTCGGCGCCGCCACAGGCGTTGCCCTCACGATCGCTATCATTCTGCTCGTCGCCGTCTCGCTGACGATGCGACGGCTCACCCAGCTGACCGAGGCCGCAAAGCGTATTGGAGAAGGCAATTACGCGCCGCTGTCGGACGCTCGCACGACGGCGCACGATGAAATTGGCCTCTTGGTTGAAGAATTCGACCACATGGCCGCATCCATCGCCGAGCGGGACCAAGCCCTGCGGGAACAACATGCAAAACTGCTCAAATCCGAGCGGCTCGCCACGGTGGGCCGAATGACGTCGCTCATCACACACGAGCTGCGCAACCCGTTGTCGAGCATCAACCTCAACGTCGAGATGCTGCACGACGCCCTCGTGGACACGGACCTCGCGCGCGAGGACCCCGAACTTCTCGAACAACTCGAGACCATCATCAACGAGGTGGACCGCCTGCGGGACATCACCGAGCAGTACCTCGTCTATGCACGGCTTCCGACACCGAGGCTCGAACAGCGAAGCGTCGTGGAAGTGATCCACAGCCTTGCGGACTTCCACGCGTGGGAATGGAGTGACGCGGGCGTCGACGTGTCCGTGGAGGCGACCGAGGAGGTCAACGCCACCATGGACGCCGCCCAGATTCGGCAGGCGTGCCTCAATCTCGTCAAAAATGCGGTGGAGGCATCGCCTGACAACGCCAAAATCGTGATTCGGGTCCTGCAGGATGAATCCAACGCCATCGTCGAGATTGTCGACGAGGCCGGCGGAATTCCCGGCGAGGTCGCCGAGCACATTTTTGAACCGTTCTACACGACCAAACACACGGGCACTGGCCTAGGTCTGGCCATGACCCAGCAGATCCTGGAAGAACACGGAGGACGGGTCGAACTTGAGACCAACGCAACAGGCTCGACGTTCCGGATTCTATTGCCAAAGAGTATGGCATGAAGCTTATGAGCTGGAACATCCGCCTCGGAATTCAACGCGGACTCGCGCCGCTGGCCCAAACGTTGAACGCGCAGGCGCCCGACGTCGTCGCCCTTCAAGAGGTGGGACGGCACTGGATCATGGGCCCCGCGGGTGACACCACACGGCAACTCGCGAGTTTCGCGAACATGCCGTACTGGCAGTTCGTCCCGTGTATTCGTACGAGCACGGGTGCCGAGTACGGACACGCCGTTTTGAGTCGGTTTCCGCTGCGCACACCGCGTGTGGTTAAGCTGCCGCGTGAAATCGACGAACCGCGATGCCTTTTCGTCGCGGAGGTCGACATCCCAGACCACCCGTTTACGCTGTTCACGACGCACCTCTCGCATGTCGCGGATCGTCACGCGCAAGCTCGTGTGTTGACCGACGCGGTGTCGGTCCCCGGCCCCAAGATTTTGATGGGTGATCTCAACGAGAGCGCGTCGGCGTGGCTCGACGACCTGAGACAACACCTCGAAGATCCCGGCTCAGACACGCAGCCAACCTACCCGAGCGACGCGCCGTCTGTTCGGATCGACTACATCTTAGGGCGCGGGTTTACGTTTGACTCCGCCGAGGTTCTATCGACCGAGGACGCGTCAGACCACCTTCCGGTTGTGGTCACTTCTTCTTGGCCTTCATGAGGTCGTCCTCAAGCTTGTCCCGCTCAAGAATGATGGCCGCCAACGTCGTCTCGGCTTCCTCAAGCTTCTTCTGCAGTTCGGCCGCTTTCTGCGCTCCAGCAGCCGCCTCCGACGCCGAAGCCAGTTGATCCTCGAGCTCTGCGATACGGGACATCGACGTTTCGACCGCCCCCCGCAATTCCTCGAGCTCGGCCAGGTTGGCCGCGAGCGCTTCAAGCTGAGGTTCGAGCTCCTCGACACGAGACTTCAACGTGTCGCGCTCCTCACGCAACGCATGAAGGGCCTCGGATGCCTCCGCGCCAGATGCGGCGTTCGCGAGTGCGACGTCAAGTTCGGCGGCGAGCGCGACGGCGCGCTCTTCAAGCGCCGATTTCTCTTCTACGAACTTGCCCAAGTCCCGCGTCAATCCAGCGTTGTCCTGCTCAAGATCCGCAACTTGTTCACGTGCTGCCTTCAGCGACGCCTCAAGCTCGGCGACATGCTCAGGCGAGGGGCTCTCACCCACGCGTTTCTCAAGCGTTGAAACCTTGTCCTGCAACGCGTTGTTCTCTTTGACGAGATTGCGAAGATCACCTGAAAGCTCGTCGAAGATCTGCTTTTTGCGTTTTGTCTCTTTGTCTGCCGACTTAACCTTCTTGCGCAGGTCTTCGAGCTCATCGGTCATGCGACGACGTTCGACCTGCAGGTAGTCGGTCTCACGGGCAAACGCCACGCGTTCTTCTTTGAGTTCGTCGCGCTCGCGCTTGATCGCATCAAACTCGCTACCGATCTTCGAGTAGCGCTCGTTGATGGCGTCCACGAGCTTCGCCCCTTCCGAGACTTTCTGCTCGAGTTCAGCCTTGACCTCGCGCAGGCTGTCGCGCTCCGTCGTCAGAGTGTCGCGCTCTGCCTCGACCGCGGCCAAGCGACTTCGAAGGTCAACCACTTCATCCGCGACAGGTCGTTGTTCCAGCTCGGCCTCGACGAGTTCCAGGCGCTGCGCTTGGGCCTCGACGTCCGCGAGCGCCTCTTCGAGCGCGACCCGTAGCTCGTCAGCTTGCGCCTCGCGCTCCGAGAGGTTCAGGTTCAGCGAGTCGATCAGGTCCGTGTAGCTGGCGATCTTCTCGTCGCGATCCGCGACCTCTTGGTCGAGCTGTTCGATCTCAGTGACCGCGCCGTTGAGCCGCTCGTTCAGCGTGCCTACTTCGTCGCGAAGTCGCTGCATCTCCGCCTGAAACTCGGCCAGATTCTCGTTGGCGCTGCTCAACTGCTCGCCGAGTTCCGCGCTTTGCTGATGCGCGAAGTCTCGATCCGAGGCCGCCGCGCGGAGCTCATCGACCTGAGCTTGCAGCGCGTCAATGCGCTCGTCCTTTTGCGCCGACAACGCCTGAAGGTTGTTGCGATCCGCCTCAAGATCGGCCATCGCGGCTTGAAGGTCGGAAATTTGCTCGCGTGCCTCCCCAATGGCCTGTGCACTGGGGGCCTCGTCGAGCGCCTTCTTCGTGTCGTTGAGCTGGCGCATCAAATTTCGACGTTCATCCGAGAGGCGATCGCGCTCTTTGCGCAGACGCTCAATCTGCAGCTGACTTGCCGCCCCGGCATCCCCAGCACGGTTTTGCAGCATGTCCGAGAGTTCGTCGCGTTCACGACGCAGCTCATCAATCTGGCGCTGAAGATCAACGACGTCTCCCGAGCCGGCCGCAGCTGCACGAAGCGCCATGAAGTTTTCGACGCTCTGTTCGACGGTCGAGTCGAAATTCTCCTCGGAATCGCTGCGCACGAAGTTCGCAAGCCCGCTGGCGATCTCGCCCGGTGCGGCGTTGCGTGTGTCGAGGTCTTCTTCGCCGATCGAAGGCGCTGCCCCAAGGTCATCCCCAAAGGCTGAGCTGGACGCCAAACCAAAGACGTCGGCCTCATTGGAGGTTCCATCGGAATCGAGGTCGCTCAAGTCCGGTTCGAGCTCGATGGGCTCGTCTTCGCCCCATTCCTGCGGCGGCGGCGCGGGGAACGCAGAATTTTGGAAGCCGTCATTGAACGACGGCGGGTCGAAGGTGGGCGCCGAATTCGAAAATCCGTAGCTCTCGGGCCCATAACCCGATGGTTGTCCGAAAGCGGGCTCTTCGCTGACAGGGTCAAGATCGAACATCCCGTCGTGAGACTGCACGGGCCCGCCAAACGCCTCTGGCGTGGGAGGCGGCTCGGGAGGACCTGCGTTAAACCCGCCCAAATTGGTCTGTTTGTGTCCACCTGCCTGCAGCACGGAATCGATGACGTCAGGGCTCACTTCAGCCGTGGCCGAGTCGCTCTCGTCCATAAACAACAGCGGAAACTCGCCGATGCGAAGGCGGTCTTCGTTGACAAGAACCTGGCTTCGAACCCGGTGACCGTTGACGTAAGACCCATTCGAACTGTCGAGGTCGTAGAGGGTGACCTCGTTGTTCTCCCACACAATTTTCGCGTGTCTGCGAGAGATCGAGGGGTTGTTCACGCGCAGCGTGTTTCCGGGATTTCGACCAACGGTGACCTCGGGTTGGGTATCCCCAATCGTCAGCGATACTTCTTGGTCAGTTTCTGGATCGTTGAATATCAACTTCGGCACAGCGAAACCCTTGAGGCGAAGGAGTTGGCGCAAGCTGCTTGTGTTCACTAGGGATTGCGTCCACCTTTCATATCGCGCAGGCACACGCTTGCCAAGTTTAGAACAAGGTCCGATCATTCGCCCGCTTCATTTATCAGGATAGGTTGTCTGTGAATCAACTCGGAGCCCCCCACCAAGAAGGTCGGCCTCGCGTCGTCGCTTTTGGCGGCGCCAAGGGCGGCGCCGGCCGCAGCACTCTGTGCGCCGAAATCGCGCGTTCTTTGGCCCGTCACGGGCAGCGGGTGTTGTGTGTCGACGGCTCATGGGAGTGCGCGACGCTCAACACATTGCTGCATGCCGAAGAGAGCCGCTTTGAGTTTTCCGAATCGCTGATGCCGCTGGGCCTCGAAGGTTCGCATATCGCGGACTACATTCAAGCCACGGGTTATCGCAACGTTTGGCATGCCGCCTTGGCGTCCGGGCGAGATCAGCCGTACCTTCGCCCAAGGCTGGCAGGCGACATTCTCTTGGCGCAGTGTCACGAGCTGGATTTTGATTGGGTGTTCTTTGACTTGCCTCCGAGCGTCGATCCCTTTCCTGTGACCGTGTTTGCGCTGTGCGATGTGCCTTTGCTGATCTGCACACCGGAACCCGCCTCGATTCGACTGACGACGCAGTTCATGCGCGCCGCCATCTACCAGGCGATTGGATTTCACCCGGACGCCCGGGACCACGCCAACGAGCTCCTCGAAACCCTATACCAGCAGCCGCTGATGATGAACCGCGACAGCTTGTTGCGTGCGGCGCCAAGCCCTGACTGTCGACGCATCATCGGTGACACGCTCGATCGCTTCGAGGCTTACCTTGTCGTTAACATGGTGCGCGAAGGCGCCGAACGAGACCTCGGCGCCGTGCTTTGCCATGCGCTGCATCAGGCGCTCGGCGTGTTCCCCCGGTTTGTCGGTTCGGTTGATTTCGAGGATCGCCGTTGGTTCTACAACCGGCGCACGGCCGGCGGTGGAAACTCGGTGCGCGGCGAAGAAGCGTTGTCCAACGACATCGAGACGCTGGCGCGCCATCTGGGCGACCTCCGCGTCATCGACGCCAAATACCCAAGGCCCGTCCCTCGGCAACCCGATGCCCATCCCGCACGCAAGATCGGCCTGAGCGCCGAGACGGGCCGCAATGAGATACGGCAAACCTGTCGACGTCTGTGGGAAGGCTACCGCCGCGAGAACGCGATCTCGTTGGTGTTTGTTGACCCCGAGCGACGCCTTCAAATCGCGGACCAGCTTGAGAACACGTACCGGAAAGTACTGACCCTGACGTCGGATGCCCACGAGGCGCCGCCAACACCACCCGCCCCGGCGCCCGACCCGCCCCGCGCCGAGCGCATTCCTGAACGTTCGATTGCCAAGACCGAACCGCCGAGCACGACGCCACCAAAACCAAAGTCGTCGTTGAGCAACCCGGGAAAGACGATAGAAACCCTGAGAAAACAACGCCAGATGAGCCTGCAAGACCTCAGTCTGCGCACGCATATCGGCATCAAGTACCTGTCGGCCATCGAGGACGGCGACGTCGAGATCCTGCCCCGGCCGGTGTATCTTCGCGGCTATCTGCGCGAGATTGCCCGCGTGTTCGACGTGGAGTCCGAGCAGTTGATCGAGGAGTATTTTCGCTTCCTGAGCGAATCGTGATAGTGTACTTTTCTAGGTGAAAACACCCCCCTCGAACCTAAATCACTCGCGAAACGAGGATCCGATGAGCAAGATCTCCGACGAACGCAAAGCGGCACAACGTGCTCGTGTTATTGCATCGGACATGACGATTTACCCCGACATTCAAAAGCGCATCGAGACGGGCATCCGAAACGACACGCTGTTTGATGAGCTCGAGGGCATCATGAACGAAGCGCGTTCGCACTTCTCGACCTACGTCAGCGACGAGATCTTGAACGAGACGAACGTCCTTGAGCGCGCTTTCATCGACATCGTGTTTGCCAACACGGGTCACATCGAAAGCCCTATCTGGTAATCACCACGCCACGTACTCAGCCCATCACATTCGAATTTTTCGCCGACGCCGATGACATCGGGAGCCGGCTCGATGTGTTTCTTGCCGACCAAGAGGACCCACCGCTCTCGCGCAGCCAGGTGCGACGCTGCATCGATGGGGGCGAAGTTTTGGTCAACGGCAACCAGACCAAGGCGGGCTACGCACTTCGCGCCGGCGATGAGATTCAATGGGTTTGGCAACCCCCCGTCGAGATCGATGTTGTCGCAGAGGACATCCCGCTCGAGATCCTCTTTGAAGACGCGCACGTGGCGATCGTGAACAAACCCGCGGGGATGGTGGTGCATCCGGCTCCGGGACACCATTCGGGCACCTTGGTCAATGCCATCATGCACCACTTCGACGAGCTTCCGGTCATTGGAAATGCACTTCGCCCCGGCATCGTGCACCGCCTCGACAAAGACACGTCTGGGGCATTGGCCGTCACCAAGTCGGACGCTGGGCACCACCATCTTGCCGCACTCTTCAAATCCCACACGATTGACCGGGCCTACCACGCGCTCGCATTTGGTCCGGGTTTGGGCGACACGGGAACCTTCTCGACCCGACACGGACGCGACCCAAACCACCGCAAACGCTACACGTCACGGGTGACCGAGGGCAGGCACGCCGTGACGCACTACCGGGTCTTGGAACGGTTTCGTGACGGCGTCTGCCTCGTGGAATGCAACCTAGAAACCGGCAGAACGCATCAGATTCGGATGCACCTCTCTGAGGCAAATGCACCAATTCTGGCCGACCCCATCTACGGCGGAAAGGCGGCCAACGAAGCGAAAGTCATCGCACGGCTCGCCCTCCATGCCCGCACCTTGGGATTTGTTGGTGTCGACGGGACAAAAGTTTTCTGTCAAGCGCCCTATCCCGTAGACTTTGCTGAGGCGCTCGAGAACCTTCGAGCCGGCAAGAGTTGGCGATGACGACAACGCGCGACAAACAGGGGGTCATCAAATCGACGATCCACGACATCAAGCGCACGCGCGAGATTGCGGTCACACTCAGCCGCCATGGGTTTCATGGCGTCCTCACCGCAATCGGCCTCGAAGCGTGGCTCGCGGGAACCTCCCAGCCGGCCGCTCAAGCGCCCACGGACCTTAAGAATCTTGCGGTACAAGCACGCCAAGCGCTTGAGGAGCTCGGACCAACGTTCATCAAGCTCGGGCAGATATTGTCCACCCGTCCGGACCTACTCCCGCCGGTGTTCATCCATGAGTTCCAGAAACTCCAAGACCGCGCGCCCACCGTCTCGGCCGACGATGTCATCGCCCAGATCGAAGGGGCGCTGGGGAAGGCAGTGATAGACCTCTACGCAACGTTCGATGCCGAGCCCATTGCGACGGCGAGCATGGCGCAGGTCCATCGCGCGACACTTCACGACGGACGCGAGGTCGTCGTCAAAGTCCAACGGCCTGAAATTGGGCCGCAAATCCGAAGCGATCTTGCGATCCTGCACTACATGGCGCGGCTTGGCGAGGCGACTGTCGATGAGATCGGCCTCTACAACCCAGTTGGGATCGTCAAAGAGTTTGAAAAGGCCATCACCGAAGGCTGAACTTCCTGCACGAAGCGGCGAACAACGAACGTGCCAGACAGAACGCCATCGATAACCGCGAGTTCATCATCCCCGAGTCATCGGCGATCTGACAGCCAGCACAGTCATCACGCAGACCTACGTCGAGGGGGACAAAATCTCGACCATCGAGGTTGGTTCGGAACGCGCGCAGAAGCTATGCACCATCGCGATGGAGGCCGCGTTCCAGCAGATCTTCGTGGACGGATTTTTCCACGGTGACCCGCATCCGGGGAACATGCTCGTGACCAGGGACGATCGGGTCGCGTTTCTCGACTGGGGATTGGTCGGTCACCTCTCGCGAGGGCAGCAAGACGAGCTCGTCGACCTCATCGTCTCCATCATCACCAATGACGTCGACGGCATCACGCGAACGGTCTTACGCATGGGTCGGCCCGATGGACGGGTCAATTTGCGCATGTTACGCGCCGACGTGCAGCGACTGCGTGACGCCCATCTGACTCAGGAGCTCGACAAGCTCAACCTGGCGGCGATGATGGAAGAGATCATGGAGGTTGCCCACCGTCACAGAATCCGCGTCAATCCCGAGTACGCGCTGCTGACCAAGGCCACGGCGACCGTGGAGGGCATTCTGCGCTCGGTCTACCCCAACCTAGACATCATCGGCACGCTGCGACCCTACGCCGAGCGGCTCATTCAGGAGCGTTTTGGGTCGGACCGCATGCTCAAAGCAGCCATGGTATCGCTGTTGCGGGTCAACCACCTGCTGCGTGATGTCCCGATGCAGATCGACCAGATGCTCATGGACGTCGAGGCCGGTGAGCTTCGGGTCCAAGTCGGCCACCCTGCCCTGGATCAACACGTTGCGGCGATCACGATTCTAGGGAGCCGCGTGTTCATGGGGTTCATCGCAGGATCGCTCATCGTGGGTGGCAGCGTATTGCTGGCTTACGCGGATTGGCGGTTTGACGGTGTGCCGGTTCTCCCAATCATCGCCGGGCTCTTCTTCGTGCTTGCCGCCTTGACGTCGTTCGCGGCGCTGTCGTGGCACTTCGTGATCGGGGGGATCCGAAAACTCCGTGTCACGCCGTGGCTCCGTTTGTTGCGTCGCCGCTAGTCACCTGCGATCAGTTTCGCAGCATTCAAGATCTGCCGATTCATCGACCGATTCATGAACATCTGGCGCTTCTCCTCGTCCTCGATCCGGTCGCGGCGGTGCAACACGACCTCGCGCGCGCGACGAATTGCTTGCGTGCGCTCGACGCGGTGTTCCTCCTCGTCGGGCAGCACCTGCACGTGGTGATACAACACCTCATCGATGCCAAAGATCTCGCCGCCGTTGACGATCTCGACGGCCTTTTTGGACGACTCGATTGCGTCGCTGCGACGCCCAAGCCCTTTGTAAGCGCGGGCCATGAGGCTATGTCCGTAACACACCCCCCAGCGCATGTCCGCTGCCACGCTGCGCTCCAGCGCGTCCTCGGCCTGCATGAGCGCCACCCGCGCGCCGTCGGCGGCGTTGTTGGCCGCTAAGTTGAGCTGCGCCAACAACAGCGTCGCTTGAACACTCAGGTAAACGTGGGGAATCGAGTCGGCGAGGCGCAACCCCTCCTGCAACGACTGCTCGGCCTTTGAGTGCTCCCCTCGCTCAAGGTAACAGGCCCCCAAGGTGATCAACCCATCGGCTAGCGCTTGGTGTGACGTCGTTTTCCGCGCAAGGTAGACCCCGCGTCGCACAGACGACATCGCCGTCTCGGTATCGCCGATGAGCGATAAAGTGTGGCCGATATTGACCAAGATACCGGCTTCTTCTCGACGGTTCCCGAGTGAGCGCGCCTGACCAAGCGCTGTCTCGTAACGCTCCAGCGAACGCGAGAGCTCACCGAGGTAAGCCAGCGCCAGCGCGCTGTTCGTCAGAAGCGTGCGTTGTTGCGTCCGTAGGTCGTGCTTCTGCGCCACCTCGAGGGCCGCCTCGTAAGCAGCCAATGCCGCAGCGTGGCGACCGGCTTGCCGATGCAGCACCCCCACCAAGTTGCATGCCTTGACGTAACCCTCCAACGCGCCACGCCCTTCAAGCCGCGAGAACTGCTCCACTGCAAGCTCCGCGAGCTGTAGGGCCCCATCGCGCGTGCCTTCACTCGCCATGATCATCGCGTGGATCAAATGGGATTCGGCGACCAAGCTATCCGCGCCAGCGTCGTGGGCAATCGCGAGCGCCAAATCCACAAAATCTCGAGACTTGCGCAACTCAGAGTTGTCATACGAGAAGCGAGCCCTGCGCAAAAGCAGGTCGGCGCGGTCCTCAGGTGGCGCATCGACCGTGAGTTGATCCAATTCCTCAAGCGCCCTCGATGTTTCCTCCTTTAAGCCAAGCTCGCTGAGCGCGCGGACACGAATCTTGAGCGCCTCCACACGCAACGGCGAATCATGCTCTGTACGTTCGAGCACTTTGTCACAGAGTCTCAACGCCTCTGCCGCGCCAAACTGGTCGAGCGCCTTGTCCGCAGCCTGAAAGTAAAATTCAACCGACCGGCCCACTTGACCTGCTTCGTCGAAGTGATGCGCGATGAGCGCACTCTCGTAAACCTTTCGCTCATCGTTGGTGCGCATGAGGAAGTCGGCCAATCGCTCATGAAGCTCGGCGGCCTCATCAGGCACTAGGCCTCGCGCAGCGACCTCCTGAGTCAGCGCATTGCAAAAACGATACGTCCGGTCCTCATGGGGTGTTTGCTCGGGATCGTACGTGTCGTCCGATCCGCCAACGGGAAGGTCGGCGCGCTCCAACAATCCCAGAGCCACCAGCTCGGCGGTCCCCGCCTCATCCGAGGGTGCCACCAGCCGCAAGTCGCGCTCCGAAAATGGCATCCACAACAAGGCAGCCCGCTGCAACAACGACTTCAGGGGGATGGACAGCCGGTCGATGCGCGCCCGAAGCAGTCCCTCGACGTTGCTCGGCATCCAGAACGGGGCATCATCCGCCGATGCCATGAGGCCACGATCCCTCAGCAGCTCGACAACCTCCTTGATATAGAGGGGATTGCCACCCGCCCGGCGTGTGATCTCCTCGCCGAGGCTGGGATCGTTGATCCGGTGGTGTCTGAGCATGTCACGCACGAGATTGGCGCTCTCCACTTCTCCGAGCTCCTCGATCGTTTCGCTCCATAGGTTCTTGATCGTCAGAAACTCCTTCCACTCCTTCGATTCCGCCACAGGCGCGCTGTCCGCTGTGAGAATGAGGGTCACAGGAGCCTTGTGGGTTGTTCCGAAGTACTCAGCGCCAAACTCGAGTGACATCGAATCCAAGGCGTGGGCGTCGTCGATGGCAATCACCAACGGCTTTTTCTCCGCAAACCGGGTGATGAGCTTCTCCATGGAACGGAAAATGCGCTGTTTGCGCTCCTCGCCGGGCAATTCCTCGAACGCGGAGCCGGAATGGCGAATCCCAAACAGCGACCCCAAGCTCTGCGCGATGATGTTGCGCTCTTCAACGTCTTCGTCGGCAAACAACGCGGTGACGCGCACGGCAAGGTTGTCGCGCATCTGCCGCAGATCCTCGCGACCGCCGAGTCGCAGCATCTCGCTTAAGAGCGTGGCAATCGCCGCCAACGGAAGGTCGCGCTCATAGGGAGGCACAACACCACGCAGAATGCGAACGTTGCGCGGATCCAGCCCGCGCAGAAACTCCTCGACGAGCGTGCTCTTCCCGATGCCCGGTCGTCCAAGGATGACAAACGCACCCGCGCGTTGCTCAATCGTGTTCGCCCGGTACTGCTCCCGCATCGTCTTCAGCGTCACATCACGGCCGTAAAACCCGTGATTTGAGCGCCGCAGTTCGCTAACACGATCTTGCTGCGACTTGGGCTCGAGCAGGCGCCAAGCCTGAAACTGCTGCGTCTCTTCGTCGTCGATAGGAAGTTGGTCCACGCGCTCAAGTTTGTAGCCCCGGCGTATTCGACGATAGATCTGACCACCGACCAAGATCTCGCGGCTCATGGCGGCGCGTGCAAGCCGCTCCGCAAGCTCATGAGCGGACCCAAAAAATGACCATGAATAACGGCGTCCCGTATGATCGACGTCTTGCTCCAAGACAACGTCGCCAATGGCAAGCCCGATGCTCAGCGAGATGGGCGCATCAAGGCTGGGGTTCATCCCCGCGACAGCCTCATGCAAGTCCATCGCGACCCGTGACGCACGTTCGGCGTCGTTTTCCGTCGACACCGGCACCCCAAACAACAGCGTGAAGCCGTCTTCATTGACCCGGTGCACGACCGCATCGTTCTTGTAGGCGATCGAATCAACGATGCGTGTGTACTCTTGGAGCACCTGCAACCAACGCTCTTGGCCAAGGGCATGACGAAGCGCGAACAAACCTTCAAGGTGCCCCGCGACGATGATGCATTCCTTGCGCTCGCGCGCATGCCACTCGGGCACGTCTGTTGGCTGAGCAATCCGCGTCACCGGCGTGTTGCCCGACTGCGCGCTGCCGGTCGCGGTCTGCGCCGCGCTTGGAACCGTTCGCCCGACGCTGCCCGACGCCACTGCCGTGTGATCCTCGTTGCCCTGCTCGCCGACGTGGCGAGACACACGTGTGAAATACGACGACAGAGTGGTGGGGTCGTGGATTTCAGGCAGTCCGTAGAGCACCTTCGTCAACTCGACCTGTATATCACGCGCAGTCTGTGGCCTGTCGTCAGGCTCCAGCGACAACGTTCGGTACATCAAGTCCACGAGCTCCGGAGGTATGCTCGGGTTCAGACTGAGGATGTCTGGAACAACCGCGGATTTGACCAAACTTAGGGTCTCCTCCTGCGTCGTGTGTTTGAACAGAGGCCGGCCGCACAACAGCTCAAACAACAACACTCCCAAACTAAAGATGTCACTGCGCTGGTCAACACGGCGCCCCGAGGCTTGCTCGGGGCTCATGTAACTGAACTTCCCCTTGACTACGTGCGGGCTTTCATCGGTCACACTGCTCGCTTTGGCGATCCCGAAGTCCACGATTTTCACCGCACCCTCGCGCGAAATCAGCACGTTCTGTGGGCTCATGTCCCGGTGCACGATGTCGAGCGGCTCGCCAAAATGGTCGAGACGACGGTGCGCGTAGTCCAATCCCTTCGCGATTTCCACGCCAATGAACACCGCCTCTCCCAGCGGCAGCGGCGACTCCGCGCGGCGACCCGCCGATAACAATTGCGCCAGGTCGCTGCCGTCCACAAACTCCATCGCGAGGTAGAAGTCTGACTCGACCTTCCCGAAGTCGAAAATCTGAACAATGTTGGGGTGGTTGAGCTCCATGGCGATCTTCGCCTCGGAGATGAACATGTCGACAAACCGGCGATTTGACGTGAACTCCGGCAGGATGCGCTTGATGACGAGGATCTTCTCGATGCCCTCAGCGCCGTGGCTCTTGGCCAGATACACCTCGGCCATACCGCCAGAGCCGATTTTCTCGATGAACTCGTACTTCCCGAATTCACGTTCCACGTGATGCCTCGTTGGTCCGCAGAGAGCCTATCACTCCACTTCGAGCGGCGTAAACGACATTTGCCGAAGGGCTTCAAACGTCACGATCGCAGCGGCGTTAGACAGGTTGAGACTGCGCACCTTGTCGGTCGTCGGGATACGTAGCAGGCGATCTTCGTAGGCCGACAGGATGCTGTCAGGCAAGCCCTTGGTCTCGCAACCAAACACCAAAACCGCGCCAGGCGAGTACGCCACGTCGCTGTAGCGGTGCGAGGCCTTTTTGCTCAAAAAGTGAAGACGTTCTCGCGGAAATAGGGCCACAAACGATTCAAAGTTTGGGTGCACACACAGTCGAACGTGTGGCCAATAATCAAGCCCAGCCCGTTTCAGATAGCGGTTGTCCAACTCAAACGCCAAGGGCTCGACCAAGTGAAGCCACATGTTGGCCCCAGCACACAGCCGGCCGATGTTCCCCGTGTTGCCCGGGATCTCGGGATGGACCAAACAGATATGGAGGGAGCGGTCGGTTTGGGTGCCCCATGTGGGGTCGACCGGGCGAATCACAAAGCCTTCGTGCTGCGGCATGACTAGTCCGCCAAAAGAAAAGTCGCGGCGAGCGCGCGGTGGTCGCTGCCGCCGTAAGAACCCGAACCGTCATCAAACACCACTGGCCCTTCGGCATCGACGGCCGCGGCACCGTTGGTGACATAAATGATGTGGTCAATATGTTCGGTGTTGTTAAAACTCCCATAGGTCCAAAGGTCAGGCTTCGTGAGCAACTCAAGCCCGCCTGGCGCAAGCAACGCCGTAATCGCCTCGCTGTTCGGCGTGTCATTCAAGTCGCCGCCGAGCACAACAAACGCGTCCGGGAACTCCTGGGCGGTCGCGGTCATGATCTGACCGGCGGCCTGTGCTTCGGCGAATCGACGCCCAGGGTCATCGTTACGCTGCGCTTTGAAGTGCGCGGCGAACAGCACCACCCGACGACCGTTTTGGTCGGTATGCACCTCAAGGAACTCGCGCGCAAATGATGTGTTGCTGCCGTCCGGACGCTGGAGTCGCATGTCACGATGCGTCCGTACCTCCACCAACGAACCTTTGGACAACACGGCCACGTCCAAGCTTCCACTCGCACCGGTTTCGCCGATCAGCGCGATCGTGAACGGCGTCTGGAGCTCACTTACCAGCTTGTCCAAGACCGCTTGGTCTTCGATTTCTTCAAGCGAGATAGCATCCACGTCCATGCGGTCGATGGCGGTGGCAATCTTCTGCGCCTTGAAGTTGAACTCAGCGTCACTGAGTTGGGCCTCGAAGTCAGACACATCCGAGCAATTCCCGGATTGGCAGACCGTATCGAAAAACCGCCGCACGTTGAACGTACCGAACTTGAACGGTGTACCCGATGGCGTTATCGCATCGGTCCCGACGTCGACACCCGAGTCCAATTGCCCGAAATCGAGCGGGTTCGGATCGTTGTTCGTGCCTTTTGATGGGTCTTCGGTCCCGCAAGACGCCAGAAACACAACAACGATTACAATCCAGAGTCTCACATCGGCTCCCACAAAGGATGCGGCAGTGTCGCTGATTCCGTGGGCCGTTGCAATGCATGGCGACAGGTGTAGGTCGATACGCTTTGTGTCGCACACCGCAAGATCGTATCCTGCGGAATAACTGGACGACAGGACGGCAAATGAAGAAATTCGTTTTGGCACTCGTGTATGCTCTCGCCCTTACCGGGTGTGGTTCGTGCGACGATTCGTCGACAAACACAGGGCAGAACACGGCGAACAATACCAACCAGATGACCACCGGCGGCACGTGTTCCACGGGCAGCGAGTGCGCGTCTGGAGTCTGCGAAGGCGGGCGATGCAAAGTCGTGGGTGCCAACAATGGCCAGTGCCCCAATGGCGGTGCCGTCAGCGCTTGTGGAAACTGCGATCCGACCTGCGTCAAGACCGGTTCAGGGGGCTCGGGCGACCCGTTCATCCTGACCGGCGACCCGAACGACAACCAAACGAGCCAGGGTGTCGTGCTCGACCCTCAGGGCGCAGTCACATTGGATGTCAAACGCGTCGAATCCCAGTTCATTTGGATCGCGAACACGGGCGAAGGCACCGTCTCAAAAATCGACACCCGCACCTACCAAGAGGTCGCGCGCTACATCACGGGCCCGGCCGGGGCCGGCAACGACCCCTCGCGGACGTCGGTCAACACATTTGGCGATGTGTTTGTGGGCAACCGAGCTGGCCAATCCTTGACCAAGATCTCGTCGCTCGGCGAAGACTGCCCCGACACCAACGGTGACGGGACGATTACGACCTCCACCGGCGCTGCCGACGTCAAACCTTGGGGCCAAGACGACTGTGTCCTGTGGAACACGTCGCTGCCCAACAGGGGATCATTCGCGCCGTCGCGGCGCAGGACGTTCGCGGAAACCAGGACACTGTCCAGCCCGCGGTCTGGGTCGGTGGATGGAACGGACGCATCTGGAAGTTGAATTCAGACAATGGCGCCATCATCGTCGATGTGGAGTCGCCGGTTCCCACCTACGGTTTTGCGCTCGATGGTGCCGGCAACCTTTGGATTTCGAGCTTAAGCACATCGCAGCTGGGTCGCGTCGACACCAATCGATGCGTCGACACAGCCTCGTGCCAAGACCCAGTCTGTGACGGGGAAGGCGGCGCCGCAGACATGTGCGTCAAGCAACGGATTCCCGTGGATTACACGACCTACGGCATCACCGTGGACTTCAAACAACGCGTGTGGATGGGCGGCAACCGTGTCCTGCGCTACGACCACACGGCGCCAGCAGGCCAACGCAAGACGTACGTCGACCAGCTCGCGTTCATCCACGGGATCGCGGCGGATGACAAGGGGTGGGTCTGGGGTGCCGGTTACGGGTCGGGCGTCTACCGCATCAATGCCGACAACCCCGCCGAGAACATCGCAGTGCCGGGTACGCAGTTTAGTTCCAAGGGTATGGCAATCGACCTCGACGGGAAGATCTGGTCGATCAATCAGGTCGAGTCCACCGCCACCGTCATCGTGCCGGGCGCGACCGTGAACGACAACACCGTTACGACGCCCGTATCGAACCTCGTCGCGCCCTACACCTACAGCGACATGACCGGCGCACAGCTTCGATTTGTGACGGACGAGCGCGGGTACTACCGGCGCATCTTCCAAGGCTGCCCGAACGCGTCCAACACCATCAAAACCGAGTGGCAGGAACTGCGCTGGGACGCGCAAACTCCGGGTGACTCGTACATCACGTTCCGGGCGCGTGGAGCGCAGACCCGCGCCGAGCTGTCCAACGCGACATTTGTGGAGCTCGTCAAGGTCCCGCCGGGTACCTCTCCGTTTGACCTCGCAGCGGCCCTGCAAGCTGCCGGATTGGCGCGCTCCCCGTTCATTGAGATTGAAGCCGCGCTCACAGCGTCACGCGATGCGACAAACGCCGTCTTCGCACCACGGCTGCTCGCGATGGAAGTGACGTTCTCGTGCCCCGTGATCATCCAGTAACGCGGCTATCCCTCCAACGAAGTTAGCGCCCCATCGTGCGCGGCGCGAAGCTGCCCAACCGCCACACTCAAAGTCGCGAACTCAAGCTCACCCGTTTGCGTGAGCGTTCCCAAACGATGCGCGGGCACACCCGCCTGTTGCAGGTGGCTGGCGTCCGCAGGCGCGACACTGACCACCACACGCGACGCCGATTCACTGAACAAGACGCGGCCCACGTCACCGGCGGGGAGATCCATGTGCAGCCCCAAGCCGTGGGCCCCTTTGATCAAACACTCAGCGACCGCCACGCCAAGTCCGCCCTCAGAACAGTCGTGCGCGCTGCGTATCCAACCCGATTCGATGCCAGAGCGCACAACATCCTGAACCGCCTTCTCGAGCGCGAGGTCGAGCTGCGGAGGGGGACCGTCGATCTTGCCCAGCCAAAGGGACTGCACTTCCGAGCCACCGATGTCGTCGGCGTGGGTCTGGCCAAGCAACCACACCTCGTCGCCTGGCGACACAAACCCTGTTCCGACGAAGTTTGGCGCCGGCTCAAGACGTAACTCTTCGGCAAACACGCCAACGGCGCCCACCGACGGCGTTGGGAAGATGTCCTTTCCAAACGAGGCGTTGTACAGACTCACGTTTCCGCTGACGACGGGAGCGTCAAGTGCTCGACAAGCCTCAGCCATCCCCTCAACGGCCTGGGCGAACTCCACATAATCTCTGGGTTGGTGGGGTCACCGAAATTCAAACAGTCGGTGATGGCCAGCGGCCGCGGCTCCGGTGCAACTGATGTTTCGTGTCACCTCGGCGACCGCCAGTTGCGCCCCGCGCCGCGGATCGAGGTAGACAAATCGGCTGTTGCAGTCGACCGCAATGGCGATCGCCCGCTTCTCGCCCGGGATGCGCAGGACCGCTGCGTCACCCGCCCCGGGCAACACGACCGTGCCAAGACCCACTTGATGGTCAAACTGCTCGTAGACTAGGCGACGGGAACCAATGTTCGGGCTGCCCAGAAGTCGAACCAAAGCCTCATCAAGTGGACCAAGATCTGGCCACGTTGCCGCTTCATCGCGCAGCCTCGCGGGACGCGCTTGCGGGCGGTCGTAGACCGGCGCTTCGGACGTGAGCAGCGAGACCGGCAAATTGCATACGAGCTCGCCATGCTGCCAGATCTCGAAGTTCCGCGTGTCGGTCACCTCGCCCACCCTGCCCCACTCCAACTCCCACTTGTCGAACACCTGAGCGACTTTGTCCTCTTGGCCCTCGGCGATGACGATCAGCATGCGCTCTTGGCTCTCGCTCAGAAGCACTTCGTAGGCGGACATCCCTTCCTCGCGCTTCGGAACAAGGTCGATGTCCATGCGAATGCCTGTCTTGCCGCGATCCGCCATCTCTACCGACGAGCTCGTCAGACCTGCCGCCCCCATGTCCTGAATGCCGATGATCGCGCCGGTCTGCATCAACTCAAGGCAGGCCTCGATCAACAGCTTTTCGCGGAACGGATCGCCAACCTGAACGGTCGGGCGTTTCTCTTCACTGCCTTCTTCGAACTGCTCGCTTGCCATGGTCGCGCCATGTATGCCGTCGCGACCGGTTCCCGCGCCCACGTAAAACACGGGGGTCCCTACACCCGCCGCAACACCAAGAAAAATACTGTCCTTGCGCGCGATTCCGACGGTGAACACATTGACCAGAATGTTCCCGTTGTAGCACGGGTCAAAATAGATTTCGCCGCCCACTGTGGGCACGCCGACGCAGTTCCCATACCCCGCAATGCCCGCAACCACACCGTGGAACAAATGCGGAGTTTTGGGGTGGTCAATGGCCCCAAACCGCAACGAATTGAGCGAGGCAATGGGACGTGCCCCCATCGTAAAGACATCGCGCAAAATCCCGCCGACACCGGTGGCAGCACCCTGATAAGGTTCGATGAAGCTCGGGTGATTGTGGCTCTCCATCTTGAAGACCGCCGCCAAGCCGTCCCCGATGTCGACGGCTCCCGCGTTTTCTCCCGGACCGAGGACCACCTGTGGCCCAGTGGTCGGAAACTTCTTTAGATGAACGCGACTCGACTTGTATGAGCAGTGCTCGCTCCACATCACGCTCAACACGCCGAGCTCGGTCCACGTCGGCTCTCGCCCGAGTATCGCGACCGCGTGGTCGTACTCTTGGTCCGTCAGGCCGTGCTCGTGCGCTGCTTCTCTTAAATCCATGGGCGGACCTACGACACAAAGTTCAAAACGGACTCAAAGAATGTTCGGCCCACCGCGTTGCCCAAACGCGACTCCGAGGCGCGCTCGGGGTGCGGCATCATGCCAACGACGTTGCCTTGTCGATTCGAAATGCCTGCAATGTCGCCCACACTCCCGTTGGGATTGTTCTGGTAGCGAAGCACGACCTGCCCGTGTTCTTCGAGCTCAGCGAGCCCGCGTTCGTCGATGGTGTAGTTGCCCTCGGCGTTCGCGATCGGCAGCCGCAGCTCCGTCCCCGGCTCGAATCCGGCCGTAAACGCAGTGGCGGTCGACTCAACCCGGAGGTCAACGTCCTTGCACTGAAAGCTGAGGCTTTCGTTGCGCATGAGTGCGCCCGGCAGGAGTTCCGATTCCACCAAAATCTGGAAGCCGTTGCAGATGCCAATGACGGGCCGACCCGCGGCCGCGAATTCCCGCACCGCCGACATCACTGGCGATATCTTGGCGACGGCTCCGCACCGCAGATAGTCCCCGTACGAAAAACCACCAGGCAGGACCACCGCCCCTAGGTGACTGAGGTCGGTGTCGCGATGCCATACAAACTCTGGAGTCGCGCCCACAAGGCTGAGCACATGGGCACAATCCCGATCGCAGTTGGACCCCGGAAAGACGACGACGCCAACGCGCATCACGACACCCCGTCCAGAAACTCGATGGTAAAGTCCTCGAGCACCGGGTTGACCAGGAACTGCTGGCACATCTGGTTCACCGTTTGGGTCACGGACGCAACGTCACCCGGAATCTCAAGGTCGATGACCTTCCCGATGGTGACGTTCCCGACATCGTGCCCCAAACGTTTTAAACCGGATTGAACGACTTTCCCCGCAGGGTCAAAGACTCCCGGGCGATTGCGAATCAGCACGCGAACATGAGCCATCACACCCTCACACGTTGACGTTCAAACGACGCGCCACTTCTTCGTACGTTTCGACAAGGCCCGCGAGGTCTTGTCGAAAAACATCCTTGTCGAGCTTTCGCCCGTCGTTGTCCCAAATCCGACACGTGTCGGGAGACACCTCATCCCCCAACAGGATGCGACCATCTGGGTCAAACCCAAACTCAAGCTTGAAGTCCACCAGCCGCAACTGCGCAGCTTCAAGCACCTCCGAGAGCACCGTGTTGACCCGCAGCGCAAGTTCCTTCAACTCAGCGAGTTGCGCCTCGGTGACCAGATTCATCATCAGCACGTGGCAATCTGCCAAGATAGGGTCACCAAGCGCGTCATTCTTGAAATACGTCTCGACGATGGGTGGATTCACCGCCGTGCCCTCGACGAGACCTGTGCGCTTGGCCAAGCTGCCGGTGACGACGTTGCGCACCACGACCTCCAGTGGAATCATCTTCAAGCGCTTGACGACCATGTCGCGCTCGGAGGTCCGCTCAATGAAATGAGTTCGGACTCCGGCCTCCTCAAGTGCCTGAAAAATGTGGGTCGAAATGGCGTTATTCAGCCGCCCCTTTCCCGGAAACTCTTCCTTTTTGACCCCATTGAATGCAGTCGCCGAGTCCTTGAATCGCTGCACCATGCTGGAAGCGTCAGCTCCAGGAAGCATCTGTTTGGCCTTGCCCTCGTACTCCGGCACGATCTCACTCATCGGTATCTCCTAACCGTTGAAAACCCGTTCAATGATGTCGGGAACCCGACCCAAGACGGCATCCAGTCCAAACGCTTCCTCGAGATCCGCGGGTGACAGGTGCTCGGTGATTTCGGGGGCCGATTTGGCCAACTCACGGAAGTCACCGCCCTCCTCGAAGGCCCGCATGGCAACCTGCTGAACGCGACGGTAGGCGTCTGAACGCGAAAGACCGGTTTGGATCAGGCGCAACAAAATGCCCTGGCTGAAAGGCAGCCCCCGCGTCAGCTCTAGGTTCCTCGCCATCGCCTCGGGATACACCACCAAGTTGTCGACAATGTTCGTCATGCGAACCAGCGCGAAATCCAACGTTGCGGTGGCGTCGGGACCGATCATGCGCTCCACCGAACTGTGGCTGATGTCGCGCTCGTGCCACAGCGCGACGTTTTCTAGCGCCGGCATCACCATGGACCGAACGATGCGCGCCAGTCCGGTGACGTTTTCACTCAAGATCGGATTGCGTTTGTGGGGCATCGCACTTGAGCCTTTCTGCCCTGCGTGAAAACGCTCCTCGGCCTCGCCGACCTCGGTTCGCTGCATGTGACGTATCTGAACCGAGAGCTTTTCGAGACTTGGGCTTGATGATGCCAGGACCGAGAAGTACTCGGCATGGCGATCCCGCGAGACGACCTGGCTTGAGGCGACTCGGGCAATAACCCAAGTTTCGCCATGACCGACTCCTCAACGAGGATCGGCAGATTCGAGAACGTCCCCACCGCCCCTGACACCTTCCCAACGGCGATTCGCTCGCGCGCCGAGACCAACCGAGCGCGATTGCGACGCATCTCATCGAACCACATCGCCAGCACGTGCCCAAACGTCGTGGGCTCCGCATGAATGCCGTGCGAACGTCCGACCATGACCGTGTCACGATGCTCGTAGGCGCGACGCCGAATCGCCTCCATCAGCGCGTCAATGTCCGCCAGAAGAACATCGGCCGCGTCGCGCAGTTGCATACCGAGGCATGTGTCGAGCACATCTGAGCTGGTCATTCCAAAGTGGATCCAACGTCCATACTCGTCCCCAACGCTCTCCTCTAAGCTTTGAACAAAAGCCGCGACATCGTGGCGGGTCACGCGCTCGATCTCGGCCACCCGCTCAACGCTCAGGACCGCGTTGGCCCGAATGTGTTCGGCTGCTTCCTGCGGAACGATGCCAAGGTCGGCGAGGGCCTCAACGGCCGCAAGTTCGATCTCAAACCAATTTTGAAGCCGTGCTTCGTCGGTCCAAATGTTGGCGATTTCGGGTCTTGAGTAGCGCGCTAGCATGGGGGCCTCGTCGCAAAGTGACCCATTGCTACCAGCATCAAGTCAGAATTCAACCCCCATCTGCGTGACGTTCGTGTGACGGACCTACTCAGGGTCTGCGCAGCAACGGAACCCAATGTCGGCAGCGCTTGAGCCAGGAGCCTTCGCGGAGGAGTAACGGCACGAAGCGACGTCTTCGTCACTCTCGTAGCTGCCACCCGCGATGCGTTTCTCCTCGACCCATTCGTGCACGTTTCCACTCATGTCGTACGTCCCCGAGCGACTGCGGCACGACTTGCTCGCGCCGGCCTTCGCCAGCGATCGCTCGAATCCGTCCTCGTCAGCCGTGTTGCACGAATCTGCGTTGAACGTCGAGCCGTAGGGATACTTCGAACCGCACGCGCCCTTCCACTCCGTCAAGGTGCAAAGACGCTTGCCAGAAGCCGCGCAAAGTTTCTTGGCTTCGAACCAATTCACACGTGTCTTAGGCGGCGCGCCCGACCCCGGAAACTCGTACACGTCGACGCAGTAGTTGCCCGACTTAGACTTCACCAGCACGCTGCCCGAGGGGCATTGGGTGCCGCTCGCTGCGGGTTTAGGTGTCTCTACCTCGACAGGCGGCGTGTCCTTGACCACCGGTGGTGTCACAGCGGCCACGACGGTGTTCTCGACCGGGGGCGTTTTCTCGGCGACCACAGGCTGCGCGGCAGTCTGTGTGGCGGTCTGCGCGGCTGTGACTGCCGCTTGATTCGTTTGAACCGGTTGCTCGGCCGTTTGAGCCGCGGTCTCAACGCTTGTCTGCGTCGTCTGAGTTGCCGTGGACGCTGCGTTGTTCGCAATCGTCTCAGCCGCAGGCGAGTTCTGTTGGTTCTGCGCCGCCGTCTGAGTGGACGCAGGAGTCGTGGTCACCTTTGACCCCAGCTGCACTACGTCGTCCCCTGAGGGGCTTGATTGATTGATCTTCCACAACACGACCACGCCCACCAGAAATGCTACGCCAGCGATCGCCCACCATTTGGTGTTGTCTGGCTCAGGGGCCGTCGGTGGACCGGACTGTACGGTCTGCGTGTGAATCCGAGCGGACGAACCCTTTGGCGGCGTCGGCCGTTTCAACGGTGTGCGACTGACCTCATTGGTGGTGAGCAGGTCTTGAATCTCAGGCTCGTCCACACGTGAATACTCGACCGTCGCGATCTCTTCTTCGATCTGTGCGTCGTCGACCATGTTCACGGAAGCGGCGGGCGGCGGAGCAACCGGCGCGGGCGGCGGCGCCAACACCTTCGCGCCCGTCGAGGGCGGAGGAACTGGGGGCTTGGGCGGGGTCGGAGGTGTGAAGGGCTCGACCAAACTGCCTGTGTCCACCAACGTGGTCAGGTCCTCAAGCAAAGCTTCGATGCTCGGGTAGCGCTCGTCACGTGAGAATGCCGTCGCGCGCCGACACAGCGCATCCAAACCCTTCAGCCCCGCTGCTACATTCGTCCCCGGCGTGTAGTCTGGGCCAAACGCCATCTCGCCGATGATCACACTGAGGCTGTACACGTCGGCCCGCGCGTCAGGCTCGGAACCCTCCGTGTGAAGTTCGGGGGCCAAATGGCGCTGTCGTTGGACCGCTCGCGCAACGCGTCCAACCCAAATGCCGCCAAAACATAGGTGTCCGTGACCTTCAAAAGGTCAGGCATGAAAATAATGTTCTCCGGCTTCAAGTTTGCGCAAGCCGTGTCGCGCTCGGTGTGCGCCAGCGCGAGCCCGATCTGCCCGATGACCGGCTCGATTTCGTCCAGACCGAAGTTTTCACCCTTCGAACGGCGAAGTCCCAGCACCTTTCGAAGGCTAAGCCCTTCAAGATACTGCATCGACACCCAAGGATGGTCTTTGTGCACACCCGAGTCGTGCATACGCACAACATTGGCCTGGGACATTCCACGCGCATGGCGCGTTGCCGATGCGAAACGCTCCTGTTGGATCGGCGTGTGAATCAGCGACTTGTGGAAAATCTTGATCGCGACATCAACATCGAGCTCGGTGTCGTGTGCCTTGAAGACCTCGCCAAAGGGTCCCTTCCCGATGAGTTCGCCAAGGCGGTAGCGCTTCTCGATCGTTTCACCAGGCGGAAACATCTGGTCGTCGAGCTTAATCGCCTTGAGCTCCTGCGATATCCGCAAGCCCTTCGACGTCGCGATGTCAAAGCGCGTCGTCTTGACCAGACTCGCGCCGCAGTTGGGACACGAGCGGTCTGTTGCATCAACCGGACTTCCACACTGATGACAAAGCAAAGCAAACTCCTGCCAGGACCCGCAAATGCGAGACGCCTCAAGACTGCGCTACACGTCAAGAACGTGGATAGGCGCAAAGCGCCAAACTGTTAGCAGATCAAGGTAAGGGGTGCAACCAACCTCAGCGCCGACGCAACACGACCAGCGACTTCGCCAGCGCCGGTTGCCCGTAGCCGCGCGCAAACACCATGAGGTACTTGCGGTCCTTTTGGAATTTGGAGCTTGCCAGGCGTTGATGGCCCGCAATCACACGATGTTTGGCATTGTCCGGGTAGAACGTGTACGTGTCGATGAGCGTCTCGGTCCCCGGGACCGACACGTCGTAAAACGTGACCGCAGCCTGAAGCGTACCGACCGGTTTCTTCAAGAACGCCATGTACTCAAACTCCCAGTCTGAATCGCCCTCGGCAAACAGCTCGTGGGTTTCGACTTTTTTCATGTGCTTGATCATCGCCGCGTCCGAGTCGAAACGGCTTGGGAACCGCTTGGCGCTGACAATGATCTTCCCGGCGAACTTCTTCTCCGGAGTCACCGCAAACGCCGACGGAAGGCAAAGCATTGAAACAGCGAGAAACGCCAAGAAAGTCGAGACGAACGAGAAAGGACGGCTGGCGGCAGGGGTCACGGGCGGCTCCTTCTGAGATGCTGGCTGGATGGCTGAGTATAGAAAGCCAAGCGCTGTACGACAACGAAGATATCACTACGACGCCGCCAAGCGCGCTCTATTCATTCCGCAATTGTCTTTGGCGGAAGTCCGTCGTCGACCGGTGCCGAGGACTCCTCAAACTCCGGCTTTTCTTCAACGGGAGCGGGCTTTTCTTCAACGGGAGCGGGCTTTTCTTCAACGGGAGCGGGCTTTTGTTCAACCGCAGCGGTCTTCTCGACGACAACTGGGACCGCCGCGGCTGGCTCCTTTTTCGGTGGTGATGACGCGTTGTTGATCGGCGAAACCGGAGGCCTCTGCGGCGTAACCACTGGCTGAGCCTCTGCCCCCACGGGTTTCGACGGCACAACCCCGGTCGGTTGCGCGGGGCTTGGGGATTCCGTGGGAGACCCCAAACAGCGACGAGCTTGCCTGCGCAAGCGCTGCGCCAAGCCGCCTTCGGTCTGAGACAGTTCCTGATAGATTCGAGTCACTTCATCACACTTGCCGGCACGCATCGCCCCAAGAAGCTGCTCGCGTTGCTCCTCAAGCCGAAGCAAACGGGCGAGCATGACGTCACGCGTGTCTTCGGACGCAACGTCGAGGGTTCCGGCGGGCGCCCATTCCAACGTTTGCTCCATCGCGCGTCGCGCCGCCTCGAGGCTACCCGAATTCATCATATCATCGGCCGCGGACAGCAAACCCAAGACCTGACCCACAAGCAGGACCTGCTCGACGTCCACCTGCGGCGGCTGCTCGTCCACCCGCGTTCCAAACCAGATCGCGACGCCCATGACAGCGATCACGATGCCGACTCCAACGATGGCCAGATAAGAGTCCGACGTACGTGTGGGCGTCTTTGGTTTGGGCATCTCGCGCGAGATATCGATCGATTCAAGGTCGGTCAAATTCGGTGGCGTCTCCAACGCTGCCATCGTCTCCGCAAACTCGTCGGCCTCCCGCCCAGATGCACCGTGTTGATCTTGAGCAGCTTGGGCGTTGACACCGGTCCATCAACCACCGGGCTCAGTTTTGACGTCGGCTTTCCAACCGGAGACGCCAGCTCCTCCAAAGCCTCGTGCAGATCTTCCGCCGCAGGGTACCGCTCGCCCGGCACCTTGTTGAGGCACTTCATGATGACGGCCTCCAAGCGCGGTGAAACCTCAAGATCGGGTCGGATCACTGACGGTCTGGGCGGCGCATCGTTGAGCTGTTTGTTCAACACGGCGAGCTTGTTTTTTCCACGGAACGGCAGCTTTCCAGTGACCATGAAGAAAAGGATGATTCCCAACGCATATAGGTCGCTGCGCGCGTCCGCCCCGTCCCCTCGCGCCTGCTCGGGCGACATGAATTCCGGGGTGCCAAAAACCGAGCCTGTCTCGGTGGTCGGTCCGTCCTGATCGTCGTCGACAATCTTCGCGATCCCAAAATCCAAAACCTTGACCGCGTAGCGTCCCCGGGCCACCGGCATCAGCATGACGTTGTCGGGTTTGAGGTCGCGGTGGATCACGCCTTGGATGTGGGCGGCCGACAGCACTTCGCAGATCTGCATGCCGATGTGGATGACCTGGGGCGTGGCGAAGGGCCCAGTCTCTTTGAGTGTTTCGCCGAGGTTCATGCCCTCGACGAACTCGGTGATGATGTAGAGCGTTCCGTCGGTGTGCTGTCCATACTCCAGCAATGTGACCGCGTTTGGATGGTTGACCCTACAGTACGAGCGAGCCTCATTGAGGAACCGCGCAACGATCCCCTCGTCGTGGGCCAATTTGCGGCTCAGAAACTTGATCGCGACCTTCTGGCCCAACTCTGCGTTGAGACCGAGGTAAACCTCACCCATGCCGCCTTGGCCGATCTTACGCTCGATGCGGTACTTTTGCCCCACCACCTGACCCAGCATCGGCTCGGCTTCGTCCACGACAGAGACCTCACTCAACGCTTCAGGGGTGTAGCCAACCGGGATCGACGTCGCCTGCGAATGCTCGTCGTCTTCTACCGGCGGTGCTCGATGTTTCTTTAAGTCATCCAAGGTGCGCTCGCGCACGACGTTTGATTGAACTGCCGGCATTGTGCCACGCATTTGATCGTTTTCAATGAAACTCACGTTGGACAACCCAACGCCCGCACAATTCTCTTCCCGTTTGTCACCCAGCCGCCGGGTGCGTTACGTTTCGAGGACGTGGAGCGACCCGTGATGAAAGTGAAATATCGAATCGACGGCCTTCGTGTCGGTGACATCGTAACGATGCCATTTCTGGTCACCTCCCATGCCATGAAGCGAAGCCGCGACGGCGTGGACTACCTCAACCTGACCTTGGCCGATCGAACCGGAACCCTAGAGGGTCGGGTATGGACGGACGCACACTCGTTGGCACAGCGCTGCGCGGTTGACGATTTTGTCGCGGTGCGCGGCGAGGTTGAGTCTTACGGAGACCGACTCTCGCTGACGATCCACGATCTGGAGCGCCTCGCGGACGATGAGGTTGACCTCACCGACTTCTTTCCACACTCAAGATGGTCTGCGGACGCCATGTTTCGGCAACTTCTGGACCTCGTGGAAGAACACGTCATATCGCCGCCTCTGCGCGCATTCCTCGATGCCGTTTTCGCCGATGAACACCTCGTCGCGCGATTCAAGCAGGCGCCAGCGGCGATGCGCAACCACCACGCCTACCGAGGTGGACTGCTCGAACACTGTTTGTCCATGAGCCGACTCGCGGTGGCTGTGAGCCAGCATTATGCCGCCTACTACCCAGGGATGATTCAGCGCGATTTGGTGGTCGCGGGTTGTATCCTTCATGACCTCGCAAAGTGTGATGAGCTCGATTTCAGGCGAAGTGTTCGATACTCCACCGCAGGCCGCCTGATCGGGCACATTCCGTTGGGGAGCGAATGGGTCTCGCAGTATGCACGGCAAGCTGCGATCCCCGTCCCCGATGACCTCGTCATGGAGCTCAAGCACCTTGTGCTGTCGCATCACGGCAAGCACGAATACGGCTCACCGGTGGTTCCGCAAACGCCTGAGGCTCACGTGTTGCACCACATCGACATGATGGATAGCCGAATCAACGCATTTGGAACCCTTCGGCCAACCGGCGAGCATCGCGAATACTGGACTGAGTTCCAGCGTTCTTTGGAAGCCCCGCTCTATTTTCGCGGTGGAGTTGGATGGATTGACCACGATACACTGCGGGAAGAAGACCTCTTGGGCCCAGGACTCGCGGCCAAACCCGCACCGGAAAGCCCAGTTAACCTCGATCTCTTTGGAAAGAAGCCATGAGCATCCTTGACCGCCTCAACCTCCTCATTCGCTCCGAGATCAATGATGTGGCGCGCCCCGACCGCATGCGGTCCGCCGTGTCCGACATGGAATCGAGTCTCCGTGAGGCACGCCAACAGCAGGCACGGCTGCGTCAGGACGAGAAGAAGCTCATCGCCATGATCCGTGAGGGACGCTCGAAGATCTCGACGTGGGAAGACCGCGCTGTACTCGCCTTGAAAAGTGGCCAAGAAGACCTCGCGAAAGAAGCGCTCGTGATGAAAAACCGAGCAACCCAGGAGGTCGAGACACTGCGCGATAGACTTGACGAACACCGCAGCGCGATCAAGGACATCGAGCGTGCACTTGAGGCCTTGGAGCTCAAGCTCGATGGAACCCGTGGCCGAATCTCGAACACAGGGCGAACGAGCCCAAGCTCCGAATCCGCATGGGATGCCGAGTTCAGGCGCCGTGTTGGAAACAAAGATGCCGCCGCCGTCGCCGATGAACCCGGCACGGCTCACTCTCGCGCGTTCGACGCATTTGACCGCATGGCCGACAAGATCAGGTCGTTTGAGGCAAGCGTCTCAGCGGCTGACGAGCTCGACGATGACGACCCGCTTGTGGATCCCAAAAGGAAAAGGGTTGAGCGTAGTTTTGAAGAGCTCGAGTCTCGCAAGAGAAACGAAGACGGTCTGGCGAGCTTGAAACAGAAGAACGACGACCTAGCCGACCTCAAGAAGAAGTTCTCTGAGTAGTTCAGGGGATCCTGACCGATTCGGCGAATCCATTCGCCCCTTTGCCCGCCGCGCCGCCTGCCGAGCCGCCGAGTCCGCCTTGACCTTGGGTAATCATCGTGTCCACGGGTGAGACACTGAGGGCTCGATTCGAAAAGAGCCCGATGGAGGGACCGCCAGCGCCGCCGCCTCCCTCACCGCCGCGCCCGCCTCGGCCGCCCTTGCCGCCTTTGGCGCCCGTGCCTGAGTTCTCTTCAAGGTTGCCGCCACTGCCGCCTTCGCCACCTTGGCCACCCTCTCCACCTTGGCCACCATCCCCGCCGCGCCCGCCGACGCCGCCAACGATGGTGCAACCGACGATCTGAATGTCACTGTCGATAAGCAGGAGTGCAACAGACGCGCCTCCGGCTTGACCGCCTTGACCACCCAGGCCGCCGCAACCACCGCTGCCGCCACCGCCCCCGGCACCGCCCCACGAGGCGCAGCCATTGAAGAGGCCGTCATTGTCGTCGCCGCCACCACCGCCGCCGCCGCCTGAGCCCCCCTCTCCTACCGCGCCCGGCTCACCTGATGCGCCCGAGTTGCCCACCCATTGTCCTTCATCAAACATTCCGCCAGCCTCTCCGCCAGCTCCGGGGCTTCCGTTTGCTCCTGTCTTGCCCGTATTTCCCGGCAAGCCCGGAGATCCCGCTGTTCCGCCATTGCCGCCGAGGGTTCCCTGGCTGCCGTTCGCTCCCTTCGTACCCGAGGCACCGTCGAAGCCGGCACCGCCCCCTTGCGCCCCTCGCCCCTCTTCCGAACCGCACTGGGGCTCTCCGCCGGTTCCCCTCGCGGGAGGGTTGTTCTCGTTGATGCAGTCCAGTCCAAGAAATCCGCCGGAGTCTTTCGGTGCGTTGCCGCCGTTGCCTCCCTTGACGCCGTCATCGCCGACTGTTCCTGGATCACCGGCCGCTCCGTCGCCGCCTTTGCCACCCAAAATCCGAAGGTTTCGAAGCACGACGCCCGGAGAGCCATCCAAATAGATGGCCGCCGATGTCTGCCCCGGCGCTGCGTTTCCGCCGACCACTTCGAAGCCCGTCAGGATGGTCACCGATGTGATGCCGCGTCCCGTAATCACTGGGGATGCTTGGCGAAACGTGGTCTTCGCACGACCGTCACGTTTCCAACCAAACCCATAACCTCCGGCGATGCTGATGCCATCCGCGAGTTCGAATCCGCCGTCATAGAAACTGTCACCGACCAAAACCCACGTCTTTCCTTGGGCGGCAGCCGCTTCGATCGCGGCGGCGACACTGACTTTTGGCAGGGCTTTTGTTCCTGGATTGGCATCGTCCCCATAAGTTGCGACAAACACGCTTTGACTCTCGTCGCCGTCGATGCCGTCGCAGTTTGCGTCAAAGAAGCTTGGATCCGGCAGATCCTCCCGGTCGGGAGAGCATTCTCCCATGTCTTCCTCGCCGGCGTCCTGCCCCGGAAACACGACGTTGTTGGTCTGGCCGGTGAACATGTCGCCGCCCGCGTTGTTGCCAGCGTCGGGGTCTGTCGAGTTGTTCAACAATAACGGTGCGTCGTCACTGCATCCCGCAAACAGCGCAATCAGGAGCCCAATCGTCACTATTGATTTCTGCATCGCCTTTCCGCGGGTTGGATTCGTACCTTGAAGGTGGCAGAGGCTCGGGGTTCGGTCAAACATCCTCGGTGTCCCGCGACGTTGCAGGTGCTCAATCCGATGTGGTAGCTGTGCCGCTTCAAAAATTACGGAAGAGGACCATATGGCCGCCAAAGAAAAGTCGCAGAGCGGGATTGTGCGCGCGTTGGAACGCTTGGGTGAGCTTGGGAACAAGCTGCCGGACCCGCTGACGCTGTTTGTCCTTTTCACCGTGGGCGTCATTGTCGCGTCAGTCATTTTCCAGGAGCGTCCGCCGAGGTCATGCAGCGCACCGGCGAGCTGCAGGTCAAGACCGTGCAGAGCCTGCTGTCGGTCGAGGGCGTACGCTGGATGTTCGAGAACGCGGTGAAGAATTTCATTCAATTCGCACCGCTTGGGGCCGTGCTCACCGTCATGATTGGTATCGGTGTCGCGGAGCGCGGGCTTTTTCGCGATGGGCCTGCGGGTGCTGGTGCAGTCCGTCCCGCCGTCACTTATTACGGCGACGTTGGTTTTTGCGTCTGTCATGAGCTCGATGGCCGCGGACGCTGGCTACGTCGTTTTGACGCCCCTCGGAGCGCTCTTGTTCGCCGGCATGAGACGGCACCCGCTCGCTGGGCTCGCGGCTTCCTACGCGGGGGTGTCAGGCGGTTTCAGCGCAAATCTGCTGATCACCGGCCTAGACCCCATGCTGTCCAAACTTACACAGCAGGCGGCGCAATCCATCGACCCGGCCTACACCGTCAACGCGACCTGCAACTACTATTTCATGGCGGCCTCGACCGTTCTTATCACCATCATTGGCACGTTCGTGACCACGCGTTTTGTAGAGCCGATGCTCGGTGAATGGGAGCCGCCCGAGGGCATGAAACTCAGGACCGAGGAGCCGTCCGGCGAGGAGAAGAAGGCCTTCGCGATGGCGATTGGCTCCGCCGTCGCCGTCACTCTGGGGCTCGTTCTGCTCGCCACAATCCCCGGGTCCCCGCTGCGCACCGAGATCGCACCCGATGCACCGGCGATCGACGCGCTGCACCCGTTCTTTGAGTCTCTGGAAGCCCTGATCCTTGTCTTCTTCCTTATCCCCGCTGTCGTCTATGGGTGGCTGACGAAAGAAATCAAGAATGACCGCGATCTGGCTCGACTTGCCGGGGATTCGATGGCTGCGATGGGCGCATACATCGTGCTGGCGTTCGTCGCCGGTCAGTTCGTCGCCTACTTCAATTGGACCAATCTGGGCGCGGTGACGGCCGTGAAAGGCGCCGAGACGCTTCGAGATGTTGGACTCACGGGGATGCCGTTGTTGTTGGGCTTCCTCGCGGTTTCCGCCACCATGAACATGTTTGTGGGTAGCGCGAGCGCAAAGTGGGCCTTCATGGCGCCCATTTTTGTCCCGATGTTAATGCAGCTTGGTTTCAGTCCGGAAGTCGTCCAGGCGACCTATCGCGTGGGCGATTCCATCACGAACATCATCACGCCGCTGATGCCTTACTTGCCCATCATCATCGTGTTCGCGCAGAAGTACGACAAGAAGGCCGGCATGGGAACGATCCTGGCTGCGATGATTCCCTACTCGGTGTTTTTGGCGATCGGTTGGACGATCATGTTGCTCGTCTGGTACGCCACGGGACTCCCGCTCGGTCCCGGAGCCCCCATGCACTATGCGCCCTGAATCGTGGCGGTCTTCCCCGCGACGCACACGAGATTTTCCCACTGACCTTCGATGCGTCCTGCGCCGTAGATGATCGCATTTCGAACGCGCGTACCCGACGCAACCTCGGTGCCGTCCATCACAACATTCGGGCCAATCTGCGCGCCTGCGGCCGCTTGAACGTTCATCCCTAGGAACACCGGCGCAGCAAACTGCGCTGCGCCATCAATGCCATCCGGTCCATAGATCCACAGTCGCTCGCTCTCGGTGATCTCCAACGGCGCCAATCGAAACGCGCTCGGATCGGCCATCACCGCTAGGCTGGTGTCAAAAAGGAGCTGCGGCGTGTCCAAGGCCGCCCAGAATCCGCCCACGGTGTGTGAGCGAATTGTGTCTCCCGCTGCGACCATAGGCCCATACAGCTCGTCAACAATGTCACCAAACTCGATGCTGAGTCGGCTCAGGACCGTGCTGCTAAGGATGTGAATGCCCGTAAACTCCACTTCGCTCGCGACGGCAGCACCGGAGCGATAGTCGCGGATGCCAGCGAGGTTCCCGTGGGCATCGAGAAAAACTCGACCCGGCTGTCCCTCGGTCTTGGGCCGCGTGACCAACGTCACGCCCGCACCCGACGCAATGTGGGCTTCGATGATGGGCCCAAGCTCAACGTCTGTCACGCTGTCGCCGTTGAGCACCACGAGAACGCCTTCTGGACGCCCAAGCGCGGCCCATTGTCCGGCGACACCCCCGGCAGTACCCAAGATGTCCCATTCCCTCGCATAGACCGGGCTGACGCCCAGACGCGGTGCCAGCAAGTCAACGACGAGCGGGATGGTGTCGGGCAGATGATGCAGGTTCAATGCGACCCGCGTCACATTCGCCTCTGCGAGCAATTGCAAGGCGTACGTGACGATCGGGGTGTTCAAGAACGGAAGCAGGGGTTTGGGCAACACGTCGGTCAGGGGACGCATTCGCGTGCCAAATCCCGCGCACAACACAGCTCCGTACACGTTCATGACTTCACCAAGAAAACGGAAACCCCCGCAAATGCAGGGGTCCTCAACCGCATCAGCAGCGCTTTAGAAGTCCTCGGAATCCCACGTGCCACGACCCGCGGGCACCGACTGCTTCTGCTCTTGCTTTTGCTGCTCGAACTGGAACTTCTCTTCTTTCTTTTCGCTGGCCACGCCCATCTTCGACTTCAGCGCGAGCAACGCCTCATCGGCACCATGATCCTGCTCGAGGTTATCGAACTGTGAGGCGAGGTCATCGCCGGAGAAGCCCTGAGCAAGGTCTGCCGATGCTTCGGCTTCAGCCTCCATCTGTTCGATCTTGGATGACATGCGATCGAACGTATCAAACGCCGACGTATCGCTGAGCCCAGACATGGTCTCTTGGATCGTCTTTTGCGCCTCTGCACGTTTCTGACGCGCAACGAGGAGGTTCTTCCGGCGTTTGGCTTCCTCAATCTTCGTGTTCAGCTGTCGCAGCGAGTCACGAAGTTTGTCGGCCGCAGCCTTTTGAGCTTCCCAGTGGGCTTGATACTCCGACGCAAGCTTGTCGTGCTCCGCCTTGCGCGAGAGGGCCTCTTTGGCGAGGTCATCCCGACCAGCGCGCACGGCCATCATGGCTTTCTTTTCCCACTCACGTCCCATGTGCAGCTCGTTGTCGAGCTGCTTCTTGAGGCGTTTTTCGTCGGCGATCGAGACAGCGACCTGTTTCTTGGCTTCGATCAGCTGCTCCTTCATGTCGAGGATGAGCTGGTTGAGGATCTTCTCGGGGTCCTCCGCCTTGTTCACGAGGTCGTTGATGTTGGCTTTAAGCAGGGTGCCAATGCGGCCAAAAATACCCATCGTTATCGTCTCCTGTGAGCCCTGTGGGCGAAATCGAGTGCGTCACGCGTTAAGATGATTGTCGAGACGCCCGGTCTCAGTTCGCAATCAAAGTACTCAATTCTGTGTAGTGGTCACCCACCGCAAAAGCGATGGAATCAATGGACGCCTGAAACTCGTTGTAATCCAGATTCTCGCTTTGCAACGAGTCGACGATCACCACCGCGTTATCCTCCAAACCATACGCGCCGGCTACCATACTTGTCGCATTCAACTGCAAAAGCCGCGCAAACAATTCCTCTCGGTTGGCACTCTCGGGAATATCGATGAGTTTCACCCGAAAGGTGATGACGGGAGGCGTGTGGACAACAACAATGTTGTCGACCGCATCCGACTGATCGTGAATCAACCAAAACCCATCTTTGACGCGCTCAAAGGGGAGTTCGGTTTCGATCATGTAGGCTTCAATTTGGTCGTTCGTGATCATCAGGGGCAGCCTCCGAAACGGTGAATCCATGCCCAGCGGGCGATTCACGATAAACTAGGTACAAAATAGGTTTGGCAAGCGCCCGAATCTTAGGAGCGGCCGAAAAACTGTGTCAAGCACACATTCCTCGCCATGTTTTGCGCGTTGGCAGTTTGGCTTCGCTCGCCTAAACTGTGGTCCTCTATCCTGCCAATCGGAAGCACGCATGCAGCCAAGCAAGCTCTCGCAGCTGATCACCGCGATCAACGACGTTCTCGAAGCCAAAGACTACGATCTGGCGCTCCGCATTCTGCTCGGAAACTTTGACCGAATCGACGACAACTCGCCGCTGCGTGAGAAGGTCGCCCTCATTTTGGCTGAAAAGGGGCGAAAACGAGAGGCGGTGGAACTGTATCAGTTGGTCGCACGCCACTACGCAAACGCCGGCCACCCCGTGCGCGCAATCGCGGCCGCACGCCAAATGCTCAAGCTCAACCCCGACACAACCGTTGTGCTCGACCACATCGCCACGCTGTACAACATTCGCAGCCCGTTCCTCTCAACCGATATCGAACACATTCGCTTCGTTGAACCCATCCGCGATTTCGACCTAACCGGCGAGTCGTGCACGGTCGCCGATGCAGACCTGATGGAAGAAGCGTTTAGCCGGTCGTTGGATAAGACCGGGCTGATGAGCCAACCCGGCGCCCTGCCTTCGGTTCCCCTGTTGACCTTGTTGCCGCAGGAAAGTCTGCGCCGCGTGCTTGACCTGTTGGAATACAACGTCTTCGACCGCACGCAACGGCTGCTTGAGCGCGGCATTCGAAACGACGACTTGGTCTGGACGGTTTCGGACGACCTGATCGTTCGGGGCGACGAGCAAGTGATGTACGTTGAAGCAGGATCCCTACTTGGCCTCAACGGGTTCGGTGTGGCAGGTCGGACCAGCGAGGTCGACGTGTTTGCACGCTCAGGTGCCGAGATCCTGAGGCTTAGCGGGGAATCCATTCGACGCCTCACCGAAGAATTTGGCGACTTTGACAACCGCCTCGCAACGCTTCGCCGCCATGCCATGACCGAGCGACTGATACGGCGCCACCCAATGTTTGAAGGCCTCTCGGACACCGAGCGAGTCCGCATCATGGACCAGTTCACAGGCCTGAGGCTGTCCGGCGGGGACATCTTGATCAATCAAGACGTACCCACACCTGGTCTTTTCGTCATCCTCGACGGCGTCGTCGACGTTGTTCATACGATTCAGGGCGAAACGACAAAACTCGCCACGCTGAGGTCTGGTGACGTGTTTGGAGAGATCGGTTTGGTGGCGGATTCCCCGGCAACCGCCGAATGCACGATGACCGAACCCGGCCACGTTTTGCACCTCGCCAGACAGGATTTTTCGGAGCTCGCCGCACGATACCCGGTCATCCGCAACTACGCACGAAACCTCGCAGAGAGCCGCATCAGCGAGGTCTCGGCGGACGAGTTGGTGGAAGCGGAATAACACCGAATTGAAATCTATCGGCGCGTTTCTACGTTCAATCTGTGTGACGCGGGAATGGTCTGTTGGCCATCTTTCGTTAACATGGTGTGAAGCAACTGAACCAACACGGACAGGTCACGCATGAAGCGATTTGATATTTCGAAGCGAACACTTGTGGTTGGGGCGCTCGCGGCCTCAAGCTTCCTGTCGACACAAGCGTCGGCGGCCGACTTAACAAAATCACTGCAAGAGTGCCTCGCCGGACGTGTCCCAGTGGGCGTCAACGCCCCCGCGTTCACGAATGCGAAGGCTCAGTTTGGCTCCGAAGTCTCGGACACTGACCCGACCAAGGATCAGGTCGTGCTCGACTTTGACGACGCCATGAGCAACGAGGACGCCATCGCGCTCGCCGCGTCGTACGGCTTAGACGCGCGGCTGAACAGCGCGTATGCCGACGACGCGAACGTCTTCATCGCTGATGTGCCTGAGGGTGCCGTCCCCGCGATTCAAACCTGTCTCAGCGGACTCGACGGGATCGAAGGTGTCGAAGAGAACGTCGAGTATCAAATGCTCGGCGCGCCCAACGACCCGCTCTACCAGTTCCAGTGGAACTTCAAGCAAATCAACGCCGAAGAGGCATGGAAAGTCAGCACCGGAAAAGACGTCGTGGTCGCAGTGATCGACACCGGCGTTGCGGCACAAGACGCTCCTGACCGCAACATCAAGGCTGCCAAAGACCTCGCAGGCACGCCGATCGTCGCCGGATACGACTTCGTGGACGATGATGCGTTTGCGTGGGACGGACACGGCCATGGGACGCACGTGGCGGGGACGATCGCGCAGACCACCAACAACAAATACGGCGTCGCAGGGCTGGCGTACAACGCCAAGATCATGCCGCTTCGCGTCCTTAACTCCCGTGGGTTCGGACAGGTGGCGGATATTGCGGATTCCATCCGTTTTGCCGCCGATAACGGGGCACAGGTCATCAACATGAGCTTGGGCGGCCCCCTGCCCTCGCTGGTGATGAAGAACGCGATCGATTACGCGCACAAAAAAGGAGTGACGATCGTGGCAGCCGCTGGGAACGGCGGAAAGCGTGCTCCAAGCTACCCCGCTGCCTACAACCATACGATCGCGGTCGCGGCAACGCAGTTTGACCGCAACACCACGTTCTATTCGCAGTGGGGAGACTTCGTCGACATCGCTGCGCCAGGGGGCAACACACGTGTGGACCAAGACAAAGATGGCCGTCCTGACGGCGTCATGCAGGAGACCCTCAAAGACGGCAACACCGCCGTGCATGATTTCGCGCTCTACATGGCACATCCATGGCATCGCCGCACGTTGCAGCAGCGGCGGCGCTCGTAATCGCCCAAGGCGTGACAAACCCCGATAAAGTCGAGGCTGTGTTGAAGGGCCTCTGGCGGACACGCCGAAAAGAAGAACTACAAGCGGGCAAGGAATACACTGAGCGGTACGGCGCAGGGCTCCTTCTTGCCGATGCGGCCGTCAAGGACGCCATCGTTGAACAAGGCTCGACGCGTCTTTGGTGCGGGCTTCCTCGTCGCTTTGTTGGCGGTCCTCGGATTTGGTCGGTCGTGCACCTTCGGCCGCGAAAAGCCGCTGACGGGAGCCGGCCTCCCCTTACGGAGCAAGCGGCCTCTTTCCCGCCGCTGGTGTTGGGTGCGACGCGGGAATTTTGGTTCGGCGGCCGCATGGCTGTCGCGCCCCACTGCCGAGCTCGACCAGCTTGCGTTCGGGTTGCACCAAACGCCATTGTTCGCGAGCGTCCTGATGCCTTTGGGCGCGGTCGCCCTTCTCCACGGTCATAAACGCCTGCGCTTCCTCGCCGCAGGCTTGGCCCTCGGCTTCGCGGCCTTCCTCGGCGCGGAATCCTTCCTCATGACGTCGGACGTTCTGTGGATTCCCGGCATGGATTTCCTTGACCGCGCGGCTCGCCGTGAACACTGTTCGGCCTTCGATTGGTGCTCGCGCTGCGCGACCAACGGTCCCATCCACTGCCCTGCCATGGCTCCCCCTCGGGGCCATTTTTTTGGCATGTCTCCGTGCGGTGATATTTCTATTGGTGCGGGCAAAACGCCGCACCACGACATGGAGGTCGAAATGAGTGAAATCCGTAAGCAATCACGCGTTGACTGCGACATCATCCTGAACAAAACCGAACGCGGCATTATGAACGTCGCACGTGCGACCAATATCTCGCTTGGCGGCATGCGGATTCAGCGTCTGCTCGACCCCTATGTCAGCGCAGACGAGAAGATCCAGTTCGAGTTGGAGCTGCCGGGAACCGAGGAACCCCTCATTGTCAGCGGCAAGAAAGTTTATGAGGCGCCAGACCATTTCGGCGTGAAGTTCACCGAAATTTCGCATCGGCACTTCATTCGCCTGCGTTCGTGGTTGGCCGAGCACACGCTCCCAGAACAGCTGCCGGCCTTCCACTGACCGACCGCACGTTCTCCCTCAGGCGCCACTGGCGCCTCTTTTTTTGCCCTTTTGTCGGGGGTGACTCGCGCACGCTCCGTGGTTATAGTGCCTACAAGGAATTTCAGCCGGAGGCTGCTCATGTCGGATCTCATCGCGACCACCATTCGAGAATTGCCACTGTTTAAGCCGCTGAGCGAGGAGTGGCTGAATCGCCTTTGCGAAAACGCTACGCTGCGGCAGTTCGCAGTGGGCGAACACATCATCGACGAAGGCAAGATGGTCGATGAATTGTTTGTGGTTGCGGCAGGCACTGTGCGTGTGTGGACAAAGGGATTGGGTAAGGACGTCGAGCTGAAGCAACTTGGACCAGGAAACTACGTCGGAGAGGTGTCGCTGCTGTCGGGCAAGACCGCAACAGCCACCGTCGAAGCGGCAGAGACCACGTCGATTGTTGCGATCGGAAGGACGGCCATCATTTCGCTCGTCGAGAGCGAAGACTCGGTCCGAAAAGTTCTCGAAGGCGTCACGCTTGCTCGCGCCAAAGACACCCTAGGCAAAGTTCTTCAGTAAGGGTGCTTTCGCACCAAGGAAGTTTCTGGTGATGAGATTAGCAAAGTGGTTGTTGGTGGGGGCGCTTTGCGCTGCCTCGGTAAGCTGTGGTGATGACAACGAACCCTACATTCGTCCGGTCGGCAGCGGCCCATGGGTTTTGGTCGACGTGTACCACACGACCAAACAAAATCAGCTCGATTACAAAATGGACAAGAACCAATACAACTACCAAGGCGTATTCGGTTTTTGGCGCGCGTTTGACCACCTGACCGCCAACGGCACCAATTGGTCAGCGTTTCGCACCGAGCCCATCTCGCCCGAGCGGCTCGATGGTTTTGACGCGCTGTTCATCAACTTGGTCTCGGACGACAATCCTGACTTCACCGCCGACGAAATCACCGCAATTCAAGAGTTCGTCTACAACGGTGGCGGCCTGTTTGTGATCGCCGACCACACCAACGTGTACCGGCACGCCGAGCGTGTGAACCCAATCTTGAAGCCCATGGGCGTCGAGATCCTGTA
>JAWKQR010000021.1:0-89152 GCA_041390025.1 bacterium
CGGAGTCCCACTGTGTCTGCTCACCGCACGCGTCGATGGTCTCGGCGGCCGACCGCTCGGGCAGGTTGCCAGCCAGGGACACACACTGCGAGGGGTTGCTCTTGGATGCCTTGCCGCACGCCTCGACAATGGCCGCCGCGTAATTGCCTCGCTTGTGGTCCTTTGCCTTGTCGTCGCGATGTTTGTCGCCGTGGTGCTGCGGCCCGTCTTGTTTGCCCGAAACCCCGCGCACTTCAAGTGGAATGGCGGGTCCGCAGCGCTCACCGAAGGTGGTCGTGGCCACATGGGAAAATCCGTTTGCACCCTCGATCGCGATCATCAGGCGGTCACTCGGTCGCACCACGAGCTCACGGGGGAAGGCCAACGTGCCCTGCCGTGCGTCGAGCTTCGCGGCGAAGCGAAAGTCCACCCGACCATCCCGGGTGGCTTCGCGAAGGACGAGCTGGGGCTGGATACCGGCTTTGCGCAGTTGTTTCCAAGACTTCGGTTGGATGTCGTAGGTCACGGTGAGCTGCTGACGCGAGAGACTCGCGTCGAGCTGCACCAAGCTCACATCGAGATCGGTTTCTGCAGCCCATCCCGTCGCGGCTGTGAGTAGGACGAGGAGTCCCAAGAGTATGGCATAAAATCTAGACATGGCGCGTCCTTGGTTCTGTGCACCCAACGGAGGTAGGACGCCCACCTACACAAAAAATTCATCGTTCTGGGATTCAATGACACCGCGGCGAAATACATACGAATTTCAATGCGGTTAGTTGATCAGATCGGGTTAACCCTCCTGTTTCGAACGCACAAAAGAGAGTAGTGTCGAGGCCGCGTCGCCGGCGAAGGTCGGGGTGCGCCTAAAGGGAGGATACGCGTGAATCATTGGATACGAGCCGCTTTGTTCTTGGGGATTTTGGGTCTTACGGCGTGTGATGGGTGCGGCGAAAAGGACGCCGACAATACGCAGGTTTCGGCAGATGGTGGGGTTGGGACCGATGCAGGGCAGGATGCCGAGGCCGCAGAAGTGGCTCCACTGACACCCGCCGACGTGCAGCCTGTGTTTCGTGCCTTACCGGCGAGCGACGTGGTGCCAACGAGCGTCGAGATCGAGTTTGCGCGGCCGCTCATCAACGATGCGCCCCACGTCGCGGGTGCCAACACCGAAGCGAAGCTCGTCCCCGAGACCCCCGGTGTCTTTAAGTTCAAATCAAACTCGACGCTCGTATTCACGCCTGAGAAGCCGCTGAGTCCCTCCACGACCTACCGCGTCGAGGTCGCGTCGGTCGAGTCCGTTGACGGCGCTCTGCGCCCCGAGCAACCGTGGACGTATGAGTTCACCACACCCGATTTTGGGCTGGTTAACCTCTCGGGGGCGGTGCTCGACCAGAAGACCAAAGCCTTGTTCGCCGACATCGTGTTCTCGGCGGAGCTCCAACCCGCTGAACTCAAGCCCTTCGCAAGCTTTGACCTCGACGGAGTGGCGTTGACGAATGTCACGTACGACCGTGGGTACGCGTCAAACGTGGTGCGCATGACGGCGAAGTCGGCGACGACTGCGTCCACCGGCACGTTGCGCATGAAGCTTAAAGCAGGGGTGGCTGACATCATGGGCAACAAGGCGGCCGCGGGCGATGTTCAGACCTCGTTTCGCACCGGCGCGCCCGTGAATCTACTCGCCGCGACCCGGAAGGAGGGCCCCAGCGGGTTCTACATTGAGCTTGTGTGCAACGATACGTCAGCCCCCGGCGGAACGCGCTGGTACTGGGACCGCCAGAACTATCAGGACTATCGCGTCTCGCGTCGTTGTCTGCCCACTGCGGAGTCGCTCAAGTCGGCGATCACCCTCTCGCCCGAGGTGCCCAACCTCAAGGTGGGATCGGGCGAAGGCGGCTTTAACCTCATCGGTGATTTCTCGCGCGGGTCGTACACGCTGCGGATCGATGCGGGCATGACAACCGTGGACGGCGGCGTGCTCAGCCAGACGTTCACCCAAACGGTCATGATACCCACGCGCACTGCGTCCCTGTCATTTGCGGACAAGGGCCGCTACGTCCCGCAGTCCAAGTGGAAATCGCTTCAATTGACGCACTTGAACACGCCCAGTGTAGAGGTCCTGATCCGCCACATCCCACGCGAGAACATCGTGTTCTGGCTCTCCGGTGAGGCCGAAGCTGCGGACGAGCGCGTCTCGAACGTCGTCGCCAAGGAATCCATCACCTTTGAACAAAAGGTCGACGAGCCCCAGACGTCCACCATCGACATCACCTCGATCTTGGGCAAGACAAAGCCTGGCGTCTATGAGGTGACCGTCAAGGCCGGCGCAGCCTCGGACTCCGTGCGTCTGCTGGTCACCGACATGAACGTGGTCGTCAAGCGGTCCGAGCAAGCCCCCGGCGAGGATTGGTCGCGTGAAGCCTTTGCGTGGGTGGTGGATATGACCACCAACAAGCCCGTGGTCGACGCCGCCGTGAGCGTCATCCGCAAGAGCGGCCAATCCCTCGCCGCGTGCAAAACCGACAAGACCGGCGGATGTCGGTTGGAGCTCCCGCAGAAATCGATCGACCCCAACCCGCCCTTCGCGATCTTGGTGTCACGCGGCGAAGAGTTTACGTTCCTTGAGTTTGATGATCTCAAGGTCACGCCAGCCGATGCGCGTGTGCATGGCGAAGCTTACCTGTCCGAGGCGCCCTATCGTGCCGCATTCTGGGGTGACCGAGACCTCTACCGTCCGGGCGAAACTGCCCATATTGTCGCGACGTTTCGCGACGAGAAATTTTCGGCACCCGCCAAGGCTCTGCCGGTCGAGGTCCAGATTCGAGATTCTCGCAGCCAGCAAGTCCGCCGCGAGGCGTTAACCACAAACGCTGCGGGCATCATCGAGATCGAGCACACGCTGAACGATTTCGCTGCGACCGGTACGTATGTCGCCGAGTTCAAGGTCGCCAAACGTTTGGTCGGTCGCTACGACTTCAAGGTCGAGGAGTTTGTCCCCGAACGCATGAAGGTGGAGGTCGTCAGTCCCGCGAAAGACGCGTTGTTGGCTCAGATTCCACCATTTGATGTGACCGCCACATACCTGTTCGGCGGAAGCGCCGAAGACAGCCCGGTCGAACTGACCTGTCGCGTCGAATCGGCGCCCTTCGCGCCCAAGTCAATGCCCGAGTTCCGTTTTGGACCTGCGTCACAAGTCGGTCAAAAGCTTGACCTCGGGACGACCACGGCACAGCTCGACAGCGAAGGAATGGCGCGGATCGCGTGCCCGGAAGCTGCCGCAGGAGCGTCGCTCGCGGGCCCTTCCGAGCTTGTGGCGCAAGCCGCAGTGTTTGAAGCGGGAAGCGGTCGAACAACCGTCGCGGACGCACGCGTGCAACTCCACCCCGCGCGCCACTACGTGGGGCTAAAGACCGGCAATACTTCGGTTGAGGTCGGGAAGAAGGCAGTCGTCGAGGGTGTGGTCGTGGATTGGGACGGAAAAGTCACGACCGATGTTGCGGAGGTCATTGTCGCTTTCATGCGCCTTGAGCGCGAGTATTGGTGGTACTCGGACGACGACGACGGCGCGAGCAACTGGGGGCAAAACATCCGCCCTGTCGAGGAGAGCGAGGCCAAGGTCGCGGTCAAAGACGGCAAGTTTCGCCTTGAGTATACGCCCACCGAATACGCCGCAGGCTACGTGGTTCGAGCCAGCGTCTCCGACAACATCGGAACCGCAGCCACTGAGCTGCGCTTTGATTCGTCGCGAAGCTATGGTTGGTATTACTGGGACGACAATCGGCCAGACCGATCTGCCACCCCAAAACCAACACGCCCCACAACGCTAGCAATGACCGCCCCAGACGCCGTCGAAGTGGGCAAAGACAACACAGTGTCGTTCAACGTGCCGTTCAAAGGGCGGTTGTTGACCACGATGGAAACCAATCGGGTCGAAACCTACGAGTGGCACGACGTCGAGCCCGGGGAGTTCACATGGAAGTTCAAGGTCGCAACGTTTGCCCCCAACGTCTACGTCAGCGGGCTGCTGGTCAAAGACCCCGGCCTCGACGGCGCCGAGGCGTTTAGTCCTGATCGCGCGCTGGGCGTGGAGTCGATCCGCGTGCTGCCCACCGACCACGTGCTCGAGGTGGCGTTGAAGACCCCCGAGACGGTCGAGCCCCACCAAACGCTCAACGTCAACGTGAAGGTAGGAAAGACCTCGGACACCGCGTTTGTGACGGTGGCCGCCGTCGATGAAGGCATCTTGCAGCTGACGCGCTTCAAGACGCCCAACCTCGAGAAACAGCTCTTCGCCAAACGCCGCCTTGGGGTCGACACGTTCGAGACCATCGGCTGGGCCATGCGGCTGCGAAGCGGCGCACCCGGAGGGCGCACGGGCGGTGGTGACGACTACGACGAAGAAGAGGCCAGCGCGGACGGCCCAGGCCGGGCCATGGCGGTCAAACCGGTCGCATTGTGGTCGGGCGTCGTACCGGTCAACAAGGATGGAACGGCGGATGTGAAGTTCGAGATCCCCACCTACCGCGGCGCACTGCGTGTGATGGCGGTCGCCGTCAGTGGTGACCGAACGGGAGCGGCGGAATCGAAGGTCGTCGTGCGCGACCCGCTGGTGCTTCAGACCACCTTGCCTCGCTTCCTCAGCGCGTCGGACAAAGCGCAGGTGCCCGTGTTTGTCACGAACATGACGGGCAAGGCGGCCGACGTCACGGTTCGGTTGACGGTCGACGAGGTCGAAGAGCCCGGCCTTGGAGGTTTCCCGCGTGAGAGCGCGCTGGCCCTGATTCAAAACGGAGACACCAAGGTCGTTAAACTCGAAGCCGGCAAATCGGGAACCGTCGTGTTTGTTGTGCAGGCGTTGCGCCAATCGGGTGTCGCACGTCTTCGGGTCGACGCAACCGCAGGGAAAGTCGCGTCGTGGGACGAAGGCATCGTCCCCATGCGGCCCTCGGGCTCGCTCGTGCGCCAGTCTCAGCAGATCGAGCTCTCGGCAGGCACGACCACGCTGACCAGCGCCCTTGGCGGTTGGGTGCCAACCAGCGAGAGGTCCACAATCTGGGTCACCAGCGTTCCGTACGGAAAGAGCTTTGACCATCTCAAGTACCTTGTGCGCTATCCCTACGGCTGCATTGAGCAGACGACGTCATCGACACGGCCGCTGCTGTACATGTCGCAGTTTGTCCCGATGATCGACCCTGAGGCGGTCTCAAAGGCGGGGTCCATCGAAGCGATGGTCAAGTCGGGCATCGATCGGGTGTTCTCGATGCAGACAAGCGACGGTGGCTTTGGTTATTGGCCAGGGGAATCGTCGTCTCCGTGGGGCACCGCTTACGCGACCCACATGTTACTCGACGCAAGGGACCAAGGGTTTGACGTGCCCGAGCAGCGGCTCAATGACGCGATCGCCTACCTGGAGACCGAGGTCGAAAACATTTCGTCAGGCCGTTCGCCGGAGTGGCACAAAGACACCGAGCCGTACATGCACTTCGTGTTGGCCCGTGCCGGCAAGCCAAAGAAAGCACTCGCCTTGCGTTATGCGGAGTCGCTGCCTCCCAACCCGGAAGGCGAAGTCGCCGAGCACGCCTACATGACGTGGGCCGCATTGTACCTAGCGGGTGACCGTCGCTTCGAGAAACAGCTCAAGAACGTTGATGTGTCGGCGCTTGAGACCAAGCGCGGCAACCGATGGACCTTCTACTCGGACGCACGGCGACGCGGCATGGTCTTGTCGATCTTCTTCGACCTGTTCAAAAACGCGCCCGAGGGCGAACCGCTCGCGGCGATCATTGGAAAGTACCTCGCTCAGAAGCCGTCGTATCACTACACGACGCAGGAACTGACGTGGGGCATCACCGGGTTGGGCAAATGGATCCAAGGAACGGCCTCGAAGTTCGGTGTGCCGACGCTCGTGGCGAACGGCAAAACCCTGAAGCCCACGATCGAGCCCAAGGCCGGAAACGACCGCACGTGGTCACTCTATCGCGCCAGCGAGTACGGTACGATCGACGTCAAAATCGACAAGGCCGACGGCAAGGTCTACGCCGTCATCAGCAGCGAGGGCGTCCGATCGGGCGAACCGCCTCGGGTTGGCGGGCAGGGCCTGCTCGTGCAGCGAACCTTCCGCAAACTCGACGGGACCGAGCTTGGCGTGGACGACCACCGATTGGGTGACCTGATTTACACGGAAGTGACGATCAAGAACCGCACCGGGCGTGAGCTGTCGAACCTCGCTTTGGTGGACCGGTTCGCCGGCGGTTTTGAGGTCGAGAATCCGAAGCTCGGCCGCGGTCAACTTCCTGACTGGGTCAACGCCGACGAGGTCTGGAACGTCGACCACATGAACGTTCGTGACGACCGCATTGAAGCATTTGGCACACTACGGGCAGGCGCCGAGGTGAAATTGATCTACGCGGTTCGTGCCGTGACCGCCGGGCAGTTCCAAGCCCCAGGGCCGAGCATCGAGGGCATGTACGAACCCGAGGTGTGGGCCGCCGAGGCGCCTGCACGCATAGAGGTGCAAGGTCCGTGGGCCGCGTACATCAACTGATACGTGACGCCGCCGGAACGCGATGGGGTCGACGGTTTCGGTGGCTGCTTGTGGCGATGTTCGTGTTTGGGGCCTGCCTCGTCGCTGCGCTCGTGTGGGTCCCGCTCCCGGCGCGCCTCTCCGAGGGCGACTCCGTTGTGGTGGCTTGGCGCGATGGAACACCTGCGCATGTTTTTCTGTCACCGGACGACAAGTGGCGCATTCGCGTCGAAACGGATGACGTCTCGCCCGCGTACATTGATGCGTTGCTCGCGTTTGAAGATCAGCGATTTTGGAGCCATCCGGGTGTCGACCTGATCGCGATTGCCCGCGCTTTCCTGTCCAATCTGAGCGCCGGCCGCACGGTAAGTGGAGCTTCAACGCTGACGATGCAGGTCGTGCGACTGCTTGAGCCTCGACCTCGCACCCTCGCGAGCAAGGTCATCGAGGCGTTTCGTGCGGTGCAGCTTGAGATGCATCTGTCGAAACGACAGATCTTGGAGGAGTACCTTCGCTTGGCCCCGTTCGGTCGCAACGTCGAGGGCGTCGAAGCCGCAAGCTGGGCTTACTTTCGCCACCGTGCCCGTGACTTGACGGCCGACGAGATTGCCGTGTTGCTCGCCGTGCCGCAGAGCCCAACCGCACGTTTCCCATCCGCAAACAACCGCGCTCGCCTGAGGGCAGCGCGTGACTCGATCGCGCGACGGCTGCTGGACGAGGGGCTGCTCCCGAGGGGCACCGGCGAGGGCGCCGTCGGGCCTGAAGCCCTCCTTGATGACATCGTGGCATCGCCCGTCCCGGAGTCTCTTGAAGCGTTCCCGCGAGAAATCCCACATGCCGCCTATTGGCTGCGCCATCGACACCCCTCCAAAGCCTTCATTCAGACGACCCTCGATGCCGCAACCCAGCGTGTCGTGGAACAACAAGTGGCGCGCCGGTTCGAGGAGGCGCAGCGTGTCGGGGTCCACAACGTGTCGGTGGTGGTCGTGGATCACGCGACGGTCGAGGCCCGCGCGCTCGTGGGCAACTTCACGTTCGACCTCCAGCCTGGGGCCCAGATCCCTGGGTTTGATGTGCCGCGCTCGCCCGGCTCACTGCTCAAGCCTTTTGTCACTGCGGCGGCCATTGACGGCCGGCCTTGTGCTGCCGCGGTTTTTGGTGCCTGACATTCCGTTCCAGTCGGGCAACTACACGCCACAGAACTACGACGGACGGTTCTCGGGGCTGGTGCGCCTCGACGATGCGTTGGTCAAGTCGCTCAACATCCCATTTGTGGCTCTGTTGCGTGACGTGGGCGTGGCAACTTCACGGGGATGTTGCGCGCCATGGGGGCGCAGCATCTGGTCTCGACACCAGGGTGGTATGGTCTGACCGCCGCGGTCGGCGGGGTCGAGATGACCCCGTTGGAGGTCGCGGGATTGTACGCGACGATGGCGCGCGGCGGTCTATCACGGCCCGTGCGCGTTGTGGACGAAGACCCGAGTGATCTGCGCGTGTTCTCGGCCGCATCGACGTGGCTGGTTCGCAACATCCTCACGGCACGCGATCGTCCTGACTTTGCGGCGCGCCGACTCGTTAACCCATACGGCTCGCGTGTGTTTTTGGAAGACGGGCACCAGCTTTGGGGAACCTAGACGCCTGGGCGGTTGGAGCCGGTGAGTCGATGACCGTCGCGGTCTGGATGGGAAATCAGAATCGGTCGTCAAGCACGGCGCTCGTGGGGTCTCAGCGATGCGGCCCTTTGCTCTTCGATGTGCTCGAAGCCATCGAACGAAAGGGCCAGCCGTCGCAGCGCCCTGACGATCTGGTGAAGGTCGAGGTGTGTGCCTACTCGGGGCACGTCCCGGGGCCCGCGTGTGATCACACCGTGGACACGTGGGCCGTCGCGAGTCACGTGCCCACCCAACCGTGCCCGTACCACGTCAAAGCGGATGTCGACCTCGACACTGGCCTTGTGCTCAGCCCCGCGTGTCGGGCGGATCATCGCTGGGAGAGTCAGACGTTTCTTCAATGGCCTGCGTCGGTGCGACGCTACATGCAAGACCGTCAACGCAGCGGCCGCGAACGGCCGGGTTTTGCGCCCGGATGTCGTCCCCGAGCGCTTGCCGATCCGCCTGTTATCGTGTCGCCGCCCACCGGACGTTCGCTCGTGCTCATCCCAGGCGTGACGCCTGAGGAACAGCAACAGCCGCTGGAAGCTGACGCGGCGGACAGCTCCATGGTGTTGAACTGGTATGTGGACGGTCATCACATCGGCACCGCGACAGCCGGTGATCGCATTTGGTGGACCCCCAGTGTGGGTCACCACGACATTGTGGTGATGGACGAGCTCGGACGAAGCGTCCGGCGTCAGATCGAAGTGCGTTGAATTATCTGACCAATTTTCCGTCTAAGCCCAAAGAACGTTTAATTTCAGAAATTTGGCACGCTTGACGGGACCCCATGTCGAGGGTTTACTGATAGTTGTATATGCCTGTGAAAGGGGTTTTCGTGTCGCGAGACATCCGAATACTGATCGTCGACGACGATCGCGACATCTGCGAATACATGGAACTGCTTTTGTCCCAAAGCGGTTATCACGCGATGTCCGTCTGCGAGCCGGAGAACGCGCTCAAGATCATTCGCGACGACGGATGCCACGTGGTCATCCTTGACCTGATGATGCCCGGCATTTCCGGAATGGAGGTGCTCAAGGAGATCCGCGACTACGACAGCGACCTGCCGGTCATCGTCGTCACAGGGCACGCGACCGTGGACACCGCGGTGCAATCCATGAAGTTCCAAGTCTCGGACTACATCCGAAAACCCTTTGACATCGACGACTTTAACGCTTCGCTGGAAAAAGTGCTGCGTGACAAGGGGCTCTTGGTCAATTCTGAAGAGGAGCTGCTGCGCACGATCGGCACGAACATCCGACAAGCCCGAAAGGAGCGTGAGTTGACGCTAAAGCAGATGGCCCGTCGCACGGGTTTGTCCGTGAGCCTCTTGTCGCAGATTGAGCGTGCCGAGTCGTCGGCGTCGGTGTCGTCGCTGTTTAAGCTTGCTCAAGCATTGGATTGCCGTGTGACTGACCTGTTCGGGGACTATTAGCCGATGCCAGCGATTCTGGAGTTCGTCGACGCCGACGTCGTGCAGCCCCTTCGCACGCGTGTGCTGCGACCGCTGTTCAGTCCCGGGGAACATCTTGTATTCCCAGAAGATGGCAGACCCACGACCCTACACGTGGCCGCGTCGATCAACGCAGACGTTGTCGGTGTGGCAACATTTCTGCCCAACATGACACCATATCTTGACGATCGACATGCGGTTCAACTCCGAGGCATGGCGGTTTCTCCGCAAATGCAAGGGGCAGGCATCGGAAAGTGTATTCTAGATTTTGCCCTCCCAGCGCTAAAACAGCGTTTTGAACGTGCGGATTGGGTGTGGTGCAACGCCCGCGAAACCGCGGTTGGATTCTACGATCGCTGTGGATTTGAGATCGTTTCCGAGCGTTTTGACATCCCCAATGTTGGGCCGCATTTTGTAATGCGACGCCTCCTTGTGGAAAACGGCAAGTAGTTGATAAAAAATAGATATACTGGAAGGAATACGGCAATTTTCCACAGGGCCGTATTCATGGTGGACGGGCAGGATCGTGTCAGCCATAACACCTCTCGTTGAAGACATTTTGAATTGTGCCTCAGCTTTCTCCGAAGCGAGCTCAGGACGGCGAACTCTGTGAATGAATCGCACTTCGAGACACGAAAAACCCGGCACACCGCCGGGTTTTTCGTTTTTCACACTGTTCTCAATGCGTGCGGCCTTAGTTTCAAGCCGTAGTAGGAGGAAACATGGACCACGAAGACAGACGGAATCAGGCCGAGAATGACCTCAAAGAAGGCACCGGGCATGTGAAGTTTGGCGTAGGCGTGGGGGCGGCCTCAGCGGCCTCCCTGATGTTGATCGGCGTGACCTGCCCGCTGTGTTTTTTCGTCGCGCCGGCCATGGTCGCCGTCGGACTGCACAAGCGTCACAAAGCCAAACAAACCCTGCGTGAATGCGAGGAACCCTGCGACAAAACGCCAGACCTGACGATTCACTGGCCCTCGCAAACCTAGGCCAGTCCTGAAAGTCATTGCTTAGGTGCGCGCTGCCGGCGAACGCGTTAGACTCGGGGCATGGATTTATACCGGAGTTCTGGATGCGTTGGTTTTTCAGCGTCGTGATGCTTTTGTTATTGGGTTCGGGCTGCACCTACACCGGACTGGAGAATGTCGAGTGCGACCGTACCGCGGACTGCCCCGACCAAGCTGTGTGCCGTTCGGGTTTTTGTGCGTTTGATTCGAGTACGAACACCAACAATACGAACAACCTCCTGACCGTGACACAGGTCACAGTCGACCCAGGCGTCCTCTCGCTCGTCCCCACCCAAACGTCTCAGCTCACCGCGACGGCCCTCAATTCTGCGGGTGATCCTCTCTCCGAGGTCGTTGTTGAGTGGTCCACAAGCAACGAGGCGGTCGCGACCGTGGTCGCAGGACTGGTGACGGCCGTCGACACCGGGGTGGCGGACATCACCGCCACCGTCGATGGTGTCTCGGCGAGTGCGACCGTCACAGTTGTCAACCCCGTCGACCGACTTGAGGTCACTCCGACGATGGCCGAAGTGGGACTTGCGACGCGCTTCCAACTGTCTGCCAAAGCGTTTGACGCTCGTGGCAACGAAATCACCGTACCGCTGACATGGTCATCGGATGACGCCGCCATTGCGACCGTGAGCGGCAGCGGCCAGGTGTTTGGCGTTGCGGTCGGCGAAACAAGCGTTTCGGTCGCTGCAACAAACACCCTTACCGGAGAAAACGTCGAAGCATCCGCAACGATTTCGGTCGTCGAATACCCCATCGTGTCGTTGGTCATCGGACCACGCGACGCGCGGGTTCGACAGGGCGATTCGCTGCTGCTCACAGCCGTGCTCACCGACGACCAAGGCAACGAGATTATCGGAAAGACCGTCACATGGTCGTATTCTCCCGCCTTCCTCGGTGGGTTTTCGTCGCCCGATCCCGACACAGCGTTGTTCGTGGCGACGACTCAAACGACCGGAACCGCCACCATTCGTGCGGTCTACGAAGAGCTGATGGACGAGACCACTGTCGAGGTCTACAGGCCAGTGGTTCAAACCGTTAACGTCAATCCGGCGAACTCAACCGCCAAGGTGGGAGCGCTGGTCTCCTTTACCGCTTCAGCGGTCGACGAAGACGGCATGCCCGTCACGGGTCGTGCCGTCACCTGGTCGGTCGACGACACCGCCCTTGCCACCATCGATGCCAACGGGCAGCTCAAGACGCTCGCCGCAGGTGCGGTCACGGTGACGGCAACCATCGACGGGGTCATGGGTTCGACACAGCTGACGATCGCGGGTTTCGAGCTCCAACAGGTTTCGGCGGGAACGGGCCATGCGTGCGGAATTACGCCGGCCGGCTTCGCATTCTGCTGGGGCGATGGGGCGAATGGGCGGCTTGGAAACAACGCAACGAGCGTATCGTCCCTGCCCGTCGCGGTGGACACGGACCTGACGTTTGACGAAATCCATGCCGGAAATCGACACACGTGCGCGCGCACCGGCACCGACATTTATTGCTGGGGTGACCAATCCTCGGGGCGTGTTGGAAACGGCCAGACGGGCAACAGCGATATCTTGACGCCCACCAAAGTCAACGGGACCGAGATGTTCAAAGCATTCTCGCTCTCAAACGACCACACCTGCGCCATCGATGACCAAGACGACCTGTATTGCTGGGGTGAGGGCAAACGACGCACGTTTGGGCAACAACAGCACCACATGGATCTCGGTACCCACCAAGATTATCGCACCTGCAGCCGACGCCAACGCAACGTGGAAGGCCGCGGGCCGCTGGATTTCGACCACACCCGTAAGACCACGGCAGGAGTGTACCGCTGGGGGCAACACGGAAGGTGAGCTCGGCAACGGAGAGACCACCGAGCCGAGTCGCCGTGCGCGTCGACGGTACTGCGGTCGGCAATCCCGTGTTTGCAGCCGTGCTCCAGGTCGGCGCCGCAAGGATGTGGCGACCGCCGCCGGGGCGCTCTACCGTTAGCGAAAACACCAACGGCAGAGCCGGCATCGATTCGACCGACACCGAATCCGGTCGGCCCCCAGCGCAGATTCCACGCTGGCCTTCACACAGTTTGGACCTGGCCGCGACCATGCCTGCGGGTCGCCGCGAACCAAGGTTATTGTTGGGGAGTCGGCTCGAACGGACGCCTCGGAAGCGAGGGACCGCAAATCTTCGCTCCCAACAATCGCCAGATCCGCACTGCGTTCACGGGCGATTTTCGGCCGGCGATGGATTCTCGTGCGGGTGTCGCCGGTGGCATGTATTGCTTCGGGCAAAACCCAGATGGGCAGCTTCGGCGACAACACTGACGAAAAGACTTCCGTTTTGGTGTATCCATGAAGCGAAGTTGAGCATTGCGCTTGCCCCCTCGCGTGGGGCTGTGGTTCGAGACGTCAACGCCAACCACCGAGACCGATGCGCTGGGGTCGATGCGTCGGCTGACGTCACCACAGGCGGCTCATGTGCGAGCTATCAAGGTTGGGTGACGGACGCCGTGCGTAGCCTGCCTCGCGAAATTCGGTCGCTTTCGACTGCATGGTCGTGGAGCGTGCGCAGGTGCAACTGCGAGTGCGCCATCGCCGCGACGATCGGCGGCGACATCGCTGCGCTAAACACCGCGCTGAGTGAGCTCGACGAACCGCAGCTGTGGCACCCTTTGCCTGCCTCGCGAACATATGTCGCAGTGCAGCTACCAAACCCCATTTTGACGACAAGGAGCTCGTCGTCACGTGCGAACAGAACACCTGTGGACTTGTCGAAGTCATGCGTGCGACACCCATGTCGCGCGCAAGAACGGCGGCATCTTCTCGCCGAGCTCGTGCACGGTCGATTCGGATTGCACCTGCGACGACCTGAACCCCTGTGGATGTGACGAAGCCTATCAACAAGCCGCGTTTCCGTTTGTGATTGAAAACGAGGTCTACAAGCTGATCGCTCTCAATCAGGCGGTGCAGCTTTTACAAAAGGACACTCTGCCCACAGGTCACCGAGGCGTTTGGCACAACGGGATTCTTTGCGCGCCCGTTGAGGCTCTCAGCGCTTGAGTTTATTGCACTGGGCGTCTATGGTCCGCCGCACGGAAGATGTCCGATTGCTGCGAATTCCCGCCGCAATCCGATGACACAGAGATCCCCACGAGCAATTGCTGAAGCCGGCGGTGTTGTTTTCATTCACTTCACGCTCAAGAACGACGCTGGCGAAATCATTGATTCGTCCGGGACGGGCAACGAGCCCCTGATTTACCTGCACGGCGCAGACAATATCGTCCCCGGCCTTTTGGAGAGCGAGCTGCAAGGCGGAAAAGTCGGCGACAAGGTCAAGGCCGTTAGCTGCTCCTGAAGATGGCTACGGCGAGCGTGTGACGACGCTGGCGCACAGCGCGTGCCTCGGGACGAGTCTGGCCGATATGAAGTTGAAGTTGGTATTGCCGTTCCACGCCGAAACCGGCGACGGTGCCCTCATCAGTTTGGTGGACTGACGTCACACCCGATCATGTCGAGCTCGACATGAATCACCCACTGCCGGTGAAACGCTTCACTTCGACGTGGGAAGTTGTCAAGATCTGTCCCGCCACCGACGGCGAGCTCGAACACGGGCACCCACACGGCGCTGACGGCCACGAAGGCCACCACCACTAAGAGTGTCGACGCCCATGTGGTTCGAAACCATTCATAGGGCCGTCCACGAAAGCCCGGACAAGGTCGCGTTCCGCGAAGAATGGTCCGGGCGTTCCATCACCTTTCGCCAACTCTATGCACGTGCCTGGGATTACGCCTGCGGCCTCGTCGCGCTTGGAATCGCCGGGCGACACTGTTGTGTTCATGGGCGCTAAATTTTCAATCGAATTGGTCGTGGTCATGTTAGCACCACCTCGTCGGCGCGACTCACGCACCTGTCAACACGCGCTACGGGGGTGGGACGGTGAGGGTTGCACATATTCTGCCCGGCGGTGCCGTACTGGCTGCCGGTCGGGCCCGAGTTCCACGACATCGTCAAGCAAGCCGGCCCAAAGGTTCCAACACTCGTCGTCGAGCCCGATTTCGAGGCCAACCCGTCCAAGGCCGAGTTCACTCCACGCGCCTCAAGATGAGGACATCGCGCTGCTCATCTACACATCTGCACGACCGAAAGAGCAAGGGCGTTGAACTGTTCCTTTCGAGCCGTCGGCAACATCCACGATCCACCACGTGCTGTGGCGCTGGAGGCGGCACAAGACGAGCTCGTGTTGGTTCTGCCAGCTCTTCCATAGTCCACGGCTTGTGCATCGGTGTGCACGGCACGTTGATCCATGGCTGTACCATTGACAACTGCACCAGAGGCTCGATGCCGGCGCCGTGGTCGACGCGATCGGCAGTGGGGGAACGACCATGGGGGTGCCGACCATGTATGCTGGTTGAGACCATTACGGAGCAAGATCGGACCGCTGGGGAGGTGTTAAAAGGCCCGGTTGTTCACATCGGGATCTGCAGCGCTCTCGGTCCAACACTTTGACGCGTTCCATCAAAGGGACGGGCCACGCTAACCTTGAGCGCTACGGCATGACCAGAAAATCTGCTCACCTTGTCCAATCCGTACGAAGGCGAGCGTGGTGACCGGGAACCGTCGGTTTCCCTGTCCACGGATCCCAGGTGCAAATCGTCCACGACGATGGCCGCGTCTGCGCTGCCGGTGAGGTCGGGCAGATTGTGGTACGTGGCGACTCGCTCATGTCCGGTTATCGGGGCCAGCCCGAGCAAACGGCAGCGAGTTACTCGAACGGATGGTTTTTGACCGGCGACGTCGGCGAACAGGACGCAGACGGGTACATTCGGATTGTGGGTCGCGCGTCCTCAGACATCATTAAGAGCGGCGGCTTCAAAATCTCCGCCCGTGAGATCGAAGACGTCCTCGCGCATCATCCCGACGTCCGCGAAATCGCCGTGTTCGGCGTTCCAGACTCAACCTGGGGCGAGCGGATTGTGGCCGCGGTAGTGGCGACGTCGACGGCCGAGCGGGACTTGTGCGAGGCGCTACAAACCCTAGGAAGGGCGAAACTCGCAGACTTCAAACAGGTGCGAGACGTTGTCGTTTTGGACGCCTTGCCACGCAACGCCATGGGAAAAGTTCAAAAACACGTGCTCAAACAAATGTGGTGCGACCAACGTGCGGCTTTACAAGCCACGTCGGGAGCGGAATCATAGTGCCCAATGATTGACAAAACGGCGGCTCAAAGAATGGTGGGGGAGGTGCTCGACGGGCGCTTCCGGATCGACGCATTCATCGGCGCAGGCGGCATGGGGTCAGTGTTCCAAGCCACCCAGCTCAACGTCAATCGCCGCGTTGCCATCAAAATGTTCCCACTCGACGACGTCGACGCAACCCAAAAGGCCCGGTTCGAGCGTGAAGCACGCACGATGGCGACCTTCACGCACCCCAACATCGTGCAGTTCTACGATTTGGGACAAACCGCAGATCGGCAAACGTACATCGTCATGGAGTTTGTGGACGGCACGACGCTCAGCCGAATGCTCCGCGACGGGCGCCTGACCGTCGAAGTCACGCTCGACCTCGCGGCGCAGCTATTCAGCGCATTGGCGGAGGCGCACGCGCACGGCGTGGTCCACCGTGACATCAAGCCGGAAAACATGCTCGTGGCGACCTCGGCCAACCACGAGCTGCGCCTCAAGGTGCTCGATTTTGGGCTCGCTCACAGCCTCGACGACGCGCGGTTGACGCAAGAGGGCAGAGTGTCCGGGACCCCCTATTACATCGCGCCCGAAATGGCGCGGGGACAGGCTGCGACGCCTCAGACCGACCTGTATTCTGCGGGCGTGGTGCTCTACGAGATGCTCACGGGACAGCCGCCGTTCAAAGGCGCATCCATGCAGGTGATGTTCAAACACGTGAACAACCCACCGCCCTCCCTTCAGCCATGGGTCAACGACGGCCTGCTGCCTGCGGCGCTTGTTGATATCGTCACACACTTGCTCGAGAAAGAGTCCAGTGACCGACCCGTCTCTGCCGCGGCGGTTGTGGAACGCATCGAGGCGCTGAGAGGGCGTCCATCGATGCCAACTCTGCCGATTCGCGCCGAACGTCCAAGCGGACTCAGCGGTTTGTCGTCGCAGAGCAATCCATTGTTGGAACCCGAACCCGAGGTCAAAGGGGCTTGGGAAGCGTTCAAGTCGGTCGCCTCCTCGGCTCCCGAACCCGACCCCATCATGGACCCCAACATCGACGCGTCTCACGAGTTTCTGGACGGCTTCGGCGCAAGCGATGTGGAGCTTAAGTCGGCGCCGTCGATGGAGTTTGGCGCGGTGGACCAACTCTCTGAGATTCGGATCCCAGACGGCGCAAGGGTGATGAACACCGATCAGCTCACCGCGGTCAAGCAACCTCAGACCACGCCAGAGCCCGCCGTTGCTCCGTCGATCACGGTCGCCAAACCCGAACAGGTTCGACACATTCAGCCAGCCGCCCACACCGTTCAAGTCCACGATGGCGCAGCCAAGCCGCTGCCGTCGAAAACCCCGTGGATCATCTGGGCGGTCCTGTTCGTGGTCGTCGTCGCGGTGGGTGGCGCACTCTACACGCAGTTCGCACGCGTCGAAGACACGCGAACCCCTGAACAACGCGAGGCTGACTGGCTGCGCCAAAAGCAAGAGGCTGAGGCTCGCCTCGCCGCGCAGCTCGAAGCCGAGCGCGTCTCCGCCGAGAAGCGCGACGACGATGCTCCAACGAAGCCTAAACCTAAGCCCAAGCCCAAGCCCAAACCGTCGACAGACGAAGTTATCGAAATCTTCGAGAATCAAAACGAGATGAAGGCCCCTGATAAGATCAAGATCGAGCGTCGCCGATGAAACGCAGGCTCACGCGATTTGCGCTGCTCGCGTTTTCGAGCGTCATGATCTTGGTCGCGGTGGTGGTTGTCCGTGCCGTTTGGACGCCGAGCCGGCAGCTCGTCGCCACGGTGACACCCGCGCCGGCAATTCGCGCGGGCGCGGCCCAACGCCTAGCCGCCGCGGTGCAACTCCGCACGATCTCAAACGTCGACGAATCCGCGATGGATCTCGCGCCGTTTGCGGCCTTCCAAGAACAGATGGTGGCCAACTACCCTGCTGCGCACAAAGCGATGCGGCTCGAAACGGTCGCCCCATGTACACGCATCTACCATTGGGGACCCGAACAGGGCGCACCCGTCGTGTTTATGGGCCACACCGACGTGGTGCCCGTCGAGGAAGACAAGCTGGGCTCGTGGACCCACGGCCCCTTCAGCGGTGCGATCGCCGATGGGTTCATCTGGGGACGTGGAACCCTCGACGACAAGATCAACGTCATGGGGTTGCTGGAGGCCGCGGATTTTTTGGCATCTCAGGGATTTGTGCCGGCGCGACGCATGATGTTCGTATTCGGGTGTGACGAAGAAGTCGGCGGAACCCTTGGGGCGAGCCGCGTCGCCAAGCTTCTGAAAGAGCGCAACATTCGGCCCCAATGGGTGGTGGACGAGGGGCACATCATCGGCAAGGGATTCTTTCCAGGCGTTGCCAAACCCATCGCGTTTGTGGGGCTTGCCGAGAAGGGATTTGTGACGCTGGATCTGAGTGTTGAGGCCGAGGGCGGCCACTCGTCAATCGCCACCGCACACCGCTGTGGGCGTGTTGGCCCGCGCTGTCACTCGGATCGAGGACAACCCGCTGCCCGCACGGATCAGCCCTCCGATCGAGGAGATGTTCGCCTACCTTGCGCCTGAAACGGCCTACCCCAATCGTGCCGTGTTCGCGAACTTGTGGCTGTTTGAGCCCATCGTGCTTCGGATCCTGTCGGCTAAGAACTCCACAAATGCCACCGTGCGAACAACCACCGCGGTGACCGTCTTCAACGGCGGGGTGCGCGAAAACGTCTTGCCCAAGAGTGCGCATGCGAAGGTCAACTTCCGCATTGCGCCCGGCGAGACCATCGAATCGGTCAAGGCACACGTGGCCGATGTGGTCGATGATGAGTCGGTGTCGATCACCGCACCGACAAAAGGCTTCAACAGCAATCCTACACCCATGGCCGACCCCGATGGACCCGGTTTTAAGCATCTGCAACGCGCGATCGGCGAAGTCTGGGGAAACGACGTCGTCGTCGCGCCGAGCTGACGATCGGCGGAACCGACGGCCGCCACATGGTCGCGCTTGATACCGATGTGTATCGGTTCAGTCCGTTGGAGCTTGCGCCAACGGATACCCGCGAATCCACGGCGTCGACGAACGCATTTCCTTCGAGAACTACGACCGTGCCATCGCATTCTACGTTGCGCTCTTGCGTGGTGTTGGTGCCGCGAATCAGTAGCATCGTGGCTCACCTTTCGGTACACTTCGCGCGCCATGAGAAATTACCTTCAAAGTCTTGTTGTCCCAGCGTTGCTCCTCGCCAGCTGCGGGGAAGTCCTTGAGCCGGTCAGCACCGTGGAGGTCCGGCGCGAGGCGCTCGGTGAGCCACAGGGAGATTACCCCTCCTACGATGAGCGTGTGCTGCTCTACCTGACCAATCGGCTGCGTGCCGAGCCCGACGCGTTTAACCCCGACAGCCCATACCCGCCAACGCCGCCGCTGCGCTACGACCTCGCGTTGAATCACGCCGCGAGATTTCACGCGAAGCACATTCAGGAAGCTGACTGCTGGTGCGAAGATCATTCGTCGTGTTGTGCCCTCGAAGCGATAGACGACGGCGCACAATGTGGGGGAGCGGTCACAGGGTGTGGCGCGACCGATGCCGCATCACGCGTTCAGATGTTTAGCCCGGCCTACAGCGGTGAAAACATGGCGCGCGGGCAAGTGTCGCCGGCCCAAGCCATCGACGGATGGACATTCTCGCCAGGCCATTGGGCCAACATCAACACGGGGTCACACCGCCTGCTTGGCCCGGGCGGTTATCAAAATGCCTGGGTTCAAGACTTTGGGTCGGGCGGAAATCCACCGGTCATTGGGGACGGCATCCACTTCGCGCAGGGCCAAGCGACGACGTTTGGAGCCTCGTATTATCAGGCGGGTCCAGGGCCACGAGCAGCCATCGTGATTGTCGACGGCGAGTGCCACGACCTAGAACTGGCTTACGGCACAGCCGAGCACGGTGCCTTCGAGACCTCCCTGACCTTGGAGCCGGGCTGCCATCGCTACTATTTCCACTTCACCGACGGCAACGGAAACGCTCTGACCTATCCTTCGGTGGGCAGCCTCGGGGCGAGCATTGGCGGGGCCGAATGCCCGCTGTACCTTGAAGAACGTCCCGCGGACACGTGCTCACCTAGCGGCCAATCCTGCCAAACGGGTGACACGCGCGCATGTTACACAGGTCCCTTCGGCACGCGAGACGTCGGCGCCTGTGTTTCGGGCGCCGAACGATGCGTTGGTGGGCAATGGACGGGTGAGTGTCGCGGAGACGTCCACCCCAGCGACGAGCTCTGCGGAGACGGCATCGACGACAACTGCGACGGCGAGGTTGACGAAGGATGCGCAACTACTGAAGATGTCGGCGCCGATGACGGGTCCACCGTCACGACCGAACCCAAGAAGGAGTCGGACGCGTCTGGATGCGCTTCGGCCCAGGGACAAACGAGTTTGATACTGTTGTTGCTTGCCGGGCTGTTGGCCCGTCGGCAGCGGGCTGCATAGATTGGAGATACGGATGGCTTTGGGAAACACGAAATGGGTTGCGCTCGTGGCGCTGGTGACGGGTTGTGCGATGGAATCCAACCCGCCGGTGCACACCGACACGCAGCAGCAACCGCTGGGTGAATCGACGCAAGCCTATTGGTTCAGCGGTACCGGGGCAGGCGAGATGCCCACGGCTGAGGAACGCGTGGCGGCGCATCTGATGAACCGTATCCGCATGGCGCCTTATGTCTGGGGTATCCAAGACATGGATGGCAATCCCATCCCGCCGGCTTCGCCGCTCGTGTATCAGCCATTTTTCACCGAGGCCGGCCGTTGGCAGGGCTCACACGCCATTCAATACAGCTGTTTTTGTCCCCAAGACCCGATGGCTGAACCTGCAGCTTGGAACTCGTGTTGCGAGCTTGGCTACGACGACGGGCAGGTCAGTGTGTGGGCGCGATCGTCGGGTGGTGATGAGGGTTCCACCGAACAGGACGTTCGATGGTCGCTGTTGAACCCGCAGTCCAGGCCAGATTTCGAGCAGGCTCTACTGGAACGGCAGTTGCCCGGTCAGGCGCCGTACCAGCAGGAAATCGGCGCGGCATGGGTGCTGCAAAACGCTGAGCCTGATTCTGTCCGCGCGTGATAACGCCTTCGGTGTCTCTCAGGTCAATGCGCCGGTCGTTCCCGACCGGTGCATTCCAAACCCGACTCGTGTGGGGCAGGCGTTTGCACAGACCTGAACACAAACTCGACCACCTGCGACAAAACCCACGAATCCGGATTGTTTGGGGGTCTGCCAAGGTGCCGGTGTTGCTGATCCGGCACCGCCGTGCATCGTGCCAGCGCCGATCCGACCCGATTGTCTGCTGATCACGACCTACGGCCAAGCATTCTATTGGACGTTTTCCGAGCGGCCGTGGCTCGGACCCATCCCCGTGCTCACCGACGGCGTCGGTTTCCAGCTGGGGGTGACGGCCACGGAAGACTCGCCGAATGGGTTCTTCGGGGTCACGCCCGAGGGCCAAGTCGAAATGTCGGTGCAGTACTATGAGCCTTCCGGCCCGCCGCGTTCCATCCAAGCGGTCGTGCGCAGCCAATGCGTCACGATGCAGCCTTGGGATCAGACGCCTGTCGCCGACCCCATCGATCCAGAGACCTACGTGGGTGTGACGTATGTGGCGCCGGTCAGCAACCTTCCGCAGGGCTGCCAGCGGTATTACTTCGCGGCCACCAATGCGGAAGGCTTTGTGACGCGCTACCCGTCCTACGGGTCGCTCGGGATTTCGATCGATAATGCCGGCAACCAAGTGCTCACAGATCCAAACTGCCCCATCTGGGCACCAGAAGTGCCCCCTGCCACCTGCCTTCCGGCCGCCGACGAATGCAACGCTGGCGACACTCGCCCGTGTTACACCGGCCGCGATGGGACGCAGGGCAAAGGCATCTGCACGATCGGCACCGAGACCTGCGGCAACGGCCGGTGGTCGGGCCTGTGCGAGGACGAGGTTCGCCCCGAGATCGAGGACACCTGCGGTGACGGCATTGACAACAACTGCAACGGCCTAGTCGACGAAGACTGCCCCGTTGTCGTGGAGCCCGAGCCCACCGAAGACGCAGGCACCGACAGCGGCACCTCGGCAGATGCTGGCACCGAAGCCGACAGCGGAACAACACCCCCGAAGAAGGACTCAGGCGATGACGGCGGCGGCTGCGGCTGCGCTTCAGTTGAACGTCCCTCGTCCGCGGCCCCAGCATTGGTGCTTTCTGCGTTGCTTGGCTTGGTCGCACTGGTGCGCCGACGTTAATTCGGCGCAGTCGTCTGATTACATTTCAGCTTCTTTCAGGTGCGAAGCGCTAGAACTGTCGCCAATGTGGATTTCCTAAGGAGGTTCTCATGAAGCGACTTTTTTTATGTCTGCTCTTTGTGGCATCTGCGTGTGGTGATGATCTGGGAAAGGACTCCATCAATACGAACAACGCGGCAAACAACACGACCAACAACGCGTCGAACAACTCGACCAATAACACGTCAAATAACGCGTCGAACAACACGACCAACAACGCGTCGAACAATTCGACCAATAACGCGTCGAACAATTCGACCAACAACAATCAGCCGTTGACGTCAGTCCCCGCGGGTGACTTCGGACGTCGCTACGCCGAAATGTTGTGCCGTGTCCGTTTTGAGTGCGTAAACACGTCTCTGGTCTGGGACTACGACCTACGACGGTACGGTGACCTCACAACGTGCCTCGCGAACGCGGGTGAGCTGGCAAAACATGTGGGAATTGGCGCAGAGGTCGCTTACGCGTACGCCCAAGAGACCATCAGCTACGACCCAGCGCTCGCGGCAGCCTGCATCAACGAAACCAAAGCCGAGTACTGTGCGTACGGCGAACTCGAACCCTTGTCGTGCCGTGCGTTTTTTGGCCCCAAGGTGTTCGATGACGACGCGTGCAGCTGGCGTGGTGAGTGTTACAGCGGGCGTTGCGCGAAATCCCCCGACACATGCGGTGGCGTGTGTCAGACGCGTACGTTCGCGTGTGGCACGTCATCGTGCACGTCCGACGAGTTCTGCGATGATAACGACATGTGCCAACGCTACCGCGACGTTGGAGAAGCGTGCGAGTTCCTGCAATGCAAAGATGGCCTCTTTTGCAACGCCGAATTCCTTGGAACCGGTGTCTGCGAGCGGTATCGCTCACTGACCAAAGGCGAGCCGTGTTTCGACAGCCAAGCGTGCGAGCCCGGCCTGTATTGCAATGATCAGAACGAGTGCTCTGACATGAAACTCGCGATCGGCGAGGACTGCGACACGCAGGGGCCCCCCTTGGATCAGTGTGCGGGCGACGCCGTGTGTGGTCGCCTCGGCACGTGTGTGCCGGCACGAACGCAGGCGAGGGAAGAGCCATGTTTGTTGGACCTCGAGTGCCAGCAGGGGCTGCTCTGTGCCACGACCTGCGTCGCGATTGCCGCGCTCGGTGAGCCATGCTCGATTTATGGCGAATGTGAAGCCGGCGCATTCTGCAAGACGGGCGATGACCCGTTCTCTGGCATCTGCGAACAACGCAAGGCGCTTGGTGAAGCGTGCGAATTCGACGGGTGCGAGCTCGGCCTAAGCTGTCGAAACTCGGTGTGCATCCAGCCCGGTCAAATCGGCGACCCATGTGCTATCTCGGCAGATTGCCAGTCCCACACCTGCTCGGAAGCCGGCATCTGCCTCGCCGAAGCGTGCGGCTACAACTAGCGTGGGGGACATAACTTTGCAAAACAGAACCACGACCGTTACAGTGGGCAAGTTGCTTTTTTGAAAGCGTTTCTATTCCTCCAAGTCATCTTTCGTGCGGCGCGTTCACGTTATCCACCTCCGACTCCGTTTGTGATCGGGTGTTCCGCCACCCTCGTTGAGCTGGACCACCGGCGTCGCTCAAAACCTCGTCGATCTGAGTTCGTTACGTGTCGAGGACATCACTTTGAGTAACACACCCGAAGGGCAACGACCGCGCATTTCATCATTGGTGCACATGCAACGGCTGGCATTGTATCTGTTGGTCTTGAACGTGGCGTGTACCGACGAACCCGGGACAGATCCGGTCTCCACGAATACCTCGACGTTCGAGAGGTTAACGTCTTTGCCCGCAGAAGATTTTCGCCGTCGCTATGCCGAGATGGTCTGCCATGTCGGATTCGAGTGCATGCATGGGATGCCTGGTGAGTTGAGCATTTTTGGTGACTTGGAGACCTGCCTCGCAAACACGTCGGTAAGGAATACAACGTTTTCAAACTTCCTCAAAGTCGCTGAAGGATTGGACTACGGCGTTCGACAAGGCACGATAGCCTACGACCCGGTTTTGGCAGCAAATTGCATTAACGAGATTCACGAACAGTCCTGCGATTCGTCTTGGGGCATCGGCTACACACCTGTGGCTTTCATTTTCAATGAGTCGTGCCAAAGTTTCTCCGAAGGCACGCTACGTGATGGGGAGACCTGCGCGAACGGGAGGGAATGCCTGAGCGGTATTTGTGCACAAGCCGCCCCGGGCTCCTGTGGCGGTGTCTGCGCTCCACCGTTGCCCCTAACCTGTGGACTGCCAGGAGCGCCTGTTTCTGTTTGTATCGAGGGCGAGCAATTCTGCGATGAGGACGGCACATGTGCGCTAAAAGGCGACGTCGGAGATCCATGTAATCCGAACGGTGCGGGAACGGAGCAAGCCAAACCCTGCCGAGACGGCCTGTTTTGCAACGCCGAGTTTCCTCAGATTGGTGTGTGCGAGCGCCTAGAATCGTTAGACACGGGAACGCCTTGTTTCCACGCTGAGGCGTGTCTACCAGGTCTGTTTTGCAACTCAGCACGACGCTGCTCCAACCGAGAGCCGGCGCTCGGCGAGGAATGCGCTTTTGCACTCCCGGTCACCGAGCAATGCGCTGGTACGGCCATCTGCGGCTTACGTGATGGGAGCTACGTGTGCATGCGGTCCGAGTCCAAAGCAGAACAGGAAAGCTGTATTCAGAGTCGAGAGTGTCAGAAGGGATTGACGTGCCTCTCGAACACGTGCAAACGCATTCCAAGCCTCGGCGAGCCATGCGATGACTACTGCAACGACGGCGCGGTCTGCATCGTTGACTTAGAAATTGGTGAGTTGGTTTGCCAGGAGCGAAAAGCGTTGGGTGACCTTTGCACGTATGACTTTGAGTGTGCATTAGGCTTGATGTGCTTAAACCAAGCGTGTCACCCACAAGGTCAGGCCCAAGTCGGCGAATCTTGTGTGGACGCGTGGAACTGTCAGTCGTTCAAATGCTCCGAAGCTGGAGTTTGTCTGCCAGAAACATGCTTGTAACCCTTTGTCTGGGTTTGGTTATAAGTCTGGGCGAACGAGAACACGTTGAATGCTGAAATTTCAGGGGAAGACCTGACCGCTGTGGCTGGTCACAGCGCTGCAGTGAGTGTTACAGCGGAAGTTGCGTGAAATCGCGAGACACGAGGAGGCGTTTGTCCGACGCGACCTTTACATCTATCGATCGAGCCGACTGGATTGCCGAGAATGACCTCGCGTTCGCGGTGCGCGACCGATTCCCGGTCTCGCGAGGGCACACGCTCGTGCGGCCAAAATCCGACGTTGTGGACTGGTTTTCGGCCAGCGACCGGGAGCGCGCGGCCATCTTGGAGTTGGTGGATCGTGTCAAGGCGTTGCTAGAACGAGAGTTTCGCCCGCACGGCTACACCATTGCAATGGACTGTGGGGAAGCCGCTGGGCAAATCGTGCCGCATCTTCACGTTCACGTCATTCCCCGCTTCTACGGCGATGTTCCGTATCCTCGCAGTGGCAATCGACCCGAAGTGCCTTGGAGCGACACACACCGACAGCCGCCGCTTTCCAAGGGGGGCGACGATCCGTTTTTGAAGCACCTCAATCCGCTCTTCGCGACGGCAACCCAAATCGATATCTTGGCGGCGTTTGTGCAGGATTCTGGGATCGCCCTCATCGAATCAAGGCTTGTTTCTGCCATCGAGCGGGACGCCAAGGTTCGAATCCTGTGCAGCGATTATCTCCACATCACACAAGAAGCCGCCGTCCGGCGTCTCTATGACCTTCAGTCAGCCTCGGAGAACCGAATTCAAGTCCGGATCGCCGCGAGTTGGGAGACGTCGTTCCATCCAAAGTCATGGCAATTTGTGACTCCCGAAGGCGGCAGTCTTTTTGTCGGCAGCAGCAATCTTTCTCGTGCGGCGCTCAACGAAGGGGTGGAGTGGAATCTACGCGTTGACCGACGCGTCGACCCGGTGGCGTACGATGTCGCGCGGGATGCATACGAACGAACGTGGACCAACGCTCGCGCGCTCACACGGGAATTCGTGGAACACTACCGACAACGCCTCACGTCGGAGGCTTTGGATCTTCCCGTCGCTGAGGTCGTGGAGGACTCCCCCCAATTGGCGCCCGAGCCACATGCCATTCAACTTCGCGTTCTTGCAGGGCTCGCGCAGGCGCGTGAGGAGGGTCATCGTCGGGCCTTGGCGGTGATGGCCACGGGACTGGGGAAGACATGGCTGGCGGCATTCGATGTGCGCCAGTTCGCGCCCGATTTTACGCCCCGTGTCTTGTTTGTTGTTCACCGCGCCGAAATCCTGACACAGGCGGCCAATACGTTTCGCACGCTGTACCCAGACGCCGCGTTTTCGTGGCTTGTCGGCGACCAGACATCCCTCGGGGGTGATTTTGTTTTCGCATCGATTCAGAAGCTCGCACGGGCGGAAAACCTGAATCGGCTTGAATCACAGCACTTTGACTACGTCATCATCGACGAAGTTCACCATGCCACCGCAAACACCTATCAACAGCTTTTGCGGGTTCTGGATCCTGGGTTCTTGCTTGGGTTGACCGCCACGCCGGATCGCGCGGATGGCGGCGACGTGGTCGGTTTGTTCAACGATTATGTGGTTGACGAGGTCGGCATCCCCGAGGGGATTTCCATCGGCCGACTCGTACCGTTTGCCTACACCGGGATCGCGGACACCGTCGACTACGCCCCGATCCCATGGCGGGCTGGGCGATTCGAGCCAGAGCGTCTGGCACGCGCTGTCGAGACAACAGCCCGCATGGAGCAGGTTTGGAGCGTTATGGGCCACAATCCTAGGCTCAAGACGATCGCATTCTGCTGCACCATCCAGCACGCAATTTTCGTTCGAGATTGGTTTACCCAACACGGACTCAAAACCGCGGCAGTCGTCTCTGGAGCCGAGAGCGACGACCGTGATGCGAGCCTGCGCGCGCTGGCAAACGGCGAGCTCGACCTCGTCGCAGCAGTCGACATCTTGAACGAAGGTGTGGACATCCCAGGCGTCGACCGTGTCGTGTTCTTGCGTCCCACAGAGTCGAAGGTTGTTTTCCTTCAACAGCTTGGACGTGGGCTTCGTGCTGCGCCGGGGAAAACACATCTCGAGGTGCTGGATTTCGTCGGAAACCACGCGATCTTTGCGGAGCGAATGCAGTGGCTCATTACCCTTGAGGAATCCAAAGCGTCACTGCAACAACTGATCGACGAAGGTTGTGTGGATCTGCCGCAGGGGTGCTCGGTTAAGCTCGAATTCGAAGCCAAGGAGATCCTTGAGCGGCTGACAAAAAATCGCGAGAAAGACCCTGTTGTGCGCGCCTATCGGCGTTTCAAGAGCGTGTACAGTGTGCGCCCGACCGCGACCGTGTTGTTTCGGGAGGGGCACAATTTTAACACCCTGAAGTCCCAAGGGGGCTGGGCGGGCTTGGTTCACCAAGAAGCGGACAGTGGATTGACGGACCACGTCTTCGAACAGGTTCGTGGATGGTTTGAGGAACTCGAAAAGACGTCCATGACGAAAAGCTTCAAGATGGTGTGTCTGCTGGCGTTGAGCGAGGAGGGCGCTTTGTTCGACGGGCTTAGCCACGACACTCTGGCCGGACGCGCTTTGAGGATCATTCGTCGTTCGCCGGAGCTGGTCGAAGATATACACGATGTCGCCATGCTCGGTCCGCTTGAAGACTTGTCACCCCACACGTGGCTTGAATACTGGCGGAAAAACCCGCTGCGCGCGTGGGCGAACTCCAAGTTCGTCAAGGTCGACGGTGCACGTTTCGAGATTCTGTGGTCGGAGGCTGCAAGAGATCACAAAGAAGCCGTCGCAGAACTCACGGCGGAACTGGTCGAGTACAGACTCGCCAAATACAAAGCGCGAAAACGAAGCATGTTTTTTGCTCGCGTTTCCCACAATACCACCCAGCCCATCCTCTTGCTGCCAAGCGACCACCCCCTCGGAGAACACAGCGTTCAACTCGAAAAGGGGCTTGAATGGGTCTTCCGTTTCGCGAAAATCGCCGTCAATGTCGCGCACCCGGTCGGTGACCACAAAAATCGTCTTCCCGACCTGTTGCACGCATGGTTCGGTGCCAAAGCCGGTGAAAACGGGACGCGTCACCGCGTCCGGTTCGAGAAGTCGCAGGGCCGTTGGTTCGCCCGACCTGTTGGGGTGCTCGAGCAAAGTGCATCCCCCAACGATGACGAAGTGGTCGGCCCCTATCTCGCGGCGCTCAAAGACCATGTTGAGTTTCACCGAAAGATCATTTCGGCGATGTTCACGTTCCGAAGCGCATCTTCACAAGATGTTGAGTCCTACCTGGCCCATTTGCCAGCCGCGGCCCAGAGTCGCGGTTCCGAAGCCTGAAATGTAGGTGTCTATGACTTCATCTGCTGCTGAGATTTCGAAGGATGCGATGACTGCCATCGCGAGCCACAGTGCGCTTGCTGGGCTTTGTCCCCTCATCCCTATTCCGTTTGTGGATGACTTCATCATTGTTCGCATCCACCGACGCCTGTGCCGCGTGTTGCTGAAACAACATGCGATTGAGCTGTCAGACGCAGGAGCGCGGACCCTGACGCATTCACCCTCCAACCTGCTCGGCGGGATCGTGCGAAAGCTCGTGTTCTGGCCGATCAAGAAGCTGATCACGAAGCTGGTGTACGTTCTGGCGGTCAAAAGCTGTGCAGATGTCGCTGCGACCGTCTTCAACGAGGGCTGGTTGTTGGCTCGTGCCATCGAACAGGAATACGTCCCGATGGATCTTGTCCAACGCGGTGACTACAGCACGTTGAGGGACCTCCGTAACGCCATCCTCAAGGCCCGCGAAGCCGTGGACCCGAGTCCAACCCAGGCGGTCATGCGAAGTGCCTTCTCGGTCGGTCGAGGCGTGTTCGCGGCGACGTTGAGCTCGTTGCGTGGGGTGTTGGGCGGCACCGACAAGAACGACGAGCGCTTGGAGGCGGCCGAGAAGGAGGTCGCGCCCATCACCCAGCGCATCCAGGAGGAGATCGTGTCGCACTGGCTGAGCGGGCCTGTGCTCGACGCCGAATTGAGAAAGGCCCTTAACCCTCAGAGTCAGATCACGTGAGCAGAAAACAAAAAAGCCATCCGAATCCGGATGGCTTTCTTTGGCTTGGAACCCGTTGGGCTCAGCCTTGTTTTTCGAGGTAGCGCTCGCAGCCTCGGTTCACTTCTTTCATGTTGGGTGTGATCATCTTGATGACAAAGCCCTCGACGGCGTCGCCAACCTTGCTGGCGACCAGACGAGGTACGCCCGGGATCTTCGAGGCGTCGACCTTCAGGTTGCCCTCGATGTGGACCTCGGTGCCGTTGCCTTTCTCGATGTAACGCGTCGTGCCTGAACACGAAATCGCGTCCTTGAGGAAACCTACTTCCATGTCCCAGTTGCAGATGTGCTGGTCGTCAAACCATGTCGCGCGGTCGGTCCACTGAAGCATCTCGGGTTTGATGAACTTCGACGCCAAGGTCGGGATGTCTTCGTCGGCCGCATGCCAAATGTTGACGATTTTGACCGTCGAGTCGTCCAACCGGTCGTAGCTCTCCACGACGATTTCTTTGATCGTCGGAAGGTACGGCTGGAGCTCCTTCAAGTGGTCGCGAAACGTCTCGTACGTCGTCTTGCGGTCGAACTTAACGTGATCGCGAATATCGATGCGAGCCATGGGAATCCTTACGCGTAAAAGTCGGCGTTCTTTTTGATGTCTGCCTTCCACTTCTCCGGAACGTCGTCTTCTTCGAAGATGGCTTCAACAGGACATTCGGGCTCGCAGGCACCGCAGTCGATGCAAATGTCTGGATCGATGAAAAGCTGGATGCTGGCAAGTTTCTCGGTTTCGCCGGCTGCCTGCATGTCCTTGATTTCGTCGACCGGAATCGGGCCCTTGATGCAATCCACCGGACATACTTCGACGCACGACGTGTCGCACGTTCCGATGCATGGTTGCGTAATAATGAAAGCCATTGGCTACTCCTACATCTTCGTAACGCCGCCGAAGCGGCCTAGAGGCAACAAAATTGGGGCAAAGGACGGGTTTTAGCAACCGAAATTTTTGCCACGGACGAACTCAGAACCCTCATACCGGCTACCAACCCGTCTGGGGCTAAGGTGCACCAGACAACGCGGCGAATCACGGCTTGATTCCCGTGCATGCGATCCTCTTTCCAGAAAAGCACACGGTGGTCAACTGGTATTACCAGTTGACCACCTGACCATCATCGGTTAGGTTTTCGGAGATGGGCCCGGATGTTTAAGCCAATAGAACGAAAATCCCTGTCGGATTCGGTGTTTGAGCAGCTTCGCGACAAATTGTGCGCGGCGAGATGCCACCAGGAACGGCGCTGCCAAGTGAACGCGCGTTGTGTGAAGCCATGCTTGAGGTCAACCGCGGCGCCGTCCGCGAAGCGCTCAAGAGGCTCGAGCAATCGCGGTTGGTCGCCATTCAACACGGCGGCGCAGCCCGTGTGCTCGACTTCCGAAAAACCGCTGGAACCGACCTCTCTGGCTTCTGCTCGGCCCCGATAGCCAGGTCGACTTCGAGGTCGCACGCAGCATCATGGAGCTTCGGACCGCGCTCGGTGCGGACATCGCCCGATCGATGTGCGATAAAGAATCCCACCGTCGGTCGGACGCTGAACGAGGTCGTCGAGCAGATGCGGGACCAGAAGCGCGACATGATGGCTCTGCAGCAACACAACGCATGCTGTTCTGGCACACCCTCGTCATGGGGGCGGGAAACATCGCTTACAGCTCGCATACAACTCGATCCGCGACATCCACGAGCAGTTTGACGGTGTGATGGCACAGATCGTGTCGACGAAATTCGGGATGTGGACGCGCACGCACGCATCGCGAACGCGGTCGCTGCGCGTGACGCGGACGAAGCCGAGTTTCTGGCACGAGACCTACTTAAACGCGGCGAAGAACGAGTCGGCGACGTCGCCGAACGTTTTGCGCAAATCCGCGGAGGGAACCATGGCCGCTAACCTATTGTTGGAAGAACAAGCCCGCGTTAAGGTCCTTATGGCAGGCGCTGGGGTCTTCTACCGTTACCCAAGCCCGTGGGTCATCACGGTGACGATGATCGCGACGTGGGCTTGGAGAGCGACGCTGGGTCCGGTGACATGGATTGACGTGGTGCTTGGCCTTGGGGTTATCGCGTTTTGGCCATTTCAGGAGTGGCTCATCCACGTCTTCATCCTGCACTTCAAGCCGCGCACAATTCTTGGACGAAGGATCGACATACGTCGCCGAAAGCACCGAAAGCACCGCACGGCACCCTGGGTTTTGTCGGATGTGTTTGTGCCCATCCGTACGTTGTTGACCGTGGTTCTGCTCGGCCTTCCGGCGTTCGTCTTTGCCTGGACTCGCGTCTTTGATCTGGCCCTCGCAGTGTCCATCCTCGCCGTGTTCTCGGCGTTTGGCCTGATTTACGAGTGGATACACTACCTAGTCCATACGGGCTGGAAGCCGCGCACAAAGCTATACAAGCAGCTTTGGCAGCATCACCGCTGGCACCACTTCAAGAATGAAAACTACTGGTACGGCGTGACCCGCCTAGAAGGCGACTGGTTGCTGGGTACCGCGCCCGACGCCACCGAGGTGCCCACCTCTCCGACCGCCAAGAATCTCGACGCTCGGGAGTAGCGTTGGCGCGCTCCAAGAAACAAAAAAGGCTGCTTGCGCAGCCTTTTTTGTAAACATCCAGTTCGACCTTAGAACATCACTTGTGTTCCGTACGTCGCCAAAATCAAAGAAACAAAAGAAGCGCCAAAAATCAGTGGTTTAGTCATCAGAACCATTGTTATCTCCATCGTTCAAAAAGCAGCAAAACAGCCAATCCGTCTCAATGGGGCGCTTCTTAGACGGACTAACGCGGCGCGTCAAGCGAACCCCCAAAGATTTTTTTAAAAAAGTGATTTTAGAGCGATTTAGGCTGTTTTGGGCCTTCGCCCTCAACAATTTCCATGTCTTGGCGCGCGACCACGCCTCCGCCATGGAGCGCGGTTTCGACGCGCCAGAGGCCGGGGGCGATATTTCGTTTGCGCGACCAGAATCGCCAGCCTTCTTTCCGTCCACCTTTCATCGTGAACTGCATCGTGTCCCGCGGCTGCCAGCCGTCCTCGGTGTGTTGGTACCAACGGTGTTCGACCACGACGTCTGCGTCCGTTGGCGCGGACACCGCGGACAACGCGTAGACAGGGTCGCCGGCCTTACGGGTCACGGTTGGGGTCAGGCCTAAGAACCGGGCGACAGCGCCTTGTTCATCGGCCATGCAGGCGTATTCGCCACTGCCTTTGGTGAAGTCGGTGCACACGAAGCCCTTCTCCAGCACCAACGGGACGGGGGGCACGAGCCCAAACATGTACATGACCACCAAGGCCGCGATGGCGGCACCCGACGCTCGCAGGCTCTTCAGGGGAAGCTTGGCGAGCTTGTGTGTCCCAACGACGGCCACACAGGCCAGGATCGTGCTGACGTAGAACCATGCCGGCTTGACCGACTTGAGCAGGTGCGGCAGCAAAAAGTTCAGCCACATGACGACGCTGATGGCGTAGATCGCCCACACCAAGCTGCGCAGGCGTTCATGTTTGTGCAGGAATTCGTTGGCGACCATGCCCGCAAACAGCCCGATCACAAACAACGTGGGCATCAGTCCGCCGGCGGACTTGAAGTAGAGGACCACGAGTGCGCTGAACATGGCGCCGATCGCGAACTGGCAGCTGAAGATCAACAATCCACGGATCTTCGGGAAAACCTGGCGGCTGATGAGGATCATGGCCAAGCTTGCGAAGACCGCATAGGCGCTCAGGAGCAGTAGGTCGTACCATTCCACACGGCGACCCAGGGTGAGGCTGTCGAAGACAAAGCCACCGACGAAGCCGCCGAGCGGTACCCAGTGCTCGAGCCAGCGGACCAATGGGTGCTCGCGCACACGATCGATCAGCGACGATGGATTGGGTGCGTCGGAAATGGTGGATTCAACTGGATTTTCGGTTGGGTTCGTCATGTCGGAACACGGAAGTAGCGGCACCGGCGAATTCATTCCCGCACCACCGTGCTGCGTCGCACGCAGACGTTGGCCCGGGTCTTGCGAAAGCGTACGCCGACCTTCGCAAGGATGTACGGATGAATGCACAAATCAGCAAGTCGCTCTTCGCAGAATCGCTTTCAGTGGTGGCGTTTATGGCCGCACACGCCACCGTCCTCGTTGCCGTGTGGTGGATCGTTTGAGCGAACGATTTGCGCCCATTGGTTGGCGGCGCAAAAAATGCGCTAGCGTTGTCCGCTGAGCAGTTCGCGCGCGTTGACTTCGGTGATGCGAAGAATGTCTTCGGCGCTGTATCCGCGCGCGGCTAGCCCATCTTCGATGAGCTTGATGTCGCGGCAATCGCGCATGTCGTTGGGGATGGGAACCCAGCCGTCGAAATCCGAGCCGATGGCGATGTGGTTGATGCCCACACGCTGAACCACGTAGTCGATGTGGTCCAAGACACAGGTGTGGTCGACCCGCACGTGACCCGTTAGAAATTTTGGGGCGAACATGATGCCGATCACGCCGTTTGACCGAGCGATCCCGTCGATCTCGGGGTCTGTGATGTTGCGCGCGTGCGGATAGACACCCTTGATGCCCGTGTGGGTGCAGAACAAGGGTTTGGTCGTGATGTCGCAGATGTCCAAGGTGCCCGGTGTGTTTACATGTGCGACGTCGACGATGATGTCGTTGTCTTGCAGCGCGGCGATCAAGTCCTTTCCAAAGCCCGTCAAGCCGTCGACTTCGTTGGCACCGCGTCCCATGGACGGCGTCGCCGCGACGTTTTTCGAAAAGTGCGTGATCGTCATGTACGCGACGTTGCGCTCGCGCAACGTGTCCACACGATTAAGCTGCCCGTTGAGCATGTGCGCGCCTTCGACGCCCGGCGCCAACCCGATCGTGCCGTTGTCACGCGCGACCTCCCCATCTGCGGGCTTCTCGATGCGCATCACGTCGGGATGCTTGGCGACCACGTCGTCGAGGTAGTCGATCTGCTTTTGCATCTCGACGAAACCTTTCTCGGACTCCCATGGGTAGTAATGAATGCCCAAACATGCGCCCGAGTAGCCGGCCTCTTGCATCCGAGGGATATCGGCGTGCCAGATCAGCGGCTGCCCTTTCATGCCCGCGCCATGCCGCTTAAGGGCATCGTATCCAAACAGGCGTTGTTGAATGATGAAGTCCACGTGCAGGTCGAGAATCATGGGGCAGGGTCCTCAAAGAAGAAGGCAGGTGTGGCTCGGAACGCCAACGAGATCGAAAGTCCTCGGCAGACACCGTCACCGTCTTTGCCCATGTCAGCAAGGTTGTTGAGCGCCGTCGAAACAAGGCTCAAGACATCCCCTGAGGCGTCGATGGTTTCGATGCTCGCCACAAACTCGGGCACCGAGATCGCGCCGGCGATCAGGCCGGTCATTGACCCGTCCTCGGCAATGGTTGCACGCAGCCGCGCGTCACGGATGTCGACCAACACGTCGAACGTGTCCACGACCACAGGTAGGCTGAGGTCGAACGGTCCAGCGTCAAGGACGCCCGCGCTCAGGGTTGCATCGGGCACAAAGGTGTCGGGATCATCGGAATGGTCGAAGGTCTGGCTTGGTTCGATGAATCCGTCACCACCGATGACCGGTTGCCCGATGCCGCGCCCGACCGTGACCTCGACGCAGGCGTCGTCGACGGGGTCGTCGACACGTTGAAGGTCGAACATGAGCAACACGTTGCCCGAATTGATCGTGCGCTGCACGACAGCCTGGACGCTGTCGCCGCCAGCGACAGATTCCAACGCCGGCAGCAACCGCGCGAATTGATTGTCGATCCCTGTGTTGCCATCCGCGTCGACGAAGTCTGCTTGGCGGCACGATGAGGCATCTTGGCGGTCGCTGACGCGCCCGTCGAGGTCGAGGCCGACCGTGACGTTACCCGTGGCGCCCACGAACATGAGCTCGGTCACAACAACCGTCTGCGGCGGTCCAGCAACGCCACACGCATTGACGTCCACCACAGGATCTACGGTGGGTGTGGTGGCGGGCGAGTTGTCGACATAATCAACGCAGCCAGCAAGGAACACGACACAAAGGATGAAGATACGACCAATCATGCCTTGATCGTATGCCCGGTGGCCCTCGCAAGGCAAGCGAACCTTATCCCTTGCGCGGCCAACTTCGCGGGACTAAAAGGGTGCAACTTTGAACCAACCTCTTCGGGTTCGATCCGAAGACCGCGAAAGGACTCGTCATGAGCCGTGTTCCCTTCTCTCAGCGCCGTGGCGCACAATGGGCCGCGTGGATACTCGCCTTTTTTAGCGTCGCCGTGATTTTCGTCGGCTACCTGATTGGCCCAAGCCAGCCCGTGATGGCCCAGGACGGCGCGACGGCAGCTCAGACGGCGGCGCAGGGTGACACAGCGGGCCAGACAGCCGCGCAGAACCAACCTGCGGCAGATGAGGCAAAGACGGCCGCCCAAGCCCAACCAGAAACTCAGACGGCCGCGCAGCCAACGGCGGCTGAACAAGTCGCCGCGGCCAAAAAACACAAGGTCGGCGAGGGTCAAGCGTCTGGATTTTTCGAGAAGGCAATCTCGTTTCTCGGTCTGTTTGTGTTCATTGGTCTGGCTTGGCTGATGTCGAACAACCGAAAGGCGGTCAACTGGCGACTGGTCGCGATTGGGACGGGCCTTCAGCTTGGGTTTGCGATGCTGATCTTCTACGCCCCATACGGCGAGGAAGCTTTTGCAGCCGCGACATCCGCGGTCGACAGTTTGTTGCAGTTCACCGCTGTGGGAGGCGACTTCCTCTTCAACAGCTTTGCGACCGGCAAACGCGAGATTGGGATGATCAACTTCGTGTTTTCGGTGCTGCCCACCATCATCTTCTTCTCGTCCTTGATGACCGTGATGTACCACGTCGGGATCATGCACCGAATCGTGGCCGTCTTCGCGGCAGTGATGCAGAAGACCATGGGTACATCGGGGGCCGAGAGCCTCTCGGCAGCCGCGAACATCTTTGTGGGTCAAACAGAGGCACCGCTCGTCGTAAAACCCTACGTCAACGACATGACCGTCAGTGAGCTCATGACGGTCATGACCGGTGGATTCGCCACCGTCGCCGGCGGCGTCATGGCGATTTACGTCGGCATGCTCAAGGACACGTTTCCAGACATCGCAGGCCACCTAATCGCGGCCTCCATCATGTCGGCGCCCGCCGCGCTCGTGATCGGCAAAATCATGGTGCCCGAGACATCCACGCCGGCAACCGCGGGCGGGACCGAGATGGAGTTTGTGCGCGAAGACATCAACGTGCTCGATGCCGCCAGCCGTGGTGCCGCAGAGGGTCTGAAGTTGGCACTCAACGTGGCGGCTATGCTGTTGGCATTCATCGCACTGATCGCCATGTTTGACGCGATCATCGCCTGGCCACAGCACTTCTTCATCGAGAATCCATACAGCCTTCAGCAGATCCTCGGGATCTTCTTCTGGCCTTTCGCGTGGATCATGGGCGTGCCCGCCGCAGATTGTTTCCATATCGGCCAGCTTCTGGGCATCAAGATGGCCGTCAACGAGCTCGTTGCCTACGGCGAGCTCAGCAGCATGCTTCAAAACCCGGACATCGTCCTTCAAGACCGCTCGGTTATCATCGCGACGTACGCACTGTGCGGGTTTGCGAACTTTGGCTCAATCGGCATCCAGCTCGGTGGTATCGGTGGCATCGCGCCTGACCGAAAGCATGACCTCGCGCGTATCGCGTTTAAGGCCATGATTGGCGGCACCATCGCAGCGTTCATGACCGCCACCGTCGCCGGGATCTTGATCTAATGACCCAAAAGAAAGGCGGCATTCTCAAGGGAATTCTGGGCTGCGGATGCCTGCTCGTGGTCAGCGGATTGTTGGCGTTTGGGCTGCTCGGCTGGGGCGCGTACGAAGCCAGCCGCAAGGTCAAGGAGCTGGCGGAGTCCAAGCTGGACGCGTCGGACATCGCGAAGATCCGCGAAGAGTTCAAGATCCCTGACGTCGCCAAGGAACAGGTTTCAAAGGCGGTCGAACGCCCGCTTGAGGCCGCCGACGTCGACCGCTTCCTTGCGTTAAATGATTGGTACTACGAGCAGCCCGCGAACGACCGCGCCGCCAAGCTCATGGAGCTCGATTTTTCGAACCCAATGGGTGTGATGGAAGTGCTCTCGGACGCCGATGCGCAAAAAGAGGTCCAAGAACTCCTCAAAGCGTTTCCCGCCGAAGTCGAGAAACAAGGCGGTTGGTCGACCGCGGTCGATTCGGCCGTTCGGACCGTGGCCATTGCCGCCCTCGCCGACGCCGTTGGCACCGCGAGTGGAAAACCCGCTGCGTCCAAGGAAGTCGCGGCCGTCCTGCTCGAGAACTCGTCAAAACTCCAAGACCCCAACGCATTGCAAGCGTTGGGTGTCACGGATGCAGGGGCGATGAAGCCGTTGATGGCCGTGCTTCAAAAGACTCCGCGAGCCTCGTTTGAAAACTGGTTGAACCTGCCCGAACCCACGCGGGAACGCGTCATGCAGACGTGGCGTCGCCAGGCCAAAGCGGCGCTTGCTGCCCAATTCAATCCCATCCTGAAGACGTGCAACGCGCTTAGCCTGTGCCCATGACGCACTGCGCCTTGACCTGATGATCAATGCGGTGTGTGATTCAGCACAATCTTTAATGGATGGAGGCTGAATTGGGACTCTACGAAAACGCGCACGAAGCCATGTCGTGGCTTACGTCAAAGGTGCCGAGCCAACCCGAGGTCGCGCTGATTTTGGGCAGCGGCTTGGGCGCCCTGGCTGACGAGCTCACCGACCGCGTGGTCCTTGATTACAAAGACATTCCGCATTTTCCCGTCTCGGGCGTCGAGGGCCATGCTGGCAAACTCGTGTGTGGTAACCTCGCAGGTCGATACGTTGTCGTGATGCAGGGGCGTGTCCACTACTACGAGGGATGGACGCCCGAAGAAGTGACCTTCCCCGTGCGTGTGCTCGGCCTTTGGGGCATCAGGAACATCCTCATCACCAACGCGGCCGGCGGCATCAATCCAGACTTCATGCCTGGCGACCTGATGATGATTCACGATCACATCAATCTGATGGGCTACAACCCGCTGCGCGGCGAGAACGACGAGCGGTTCGGCACACGTTTTCCCGACATGAGCGATGCCTACCATCACGAGATGCGTGCGCTCATCGTGAGAGCCGCGCGCGAGCTCAACCTGCCGCTGAAGACCGGTGTTTACATCGGCGTGCCGGGCCCATCGTACGAGTCGCCAGCCGAGATTCGGGCGTTTGCGACCATGGGGGCTGACGCCGTTGGGATGTCGACCGTACCCGAGACCATCGTGGCCAATCACATGGGCATGCGCGTCGCAGGCATCAGCTGCATTTCAAACCTCGCCGCCGGCATTTCGAAACACAAGCTTGACCACGAAGAGGTCAAAGCGACGGCGGATTTGGTGCGTGAGACATTCTCGTCGCTCGTGCGTAAGTTCGTCGAACTCCTGGATACGCCATGAAAGACTATGCGGGCATTTCGGCCGAGCAGTGGAGCCAATTGCTGGACGCCGCGACAGCGGTGCGCGAGCGTGCTTACGCGCCGTACTCCGATTTTCACGTCGGTGCGGCCTTGCTGACAGAGTCTGGCGAAATCATCGTCGGTTGTAATGTCGAGAACGCCACATACGGCGCGACCGTTTGTGCCGAGCGAACCGCCATCGGCACCGCAGTGGCCAAGGGTCTGACCCAGTTCAAGGCCATCTGCGTCATCACCGAGGCCAACTCTCCGGTCGCACCATGCGGCATCTGCCGCCAAGTCCTCGCCGAGTTCGCCGAGGGCATCCCCGTCTTGATGTCGACGACCAGTGGGCAGCACGAGCACATCATGCTCGACGCACTTCTGCCCCACCGTTTCCGTAAGTCGGATTTCAAGGCTTAGGCAGCGTATCGCGCACGATCCAATAACCAACGCTCAAGATCGCGAGGAAAACCGCGGGCAACAACAACGCTTGGGGTCCAAGGCTTTCCCACGCACGTGCGCCAAACATCCTCCGGCCACAAACCCACCTAAAATTCCTAGGTACAGTCGGATTCGCCACAGCTCGACGTTGCGACGTGCGACGAGTTTGCCGATCGAGATTCAAGGTCGGTCACGATTCCGGTCAGATGGGTCGTGCGCACGATCGCCTGACTGTACTGCGTCGCGAGCGCGTTCTGGATGCCGCTGGCCATGGCCGCCAGGACCAATCCCGTGATGGTGTGGTCGCTCAACAGCACCGACGCAAGGGTCAAAAGCGCGGACTCCAGCAGCAATAACACGCCGTAGCGCCCGCCCAGATGCAGGCGCGTGGAGTCGATCACGCCCCCTGTGAGGGCGCTCCCCGCGACGAAACTCAGAATCAGCAAAATAGCGACGCGGTAGTCCAACCCACTGGCTGGATCCGCGACCGCCACCGCCGCACGCGACACGGTCCCCGTGACATGCGTCGCCGTCACGTTTCCCGGCGACAACAACGTCACGGCATTGACGAAACCCGCCACCGATGCCAGCGCGACACCGCCGACAAGGAAGATATTGAAGTGATTTGGGCGATTGGTCATCGTTTGGTTAGCGCCAACGTTGACTCGACGGTAAGCCTCTGGCTGCGCAAAGGCAAGCAATTGGCTGGCTTGCAGGCGATCGGCTGCCATGCCACATTACACCGGCGCGGCGATGCCCGCGTCTGTCTCATCGACCCACAGGAGCGGGGATGCGTTATTGGAACCCTCAAAACTTCGCAGTGATCGGCCTCGCCGTGTGCACCGCATGCAGCGACGACAAGGCACCGGCCCCAACGACGGTTGAGCAGACGGTCGTCGGGCGCTTGTACTCGGTCGATGGCTTCCCAATTGCCGGAGCCGCTGTTTCCGCCGGGGTTGGCAGCCTTGGAAGTTTGACCAACGGACCCTCCACGCAGACCGACGACACGGGGGCCTTTAGCCTCGTGGTCGCCGGCGCGGTTCGGGATGTGGTTCTGGTGACATTCGAGGCCGATGGTTACGCCGACCACCACGTTCGCAGGTCGTTAACGGGCGTCGGCGAGCTCGACGCGACGAGTGTGATCTCGTCGGCCCAACCGATGATGTGTCGCTCAGGTGTATGTGAGACCGACGGTGTCACGATTCTTGGTCTCCCCGAGGGCATTCAAGGGGCCGCACGGTCGTTCGACCCAAGCGCCAATCTGGACGCGTTTCCGGGCGACTTTGACGAGGTCAACGGAGCTGGTCTTGAGAGCGGCGGGTTTGTGTGGGTAGGCCTGCGCGACGCCCAAGGCAACCCGGTCACAACACTCGACAGTCCAGCAACCCTAGACGTCGTATTGCAGCGGCCATCGTGGCCAGCCATCCGCGACACCAAACCCGGAAACGGACAAGTCGATGTGCCGCTGTACGCGTTCGACCCCGACGCCGGAACTTGGCGTCTGGAGAGCGAGGCTGTGCTCTACGCGAGCTCCGGCGAGAAAGTCGCCGAGACCGACATCCCAGCGATCAACGCAAAGACGTTCCCGCTCGCGATCAATGCCCGAGGGGAGGTTTCACATTTCTCCTACTGGAACATCGACTGGGCGGTCGAAGACCGCTCATCCACGCGCATTCGCGTCAACACGGCGGTGTCGGGGACGTTGTTTGGTACGAGCTACGTCGGGCGCTCGACGGGCATCGCGAGCACGGCCTCGACAGGGGCGGGCACGGGCGCTGAGGTGGACCCCAAAATCTTGTGTTTTGATGGACCTCGCTCAGAAAAATCTGGGGAGGACGCAGATGGCGACGGCATCATTGGCGAAACCCAACGCGGCAACCTGATCCTTCAATCGGGCAACAAGTTCTACCTCATCACCGAGCAGGCGCTCTCGGACACGGCAGGCGGGTGCGACGCGCCGACCGGCGACATCCAAGACATCGAATTGACTGACGCAGACCTGCTGAGCACACAAATCTGCGACATTTCTGGCCGCGTGGTCGACCTTGACGGCAAGCCGGTCAGCGGCGGTGTGGTGTCGATCAAGGTCTCGAGTTTCGCCATGCCGTTCCGCGAACAAATTTGCGCGACCGCGGGATGCGTCGAGACAGGCACCAGCGACGGCGACGGGAACTTCACGTTGCGTGCGGCTGTGGCGTTCTCAAGCCAAGTCAACGCCATCGGCCTCGTGACGCCACCGGAGGGTTCGTCCTTGGCCTCGCGCTCGGGAACGGTGAGTTTTCGTGACTGCCCCACAGAGCCGGTGCAGATCGTCGCGGACGAAGGCGCAGACTTCTACTCGTTCTCGGTCGACCTGACAGGTGACGTTATTGCTTGGGACCCGCCCATCGAAGCCTCCCGCGTTGTCGTGACCCAAGGACAATCGTCCTTGAAGTGGCAGTTGCGCGGACCGGCTGCCTCGCCTGTGACCTATGGCGACGTGCCCGCAGGCGCGTCGCAAGACGTTCCAAGCAATCAAACGCCCCCAAGCGCTGGGCTACAAACTGGAGATTTGATTCGGGTGTTTGGGGCCCAAGCGGGCCCCGCAGCCTATCGTGAGATTTACGAGGGCCGATTCGAAGTGCCGTGATGGCTTACTTCGATGTGTTCTGTGCGCCTTCGTAGCGCTCGTGCGAGATGATCTGCGTTCCCCCCATGCCGTCATCAAGCATCACGATCTGCATCGTCTTGTCGTCTTTCTCAAGATTCAACATGTACCCGCCGAGCTCGCGGACCTCCGGAATGACCTCGGCGATCTTGTCGATCTTGGCCTGCGCGCCCGTCTCGCGCCAGCCACGTGCGAGCATCGACTGCTTATAGAAGTCGTAGCTCACGCGTGGATTGCCCATCGTGTGCCACTTGTTGGCGCGCACCGGCTCGTCTTTGGCGAGGCTCTGCATGCGGAAATCGCGTTTGCAACCGATGCATGCAGGAACGTTCGGATCGGCTTCCTGCTGTTTGAAGGCCGTGTTGTCCATCTTCTTGGCGTCGTAGCCTTCGCCACTCCAGACCGCGGTTACATCGGTCATGCCTGACGCAGCGTCGAAAGTTGCGTCGATGAACTGGTAGCCATCGATGTACGCGTCGATGTCGCCCTTGCTCGTGATTTCACCGGTTTGGAACCGGTCGATCATCTTGTCAGAGCCGCCGTTGAACTTGTTGCCGGCGAAGGCCACGTATTCGCGCGAACGGAACACGGGGACAACCTCCCCGTCGACGATGCTCTCGGCAGCGGGCTGGGCAAGTGCACCCATCTTCGCGGCGTCTTCCTTGGTTTGGTACTTGGCGGGCGCGAGCATACCTTGCATCACTTCGTCGTGACGCTGTTTGTTCACGCCTTGTTCAACCAGCGCGCGCTGAATCATGTCTTCCATCTGCGCGGGCGTGCGGTCAAACTTGCCGGCCGCGAAGTACATCACGTTGCCGTTAAAGTCGTACGGTCGTGGCTCAAGGCCAAGCGACGCCACCGCGCGGGTAAAGTTGTGCCCGTCGTCTCCGGCCTGACCCCAAACGATGTCCGCTTGGGCTTCGGGGGTTTTCAGGGGCTCGGCGACGTCTTGTGAAACAATCGAAAATCCGATGGCAGCCACGGTCGTAGCGGCGACAAGGACCTTCACGCTCGAGACGATGTTACGTTTTGAAATCATGTTCATACTTATAGAGCTCCGCAACCAGGCGTGCCCGGAGGACACCCTGCACCTGAGAACTGACCCAAGGGGTTTCCTGCCCCGTTACCAAGCCCGTCGCACGCGTCGGACGGGTTGGAATCCTTGCAGCGATCCGCGCCGTCTTCCTCCGACTCTCCGGCGGGGCCGGCGTCAAGACATGATTGGAACGCATTCGCCGCCGCACCGCACTCGCCGGCCTGCTCAACGTCTGAGCTGCCGGTGTCGAAGCTTGCGTCGAATTCGGGAATCTGTGTGTTCCACACCTCATCGCGCGCGAACTCGATGCGCGTCAAACCGACAGCAAACATGCGATGCGTTGGCTGGGTCACGCCGGGCATCGAGATTTTTGTGGTTTCGAGGTCAAACGACCCCCACCGGTTGCCCACCGTCGTGCTCTTGGGCTCGCCGGCGACCTCGCCGTAACGGATGCCCGCAGCGAATGCCGGACGAGAACCCGTGATGGACAATGCGGACGAGATCACGTTCGCCCAACCGCTCGCGGACACGTTTCCGTTGATCGCGCCGGTGATGACGTTGTCGTCGAGCAGGTTTCGAGCGAAGTAGTCGTTTGCCGAGCCGCCCATCGCGCAGTTGACGGTGAAACATGGCGAAGGAACACCGGGAAGAAGCGACGGAATGGCCGTCTTAATCCCGGAGTCCACGTAGATGCCAAATGCTTGACCGCCATTGCTGACCACGTCAGAGATGGACCCGATCGCCGACCCCATCGACATGAGCGGGATGATGTCTCCGCCGCCCATCTCTGCCTCTTGCCAGAGCTCAGCGTTGGTCTGCGCTTTGAGCTTAAGGCTCTCTTGATTGAGTCGATAAAGCGACCCCATCCCGCTGAAAATCAGGATGAAGATGGGCAGTCCAATCACAAATTCGGTGATGCTGCTTCCGCGTTCGTCGCTGCAAAGTGTTCGAAAGGATAATCTCATTTCGCGAGTCCTTCGATGTTGTTGGCGGTCATCGTACGTGACGCTCTCCAAAGGTAGAAGAAGTCCTTCAAGCCCGAGCTAAACGTGAACTCGTCATCGAAGAAACCAAGCGCCGAACCCATGGCCAAGTAGGGCAACGAGTCGGTCACCACCGTGTCAAATCCGGCTTTCTGATTCGACGAAGCCGAGCCCCACTCCTCACCCGGGAGGGTGAGGGGGCGCAGACGCGCCGTCCAGCGCGGCGACCACATGTCGGGTTCAGGCTGCAGACCCATGCGCGAGCCAAGCAGCGGGAGAGAGCCGATGGCGTTCGCGATGTTCCCAAGGAACCCGCCGCTGCCCGTGCCCAAGGAAGGTTTGTAAACAATCTCAGACTTCGAGACCCCGAAATAACCTTCAACGAGGCTGCTCGCAGCCGCGCCGCCGGGTTCGGCCTTCGTGTACTCAAACTTCTGACGCTGACCCGTCGCTGAGTTTCGGCCCGACTGAGGTCGGTACGCGAAGACGACGTTTGACGTGCCCTGGAGCCAGTCGTTCTCGGACTTCAAGTTCGAGTGGTTGATGTTCCAATCAAGGTGTGAGCCCCGAATCGGGTTGCCGCGCCATGCCCAGTTCGTCAGGAAGCAGCCCAGCGAGCCACCAAGCGCTTGCAGGAAGATAAACGTCGGCGTCCACCACTCGTAATCCTTGATGTCGCTGCGCACGGTCTGGATGGTGTTGACGAGGAACTCCATCGACCCGGTCCACTCAAGGCAGTAGTCGGCCGCGGCGGTCACGTAGCTGTTGCCGAACGAGAAGTTGAACGGCATCGCTGACGTCGTCCACTCTTTCTGGCGATCGCGACGCGTCACGGGGAGCGTGTCGACGTTGTTCGTGAAGCCCGGCAGTGAGCCGATGATGTTGGTCCCAAGCGCGAAGTCTGACCAACCCGCTGCGCTCGACACGAAGCTCTTGACCGATTCAATGCTCGAACCCGGGGGAGGCCACGAAGCGCTGGCCATCGCACCGTTGTTCATCGATCGCGTCACACCCTCAACCCATGCCCACCAAGGAGTCATCTTAAACATGTACTGTTGGTAAAGTTCCAACGCAGCGAGCTCGTTCGCAGGTCGCGATGAACCGCCGCCGATCAACGCCAGGTTCGGAATATCGAAGAAGGCTTCGATCGTCTCGGCGATAATCAGTAAGGCGTTTTCTACCAATTCCAGACACGACTTGATGCGCGGGATCCATTTCGCGCATTGCGAGATGTGCGCAGCCGTCACAAGCAGCATCGCCGCGAGACCGTTGATGTAGGTCACGCTGTACGAGAAATACATGCGCTTGATGATGTTTGCGTAGGAAATCATGTTCATGGTGCGGGACTTGATGACCGCATGCGAGAACGCTGCCGAATCGGCTGCAATCTGCACTTCCATCTTGTCGCCAGCGGCTTTCCCGGTGTCGTACAAGGTCAAGGCGAGCATGAAGAGCACGAGGAACGATGCCATCAAGAGCAGCATCACGGCGCCGGATTCGTTTCCGTCAAACGCCGTCATCCGACCCTTCAAGCGTGCGAGAAGATTCTTCATAGTTTTACCCCACTCGACGAAGGGCTGAAGAGGTTGCTGATCACACCACGCTCAGGCAGTTCGGGGTTCGGTGAAATCTGCTGCGTGAGTGTGTAGCTGCGCTCCATCTTGGACACGCTACCGGTCCAAGGGCCGCCACCGACCTGCGTGCGAAACACGAGGCCTACCAGCGGAAATTGCGTCTTTTGGAAGTAGCTGACCGTCGTCGTGAATTCTGCACGGTCCCGGCTGGTGGGGTCCGTAATGATGTTCCCTTGCACCGCGACCTGGGTAGAGCAGTACGCGATGTTGAGTTTGAGCCATCCGCGCGCCGAATAGGACTGGTCGTCCAAGGCCTCCGAGAACGAGAAGTTCTGCGCACGTGGCGTGGCGGTGGGGGCGACGCCTGCCCCGACCATGCTCTTGAGCATGTCATTGAGCGGCTTTGAGTTGCGCTGGCACGCGAGACCCGACGCCAAGGTTGGCGCCACTGGGGCCAACACACCAGCGGCGGCGACCCGTGCGCGGTCGTTGCGCTGGGCCACCGACACGGCTCCCGTTCCGGTGCGGTTGTTGTTCACCTCAGGCCCCCACACCGCGACGGTGCGAGCTGCTTCGTAGGTGGCCAACGTGGTCAACAGCCCCGCCATGCTATTCACCGCCATCTGTCCCAACCCGAAGGTCAGAAGCAAGAAGACCGGGAATATGATCAACGTCTCGGTCATCACGGTGCCACGCGCTCTGACGAGAGCGACTCGGCGAGATGCCTTGACGTGGAACGTCGCGCGGCGGAATGCGAAGACCAGAAGACCCCACACAGCCACCGAGAGGCCGAACAACGTGGACAAATCCTTGACCACGTAGTCTTTGAGTTGCGCGTCCGCGAGTGAGCGCTCAAAGAGGTACGCCGTTTCGGCGTTTGCGCTCATCAGCAACACACCGAGGAAAATGGTGAGCACTGCAACGACATGACCGGTGCCCACGAGGGCCCAACCGGTGATGCGTGACATGTTGGAACGATGTTTCGTCATTAGAAACCCTTGGACGTTTACTTACGTACACAGTTTTGTGCAATTCGTGTGCCGAAGCGCCGAACACCAAGGACTGCCGCGGTGCCCCGTTGATTTGGGCGATCACGTGTGCACAAATGGCACACTTTGGTGGCCTGTTGTCCGGGGTCAGTCCTCGGGAGGTTCGCCGGCAGGTGCCATCTTGACGATCTTGGGATCAAAACGTGCCACAACATCAACGAGTTGCGATTGAGCCGCCATGACGTCGTGGATGTCCTTGTAGACGTCGGGCGCCTCGTCGATCCCGGCGGAAATCAGGGTGACACCTTTCTCGTCGAGCCGTTTTTTGACCTTCGACCAGTGCACGATTTCTTTCGCTTTGGTGCGAGACATCACCCGCCCCGCGCCGTGTGACGCCGACTGCAACGAGTTGGCCTCCCCGCGACCACGTACCACGAATCCCGGCGCCGCCATCGAACCTGGAATGATCCCTAGAACGCCGTTGCCCGCAGGTGTTGCCCCCTTTCGGTGCACAACGACTTCGGTCCCGTCGTGATCTTCCTTCCACGCGAAGTTGTGGTGGTTTTCGACATCCAACAAGACCTTTGCCCCAAGCGACTTCGCCACATGCTCGTGGATCATTGCATGGTTGGCTGCAGCATATCGGCCCATAAGGTTCATCGCCTGCCAGTAATCGTGCCCTTCCTCGGAATCCAGGTCGAGCCACGCGAGATGACGCAACTCCTTGGGCAACTCAGGATGCAGCGATTGCGCGAGTTTCGAGTAGTACCCAGCAACCGTCGCGCCCGCGCCACGGCTTCCCGAGTGCGACAGCAACGCCAGATACGTCCCGGCCTTTAGGCCCAAATCGTCCTGTGCGAGCTCTAGGGTACCGAACTCAACAAAGTGATTTCCGGAGCCCGACGTCCCAAGCTGCGCCCACGCTTTGTCCTTGAGACCCTTGGTCACTGGACCGTCCCAGCGTTCCTCAAGCACGTCGTGTTCGCGTCGGTCGCGCCCACGAAACGCGGCTCCGATCCCAAAACGCGTCTCCGACTCGATCGTCTTGATGAGACGGTCTTTCTCGCCTTTGAGGGCCCACAGCGGCATGTCCAGCACCGTCAACTTCATGCGGCATGCGATATCGACGCCCACAGCGTACGGGATCACGGCATTCTCTGTGGCGAGCACACCGCCGATGGGAAGACCGTATCCGACGTGTGCGTCGGGCATGAGTGCGCCGCGCACGGCGACGGGCAAGCGGCACGCGTTCTCGAGCTGTCGCACCGCCGCTTCGTCGAGGTCGGACCCATACTGCGTCCAAGGCGCGGGAGTCTCGCGCTCGTGCCAAACGGGCTCGAGGTCCTCGGCAAGCAGAGCCGTCGCAAGTGCCCCAAAATGGTCGTGGTTGACGTAGGCAGAGGGCTGAGTCGCCGCGCCACGAATGGTCGCCCGCACGTCCGCCGCACTGAAACCCGCGCCACGCGCCTTTCGGATCAGGTCGATCGTGTCTGCGATGAGCGATTGAGGGATACCGAGGTTACGAAGTTCACGCGATTTCATGGTGCCTCCTGAGCACGGAATCAAAGATCACGTCCTTCGGTACTTCAAACCAAGTGCCAATGCTCTCATGGTTGAGAAGTGATTGTTTTTTATGGTTAATTTTTCGTTCCCTGTTTTCTGTTCCGCCGTTTGGCTAGGCCCCTAGATAGGGTCTTATCTAATCCGATAGAGTTGCTGCCCAGCGGTGCAGCAACTGACCCACTTCGGGTTGGTCGGAGTAGCCGCGCAGCTCCTCGGACCAAGGACCTTGGGCAAACAACGGCACGAAGTGCGCACTGTGCGGTGCTTTTAGACTCTCTTTTTTCATCGCTTCCTCGACGATCCACGCGTACTGAACCAACACCGCAGCCGGTGGCCAGTCCCCGCGAACGGCGGGGTCTCGGAATCCGTCGGCGTGCACCAGACCGTCGACCTTCACAGCAAGCTCGTCGAAGGTCTCCGTTCCGCCACAACGCTTGGCCACGCCACAGCGGCCGCTTGCGAACGGGTAGTGGTTGTCGAGCACCGAGATCGTGTGGTCGTGGTCGGCGGTGACGATCAGCAGAGTATCGGGGTGTGCCTCAACATAGGCACGTGCCGCGGCTACGGCCTCGTCGAAGTCCTGGATTTCGGCCACAAGCGTCTCGTCCTTGGCACCATCGTGTAGCTTCCAATCGATCTGTCCCCCCTCAACCATCAAGAAAAATCCATCTTGGTCGGTCGAGAGGCGCTCAATGGCAGCATGGGTCATCTGCGCCAACGAGGGCTGCGGCGAGTTGCCCCGCAAGCGTGCTCGCGCCCCCGACAGACCCTCGGGCGCCAACAGCATGACCGTGTTTTGGGTGGGTTTGGGCTCGAACGTGTCCACAACCTTGTAACCTTGTGCTTCAAGCTGTTCGCGCTGTTTCGCGTCGAACGACGACCGCCCACCCGCGATCGCGATGTCGATGCCATCGCCGCCTGAGCGGTCCTTGAACGTCAAGAAGTCGTTCGCGAGCCCTGGCAGGTTGCCGCGATCCTCTTGTGTGCCAAAAAACGCGGCCGGCGTGGCATGGGTGAGCTGGGTGGATGTGACCAGCCCAGTGGCGATGCCTCGTGACTCGGCGGCCGCCAAAATCGACACGCCTGGGACGAGCTTGCCGTCTTGGACGACCGTCCCCGTGGCTTTGGCCCGGGTGCGTTTACCTGTCGCGAGCGCGGTCGCAGTGGCGGCCGAGTCGTTGACCACGTGGTCGACCCCATGCGTCGATACGTATCCCCGCACGGGCAACCGGCGTGCGTTCAGGTCGCCCAAGGTGTAGTTGCCTAACGCCATCGCGTTAAAGCCGTACCCATCACCGATCATCAAGATTACGTTCTTGGGCCGCGAAGCCGGCTGGACCTGTTTTGTGACGTTAGCCTCGCCGTTAACTAGGTTGATAAGCGCCTGTCCGACGTCGGCGTTGTCCAGCTGGCGGGCCACAACGTTCGCGCTTGGGCCTTCGGCAAACACCGGCACCAATGTTACGGTGTGTGCGCCCCAAAAGCGGTCTTCCGACGTCCACAAAGGCCGCGACGCCAGTGAAAAATACCCCCACGTCAGCGTGAATCGGTCGTCCTCGACCTCGTCCATGCCCCAAACCGTCTCGCCGTTCAACGGGGCTTCTTTGCGATCGGCGGAACGTGCGCCGAGCGCAAAGCTCTCGACCGGATCGGCGGAGGCGCCCTTGTTCCCCATCGCGACACGTTTGACGACCGCCTGCGAGCCACCCAAAGCGTTGACGAACCGATCTGCGTAACGCGGATCGATCGTGGCCATCCCGCCTGTTTCATGGTCGGCCGTCACGACGACCAAGGTGTCGTCGCGGTTGCGACTGTAGTCGAGTGCGGCCCCCACGGCGTCGTCGAAATCCAAGGTTTCGGCGATCGCGCATGCTGCATCAAGGTCGTGCCCGCACCAGTCGATCTGCGAGCCCTCGACCATCAACACCCAACCTTGGGGGTTGTCGCGGTCCATAAAGCTCACCGCCGAGGTCACCATGTCTTTGAGCGCCATGGCGCGCTGACCCGACGTCACCGGCGGCATGTCTTTGGGGTGGAACAGCGCCACGGCTTTGATGCCGGACGCCTTCGCCCAAGCGTCGGGTGTGGTCGCGACCTCGTAACCAGCAGTGCGCATCGTCTCGAACAAATTTGTCTTGTCCGGCCTTTTCTCGAAGTAGTCCGAACCTGCCCCCATGAGCAGGTCCACGCCCGAGCTCGCTAGGTCCTTGCTGATGTCAAAGGTTGGTTTCGGTTGGTACGGTGAGCGGCAAACGCCCCCGGCGTGGCGTGATTGATGCGGCTTGTCGCGACCAATCCCGTTCGCCAGCCGCGTTTCATCGCGTGCTCCAACAGGGTTGTCATGTGTCTGGAGGGATCTTCCTCGGTTTGTGGTGTGGTGCCAGGGGTCACCGAGATGCCTTCGTAGTGTGTCTTACGACCCGTCGCGAACGCGGTGGCTGAAGCTGCTGAATCGGTGCCCGCGAATTCGTACTCGTGCGTGGTGATCGCTCCGAACTCGGGCATTGACATCATGTGCAGAGGACCGCCGTTCGCGTACGCCGCTGCCGTCACGTAGTTGAGCCCCATGCCGTCGCCGATCATCAAAATGATGCGCTTTGGAGCCTCGGGCGTTGGGGCCGCCGCGACGGGTTGTTCCACGGAAGCGGCGGCAGCGGGCGGCGGCGAGGGTGTTGGCTGCGAACAACCGGCCGCGATCACAAGCGCAAACAACATCGATTTCGAGAGTTTCATCCGACCATCCTTACTGCTGGCGGGGTGATGATGGTGCCCCTGCCCACCGGGTTCAAGTGAAGTTTGGGTGACGCCCCCGGGAATTGGGGATTTCGAAGCAGGTGCCCATGTGATAAATCGCGCAGACGAGGTGAACATGAAGGTGACCCAAAGAACCGTGCTGCATATCGCGAAACTGAGCCGGCTCTCGCTGAGCCCAGCCGAGGTCGACAGTTATGGTCGCGACCTCAATCAAATCCTCGAATATGTTGCGAAACTTGACGAGCTGGACACCACGGGTGTTGAGCCCACCGCGCACGCGGTCCCGACCGTGATGCGCTTTCGAGCCGACCACGCCGAGAGCCGCCTCACGCGTGAACAAGTCTTGATGAACGCCCCAGCGAGCCAAGAGGGCATGTTCCAAGTCCCCAAAATTGTGGAGGGCTAAGATGCGTTCGATTTCGGAGTATTTGAGCGCGTACCAATCAGGGACCAACTCGGAGTCGGTGATCTCGTCGTTGGTCGACAGAATCCAGGCCGACCAGACCAACGCGTTCATCACAGCGTTTGATGGCACGAGCTTGGTCGAGCAGGCCCGCACCATCGACGCACGCCGTGCGGCAGGGGAGCGCCTCGGGGTTTTGGCCGGCATCCCAGTGGCCATCAAGGACAACCTGTGCATGCGCGACACCCGCACAACCGCGGGGTCGAAGATCCTCGACAACTTTGTCGCGCCGTACGACGCGACCGTGGTGCGCAAACTCAAGGAGGCCGACGCGATCCTCGTGGGCAAGACCAACCTTGACGAGTTTGCGATGGGGTCGTCCAACGAGAACTCGGCGTACGGTGCGGTGAAAAATCCTCAAGATCTGGGGCGCGTTCCCGGCGGATCCTCAGGGGGGTCCGCTGCGGCTGTGGGCGCGAATCTTTGCGCGGTAGCCCTTGGCTCGGACACGGGCGGTTCGATCCGCCAACCCGCGGCGTTTTCCGGCATCGTCGGCCTCAAGCCCACATACGGCCGCGTCAGCCGTTTTGGTCTGATCGCGTTTGCGTCATCGTTGGACCAGATTGGCCCGATGACCCACACCGTCGAGGACGCCGCGCGTGTGTTGGACGTCATCGCCGGGCCATGCGAACACGACATGACCAGCATGGATGTGCCAACGGCCGATTGGATCTCGGCTGTGCAGCAAGGGGTGCAGGGCCTGCGCGTGGGCGTCCCCACCGAGTATTTTGCCACGGCGGGGCTTGACCCCGAGATCGAGGCCGCGGTCCGAAGCACCATTGACGCTTTGGAGGCGGCAGGTGCTCGCATCGTCGAGGTGTCTTTGCCCCACACGGAGTATGCCGTCGGCACCTATTACCTGATCGCAACCGCCGAGGCGTCGAGCAACCTCGCACGATTTGATGGGGTTCGTTATGGCCATCGGGCCGAAGCCACCGAACTGGCCGAGCTCTACGAGAAATCGCGCTCCGAGGGATTTGGACCGGAGGTCAAACGACGGATCATGCTCGGGACGTACGTGCTGTCGGCAGGCTTCTACGATGCCTACTACGGCAAGGCCCAACAGGTTCGGACGCTGATCCGACAGGACTTCGAAAACGCCTTTGCATCCGTCGACGTCATCGTAGGCCCCACAACTCCTTCACCCGCCTTCGCGCTTGGCGCAAAGACCAGCGACCCGCTGCAGATGTATTTGGAAGACATCTTCACGATCTCATGCAACCTTGCGGGCTTGCCTGGGATCAGCGTGCCATGCGGCACCACATCCGAAGGACTCCCAATCGGGTTCCAAATCCAAGGTCCAGCCTTCCGCGAAGACTTGGTGTTTCGTGTTGCGGGAGCCGTCGAGCGCCTCTGACATCACGGACCGAGCTTCTCGCGCAGCAGGTCGTTGACCATTTGTGGGTTGGCCTTGCCGCGTGAGGCCTTCATGACCTGGCCGACGAACCAACCGATCAATGTCTCTTTGCCGCCGCGGAACTCTTCGACCTTGTCCGGGTTGGCGTTCATGACTCCGTCCACGATCGCCGCGATCGCGCCGGTATCTGTCACTTGTTTCAGACCTTTCTTCTCGACGATTGCCTCGGCGTCGTCGCCCGACGAAATCATGTCAGCGAAGACATCTTTGGCGATCTTCCCGTTGATGACCGAGGTCTCGATCAACTTGACGAGCCCTGCGATTTTGGCGGGGTTGACGGTGAAGTCCGCGATCGTGTCGGCGCTCGTCTCGCGCAGAACCTCGTTGATGACCCAGTTGGCGAGCAACTTGGCGTTCTCGGGAAACACGGCCAGAGCCGACTCAAAGTACTCGGCGACGGACCGGTCGGCGCTGAGCACCGCGGCGTCGACCTGGCTCAGTCCCAACGTGCCCATGTAACGCTCGCGCTTCTGCGCCGGCAATTCGGGCAGTTCGGACCGAACGCGAGCCAGCCAGGCATCGTCGATGACCAACGGAGGCAGGTCGGGCTCGGGGAAGTAGCGGTAGTCATGTGAATCTTCTTTATCGCGCATCGCGAATGTCACGCCGCGGTCGGGGTTGTACAGGCGAGTCTGTTGCACGACCTTCTGACCCGATTCGATGAGTTCGATCTGACGGTTCATCTCGTAGTAGATGGCGTCTTTGATGAATTTGAACGAGTTGATGTTCTTGAGCTCGCAGCGTGTGCCGAGCTCGGTCTCGCCGCGTTTGCGAACGGACACGTTGGCATCGCATCGAAACGACCCCTCTTCCATGTTGCCGTCGCAGATCCCTAGGTAGACCACGATCGAGCGCAGCTCCTTGAGGTACGCGACGACCTCGTCGGGGTGCCGCATGTCAGGCTCGCTGACGATCTCGACCAGCGGAACACCTGCGCGGTTCAAGTCCACCAAGCTGTAGGGTTTGCCCGCCACGTGCGACGATTTTCCGGCATCCTCTTCCATGTGGATGCGTGTGATCCCTACGCGCTTTGTGCCCTCGTCGAGCTCGATGTCGAGGTGACCATGTTCGCAAATCGGCAGGTTATGCTGACTGATTTGGTAGCCTTTGGGCAGGTCCGGGTAGAAGTAGTTCTTTCGGGCGAACTCACTGCGTTGGTTGACCTTACAGTTCAGGGCTTCGGCTGCCCGCAGGGCGTATTCCACCGCTTGGCCGTTCAGAACCGGCAGCACGCCGGGCAGCCCAAGATCCACCTCGTTGACCTGTGAATTCGGGGCGGCGCCAAACGCCGTGGGGGCCGCGCTGAAGATCTTCGACTCCGTCGCGAGCTGGCAATGCACTTCGCAACCGACCACGAGTTCCCATGTGTCAAAAACGCTCATCCGCATCCGTCCTATTCAATGGCATCACGCGCGGTTTACCACAGGGCTACGAGGGTTTCCACGTGCCGAGTGCATCGGTTTAGGGTATCTAGCGGGCCTGCAATGAGGAGGCACCATGCAATCAAACGTTCGACCGCTTTTTTGGGAAGGTGACTGGGCCACCGGGCACCTGATGATGCTCGACCAGAAACTGCTGCCCCACGAAGAAGTGTGGTTGCCGATGTCGACCGCCGCCGCGGTCGGGGCAGGCATCCGCGACAGGGTGGTGCGCGGTGCCCCAGCGATTGGAATCGCGGCGGCATACGGTGTGGCCCTCGGTGTTCGAGCTCAGGGATCCGCGTTCGCTGCCGACGGTCCGGAAACCGCGTCATTGTTCGAGATGCTCGCTGCGACGCGACCCACCGCGGTGAATCTGTTCTGGGCGCTCGACCGCATGCGAAATCTGCTGCGCGAGCTGCCGGCGGACCTTGACGCCCGCGTGACGCGTGTGTTCGAAGAAGCCGCTGCGATCATGGATGAGGATCGCGAGAACAACCTCGAGATGGGGCAACAGGGCGCGGCCTTGCTGCGCGACAACGTTCGGATCCTGACCCACTGCAACACCGGGGGACTTGCGACCGGCGGCTACGGGACCGCGCTTGGCATCATTCGCACCGCGCACCACTTCGGAAAACTGCAGCATGTCTGGGTGGACGAAACGCGACCCTACCTGCAGGGTGCGCGCTTGACCGCGTGGGAATGCCTTCAAGACGGACTGCCCGCAACGCTGATCACCGACAACATGGCGGGTTACTTCATGCAGCAGGGCATGGTCGACGCAGTCATTGTCGGGACCGACCGCGTTGCCACCAACGGCGATGTCGCCAACAAAATCGGCACCTACAGCCTCGCTGTGTTGTGCAAACACCACAAAATCCCGTTTTTTGTGGCGGCACCGCTGTCCACGATCGACCTATCGACGGCCACAGGAGCCGATATCCCGATCGAGCAGCGTTCGGCCAAGGAGGTCACATTCGTGCGGGACGTCCACATCGCGCCCGACGGCATCGAAGCCGCTCACCCAGCATTTGACGTGACGCCCGCGCATCTGGTCACGGCCATCGTGACCGAGAAGGGCGTCGCGCAGGCGCCCTACAACGAATCGTTGCAGGCGCTTTTCGACTAGAGCTTCAGGCCCATTTCTCTCATCGCCAATAGCGCCTCGGCGTTCCCCTTTGCGTCGTTGACGGGGTGATGGTCGTGTGTGGTTTTGCGCAGGTGCTTCCACCCGGCGTAGGCGTTGTTTTGCATCCCGCAGTACAAGTCCCCGATTCGGCGAGCACTGAATCCGAATGGATTTTCGCCGACGTAACGGTGGAAGTAGTAATTGATCCACTGCCAATCGAAGGCTGGGTTGTCCGAAAAGAACACGGGACGCCCGCTCTTGTTGGACTCAAGCACCCATGCATGAAAGGCCGTCATCACGTCCACTGGGTCGTCAAACCGCTCGTGTTCATCACGTGAAAAACCACTGATGGCCAACGCTTCGGGATTGTAGGCTTCGGTGATGGGGCGAGTCTGCCCGTAGAAGGTTTCATCAAGATCATCGCTGACCTTTACGGCTCCAAAACACACCATCGAAAACAAGCCGGGTGCGGGACCGTCGGATTCGACATCGACGACAAACAAAGACATGGTTGTACCTGCATACTTTTGGGGCGAGTGTGCCATGAGTTCGGAGGCATTCGCAGCGAAAACACACGTGGCCGATGCAACTTGACGCCAACGCCAGCATCCTTGGTGTGGAGGAAAAATGCGTAAAATAGGTCAATTAGGGGCGATCATCGTCGTCGTTGTGTCGCTCAGCTCCGTCGCTCACGCGTCCCCGTGGGTGCTGCAAAAAGGCGACGTGGCGCTCTCGGGCCGTTTCGATTATCAGGCCGCATCCGAAGAGTTCTTGGAGTCGGGTGGTTCCCAACCTTTCCCCCTGCGCGGAAAATTCCGCGGGACAACTTTCGAGCTCGGCGCTCGCGTTGGTGCGTTTGATGGGTTCGAGTTTGAGATCGACATCCCGCTCAAAACCGTAAGTTACAACGCTGATCCCGTCATTCTATTGCCCACCGAGGCCGCGGGAACGGACGCTCTGGACTACTACCAAGAGAACATCATCGCCCTCGACGAAACGTCCATGGGCGTGGGCGACATTCGTGTCTCAGGCCGTTGGCAGTTGTTTCGCAGCAGCCTCGCAGGCGCCCTTGAACTTCGACTGAAGACCCCAACGGGCTACAAGGCACCCGCGGGTACGTTTGGGCGGGACCCTCAGAGCGCAGAGGACTTTCTGACCAACGTCGTGTCGTATGTCCGGCCGGAGAATGTCAGCGACGACGTGACGCTGGGCGATGGCCAGCTGGACATCGGGGGTGCCATCTTGCTGGGCTGGGCATTGCCCACGCGGACGTTCTTTCGTTTGGATTTGGGCGGAGACGTGCGCTTTGGCGGGGCGGGCGACCGTGTGCTCGGCGCGTTCAAGCTCGGTCAGTTTGTCAGCGACCATATTCTGTTTGTGCTGGGGACCTCGGTGGATGTCGCGGTGCAGAAAGGAGACATCATCGGCGTGAGTGTGGCGGCCGAAGACCCGACGCTGCCCGCGGCCGAGTACGGCGGCACGACCAACCTGGTGCTGCGTGAGGTGCGGCTTGACCACGATGCCTACGTCATCAACGGCGGCATGATCGTGCGGGTTACCGACCAAGTGGAAGCCACTGTTGAGTACAATCGCATTATCCATGGTCGCAACATTTCGGCCGTGCAGGGATTGTCGTTTGGAATGTCCGTCCGTTTTGATGCCGACCGCTAACACCCACAGGTGGTGACGCAGCTAGAGCGACTCGACGAACGCTACCAATCGGGCCCGCTCCTCAGCGCTGAGCGCGGCGAAGCGCCGAGCACTTTGCTCCCCTTCACCGCCGTGCCACAGGATGGCTTCGGCGACCCCTCGCGCCCGTCCGTCATGCAAAAGATCCATGTGGCCGTTCGTGTCGCGAACCCTGCCAATCCCCCAAAGTGGCGGTGTTCGCCATTCCCGCCCGGAGGCGCCCTCCTCGGCACGGTTGTCCGCGAGCCCATCCCCCATGTCGTGTAGCAACAGGTCGGTGTAGGGCCGAATCGTTCGACCCGACAGCGCTTGGACGTCGTGCGTGCCCGTCACATACTCCGGGACGTGGCAGCCGCTGCATTGCAGTTGCTCGAACAGGTCTGCCACGGCCGACTCGCTGGCCGGCATAGGCGCCAACATCTGTACGAACGTCGTGACGTGGTCGAGGTCGGTGTCGTCGAGCTCGATGACGTCATCGAACATCGCATCGTTGCAGAGATTCTGACCCGGTTGGCACGGCCCTTGGCGAAACAGGGACGAGGTGATCCCAAGATCACCCGCGAAGGCCGCAGCGTTTTGCTGACGCAGCGAGGGTTGCCCGGCTTTCCAGCCAAAGCGCCCAAGCACCGTGCGCCCGGTCGCCGCGTCGGGGACGAGGTTGGCACGCCCCGAGATGCCATCGCCGTCCGCGTCTTCGGGGTCTTGCAGCGCCACAATCTCGGATTCACGGATCGCCTCAAGAAGGCCAATGCCCCAAAGCTGTTGAGCGATCCTCGGCGAAATCACCGCATCCTCGGCGGGTCCGTACGCGAGCCGCACCAGCTGGTAGCGGGGCACGCGCAGCGAGTAGGGCGTGCCGTCAGGGTAGCTGTAGGCCACTTCATCATAACGTGTGGCCACCGCGCCTTCGCCCGGCGCCTGACGAAGACCCAGCGGCTGCAGTTGGCCGCCGTAAATCGGGTGCTCGTGTCCGGTCGCGTCCGACAATCGAAACAAGACGCCCACACTCTGGGCGGCCGCTCGGCCTTGGTCGACGTGGCACTCGCCGCACGCGGGAGCATTAAAGATTGGGCCCACCACCTGCGGTGACCATTGTTTTTGAAAAAGGTTGCGGCCTTGGGCAAACGCTTCGAGCTGATTGTCCGTCGCGTCTGACAAGGGCGCAGCGGTCTGGGGTGCGCCATCAAACAAATCATCGAGCTGCTCGTCCTCGATGTAGACACATCCTGAGGCGGCCATCACAGAAATCAAACCCATCAAAACTCGTGCACGCATTTTCCACCTCCATCACCCCATTGGTCGCAGGCGTGTCAGGTTTTTGTGCGCGGCCGTGACAAATTTGTGTTTTTGATAAATCCTCTCGGCCTCAGATCGGAGGAAGTGATGGGTCTGTTCGCAAGTTTTGCCAAGACGTGGTTGAAGAGTCAGGGGTGGAAGGTCACCGGGGAAGTGCCCAAGGGCAAGTACGTGATCATCGCGTGGCCACACACAACCAACTGGGATCTGCCGTACACGGTGGCGGTCGCACAGACCCTCGGATTTCGCATCCACTGGGTGGGCAAACACACCTTGTTCGAAGGCCCGGCAGGTTTTTTCTTCAAGGCGCTCGGCGGCGTCCCAGTCGACCGCAGCAAACGCTCCAACTCCGTGCAGGCCATCGCCGACATCATCAATGACTACGACGGCGACATGCTGCTCGCTGTCGCGCCTGAAGGGACCCGCAAGTCGGTCGAGTATTGGCGCAGCGGCTTCTACCACATCGCCAAAGCCGCCGGGGTCGGCATCGTGTTTGGGTACCTTGATTACAGCACGAAAACTGGCGGCCTCGGTCCTGTGATCGATCCGTCGCTTGGTGCCAAGCACGTGATGGACGAAGCACGCCGTTTTTACGGCGGGAAGGCCGGCAAATACCCGCAGAACCACTCACCCATTCGACTTCGCGAGGAAGCCGAGGAAGCCAAAGGGCAGGTCCACGAACCGTCCGAACCGGCCGATCTCGCCGAATAACCAAGGTTCATCATGGGAACAGCACTGGTCACAGGAGCATCGGCAGGCATCGGACTTGAGCTTGCACGGATGTTCGCCGCCGACAAACACAACCTGGTGCTGGTCGCCCGGCGTCGTGAGAAACTCGAGGAGCTTGCCGCCGCTTGGACCCAAGAGTTCGGGGTGAAGGTCACGGTCGTCGAGGCCGATCTTTCGCAGGCCCAGGCCCCGCAGTCGGTCTTCGCCGCGACGCAGGCGGCGGGTATCGAGGTCGACTATTTGGTCAACAACGCGGGCTTTGGCACCAACGGCGCATTCTGGGAGCTTGATGCACAGCGTGAGCTTGAGCAGATTCAGGTCAACGTGACATCGTTGGTCCACCTCACCCACCTCTTTTTGCCTGCGATGGTTGCTCGAAAAACGGGCGCCGTCTTGAACATTGCGTCAACCGCTGGCTTCCAAGGTGGCCCCTTCATGGCGACCTACTACGCGACCAAGGCGTTCGTCGTGACCTTCACCGAGGCCCTCGCCGTCGAATTGCATGGCACCGGTGTCACTGCCACAGCGCATTGCCCTGGCGCGACCTACTCCGAGTTCGCGCAAACGGCCGGCACGGACAAGACGCGGCTCTTCCAGCGGAGCGGTGTCGCGACCAGCCAAGCCGTCGCGGCCGATGCCTATCGCGCGATGCTCAGTGGGAGACCCATTCGGATCCACGGGCTTATGAACAAGATCGGCGTATTCGGAACAAGGTTCGCGCCCCGGGCGGTCTCCGCCGCGATCGCAGCAAAGCTGAATCGACCACCCGGCGAGTGACCGTCTCACGCCCGGGCATAGGTCACGCTCGCGTGCGCGACGACGCGATCGTCACCACGACTGCGAAGTTCCACGGTGCCTACCACCAGTCGCCGTCCGGGTTTGAGCACGCGGGCCACCGCGATCAGGTCGGACGCGGCGGGCAGCCGCAGAAAGTCGATGTGGAGCGACGAGGTAAACAGCCCCTCTGACGTGTCGCACACGTGCATCGCTGCGGCCCACATCGCCGTGTCGGCCATCTTCATCAGTGTCGGGCCGGACAACGTACCCCCGGGACGCAACATCCCGGCGTTAAACGGCAGCACCAACGTCATCGGATCGGTGCCAAGGACCTTGATTCGTGCCGCATCGGGGTCGTCGGGAAAGCCCCCGCGGATGGTCTCTTCGATCTGTTCTGGTGTCATCGGCCCGTCGCGTGTTTCCAATGGCGTGGTGTATGGTACCCTCTGTGCACCCAAACTCAACGGCCGTACGATGGCTCAGTTCAAGCACGAAATTCTTGAGAAGACCGTCACCTACTCAGGCGAAGGGATTTCTGTACGCTCGCTCGAGGAAATGATCGGCGGCGAACGCCAACGTCAAAACGAGCAGGTGGATGAGTTGACAGGCCTCAGGGCCCGCAACGCTGACCTCCAAGCGGCGCTCGTCGAGGAGATGAACCGCTTGCGTGAGCTCTCAGATGAGCTGCAAAAGTCGCGGACCGGGCAGAAGTCGTCCCTCGCAAGCATGTTCAGCTGGTTGCCGTGGGTCAAGAGTACCGCGACCACGCGGCGTTCAATCGAAGACTTGTTGCGGCGTCAGTTCGAGCTCAGCTCGATGCGACTTCGGGAAGCCGCCGACTTCGCCGATCGCCTGGAGGGCGCCAAAATTGACCTCTACGACGAGATCGATCGGCTCAACCAACGCATCATTCAATCCGCGCAGAACGAAGAAACTGCCGCGGCGCACGTGCTGCAACTGCGCGATCTGAAGTTCGAGCTGGAGGCCAAACTCGCGGTGGTCGAGCCGTCAACCAGCGAAGAACGTCAACTGACCGCCGAGCTCGACCGCGTGCGGCGCCAGCTCGCTGAGCACACCACAAAACTCAAGCTCTACAGCACTGCCGAAGACCGCTTGGCAGGGCTCAAGAAGAACACTCGCCAGCTCGCCGAAACCATCGCGCACCTTCAGTCCGACATCACGCGCTACGTCACGGCCTCCAGCGAAAAACTCGATCTGGTGGCTGGGCAGATTCAGGCCATCGGCGCGGCTGCGGATGCCGCAAATGTCGTCCTCGAGCTGAAACAATCGCTTGATGCGATGACGGAGTCCCTGAATCTGACGACACGATTTGTCGCAGAAACCCAGGCCTACTTTCGGCAGAACGTCGACACCATGATGGATGACCTTGAGCTCTACGACGCCGAAACCGAGAAAGCCCTCTCGCGAAACCTCGTGTTCAACGAGTCCCTCGACGATCTCGATGTGGAAAACGCCCTGACGTCTGCGCTGGCCTCACAGATCGATGCACTCGAAGAGTTCGACGAGGAAGTCACGTTCCCCGTCCCCGAGGAGGTCAAATCCAAATGACCGATCCGTTGTCAGGAGCTGCGATTCCCACAATGCGCCTCGACGACGCGCAGACCGACGTGTACCTCGCGGCGTTCGAATCCACCATGCGTGCAGCTCGCTTGAACACTCAATACCCCGACGGACGGTTGCTCGCGCGGATGGGGAGTGTTTGGTCATCCAAGGTCCACGGCGGCCTGTATTCGGGGCTTGAGCTCGATGCCCGGACGGGATTGCCCACCTACAAAGAATGGACGCGCGCCCAGACCGACATCACCATCGCCGGCAACCAACTCCAGACGCTGGGGGATCCCGCGGTGCTCCAGCGAAAGGCTCAAACGCACCCGGACTCGGCGCACACGCGAAACTGGACCCGCTACAACTACTACAACGCGATCAAAGAGGCGCCCATCGCACCCCTTGGAGAGATGAGCGTCGCCGTGCGGCGCGTGGACCGATCTCGGCGTTCGGCAACATTTAACGTGGTGTTGGACAAACTCGACGCCTCTGGCGTGTTCGTGCGCTACTCGATTGACGTCGAACAGACAGGGGACGAGGCGATCGCCACCGTGGATAAGCGCGATTTGGCCAATAATTCCGAGGGGTTTCGCGCGCTGATTTACCAGTTTACCTCGCTCGACGCCGAGTTCACGTTCGTCAAGTTGGCCTCGATGGCAGGTCTAAAGGTTGAACGTGTCATCAAAGGCACCATCGGTCCGTTTTTTGTCGAGGACATGGTCCGACCAGACAAAATGCCCTCACAGGGCCTCGTCGCAAGCTTTGGTCTGGATATGGCCGCCATCGACGTGGAAACCACCAAGCTCAACGACCCCTTGGCCACCGCGATGAACGCCGAGACGCGCGCGACGTACGATCGATTGGGCAGCCGGCTTGGCTACAACGTCTTCAAAGACCGCAAGTTTGTGTGTTCACGGGGGCAGGTCGATGCCATGAAAGCCTTCTGTGAGGCCCGCGGGACCCGAAACGTTATCTACGGGGTGTAGTTTGAAGACCAAAATACGCGTCGAGCTCCCGCAAGGCGGCTTTCGTAAGGGTGATGCCGCCGAGATCGTCCATGACAGCGGCCTTGTCGACACGTTTTCGGTCCTCGCCGAAGGCCCTTTTGGTCCGTCCGCGTTGGCGATGGGAACGCTAGAGGCGCTGCTTGAGGCGCTCGACCTGGGCATCTGCGCCTGGGAGCGACTTGAAGGTCAAATCCGCGAAGACATGCAAGACGTCTCGTCGTTCGTGCTCCCGACGTTGCAGCCCGAACACGTTCAGTTGCTCTCTACCTTTGGGTGGATCACCGCCTCGGACGCTTTCCTTCGACGCATGGAAGCGCTGGCCGGATTGCCGCCGGTCGAAGGACAGCTCGACTTCGACGGGCTGGAGGCGATCGTGCAGCTCGCCGACGATCCCAAGTTGGTGTTTGTTCGGTTGCTACGACTTGGGCGCGCGTGGGTGGAACTCAAGGTACCCGCGACGACTGCCCCAGAAGCGGCCCCGCAGGCGCTTGCGGCTTACTTCGTTCTGCTCAAAGCCGCCCTGATTCATCTGTCCGAAAATGGCTCCGCGCGCGCCCTGTTTGCCGCGCTCGCCCACCGAGATATCGAGGTCGCAGGCTACCCCTACAAGGGACTGCACGTCCGGGGCATCGAATCAGACGCCACGGGCCTGCTCAACGTTCGGGTCGATCAGGTTGTTGGAAACGATCAGTACCTCAAGGCCGGGATGCGTCTGGCGCGTGACGTCGCGGGCTTTGACATCTCCGCGCACTCCAACCCCAAACGGGTCAACCCGATTCTATTTGGTCTGGGCCGCCCAGGCTGCGGAAAGACCGTCACAGCCCACGCGCTTGGTAACTATTTCTTGGAGTTCTGCCGCGACCGGAACATCCCCGCGAAGTTTGTGGTCGTGCGCCGCACCGACTGGGCATCAAGCTACCAAAACGCCTCCGCCAACAACTTGGTACGTTTGTTCCGCGAAGAGGTCTACGGTTTTGAAGGGGTGTGCGGCGTCTATTGGCCCGACATCGACACAGCATTTGCGTCGCGGGACAGCGACCAACTGCGAAGCGAGGAGAAGAACAACCTTGCGGCGGTGTTTGGCATCTTTGACGGCACCCTGATCCCGCGTGACGGAAAATGGTTCATGATCTGCGACGCAAACAACATGCACATGGACGAAGCCACCATCTCGCGCATCGCGCAAAATCCTTACACGGTGGCGGGTCCCGAAACCCCGGCAGACTACGTGCGTTTGCTCCGTGACGTCCTGCTCAAAGATGTGGCGGCCATGTTGCCCAACGACGAGGCCACATGGACGCAGATCGGCGACAAGCTCGTGCACCTGAACCTGTCCGGGCGAAACCTTGATTCGGTCGCAGGCAACATCCGCGCGGAAATCCAGGACTTCGAATACCCAGAAGACTACTTCAAGGCCGACTCGGCCCGGCGCGCCGAGATCGTGCAAACGCTTGGCCGCTCAGTCTCCGCGGAACAAATCCATGGGTTCATCGACCACTTCGTGACCTTTCAGCGCGAGGCGGAGGAGCGCGACGAAGCCGAACGCTTCGACCGCGAGGTCGACACCATCGTCCGTCGGCTTAACGCAAGCAAGAAGGCCGCCGAACGCACACTGGAGGCACAATGAGCGAGCCGTCGACCGCCCTTCAGCAAGCGTCCGCCGGCATCGTCGTGGACAACCTCGTCACGCAGTTTGCCGACGCATGGGACTGCATTCGGGAACTCGTGCAAAACAGCCTCGATGCGGGCACGTCTCGTATCGAGGTCTGGCTCGAATTCATACCCGGCGAAGGCCAACAAGGCACCATCGCTATCCACGTCGACGATTACGGCGAGGGCATGGATGAGCAGATCATCGATGGCCAACTCACCAAGTTGTTCGCCTCCAACAAAGAAGGTGATCTGACGAAAATCGGCAAGTTTGGCATTGGGTTTGTGTCGATCTTCGCCCTCAAACCCGCGGGGGTCCTCTTGATCACGGGACGTGGCGGTGAGTACTGGGAGGTCTTTTTTCACCCCGATCGCTCGTTCTCCAAAACCCGACTCGATGACCCGGTCGAAGGCACCCAGATCACATTGTTTCTTGCCGGAGATGCCAACCGGTATGCCGAAGCCGTTCAGAACGTTCGACGAACGCTCAAAAAGTGGTGCAAACACTCCGAGACCGAAATCTTGTTTGAAGACCGCAGGTCGAACACATCCGAGGTCATCAACGAGGCGTTCGAGCTCGAGGGCATCTGCGCAACGCTGTTCGAGGACCACCCGGGTACTCAGTATGTGCTCGCTTTTGCCGATAACCCCACCTACGAGTTCTTCAACCGCGGTTTGACGCTCGCTTCAACCGCCGTGGCGGACAACGTCTTGTCGGCGTCGCAGAAGCACCACTTCGAGCGCGTCGCATTTAAGGTCAAGTCGCGCTACCTCGAGCACACGCTGTCGCGCGACACGGTGTTGCGAGATGAGAACTACCGCAACGTCATGCAGCAGATGGTGACCTCGATCGGGGTCCTGCGCTCCTCGCTCGTGACGGCGATAAAGGAGCTTGTGGCCAAACCGTCCTGGTCGGACGCGGACCTCGTGCTCTACGGTCGAATGCTGGGGTACCTTGAACACGAGTACTCAGAAGGCCTGCAACACGAGCCCATCTTCCGCGGCCTCCACGGCAATGTGTTCAGCGCCGCCCAACTCTTCGAAGCATGGGAAGCCGATGGCCGGCTCCTGTTGCAGGACCAGCCGTCGGCGCTGACGCTCAAGCTCCACGAAGCCGGAGTTCCGGTGATCTTTGGGCGCCATCGCCCCACCTCTCGAACGCCGTTTCCATGGGACGCCCTGACCACGATTTTGGTCCACCACGCCGCGCTTCGGGGATCGTCGGGCTTCCTTGGTTGGGTGCGAGACTTTTTCAGTGCCTACCGACCCAGGATTCGTGCGTCGCTGTGCAGCCCATTGGACGTCTACGTCCCTGTGGACATTGATAAAACGATGCCTACAAAGTTTCTGCCGCTGCTGCAGGGAGCCACACTTGTGCTGCGCGCAGTCATGGGCGCACCAACCCGTCCGATGGTGACGTTTCGTCCACTCGATTCACACAACGAAATGTTTCTGGTCGGTGATGCACGCGTCAACGAACTCAAACTTCCTCCACTTCTGGGAAGTTTACAGGGCACCGACCTCATCGCCGTCAACCGCGAGCACCCGCACGTCCTGAAGCTCGTCGAGTTGCATCGTCACGATGCCCAGCTTGCGTCCTACTTCCTCGCGAAGTGCTTGCTGCTCGAACAAGATCGCAATTTGTCGTGGGATCAATCGCTGATGCGTGCGGCACGGGAGTTGGTACGATGAGTATCGAACACGTCATTGCCAGAAGCCGGCAACCCGGCGAATTCAAAGAGAAACGGCACTTCACGGTCGCAAAAGATCAGGCCATCCAGAAAATGCGAAAATTCGCGTTGGCCTCGCCGTACAACTACATCCTCGAGCTGATTCAGGCGGCCAACGCAAACGGCGCGACCTACATCGACATTCAGAACGCACAAAACTCAGTCACACTCTCTTACGTCGGTGGGGGCTTCGCCCCGGACGAATTGGCGCAGCTGTTTGACTTCCTCTTCGCTTCCAAAGATCGCCTCGACCTCGCCGCGCTGCGACAGCTTGCGCTCGGGGTCAATGCGTTGATGGTGGCAAAGCCTCACCTTGTCGTGATCGAATCGGGCAAAGGAACCCTCGAATCCACCACGCGCGTGGTGATTTCGGGCCATGGAACCTCGGTGGATGTCGGCACTCCGAGCGCTCCACTCGACGGCACGTACGTGCGCGCCGACGGTCTTGTACGCGGCTTGCTTGGCCACAGTGACCCCAAAGAACGCGAAGTGATCGAACGCTGTTGCCTGACCGCTCCGGTGCCGCTGCTTTACAACGACGAGCCATTGTTCGGCTATCGCACGATGAGAATCCCCAAAATCTCCGGCTACGAACGTGTCGTCACGTTTGACGAAGGGGACTTTTTCGGCGCCATCGGGGTCACAAACTCTCAGACACTGGCAAACTTCAAGATCCTGACCTACGGCGTGTGGGTTCAATCGCTGGAGTACGAGTTCACCAAAAACACGCGCGTGGGTGGTGTCGTGTCCTTCAACCGCCTCCGAAAAACCGCCGACCACGCATCGATTGTGCACGACGACGTCCTCGAAGAGATGTGGCTGCGCATGCGCCCGTACGTCGACCAACTGTTGGGGGGCCAGTCCGGCGTGGCGACATTCAACGTCCGAAAACTCGGGGATACAAAGACGCTCATGCCGGTGCATTTGCGCCAACTCGCAGCGTCTGTGCCCAATGTCGTCGCTTTCCGTTCAGCCGCAGTCTCGTCGCCGGCCAAACAAGCACTCGCCAAGGAGTTCGGCGAGGTCTTGGAGGCCGAGGTGCTAGTCTACGAGCGCGATTCGGACCGCGCCGCGATGGAACTGCTCGTCGCCGGCGCGCGGCTAAGCTTCCCAGAACTTAGCGCCGATGAGATCGCATTTTACCGGTTGCCCCGCGCCACGCCGCCCGCGCCCCCGTGGCTCTGCGACGAAAAGCGACTCACGCCGATCTCCAAGGACGAATTCGTGGGCGCGCTCGGGGAGTACGAGTCGCTGCCCGCCGTTCGAGCCTACGTCGACGCGCTTGAGGCGGATGACGTGATGTCTTTGACCGCTTACGTGCCGTTCGAGGAGCCGCTGCGCGGGCGATCGGTCGCCCAAGTACGCCTCGCCGGGCGTCCTTTGTGCACGTGCGCCGTTGGCGGCACCTCAGGGTTTTGTTTGGCGATCGATCTGCCGGAGCGTGAGCGCAAAGCCCTCGTGTCTTCAGTCGATGCACGCCACGCCGTTTCGCTCGCTGAAGTGGTCGCGAACGTGATCGCTGAGGTGCGAGCTGCAGAGCTTGACCCCATCGTGGACGCGGTGGTGCGCGACACGCCGTGGGATTCCCAGTCGCCCAACGCCAGAACCTTGGTCCTGTCCCGAATTGCTGCCGCGATCATGATCAAATTCGAAGAGCAGGACGAGCGGGTGAGAGTGGACCTCGTCAAAGCGCCAGGCAGCTCCCTCGCAAGCTCCTCCATGCCACTCTTTCGCGGACGTGACGCGCGTCGGGCCATCTGGGAGGTCGAAGGGGTCATGGATCGCAGCCACGGACTTGTGTATGCCATCGCGGACGGTCACGAAGCCGCGCTCGAAGGCATCAATCTCTTTGATGTCTTGAGGGTCGACGAGCTCGAAGAAATGTACCTGATCAAGATGCTCGGCGAGGCGTCATACGTTCGCCTCGACCACCGTGACGTGCTGGCGGAGTCCGGCGGGTTTCAGGTGCGCGATTTCGCACTCGGAGTACGCGATTACCCCGATCACCCCCTGCTGGTCGAAGGCAAGGGGACATGGTCGGACGCAATCCAAGACGACCTCGTCGAGCAGCTCAGTTTGCTCGCGTTCCGGGGTCGGCTTGAGGCGCAGGTCAGTGACGACCTGCGCCGGCACGCACGACGACACCTTTCGTACTTCGCGATCGCCGTCGCACCCGAAGACGACCGACTCCGCGTTCGTAAGCGCCCACTTTTCAAAACGATCGACGATCGGCTCGCGTCGTTGGTCGACATCGAATCGTTCGCGCAAAAACACCCGACCAAACGTGTCCTCATGGCGGATGGGTGGGCGAGCGACGCCGCGACGCTCGCCGATCTGTCGCAACTTCAACCCTGGAAACCCGGCACGGACCTCGTGTTGGCGCCCAATCCTCTGTTGGCGCATCTGCTCCATCGAAATGGCCTCCTCCGTTTCACCGCGGAGCCCGTTGCCGGAAGTCCAGACCGCCAATCATTGTCGATCGCCCGGAGCATCTACGTCGGGGCTTCAGACCTAGACGGTGCGCTTGGGTTTCCAAGCCAGCCGCAGGCCCAGCACAAGATCACAATCTTTGACGTGTCCTCCAAACAGGTGTTCTCGCTCGATGGCCTAGCCGCGCGCTACGGCGTTGTCGGCGAGTTGTTCTCTATGTCTCCCGTCGCGAGCCGACTCACCGAGATCGAGGCCGACTTCATCGAACGCCTTGAGCGTGAGCTCTTGCTGATGTGTCAACTCGTCCAAAACGATCGAGCCGCTCACCCGCGCGAGCTCCAAATCCTGCTCGCCTACACGGCGGGGCTTGTCGATGTCGTCGCGGGTTCGGTGCGGTGCGACGATGCGATCGCCCAACGCGTGCTCGAACTGCCGATGTTCGATTCCAAACACGCGATTCCATTCCACGCGCGCAGCCTACTCAATCGATATCTGCGTGAGGCGCCTATTGGTGCCCCGCAACGTTGGTTGGAGGAACTCAGTGATCCCACCAGCGAGCAGGTTCAATGGCTCAAGGGCTTGTGTGATCGCTTTGTGACCAAACCCTCCAGACCACCCACATTGCACGACCCAGAACCGCATTTGGAGGCCTTGCTCGACTGGGCACGAAAGGCCGTGCAAACGCTGCGCGTTGATATCGGGAAAACGCCTGCCCTCGTCGCGTACTCGGGTGGTGTCACCCGCGATCTGATTCGACCCATGGTCAACGACGCGGAGCTCGCCATCAACGTCGACCACTGGCTGGTGCAAAAAGCGCTTGGACGTACCAAGACCGAGGCACGCTGGCTTGCCATGGCGATCTACGCGTACCTCAACGACTATTGGTACGAGATCACCAACGCGCACGAGGTCGCGTTTCAGGCCAAAATGGCCGATGAGCTGCTCGATTCAACAAAACGGCCTTGAAACGAGTTGACACGCCTTTTCGCCTCTATTAAAACCCCGACCTCGCTCTAGAGAGCTGCGCAGATAGCTCAGTAGGTAGAGCACGGCCCTGAAAAGGCCGGTGTCCGCGGTTCGAGCCCGCGTCTGCGCATCGAAGAGCCCCACAAACTTTGTGGGGCTTTTCATTTTCTTGGTGGGATTTCTTCACCGCACACACACAGACTCACATGCTTGCAAAGGCGGTACGATTCAAGTACAACCTTCGGCCTGCGGTGGCGGACCATGGGCGTTTCGTGCCTTGGTTCGCGTTTTTTTGTTTCGCCGCTGTAACCGAGTCCAGGGAAATTATCGATGACCTTTGGAACGATGTTCGGCTCCTCAAAGCAGCGCCGGACGCTAGCATTGACAGGGTTGGTTGGCTTGATGTCGACCACCACTCTCGGTTGCGACACTGTCGCACTCATTAGCTTCCAAGAGCGTGCCTTCAACACCCTCGAATCCTTTGGAGTGACGCCTCTACCTGCGTCCTGCGAAGGCTCGGATGGGGCGGCGATGTTGCGCTTCGTGATGGTTGCCGACGACGCCACGCCCATTCGGCCTGACGAAGTTGTCGCCAACCAGACCGTGAACCTCACACGCGATGACGTGACACTGGCTGACGGGAAGCTCTTTGAACTCCCGGATACAGCATGCTCCGGCGACAGCTGTGTGTTCTCCGAATTTGCATGCGCTGCGGCCAACCCCGCGTACGCGGCGTCGCAAAACCGCTGTCTGCGTGACGCGTCGGTGGACATCGACGGTGCCGTGCAGTTCGACTCCGATGTGACCAAGCCGCAGGTTTTGGGCCTTCTGATCTCGAACTCAGGGTCGCTCGACGGCTGGTTGCCTCAAGATGTTGGCAACAAATACCCCGATTTGGACAACGACGGTTTTGCCGATCCGAACGCGGTCAACGACGTCAGCTTGAAAACGTCGCGTGCGACGGATCGTCCGGGCAATCGAAAGGTCGCTTTCAACGCGCTCGCGGACAAGTTTGAGTCCGTCGCGAAGGCCGCGTCACGCGAGGATCGCAAGACCCTCTTTGGCGCATGGACGTTCAGCGGCACCTCAACAGCCGGCGTCCAGTCGCTGGTCTCCAAGGTGACCCCGACCGAATCGCAGTGGACCGAACAGCCGGGCACCGTGGACCGCGCGCTTGACCAAATCCCTGACACCTTCGGCGACCGCCGAAACGTCTACCAAGCCATGGCCGAAGTGCTTGAGAACAGCTTCACGTCGGAAGACGTGGCTGGAAACGACAAGATGCTCGTCGTCTTCGTCGACGGCAACGACGACCTTCGCCTCGACAATTTCGACGCCGACCGCGTGATCACGGCGGCTCAAGCCGCCGAGACAAAGGTCTACATCGTCCAACTCGATTCCAAGCTCGCCCTCGAAGACCTCGGCGGCGCGCCGTTGCTTCGCGACGATCCGCGCTACGTCGAAAACCAGGCCAACTGCAATTCTGACGCAGATTGCCTCAACTTCGAGGAGTGCCGCCAGCCTGTGAATTACTCGTCCACGCCTGGCGGCGCGGTCGAGAGCCCAGCCAACGGTACGTACTGTCTTCCGAAACGTGACGACAACGGCCGCTTGGGCCCAATCCAAGACTACCAACGCATCGCATGCGCCACCGAGGGTGCCTACATCTACGTCCCAGCATCGACCGCGTTGCGAAGTCGCATGCAGTGGCTGCCGTACGCGTTGGACGGCCTGTGGAAGGTCGAGACCGTCATCGATGCATTCGAGAACGGCCAAGTGCCAACCGACCAGCCGTACAAGGTGCAGTCAAGCTTCACCGTGAATCTCGGGGAGCGCGCACGCACGTTTACGTTCTCGCAGACCGGTGACCCGCTCGTTGGGCCACAGGACGACGAGCAAGACACCCGCACCGTAATCTTCAGCAAATGACACGGGCCACACCCGTCGAAATGGAATTTCATATGTCGAATACACTACGGATCGCCATTTGCGTGATGGGAGCCCTGCTGGCCACCGACGCGTTTGCGCAGGCGGCCAACGAGGCCCCCGAGGCTGCTGCGCCCGCTGAAGAAGCGGTCGCCGCCGAGGAGACCCCTGCGGTTGCAGAGACGGTCGTCGAAGAAACTGTGGTCGAGGAAGTCGTCGAGCCACCCGTCGAAGCCACCGAGGACGTCGCATCCGACGAGCCCGCGCCTGGCTCAGAACGCAACGAAAAAGACCCCCTTTACTGGGCCAAGCTTCGGGACGTCTACACCGTCCAGAAGCGCGTCTTCCAAAAACAGGGTCGCTTCGCTGCGACGGTTTACGGCGGTCTGATTCCCAACAACGCGTTTGAAAAGTACGTGCCGGTTGGCGTCCGACTGAACTACTTCGTGCTCGAAAACATCGGCCTTGAGCTCGCAACGTCCTACGCCTTCAAGGTGACCACCGGACTCGAAGCGCAGATCCGTGAGTCGTCCCCCGGTCTGTCGGCCCAGCAAGTTCTGGTCGGTGACACCCAGCTGTCGCACACCAACTTCGGGATCATCTGGAGCCCGTTCTACGGGAAGACCGCGTTCTACGATTCCGCGTTGAATTACTTTGACCTGTACCTCTTTGCAGGCGCAGGACTCGTGATCACGGAGACGCAACCCGACTTCAACGCGTTGCCCGAAAAGGAATTCAAACCCGAAGGCGCGCTGGGGGCAGGCTTGGCCTACTACCTTGGCACCAGCGCCGCGATTCGGTTGGACTTCCGCCAATTTGTCTTCCAAAAGGTCGCCGGCGTCGGCGGCGTCGCCACGCCGTCGGAAGTTTCCGCTGGATTTGGTTGGTTTTTCTGAGGTTTGTGATGAATTCGACAAAAGCGCTTTTCGTAGCTCTGTGCGTGACGGCACTCGCTGTCTCCGTCGGTTCCACGGCCCAGGCCGCCGAAGGACCGCTGAAAGACGAGCTGAACAATTACTGGGCGGTTGACCGCGATCTGCCCGTCATCGAAGACAAAATGCACAAACGTGCGGGTCGATTCGGCGTCGGCCTCTTCGCTGGCATGCTCTCAAGCGAGCCCTATTACTGGTACATCCCAGTGGGCGGGCGCGTTTCTTACTTCTTCACCGACCAACTCGGTGTCGAAGTCGGCGGTTCGTTCATGGACGCCAAAGACGTCTTGGCCAACACCACCGACATTCACGACTTCCTCAAGAATTCATTGGGTGAGGCGTTTGACCCCACGACGGATCTTGAGGACCGGTTCCTGTGGCGTGCGAACGCGACTTTCGTGTGGAATCCGCTCTACGGCAAATGGTCCTTCCTGAACAACAAGTTGAGCCATTTCGATTTCAACTTGGCGCTCGGCGGTGGTGTGGTCTCGGTCGAACGCCCAGCGCTGGATCGCGCATCGGCTTCGACCGAAATCGTGCCCGAATTGGTACTTGGTACGGGGATTCACTTCCTCTTTGGTGACAACTGGACCGTTCGCGCCGATGGACGTTTCTACGTCTATCAAGGTGCAGAGACGACCTCCAACGAAGGTGATTTTCTCAAACAACTGGATGTCCCCGCCGAGTTCTTGCTCGGTGTGACGTACATGTTCTGAGGAATAAAGCCCGATTGGTGACCCATTTCACGTTGCTGGGCGCACAGCGCCCTCCGCAGGAAAAGAACGCATGATATCGATGAAGTTCAATACCTCCCGTGCCAACCGCCGCCTCGCGAAACTCGCAGGCGCGGTGCTTGCTGCCTCGTTACTGGTCGCTTCGCCGGCCGCATTCGCGCTCGATAAGAACCAGATTGTTCAGATGTCCAAGCTTGGGCTCGACGACAAAGCCATCATGGGCGCGATCGACGGCGCGGGGGCTGAGCTCAAGCTCTCACCTGAGGACATCGGCGAGCTTCGGCTTCAGGGCGTCAGCGATACGGTGATCGAGCACCTCAAGAAGAGCGGGCGTGTCAGCGATACCGTTACGACCACCCCCACAAAGACGCCGACAAAGGATGTGACCAAGCCCGTCGGCGACGGCATCGAGCCGGCTCCAGCTCCTGCCGAAGGCGAGACCGAAGAGGAAAAAGCCGAGCGTGAACGCCTTCAGAAAGAGCGCGACGCGGAAATCCTGAAGAAAGCCGAAGAGCTCAACCAGCAAAAAGCCGCTGAGGAGCAACGTGAAGCGCGCATTGAGCAGGTGGGACGTCGCCTTCCAGAAGCGGCCGAGCTCACCGATTCAGGCGACAACATGGAGGCCGCCCGCATCTACCTCGAGTTCCTCTCCCTCAATCCCGAGGAAGGCAGCGAGAAGTGGTATGAGGCGAAGTTTGGACTTGCGAAGTCACTCTACCAGCAAGGCATCCTCTCCGGTGCGTCTACGCCACTGCTTGAGGTGTTGCTCGCCGGCGCCGACAAGAAGCACTTCGGCGAAGCGTTTAAAATGCTTGAGAACCTGACGCGTGAGATCGGGTATCGTCCCCCGGTGCTTGAGGAACTCACACAGCTCTACGTTGGGGATACGTCTGCGGAATTCCAGGCGAACTTCAATTACTACATGGGCAAGTTCTTCTTCGACTACAACAAGTCGGACCTCGCCATCGAGTACCTCACCAAAGTGCCACAGGGCTCGCCGGATTACCCAGAGGCCATGTACGTGATGGGCATTGCGCGTCTTGACCCAGCGGTCAACGACATCGCGGGTGCGTTGTACAACTTCCAGAGCGCCATCGTGGCCGGTGAAGCCGAACCCGGCGGCAACGCCGAGATCCTCCAGCTCGGGTATCTGGCACTTGCACGTACGTGGTACGAAGTCGGCCTGTACGATGTGGCCTTGTTCTACTACCAAAAGATCCCGAACAACTCGTCACGCAACGCCGAGGCGACCTTCGAGACCACGTGGACGTACTTCCTCAAGAACGACTACAAGCGCGCGCTGGGAAGCTTCCAGACGCTGCATAGCCCCTACTACGCCAAGTGGTACTTCCCGGACCTCTATATCCTCGAAGCCACGGTCTACGTGAACCTCTGCAAGTTCAACCAAGCGAAGATCGCGCTCGCGGAATTCCAAAAGCGCTTCCTCGACAAACAACCTCGTTTGTCCGAGTACCTCATGCAGACCACCGAGCCAAAAGCTTACTGGGAAGCCATGATGGGAATGAAGTCGCTCAACGACAACAGCCCGCTGCCACGCATGTTCGCCGAGGCTGTGCTCGACGACATCGAGTTCTACAACATCTACACGGTGGTGCAGAATCTTCAGAACGAGAAAGCGGCGCTGCAGGCCAACATCGGCTCGCTCGGCGAGTTCGGTCAGAGCGTGTTGGATCGGGTGGACGAACAGCTCAACACAAAAATCGAGGAGGGCGGCATTCTGGTTCAACAGAAGCTGTCGGAGCTCGACAAAGAACTGACAGACTGGGACCTCAAAGCCACCCAGATCTCGTTCGACATTGAGTCGGAAGACAAACGTCAGCTCGAAGCGCAACTTCTCAACAAAGCACCGACCGCCGCCAAAGTCGACACCGGGACCACGTTCCTGATCGTCGCGGACGACTGGCAGTCATGGGACTTTGAAGGGGAGTATTGGATCGACGAGGTGCCCAATTATCGGAGCAGCCTCCGCACGGAGTGTATTGATCAATGAGACGGACAACCAAAATTGCCCTCTTTGTTGCGGCCGTAAGCATGGCCGGCGCCGCTTGGTCGCCGGCTTTTGCACAGGACGTTTCGCGTGTGAAGGTCAAGAAATCGGTCGACAAGAAGGCCGAAGAGGAAGCGCTGAAACGCGCTGCCGAGCGTTCCAAGCGCCTGAACAAGGACAAACGTAACGCAGAAGCCGCAGCGGTAACCGGGCCCTCGATTGACCAAAAGGCATTCGAAGACCAGCAGAACGAGCTGACGCCCGAGCAGATCGATGCCCTCAAGCGCAAGCTTGAGGAGAAGAACCGCGCGATGATCAAGAAGCTCACGAGCATCATCGAACGCGATCCGTACAGCGAACAGAAGCCCGAGATGATGTTCCAGAAAGCGGAACTTCTATGGGAGCTACGTAACTGGGAGTACTTGCGCGAGCGTGCAAAATACAACCAGTGCCTCGACGCCGCTGGCAAGGGCACCGTGGACGACAAGTCCTGCAAAGAGCCCACGCCGGACTACAAAGAAGCACAGGAGATCTACAAAGAAATCCTGCAGCAATACCCGGCTTACGAGCGACTCGACGAGGTCATCTACCGCCTCGGTCGCGGCCTCATCGATGCAGGGAAGGGCGCAGAAGCCGTGAGCTTCCTGCAGCGCTTGGTCAAGAACTATCCAAACTCCAAGTACCTGCCTGATGCACAGCTCGCGCTCGGTGAGTTCTTCTTTGAAAAAGAACTCCTCGGCGCCGCCCGCGACAGCTACACCGCCGTGCTTGGATACAACGATCCGCGGCTGCAAGACTACGCCATGTACAAGCTTGGCTGGGTTTTGTTCAACCAGTCTGAGTTCCGGGAAAGCGTCAACACCTTCAAGAAGGTGGTCGAGTCCTCGGAAAAACGCGTTGGTTTCCAGAACCAAGCCATCAACGACTTGGTGATCGTGTTCGCCGAGATCGATGGCGGATGGAAAGAGGCGCGCGACTACTTGCTGGCGAAGAAGGGCGAAGACTTCATGTACAACAAGCTCGGCCAGATGGCGGGCTTGTTGGAGGCACAAGGCAAGGACGATTCGGCCGTCGAGATTTACGAATGGTTTGTCGAAAAGCGTCCAAACGATCCGAAGGTCCCGCAGTGGGCCGAATCGATCATCATCGCCAAGAAGAAAGAGGTTAACGATCTCGAGGGTCTCGAGAAGCAGATGAACCGCTTCGTGGCCTACTTCGCCGAAAACGGTACGTGGTGGACCAAGAACAAAGCCGACGAGCCGGCGATCAACAACGCCAACCTCCTCGTCGACGCGTCGCTGGCCTACCTCTCGAACTTCTTCCACCGCCGAGCGCAAGAGAAGGGCGATGTGGGCGACTACCAAAAGGCCGCCGACTACTACACGCAGTACATCAAGAAGTTCCCGAACACCTCCGCGGCGTTCGACATGAACTTCTTCTTGGCTGAAATTCTGTTGTTGAACCTCAATCAGCCCGAAAGGGCAGCTGAGCAATACCAGAAAGTGGTCGAGCTCTACCGCGACAACAAGATCCCCGAAGGGGTCAAAAAAGAAGACGCCGAAAGCATGGCCAAAGACTCCGCGTACGCAGTCGTGACCGCGTACAACGAGCTCGTCAAGACCAACCACCCCGACAGCATCCTGGTCGAGATGGCGAAATACGACGAGAGCAAGCGCGCCAAGCAGGCTACAAACCAACGCGCGGAATCGGTCGATACCCCGCCGATTCCGACCACGCCGCTGCTTAAGTACGAGCTCAAGTTCGTCGAGGCCAGCGACCAGTTCGCGAACATGTTCCCCAAAGAGGAAGTCACGCCCACGGTCGACTTCGTCGCGGCCGAGGTCTACAAGAGCCGCGGCCACTACGACAAAGCCGTTCCACGTTACGAAAGCATCATCCAGAACGCGCCCAAGCACCGCTACGCCAGCTTCGCCGGCAACAGCTTGCTTGAAGCCAACTACCGGTTGAAGCGCTGGGACGAAGTGGAAAAATGGGCACGTCACCTGTTGGACAACAAGATTTTCGACGTCACGCCCAAAGAGAAGCTGCAGTCGGCCATCGCCTATGCGATCAACCAACGAGCCATCGATCTCAAGAACAACAAAGAGTTCGACAAGGCCGCGAAAGAACTATTGCGACTCGCCGACGAGTTCCCCGAGTCGGAGCTCGCACCAGGCGCGCTGTTCAATGCTGCTGCGATCTACGAAGCCGGTGACCAGACCAAAGAAGCGCTGGCGACCTACACCCGCGTTATCGAGAAGTACCCGAAGAACCTGAACGCTCCCCAAGCGATCTTCGTGATGGGGGCCATCTATGAGTCTCGCGCCGACTTCGCGAACGCAGCGGAGTACTTCGCGCGCTTGGGCTCGAATGCCAAGTACGTCAACGAGGAAGGGACAGAGGTCGAGTACAAAGACCATCCCAACGCCCCCGATGCCGTATACAACTCGGGCGTACTGCTCGAAGCGATGGAGAAGTGGGACGACTCCATTGCTGCGTACGAAAAGTACATGAAGGTCTACCCGAATCGCGAGAACGTTCGCGACGTGGCCCTTCACCTCGCCTACCTTGAGCGGGAGAAGAAGGACTGGAAGGCCGCAAAAACGCGCTTCGAAGATTTCTTGAAACGCAAGGACGTCAAAGAAACCGAGAAGGTGGAGATTTACGACCAAGTTGGGTTGCTCGTGGGCGAGCTCAAAGACAAGAACTGGGAGAAGACCCAAGACGAGTACTTCACGAAGTCTGTTGAGACGTGGAAGAAGCTCACCGACGAAGCGGACAAGCGCAAAACCAGCTATTACGCAGCTGAGGCGCGCTTCCTCCAAGCCGAGAAGATTTACTTCGAGTTCGCGAAGGTCAAGCTTGGCTTCCCGATGAGTGCGCTTCAAAAGGCGCTGCTCAAAAAGGGCGAGCTTGAGCAAGCAGCTGAAGGCATCTACACGGAAGTCATTGCGATGGAGAGCCCACGTTGGGTTGCCGCGAGCGCGTTCCGCGTGGGGCAGATGTACAAGAATTTCTCGGATGAATTGTACAACCTGCCTATGCCCGAAGGTCTGACTCCTGATCAGGAAGACGAATACCGCGCCGCGCTGGACGACAACGCGTTCCCGTTGCAGGAAAAAGCACTCACCGCCTACCGCAGTGCGCTGAAACTCGCGTTGCAGTACCAAGCGTACAACGAGTGGAGTGCGAAATCCGCGGAAGCGATCAGCAAGCTTGAAAGTGAGGCCTACCCGATCACGGGACAGGACGGCGTCGAGGTTGAGCACCAGAAGCTCAAGTTCTTCATCCCCGCCCCCGTGACCGATTTGAAGGTCGTTAAGGAACGTGTCAAAGCGCGCAAGGAGGCACAGAAGGCGGCAGAACCCGCACCTGTTCAAGCCACCACGCCGCAGGCGAGTAAGTGAGGAACATCATGAAACCAATCATTTTTAAAACCGCACTCCTCGCCGCTGCGTTCTCGCTCTCAGCGTGTTCGTCGGCGCCTGAAAAGAAAGACGACAAAGTCGTCACGCAGGCAGCCGATGATATGGGCATGAAGCAGGAAGCGGTCGAAAACTTCCAAATCGCCCTCAACGAGTTTGCCAAGGAGAAGCCTGACAACGCCAAAGCACTCGCCGGTTTGGAGCGTGCCGTTGAGCTTGAGCCGCTCTTCGCAGAGGCTCACTACAACTTGGGTATCCTCTTGATGCGACTCGATCAGCCGGCCGAGGCTGAAGCAGCGCTTCTCAAGGCGAAAGAGATTGACCCGGACGTGCTTGACTACACGGTCGCGCTCGCGCGCTCTTACGCCGTGCAGGGCAAGACCGATCTTGCTGAGCCCTTGTTCCTCGAAGTCGTCGCGCGTGAGCCCGAAAACCTCGCAGCGAAGAACAACTTGGCCTCATTGGCGCTCAAGGCGGGCAACACCGACAAGGCGCTTGAGTACTTGCAGGATATCCTGCGCACCGACGACGAGAACGTCGCGGCTTTGACCACGCTCGGTTTGGTCTACGACAAGCAAAACAACTTGTCGCTGGCCAAATACATGTTCACCAAGGCTGCCAAGATCGATGCCAAGGACCCCGACGCGCACAACAACTTGGGTCTGCTCTACATGAAAGAACAGAACCTCGCCGCAGCTGTGAAGGAGTTTCAGAAGGCGATCGAAGTCGATCCGAACTACCTGGAGGCTCGACTCAATCTGGGTTCCATCCTGTTGCAGTACCTCGACTACGAGCGCGCGAACACGCAGTTCGCCGAGGCCGTCCGCATTTCCCCGAATCATTGTGTGGCTCGTCTGGGCAACGCCGCGAGTGCGTTTGCAACCGCCGACTACGGTCGCGCCGCGGACAATTACTCGTACTACACCGAGAAATGTGATCCCAAGCACGTGTCGTCGTACGAGCGACCTGCGAAACTTTACGAGAGTCAGCTTAAGGACAACCAGAAGGCGATCGGCTACTACGAGACATTACTCACGTTGACGCAGGACGCCGAGAAGCTCACGCAATACAACGCGATGATTAACTTCTTGAAGAGTCAATCGAATCAGACCCAGCCCAAAACACCTCCGGCCGACCCCGCGCCAGAAGATGGTGGTGAAAACTGATCCTTTTTTGGATCCCTGCGTTTCAACACATTGGAACGGGCGATTGATTGACGCTTTAAAAGGCCCTCTGGTACAAACGCTGCTTTAGGGCAAACACGGACAAATTGAGTGTCGCGTCTCTCTCTTCGAGGGAGCGTGTGCTCATCGAGTAGTGGAAGGGAAAGACATGCGACGAGTGATTGGAAGTTTTGCAGCCTTGGCCGTACTTTTGTCGGCCACAGCAGCCTTCGCTCAAGACGACGTGAAGACGAAGTTCTACAACTTCGACGACATGTTGATCGATGGTCAGCTCAAGACCCTCGGGACTTTCAACGCGCCATGCGACAAAGTTCGCGCGCCTTCTGAAACTCAAAAAGAGTTTCATGCCGAAAGTACGTGAAACCGCCGAAGCCCAATCGCTTCAGTAATTTGGGGGCAACCCTTTTCGAACGCTATCCAGTGGCGAACCACCACGGAAGGAGTACTCCGAGATGAAAATCGTCTGCGGATCATGTGGGGCAAAATATTCGATTGCCGACGAGAAGGTCCAGGGAAAGGTCTTCAAGATTCGCTGCAAGAAATGCAGCAACGTCATCGTCGTCAAAGGCAATGAGGACGGCGACGAGACCGTTTCCGCCACCGTTGGAACCGCGGCCGAGTGGTACGTGGTTGTTGACGGTGAGCAGGTTGGTCCTTGTCACGACGATGGACATCGACTCCTATTTCATGTCCGGCCGAATCACCGCGGAAACTCGCATGGAAGGATGGGCTGTCGGACTGGGTTGCCTTGAGCAAGCTGGATGAGTTCGGGCACTTGACCCAGATGGCTGGCGCCGGACCCGACGAAGCGACCCAAATCTCGGACGATTTCTCGTTGTATCAAAAAGCAGATCAACGAGGAGGTTGACGAAACGAATGTCATGCAGGCCGCTTCAGGTCTTGCGAGCTCCAACGACGACGGCGCGTTCTCCTCGTTCGATTCGCCCGCAAGTGGCAATGGCGGCTTCTCGGGCGGCTTTAGCGACTTTGGCAGCGACTCGGACGATTATGGCTGGCGTGCGCGGGCGCGAGCGAAAGCGAGCAATCCGACGGCGGCGGCCTCTTCTCGAGTTTCGATGCTCCAGCCGGACCCCAAATCCAATCCGCAGGAAATGTCGGCGGTATGTTTGCTTCGCTCTTGATAGCGACGCGAGCAGCAACGACGACTCTCTTTTGGGCTATCGTCCTCCGAGCCCATCGCTCCAAGCCGTTCGAAATCCAGCGTCGGTGCGTCGATCAGCGCCGGTTCCGCGGGACCCGCGGTGGGCGGCGATTTGGTCGGAAAGCGAAACGAAAACTCGGTTCTTTCTCACTGAGCAGTTTGATCAGGTCCAAGCGGTCGGCAGTCCGTCGAACAATGACGCACCTGCGGCCGATGGTCCTCCGTGACCGAAGGCTCTGGTCTCATCGATATCCGAGCGCTCGCCTCGGCCCACAAGACGATGAAGAGCACGGCGGCATGGGCATGTGACGACGGCCTGAGCGCGGATCCGTTCACGACCGGAACGATGTCGATGCCGGCGCTCATGCCCATGGGCAGCCACCGCTCCAACAAGCCACTCATCATCGGCGGTGTGATTGGCGGTGTGCTCCTGTTCGGGCTGATCGGTGCGGTTGCCTACCTCGCAACTCGCGACAACACCCCGCAAGTGACCGAGAAGATCTACATCCAAGAGAAGCTCGTTCAGCCTGAGCAGCCTGCCGTAGACAAGGCCGCAGCTGACGAAGCGGCCAAGGCGGCCAACTCGGCCCTTGAAGGAGAAACCGACTGAGGTCGCGGCGGTCGACCCTGACAAGACTGCGAAGGACCCGAAAAAGTCGACGTCGAGCTCAAGCTCTTCCAAGAAGACCGATACAAAGGTCGAAGCGAAAGATGAACCCAAGGAAGAGCCCAAAAAGGCTGAGCCGAAAGGTGACAACATCGATCGACTGCTCGACCAGATCGACAACGGCTCTCAGAAAGAGCCCAAGAAGACCGTCGCAGCTAAGAAAGAGAGCGAGCCAAGCAGCAGCAGTGGTGGCGGCAAGGACAAGCTTGATAAGTCCGACGTCCTCAACACAATCAAGGCTTACTCGGGTCGCGTGAACACTTGTTACAAGTCACAGAACTCCAACAACCTGAAAGGCACGATGAAGGTCAAGTTCGCCATCAAGCCAAACGGTGGTGTGACCAACGTCGAAGTTGTGGACGGAACGTTCGCCGGTACGGACGTTGGCCGGTGTGTACAGAAGGCAGTTGGTGGGCCGAAGTTCCCGGTGACCACCGCCAAGGACAACGTGCCCGTGACCTATCCTTTCAAGCTTGAATAGAGCCTTTCGAGGTTCGAATGAGCCCGCCTTCAGGCGGGCTTTTCGTTTTTGGATTTCGTTTTCAAGCAACGCCTGTAGACGTTTGTCAGTTCCGGCTAACTGCAATATTCGCCCCGCCGGCGACGGAAACCGAACCTAGGGAGCCGCACCTTTGGGCTTTCTGACGGTGTTTGGCCTCGGTCCACATGACGACGCGTCGATGACCGTGTCTTCACGGGCCTTACTGAACCAAGCAGCCAGCAGGGCTGCCTCGAGCAGATCTTGCCCGTTGGCCTGGTCGTTCTTCTCGACGCGGAGAATGACATGTGAACCAGCGACGTCCTGCGCGTGCAGCCAAACATCCGACCACGCGCATGCTTCAGTGTCACGGCATCGTTGTCCTTGGCGCTGCGTCCAACGAGGACGGGCGTTCCGGTGACCGTTTGAAACAGCCTATAGGGCTTGCGGACGTCTCCAGTCTTCACCGTCGTCGCCGCCTTCTACGTACAGACGCAGGCGCTTGAGTTTGGCGACGACCGCGTCCGGCGACACGACACCGGACGTCAGGCTCGTGCTCCTCGAGTTGCTCGACGTACTGCATCGTCCAAGCAAGCGCGCCTCGACCTTGGCCTGTGCGTTCTTTAGCCGTCGATACCGTGAAACGCACGATCGTTGGCCTGCAGACTTCGGGTCGGATCGAGTTGCACCTCGACCTCTCGCAGGTCAGGGTCCCAATAATCGACGACGCGCACGACAGTCGCTCCCGCGGGAACCCGTCCATGCAGCGTCTTCAGAAGTTCCCCCTTGCGTCGCAACTCCTCGGCATTTTCGATCTTGGCGAGGTCCTTGGTGACCGCCTTCTCGCGCCGCCGCATACGCTTCAGTGCGTCGTCTAGGGCCGAGGCGGCTTTCGATGCGACCTCGGCCTCAACGGCGGCTCGCATGTGCAGCGCGACTTCGTCTGCGAGCGCTTTTGAGGGTTCAAGGGCTGGCAACCGGTCTTGAATTGGGCTGACACGCACGGTTTCAGGTAACGTCCACGCGCGGTGGATACGCACACGAGCGTTGGTGACGTGACAGCCCACCACCACACCGTCACGAACGAGGGTCAGATTGGCCCACCGCTCGGCGACCTCCAGATGAAGTTGGAAGACAGCATCCGCGCTTTTGAAAACCAAGGTGACAAGGCGGTCATGGGTGTCGACGGTGGCCGAAACGAACTGGCTTGGCAGCAACCATTTTCGCATCAACATCGTCAAGGAATCTGGCGTGCGTGCATCGGCTTCCTTGCGGTCCACGAGGTGCAACCGACTCCATCGCGGATCGCAGCTGACCACAAACAAATGCGTCTCGCCGGAGCCACGTGTTTGAAACAGCCACGTGCTTTGGGATGTGTACCAGATTCCTTGGAGGGTTCCCGACGCTGTTGTGACTTCGTTGCACAACAGCGCCAAGTCTGAATGGCTGAGTTCGATGGTCACGTCGGTCTCGTTTTGATTTCGATCCCACAGAGTGTAGAACGTCACAGTCCATTAGACTCGACGCCCGTTCAAGGAAGGACGGAGGAAACGATGAAAAAGACTTTTCTAATCCTGTTACTGCTCGTATTTGCCGCGTGCTCCGGTGCGGAGAAGAAAGAAGAGGAAGCCATCAAAAATGCGGAATGGCATTATAAGATGGGATCTGGCTACTTTGACTCCAAAGAAATGCCGCTGGCCATACGCGAGCTTACGCTCGCGCTTGAGATGAATCCGAACCACGCCGAGGCGCACCACCTGTTGGGGTTCATCTACATGGGCCGGCGCGACTACCAAAAGGCACTCAAGCACTTCAGCGAGACCATTCGGATCAAACCCGAGCTGACCATCGCCCGAAACAATCGAGGAACCGTTTACCTCGCGATGGAGCGGTGGAAAGAGGCCGAGGACGACTTTACCACGCTGCTCGATACACCGATGTATCCGACCCCGGAGCTTGCGCACAACAACTTGGGTTGGGCATTGTACAACGAAAGGGACTACAACAGGGCGCTGGAGCACTTCAGGATGGCCGTGTTTTTGAAGCCACAACTGTGCGTCGCCCACAACAACCTCGGTCTGACTTATCTTGCGCTCAGTTCACGCCTGGAGGCCGCAGAGAGCTTCCAAGCGGCGATCGATAAGTGTCCCGACAACTACGCGGAGCCTCACCTGCATCTGGGCAAGATGATGCTCGAGGATGGCCATCCACGCGCGCGCGCGGAGTTCGAACGGTGTTATGAACTTGAGCCTGAGAGCAACCTGGGTCGTCGTTGCCGACAGTACCTCCAGATTCGTTGAGCTATTTGAGGCGTTTGAGCACTTCGTTGGCGACTTCGCGCGCGTAAGGCTCTTCTTCCTTGTCTCGAATGATCCTTTCGAACCACTCGACCTGCCCCTTGCTGTCCGCATTTGCGACGATTTTCAGGTACTTCACGCGCAGTGTGTCGCTGTAAGTGACGTAATGCTGCGTCTCGTCACGCTCCTCCCAAACGATGGGCTCGCATCGAACGTCCTTGGGCGCGCTGGTGAATTGGAGGCGGGCCCAAAGCACATCCTCTTTGGTCGCGACCATCTTGAGCGCATCAAGGACTGCGCATTTCTCGTTCAGGTCCAGCGGTTTCTCAAGTTTCGCTCGCAGGGGTTGGCGCGCATCGGGATCTTGAATGACACGTGCAACCCAGTACGCCAGCAGCCTGGTGTCGAGGTCTGTCGCGTCAAAGTAGGGAAAGAGCGCAGGCAGGCTCAACGGTGACTTCATCAGCGCAAGGCCGCGGAACGCGCCCTGCCGAGCTACAGCGTCAGGGTCACTCAGCATCGATTCCAAGAGCAGCCGCGCACGATCCTCTGAGCCAAACTTGCCCAGGGCCACCGCCGCCTCCGCACGCACGGCCGGAGTCGCCTGTTTTGCCAGCATCATGAGTGTGGCAGCATCGTCCGTCATGTGCATCAAGCCCGCGCAAAAGACGGCAGCTTGCTGCACGTCGGGATCCGGGTCGCTGAGATGGCTACGCACCAGCTCCTGTATTCCCGGACGCTCCCAAAGCTGAAAATTCATCGCGTCGCGAAGGTCTTCAAAGGCGGCCTTTCGCTCGGCAGGGTCGGGCGAGCGAAGACGAACCTCAAAAAAGCCCTCATGATGGTAACGGTCAAAGAACCCACCGGTGCTCGTCTCGACGAGGAAGATATTGGCCACGATCAAGACCGTCATGATCATCAGGAACTCAGCACCGTGGTTCTTGACCGAGACACGGTCCTGGCTCTTGCCAAGGATGACTTGTTCTCGCCACGGCCCAGGAAAGCTCATGTCCCCGACCAAAATGGTCTGGAGCGCCGCGCACACGAGCACAACCATCATATTGGCTGTGATGAGCAAGAGATTCAGCACAACCGACGTGCTCACGTTCAGCACGTAGTGAGCACTCGCAAGCCCAACGCCCCACGTCAACGCCGACCCCAAGACAACCGTGAGGATCAGGGTTTTGCGCGTCTGGGCGAAGCGTCGAAACAGGCCGAGGTCTGAAATATCGGTCGAGAAGCGCAATCTGGCCATCTGACGTCCTAGGCGGTTACTGCAACGGACAGCGCTTCCATCCGAAAGTTCCTTTCAGTCATCCAATTCGGACAACTCCGGGGGCAACGCTCGCTCGGTCGCGTTTGCGTCAACCGGCATCCGGTATTCTTCATTGATCCAGCGCCCCAAGTCCACCATTTGGCAGTGCTCAGAGCAGAACGGAAAATACTTGTTCTCGGTGCGCAGCTGCACAGCAGTGCGGCAGACCGGGCACTTTGGTTGGGGTCGATCCGACATCATGAGGCCTTGCGATGACTACCTTGCTTCCACGACTCGCTGAGCAGCGAGGACATCGAGAGCTCCTGGGGATGCGGGTCCGAGACGTTCTCCAACTTCAGCACACCGCGGGGACACACTTCGGCGCACAACCCACACCCAACACACGAGGCCCTCACAAACGATTGATTTCGCTGTGCATATGCCCGCACGTCGATACCCATCTCGCAATACTTACTGCACATCCCACACGAGATGCACATGTTGTCTTTGACCGTGATGCGAAACCGACCAAACTTTTGGATCAAACCCAAAAAGGCCGCCATCGGACAGAAGTTACGGCACCAAACGCGCGTTCCACCGATGGGATAAAGCCCGGTCCCAAGAACGCCGGAGAGAATGCTTGAGACCAAGAGGCCATACGATTTCTGAATCGTCTTTGCCGATTCGGCGAACTCAGGGTGCTTTGCACCGACGGCGTAACTGACCACCACGACAGCGGTGGTAACGATAGAAAACACGAGCGTGAGGTGGATGGAGTACTTCTCGAACTTCCATGCCTTGCTCGACTTCGACGAGAGGTGGCGCCACGGCTCGCCGAATGTATTGGCGAGGCCTCCACAGCCGCACACCCACGAGCAGTACCATCGCTTGCCGAAGAAAAATGCCATCACTGGCACCAGCAGCAGCGATCCCAACAGGGAGTACAAGATGAACGGAATGGGCATGTAGAGGATGCTGGACGGGTAGAAGTAATCAATCTTCAACGGCCAGAAGTAGCTGAAGTAATACCCTGGCTGGTCCAGAAACTTCAGAAGGATTCGGGACCGAGAACGCAAGCGTGGTTTGTGTGAACATCACCACGATGGTTCGAATGACTTGGTATCGATTGTGTCGATACTTGTAGATCATGTACGAGCCGCCCGTGAGTATGGCGATCGTGTAGAGCATGCCGTAAAGGGTCCACTTGCCCTCAAACGGCTTTTTGTCAAAACCCAGAAGTTGCAATGAGCGGCTGAAGCTGCTCGGTGAAGTACAACAGAATGTAAAACAACATCAGCACGCCCGAGATGAGCCACGCCGTGACACCGTTGTCTTTGATGTCGTGCAGGAACCAACCTGCTGCTCCGCCACGTTTCATAGAATGATCTCCACTTCGGTAAACGCGGCGAGGTCGCACGCCCGAATTCGACGTCAAACTGAGCGTCGCTGAGGTGAGTCTTAACAAAATCGAGAGAACGACCTTCGTGAATCCATTTCTCGGGATCGTATGGTTCCATCGTGAGCCAAGCATGTTGAAGCCCACCACTTTGCCGTGCTGATGCACGATCCTTTGGCTGATATTCTTGGTGGGGTGTTTGCGGTACAACGAGGGGTCCCATCCGGCAGGTTCACAACCTTGCCAACCGTCGTGTATTCGATCTCAAAAAACTTCGAGGAGTTGTAAAACAGCGGGCGTTTGTAGTGAACAGGCAGGTCCATCATGGCGTTGGCGGCCTCTTGGCCATGCAGTTTCGCCGAATACCAAATGGTCTCGGTGTAGGACTCGTGTTCATCCACGATTTCGCAACAATCTCCGGCCGCGAACACGTCCTCGACGTCGGTCGCAAACGCAGTGTTCACGCAAATCCCTCGGTTGGTTTTTATCGGCGTTGTGCAGGATTTCAACCAGTCGGTCTCAGCGCCAACCCCCACTGCGACGCCCAGCATCTGGCACGGCAGGCGATTGTCTTTGTTGGTGACCAAGGCACTCACGCGCCCCGAAGCATCCACTTCGATGGTCTTGATTTCCTCTTCTAGCCGAATATCGACGCCGTGGTCCTTCATGTGTTGAGCGACGAACTGCGCCTCTTCAGGACCGAGCGCGATGGGCCAATACCATGGTTCACGAATCAGAAACGTGACCTGAATCTTGTGGTGCAACAGGCATTCGACCAGTTCAATCCCAATCAGTCCTCCACCAACGACCACCGCCTGTTTCGTGGACGGGGTGAGGCGCTCGCAATTGTCGAGGTTCGCCATCGACACAAAGTGAACCAGTCCGTCCTTTACGTCATCAAGCCCACCCCAACCAAAGTTGCGCGGCCGTGCTCCCGTGGCGAGCAAGAGTTTGTCGTACTTTAGTGACTCGCCGTTGTTGAGCGTGACCGTGTGGGCCTTCCCGTCGATGTCGACGACGCGGCCACGTACCCGTTCGATGCGTTGGGCATCGTAGAAACCCCGCTCGTAAGGTTCGAGGTCACGCCGTTGCATCATGTCCATGTAAGCGTACATGAGCGCGGTGCGGGAGAAGAAGTAGTCGGTCTCGTCGGAAATCACCACGATGCGGGCCTCGCGTGGTGAGCGGCTTTTGCGAATTGTAAACGCGGCCTCAATGCCGGCGACGCCGTTTCCGACGATGACAAACGTTTGCATTCAAATCCTCAATTTTGAACATCGCGGCATGATGCCCCGAAACCACCAATTGTTTCAATTTTAGTCCTCAAAAAGGTGTCGAGGGTTGACACGCTGTGAAAACGGGGTACAACGCCTACTTTCAGAAGTCATTGGGCCACCTGCCAGATTATTCGAGGCATATGTGCGACCCAGAACAGAAAAACTGGATCCGACCCGCTCAGATGAGCGGAAAATTTTAAGGAGAAATCCATGAAGCGCACGCTCAACCTTTTCCTTCTCGGCCTTCTTACCGCCGGCATCACTGCTGGTTGCGACAAAAAAGAAGAGGCGACGACCACTGAAACCGCTGCACAGACTGCTGCTCAGACCGCAGCTCAGCCTGAGACGGCTGCTCAGACCGCCGCTCAGACCGCTGCTCAGACTGCGGAGCAGACCGCTGCTCAGGCTCCCGACAAGGAACTGTTCATCAAGGCTGCTTTTGAAGTGACCTGCGTTCGCGCAAAGGTCGAGGACACCGAGACACAGAAGGGTATCCTCACGGAAGTCTTCGCACGCTACGGCTTCACCGAAGAGACCTTCGGTTCGGCTGAGAAGATGCTTGCTGAAGAGACCACCGTTCAGGAAGCCATCAAGTCGAAGATGGAAGCATGCACGCCCGAATTGGCCGCCAAGCTCAAAGAAGCAGGCGCTCCAGAAGGCACAGCAGCAGCCGAAACTGACGCGAAACCCGAAGTTAAGAAGCCTGCGAAGCCCGCCGTGGCTCCTGGGAAGTACAGCGGCGCTGTCACCGGTGGCGGTCTTGAAGACGGAACGATTGAAATCACCGTCAAAGACGACCTGACGATTTTCGCGAAGTTCCAAGCCAAGCGTGAAGGCAAGAAGGCCCTCATCCCAATGACGGGCAGCCTCGAAAAGGACGGAGCTTTCACACTCAGCGGCGACAAGGGACCCAACAAGCTTGCTGCCACCGGCCGAATCAAAGAAGGCAAGGCAAACGGCAAGATCACCGGTACGATCAATGCCAAGGGCCTCAGCGTGACATTCAACGCTGCCATGTAATCCCATCAGGGATTAACAAAGGAGCCGCCATGAGCGGCTTTTTTTGTGCCTGTACGAAACGCCTGCAAAGTTGTCGGTGTGGATATCGTGGTGTATTGTCTGACCGATTAGCCTCCCGACCGCATATGCAGTACGCCTTCCCAAAAGGCAGGCGGGTGGTTGTTACTCTGGTCGCGCGATGAGGAGCGTGGAATGAAATTTTGCACGACATGTGGACGTAACTTCGCAGATGACTCAGAAATCTGCCCACATGATGGTACGCCCTTGTTCTACATGGGGGGTGACCCTGGCACATCGTCCGCTGACGCGGAACCGCAGGAGGAACCTCCGGTAGAGGCTGTTGCCGCGGCCGAAACGGCCTCGGAATCGGCAGAGGTTGCACAGGCGGAGCCCCACGACGTAGCCTCGACGGAGGAACCTGACTCCGCGCCCGAGGAAGAGCCGGTGGATCAAACCGCCGAGCCTTCTGAGCCCGAGCAAGAGGAGCCGGCTGCGCTCGATTCG
>JAWKQR010000022.1:0-86475 GCA_041390025.1 bacterium
CAGGACAGTGGGCGAGCGCAGAAGAAGAGTTTCGGCTGATTCAGACCGACTTCCCTGACGATCCAATCGCGCAGGTTGCTGAGCTCTACTCTGCGCGCGCAGCCCTTCGTGAGTTCGACGCCGCTGATGCCGGCGCGATGCGGGCGCTGCCGCTGTTGTCCGGACTTGCGGGCTCGACCGACGTCGATCCTCGGATTCGCTACGCTGCGCAGGTGTATTTAGCCGCCGCCCATGCGGCGATGGGCGACAAAGCCGCGGCGTTGTCCGCACTCGCAACTTATCCCGGCGCGTCGCTGAGTCCCAACGTCCTTAAGCGAGACCGCGTCGACGCTTGGACTCTGGTCGTTGAAGGACTGGCGGCGGCGGATCGTCAAGCCGAGGCAATCGCTGGACTTGCCGAAGCGTATGACGCCAGCGACGAAGATGCCCCGCTGACGCGGTATGCTCGCGCACGCGCCTTTGATTTCTCGTCAGCCGTCAGCGACGACGTCGCCTCGGAGTGGGCAAGCGACGCTTCTCCACTCCTGCGAGCGGTTGGTCTTTACGAACTGGTCAAGCGCGAGTCCACTTCGGACGTGTCACTCTTGCAAAGTGCGGCGGATGCGCTGCGGGCGGTTGGTGCATCCGCACAGGCCAGCGAACTGGCCACTCGGCAGGTCCCTCCCGCCTACGAAGGCCCGCTCCGGATCGGTTTATTGGCGCCCCTGTCCGGGCCCAATCGTGCGATCGGCGAGCGTGCGGTACGGGGCGCGAGCTTGGCGTCGCTTGGATCATCACACGGTCAAGTCACACTTGTGATCGAAAACTCCGAGCAACCCGGTGCGTTTGAGCGCCTCAACAAAGCCGGTGTCTTGGCAATCGTGGGCCCGGTCGATGCCCAACGCACGCGGGAGATTGCGCCGAAAGCCGCCGACGCACGAATCCCAGTGCTCGCTTTGTCGACTGAGATTCCGGCTTCAACCGACGCTTGGGTTTTTCAGGACTTCGTCGATGCGCCACTCGAGGCCCGCGCGACCGCAAAAGTGGCCACGTCGGACCTAGGCGCAATGCGCATCGCCGTGCTTGTACCCGACATCGGCTACGGGAAACGCATGGCCGCGGAGTTTTCGAAGGCAGCCGCCGCAGCGGGCGCGCAGATTGTGTTGGAGTCCACCTACGATCGTAAAGCCACCGATTATTCCAAGACGGCCGCCGCGGTTGCCGCCGCGAAACCCGACGCCATCTACATTCCTGACACAGGCTCTAAGGTTGCGGAGGTCACGGCCTTCTTGGCCGCGAAAAACATATGGGGGCGTGTCCCAAACACAACGCTCCCCAAAGACGGTCGCACACGTGTCTATTACCTCGGAACAAGCCTGTGGCAGGACCCGACGTTATTGCGGCAGGCAGCGTCGTACGTTGAAGGTGCTGTCATCCCAGCGTGGTTTTCGCCCGCGTTTGCCAGCCGTGAGTCGCAGGACTTCTACACGGGCTGGCAAGCGCAAGGCATACAATCAGCGCCGGGTGAGCTCGAAGCGTTCAGCTACGATGCCGTATCCCATTTGGTGGCCGAGATCTCGGCGACAAGCACGATCTCGCGCCAATCGATCCGTGATGGACTTGTGAACAACCAACCAACGCGTGGCTTGGTGCCCACAACATGGGGCCGCGACGGCCGCGCCGATCCGCAGCCTAGGGGTTTGTTCAGGTCCAGACGGGGTTTGTGGCGTCAAACTGACTTGTTGCCAGAGCAGGTTGACCGTACCCTCCCCTCTCCCTGATGCTTGCGCGCATGATCTTGCGGTTGGCATTTTTGATGTTTTTGGCGGCAGCCTCGCCGACTCTCGCAGCCGCACAAGATGCGGCAACCGAGCGCGCCGCCGATGAAGTGCCCCTCAACTCCGATGATCCCTACGAGCAGCTGCTCGACCTTCCACCGAGTGGGTCGCTTGAGCAAGAGAGCTCCCTGAGCACCACGCCCAAGCCCCTGCTTAAACAACAGGGCTTTGTGTTTTCGGACGAGGTCGTGTCGACGACAACGACGACCGCAGCGCTTGTTGCGTTGACCGCCGGAATTCCTCTGCACGGCATCGGCCACCTCTGGATTGACGACACACGCACGGCCACCGCCCTTATGGTTTCGGAGGGGGCGTCGATCTTGGTCATGGGCGCGGCGGCGTTGGCCGCGTACGCCGATGACGGTTCGTCAAGCATTACGGGAATCGCGGCACCCGCGTTTCAGTTGGGTTTCACCGGGTTCGTACTGACCTACCTCCTGGATGTGATCGGCACCCTTCAGGGCAGCGACATCTTGATGCCCTCGAACTTTCGCCACAGACCGGGGTGGTTTGGAGTCGTTTCCTACGGTTTTGTGACGAGCTCGGAGGCCTCTTCAAGGCACTTGATTCGCGCACAGGCGGGGCTCGACTTCGATGTGGGAAAGGTCACGCTTGAAACCACACAGAATGTGCTTCTGGGCGCCTCACAGTACAAGGCGATCGCTGGGGCGCGCTTGTTGCGCTTCCGTCGGCAGTCGTTCCTCACGATTGACGCGGTGGGTGACTACTACCGATTCGCGGAGTCGGGGGCGTTTGACCGCCTTGGCGTCGAAGCCCGAATTGGAGGAAGTCTTGACCTCGGTGCGTTCTTTAGCCAGTTCAACGACGTCGCCATAGGCACATGGCTTGGAGTTGGGCGTCAGTACTACACGTTTGGCGGCGGGTTTTCGACCAGCACCGACTTTCTCTCGAATTACTCCTACCTCAATCTGAACCTCACGCAGAAGCTGAACATGCAGCTCGGCCACGGGAGTCATCCGACATCGGATGTACCGTCGCTGACCCGATTGTTCGGCGTGACAGACCTAGAGTTCATGTATCAGACGAACTTCGGGTTCTTGCGCTTCCGGACGGAGCTCGGTGACGGGGCCGCGTTTTGGTTGGGCGGGGATGTCCGCTTCTAGTCGTCCAATGCAAACGTGTGGGTGAGTCGAATGTTGTACTCGATGGCTTGGCAATCTTTCTGAGCCGCCTTGAACGTCCACTGTTTGAAAGCCTCAATGGCTGACTCATCCAAGCCATATCCCAACGACGAGACAATCTTGACGTTCGTCGCTTTCCCCTGAGGCGACACTGTCACGAGCGCGACCACCGTGCCTTCCACTTGGCGCCGTCGAGCCTCGGGTGAGTAGACCCCTTTGACCTTCCGAACCGCTTCGGGCTTGGAGAACGGACAGTTCTTAGGCGCGGCGACGGTCTCTTTGCCCGTGCCGTATCCTTCTCCCTGACCTCCTTCTGCGGTCTTGATTTTGCCAAATCGGCTCGGGTCAACGTACTTGCTTGTGATCTTGCCTGTCTTGATGCCAGTGCCGACCTTGATGTCGATACCACCCGTTTCTGAGGTCGATTCAAGCGTCAGCCCTTCCAGATTGACGGGATCCATCGCTTCGGTCGCTTTGGGTGGCGCGTCCTCCGGGGGTGGCTCAGCCTTATCCTGAGGTTCCGGCGCTTTCTTTGGCTCGGGCACCGGTTCGGGCTCGGGCTCAGGCGCAGCAGGTTCAGGCTCAGGTTCAGGCTCGGGCTCGGGTTCCGGCTCGGGCTCGGGCTCGGGTTCCGGCTCGGGCTCGGGCTCCGGAAAATCCTCAATCGACATCTCGACGACATCGCTCTCGGGCTCTTTGTGTTCGGTCTGAAGCAGTGGGGCAACCGTGACCAAGAACGCGCCCGCCACAATATGCACCACGACCGCAGCAACGCCCCCGCCGATCCACATGGCGGCCTTTTGCCCCCTCGTCTTGGGCTTCTCGATGAGCGGGTCGGCAACGTCGAGTCTGGGAGTTCGCTTTGTCACTGCGGTTTGGCCTTCCGTTCGATATTGAGCGCAAACTTATCGATCCCGTTGAGTTTGATCGTGTCGATAAGGTCCACCACCTTTTCGTAGGGAACAGATTTGTCGGCCGCGATGATTGCACGGACGTCGGCATCCTTGGCCTTCTCGGCCTTGGCGGTGGCTCCGATGCGGTCCAAGGGCGTGACTTCGCCATTGAGCGCAAATTGCCCATCGGCCGTAATCTGCAGCACCAGCGTGGTCGCCGGTTTCGACTCGCCCGTGGCGGCCTTGGGCAGGTCGACCTCGATCTGCTGGCGCACGATGGTGCTCGTTGTGACCATGAAGATAATCAACAACACCAGCGTCACATCGACGAGCGGCGTGACGTTGATCCCAGCGATGACGTCATCGTCGTTGGAGCTAAACCCCGCCATCCTTGCCTCCATCGCCCTTGCGCAGGTGAGAAATCAGGCTGCGGCCAAGCAGTTCCGTTTGGCTCACTGACACCTTCACGCGACCCTTGAAGTAGTTGTAGGCAATGACCGCTGGGATGGCGACGAGGATGCCGACGCCTGTGGCGATGAGCGCCTCGGCGATGGCAGCCATGACAAGCTTCGCACCCTCATCGGTCCCGGCAGCGAGGTTGTCGAATGCGTTGATGATGCCGATCACGGTCCCGAACAATCCGATGAATGGCGCGTTGCTGCCAACCGTTGCCAGGAAGTTGAGGCCCTTCTCGTAGCGCACCTTTTCGGTGGCCAACGCGCCGGTCAACAAATCTTCGACACCTTCGGCACCGCGCTCGTAGTGGCGCAGACCGAATAACACCGTCTTGGCTTCCATCGTGTCGTTGTCTGCGAGCAGCTCGGTTGCCTTGGCGTAGTCGCCCTCATCGAGGGCAGCGTTGAGCTTGACGCGGAGTTCGTGCACCGGCAGCTCACGGGCCCGCAGAAACATGAAACGCTGAACCATGATGAAGATGCAGGCAAAGCTGAGAAGCACCAGCAGCCACAGCACCCATTCGGCCCCAACACGCGTGAATTGAAGAAGGAAGTTTGTCAGCATTTATCACTCAATCCTTAAGAATCGCATTTCGACTAACATGTACGATGCGGCCCGGCATTTCGAGTTGCACGACTTTTGCGGCATTTCAACGATTCATCGGTGCCGACGCGGCGACAATGACCCACACGTCGTGCCCAAGCATCAGATCCAGGGAGGATTGACGACCATCCCCTTCCCTCGTTCGTCGTACGCCACCGCGAGCAACGTCGCATTATGCCGACGTTTGAGCTCAGACATCACCTCGCCGACGTCCTTGCCCACCAGGTCGTTTGGCAACTTCTCCTTGAAGAACTGGTGGCCATAACGCGAGGTCAGCAACTCGTCGAGCATGGTAGTCATCCCGCGGTTGCGTACCACCGACCCAATGATGTTCCCCACGTACTCGTCGGTTACAATGATCTCCTCGACCCCGGCGCGCCGCAAAGATGTCTCATTGTCACGGTTGAGGAGTTGGACGGTCGTGAAGATGGTGTCGTTGAGCTTCTCGATGAGCATCGCTGCTAAGACCGTGCGAGCGTCACGATCCTGGCTGGACCGTTCCTCTTTGCTCTCGTCCGCGAGCAAGATAGCGGCTCGGGCGCGGTCGATACCGGCACCCTTCAACACGTCCACACGCGTAAAGTCGCCATGCACAACAAACGCGCTGTCGGATCGGCGCACAAAAAATGGCACCTGCTCAAGATCGTCGCGCTCGGTGATGACGACCACGCTGGTATAGTGGCGGTCGTGAAGCAGCTCTTCAAGAATCAGCTCGGCCGAGCGATTCCAGCCGCAGACGATGCAATGGTCGCGCAACTCATCAACTTCCATGGGTCTAATCCTGACGCGTTTGAGGGTATCGATCATAACGGCAGACACCGTACCGGCGAAGATCGCAAAGACCGTCAGGCCCGCCATCATCAGAGTCAACGAAACAACGCGTCCGAAGGTGGTCTGCGGCGTTCCTCCCACCGGCTCGCCGCTGACCAACGTCATTGATGCAAACCAGAGCGCTTGCTCTAACGTGTTGAAATCCGTGTTGGTCTGGCCTTCGGCCACGCGCATCGAGATTGCGCCCATGACGACCACGACGAACAACGACAGCGTGACGAACACATATTCGAGCTTGAAGATGGGGCTTCGCAGAATGCGAACTTGCTGGCTTAAGATGATTCCCACCCGGAACAAGCGAAGCAGCCGCAGGATACGAAGGAATCGGAACGCCCGAAACAACGGCAGCACTGCGATGATGTCGATCCAGAAACGCCGGAAGAATCGCATCTTGCGGCGCTCAGCGATAAACCGAAGGGTGAGCTCAACCGCAAAAATCCACGTGATGATGTCGTTCGCCAGCATCACCGGCTCGGTCCACGGACCAAGTGACGCGCCCGCGCCCACCTCAATGAGAATCAGCGTCACCGAGATGATGATCAGCACCGCAACAACCACCTCGGTGTAGGTGTGGTTGATGAATCGGTCTACCCGTTCGCGCGGCGTCATTGACAACGTTCCCTTATTGTTGGTGTGGCGGTATCGTGCCGGGCAGACTGCCCGACAAGTCAAAAAGACGGCAAGAACCACGATGGCACACGAAAGGCAACCACAGCGTTTCAGTCACTGCCGGCATGATCGCATCGATTGTGTTCGGCGTTGCCGTAGGCTGGTGGTTCATCTCGCACGGCGCGGCGAAGCCCGTGGACGATACATCGTTCGCGTTCCAAAAAATACAGGTGGACGAGGCGAAGCTTGTACGCGAGCGAAAGGCGATCGAAGCGACGGTTCCCGAGTCCGCGAAGTCTCTTGCTGTCGCGCTCGATCGGGCTGTGCGTGGCGAATCTGGCTCGGTTTGGGCAAGCGAAGCTGCCTCCAAAGCAACAGGAGTTGGCCATCCAGTTTCGCGGCTGACGACCTCGCGGTCGCCGTTGACGATGGGTACGAACGCTTTGTGTCACTGGGCGAGGATCTCAACCAGACCTGCATCAATGCGTTTGAGGGTGTCCAACGTGCGCTTCGTGACAAATCGTTGACGTACGACACCGCGACGACCGGCGTGCCGCCGGGTTTTGAGGTTTATGCTGAAGCGTGCGGCAACGCCCTTCCCGTCCTCAAGCAACTTGCGCTCGTTGATGACCAAGGCCAGTGGATCGATCCATCGAACGGACCCGTGATGCTTGAGATCTTCAACCGGCTGCGGTTTGCCCACATCATGAGCCTGCGCAAGGACCCAGTTCTTATGCTCACGCCGCACGAACGCGAGATACTCTACGGGTGGCGCGTCGCCAACAAGGCGCTGAGTGACCCCGATCGGCTCCGCTACATCACGGAAGCAGAGCGATACATCCCCGGCTTTTCGGCGGCCGAAGCGAGAGGACGCTTTTATTTTGAAAAAGGCGACATTACCCGTGCCAAGGCCGAGTTCGACGGCGCGTGCGCGAAGCGCCCGGCAGACAACCAACTTCAGGCGTATTGCAGGTACTTGGAAAAAAGAGCCGGCGGAAACCAGTCAAGCCATGAATAGTCTTGACACGCTCGGGCAGCTTTTTTAAAAGGCTGTTCCTCGACGACTCGTCGTTGACGGGGCTGTAGCTCAGCTGGGAGAGCGCTTGACTGGCAGTCAAGAGGTCCGGGGTTCGATCCCCCGTAGCTCCATCGAAAAAGGCCCAAACACTGTTTGGGCCTTTTTTCTTTTCTTGGACTATTCGTCGAACAGCCGCGCCACAATGGACTCGAAGTCTTCTTCCGCTTCGCTCAGTCCCGACAGCGCTTGAACGCCGACGGCTGGCGTGGGCATGCGGCCAGCGCCACCGCGCTGAAGGTAGTCGTCCAAGTCTTGCATGTTCAAGCGCAGCTCGGCGCCCACAAACTCAGCCTCAAACTCCCCGGCATCCATGAGTGCGACCAGCCGTTCCCGGCTGACGCCGAGGAATTTTGCTGAGTCATCGAGCCCGAGCAGCAGCGGGGAAGGTTCGTCAAAATTCTGGTACAGCGGCGACCGGTGTTCGCCTGACGAGTCTTCCGAGTCGGGCAGGATGTTCTCGCTTGCTTCCAACTGCTCCGCGCGGCGACGCGTGCACAAACCCAAACCATTCATGGCGATCGCGGCGAGCTGCTCGAACATGGCTTCCGCTTCCTCAACGTTGTCGTCGCCCACGGCATGTGCGTACGTCAACGCGGTCTCTGCTTGCTCAATCGCAGCGTGCATCGCCTCGCTAAAGCCTTGCAAAACACGCGTGTTGGACACGTTCATCGTCTGCGTCCGGGTCGTGTTGCCACTACGGTCGAATGAGTTGGACATGGATTTTCCTGAGTTTGCTTCCATGACAGGATAACAAAGGCCGACACGTTTGTCCGCACCCTTGTTCGCAGGAAAGATCAGTCGTCGTCGGCGGCGAAGGTAGAATCTGGCCACGATCGGCGATGTGTGGAGTGCGCTGCGGATAGGGGATCTCGATCTTCTCCGCCTCAAACGCACGGTGCGATGTACATCCTGGTTGCGCATCTCAAGGTACTCCTCACGCACGGCCCACACCGAGAACTGCACGTTTAGCGCCGAGTCGGCGAATCCCTTAAACAGGAACAGGGCTTGGGTTCATCCAAACAAAGCGTTCGTGCGCGACGTTCATCAACGTCACGCACATGCTCGATCCTCCCGGTAGGCCACTCCGAGCAGAATGTCGAGCGGCCGGATCGGGAGAAATGCGTCAGGTTCGCTAAACGTCGTCTTGAGCAGCGTCTCGTTTGGAACGCGGACCGCTAAGTTGTCGAAAGTGCGGATGGTGACCGAGAGCAAATCAATGGACACGACCTCGCCGACCGTGTCGTTTATCTGAAGCGTATCCCCAACGACAAATGGTCGTTCTCCGAGCAAAAACAAGCCGCTGATCACGTTCGAGGCCGACGTTTGGGGCAAAACCGATGGCGACGGTCAAAACTCCCGCGGCACCGAGCAGCACACGCAAGTCGAATCCAAGGTGGCTAAGGACCACTGCCGACGTGATCGCAAAAAATCCGTAATAAGACACGCGCTGAAGGACCACACCGTGCCGAGGCCCGGCCCGATGGGACGCAATGCGCCCAACCAGCGCAGCGAGGGCCTTGGATATGACCAAACCCACCACAAAAATCGCGACACCAGACCCCCACAAGAGCAGACGTTTGGTGGTGAAGTAGTGAGAAACTTCTCGGACAATCTCGTCGAACATCAGCCTAACAACCTCGAGAAAGCACGGACCAAGATGTTTCCAGCGCCCTCAATACGAGGCCCACAGACCATGCGCGGCGCCACCGCTTGCGACGGCGGGCCTGCATCAATGCGGATGTGCGGTGGCTCATCATTGCCAACGGTGATGGTGATGTCTTGTGTCCAAAAATTGTTCAGATCGTCCACGTACAGACTCAAGTTTGGTGTTGGAATGCGTAGGCGTTCCAACGTCAGGTTCCCCGGCAGCAGGTTGCGGACGGAGACTTTTGTCGCCACACGCGCCGCCACGTGCGTCATACGGGTCAGACTTGTGTACGCCGCGACGCGGCTTGCGTAACACAGCTCTCCCTCGATGGTGTCACCAAACCAGGTGTCGCTGGGGCGGTAGGTCGGCAGTTCCAACAGGGTCCGCCCCTCTGGTGTGCGCAGAGCCACAAACAAGGGTGTCGTGACAAAGAACGCCGTGGTGTCTTGCTGAATCACCATGGTGGTGGTTTCGGGACGCGCCACGACGTCACGGTCTGCCAGCAGCGGGACGACCTGCAGGTCGTGCGCGCGACCGCTGACTCCAATATCGATGGAAGCAGCGGCCGTTGGCGTTCCATCATTGATGGTGTGCTGAGCATGTTCGTCCAGCGGTTCCGATCCGCGAGCGTGATGGACGCGCCACTCTCCTTCACGCCCTTCCACCCAGATCGACAAGGTGCCGATCCTCCAGTGGTGCGTGTCCCCCATCGCAATCTGAAAGTCACCCCACCAGGGCATCTCTTTGAGCGCGTCGATCGAGAATTGCTGCATATCATTCGCCAAATTCAAACGTCTTGTACGCGTTGTTCTGCCACACAACCACGTTGATCCTGCCGCGGTTCCGCGTGCTGATCACATACCATGCGCCCCTCTGAATGCCACGCTGCGCGGCCGCGGTGCCGGGGATAGCGTCGATGATCAGGCCATTGCCACTGGGCACCAACTTGGCCCCGAGCGCGGCTTCGACCTGCGCCAAACCCACCGGTGTCCAAGCGCCCACAGCCTGATCCAGAACGACCTTACCTTCGACCAATCGGCCCTGCCCCATCCGCGGAGACACCGCCAACACCTCCGCGCCCGCTGGAATACGGACCTGCGATGGCAGATTGCCCGCGCTTTGAGTCTGTGCCAGTAAGGCATCCCCTTTGATTACGCCGATCCACGCACCTGTCACGGCGGCGTTTCGGTCGTCGACAACATGGAAACTCTTGGTGGGGGTGACGTTGACCTCGATGGTGACTTCAGACGACGTCGCCTCCACGTCCCGCTCGACGGTTTCAGTTCCAGCAATCAAGACCAACCGAAATCGCTCATGGCGTGTCGCGACGCGGATATGGTCGTCGAATACGGGCACTGCGATTCGCGTGTCGTCGAGCACAACAAACGCTTTGGTCAGCTTGAGCGGCCAGTCGCCAACGACAAAGATCTTCCGGAACGTCATGGGCGGGATATTGACCTCCACCGCCTGCTTCAATTCGCCTTTCCACGTGAAGGGCCCTTCCGTGGTTTGAATTCGAATCGTAGCTGGACCGCGCTCGCATCCGCGCACGACCCAGTCTCGGCCCTGACCCTGTGTTTCACACGCTCCCGAAATGTCGCTCGTCACGTCAAATGTGACGACCTCGGCGCCGCGCACCCGAACACGTTTCTCGGGAGGCGGGTCTCCCCCCAACACCAACGTCATCGATGCGGCGGCAACCTTCTTTGGGGATCGGAAGCGTCCAAGGGTCGCCGTGATTACCGCGTCGGAGGGCACCGCTTCGAATGTGACCTCGCCGCGCCCATCGGTGGGCTTCGACGCATGTTCCAAGGCCGTGGACCATGCGACGGTCGCGCCGGCGACTGGCGACTTGCTCTTGGACACCACGGACACTCTCACCGGCACTGCGGGTTGCATGACGATCTTCGCCGGTTCGACCCGGGATGGCTCAAACTGGTAAGTTTGCGTGGCCGAAAATCCCGCAGCAACGGCCAGAAGCCGCGTCGACTGCATAGGCAGCTCCGAGAACGCAAACGAACCGGTGGCGTCGGTCGAGGTCAAAGCGACGACGCGATCGCCTTGAATCGCCGAAACCGTGGCCGCGATAGGAGTGTCTTGCCCGTCGACCACGGTGCCTCGTATGTAGGCAGACGGCAGAAGTGTCATCGTGACATCGCCGTCTGAAGTCGTCGACTGCGGCAGAAAACCGGGGGCTTTTGCGGTGAACGTGTACGGTTGCTCCGGCAACCAAAACCTCGCGCACCCAGCGCTGTTGAGCTCCTGTGTGTCGTGCAGAAACCCAATGACCGCAAGACTCGCCCGCACTTGACCGCGAGTGATGGCCGTTTTGCCGTCGCTGACGCAGACCGTGTAGGCTTTTGCCGCCACAAGGTCCACACGAGGGTCTGCGAGGTCAACCGGTCCCCAGAAACCCCGCACGCGCGTCATGATTCGCACCTCCGCATCGTCAAGCGGCTCGTCGTCCACTGTGGCCGCCACGACCACATCGCCGCTCGCGGTCTTCCCTTCGAAAGGCGGATAGATCGCGGCAGCCCCGATCTCAACGGTCGCGGGTCCGTCTTCTGGTGCAAGCGCCACATGAAACTTCGTTGCCCGTGCGTTGGCATCCGAGCCTGCGTCCTCGACGCGGAGCGCGGCATCACCCATGGGAGCCACCACCGTATCGGCCGGGCTTGGGGCATTGGCTGGGGGCGTCACATCGCGGTCGGCGTTCAGCCACGCCAAGGCCGCCGACAAGACCCCCAATCCAAGAAAAACCCAAATCCAACGCTTCATGTGTTACTCAAATGCCTTTGCGTGGCCGCTCAGTCCGCGTACATTACGCCCGATTTTCTTCGCATTCTAAGGAAAGACGCATGTTTAATAAGCTCCTTGTCGCCAATCGCGGTGAAATCGCGGCTCGCATCGTGCGCACCTGCAAGCGCTTGGTATCCCGACGGTCGCCATCTACAGCGAAGCCGACGAAGCGCGCCACATACCCACTACTCGCCGATGAGGCGTATCTGGTCGGTCCAGCTCACGTGACGCAGAGTTACCTTAACATCGAGCGTATCCTACAAATTGCATTGGATACCGGCTGCGACGCCGTCCACCCCGGGTATGGCCTGCTGAGCGAAAACGGTACGTTCGTGCACGCCGTGCGCGAGGCGGGAATGACCTTCATCGGTCCAAGCGCCGACGTCATGCGCTTGATGGGCGACAAAGCTGCCGCGCGTGCCTTTGCCACGCAAGCGGGCGTCCCGGTCGTTCCTGGCTCTCAAGGCGAGATCAACGACGAAGACGCCGCGGTCGAGTTTGCGGAGTCGTTCGGATACCCCGTGCTGGTCAAAGCTTCGGCAGGCGGCGGCGGTATTGGGATGAAGATCGCGCGCAAAGAAAAGGCGCTGCGAAAGGCCATGCAAGAGTGCCAGCGACGCGGCGAGTCGGCGTTTGGCAACGCCGGCGTCTACCTTGAGCGTTACGTCGAAGACCCACGACACATCGAAATCCAGGTCTTTGGAGACGCCCACGGAAACGTGATTCATCTGTTCGAGCGCGAGTGCAGCGTACAGCGCCGCCACCAAAAGGTGATCGAGGAATCACCCGCGCCGGTCATGGCGAAGTTCCCCGGCCTTCGTGACCGCATGGCACAAGCCGCGGTCGACCTGAGCAAAGCCGCAAAGTACGAAAACGCGGGAACCATCGAATTCATCGTCTCGCCCGAAGGTGAGTTTTTCTTCATCGAAATGAACACCCGGCTCCAAGTCGAACATCCGGTGACCGAGCTGGTCACGGGGCTGGACTTGGTCGAACTTCAACTTCGGGTCGCGAAAGGCGAAGCGCTTCCGCAGCAGTCATCGCTTCATCAAGCCGGGCATGCGATCGAGTGTCGCATCTACGCCGAAGATCCCGATCGCATGTTTATGCCTCAGCCTGGGCACATCACAGACTACGTTGAACCCACCGGCGAAGGCGTACGCGTCGATAGCGGCGTGCGCGGCGACTGGGACGTCACACCCTACTATGACCCCATGATCGCCAAGTTGGCGGTGCACGCGGATTCGCGCGACGCGGCGCGGGCACGCATGGCCAAGGCCCTTGACGAATTCACGATCGGCGGCCTGACCACAAACCGCGCCATGCACCGACGCCTGATGGACGACGCGCAGTTTGCGGCGGGAGACTTTCACACAGGCTGGCTCGAAGAATGGGTCAAGGCCACTTAACGAACATTGACGTCACCGTGGTTGTGACTGAGATTACGGCACCTAACGCATTTTGGAGAAGCGCATGGCTCACGAGATCAAAGCCCATATCACGGGCACCATTTGGAAAATCCAAGTCGCAGTCGGCGACGAGGTCGAAGAAGACGACGACTTCGTGATTCTGGAATCCATGAAGATGGAAATGCCGATTGCCGCAGAATTTGACTGCGTGGTCACCGAGATTCGGGCCGCCGAAGGCGACGCCGTCGAAGAAGGCCAAGTGCTGCTTGTGGTCGAAGAAGCCTAAGCCCGCAACCTGCGCACGGCTTCTTGATAGACCTCGCCGCGGTGCGCGTAACTCTTGAACATGTCAAAGCTCGAACATGCCGGACTCAGCACAACCGCGCCCTCCCCGGCTGCAAGCGCATGACTGCGCTCTACAGCGAGCTCAAGCGAGTCTTCGACTGTCACACGTGGATGCCCCACCGCACGCAACGCGTCGGCGAGACGCGGCGCGATCTCTCCGATCAGCACCACGGCTTTCGCACGTTCGGTCAACATGGACGCAAACTGTGTAAGCTCCAACCCCTTATCCACCCCCCCGGCGATCACGACCAATGGTCCAGACAGGCTCTTGATGCCGGCCATCGCTGCGTGCGCATTGGTGGCCTTGGAATCGTCGTAGAACCAGACTCCGCCCACTTCTGCGACAGGTTCAACGCGATGTGCGAGCGGACGAAAGCTCGCCACGGCGTCGCGCATCTCGTCGAAGTCGATGCCGGCGGCATGTGCGAGTTGTGCCGCGGCCATGATGTTCATCGCGTTGTGTCGCCCCTTGAGTCGGCAGGACGAAAGCTCTAGCCACGGTTCGCTCGCACGGTAAATGGTGGTGTCGTCGGCCCAAAAATCATCGCCTTTTTGACCATAGGTCTTGACCACCCCGCCAAAAGTGGGAATCCACGATGCGATGTGACGGTCGGTGGTATTGAAGACACCGACATCCTGGGCCCCTGAGAACTTCACAAGTCGGTGTTTAGCCTCCACATAGGCTTCGAAGCTTGGAAAATAGTCGAGGTGATCCTCTGCAATGTTGGTAAACGCCGACGCGTGCGCGCGGAAGTGATGCGTTGACCACAGCTGAAACGCCGAGATCTCCGCGACGACGTAGTCACCCGCCCCAAAGTCGTCGACCACTTCACACAAGGGCGTGCCAATGTTGCCGGCAGCTGTCGTGCGACGACCACACGATTCCAAGATATGCGCCGTGAGCGCTGTTGTCGTCGTCTTCCCGTCCGTTCCGGTGATCGCCAAAAACTCGCAAGAGGCTGCGTCGTGCGCGATCTCGACCTCAGAGACAACCGGCAGGTTGAGCCCTTGAAACACCTCAAGCGTTGGTTTAAGGCCCGGCGATGCCACCACCACCTCTGCGTTGTTCACGACGTTCGACCCTAGATGGACCTCAACGTTTGGATGAAGCTTTTCCAGCGACGACGCGAGCGCGTCGGCCGACCGAGGGTCACTGACGACGACCGATTTTCCCCGCCGGGCGAGCAGATTGGCCGAGGCGACGCCACTTACGCCAAGTCCCCACACGGCAAAACGTTCGAATTCAAACCAGTTCATTCGACCTCATGGGTCAGCGGGCCGCTGACCAGCGGAGCGTGGTGGTCCGGCACGGAACCGGCACGGACGGCCAGCTCAGCCGCGATGGCGTCAGCCATTCGGAAGAAGTCATCGCCCCCAAAGAAAATGGCTTGGTCGCCAGGCTTTAACGTCTTCTCGAGGTACGCAGGGATCTGTGTCTGGTCGTCGATGTACGTCACGTTCAAGCCGTTCTCGCGGATGCGGTCGACCACCGTTTGCGTGCTCACGCCGGGGATCGGGTCTTCTTCGGCCGCATACATCTTCGTGATGATGACCTCGTCGCTGCCCGCAAAAGCCGTCCCGTACTCATGCTGCAGATATTTGATCAGGGTGTACCGGTAAGGCTTGAAAATGCTGACGATCCGCCCCGGCGAGATGTCACGTGCTGACTCCAAGACCTTTCGCATGCACGTTGGGTGAGAATTGTAGTCTTTGACCAACGTCACCCCACCACCGTGTACAATGGTGAAACGGTTCTCCATCCCTTGGTAGGTCGCAAGTGCCGCGCGAATCACCGAAACGTCGACGTTGAGCCGCGTCGCTACAGCGATCGCCGCCATCGCGTTAACAACGTTGTAACGCCCCGGCAGGTTGAGCTCAAACTCGCCAATCTCGACATTTCGATGGAATGCCTTGAAACGGATTGGCATCTGGGAGTCGCCCAGAATCTCGCCTCGCCACTCCGAATCGTGTTCGACGCCGTAGCCTGTCGGCCGCATCGCGACGTCAGCGATCATCCGACGATTGCCATCACAGTCCACATTTACAAATGCCTCTTTCAGGCGCGGATTGTCCTGAAGATAACGTGTCATGCTTCCGATGATGTCGTTGAGGTCGTCGTAGTAGTTCAGATGGTCGAGCTCAAGGAAATTGCACACGACGTAGTCGGTCGGGACGTTATGGTGAGATCCGTCGCTTTCGTCGACCTCCACGATCATCCAATCGCCCTTGCCAGCCCGTGCATTTGTCCCGAAATTGTTCAGCATCCCGCCGATGATGAAGCCGGGCTCAAGTCCAGCTTGGTCAAGCACCCACGCGATCATGCTCGAAACGGTGCCCTTGCCGTGTGTGCCCGTCACGCCGACCGTGCGGTACAAACCGATGAGCTCCGAGAGCACTTCGGAGCGGTGAATCACAGGGATTCCACGTTCTTTTGCAGCCACGAGCTCGACGTTGGTGTCTGGGATGGCCGTCGAGACGACGACGACGTCAGCACCGTCTAGGTTCGATGGCGCGTGGCCGATAAACACGCGCACGCCTTCGTTTCGAAGCGCATCCGTAATGGCGCTCTCACGAACGTCGGATCCAGACACCTCAAAACCGCGCCCGTGAAGGATGCGAGCCACGCCCGATACACCGATCCCGCCGATTCCAAGCAGGTGAATTCTACGTACTTCGTTCAGCATGACACTCCCTTCATCGGTTGACCTGCGCAGCATTAACACTGCCCTTCAACCGCGTAAAGCGATGGGCGATTCCAATGGCGCGGCGCTTGCCAACAGCGCGCGTCGTCCGTTAGCTTGCGCGCGAAGACTTGATGGAGCGGACATGAAACGAACAGTGTTAGCGATCATTTGTGGTTTGGGCTTGAGCGCTTGTCAGGACGTCGAGCAGCCCACCGTCGTTCTGACCAAGGAACAGTGGACGCAGGTTCAAAAACACCTGCTGAAGTCGGAGCCACAACCAAAATACCGAATCGGCGCAACATTCGACGGCAAACTTGAGCTCATCGGGTTCGACGTCACCGAACCTCTGGTGGCGGGCAAACCCGCCACGTTCACATGGTATTGGCGCGCGCTGACCGATGTGTCTGAAAACTGGAAGGTTTTTGTGCACTTTGACTCCGCGGCAAAACCGTTTCGTCAGAACCTCGACCATGTCCCGGTCAACGACCTCTACCCCACGAGCCGCTGGAAGAAAGGCGACATCATCGAAGACGTGCAGACGGTCACCCTCCGAAACGACTGGCCCAACGGTGACGCGACCCCTTATATCGGGCTGTACAAGGGCACCCAGCGCATGAAGCCGAGCGGTCAGGTCAAGCTGACCAAAGAGGGCCAACCCCGTGTCATCGGCGCGACGTTGAAAGTCCAGGGAAGCTCCCAACACTCCCAACCTGCGCCAGCCTACGCCCTGAAGATGTTGGATGCGAACAGCGCGGCCGCGATCGACGGCCGGCTCGACGAGGCGGTCTGGGAAAAACTTCCCGAATTGAAGCTCACCCCGTTTGGGAACGCCCCGGCGCTGAAGACCTCAGTCAAGGCCTATGTGACTCCCGAGGCGCTGTTTATTGGCGCACAGCTTGAGGACACAAACATCTGGGGCAACCTCAACAATCGAGACGCCGACACGTGGACCGAAGAGGTTCTTGAGGTGTTCATCGACCCCAACGCAGACGGCAAGGATTACCTTGAATTGCAAGTTACGCCGCAGAACACCGTGTTTGACGCGAACTTCAAAGAAAGACTTGGCCAAGGTGAGGGCAGCCGCGAAGACCAGATTAATGCCGCGCGTGCCTTCAACCTTGAGGGGCTTGAGACGCAGGTGTTTGTAGACGGCACCCTCAATGACGACGCTACGGCCGACAAATCGTGGACGGTGGAGATCAAGATCCCTCTGGCATCGCTGCCCGGCGTCTCTGCGCCCCTCGCCGCGGGTTCAACGTGGGCAGTTAACGTCTACCGTTTCGACCGCCCGCAGCCCGGGACAACACACGCGTATGGTTGGAGCACCGGCCCCCGAGGAGACTTCCACCAAGTTGACAAGTTTGGGACATGGAACCTTGGGCCTAGCACGCAACCCACGATGAATCCCGAGCTGCTCAAGCAGATCGAAAGGAGCATGGATACACGCGTTCGCGACAGGTTGCGACCGCCAGCGCTGACCCAACCCAAGAAGCCCATCAACGCGGACGAACCCGCCAAGGATCCATGATTGGTTGACGTTTTCGCGCAAAAAACGTATTCAAATTGAGTACCTCAGTTTACATCTAACGACGTGTCGCCGCTTGGCAGGCGCGGTGGAAAGGACCAACCATGGCGAGTGATAAGCGTAAACAAAGCCTCTACTTCCCCGACGACTACCTCGAGGAAATCAAGGCCGAATCCCTTCGACAAGACCGAAGCATGTCATGGCTCGTCCAGAAAGCTTGGGAACTTTCACGTGAAAGAATTCTTGGGTTTCCGTCGGCCAATCCCTTGGATGACGAGGACGAGAACGACGACCCACGCGAGAAGTAACGCATGGTCGTTTCCAAAAAAAAGAGCCCGCTTTCGCGGGCTTTTTCTTTTTGGGTATTAGTCGTACACCGTACGATCCAGGTCTTCACGCCGTCGGCGCTCACGAATCAAAGTCTTGATTGGCGTCCCCTCAAAGCCCCATTCCTCGCGAATCTGGTTCTCGAGGAACTTGCGGTACGCAGGTGCAATGCCCTTGGGGTGGTTAACCACAAACACAAAGCGTGGGGGACGTGTCGCTGCCTGCGTCGCGTAATAGAACTTGAGTTTTCGGTTTTGGTACATCGGAGGTGAGTGCTTCTCCATGACAAAGGTCAGGAAGCGGTTGAGCTCCGACGTGCTGATGCGACGCTTGTATTGTTCAAACACACGGTCAACCTCGCCCAAAATCTTGTGCACGCGCTGCCCGGTTTTGGCCGATACGAAGATGATCGGCGCCCACACGAGGAATGGCATCTCGTAGCGCAGCATTTTGACCCACTCACCCGCGGTACTGTTGTCCTTGACGACCAGATCCCACTTGTTGACGACAACGACGCATGCGCGTCCCCGGCCGTCGACCACACTGGCAATCTTTTTGTCTTGGGTGGTGACACCCTCGGTGGCATCGATGACCAAAAGCGCAACGTCGGCGCGGTCAATCGAGCGAATCGCTTGAACGACGGAGTACTCCTCGAGCTTCTCAAGGATGACCGACTTCTTGCGCAGGCCGGCCGTGTCGATGATCAGGTAATCGCGGTCATCGTAGGTCACCATCGTATCCACCGAATCCCGCGTGGTCCCCGGGATGTCGCTGGTCAATAGACGATTCTCGCCCAACAACGCGTTGACCGTGCTCGACTTCCCAGCATTGGGTTTGCCAACGACCGCGACTTTGGCAAATGGATCTTCAGAGACCTCCGGTTCGCCTTTGGGGATGAACTCGGCGACGGCGTCCATCAAATTGTCCAGGCCATGTCCGTGTTCGGCGCTGACCGCGTAGAGGTCTACGCCCAACGCGTAGAACTCCGCCAACGCCTCGTCCTTCTTGTTGTACGCATCGACCTTGTTCACAACATAGAATGTGGGTTTGCTTGTGCGGCGAAGTTGGTCGGCGATCTGTTGGTCTGCGGTCACAATCCCCTGCTTGCTGTCCATCATGAAGATGATGATGTCGGCTTCTTCGATGGCCAGCTGCGCCTGCGAACGCATCAGCTGCAGCAGCGGTTCGTCGGTCGTCGGGACGAATCCCCCCGTATCAATGAGCGTGTAGTGTCGGCCGTACCACTCGGCATCCGCATACTGGCGGTCGCGCGTAACGCCCTCGAAATCGAGCACAATGGCGCGCTGCGATTCGCTCAAACGGTTGAAGAGTCGGCTCTTGCCGACGTTAGGACGCCCTACAATGGCGACGATCGAAGTCATGATTCGTACCCAAAACGCTGAAGTGCCCTGGCGTTTTCGCTCCAGTTGGACTCAACACGTACAAAAGTTTCCAAAAACACTTTACGGCCGAAAAACCGTTCCATCTCCATACGCGCCGCGGTGCCAATGGCCTTGAGCCGTTCACCACCTTGTCCGATGATGATGCCCTTCTGCGTCGCGCGCTCCACGTGTACCACAGCCGAGATCTCAAGCGTGCCTTTTTCGCTGTCGGCGAACCGCTCGATCTCGACCGCGACGCTGTACGGAATCTCCTTCTGGGTGGCCTTCATGATCTCTTGGCGCACGAACTCCGCCGCGATGAATTTCTCGGCTTGGTCGGTCACCATGTCATCGGGGAACAACGCGTCCTGCGCGGGCAGAAGGCCCAACAGAACCTGAACAAGTTCGTCCACATTCGCGCCGTCTTTGGCGCTGAGCGGGAAAATCTCCGCGTACGTCCGCAGGGCTGAAAGCTTCTCGATCGCAGGCAGGAGCTCGGCCTTGTCCACGACGAGGTCGACCTTGTTGAGCGCGAGCACAACAGGCACATCCACATCGTTGAGCTGTTTGGCGACGAACTCCTCTTGCACCCACAGCCGATCTTTTCCGGCCGCCGATGCCGCAACGTAGGCGGCAACATCCACGACGTGCACCACGACGTCGACGTCTTCGAGCGCATCGAGCGCCATGCGCACGATGGCCTTGTTCAATCGCTTTGTGGATTCGTGCAGACCAGGCGTGTCGACAAAACACAGCTGCCCCTGGCCCGGGAAGGTGTGCACGCCCAAGATGCGATTGCGCGTCGTCTGGGGCTTGGGCGACGTGATCGCCACCTTGACCCCGAGCACATGATTCATCAAAGTCGATTTGCCGGCGTTTGGGGCCCCAACAAGCGCGACGAAACCTGAGTGAAACTGACCGTGATTCGATTCTTCCATTTCCTGCACCTGAAAGCCTTCCGCTGGGTCGTATTAGCCGCGCTCTTGACCGCGTGCGAGGCACCCGAAAAGACCGAAACCGCGTTGTTTGAGGACGCTGAGGTCCACTACCGGCGGGGGGATTACCAGACGGCCCTCGACAGATACGAGTCGTTTCTCAAATCCTACCCCGAAAGTCCACTCGCGAACGTCGCGAACACACGCATCCACATCATCACACGCGAGGTCGACGCGATGATGGGTCGCACGGACACGCCGCGTCCCACGTGGCTGAAGCCAAACGACGACGCTGCGGGTGTCCCATCACATTGAGCGGCGGTACTGCCCCCCAACCTCGTAAAGCAGATTTGTGATTTGCCCAAGGCTGCAGTGGCGCACAGCGTTCATCAGCTCGGCGAACACGTTGCCGTTGGCAAGAGCGGTCTGGCGCAACCTGGCGAGCGCGGCCTGCGCCGTATCTTGGTGGGCCTCTTTGAATTGCTCAAGGTGGCGCAACTGGGTCTGCTTTTCGTCCTCCGTCGAACGGATCAAGTCGAGCTTCACCGCAACGTTGGCCTCTTCGTCTTTGGCGAGGTACGTGTTGACACCGATGATCGGAATTTCGCCGGAGTGTTTCTTCATCTCGTAGAAGATGGACTCGTCTTGAATCTTGCTGCGTTGGTACTGGCGCTCCATCGCGCCCAGGACGCCGCCCCGTGAGCTCAGCGCCTCGAATTCACACAGCACCGCTTCTTCAACCAAGTCGGTCAACTCATCAATGATGAACGCGCCCTGATGGGGGTTCTCGTTCATCAACATCCCAAACTCACGGGTCAGGATCAGCTGAATCGCCATCGCACGGCGCACGCTCTCCTCGGTGGGCGTTGTGACCGCTTCATCGTAGGCGTTCGTGTGCAGTGAGTTGCAGTTGTCGTAGAACGCCAACAACGCTTGAAGTGTCGTGCGAATGTCGTTGAAATCGACCTCCTGGGCGTGCAGCGAACGACCCGACGTCTGGATGTGGTACTTGAGCTTTTGGCTGCGGTCGTTCGCCCCGTAACGGTTGCGCATCGCGACGGCCCAAATCCGCCGGGCGACGCGGCCTAGGACGGCGTACTCGGGGTCCATGCCGTTGCTGAAGAAGAACGAAAGATTGGGCGCAAAGTCATCGATCGCCATACCCCGCGCGAGGTAGTACTCCACGAACGTGAAGCCATTGGCGAGCGTGAAGGCGGTCTGTGTGATGGGGTTCGCGCCGGCTTCGGCGATGTGGTAGCCCGAAATCGACACCGAGTAGTAGTTTCGGACCTGCTTTTTGACGAAGTACTCTTGGATGTCGCCCATCATCTTGAGCGCAAAATCCGTCGAAAAGATGCATGTGTTTTGGGCTTGGTCTTCCTTAAGGATGTCCGCTTGAACTGTGCCACGCACCACTTTGAGGGTGTTGTCGTGAATCGTCGTGTACTCTTCGGCGTTGGGCTGTCGCCCGTTCGCGGTTGCAAAGGCATCCACCTGTTGGTCGATGGCGGTGTTGAGGAACATCGCCAGGATGATGGGGGCTGGACCATTGATGGTCATCGATACGCTGGTCGTCGGGTCGCACAGGTCGAAGCCCGCGTAGAGCCTCTTCATGTCGTCGAGCGTGCAGACGCTGACGCCTGAGTTCCCGACTTTTCCGTAAATGTCGGGGCGCAGGTGCGGGTCCTCGCCGTACAGGGTGACCGAGTCGAACGCCGTGCTCAAACGTTTGGCGGGTTCACCTTCACACAAGTAGTGAAACCGCGTGTTTGTGCGGTCGGGTGTGCCTTCGCCCGCAAACATGCGCTTGGGATCCTCGCCCTGTCGTTTGAATTCGAACACACCAGCTGTGTAGGGAAAGCGCCCGGGAACATTCTCGAGCAGCTGCCAACGCACAATGTCGCCCCAGTCGCGTAGTCTTGGGACGGCCACCTTGGGGATCAGAGTCCCCGAAAGAGACGGCGTCTTGAGCGAGACACGAATCTCGCGGTCGCGAACGACCTGCACAAACGCGTCGGCGCGGTACTGAGCGACCAAGTCGTCCCATCCGTCGAGCAAGTCTTGGGGCTCGCGATCGAGGTCGCGTTTCAATGCGTCAAACCGCGTCTGCAGCTCGGCCGCTCCAGGAACCTGCTTCAACGCGCCATCAAGTTGATACAGCTTGCTCGCGATGTCTGCCTGTGCCTCAGCGTACGCACGCCAGTCGCGACACGCATCGGCGATGTCCGCCAAGTATCGCAGGCGTTCGCCCGGGATGATGGTGAACTGCTTGCTGGAAACCGGCCCGTCAAAACGAAAATGAGTTTGCGAAACGTCAAACCCGATACGTGCCATCAAGGCGACAAAAAACGCGTTCACGCCACCGTCGTTGAACTGCGACGCGATGGTCCCAAAAACGGGCAATTCCTCGTCCGGAACGTCGTACCCAATACTGTGATTGCGGCGGTATTGCTTGCGCACAGCCTTCACCGCATCCTCGCTGCCCGGCTTTTCGAACTTGTTGAGAACCACAAACTGCGCGAAGTCGAGCATGTCGATCTTCTCGAGCTGCGAATGCGCCCCAAACTCAGCGGTCATCACGTACACAGGCACGTCGCAATGGTCGGCAACGTCGGCGTCGCCCTGACCAATGCCGCTGGTTTCCAAGATGACCAAATCATACCCGGCGGATTGAACCACCTGAACGGCGTCGTCGATGGCTTCGGACAGCTCTCCTTTTGCCCCGCGTGTCGCCAACGAACGCATGTAGACGCGCTCTGAGCTCAGTGCGTTCATCCGAATGCGGTCACCCAGTAGCGCCCCACCCTTCTTTTTTCGCGACGGATCAACGCTCAACACGGCGACGGTCTTGTCCGGGTAATCCATCAGGAAGCGCCGAAGAAACTCGTCCGTGAGGGACGACTTGCCTGCCCCGCCCGTGCCCGTAAAACCAACCACGGGCGCGCGCGAGTCTCGTTGCGGCAGCTCAAGCTCGGCAAAGCGCCCTTGCTCTGCCCACGTAATCGCGCGTGCAATCGCCGATGCGTTGCGCCCAGCGATCGCATCAACGGTCGGGCGCGAATCGCGGGCCGCGACGTCAAAGTCGCTCTCACGCAACATCAGATTGATCATGCCCTGAAGGCCCATGCGCCGCCCATCTTCGGGGCTGAAGATCCGCGCGATGCCGTACGCATGAAGCTCGTCAATCTCCTCAGGCACGATGACGCCACCCCCTCCGCCGTAGATTCGGATGTGGCCGGCCCCACGCTCTTTGAGGAGGTCGAACATGTACTTGAAAAACTCCATGTGTCCGCCCTGATAGGACGAGATGGCAATGCCTTGGACATCCTCTTGGATGGCGGCATCCACGATGTCTTGGACCGAACGGTTGTGCCCAAGGTGGATGACCTCGGCCCCTGAGGACTGCAAAATACGCCGCATCACGTTGATGGCAGCGTCGTGACCGTCAAACAGGCTCGCCGCAGTGACGAACCGCACGGGGTGTTCGAGTTTCAGGGGTTCTGCTGGGGCGTATGCGTCTTTCAGGCTGACTGCCATTCCTTACCTCTTCATTGCACGAGGGCGCGCGAATCTAACCAAAACGCCCCGCCACGCGCAACCGCGCCAAAACGGGATTCGTTGGGATGACGATGACAAAGACCTTCCCGAAACGACCATCTCTGGCTTCAGCGTTGGTGGGTACCACCGCGTTGCCCCGGGAGTCTTGGATTGGATGACGTGCCGTTCGGCAACGACCCGCGGGCGATTAGGTTCGCGGTCGAGATTCAGCGACGACCTCGATATGGTCGTCGACCTCCATCTGCACCAGATTTTCGATGGCCATCAACGTGCCCATCGTCGATGACGGGCATGTACCGCATGCGCCCTGATAGCGGATGAGCAACCGGTCTTCGACCAACCCCTTGATCTCCAAACCGCCGCCGTCTCCTTGAAGAAACGGCAGGATTTGGTCCTCGAGAATCTCGCGAATCAAGGGAATCCGTGGGTCGTCGAGCCCCACTCCGTCGCCCTCGATTGGCGCGCCGGACGGCGGAACAAACGCATCGCCCAACGACGCATCGTCGGCCGTGGCAGCGCGAATCGGCACCGCCACTGCGCGCAGCAGTTCGTGCCAGCTCGCGTCGCCGTCCTGGGTCACCGTCAGCCAACGATCGGTGTAATACACCGAAATCACGTGTTCGACGGCGAACAGCTCTTTGGCGAGCGGCACCTTCTCGGCCTGCTCCGCCGTGTGGAACTCACCCGCCACGCCAAAGGGGGTCAGAGGTTCATCGAGAATGAACTTCACCGCGTTTGGGTTGGGCGTGTATTCGATTTCCTTGATCTTCATGCGCGCTCCCATTCGTCGTGATCGCCCTCGGTGCTGGCAATCTCACTGCCGACGAGTGCAGCGTTAAGCGTATGCCACGGCAAAACGGCACATTTGATTCGGTTTGGTAGCTGGGCAACTCCCTCAAAAACTCGCAGATGCCCCAAATGTTCGCGCCCGGATTCGTCGAGATGCCCGGCCATCATGTCACGAAACTCTTCGATGAATTGTTGGGCTTCTTCGACCGACTTCCCCTTGACCTTCGACGTCATCATCGACGCGGCAGCCTTCGAAATCGCACAGCCGGCTCCATCAAACGAAATGTCTTTGACGACCCCGTCATGGACCAAAACAAAGATCTCGTAATCGTCGCCACACAGTGGATTATGGCCATGCGCATCGTGGTTGTGCGCCTCAAGTCGACCGAAATTCCGTGGCTTCTTGTTATGGTCAAGAATCACGTCTTGATAGAGGTCTCGCAAATCGGTCATCCGAAAATCTCCTGCACCGCTCGAATCCCTGTGATCAGGGCTTCGACGTCAGCCTCATCGTTGTAAAAAGCAAAGGACGCTCTGGCCGTCGCAGGCACACCCAATCGCCTCATCAGCGGTTGCGCGCAATGATGGCCCGCGCGTACCGCCACGCCCTCACGGTCGAGGATCGTGCCGACGTCATGCGGATGCACATCGCCGATGGCAAACGAAACGACCGGGGCACGGTGGCCCGTCGGGCCAAAGACCCTAACGCCACCCAGGCCTTGAATGGCTTGGATGGCCACAGTGGTCAGGTGTTCTTCGCGTCGTGCGATCGCTTCTAGGCCGATCGAATCCAGGTAGCGAATCGCCGCGGCGAGCCCCACGACCGGCATAATCGCTGGCGTCCCTGCCTCAAACTTGTGAGGAATCTCGTTGTAGCGGGTCTTCTCGAACGACACGGACAGAATCATGTCGCCGCCCCCCATGAACGGATTCATCTTCTTTAGCAGCTCGGCGCGTCCATAGAGCACGCCTGAACCGGTTGGGGCACACATCTTGTGGCCCGAAAATGCATAAAAATCGCATCCGAGGGCAGCCACATCGACCTTCATGTGAGGCGCTGCCTGGCATCCGTCGACCAAGATTGGAACCCCTTTCGCCCGCGCAATGGCACACATCTGGTCGACGGGATTGACCGTTCCCAAGGCGTTGGACACGTGGATCACCGACACAAACTTGGTGTTCTCGTTGAACGCGGCTTCGAAGGCCTCCATATCGATGACACCATCGTCGCTCATCGGCACAACGTGAAGCCCGATGCCGATTTCGTCACGAAGCATCTGCCAAGGAACAATGTTTGCGTGGTGCTCCATGACCGTCAGGACAACCTCATCGCCGGCCTTGAAGAAATTTTCGACCGTAACCGTGGGCGACCAAGTTGATGCCCTCGGTCGCGCCGCGCACAAAGATGACCTCTTGCTCGGAGGCTCCGATGAACCGAGCGACCACCGCGCGCGCATCCTCGAACGCGTCCGTGGCACGCTGGCTCAGGACGTGAACACCACGATGGATGTTGGCGTGTTCATGCTGTTGGTAGGTCACAATGCGGTCGATGACCTGCTGTGGCATCTGGGACGACGCGGCCGAATCCAAGAATGCCAACGGCTTTCCATGGACGCGTTCGGACAGGATGGGGAAGTCGGCGCGAACGCGCTTCCAGTCCACGTCGTTGACCATATCGAGGGGTTGAGCGCTCATGAGACCCTCAGTGTGTGTGGGCGTGCGCGACCGCTTCGAGCCGATTGCGCAATTCAGCCACTGGGATCTGCTCAAGAATCTCGCCCGCGAACGCATACGTGAGCATGCCTCGGGCGCCGTTCTCGTCAAATCCGCGCGACCGCAAATAAAACAGCTGTTCGTCGTCAAGCTGCCCAATCGTTGCCCCATGGGAACAACGCACGTCGTCAGCCAGAATCTCAAGCTGCGGCTTGGTGTCGACGCGCGCTGTGTTTGACAGGAGCAACGACCGATTAAGCTGATACGCGTCGATCTTTTGAGCGCCCTTCTGCACCAGAATCTTTCCGTTGAAGATGCTGTGCGCTTTGCCGCCCACGATCGACTTGTGAAGCTGGTGGCTCTCGCAGTGAGGACGCGTGTTGTCGATCGCGGAGTGTGTGTCCGAAACCTGATGGCCACTCGCGAGCACCAGACCGTCGATGCGGCAGAACGCGCCCTCTCCTTCGTGGCTGGCCAGAAGATCATGGCGGGCCCACTGGGCGCCACACGACACCGTGTAGCTGTCGTAGTGCGAGTGAGCCGACAAACGAACCGCTGACCTGAGCAGATGGGCAGCCCCGGTGGATTCTTCCTGAACACGAACGTGTTTGACGTTCGCATTTGGCCCCACCACCACCTCCGTGGTCGCCAGCCGCAAGTACTCGCCTTGACCTCGGTAGTCTTCGACCACCGTAAACTGCGACTCGCGCCCGGCAATGATGACGGTGCGCAGTGCGGTTGTGTTGCTTCCTGTCGCCCAGTGCGACAGGTGGATCGGAGCCTCTACGACGGCCTTTGGCGGCACCACCAAACACAGCACGTCTCGCTGCAACTCCGCGGAGATCAGGGCAAACGCGTCGTCCCACTTCGCGATCGAGCCCAAGACGTCTTTGACGGCCGCCGCCTCGACGTCGGGAAGCTTGTCCAGGGTCGTCAGCTCGAAGCCCGACGCCACAGACGCGACAACAAAACCGTTGTCCGTCACAAGATGGCTTTGCCCAGCGTCACTGAGCGTCGCGGGGACCGCGTTGGACGGCGCCGGCGCCTGGACGTCGAATCGACGCTCATAGAGCGCGCGCGTGTCCGAGAAACGCCAATCTTCGTCCTTCGCGTTTGGCAGCGCCCGGTCCGCGAGGCCGGCGATGGACTTGTCGCCCAAGATCGCCTGAACGAATGCATGTTCACTCGCGCTCATGCCGCCCCTGCACCCAGTCGTAACCGCGTTCTTCGAGCTCCAACGCCAACTCACGGCCGCCCGACTTGGCGATGCGACCATTGACCATGACGTGAACAAAATCGGGCTCGACGTAATTCAGCAGGCGCTGGTAGTGCGTCACCATCACGATCGCGTGTTTCTCGTCGCGCAACGTGTTGATGCCGTTTGCCACGATGCGCAACGCGTCGATATCCAGGCTGGAATCGGTCTCATCCAACAGCGCCAACATGGGCCAGCACTGCCATCTGAAGGATTTCGTTGCGTTTTTCTCACCGCCCGAGAATCCTACGTTGACGCTGCGATCCAAGAATTTTGGATCCATATCGACGGTTTTGAGCTTTGCACGCACGTAGTCGTCGAATTCCAGCGGATCAAGCTCGTCCTCATTGCGGTGCCGGCGAGCGGCGTTCAACGACTCGCGAAGAAACGAGGAATTCGAGACGCCGGGTACCTCGATTGGGTATTGGAAGGCGAGGAACACGCCTTCGAGCGCGCGCTCATCGGGTTCAAGCTCCAGCAGGTCTTTGCCTTGATAGGTCACCGTTCCTTGGGTCACTTCGTAAGACGGATGGCCTGCGATGACCTTCGACAGCGTACTCTTGCCGCTGCCGTTGGGGCCCATAATCGCGTGGACCTCGCCGGCTTTGATCTCAAGATCTAGGCCCTTGAGGATGGGGGTCTGAGACTCAGCAACGCGTGCGTGGAGATTCTTAATGCTCAACATATCTTGACTCCTAACAATCCAATACGGGTCAGCCCACGCTTTGCCTTCGAGTTTGATTCCAGAAGTAAGGTTTGCTGCCTCGACCGCGAACTCCATTGGAAGCTCGCGGAAGACGTCCTTACAAAAGCCATTAATGATCATCGAGATGGCGTTCTCTTCTTCGATGCCGCGCTGCAAAAAGTAGAAGATCTGGTCCTCACCGATGCGCGAGGTCGTCGCTTCGTGTTCGACTTGCGCCGTTGGGTTCTGCACGTCGATATACGGGAACGTGTGGGCACCACACTCCTCGCCAATCAGCATCGAGTCACACTCGGCGTAGCTACGCGCCCCATCGGCAGACTTCTTGATTTTGACGAGTCCACGGTAGCTATTTGTGGGATTTCCTGCCGAAATGCCCTTCGAAATGATCGTGCTGCGGGTGTTCTTCCCAATGTGGATCATCTTGGTGCCGGTGTCGGCTTGCTGACGATGGTTGGTCAACGCGACCGAGTAGAACTCACCAATGGAGTTGTCGCCCTTCAAGATGCAGCTTGGGTACTTCCACGTAATGGCGAGCCCGTCTCAACCTGCGTCCACAGATCTTCGCGTTCTTTTCAGCAGATGCCGCGCTTGGTCACCCAGGGAAATTGTAGATACCACCCTTCCCGTTCTCGTCACCGGCATACCAGTTCTTGCACGGTCGAGTGCTGATTTCGGCGTCGTCGAGCGCGACGAGCTCCCACCGCGCGTGCGGCTGGTTGGTGTCGAACTGCGGCGCTGTGCAGCCCTCAAGGTAGCTCACGTGTGAACCCTCTTCGGCCACGATCAGCGTACGCTCAAACTGCCCCGAGTCTTGGGTGTTGATCCGGAAATACGTCGACAGCTCCATCGGGCAACGCACGCCTTTGGGGACAAAAACGAACGAACCGTCCGAAAAAACAGCGGAGTTCAACGCCGCGTAGAAGTTGTCCGTGTGGGGTACAACACTGCCCAAGTATTTCTGAATCAGCTCAGGGTACTCACGGATCGCCTCCGAGAATGAACAAAAGATGACGCCGGCTTCTTTGAGCTTCTTCTTAAAGGTCGTGGCCACGGACACCGAATCAAACACCGCGTCCACCGCGACGTTTTGCAGCAGCTTTTGCTCATGAAGCGGAATGCCAAGCTTCTCGTAGACCTCGAAAATTTGCGAGTCTACCTCGTCCAGCGACTCTTTCTTCGGCCTTCACCGGGTGCCGAATAATAGATGATGTCGTTGAAATTCGGCTTTTCATACGTCACGTTGGCCCATTCGGGCTCAGTCATCGTCACCCAGTGTCGATACGCGCGAAGGCGCCACTCAAGCATCCACTCCGGCTCTTCTTTTTTTGCCGAGATGGCCCGCACGATGTCCTCCGAGAGGCCGCGCGGCAGCTGGTCCGACTCGATGTCCGACGTGAATCCGTACTGGTACGGCCGGTCAATGTAAGACTGAATTTCCGTGCTCATATTCTTCCTCCGTTTGAGTCTCAAAGACCCACGGGACAAAACTTTTCGGTTGGCTTTGGCGCCAATCGTTCCAGGTATCCGGCCACGGCGTGGTGATCCTGAAGCAGGACTTTGATCGAGATGTTGTCGAGCGTCAGCACCACAAACTCGGCGATGTGGTTCCACAGCGGTTTGATCGAGCAGGCGCAGTTGTGACTGCAGGACGCCAACTCGCCTGTGTAGCGGTCGCAGATGTCTTCAATGTCCATCATTCCGCCCAGCACGCGAAACGCATCCCCAACGCTGATGCGCTCCACAGGACGCGTCAAAACGTAACCGCCATTGACCCCGCGCTTGGCTTCGATGAGGTCGCCCTGCGACAAGATTCGCAGAATCTTCTGGGTGTACGGCAACGACAACCCTTCCCGCTCCGCGATCTGCTGCGCCGAGATGGGCTCGTCGTTTGGCTGCCTCGCCACGTGGATGAGGCAACGTAGGCCGTATTCTTCGAGTGCTGTGATCTTCATAGTGTCCCTGCCGGTGCTCGCGCGACGCGCACCCTAGCCGCGGCTTTTCGTAGTTTCAACCCGAAATTGTACTAATTTGGGTCAGTATTGAGACCATGAAGTACAATCTCACCCGTTAAACATATACTTTTTTGTATCTATTTCAATTGCGCGTGCATTCATGGGCAAATGCCAAGATCGACGCGAAGGCTGCCCGGCTCGAATCGGTCCACGTGAAGAAGTGGAATCCGTGACCACCGTCGAAGGTCTGCAGCGTGGAATCGGACTGACGCGCTAAGCTCGTGCGCAGGTCTTGGCTTTGGAACCAGAGCGGATCGGAGTCTCCGGCCACAATGAGCGACGGGGGCAAATCGGGAAACGCCAGCATCTGCGCCATCACCGCGGGGTCGTACCGGAGGTCGTTTTCGCCCCGCGCGGTCAGGTGAACCCGCTCGACCTCGAGCCGAGCCGGCACCGTGAGACGCTCGCTCCCGCGAAACTGCGGCGAGATCGCGAACAACCCACAGATAGGAACGAAGCCTCGAACGGTCAGGGCGGCACGCTGGAAGCGTGGGTGACTTGCATGTTGATCGAGCATCCACGATGTCAGGATGTGAGCGCCGGCCGATTCACCGACAAGAATCACACGCGTGACATCGCCCCCGAGGTCGGCCGCGTGCCTCGCCACCCACTGCAGCGCGGCCGCGAAATCTTGGTGGGCCGAGGGAAAACGAGCGCCTGGCGCCTTGCGATACTCCACGTTGACCGTCAGGAAGCCCGCGTCTCGAAACTTCAGCGCCACGTGGCGATGGGTCTCCTTGGATAGCATCCTGAATCCACCGCCGTGAACGTGGACAACGATGGGGGCGTCTTGGGCGTTGGCAGGAACGTGCACATCGAGGCGTTGTTCGCTAAACTTCCCGTAGGCCACATCGAGGACGTCTTGGGTTCCCACGGCACATTCCACCCCTGCGGCCACTTTCGCGGCTTCCAGCAGAAACTGGACGCCCCACTCCGCCACCCTGCGCTCAGCGCGAAACGGCATATCCATGATGTGGTCTGAAACAGCCATGCGAACCTCCGTACAGAAGATGCGATTGGCCCCTCAAAAGGTGCGGACATGAACGCACCTATCGATCTAACCAAGCCCGTGCCCGCGGCAACGCTGACCGCGCTCACCGCCCTCTCGAGGTATTTCAGCACCACCATCCACGGGGTTGAAAACTTGCCAGAAACCGGAGCCCTGCTCGTGGGAAATCACGCACTCGCAGGCATCGATTCTCTGGCGTTCCTGCCGGCCCTGTACCACGCGACCGGGCGGGTGCCCCGCGGGCTTGGCCTACGCGCATTGTTTCAGGTCCCGCTGCTTTCGCAGGCGTTGCAGCAGTGTGGAGCCGTCGCCGGCGACCGAGAGAACGCTGTCCGGCTGCTCGAAAGTGATGAGCTCGTGGTGGCCTATCCCGGCGGTTCACGCGATTCGCTGAAATCGAAGGCCGATCGCTCCGAGCTCAAATGGAAGGGTCGCCATGGTTTTGCGCATGTCGCTCGTCAAGCCAAGCGGCCGGTTGTACCCGTAGCCGCCATCGGTCCCGACGATGTTTTCCCCATACTCGCCGACAACGGGCTTCGCGTGGGCTGGCTGAACAATGAACGCCTGCCGGTATTCCTGCCGATCGCGCGCCGTGTCCCCTTCGATTTTGTCATTGGGACACCGATCGAGCCGCCTGACGGAGACGACGTGGAGTCGTTTGTCGACCGCGTGCAGACCGAGCTTCGCACGTTGATCGTCAACGGACTTGCAACACGTCCCATGCGCTGAGTTTCCACGCGAACCGGCGTGTGATAACAGAGAGCCGCAACTCCTTCCTCAGGCGGCCTGAATGGCTTCACACTCTCCGATTCGCAAGAAAGATGCGCTCGAGTACCACGAATTCCCGCAACCCGGGAAATTCGAGATCGTCCCCACAAAGCCCCTCTCGACCCAACGGGACTTGGCTCTAGCGTACTCCCCTGGCGTAGCGGAGCCATGCCGTGCGATCGTGGAGAACCCAGACAACGTGTTCCGCTACACCAACAAGGGGAACTTGGTTGCGGTTATCAGCAACGGCACCGCCACGCTCGGTCTTGGCGATATCGGCCCGCTCGCCTGCAAGCCGGTGATGGAGGGCAAGGCCGTTCTTTTCAAGTCTTTGGCAGGCATCGACACGTTCGACATCGAGCTCGACGCCAAAGATCCCGACGTCTTCATCCAGTGTGTTCGCGCCATGGAACCCACATTTGGTGCGATCAACCTCGAGGACATCAAAGCGCCGGAGTGCTTCTACATCGAAGAGCAGCTGCGCTCGATGATGAACATTCCGGTCTTTCACGACGACCAGCACGGGACCGCGATCATCGTCGCGTCAGCGCTGATCAACGCGCTGCTGTTGCAGGAAAAGGCCATCGAGGACGTCAAGATCGTGTTTTCCGGTGCGGGCGCAGCCGCCATCGCTTGTGCGCGCTTGTTCTGCGAGTTGGGGGCGAGGGTTGAAAACGTCACCATGACCGACATCGACGGCGTCGTGCACTCGGACCGCGAGAATCTCGACGAATGGCGACGCTACTTCGCCAAGAAGACCGCTGCCCGAAAACTCGCCGAAGTCATGGCCGGGGCCGACGTTTTTGTCGGGCTGTCGGCGGGCGGCATCGTCAGTCAAGAAATGGTCAAGTCCATGGCACCCAAGGCCATCATCTTCGCCTTGGCCAACCCTGACCCCGAAATCGCCTATCCCGACGCGATCGAGGTACGGCCCGACATCATCATGGCGACGGGACGAACCGATTTCCCCAACCAGGTCAACAACGTGCTCGGGTTTCCGTTTTTGTTTCGCGGAGCGCTCGATGTTGGCGCGCGCGCCATCAATGAAGCGATGAAAATCGCGGCCGTAGACGCCATTGCCGCCCTCGCCCGCGAGGAAGTGCCCGAATCCGTCCTTCAGGCCTACGGCACCGAGCGCCTGAATTTTGGGCGAGAGTACATCATCCCAAAACCGTTTGACCCGCGTGTCCTACTGCGGGTTGCGCCCGCCGTCGCGCAGGCCGCGGCAGCGTCGGGTGTCGCACGACGCCCCATCGCGGACATGTCTGTCTACCGCGACAAGCTTGAGGCATCGCAGGCGCTGTCAAAAGGCATCATGCGGTTTCTCATCCGCAAGGCCCGGCGATCGCCCAAACGCATTCTGTTTCCAGAAGGCGGTCAGGATAAGATCCTGCATGCCGCGCAGATTCTGGTCGACGAGCAGATCGCGGTGCCGGTGTTAATGGGCGACGTCGCCCGCATTCGTGCCCGCGCAAAGGAGCTCGAGATCGACCTCAGCGGTGCCGAACTCTTCGACCACAACGTCGACCCCGACTACGAGAAGATGCTCGAAGCATTCTACCGCAAGCGGCAGCGACGCGGCATCACCCGCGACGAGGCCCGCGCGCGGCTCCGCCACCGCGAATCCTACGGCATGGTCCTGCTCGATCAAGGCCGTGCTGACGGTCTCGTCTCCGGCATCACTAAGAACTACGGAGAGTCACTCCGGCCTGGTCTGGAAGTGGTGGGTACGCGGCTGCCAAAGGCGTTCGGCGTGCACATCATCTTGACCAAGGCCGGCCCGATCTTCTTCGCCGATACCACCGTCAACATCAATCCCGACGCCCATACGCTCGCTCAGATCGCGATCCACACGGCAGACTTTGCGCGGTCGTTTGACGTTGCCCCACGCGTTGCCATGCTCAGCTACTCAAATTTCGGGCAGAGCGACCACGAGTTCGCACGCAAGGTGTCTAAGGCCGCCGCCATCGTACGCGAGAAACGACCTGATCTGCAGGTCGACGGTGAGATGCAGGTCGACCCGGCGTTGGACACGAAATTCCGGGCGGCGACGTTCGATTTTGCACAGTTTGAAGGCGGGGCAAACGTCTTGGTTTTCCCCCTTCTCGACGCGTCCAACATCGCCTACAAACTGATGCGACATGTTGGCGGCGCTGAGGTCATTGGCCCGATTCTGTTGGGCATGAACAAGCCCATGAACATCATCGATCGCGCCGGTTCCGTGGCCTCCATCGTCAACCTGACGGTCATGACCGTCATCGAAGCCCAACGCCGAGAGATCGGCGCCGCACTGTGAGTTGCAAATGGTAGACATTCAAAAGGTTCAGCTCTGGAACATGCTCAGCGTCGACGACCTCGAGCGCGCGGTTCGTTTCCACAACCATGCCTACTGGGTCGACAACAACGCGGTGATCTCCGACGTGGAATTCGACCGGTTGGTCGAAGCGCTTCGCGAAAAGGCCCCGCAAAGTCCCGTGCTGGACGCGATTGGACCAGCCGGAGCCAATGAGTTTGAGTCGGACGGGGTCAAAGTCGAACACAACCCTCCAATGCTCTCCCTTGACAAGTGCTACGACGAGGACACCTTGGTCAAGTGGTTCGGCAAGTTCTCGGGAGAGGTCGTCGTCAGCCCCAAGGTCGACGGCGTCGCGGGATGCATGCGCTACGACTCACGTGGAAACTTGGTGCAAGCCGCGACCCGGGGCAACGGTGTCGTCGGCGAGGACTTCACCGAAAATGCGCGTTTCATCGTCGACCTCCCCGAGAAGATCGCATCGGGTCCGCTTGAAGTGCGCGGCGAATGTTACATCCCGCTCGACGTCTTCCGTCGCAAGTTTGAGGGCGAATACAGCAGTCCGCGGAACCTGACCGCCGGAGCCCTAAAGCAAAAAGACCCCAAAAAGACCGCGACGTTTGAGGTCCATTTTTTTGGCTACGACGTCATCGGCAAAGACTTTGAGAGCGAATCGGCGAAGATGGCGTTCTTGAAAGAAGCCGGATTTAGCGAAGTCGAAAACCATCTTATCCACGTCGACCAATTGCAGTCTGTCTACGAGGACATCTTGGCGAGACGCGCCGAGCTCAACTACGACACCGACGGCGTCGTTTACAAAGTCAACGACACGGCCGAACAACAACGCATGGGCCTGACCGCCCACCATCCGCGCTACGCCATCGCCTACAAGTTTCAGGGCGACGCGGGGCAATCGATCCTTCGTGAGGTCCACTGGAGTGTATCGAGAACCGGCGCCATCAATCCCGTGGGCATCGTGGACCCTGTGGAACTCTCCGGCGCCACAGTCACGCGAGCGAGCCTGCACAATCTAAGCATCATGGAGAAACTCGGCGGTGATGCCGCGTTGACGCTGGGCTCGCGTGTCATGATGGTGCGGCGAGGCGGCGTTATCCCTCACCTCGAAAAGGTGCTGGAACCAGGCAACGAACCCGTGGTGATTCCCACTGAATGCCCGTTCTGTGGCGCGGCGACCTACCGGCAGAGCGACGTGCTCGTCGCGGACCATAACGACAACTGCCGAGGAAGTCGCCTGCGTCAGATCGAACACTTCGCGAGCGTGATGGAGATAAAGGGCTTCGGCCCCAAACTCCTAGAAGCGTTGTACGACGAGGAAATCGTCACGTCCCCTGCCGACTTCTTCACGCTGACCGTGCAGGAGATGCTTGAGCTTGACCGCGTCGGTCGAAAACTCGCCGAAAAGCTCGTGGAGCGCATCGCGGAACGGCGCAGCGTGCGCGCCGACATCTTCTTGCGCGCCCTGGGGATCGACGAACTGGGCAACCATGTCAGCAAGATTCTCATCGAACACTACCCGTCTCTTGAGGCCATCCTCGCGGTCACACGCGACGAGCTCGCCGCGATTCACACCATCGGTGATGTCATCGCGGACAAGGTTACGGCCGGGCTGCAGGCAAGACGTGAGGACATCCTCGAGCTCGCACGCATGCTTGACCTACGGTTCCCCACCGAGGCGGACCGAGCGCCTACCGACGCGGCGCTCTCGGGAAAGAAATTCCTCTTCACGGGTGCACTTGAAGCGATGTCTCGCAAGGACGCCCAGAAGAAAGTCGTGGCCCTCGGCGGTGAGACCCCGTCTGGCGTCGTCAAAGACCTGGACTACCTCGTGATCGGTGACGCGGACCTTGAGAAGTTTCGAGGCGGCTGGCGAACAAGCAAGCTGCAGAAAGCCGAGGCCTACAACGCCGAAGGCGGAAACATCCAAATTATCGGCGAAACTGAATTTATCGCGCTGATCGAAGGTTAGGCGGTTCATGCAGACCTTCCTCGTCGTTGATGATGAACCCGATATCCTCGAGTCAATCGAACGCCTTTTTCGGCGCGAATACCGGGTGTTGACGGCTCGCTCGTTGGACGATGCACGGAGAATCCTCGCCGCGGAAGAGGTGCACGTGGTCATGACCGACCAGCGGATGCCTCGCCAAAGCGGCATCGAATTTCTCGCTGAGTTGCGCTCCACGCATCCCGACATCGTGCGCGTACTTCTGACGGGCTACAGCAGCGTCGAAAACGTGGTGGAAGCCATCAACGAAGGGCACGTCTATCGCTACATCGCCAAGCCTTGGAACCCATCCGAGCTTCGGCTTTTTGTGGCGCAAGCGTTTCAGCACTATGAGTCTCGAAAAGAACGCGAAGACCTCGTGGAGCAGCTTCGTCGCGCCAACGCATTGTTGGGTGAACAGAACGAAAAACTCAGCCGAGCGAACGAAGAGCTCCTTCTGCTTGACCGCATCAAGAGCGTCTTCATGGAGGTTGTGAGCCACGAACTCAACACCCCAACGGCGGTCATCCTCGGCTACGAATTCCTGCTGCGCCGCGAGCTGGTCTCCTCGACCAATTCGGTGGTCGCCAAAGCGCTCACCGGGATTGAGTCGAGCGCCAATCGCCTTAAACGCATCTCGGAGCGCATCTTCAAAATGCTTTCGTCCGAGTCCGCCAACATGACGCTCGACCTCGAAGCAGTGCCTGTTCTGGGATTGATCGAAGACGTCCGTCGGCAGGTGGAGCCATTTCTGGTCAAGCGCGGCCAAGAAATCGCCTTTGAGTGCTCACCCGATCTGGAGACCATCACGGTCGACCGCGAGAAGATCAACGACGTGTTGGTGAATCTGATCATGAATGCCATCAAGTTCTCGCGAGATGGACAGACCATCGAGGTCGAAATCCAGCGCAACGAGGACGACGACGTCTGCATCGTCGTGCGTGACTACGGCATTGGCATCTCTGGCGACGACATCGAGCAGGTCTTTGCGCCGTTCTTCAGCACATTCCGCTCCCAGTATCACAGCAGCGGCGAGTTCGAGTTCGGCAAGCGCGGCATCGGGTTGGGGCTCTCGGTGACAAAACGATTCGTCGAAATGCACGAGGGCTTCATAACCGTGAAAAGCTCGCCGGGTCAGGGCGCGGAATTCCGAATCACCCTGCCCCGACGCCCCGGCGCCTTCGATTCGCGGGTGTTGGCGTCGTTACGCTCGCATTAGACCTGCGTCGGGCGACCGGTCAGCCCCAGTCGATAACGCGCCTGAAGGTAGGCGTCCGAAAACGCAAACTTCACAAGCTCCTCGGCCTCCTTAGAACGCTGCAAACGCCGTTGTGACGCGTCTTCGGTGAGCGGCTCAACCCAGCCGTCAATTCGCAAGATGGCCCCAAGCGCAGCCTCGACTTCGCCACACGCCACCAAGCCCACGCGGCAAGCGAAACGCTGCAGTTCCAGAGGCCACGCCTCGCAATGTGCGTCTTGGAGAGGCGCCGCCGCGGCTTCCAACGCGGCTTGTACGCGACGACGAGCGACAGTTTCGAACGCACCGCCAACCTGCTCGGCATAGTCCTGGCTCGCGACGTCCACGCGCTCCGAAAAACCCTTTCCAGTCTGGCGAAGCTGGACACCTTCCACCAGGTGCCAGACATGACGGCCGTCCAGGGCAACCAACGATCCCAACCCCGACCAGGCAAGCGCTGCGGCAAACCCCGCCAAGAACCTCAGCTGGGCTTCGGGCGCGTTTTCAAGCACATCAGCGTTGAACCAAACGGTTCCGTCATCAAAAACGAACGGGACGACGGGCCCAGAATCGCTGGCGATCGCTCGCCAGCGCTTCAACCCGAACATGCCAAAAGCGTTCTCCAGAATGTGCAGAATCCTGGGATCCTTAACCTTCTCGCCATCGAGAGCCTTCTTCTGGGGAAGCGCGTCGGCCCAGACTTTCTCGGCCAGAGGCATCGCCGCAACCAGAACATCCCATACCCCCTCCCCAAAAGCGTGGGGCACCAAGAGTTTGTGAACGTCTGGCCCATCAAACGGCCGCGATGGCGCGGTCTTGATCCGAACGTCGTCGGTCACCATGGGCACACGAAGCGCGCGCAGCACCTGACGCGTCAGGCGCGCGCGATCGTACGCCTGCACTCGCTCATAGAGTTCCGAGAGCGCCTGGTAGTTCGTAACCTCAAACGGCTCGGCCTGTGCCAATGCCGCAAAGTGCCTGATGGCCTCGGATTCTCGTCCGGCAGAGCGGCTCAGGCAGAAGCTCAAGCGTCGACGGAAATGAAGTTGGTCGGCTCCCTGGGTGACCTCGACGAGCTCACGGTACAACTTCACCGCGTCATCGGACCAATGCAGGTCTTCATCAAACGCTTCGGCCGTCCGACCGAGCAGGCGCCATCGAACGTTCTCGTCCTTCAGCTCGCGGGCAAAGGTAACCATCAACCCGCAGCACTCGCCCAATTCGCCGAGTTCAAGCGCAAGCTCAAACAACTCTTCGACGTCGTCCAACGAACCCGGCATGGCCTTCACGAGTTTCCACTGCAGGCTGTAAGCAGCCACAACATCACCGAAGTCCTCGCGTCGCAGACGCACAAGTCGCCTCCAATCCCCCGCATCATCGGGACTTGGTTTTCCGGCGATCAGAGCCTCAAGAAGCTCCGAGGCCCGCGCGAGGTCTCCGTGATCCGCGTGCAGGTGCGCAAGTCGCCGCTGAACCGTTCGGTAGGACGGAATCTCGACCAGCGGGTGCAGCAGACCCTCCAACAGCCGTACAGCCTCGTCGCCTTGGTCCACTTGAACCAGCAGGTCCGAGAGCTTCAGCCCCGACATATGCCGTTCTTCGATCGTGGCATCCTCGTTCAGCGTCAATTCAAAGTGGCGACGTTGGTCGTCGCAGGCAGACTCAAAGTCGTGCAGCGCTTCGAACATGCGCACCAAGCTCGAACGCACGGCCCGCGACTCCGACAGAGCGACACTCTGGCGATAGGCATGCGCAGCCGCTTGGTGGTCACTGAATCGTTTATCCAGAAGCTCACCCAGCTGCTCGAACACCTCCGCACGGCGAACGTCAGACATCGCGGGATTCTCGACGTGAACTTCCAATGCGAAACGCAATCGATCCCATTGCTGACCTTCTTCGAGCGCAAATCGAAGGCGCTCGAAAACCGGTCCATCGGCAACGCTCTGGTCTTCGGGCGGAAACGCCACGTCGGTCGCCCGCGCAAGCCAGCTGACATCTTTGGTCGCCCGAGCGAGCTCGACAAAACGCAGCACCGCAATGTCGCGATGGCGAAGCACGGTCAGCTCACCTTCCGTAAAATCGATGGCCGCGTCGACGTCCCCAGCCAGCCGCGCCTCAATCGCGCGCAATCGCCACTCCGCCGCGCTCCTTGGCGCGTCGGCGACGGCATCGCCCTCAAGGACGCGGCCAAACTCGGCACGAAGTCGGTCCCAAACACCGTCCGTCTCGTCGACAAATCCGCGAAGGTGCGCCGTCGGCAAGGATGAAAAGATCCACTTTCGTTCGTGAGCATGCGCCTCAGGCAACACTTCGATGATGGCGCGCAACGCCTCAGAGTCGGGCGCCGACAAGGCGGTGTATTGAAGCCGTTCTTGTGCGGTGAATGGCTCCTCACGTTTGATGGACGCCAACGCGTGACGCTCGCCGTTCATGGCGTGAGCAAGCCGAACCACGGCGTGATTTTCGAAGTGCTGCCCTGCGTGTGTTCGGAATGCCACACTTCGAAGGGGATTTCGGTCCGCACGCTCCCGCAGCGAAGCAATGGCCATCATGTACATCTGACGGTGAGGCGCAGATTTGGTGCGTGAAGCGACGTCCTCAAGATCGTCAGCCAGTACGGCCGGGTCGACGCCAGAAGCCGTCCATGTGCGCAGGATCCCCTCAAGGGTATGCGCCTGCTCAGGCGACTCCTCCAGCGACAAAACGTAATGCTCGAACGCCGCCGCGCCATCCTCAAGCTTCCATTCCAGCACCAATCCGATCTCGGCGTGCAGTTGTGCTCGTGTTGCGCAATCCGCATGCTCGGCAACCTTGGTGTAAAGCGCGCAGAGCGCACGCCACTTTCGCGCGCGGCGGTACAAAATCGCCAGCGTTTCAGCGACGTGGTGGTCGCTTGGTCGCTGCGAAAGCATGCGCTCGTAGAGCGCGATGGCCTCGTCCTCTTGGCCTGCACGCGCCTCGACCAATTCCGCGACCGCCCCCAGCCGACGCCAGTTCTCGTTGGCGTCTTCGTTGACCGCGATCTGGCGGTCCGTCATCGCGATCAGCTCACCGAATCGATTTTCACGCACGAGGATGCGCCCGAGCGACTCCAACGCAGGCAGATAGTCGGGCAGAAGAAGAAGCGCCTCGCGCAGCGAGCGCTCCGCGAGAACCGAGTCGTTGAGCTGCTTGGTCGCGATTTCTGCGTTGCGCACCCACATCGCCGCGGCTTCTTCAGGTTCGTCGATGAGCGCGAGCTCACGCTCGTTGAGATGCACAAGCTCAGGCCAACGCTCGGCGCGGGCATACAAGCGGCCCAACGCTGCAAACGCGGTCGGGTGCTCGGGCTCGAGGTGGAGCACCTCCTCCCACGCGCCAATCGCAACGTCCAAGTTGCCCAAATGGAGCTCGGCGACCTCGGCCACTTTGTCCAAGAGGTAAAGCTTCTGGCGCCGGTTCGACGCAGCAGACACGGACGCTAGAAACATGTCGGCCAGGGGGCCCCATTGTTGGTGCTTCTCAAGGATACGTGCGGCACCCTTGAGCGCCGGCAGGAATCCCGGGCGCAGCCCAAGAACCTTGCGGTAATGCTTGATCGCGCGCTTGTCGTCGCCCACCTTCTGTTCAAAAACCTCTGCGGCCTGGAAGTGGCGCCGCCACACGCCGGGCGTCCCCTTCTCCATCGCAATCTCTTGCTCGAACAGGGCCCCAAGCGCCTCCCATTCGCCAAGACGGCTGAACAGACGCCCAAGCGCACGTGTCGCCGTGCCGTTCCCGGGAGAAATCGACAGCGCCTCGCGGTACACCTCGGCCGCGGCAGATTCCATGCCCGGTCGGTCCTCGTACAGTCGACCCAGATGGCAAAGCGTCCATACACGCCGGGCAGTGTCCATCGACGTCTCAAGCCGGCGGTTAAGCACATCGATGAGCTCGTCGCCAAAAACGTCGCGCTCTATCAATGCCCCGGACGCCGAACTCGACCAGCGCGTCATCTTCGGGGAAATCACGCAGCGCGCCTTCAGGGTATCCCATGCCGCCGCCGCGTCGTGTTGTTGGACATGCGCGGCCAATGTGGCCGCAAGCTCTGGACACTCGCGAGCGAGCGTTGAGCGCGCCAGGACCTCAAAGGCATCGGCACGGCGGTCAAGCTCGTAAAGCAGATGAAGCAACGTGCGCTCCACGTCGGAGTGCAGCAACCCCTTCTGCCCTTGACGCAGCAGCACTTCCACGGCCGCTTCGCGATGGCCAAACACGCTTGCCCATACCGCATACATCGCAGCAATCGACGCCTTTTCGGCGCGAGAGATTCTTGGATGGTCTAAGGAGGCTTCAAGCGACGCCAACGCCTGTTCAGCATGGCCCGACTCCAAAAGCGTATCGACGGCTAGGCGCATGGCCGCGGCAGCCGCTAGGCCCCCGATCTGTTCGACATTCGCCGTCGCCGCCTCGATCTTGCCGAGCACAGATGCCGATGTGTCGCCATCGCGCCATGCGTTCAGCGCGATCTGAACGCCGACCAACGCCTTAAATGTCCCCTCTGAAACCGAAAACAAGTCCTCCAGCGCCGCATGGCGAGCGGTCGCATCGCCGTCGAGCAACGCGATCCGGGCTTGGATGGATGCGCGGGCGGCCGCATCGGGCGCGCCGTAACGCTGCAGTAGAATGTGCGCGCGGTCTGCGTGCCCCAAATGCCTCGTCTGCGAGCGCTGCGCCGAATCCCAGCAGCGACTGTGTGGCGCGATCATCGGCAATGGATGCAGCGTCTTGTCCACACGACATTCGAAAGGCTTCGAGTACGTCACGTCGCTGCGCGATGTCCTCCGGCGGCCGCCAACTGGCTTGCCTTTCGGTGGTGTCCTCGGTGTTGCGCACAAAGCGCGCGGAGCGTCCGTGGTTTGATTGCGCAAAGGAGTGCGTCGACTCGTTCGCCATCCTAGCTCTCCTCGTTTCGTGCCATCCATGGCCGATTTAAACGAAGATCACCGCGTCCGCTCTCCGGGCAAAGGGTACGAACTTTCGTCGTAATCCCACTGCGCCGATCCGTCCGTATCCATGGACTGAAGCTTTTGAGCGTTGCGGTTTCTCCGCATCCACCAAGCTACAAGGAAAAGGATCGCCGCGCCAAAAAATATCAACACGCCGTCGTTGAACATCGACCACATGCTCGACGCGTTCTTGAGCCCCTGAAGCCAGCGCGCCTCTGCAACCATCAGTGAATCATCCGTAACGTTACGAAACGCCTGATGAAACGGCTCGCCGTTGCGCACGCGCGACAGCACCTTCGCGTAGACATCCGACCCATAGCGGGTCTGCCACTCCCGCACAAAATGGAAACTCTGTGCGTATGCCAAGGAAGCAGAATTATGGTGTTCGGGGAACGCCGAGGTGAGGTCACCAAAACTCATCAATGCCCCCTGGGCGGCCGCGCGGGACAACATCTCGCTACGCTCCGGCGACCACTCGTCGGCATGCATCACCGCAAACCCCTCATGAAACCAACGAGGAAGCGCACGCCCACCTGCGGCGCGGTCCAACGCGACATGTACAAGTTCGTGATGGAACGTGGTTTCAAACTCGTCCGGCTTCGCTCCGGGTGCCGGCCGCATTGCAATGATGACGACGGAACGGTTCGAGAGAGACAGCCCAGCAGCCCACTTTGGCGCCCGATTCTCAAGCCCGTGCACCGTGAAATAGTCTGCGACATCGCGCACCACCCACACGTCAATGCCATCGAGTGCATCGAAGGCCAACTCGGAGCGCAGGTCGCGTAGATAGCCCGGCGCATCCTCGCGCAATGGACGAGACGCAGCCTCATACTGCGGTGGGTAGTGAAACACCAAACCCTCAGCGCGCTGGGTCTGAAAATCCCGAAGTTCCAGCGCCCAAAGCGAAGTCCCCGACAGCAAAAACATCCCCAAAACCAACCAACGCAGCAACATGTGCATTCTGTACCTCTTCCTTGGGATTCCCCAAACGGCTGTCCGGTTTCATCGCAAGGTAGGGTTCAGCTTAAGCACCCATTGGGCGCGGCAAAGCGTGCACTTCTTTCCGACACTCTGACATGAATGTCATGACTGCCAAATGCCTGCCAATTGCACCCAGCACCAAAAACCATGCAAATCAGCCACTTAGAATCAATACAGCGAGATGGCACACCAAGTGCATGAGGACACGGCAGCATGCGCATCTGCGCGACAACACCATTTGGAGTTAGGAAATGAAGAAGTTTATTTTTGCATTGGCCGCGGTTTCGTTGATTGCAGCGTGTGGTGACGACGACGATTCGAACAACACGTCGAACAACACCAACAACACCACGAACAACACGACCAACAACACGACGAACAACACGACCAACAACGCGACCAACAACACCACGAACAACGCGACCAACAACACCACGAACAACGCGACCAACAACACCACGAACAACGCGACCAACAACACCACGAACAACGCGACCAACAACGGCACGAACAACGGCACGGGCGGAAACGACTGCGCAACGTACTGCGGTGCTTACGCTGCTGCGTGCGCTGTGCAGTTCGCCACGGACTACACCGACGCCGCTGGCTGCCTCACAGCGTGTGCTGACTTCGCGCTCGGCACCGAGGGCGATACGGCTGGCGACACCTTGGCTTGCCGTATTTACCACACCGGCGCTGCAGAGGCGGATCCCGATACCCACTGCCCACACGCCGGCCTCGTGCCCACGGCGATGTGCGTGGACTAAGCATCAAGCTTGGAAACAAGAAAGGCGCGTCACTGACGCGCCTTTCTTTTTTTCTTGCCGACCCACCATTAGGCCTCGGCACTGACCTCGACGTCCGAGTCCTCGACCTCTAGGCCACTAAACACATCGAGCATTTTTCGGTGCGCCTCGAGCGTTGCCCGCAGCTCGGCCTCAAACCGGATGCGTTGGTGCTGAACAGAAATCATCTCTTCACGCAGCACCTTCAACCGGGTCTCGACACCCGATAGAATTCTCTCTGCCTTCAGCTCCGCTTCCGCCACGATGAGCTCCGCGTCCCGTTCGGCCTGATGTCGCACGTCTTCGGCGACCTGCCGAGCCATGTCGAGCGCATCTTGAAGGCTTCGTTCCCGACGCCGGTAATCCTTAACCTCCCGCGTCGACGCCTCGGTCTCACGTTGGGCCCGTTTGAGCTCCTCCGCCAGATGGTCAAACTCGCGCGCCACACCCTCGAGGAACTCTTCGACTTGCTCCGTGTCGTATCCCCGGACCTTTTTCTGGAAACGCTGCTTGAGAATGTCGTCGCTGCTAAATCGCATGGGGCCTCCGTGCCTCGCGTTGAACACGGTTATCCTAACCCATGTTGGGACTACGACAATTTTTCGCTCATCTCCGCAGAACGCCGCGCCGCAACCTCAACCGCACCAATCATAGCCGCTCGTACCTGCTTGTCCTCAAGGTGTGCGAGCGCCGCGATCGTCGTGCCGCCGGGTGACGCCACACGGTCTTTGAGCTCGGCGGTGTGGAGCTCAGACGCACCCGCCAACGCGGCAGCTCCCTCGACCGTCGCTGCGGCAATGCGGCGTGCCGTATCCCGATCCAGCCCCATCTTAACGCCACCGTCGGCCAACGCTTCCAGTATGAGAAACACGTAAGCGGGTCCGGATCCGCTGACGCCCGTGAGCGCATCAAACAAACTCTCTTTGGCCAACGGAACCACCATCCCAACCGACTCAAAGAGCGCGAGCGCGGCTGGACAATTCATGCGGCTGTATACGCCGGTTACGCCCTTCCCCACCAACGACGGGGTGTTTGGCATGGCGCGCACGACATCGGCCTGACCCGACCATGCCTCAAGCTTCGCCATCGAAACGCCAGCGGCAACGCTGACAACCACATCCTGCGGGCCTAGCTCGTAGGACGTGAGCACGCCCTCCACATCCTGAGGCTTGACCGCCACCACGACGAGGCGAGGACCACGTTGTGGATCGGGCAGTTCCGAGAGGCTCCACGCCCCCAGAGATTCGGCGAGTGTGTCGGCACGTTCTGGCACGACATCGACGCACGTCAGCTTGGTGGGTACAACGCGTCCCGATGCGACGGCCCCCGAGATCAACGCGCTGCCCATTTGACCACATCCCAACAAGACCACTTGATACGCATCCAGCTGCATCGTCACGTCGCTCTCCTTCCAAAAATTGCGGTCCCAACGCGAACATGCGTCGCGCCTTCTTCAATCGCCCACTCAAAATCCGAGGTCATGCCCATCGACAACACGTCCACGGACGAGTCATTGCGACGCAGCTCCTCAAACATCTTGCGCATCTGCGAGAAATAACGACGCAATTCCCCCTGCGTCGCATCAAAGGGAGGAATGGTCATTAACCCGCGCACGCGCAGGTGCTCGAGCGGCGCGCACGCCTCAAAAAGCTCCATCACATGTTCCGGCTCGACCCCACCTTTGGCCTCGTCGTTGCCCGTATTGACTTGCAACAGCACGGCCTGCGGCGCCGCGCTCCGCCGATCAAGCGTCGTCGCGAGGCTGAAGCGGTCCACGCCATGAATCAGGTCCACTCGCCCGACCAGATGTTTGGCTTTGTTGCTCTGGAGGCTGCCGATGAAGTGCCACCGAATATCAGACGGCAGGGCATCGGCCTTCTGCTGCCACTCCTGCACGTAGTTCTCGCCGAAATCTCGGTGTCCGGCGGCGTAGAGCGCTTCGATATCCGAGGCAGGAAAAAACTTGGAAACCGCGACCAACGTGACGTCTTCAGGGGCCCGTCCACACCGTCGACACGCGTCGCTTATACGCTCAAGGATGGTGATGCGGCTGTTTCGAAGTTCTTCGGCGCGCATCACTTCTCCACGAACGGAAAGTCGTCGAGCCCTCCAAGAGCCGTCAAGCTCTCGATCACCTCCCCGACAGGCAGGCCAACGATTGCATGGTAGGACCCTTCGATGCGCTCAACCAAGAATGCGCCTATCCCTTGGGCTCCATAAGCGCCGGCTTTGTCCATGGGCTCACCGGTTCGGATGTAATTGCGAAGCGCGGCGTCCTCAACGTCACGAAAAAAGACGGTGGCCGTGACAGTGCCCACATCACAAATTACGCCGCCGCGATGCAACCAGCAAAACGACGTAGTCACCGTGTGCGGGCGCCCTCTGAGTTCGCGCAGCATCTCGAACGCGTGCTCCGGGCTCTGCGGCTTCTCGAGGATTTGACCGTCTCGCTCCACAACCGTGTCAGCCGCCAGGATCCAATCCGGGTCATCCTGGTTCAAACTATGCCGAACCGCCTCGGCTTTCTCACGACACAGGCGTCGCGTGTAGGCGGTCCCATCTTCGCCGTGGTCTGGAATCTCATCCACGGAGCTGACACGCACGCGTGGATCAAATCCCATCATGCGCATAAGCTCAAGGCGACGTGGAGACCCACTTGCGAGTACCATTTGGGTGTTGGCATAGGTCAATGGATTCATTGTGTCCCTCTTTCATCGGGCGAAAGCTATCATGACTTACCGCAATCCCACACCCACCGTAGACATCATCATCGAGATCGACGCAAAGATTGTGCTGATCGAACGACGCCACGAGCCCAAGGGTTGGGCCTTGCCCGGTGGCTTTGTCGACTACGGCGAATCGGTCGAAGCCGCGGCGGTCCGCGAGGCCCTCGAGGAGACGTCGCTCCAGGTGAAGCTGACCGACCTGCTGTTTGTCTATTCCAACCCGAACCGGGACGCCCGCCAACACACCATGTCGACCGTGTTCATCGCGACCGCGACCGGAACGCCACGCGCTGCAGACGATGCCCATGATCTTCGGTTGGTGGCGCTCGACGCGCTTCCTGAAGACCTCTGTTTCGACCATCGCCTGATCTTGTCAGACTACGTTCGATTCCGAGACACCGGTTTGCGGCCGCTCCCCGGAGGCGGAAGGTGAATTGGCTCCTTGTCGCCATCGTGTGTCTGGTCTCCGCTTCGGCCTCCGCGCAAGAACGCGTGCAGCGCTTTGCACGCACGATCGAGGCCCCCGCGGCGCGCGGCACGACCCTGCACCTTGACCGCCTTCCCGATGCGAACAGCTGGGACGTTCGCGTGACCGACGCGCGCTCGGCCAAGACGCTGGCCGTCGCATCGCTGCCGGAATGGGCGGGGTCGGAGTACTACGAGTACACCGTGAGGCCGATCACCCTCGGCGCCGCACTGGTTGTTGTGCTTGAGGCCGCCCCCAGCGCGTCCGCGCCGCCCGATGCCACCAGCTTTCAGGTCGCTTTCGCCCGGCGCGGCCGACAAGGAACTTGGCGAGAAATCGCGACGACACAATCGTCGGTTCTCGATGGTGGGGCGACTGAGCTCGTCGTCAGGGATAACCAACCACAGCTCATCCGCACGACGACGGGTCCTTCGAGCTTTTGCGGGTCTTCGAGCGCTGTTCAGGTATTCGACACCGATTTGTTGGCGTTTCGCACGAGTTTGGACCTCAGCACTGTCGCAGCAAACGCGACACCCGTGAAGGCGACCCTGCCCGCCGGCGCGTTCGTGGACGACGGACTCCCCAACTACTTCTTGTGGTTCCTGGCGACGAGCGACCGTCGGAATCCAGACGATTCCCGCACCGTTATACGCCCCATCGAATTGGGTGACGGAAAGCTGAAAACGGCATGGGCGGAAGGCCGACCGGACGAGGGCGCCGGGCAGTTTGTCACCGCACGGATCAATCCCGCACTCAAACTGCGCGGATTTCGAATCTTCCCGGGCAATGGCGCCGACGCGACCAGTTTTGCGGCTTACGCACGGCCGACCTCGGTGTTGATCAGCACCGAGACGACCTCCTACCGCGTCGACCTTCCGCCGTCTGATTTTGACGCGCTCTCGGCCGCCGGTGGGTATTTTGTCCAGCTCCCAGAGAGCGTGCGAACCCGATGCATGACGCTGACACTTCTGGCTTCCGTCGATGGCAACGCCACCGGCGAAGACGCGTGGAAAGCCAAGGCGACGGCCATCTCGGAGGTTACGCCGGTCTCGGAGCTCTACGGTCTTCCAAAGGACTTCGCGGCAGTGGTGGTGGTCGAGAAACTCCTTAAGGAGTCGGACACTCGCAACACACGCCGACTCGCAGCGCTAACGGCGCCCCTCGGGCCCGAACTTTCCGGCATTTTGGAGAAGGTCGTGAACGACGGGTCTGACGAAGACCGGGCGCGTGTCGCACCGTTGCTGATGAACATTCCGTCTGAGCAGGCAGTTCCCATCCTCATGGACCTGTTCCGGGAATACACCGCGGACAGCTCATTCTACCTGCCGGTTCGGCGAGGTCTGGAGCTTCACCGCGAGCTGGCTGGGCCAAAACTCGCGAAGCTCTTGCAGGAGTCCCCACCTTCAGACCCACGCGTGTTGGTCGATTTGGTGCGCCTCGTGGGCCGGCTCGCCGAACCCGACGACCTGCGTTTCCTTACCGCGTCGTTGGGTCAAGGCGATACGTTGCTGCGCAAGGAACGCATACGCGCCGTGAGTCGCGCGGGTGCGACGGTGATCGGCGACCTTTTTGCGGTGATGCGTTCCAAACCCAACTCGGCGGCCGCCGAAGACGCCCTCAAGGCCATCTATTCCCTCGGCAGAAAGCTCTACCCCAACGCCCCCGAGACCACGCAGGACGCGGCGATCCTGGAAGACCTCGCGTTGAATTCGCGCCAGTCGCGCACACGCATGGCGGCGGTGCGTTGTCTAACTTACTTCGATGGCCCCACCACCACCGATTCGCTGGCTCAGATCCTCGCACAGGACCGCAACCCCTTGGTGCGACGCACGGCCGTTCATGCGCTGAACCCGCGTGTGGCCCGGCAAGCACGGGTGGCCATCGAATCCGCGCTCAATGATGATTCCCCCGATGTCCGGATCGCAGCGGCCGAGTCGCTCGCGAGCCGACAAGATGGACTTGTGTCCGTGCCGGCCTTGAAAGCCTACGTGGCCAACGAAACCTGGCCTCGAGGACTCTCGGCGGGATACTCTGTTCTCGTCCAGCTCGCCGACAACTCCACGCAGGCGTTTTTGGAGCGAGAGATGTTGCGGGACCCCTACGACGAGCGCGCGGTGATTGTGGCAGATGCGCTTAAGCGCCGGAACCCGCAGCCCGTCGCCCATCGCCGCAGAACAGTTACTCAAGGACACGCAAACAACCTTTCTGCTGAAACGCCACATCATCGACGCCCTTGGCATCGAGGCGTCGCAGGAAAACGAGAACATTCTCAAGGACTTGATCACCAAACCTAACCCGTTTCCGGAATTCGATGACAGCCGAAACACCAACTTGAGCGTTCGGGCTATTTTGGCGCTGGGCCGGCTGCGGACCCCCTCGGGGATCGACTTCCTGTTTGAACGCCTGAAGTCAACCAGTGACCTCGCGTGGCAACAAGCATACCTGCGCGCGCTCGCGTTCTCGACTGATCCGGCAGTGGCTGACCGATTGGACGGCTTCGTCCAAGAAGCCCCCGAATCGCTGCAAGACGAGGTGAAAGCCACGTCGGGAACCATCCGACGCAGGGCCAGTCTTCAAGAGATTGAAGACGCGATCGACTAGTGTTTCCGGCCCGCGCACACGCATTTAGGGTCTGCGGAGAGTCGAAGTTCGCGCACGGACGCCTCGCGCGCGTCGTAAATGATGAGACGACCGCTGGCGGGTTGGCCGATGCCGAGCACCAACTTGATGGCTTCGGTCGCCTGCATCACGCCGATCACTCCGGGAAGTACGCCCAAAACGCCCGCCTCCGCACAGTTGGGGGCCAACCCCGGTCCCGGAGGCTCAGGAAAGAGGCATCGATAACACGGACCGGATTTGGCCAAGAACACGCTCAACTGCCCCTCGAACTGGTGCACCGAGCCATGGACCAAATCGATCCCGTGGCGCAGGCAGGCGTCGTTGACCAGGTACCGGGTCGCAAAATTGTCGCCGCCGTCCACAACAACATCCCAACCTTGCGCAAACAACTGGTCAACGTTCTGATCCGTCAGACGCTCTGGAAACGTCGTCACGGAGATATCGGGATTGAGTCTCGCCAGCGCGGCCTTCGCAGACTCGACTTTGAGGTCTCCAACACGCGCGTCGTCATGGAGAACTTGACGCTGCAAGTTCGACCGATCCACGCGATCGTCGTCGATGATACCCAATGTGCCCACGCCTGCCGCCGCGAGGTAAAGGGCCGCGGGGCTTCCCAAACCGCCCACGCCAACGAGCAACACGCGCGCGTCGAGCAGTCGCAGCTGACCCTCCTCCCCCACCTCGGACAGCCGCAGGTGGCGGCTGTAGCGTTCCCGCTGCCGGTCCGTCAGAAGGCGCGTTGTGCGGGTAGGCATCCCGTGTCCCCGCCACGCCGGAAATCCACCCACCAACGACACCACGTTGGTGTATCCGAGCTGGCCAAGGGTGTGCGCCACCAGCGCACTTCGAGTGCCGCCCGCGCAATAGGCGACGATGGGTGTGTCGTGGTCTGGAACGACCGACTCGATCCGCATGTCGACAAACGACCGTGGCAAGAAGATGCACCCCTCGGCATGGCCGTCGACGTACTCATCCCGCTCCCGGACGTCGAGCAAGACGAGCGCTTCACCCGCGACCAAACGTTGCCGAATTTGTTCGGGATCTTCTTCGCGAATCTCGGCGCGGATTCGTTGCAGCATCTCGGAAAATGTCGGCATCGGTCACTCCTTGAATTCACGGTGTTGTTGCCCGGCGCGCCCTCTGATACAACCCTGCACAACCAATGGACAAGCGCCTAATAAACGAGTCGGACAAATGATCGATCTGCGAACTTTCACGTACGTCGACGTGCTGCAACCCAAGCTTGCAGGCTTCCTTCAGACGATTTCTCAGGGTTATCAACCCCTTGAAAACCAGGCAGTACTCTACGTCGAGGTCGCACCAGGCATCTCGATCAATCAGGTCACCGATGTGTGCCTGAAGCGTACCACCGTGCAGCCGGGCATGCAGATCGTGGAACGTGCGTTCGGCGTCCTCGAAGTCCATCACTTCGACCAAGGACAGATTCGCGCTGCCGGCCAAGCGATTCTTGATTATTACGGCATTCAAGAGACCGACCGTCTCAAGCCGAAGATCCTCACCACGCAGATCATCACTGGCATCGCGGGTCATCAGGCCATGTTGATCAACCGCATGCGACACGGGGATTTGATCGCCGAGAACGAGACCCTTTACGTCATGGAGTGCCACCCCGCCGGGTATGCGCTCATCGCTGCGAATGAGGCCGAAAAGGCTGCGCCTGTGAATCTGTTGGAAATGCGTGGCGTGGGAGCCTTCGGGCGTCTGTACCTCGGCGGCAGCGAAGATGTGATTCGTGAGGCCGCCAAGGCCGTCGAAGAATGCCTAAACGCGATCGATGGCCGCGAGAACAAAGCGGGTTAGGCCTCGAGGAACTCCCGTACGTCCCAACTCAGCCCCGTCTGGTCGAGCGAAAATGCTTCGCATTCGCTCAAAACCACCCCTGCCACATCGTCGGCTGATGGCAGTGTATTCGGGTCCTCATTGGGCATCGCCTCGGCCCGCATCGCTGTGGCGGTGCCGCCCGGATTAACCGTCCAAACACCAATCAAGTCGTCTCGCCATTCCTCAGCGAGCGTCGATGCCAAACCCTCCACGCCGTGCTTTGAGACCGCGTATGGGCCCCAGGTCGCACGCCCCTTGCGCCCAACCGACGAGGACATCAACACCAACAGGGGCGACGCACCCAGCGACAACAGCGGATACATCGCTGTGGCCACGTAAAAACTCCCCAACAGATTGACTTCAATCACCTTCTGAAACGCCGCCGCTTCAATCTGCGCAAGCGGCCGTCGCGGCCCAAGCACTCCCGCGCAGTGGATCACCAGATCCAGCGCACCATGCGCTCGCCGGACCGTCGCCGCAAGCTCTGCGACGGCGACCGGGTCGCTCACGTCCACCGAATACTCAGGGAACGGGGTTTCTCGCCGCGCGGCGCGCGCACATCCGGTCACCAACGCCCCCTGAGCGTGCAACTGATTCGCCAACGCGTAACCGATGCCGCGAGAGCTCCCCGTAATCAGGACCGGACGGCCCTGATATCTGTTAAAGGACCCCATCGTCGGGGTTGAGCGAGAAAGGCCAGCGAATGCTGGTGTAGTCGGCGTTTCGTTTGCCGAGCTGGCGGCGCATCGAGCCCCGGAACTCCACAGGTGGGCGGACATGCTTCCCAGCGCTTCAGCCCAGTTCGAAGCGAATCGTTGGTACTCGCGGAACACGACGCTCTCGTCGCGCGCCTCCGTCGAGGCCCGCGCGACCTTCTGCTTGAGCTTCTCGATCATCTCCGGGGCGCCTTCGATCGACCCTTTGCGTTCGCTCAGGTAGGCGATCATGTCATCGACAACCGCGGCGAGCGCCGGCTCATCCCAGTGACGGATCTTTTGGCTTGGATATCCTACGGCGTTCAGACGCTTGAGTTGGCGCTGCACGGCAGCGAGCTCTACGCCGAGGTGCTTCCAGCTCATGCGGTCTTCCTCTTCCTCGTGCCGCCATTCGACGAACTTGAGATCAGAATCCTGCATGGCTTTTTTGTACGTTTTCCAAGCGTGCGTAAGTCGCGGATGGAAATACTTGACGAAATCCAGCTCGGGATGAGCGTCGCAGTATTTCAGAACATCTTCGAAACACGCTTCCAATTCGATTACATTTGCGTTGGGCATCGCGAATACCTCCAGACCTCGTGTCTATCGCATCCCCGCACGGTCTCTGTCAACGCGGGCTTGTCGCACCGCAAGGGACATTCTGACAAGACCGCCTGCTTTTTTCGCGTTACACTCGCGCTGCTCAAGTACAGGTAGCATGCAGACGTCCTCAACATTCGGCCCCTACAAGCTCTTCAGACGTGTCGCCATTGGCGGCATGGCCGAGATCTTTTTGGCCCGGCGCGACGACGAAGACAGGTGGTTCGCCTTAAAGATCATGCTGCCGCACAACGCGGGCAACCCAGAGCACGAGCTGATGTTCATGGACGAGGCTCAATTGCTGCAACGGGTACGTCACCCCAACATCGTTGCGGCGATGGATGTGCTCCATGTGGACGGCCGCATCGCGGTGGCCCTCGAGTACATCCCAGGAAACGACCTCTCTGTCGTGCTCAAGCGGATGCGCGAACGCAACACAGTCATGCCGCTTGATCTCGCGCTCGAGATCGCCATGGGGATCGCGGCAGGACTGCATCACGCCCATACGCTCTTGGGTCCGGACGGCGCGCCTTTGTACCTTGTGCACCGTGATGTGACGCCCGAGAACATCCTTTTGGGCGTCGATGGAAGCGTGAAGATCGCGGATTTTGGGGTCGCGAAGGCGCGCGGGTTCAACCAAGTCGAGACCAAGACCGGCATCATCAAGGGGAAACTGCGTTACATGGCGCCCGAGTATGCCACGGGCAATATGCAAGACGTACGCAGCGACCTTTTTAGCCTCGGCCTGTGTGCCTTCGAGATGATAACGGGCGAACACGCGTACGAGCGCGCTGGGCTTGGCCCGGAGCTGGTCGATGCCATCAAGTACGCCCAGGTGCCCAAGCTTGAAACTCTGCGCGAAGGCTGCCCTCCGCTGCTCCAGAAGCTCTTGGACAAGATGTTGGCCGTCAACCCGCTCGATCGGTTCACCACCGCGGAGAGCCTGCGACGTGCGCTGGAAAAGGTCCACGGCACCCTTCCCCCGTCGGGGGTAAGCTTGGCGCCGTTCCTGCGCGGGTTGGGACTCGCACCCTCGATGCCGATTGTGGGTGGCGAGGTGAAACTCTCGTCCGACGAATCCTCCGACCGGGCCACGACATTGGAACCAACTGGCCAGATGCCGCTGTCGGTCAACCGTATCCCGGTCGCGGAAGCGAAACCCGAGGTGCTCAGCGTCTCTGGCTACCACCGAATCGTTCGGCGCCAGGTCGTTCAAGAGCCAAAAGCAGCCGCCGTAGTCCAACATCATCATCCGTCGGCTCTGAGCGGACTGATCGACCTCAATGTGTATGTTGAGTCCGTCGACATGGAGCCGCTGGGCGACGCCGATTCGGGCGAAGCACAGGCCGACGAGAGCAACGAAGGGTTCGATTCCACGCCCACGGCGAGGCTGGCCGACTTCGATCCGCCCCCGGAGCCGGCATCCGGGGATGCCGTGTCTCCGCCGGTCGTGTCGCTCTTTGATGATCTTTTTGAAGGCGACGCCGTCGCGCTGTCGTTGCCCGCGGCCCAGCCTGACGAGGTTACCGGAGATCACGACACCCAGGACTTCGAAGACACGGGCAGACTCGACGCCGCGGACTGGGATTCGACCGGTCGACTCGATGCGACGGGGCCCACCCACGCTTTGGCGCGGACGGACACCCGTGGCGCCGAGCACGCCCCTGTCGAGCGCATGGTCACGCAACCTCAACGCATCGTGACCGAACCTCTTCCGGTCATGCCTGCGACGAATGCCGAGACGCCCCAAAACCCGATCGTCGGGCCGGCGGTCGTGCCAATGCAAGCACAACCCGACCATCCTGTGACGCAACCGCTTCTTGCGGAACACGAACCCGAACCCACCCGTCCTTCGGCCGTAATCGCCGCTGCGGAGGATTTACGCGCTGCGGCCCCCACCAAACCCGAGGCTCTGCGCCCCGCTTCGCCGCCGCTCAATCCCAACATGATGATGCCGAGCCAAGGCCCGCCCACAGGCCAGATGCAGCGGCCGTTTGCGTCGAATTCCGGCATCTTCGCAACGCCTCAAGCCCCTTTTGGACCTCCGCCGCAGACCGCATCCACCGGCATCCCGACAGGGGAACCGTCCATCGAGGCATCGCTGGCCTTCACGCCGAAGCCAACCATCATCGATCCAGATTCGCCGCTCGCCAAGATGCAGCCGATGAAGTTAAGGACCGAGGAACCTGAAGAGGAAGAGCCCGTCAAACCGAAGTACTCACCGCTCTTCGTGAAGTATGGTTTCATGGGCATCGCGATACTGGTTGTGTTGGCGATGTTAGGCTTGATATGGGCGCTCACGTAGGGCCCGCTGCGCAAGGAAGCGTGTGAGAGTCATCGGAATTGACCCAGGCAGTCGTTACACAGGTTACGGCATCATCGAGCGTGTTGGCCCCAAGCTGCGCCACGTCGCGAGCGGGCGCATCAACGCCACCAAAGGTGAGTCGTTTGCGGACCGCCTTGATCTGATCTACACCGGACTCGCCACGATCTTGGAAGAGTATCCCTGCCAAGAGGGCGCGATTGAGTCGATCTTCACCGCACGAAACGCGATGTCCACCATCAAGCTCGGCCAAGCACGTGGCGTCGCCCTGCTCGCCGCGAAACACCAAGGTTTGGCGCTCGCCGAATTCGCACCATCCGAGATCAAACAAGCGGTAACAGGGTCGGGACGAGCCACAAAAGAGGTCGTAACCGCGATGGTCAAAACCATACTTCGCATCGAAGGTGACCTGTCTGAAGACGCAGGCGACGCACTCGCCCTCGCCATTTGCCACTTGAACACGTCGAGCTTTTTGAGCCGACTGAAGGAGACGCCGTGATTGCCCGCCTCAAAGGCATCGTGGTCGAGGAAGCACTCGACCACCTCGTGCTCGACGTGCGAGGTGTCGGTTATCTGGTCCATGCACCGGTGGGTACCGTTGCACGAACGCCCGTGGATGCGGGCGGAGAGGTCTCGCTGACCGTTCACACAGTGGTTCGCGAAGACGCCATACTCCTGTTCGGGTTCGCGACATCGCTTGAGAAAGAGATGTTCATGAAGATGATTGCGGTCTCGGGCATCGGGCCGAAGCTCGCGATCGCTGTTTTGTCCGATCTCACCGTGGAGCAACTCGTGCGCGCAGTGCGCACCGACGATCTCGTTCGTCTGACGAAGGTCTCGGGGGTCGGCAAAAAGACAGCCCAGCGACTTTTGCTTGAGCTAAAATCATCGGTGGAGCAGCTCGGGGTCATCACGGCGGCGGTGGAGCCACGCCCAACGTCCCGCATACCGTCGATCGAGGACGACCTGCGTTCCGCGCTTTTGAACCTGGGCTACAAACCCCAAGCCATCGACGATGCCATGACGAAACTGTTGCCAATACCTGAAGATTTGAGCAGTATGGAGCCCCTACTACGCCAAGCCTTGAAGCTGCTGAGCTGACCTTATGCCACGAGATCCCAACATAGAGCGAACCCTCGTCGGCGGCGACGAGGACCAGTTCGAGACGTCCTTGCGGCCGCTCGGATTCCAAGATTTTGTTGGCCAGGAGTCGTTGCGCGAGAACCTCGGTGTGATGGTTCACTCGGCCCAAAAACGGGGAGCTGCCCTTGACCACATCCTGTTCAGCGGCCCTCCAGGACTTGGGAAGACAACGCTTGGTCACATCATCGCACGCGAGATGGGCGTTAACCTTCACATGACCAGCGGTCCCGCGCTCGAACGAAAAGGCGACCTTGCCGGCATTCTTAGCGGGCTCGAAGAAGGCGATGTGCTGTTCATCGATGAATGTCACCGACTCGCTACCGTCGTCGAGGAAAACCTTTACCCGGCGATGGAAGACTTCTACTTCGATATCGTGATCGGCGAGGGTGCCCACGCGCGCAGCATGAAGCTCACGCTCCCCAAGTTCACGCTCGTCGGCGCGACGACTCGCGCAGGTCTCGTTTCGGCACCGCTTCGCGATCGCTTCGGTTTGGTCACGCGGTTGGACTACTATGATGCGAAGGCGCTCACCCTCATCGTGGAACGTTCCGCGGGTATCTTGGGGTTGGCGGTTTCGAACGACGGGGCTCAAGAGATTGCGCGGCGCAGCCGAGGAACCCCTCGGATCGCGAACCGTCTCTTGCGTCGCGTGCGTGACTACGCCGTGGTCGAAAACGCGGCCGCGATCGATGCGCGCCTGGCCAGTTGCTCACTTCCTCGAAACTCGAGGTCGACTCCATGGGATTTGATTACCTCGATCGACTTTACTTGGACGCATTGATCGTCAAGTTCGATGGCGGGCCCACGGGATTGGACACGTTGGCCTCGTCCATCGGTGAGGAAAAGGATACGATCGAAGAGGTCGTGGAACCGTATCTTTGCAGCTGGGATACATCCAAAAGACGCCCCGGGGCCGTGTCGCCTCCCGCGCCGCGTTCGAGCATCTCGGCATCGCAGTGAGCAGCAAACAAAGGGTCACTCGTTTGAAGCAGAAATCCATCGATATGGCCCGCTTGATGTTCGACAGCGTTGGATGGACCGCAAGCACGGACGCCGAGCTCGACCGCACGCCCGAGCGGTTTACAACCCTCCTTGAGGACTATTCCAACTTTGGCGATGGTCCCGAAATTTCGATGTTTCCAGCCCCTTCGACTGAATTGCGACCGTGACCGCGATGGCGTTTCGCAGCCTTTGTGTCCATCACGTGATGCCGTTCTTCGGTTTTGTCGACGTGGCGTACATCCCAACGACCAAGCCTGCGGTTTTGGCGGGATTCTCAGGGTCGTCGAACACTTCTCCAAGCGCCCTCAGGTGCAAGAGCGGCTGGTGAAACAAATCGCTTCCCACCTGAACGAACAGCTCCAACCCCAAGGCGTGCTCGTGCGATGCCGTGCTCGCCAGATGTGCGTCGAACTGCGGCGGACCGACGCAAGCCCCGTCTTCGTGACGACCGAAGGACTTGGTGTCCTGAGCGAAGGAGAGTGGCGTAACGAAGCCATGGCGACGTTCAACAATCACGAGCCGCTCCCGTGAGGGTGGCGATAGTGGGTTGTGGACCCGCCGGCATTTCGACGGCGGCGTGGTTGCGCAGTCTTCATGTCCCGTTTGAGTGGTACGGCATGGACTTTGGCGGCACGCTCAACCGTGTGCACAACGCCATCGACAACGCCCCCCCTACCCTGTGGCCCAACGGTCGAGCGCTCTGCGATGCATTGCAGGGATACTGCGACAAACTAGGGCTCGCCCCCACGTCCCATCGTGTTCAACAGATCACCCAAACCCCAAGCGGCTGGAGCGTCGATGCGCTCGGCAGCTTTGAAGCAGTGGTCCTAGCGACCGGCACGCAGCCCCGAACTTGGGCAGTTCCTGGCGCCCATGCCATCACGGCGTTCACCCGGTTGTCCTCTGCGAAGGCGCCTGACGAGTTCGTCGGCAAGAACGTTGTGGTGGTCGGAGGCGGTGATGGAGCGTTCGAGGCAGCCCTGCGACTCGCTGAGCACGCCTCAAGGATCGACGTTCTGATTCGAAGTACCCCCAAAGCGCGAACAGCCTACGTCGAAGACGCAAACGCGCATCCAAGGATTCATGTGCAAACCAACGCTGAAATCCTGAGCGCCGCTCCACTCGGCGACGGAGTCGTCTTGCGGACAAATGCGGGCGATGTTCCGTGTTCCGCAGTCTACCTCAAGATTGGCGTCGAGGCGGCCGTTCCGAAGATCCCATCGACGGTCGCACGGGCGGGCGATGCGACGATCATCACGGACGACCGCTGTGAAAGCTCGGCGGTCGGCCTATTTGCGGTGGGAGATGTGCGGTCGACGACGCTCCAAAGCATCGCGACATCGCAGGCGGATGGCGCACGCGCAGCGAGGGCCATTGCGGACCGCTACGAATCCATCATGCTCAAGACACGCTGAATCAGCTTGTCGACCTCAGGCCGCTGCTCCATCTGGGCATACCAGTCTTCGCTGAAGGCCGACGGGCCTCCTGCGAGTACACGATCCAAGATGTTCTGTGTGCAAAACAACAGATGTGACTGTGTCAGTGGATGCTCGTAAACACGACGTAGGAACTCGATCGCGCCTTCTGCGCGCCCCCACAGCGGCTCGCACGCACCCACAAACTCTCGCGCATAAGCGTCCGACGCGAGGTAGCCCGGCAGGCTGGTCTCGGGCTCGTCGCCACGCCGAATGAGGTAGTGAGCAACGTGACGGTTGCCCACCAACGCCGCGATGAGCGCATGCATCGCGTCTTCGCGTCGGCCGCACTCAAAAAACGCCAAACCTTGGTTGTACAAGACGGCCGGCTCTGCGGGCACCAGCGCATAATCGTCAAGAGCCGCCGCGGGATTACCCAATGTGTGGCGGATCTCGCCTGCGAGGTAACGACAGCCCGAGAAATCACGAGGGTTCATCGAGGCCAGCGAGTCAAACAGCACCAACGCCTCGTCCAGACGACCCAGTCGATACAGCGCCAGGGCGCGACCTTCAGTAGCACGAAGGAACGGGCGGTGTTTTGAATCAAACCAGTCCACATGTTCGGATTCTGGAAACGAGCAGGCCATCGCCGCGCCGTAGTGCTGTTGCGCCGCTTCGAGGTCACCCGTTTCCCACGCCACCAGGCCCAGATGATTGTGCAGCTCGGCATCCATAGGGAACTGTTTGACGCCAGCTTCCAAAATCGCTTGGGCGTCTTCGAACCGCTCGTTGGCAATGGCCTCAAGCGCACGCTGGAAAACGTTTTCGCGTTTCATCGGTTCGGGAGTCGGCGCCAGAAGCCGCTCGGCCTCGTCGTGAAGGGATGCCAGCAACGCGCGCATCTGCGGCCTCGCCTCCTCGCGAATCTCGTTGAGGTCATGCACGCCGCCAAGCAACTGCGACACGTCCATCAATAGCTCAAGCATTACTTTCATAAAAAATCCTGATGCGCCAAACCATGAGACGAGCTTTCGATACAACAGCAAGGCGGTCAAGAAATTGAACCAGAACTTCAGTTTTTCTTAAAGCATTGCCTTCAGCCACAACGGGAATGCGGCTGTGAACAAGGCAGACCGCCCCCCCGACATCGCTGTGGTCAAGCTCAGCCCATGACGTTGAGTTCCACGCCTGTTAGTGGTACACGTCGCGTCGTTTTCGCCGCGATTTGGCGTAGCCGCAGGAAGGCCATGAACTCTCGAGACATCCGCAACTCGTATCTTCAGTTTTTCGAGAAACTCGACCACGTTGTCGTCGACTCGGCTCCCGTTGTTCCGCAGGGAGACCCGACGCTGTTGTTCACCAACGCTGGAATGAACCAGTTCAAAGACCTTCTGCTCGGCAACGAGGTGCGCGACTACAAACGCGCGGCGAGCGTGCAAAAATGCATTCGTGCGGGCGGCAAGCACAACGACCTCGACGAGGTCGGCAAGGACGGACGACACCTGACGTTTTTTGAGATGCTCGGCAACTGGTCGTTTGGAGACTATTACAAGCGCGAATCGATCCAATGGGCCTGGGACTACTGCCTGAACGTCTTGAAGCTGGACGAATCGCGCTTGTTTGTGACCGTTCATCACAACGACCAAGATTCCTACGATATCTGGGCGAACGAGATGAAGGTGGCGCCCGCCCACATCCTGAAGCTGGGCGACAGGACAACTTTTGGTCGATGGGACCGACGGGACCCTGCGGTCCCTGCACCGAGATCCACATCGACCTTCACCCCGAGATTGGCCCGATCAACTTCGTCGAGGACGGATACGACCCCGATCGGGTCATCGAGATCTGGAACCTCGTGTTCATGGAGTTCAATCGCGACGAGGACGGCAGCCTGAACCCGCTCCCGCTCAAGAGCGTGGACACAGGCATGGGCCTCGACCGCGTCACCATGGTCAAGGAGAACGTCAGCAACGTGTTCCACACGGACCTTTTCCGCCCCCTGCTCGCTCGCACGGCGGAGCTGCTCGGGGAGACAGTTACCGACTGGCCGTCGTTCTACAAGCGTCCAGACTTCACCGATTTTGCGGTCATCGCGGACCACACGCGAACGGTCACGTTCTCGCTGGTCGATGGTGCTCAGTTCGCCAACGACGGTCGCGGTTATGTGGTGCGTCGTATTTTGCGCCGCGCGGTCCGGCACGGCCGCCGCATCGGTTTCACCGGGCCATTCTTGTTTGAAGTGGCGAACGCCGTCATCCAAGCGTACGGCGACATTTATCCAGAGCTCCAAGAGATGGGCTCGCGCGCGGCCGAACTCATCAAGCTCGAGGAAGAGCGCTTCTTTCGAAACATCGATCGCGGCATGGAGTTGTTCGAAGACTCCGCAAACGAGACCTTGGCAGCCGGCCTCAAGGAGCTCTCGGGCGAACGCGTGTTCCAGTTGCACGCTACGTTTGGTTTTCCGCCCGACCTTACACAAATCATGGCGGAAGAACGCGGGCTGACCATCGACGCTCACGGGTACGAAAAGCTTTGGCGAGAGCACCAGGAGACTTCGAAAGGCAAAGACATGTACGCGGACGCCGCAGGCGTTGGCGACTGGCAGACGCTGATCGAGGGACCCTCCAGCCACTTTGTGGGCTACACAAAGACCGAAGCTGAGACACGTGTGATGAAGTTCCGTCACATCGAAGGCAAACGCTACGAACTGTTGCTTGAGGACACCCCGTTTTACGCGGAATCTGGCGGTCAAGTGGGCGACGAGGGGCGCCTGATCGTGGGCAACGTGATTTTTGAGATCACGGACACACAAAAAGCCCCCATCGGGATTGTCCATTCGGCGCAGCTTGCGGCTGGGGTCGTCTCTGCCGCAGCCTTGACCGGGAAAGCCGTGGCTCAAGTGGACACCCACAAACGGCGCCTGACCGAATCCAACCACACCGCGACGCACCTGCTGCATGCGGCGTTGCGTGGGCTGGTGTCCGACACGATTTTCCAAGCCGGTTCGTTGGTTTCCCCAGAAAAGCTGCGGTTCGACTTCTCCTATGGGACTTCCCTGACGGCTGAACAGCTGCACGCGATTGAAGACGCGGTAAATCGCCAGATTCGTGAAGCCCATGTCGTCAACGCTCACTTCGACGTCCCCCGTGACCACGCCATCCAAGAGCTCGGCGCCGTGGCGATTTTCGGTGAGAAGTACGGCGATTCGGTGCGTGTAATCGAGATTCCAGGCGAGTCCGTGGAGTTGTGTGGCGGGACCCACGTGTCGAACACGGCGGATATCAACCTGTTCCGCATCACCAGCGAAGCAGGCGTGGCCGCTGGCATCCGCCGCATTGAAGCCGTCACAAACGAAACCGCTTTCGAAGCGTTCAACGCGGATCGCGAGAAACTCCGGCAGTTGGCGGCGATTCTCAAGACGGACACGAACAACGTGCTCGACCGCGCCCAACACATGGTCGAAGAGTTGTCCGACCTCGACAAAACCGTGGAGCGTCTGTCGCAACGGCTGGCGAAAGCGGACGCCGGCGACATCCTCGCGGGAGCCACCCTTATCGACGGCGTCTCGGTCGTCGCAAAATCGATTCAGGTCGACTCCCGAGAGCAACTGCTGACCTACGCAGACATGCTGCGCGATAAGTTGACCGACGGCGTCGTCCTATTGGCTTGCGAGATCGACGACAAAGCGGCGTTGGTGTGTGTCGTGACCGAGTCTGCGTTCAAAAATCACAAGCTCAAGGCCGGAGACCTCATCAACAAGGCTGCGGCACTCGTGGATGGCAAAGGCGGTGGACGCCCTACCCTCGCTCAAGCCGGTGGAAACAATCCTGCCGGCATCGGCGAAGCCGTCGCGAAGTTCCCCGACTTTGTGCGTCAATCTCTGAGTTAGATCGCGAGCGCGGCCACGAGTCCGAGCGCGATCAACGACATCAGAATCAACCCCGCCATCAGCGCACGCTCTCGACCTGAAACCTCAGAATGCACGCTGGGCTTGGGTGTTGGAGCGAAGTCGTCCGTGACGACGATCTCGGTGGAAGGTGCCTCTTGCGCCTGGGCAGTCAGCGAGCGCAACTCACCCGACCATTCGAGCTCCATGGTGTTCTCTTCGAGCTGCGGCTCACTCAAGTGCGTCAGCGATGCTTTCGGTCCCGATTCCATCGCGGGCGCCTGAGACAGCGTGTTTGCGATGTCTGCCCGCTCCTCGCGAAACATCGCTGCAACGTAGGCGCCGATACCCCGCCGCAGATCACCGCGTTCGGCGGTCATCTCAAGGAACCGCACCAAGTCCGCGCGCATATCCGTCGCGGTCGCATATCGGTCATAGGGGTTGCGCGCCAAGGCCCGCATGATGATGTTCTCGAGATACGGCGGAATCTCGGCCCGAAGCTCCCGCGGTGCTTGAATGGGTTCTTCCAGGACCGCCTTGATAACCTCAGGACCCGAGGACCGACGAAACAAGCGGTACCCCGTACACAACTCGTAAAGGATCACACCCATGCTAAAGATGTCCGACCGCGGCCCCACCGCCTCGCCGCGCAACTGTTCGGGGCTCATGTAGGCGTACTTTCCGCCCGCGACGGGTGCCGCGCCGTCGTACCCGATGATGTGTGCGATGCCAAAATCAAAGACCATCGTGTCCCCATGGTATGTGACCATGAGGTTCTGCGGGCTGATGTCACAGTGAACCACCGAGTACTGGTGGCCGTCCAAATCGCGAAAGTTGTGCGCGTAGTTCAATCCATTGCACGCGTCCGCGATGATCTGCGCCACTTGCTTCAACGTGGGGGGGCTCTTGCGCTGGTACCCGCGCTGCGCGATGTCGGCCACCGTTTGCCCGCTGATGAAGTCCATCAACATGCAGTGGTCACCTTCGATCATGCGCGCGTCATGGACATTGATGACGTTTGGGTGGATGAAGCGCGAGCTGATGAACGCTTCGCGATAAAACATCTCGACGTGCTTGGGGTCGTCGCGACGATCCGGCGGCAGCGCCTTGATCACCACTGGGCGCGAGTACGTCTCCGGCCCGCGCTTCATCGCGAGGAAGACTTCGGACTGCCCTCCGACCGCCAAGCGGCGCAAAAGGAGGTAGTCGCCAAACTTTTGGTTGAGATTCATTCGCGTGCGCACCAGATTTGGAACGCGGAATCTTACGGGCCACGTTGCTGCGGTGTCAATTTGCCGGTGTTCGCGGATGACCCGGTCCTGCCAAGTATGCTAAGACCGCGGGGAAATTCGTGTGCTTCGAGGGAGAGACATGCTGAATACCCTGAAGAAAATCGTTGTCGTTGCCGTTTGTTTGATGTCGTCGATTGCGTCCGCACAATCGGCCAAGGACGTCATCCAAAAACGCACCCTGCCCAATGGTTTGGACGTGATCGTGGTGCCGTCGCCGGGACTGCCGATCGCCACGATCGAAATCTGCGTCAAAAATGGTGCGTTCACCGAGACGCCTGACCTCAACGGCCTGAGCCACCTCTACGAACACATGTTCTTTAAGGGCAATGCGGTCATCCCAAATCAGGAGGCGTACCTGCGCCGCATTCGGCAGCTCGGCATTGTCTTCAACGGGACGACGAGCAGCGAGCGCGTCAACTACTTCTTTACGCTGCCGTCCGACCAGGTTCGCGATGGGCTCGTCTTCATGAAAGACGCCATCACGACACCGAAATTCGATCCCGTGGAGTTCGAGAAGGAAAAGAAAGTTGTCCTCGGCGAGGTCGACCGTAACGAGTCGGACCCGTACTACTGGTTCAATCAAGCGATGAGCGAGCAGCTTTGGTACCAGTACCCATCCCGCAAGGATGCGTTGGGCGACCGCGCCACCATCGAGACGGCCACCATCGCCAAGATGCAGACGATGAAGGACACGTATTACGTGCCCAACAACGCCGCGTTGCTCATTTCGGGGAACGTCGACGCAAATCAAGTCTTTAGCTGGACCAACGAGATCTTTGGCGGCTGGAAGCGAAGCGCAGACCCGTTCAAGGCAAACCCTGTCCCACAGCATCCGCCGTTGTCCGAAAACAAGTTTGTGGTTGTCGAAAAGGACGTGCAGGTGCCGTTCATTGAGTTTTCGCTCCACGGGCCAAGCGTTGTCGCCGACCCCAAGGCAACCTTCGCCGCAGACGTGTTGAGCTACATTCTCAGCCAGCCCGCGAGCAAGTTTCAGAAGAACCTCGTCGACTCGGGCATCACCTTGGGGGCTGGGATCAGCTACTACACACAAAAGTACACCGGACCGATTTCCATCTCGGCGCAGGTCATGCCCGAGAACGTCGACGCCGCGATCAACGCCCTGCGCGCCGAGCTCCCCAAGATGATTCAACCCGACTACTTCTCGGACGAGCAGCTGGAGAGCGCAAAAACAATTTTGGCGATTGAGGACTTGTACGGTCGGGAAAAACTGAGCTCCTTCACGCACACCATTTCGTTCTGGTGGGCCACAGCGAGCTTGGACTACTACCTAAACTACGTCGACAACCTTAAGGCGGTGACACGCGCGGACATCGTCAACTACCTCAACACGTACGTGCTCAATAAGCCCTACGTCTTGGGCATCTTGTTGTCGCCGCAGACCCGGACCGAGATCGGCATGTCGCCCGAAAAATTGAAACAACTCACGACGCAGGTGCAGTGATATGAACACCCTTCGAATCTCAGCATGCTTGGTTGCGATTGCGCTCGCCTCGGGTTGTTCGGCACGCCCCGAACGCTTCGTCGACCCCGTCGAAAACCCCGAGCCACAGGTCCGCGTGACCTCCCCAACGGAAAAAGGGATCGCGGAGTTTAAAGATTTGGAGTTCATCGAGGGCGAACCCGAGGTGGTCAACCTAGGCACCATGGGGATGACGCAGGCGTTCCGCGTGGGTGACGTCACAGTGATTCACCGTGCGACACCCGCCAACTCGGTGGTCGCGGCCAATCTTTACATCGTGGGCGGCTCACAGAACTTGACCATGGTGACCTCGGGGATCGAGCAACTCGCCACCTCTGTAGCGACGCAGGGCGGCGTCGAAGGCATGTCGAAAGACGCGTTCAACGCCAAGCTCGACTCGATGGGCGCTGAAATCTTCAACTTCACCGACCGTGACTATTCAGGTTACGGATTTAAGACCGTCGTCGATAACTTCGACGCCACATGGGACCTGTTCACGCAAGCCGTGATGTCCCCGGCGATGCCCGATGACGTCGTGGAGCTGCGCAAGACACAGCAACTTGCGACGATCTCTCAGATGTTGGAGGACCCGGACCGCCACGTGTCTTATATCGCCGCGCGGAAGTTTTCGAAAACCACCCCTACTTCAATCTGCAGACCGGCACGGCCGAATCCGGTCGCGTCGTTCACGCGCGAGGATTTGCGCGCCTACCAGCGCGAGATGCTGCGTCCTGAGCGCATGCTCCTCGTCGTGGTGGGAAATGTAAGCGCCAGCGACGTCGTCAATCGCCTTAAGGCCAGCTTTGGACGCCTCAAAGCGTCGGGGCAGGACCTCAAACCCTTGCCGAACTTTTCGTCGAAACCTGGGGTGACGTTTGCCGATCGCGACCTGCCCACCAACTACATTCTTGGATACTTTGAGGCTCCCAGCCCCGGAAGTCCTGAGTATCCCGCGATGCTTGTCGCGGTCGAGTACCTCCGGGATCGGCTGTTTGAAGAGGTCCGTACCAAACGCAACCTCACCTACGCCGTGGCGTCAGGCCTCTCCGAGAAAAAGACGAATTTCGGATACCTCTACGTCACAGCCACCGACCCACAGACAACCATGGGCGTGATTTTTGACCAGATCGAAGAGATGAAGCTGATTCAGATCTCAAAAACGGAGCTCGATGAGGTCATCAACGTCTACCTCACCAACCACTACATGGGTCTTGAGACCAACGGTGGGCAGGCGAACATGCTTGCGTTGGCCCAGATCACATCGGGCGACTGGCGCATGGCCGAGGCATTTCTCGCCGAAATTCGCGCGGTGACCCCTGAGGATGTTCAGAATGCGGCCCGCAAGTATCTCCAGAATTACCGCTTTGGGGTCGTTGGGCCGCGCGCGGCGCTCAACGAGTCGATGTTCACTCCCTAAGGGGCTCCATGGGTCTCCATCGTGCCGCAGGTGTGGGGTTAGCGCTCCTTTTGACCTCTTGCAGTCTGACACGTCCCGTTGAACTCTGGACCAACGACGCGCTGGAAGTGCGTGCAGTCGAAGACCGTGGCGCGTTGGATGAGGCACAATCGCGGTATGCCGAGCTGCTCAAGAGTCCCCCAAACGACGACAAACGGCGTTGGGTGGAGTTTCGGCAAGCCGAAATCTTGCGAGCGCAGGCACGCACCGACGAGGCCGAAGAGCGCTACAAACGCCTGTGGTCCGAGCCCTTCATCGACGAATGGGGCGCCAAAGCGATGCTACACGACGCGCGCATGCAGGAACAACTGGGCAGGCCCCACGACGCCCTGTCCTTGCGCCTACAGACGATCTTGCGTTACCCCAACGAGGTCAGCGCCGAAAACGCTCTGCGCGACATCTATGACCAGTTCGAGCCCACTCCACGTACGCTGAACGACTTGCTCGAAAACCTAGCCCCTCAACTGTCGGACTCGTACCTCGCAGGCAACGTGCTTTACCTCCAAGCGCAGAATCTTGACCAGAACCTCGGGGACATCGATGCCGCGGCCGCCATCTACCGCCGGATCTACGTTGAATTCCCCGAAGACGCCCTCGCCGACGATGCGCTGTGGGAGATGACCAATATCTACCGACGCGTTCAGGCATGGCCTGCCGCCGTGCAGAACCTGAAGGTGATCGCCAACAACACCGAATCATCTTGGTTCATCGGCAGTTACGACTCGCAGTGGGTCGACGATGCCATCTTTGATTTGGGCGTCATCCACCTGCTGTTTCTTTCCGACTACGACAACGCGGTGGCTTGGTTTGAGCGTTTTGCCACGACCTACGACGACAGTCTGCGCGCACCTGAGGCACTCTATTACGCAGCCGAGGCGCGGCGACTCCAGCACCAAGACGACCGGCACTTTGCGATTCTGCGCCGGATCGTCAAGTCGTACCCGGAGTCGAAGTGGGCACGACGCGCCTCGGACCGACTCGGCACGTGGGGTCGCCAATGATCGTCATCGACGGCATCACCAAGACGCATTTCGGCCGCCCTGTGCTTGAGGACGTCTCTCTCGAAATCCCCACGGGCAGTAATCTGGGGCTGATGGGACCCGGCGGTGCAGGCAAGAGTCTGTTGCTCAAGATCGTTTGCGCGCTCGTGCGGCCCGACCGCGGAAAGATCACCATCGACGGGGTTGATGTCTTATCGCTAGACGAGATCGAGCTCGCAGAGCTGCGATTTCGCATCGGCATGCTGTTCCAAAACTACGCATTGTTCGATTTCATGACCGTGTCCGAGAACATCGCTTTCCCGCTGCGACAGGAGGGGAAACTCAACGACGCCCAGATAAAGGCGGCGGTAGACGGCATCCTCGAAACCGTGGGACTTCCGGGCATCGGACACCAGTTTCCCAACGAGCTTTCGGGCGGCATGAAAAAACGCGTCAGCTTCGCACGGGCCGTGCTGCCTGAGCCCCCGATCGTGTTCTACGACGACCCCACCGCGGGCCTTGACCCCGTGACGAGCTCCAAAATCTTTCTTCTTTTGAAGGATATGCGGGACAAGCGTGGCGTGACCTCCGCGACGATCAGCCATGATATTCAGGGCATCAAGGACATTTGTGATAACTTCGCTCTGCTCGACCGCGGCAAGCTCGTGTTTTACGGCAACCGCCAAGCCATTGAACAATCCGACATCCCCATCGTGCGTCAGTTTTGGGATGGATTTAGCGACGACGAGTTAGGATGAGCTCCGCAGCCCCACAACGCCTCTTTGAACGCCTCGGCGCGGGATTCATGTCCTACGCGCAAGAGGTCGGCGGCGTCACACTCGTCATCTGGGAGGTCATCAAGCACGCGGTACCGCCCCGACTTGATGGCCCCGAGACCTGGCGCAACATGTATCGCGTCGGGGTCAAGAGCTTCCCCATCGTGGTCGTGACGGCGATCCTCGTGGGCGCCATCATGGTTATCCAAAGTGGGATGTACATCGAACAGTACGGTGCGTATGGCTTGCTGGGCTGGGGCGCCGGTTACAGCATCTTTCGGGAGGTGGGGCCGATCATGATCGGCCTGATGTTCAGCGGCCGCGTTGGCGCCAACAACACGGCCGAGCTCGGCACGATGAAGGTCACCGACCAGATCGACGCGCTCCGTGCCCTCGCGATTGACCCCATCGGCTACCTCGTGATGCCCCGTGTGTTCACGATGATCGTGATGATGCTGCTCTTGGTTGTTGTGGGGGATTTTGTCGCCCTGCTTGGTGGCGCGATCACGAGTCGCTACCTGCTCAATGTCAGCATGGAGCTCTTTGCATGGAGCGTCATCACCTACATTGGCTTGCCCGACTTCCTGCACGGACTCTACAAAGCGGTCGCCTTCGGCTTCGCGATCGCGGTGATCAGTTGTCATTTCGGCCTGAGAACGTCCGGTGGTGCTGTGGGCGTCGGTCGGTCCGTCAACGCGTCAGTGGTCGGAAGCGCCATCGCGATCTTCGTGCTCGACTACTTCATCACCTACCTCGACAGCTAAATGGCCACCGAACCCCAAACAAACGGCTGGCAAGAGCGTGTCCTGGCCCCCATCGGGGAGCCCATGCTCGAGGTCTACGAGATCGTTCGCGGAATTGCGTCAACGTTCATGCTGACCATCTACTACACGCTCAACCGCAAAAAGCGACGTGAAGCCATCGCGGAACAACTTTTTGAGATCGGCAACAAGTCGGTGATGTTCATCGCGTTTACGCTGGGTTTCTTGGGGATGATCCTCATCTACCAGGCGGGCTACCAAGCGATGCGCATCACCGGCGACCTGCAGATGCTCGGAGCACTGTTCTTACAGCTTCTGCTGCGGGTCTTCGCCCCGACGATCACTGCGATGATGCTGGCCACGCGCGTCGGCAGCGGCATTGCGGCCCAAATCGGAAGCATGGTCGTCACCGAACAGGTCGATGCCCTCAAGATGTGTGCGGCTCAGCCCATACAATATTTGGTTGTGCCGCGGTTCATCGCGTCCACGATCATGAGTGTTGTGTTGACGATCTTTGCGGTCTTGGTGGCCTACGTCGCGGGGGCGATCGTCGCCAACACCGCGTTTAACGTCAATTTCTACACGTTCTGGAACCTGTCGTTCATCGGCTGGTTCGACGTCATCATTTGCCTGACCAAGGCCGTCGCATACGGCATGGCGATCCCCGTGATCGCCTGTCAGGCCGGACTCGTGGTGACCGGCGGAAGCGAGGGCGTCGGGCGAGGCCACCGTCCGCAGTGGTGCACTGCAGTTTGGCCGTCGTGATTTTGGACTTCCTCATTTCGGGAATCGGCTATGTCGTCCTCAACCTTCTCTAAGGCGGCTTTCTTGGCTGTCGTGCTGCCTTGTGCGACCGCAACCGCATTCACGCCACCCCGCATCGGCCACCAATACCTTACGATCGGCGTGACCAACGAACCGGGCCTAATGATCGATGATACCGCGCCCGAAGGTGTCTCGCAGCACGCAGTGGTGTGGAGCCAGCGATTGCGATTGGGTCTGCAACACGCCGTCCATACCAACTTTTACGCGTCGGCCGAGGTCGAGCTTGGCGGCACCTATTTTAACCCACACACCGCCAACGCGTCGGGCAAGTCCGCCTCGGACGGTGCATTCGCGTGGCAGGTCGCGGTCGCCACCCGCGTGATTCCAGGTGGTGATGACGGCGGGTTTCATCTTGGCTGGGGCATCTCTCTGATGCGTGCGTCGCTCGAAGAGAGTCCACTCTATGTCTTGGGCTTCGACGTTCGCACGGGTTTTTTGCTGTGGCAGGGTGACTCGTTTGGGTTGATCGACGTGGGGTACGTGTTTCCGTTCATCCAAGGTGTCGCGTTGCCTGCCGACTTTTCGGGCATGCAAGAGCGCGCTTCTCAAGACTGGTCGCTTCACCGTGCGTTTGTCTCGCTCAACGTAGGGTTTTGATGGGACGCATCGAATTCAAAGACATCTACAAGAGTTTCGGCTCGAAGCACGTTTTGGCGGGCGTCGATTTGGTGGTCGAACCGGGCGAAGTGTTCTTTATCATCGGACAGTCCGGTGCGGGAAAAAGCGTGTTGGTCAAACACCTCATCGGGTTGATTCGCCCCGACAAAGGCCGAGTATTCCTAGACGGTGTCGACATCACCGACTACGACGAGAAGGCGCTGTATGACGTGCGCAAACGCTGCGCGATGGTCTTTCAAAACTCGACGCTCTTTGACTCGATGACGTTGCTTGAGAACGTCGCCCTACCCATACGCAAACACAAACCTGTAACCTCTGCGGAAGCCAACCGGCTCGCGCTCGAGAAGCTCAAGCTTGTGGGGATGGCGGAGTACCAAGACCGCTATCCGGCAGATTTCGGGGACGGAATGCGCAAGAAGGTCGCCATCGCGCGCGCCCTGACGCTCGACCCCGAATACGTCATCTTTGACGAGCCAACCACCGGGATCGACCCGATTTCGGCCGCCATGGTCGACAAACTCATCCGGCACCTCGCCGACCATCACGGCGTGACGAGCATCGTCATCTCACACGACTTGCGCTCGATTTTTGGCATCGCAGACCGGATCGCGATGCTCTACAAAGGTAAGCTCCTGCTGGATGGAACGCAGGACGCATTCAAGAATTCCGACGATCCGATCGTTCAACAGTTCATTACCGGGCAGCCTGACGGGCCGATGGAAGTCTAATTGCCAACGACGGGGCCGTTAAGCCACGTGAGGACGGAGTCATGCAGAAGAAAGAAACCTCCATCGAAGTTAAAGTCGGCGCACTCGTGCTCTTCGCCACCTCTCTGTTGGTGGCGTTTGTGCTGGTGCTGGGCGACTTCTCATTCGGCGATGGCTTCACGTTCGACGTCGAGTTCAACAATGCCGGCGGACTTAAGCCCGGCGCCGATGTCGCCATCGCCGGCATCAATGTCGGAAACGTCGAAAAACTTCGGTTCATCCAAAACCCAAAGGAGACCAAGGACACTGGCGCGGTGGCCGTTCGTGCGACCCTTCGTGTCACCGCAGAGTATGCAGAGGCCATCCGCCAGAACAGCGACTTCTTCATCACCACACGCGGGGTGTTGGGCGAGCCGTACATCGAGATCGTCACGCAGAATTTCGAGACCCCGCCCATTAAATCGGGCGACGTCCTGCGAGGCGTCGACCCTCCGCGCATGGACATTATCGTTGCAAGAGCCACAGAGCTCTTGACCACACTCAACGAACTGTTTGATGACCCCAATATTCAAACCCGAGAGCTGATCTCAAACACCGCGTCGCAATGGGTTCACTCAATTCACTCATCGTCGACAACCGCGAGGACCTCGACGCAACGGTGGACAACGTGCGAGACACGTCCTCAGAGGCTGCCAAACTGCTCGGTGCACTCAACGTGGCCGTCGATGACGGCTCAGAGCTTCGAGGCACCCTGCGCAGCGTCAGCAGCACCGCACGCAACGCCGATGTCATCACTTCCCGTGTCGGCCGCGACATCGACCCCATCATGACCGACGTTGCGGACATCACGACCAACGCGAAAACCACCACCGCCTCGCTTGACCGCCTCGTCGCTGGCAACGAAGCCAAACTGTCGGCATCGATCGACAACGTCGCAGACAGCACCGCGCGGCTCTCGACGATGACCAAGGACGCTGGCGACGTGGTCGATGGGATCAAAAAGGGGAACGGCACCGTGGGTGCGCTCCTCAAAGAGCGTGAAATCTACGATGACCTCAAGGAAATGCTGAGGAACATCAAGCAGCGCCCGTGGAAGATCGTCTGGAAAGAATAGCCTAGTGCTCGTGCCCGTGCTCGTCCTCGACGTTGGGCTGCAAGTTCTTGGGCAGACCGTGATTGTGTTCCTGAGGCTTGGCGGGCATCAACGACTCTGGCACAGGCTTGCCCTCTCGGATAAGGCGATCGCGCTCTACCTGCTTGGCCAACTCCTTGGCTTTGAACTCGTATTGCTCGCGATTGACGCGGTCTTTTGTGAACTTCGCCGCGTTTGTGTAAGCCTCGGAAGCCAACTTTGGCTGCCCGAGGGCCTGCTCATAGTAACGTGCCATCTCGGAATACAGTGGCGCCCGGAAGCGCTCAGGCGGCGCCATGTCGATCGTCGCTTTAAGCACGTTGGACGCGTCCGTGACCTGTCCGGCCATGTCGTAAGCGATAGCGAGCTGCTTGTGCGCGTCGATGTAATTGGGGAACAACGCCAACGCGTGTTTGGCGTCGCGGATGGCATCTGTGGTCTGCTGCTTGCCCGACGCCGTCAACGCGCTCAGGAATAAGACACGCGCGTCGTTGGGGCGAAGCACCGCGGCCTGCGCGATGATCTCCTTGGCCTCTCCAAGTTTGCCGATACGGCGATAGGTCAACGCTTCGTTGTACAGAATCTCGCCACGGTACGGGAAAGCTTCGTGCGCCAGCTCGTACTGCGCCGCCGCTTCTTTGAACTTTGTGCGCAGCATGAGGTGGTCCGCCAAGCCGCGATGGTAGTTGCTCACCGTGGCGACCGATGCGATGGCGATCATCGCGACACCGAGGACGGCTGGCACACCCGCGAAGAACACCAAGGCCGTTGGCTTTCGCGGCGCTCCAATGATCATCGGAGCCGACAACCCCTTGAAGTTGTTCAACACCGCGCTTTCTCGAACAAGCAACGCGAGCACCGGAAAGAACACCACCGACGATCCCGCGAAATTCAGGCCTGGCGCCTGCACCGAGCACACAAAAAACGAAAACGCCGCCGCCGTAAGGCCCCAGTGTTCGATCACCCAATTTTCGGATTCCTCGCGCCGCGCGAACGCGGTCACGGTCATGCCAGCGACCGCACTCATCCACGCAAGGAAAAGAAGAACGCCGATGGCACCGTACTCGGCAAGCATTTGCGCCAACGAGTTGTGGGCCGATTGGAACGCTGGGTACTGCTCAAACATGCGCGCAACATAGGGGTCTTCCGCGCGTGGGAAACGGGTCTGCATGACCCACCACGAACCCGCGCCCTGCCCTCCAATTGGCGCGTCCCGGAACAAATCGAACGCGATGCCGGTGACATAATTCCACGCCGTCTCGTCGGTGACTTCCTCAACTCGACCGATGGCGAACGTGGTCACACGGGGCTGCCCGTCGGCCAGTTGTTCCGCACGAGGCTGTACAATTGCGGCCATGGGCAGCCGATTCGCATCCGAGAACCCTTCATCCGACTGAGCAAACATCGCGAGCACAAACACCAGCACCGACGTCGCGAAGGCCACACCGAACACCGGGTACAAAAGCACCGCACGGGCCGGCTTTTGAAGCAGCACAATCATGAGGGTGACAAACCCTGTGGCTGCCAGAATCGCGATGCCGTGGCTGGGCAATACCGTCAAACCGAAGTGCACCGCTCCCGCCAAGAGCCCAACCCCAAGCAATCCTTTGCCCGGACCCGAAACCCGAATCACCGCAGCCGCCAGAAGTGGCAACGTCACCGCATAAAACGGTCCCAGCAGTTCCATTGAATCAAACGCCCCCGTGGGCCCGATGGGGTTCCAAACCACGGTCGAGAGTCCGACCCCGGCAAACTCAAGCAATCCGGTCGCAGCGACGGCCGTGACAGCCACCGATGCGGCGATCGCGAGCTCGTCGAACCGAATGCCCCTGCCCGAGGACGATAAGCCGAGGATGAATAAAAACGAACCCGCAGCCCAGGTCAGCGCATCTTTGACGCCGAGCATTGGAACAGGCGCATACGTTGCGGCGAACAACGCGAAGGCGACAAAGCAGTAGGCGATCGTGACGACTCGGCCACCGTGAAACGTCACGGGGCGGCCGCGGGCGACATCGAGCGCAAGCGCCAAGGCTCCAAGACCAGCGAGGACCATCATGACCCCCCATTTGACCTCATCAAACGACGAGAACGCCGTTGCGAACATTGGGGGAACAATCGCGACCGAAAGCAGGACGATCTTGTTCGCGACACTCAACGAATCGAGCTTTTCACCTGTCATACCAAACCTTGGACGATGTACGAGGCTCGTTGTAAGCGCGAAGCCCTCGGTTGACAACCTCGCGACCGTTAACGTGCGCACAGCAACGCCATCAATGCGAATTCCATTCCCACGCAAACGTTCACAACGTTGACGCTCATCCGCCCAACGGCATACATTCCGTTGGACGATTCCCCGGCCTCCCATGTCCGAACCCACCGAATACAAAGGCGAGACAAAAGCCCGCAATCCCAAGCTCGCGACGGCCCTAAGCTTTGTCGCGCCGGGTCTGGGCCTCGTCTATGTCGGCGAGACCGTCCGCGGGGTTCTGGCAAATCTTGGCTTCATCGTGCTGCTCGAGGCGTTTGTCATCGTGTTCGCCTCTGTGAAGTTTTTCCCGCTTCTGCCCGGCGTCGTGTTGGCGCTTGTGTGGTTGACCTACGTCGCCTTCGCGGCGCGGGCCGCCCGTCGCGCCATTCGCGCCGAGGACTACCTGCTCAAGCCGACAAACCACCCGTTGATCTATGCTGTGATTGCCCTGCTCACGTTCATCGGCCCGGTTCTGGCCACGGCCCAGTTTACGACCGCGCGTCTGGTCTCCATCGTTCCGGTGCAAGACGCCGGCATGATCCCGACACTGCGCCCGGGTGACTTTGCGCTCGTGGACCGCACGACCTATCAAAAACGCCTCCCGCACGGGTGAACTGTTGGCCGTCATCGGTCCGGGCCAGTTTTACATCCTGAGGCCATCGCCGCCGCGGGCGATGCCGTGCGCTTCGAAGGCGATGTCGTCTTCGTCAACGAAGAGCCGCTGGCGCGAGCGCCCGTGCAGCTGGCCGTGAAGACCGACGAAGTGATGCACATCGTCGAAGCAAACGGCGACCAACAGTACCTGCTGGCGTTCTCCCCACGTGTGCACAACTACGCGATGACCAATATCGCTGAAGTCCCCAACAACACCGTGTTCGCCCTCGCAGACAACCGAAGTTTGGTTCCCGCCGATGGCGGTCCCGCCCAAACGCGTGACAGCCGGGCCTTTGGTCCGATCGACGCAACACAATTGCTCGGAAAGCCACTATTCGTCGCGTGGTCGACCGACCCTGCCACCGGCGAGGTGCGCTGGGACCGGATCGGCCTGCGAGTCCAGTAACCATGCAGTTAACACCACGAAACGCGCGCGTTCTGGCATACTTCCAGCGCTATTGGATGAGCTTCGCCGTGGGCGCAGTGTTCCTGATCGCCACAAACTACTTAGGCCTTCAGATCCCGCGCCATATCGGCGCTGCAATCGCCCAGATGCAAGACAGCGGTCTCACGGGTGATGCCATCCTTGAGGCGACCAAGGAACACGCCATCTACATCATTTTGTTTGCACTCGGCGCTGGTATTTGCGCGTGTGGGCAGCCGCATTCAGATCTTTAACGCAGGTCGACTCATCGAGTTCGATGTTCGAAACGAGCTTTATGACCACATCTCGCGTCTCTCCCCTGCGTGGTTCGGCTCGATCCCAACCGGTGACCTGACCAGCCGAGTGTCCAACGACGTCAACTTCATTCGACTTTTGTACGCGATTTCGTTTCGCACGTGGTCAACACCTTCGTTGCGTATGTCATCGCACTCAACAAGATGATTCCCCTTGATTGGCGGCTCACACTGGTTTGCTTAGGGCCGTTTCCCGTCATTCTGATGCTGTCGCGTATCATCGTACGAGCGCTCTTTCACCAGACCAAAGTCGTGCAGACGCAGCTCTCAACCTTGAGCTCGCGCGTTCAGGAAAACCTATCTGGTGTCGCCGTTGTCCGCGCGTACGTCATGCAAGCGCGCGAGGAAGCCAAATTTTCGGAACTCAACGACGCATTCGTGGGCGCCAACATCAAGCTCATCACACTGCGGGGTGCGCTACAGGCCACGATGACGCTCCTCGCCGGTATCGGCACGCTGGGGGTCTTGTTCGTGGGGGCGAACCGTGTCATCGACGGAACGCTGACGCTTGGTCAATTTGTGGAGTTCAACGGCTACGTCGTGGCGCTTGCATTTCCGACCATCGGCCTCGGATGGGTGTTCTCGGTGTGGAACCGAGGAATCGCAGCGTTTGATCGGGTTTTCGAAGTCCTCAATGCCCCCGTCGACATCGCGGATCTCGAAGACGCACAGCCCTTGCCCAAGCCCGATGGCCCCAGGGGGCATATCGCCTTGCGTAACGTAGATTTTTCGTACGTTCCCGATACGCCGACCCTTCGCAACATCAACATGGACATCCCCGCAGGTTCCAAGGTCGCGATCGTTGGAAAAACAGGCTCTGGAAAGACCACCGTTGCGCGCTTGATGTGCCGCCTGTGGGACCCTGATCGCGGCACGGTTGAGATCGACGGTGTCCCGTTTACCAAGCTATCCCTTCGCGAGACACGCTCCGAGATCGGTGTCGTCCCACAGGATCCATTCTTGTTCTCCATGAGCATCGGCGACAACGTACGGTTTGGGCTCGATGCCCTCGAGGACGACCCCTCGCTCCGCCGCGCCGTGCCGACCACCAGCCTCTTTAGCGACGCCGTGGTCTCACAGGAAACACGCATCGACGAAGCCCTAGAAATCGCCGGCATGGCCGGCGAGCTGAGCTCCTTTTCGGCCGGCCTCGAGACGCTTGTGGGTGAGCGTGGCGTGACGCTCTCCGGCGGGCAAAAACAACGCGTGACCATCGCGCGAGCGCTGGTCATGGACCCGCGGATCCTCATCCTCGACGACGCCCTTGCCAGCGTGGACACCCAAACGGAGACCGCCATTCTAGACCATCTCGACCGTATCATGTCGGGGCGAACCAGTGTGATTATCACCCACCGCTTCAACGCCTTGGCGCGCGTGGACAAGATTTTTGTGATGGACGAAGGCCAAGTCGTGGAGGTCGGAACCCACGATGAATTGTTGCGGGCAGGCGGCATTTACGCCGAACTCTGCGAGCGCCAAAAACTTCAAGAGGAGCTTGAGGCATGAGCGGGGATCGACGTTCCAAAATGGGCTCGTCCTTCACGGATCAACCCATCTCCGATGCCACAGAACTGAGCATTGTCAGACGACTGTGGGCCTATCTGCGCCCATACAAAGGGATGTTTTTAGCATCCCTTCTGTTGCTGCCCCTCATCACGACCGTCGATCTCCTCCAGCCCTACCTTCTGCAGGTGGCCATCGACCAATACTTGATCCCCAAAAATTTGGACGGGTTTGGGTGGCTTGTGGCCGGCTTTGCAGGCTGCGTGCTCCTCCAAGCAGCGCTGCAGTTCGCCCAAGTGTGGGTCATGCAAACAGCCGGGCAGCGTGCGTTGCGAGACCTGCGGCAAGACGCCTTCGAGCATGTGCAGTCGCTGTCCGTCAGCTTCTTCCAAAGACAGCCGTTGGGTCGCCTCATGGCGCGACTGACCACCGACATCGAATCCCTCCAAGAAGCGTTGGCCAGCGGCATGGTGACGATGATTGGCGACCTCATCACGCTCTCGGCCATCGTCGTCATCCTCCTGGTCAAAGACTGGCGATTTGCGCTCGCGAGCTTCGTCATTGTGCCGTTTCTGCTCGCGGTGACCGCGGTGATTCGTCACTTCATGCGTAAGGCTTTTCGCGAAGTGCGCGCCAAAATCGCGCGCCTCTATTCGCACCTGCAAGAGAGCGTCACCGGCATGCCCGTCATTCAGTTGTACGTGCGCGAACGTGTCAGCGCCGAGGAATACCGCGGGATCAATGCCGACTACCGAGACGCCAACTTCATGGCCATCCGTTTCGACGCGCTGCTGTACGCGGTGGTTGAAACCGTGGGCAGCGTCACGGTCGGCGTGATCATCTGGTACGGCAGCGGCGCGGTCATGCGCGACGTGGTCACGCTCGGCGTTCTGGTCGCGTTCATCGAATACATGCAAAAATTCTTCATTCCAATCCGAGACCTCGCGCAGAAATACAACTTCCTGCAGAGCGCCCTGGTGGCCAGTGAACGCGTGTTCGAACTGCTCGACGAGGACGAACGACTGCCCGAAACCACCACCCCCAACCACTGCCCGCCGAGCCGCTGCACATCGTGTTCCAAAGATGTCTCCTTCGTACTTGCCGGGTGAGCCGGTGCTGAAGTCCATCTCGTTCGAGGTCCGCCCCGGCGAGAAGCTCGCGTTGGTGGGACACACCGGTTCGGGAAAATCCACGATCATCCAGCTTCTCCTGAGACTCCGCGACCCCGACAGCGGCCAAATCCTTGTCAACGGCACGGACATTCGCGCCTTTGATCTCAACGAATACCGCAGGCGATTTGCCATCGTGATGCCGGATTGTTTCCTTTTCCAAGGGACCGTGCGTGAGAACATCACCCTCGACGATCCTGAAGTGACCGACGAAGACCTCGACGATGCGGCCCGATGCGTTCACGTCGACAAATTGGTCGCGCGCTATCCCGAGGGTTACAACCACCTCGTAGGAGAACGTGGGCAGAGCCTGAGCAGCGGCGAACGCCAACTGGTTTCGTTTGCGCGCGCCGTGGCGCATCGCCCTGACGTCCTCGTGCTCGACGAAGCAACCGCCAACGTGGACGCCGACACGGAATTCCTCATCCAAGACGCCGTAGAATCCATGATGAAGCGACAGACGTCGGTGGTCATCGCGCATCGACTCTCGACCATCCAGAACGCCGATCGCATCATTGTGCTCCATCGAGGGGACATCCTTGAGGAAGGGTCCCACGACGAGTTGATCCGAGCCGGCGGCCACTACGCAACCCTTCACCGACTACAGTACCGCGAAGCAAGCTAGCCGCTGGGGATCGAACTACGTATACTCCTGCGAAAGCGAGTGTATTGTTGCGAATTCTCCTAGCGATCATGTTGTGGGCACTCCCCTGCTCGGCCTTGGCCGATGCACCCACGTGGTATGGGGACGACATTCAAGACGCCCTTCCGGCCATCGCTGCCGACGCGACCCAATCAGCCAGCGCTGGACCGCCATCCGACGACGTGTTTGAGGAGTATCAACCCGACGACGAGACGGATGAAGACGGGTTCGACGGTGACCCAGCATACGGCGACAGCGTCGCCCCGCTTGAGGATGGCAACCAAGGCGAGCTCACCGACGACGAGGGAGATTGGACCGAAGACGGCGCCCCGACCGGTCGCCGCGGCATCGAAGGTCCTCGCCCTCCCGAGATTCCAGACCCCGACCCACCCGGGTGGCTCGAGGATTTTCTCGATTGGTTAAAGTCCTTCGACGGCCCGGACGTCGACGTCACCGCCCTGTTGCAGTGGGCGAAGTATATCGGCATTGGTCTGCTGGGTCTTGTGCTGGTGGCGTACATCATCCGCCTCATTCGACGAAACGACGTCTTGCCATTGACCGAAGACGAAGGCGGGTCTGCACTCGACGCACTGCGAGAACTTACGGGCGCACAGCACCACTCAACCCTTGCCGATGTGCAGCAGTGGGACATCGCCATTCACGCCTTGTTGCTCGACGTGTTCGAACGATTGCAACCATCTCACGAGTTTGTGGGAGCGCCCGCGGTCACGTGCCGCGAAATCGCCAGCCGGATCGAACCCCTTGGTGGACCACTGACTCAGCTCGTCGCGATCTCGGAGTCGTCCGTCTTCGCGATGATCCCCGCGTCTGAGGAAGACTATCTACGAGCGCTGAGCCTACACTCGACGCTGGTGGGAGGCCGATGATGCGCCATAAGCTCTACCGCTGGTCTGTCATCGCTGGGGTCTTGTCGCTTTGCGCCACGTTGTTCTGGTTCTTCTTTGGGGACCGGTTCGCCGTCATTCGCAGCTCGGGGAACGATACCTTCAGCGTGTCGGCGCTTGGTCACCAGGCGTTGTTGCGCAACTTGGACGCGGCCGGCATGTCGTATCACGTAAGCACCTACAAGACCGCGGGTCCCGCACAAGACGCCGGGTTGGTCGTTTCCATCGAACCCTATCTCTCCTCGACGAATGCCATCACACTCGAAGCGTTTCGAGAGTTCCTTGGCACTGAAACTCCACTCTTGGTCGCGCTGCCCAAAAGGTGGGGGTCGCCCCCCGACGCCAAGTCTCCCCACATCAGCCGGCACGGCCTCGAGTCGCTCAAGGACGTGCATTGGGCCGTGGACGAGATACAAACCGGCATCCGACTGCGACGATTTGCCTCGGCGACCTGCACCACGGGCGACGGGAAATCATTCGTGCTCGAAGATGCTCAGCTGTTGCAGACCGATTGGGGCGAACCGGTGATCTCGTGCGACCACGGCGTGCTCGTCGCACGTACCCCAAGGACGTGGATGGTCTTCGATCCGGACATCTTCTCGAATTTCCGACAAGACGAGCCTATCATCGCCGACGTCAGCCGCACGGTGCTACGCGACGCCGCCGATGGACGCCGCATTGTCTTTGACGAAACCGCTCACGGGCACATCAAACCCCCAACCATCGGGCGGTTCCTGACTTCCTGGCCAATGGGCGCCTTGACGGCTCACTTGTTCTGCCTCTTCGCGTTGTTGGTTTGGTTCGCATCGGTGCCTAGGACGTCCCAAGGACGCGCAGCTGGACCTACCGCTTGGCAAAGCCGGGAGATCGCCAACGCCGCGGACCTCATGTATACGGTGGCCACTCCGGCCACATGATTGGTCGCTATGTGCGTTCCGTAGATCGACGACATCGCACGTCGGTTGCACGTGCAAAATGCTGACGAACGTCAACAAGTCGCTCGGATTCAGCAACGAGCAGATGCGAAAGGTCTCGACGTCAACGTCGAGCGCTTGATCGAACGCGCCCGATGCCCTCGCATTCGCTCGAGACCGCTACTGACCGCCAGATCCTCAGGATCGACGGCGCGTTTCCTCCGCGAACCATAATACCTGAGCGATGCCAGAATCCTGCCCAGCTGCACCGCATGCTGCTGCCGCTAGCCGTTGTGTGGGCCAGGAGGCAGCCATCGATCTGATGATGGTGGCATTGCTTTCACAGGGTCATGTGTTGCTAGAGGGTGTGCCGGGAACCGGCAAGACCTTGCTCGCAAGAACGTTTGCAGGACTTCTCGATCTTGAGTTGACGCATCCAGTACCCGGACTTGATGCCCGGTGACCACGGTAATCTTTACGACTTCCAGACGAGCGATCTGCCGCTGCGGCCCGATCTTCTGCGAACTGCTGCTCGCCGATGATCAACCGACTCCCCAAGACCCAGTCCGCATTGCTTGAAGCCATGCAAGAGCGCTGCGTCACGCTCGACGGGCACTCACACGAGCTTGGGGATGGATTCATGGTCGTCGCGACGCAAAACCCGATCGAGCAGGAGGGCACCTACCCTCTGCCCGAAGCACAGTTGGACAGGTTCCTGTTCAGAATTCGCGTGGCTACCCCAAGAGCCGAAGAACTCGCAATGGTTCGACTTCACGGCCACAAGGCCATCGGCCCCACACTTGCGTCTCTTGGTGTCACGCCGTTGTTCACACTTGAGCATATCCGGAGCATGCGGCGGGTGGTCTCAGAGATCCGAATCGCCGATTCCGTCGTCGAATACATCGTCGATCTGGTGCGCGAAACGCGCCAAGACGCTGCACTAATGACCGGAGCGAGCCCACGTTCCGCGAACATGCTTGCGACGGCCTCTACGTCAAAGACGCCTGAATGGTCGGAGTTACGTGAAGCCGGCGATGGCAAGCCTGTTCATCCTGGCGTTTTTGGGCCGTTCGGTATTGTCCTTCGGCGGAGATCGACGGCAATCATCACTGGTCACGTTCTGAACGCATTCTGACCGGACGGCCGCACTGATGATTCGCCTGACGCCCAGAAAGCACTCAAAGCGTTTGCCGCGATGACGCCGCTGGCACTCATGGTCGTGTTTGTACCCGCGACCTGGCCAATCTGGATGGGATCGTTTGTACTGCTCTTGGTCGCGGCCATTGTGGACTGGGCTTTGGCGGTACCGCTAACGAAGGTTGTCGTGCACTTTCGGATTCCGTCGGTGGCCTACCTGGGTGAGCCGTTGGTTGCCGATTTGCGTCTCCCCAACCTCGGGTCCCGGTCTGTCGTCGACGTCACCGTCGATGTCACGGGCGCAGCGTCGATTGACCCACTGCATGTGACCGTTCGGCCTGATCGGCACGATTGGCCGCTACACGTCCATCTCAGCCGCAGGGGACGGTTCATCGTCGACCGCATTCACCTCGCGTGGACAGGCCCGCTGGGCCTGATCAGCACCCTCTCGTCCATCGACCGCACTGACGAGTGCTCCGTGGTTCCAAACATCGTCGCGGTGCAACGCGCGGCGCTCAGGCTGTCCACGCACCATACCTTCATGACCGGCGTGAAAACCCGCCGTATGTTAGGAGACGGCTCGGAGTTTGAAGCGCTTCGCCAATACCTGCCGGGACTCGATCACCGCATGATCGACTGGAAATCATCCGCGAAACATCGCAAGTTGCTCTGGCGTGAACACCGCAGCGAACGAAATCACCGCGTCATCCTCGCGTTTGACTCCGGTCGGCTAATGAGTGAGCCCATCAACGGCCTCCCACGCCTCGACCATGCCATCAACGCAGGTATGCTGCTCGCTTACCTCGCACTGAGGTCGGGCGACCAAGTCGGCCTGCTTGGGTTCGACAGCGAAGTCCGGGTGTTTGTCTCGCCCGTTCGGGGCGTCGCTTCGCTGCACCAATTGATGGCGCGCGCAGCCGAGATTGACTACTCCACGCGGGAGTCCAACTTCACGCTGGGCCTGACAGAACTCGCCCGTCGCAACGTTCGCCGAAGTGTCGTCGTGGTCCTGACCGATTTCGTCGACCCAACCAGCGCCGAACTCATGGTCGAAAACCTCAACCACCTCGCACAGAAACACTTGGTGGTGTTTCTCTCGTTGCGCGATGGGACACTCACCGATGTTGTGCGGGCTCAACCGGCTGATGTCGCAACGATCAACCGAGCGGTGGTCGCCTATGACCTCGAGCAAGACCGTGACCAGGTGCTGCAGTCGCTTCGTCGGCGTGGAATCCACTGCATCGATGCGACACCCGAGGAAGCCACCGTCAAACTGCTGAACAAGTACTTGGATGTTCAACGACGGGAGCTCGTATGACGGAGCCTCGAAGCCTACAATTTCGAAAACGTCGCCAACACGTTTGGTTCGAACTCGAAGCCCTCATCATCAAGGCCGAAAAACAAGGATTGGGTGCGCTCTCCCCAAGTGAGCTGGCGCGACTCCCCGTGCTTTACCGCGCCACCTTGTCGGCGCTGAACATCACACGCGAGATCTCGCTGGACGCGGGCCTACTTGCGTACCTAGAGAGCCTGTGCGGTCCGGCCTTTGTCTTAATTTACGGCACGCGGAGATCGTTCTCCCGAATGGCCGTTGAATTCCTCCACCACGACTTCCCTCAGTCCGTTCGCGATGCCTCCCCTTACATCCTTGCCGCGACCGCCATCTTCGCCTGTGGCGCACTCCTCGCGGTGCACCTCGTCCACGTGGACCCAAGCCACTATTATGCGTTTGTCCCACCCGAAATGGCGGGATTTCGAACGCCGGCGGCGACCACGGAGAGACTACGTAGTGCACTTTACGACGATGGCGGAGGAAACGACGACAGTCTGGCGATGTTCGCAGGGTACATAGCCCCCCATAACGCCAAGATTGGGCTGACGTGCTTCTCACTTGGGGTCGCCTTCGCGGTACCGGTCGTGTACCTGCTTTTACAACGGCTTGGTCATGGGCGCCTTTGTAGGCCTGTATGCCACCCGAGGCATGACGCTGGAGGTTCTCGCGTGGATTCTTCCGCACGGAGTGACGGAGATCCTCGCGGTGTTGCTGTGCGGCGCTGCCGGCTTGCGGTTGGGTACGGCGGCCGCGTTTCCCGGCGACCTGAGCCGATGGGACCATGTCAAAGTACAGATGCGACGCATCGGCCCAATGGTGATTGGGGCTGTGGTGATGTTTTTCATCGCTGCGCTCATCGAGGGCTTCTTTCGCCAATTGGTTCAATCCGTCAATGTGCGCTGGGTGGTTGCAGGAACGACAGCAGTTTTCTGGTTGGTTTACTTTTCGCTCGTGGGGCGCAAATGAGCCAACCCTTTCACGTAAGAACTCCGGAAGGCGTCGTGCTCGATTTTGAGCTCGCCAGCGTCGCCAGACGCGTCATGGCGTTCTCGTTGGACATGACCATCGTCGTGACGGTGTACACCATTGTTGGACTCCTCCTGCTCCTGTTCTCGTACTACCTTGACCTTGGTGGGTGGGCAGTCGCCGCCTACATGGTCTTCCTGTTCCTGTTTCGCATTCTGTATTTTGTGGTTTTGGAGATGCGTGGCCGCGGCCAAACACCGGGCAAGCGCGTGATGGGAGTTCGTGTGCTCGATTCACACGGAAATCCCCTCACCGGATCTGCCACGTTTCTCCGAAACGTCAGCCGAGACGTTGAACTGTTCCTGCCGCTGACCGTCATGCTGGTGCCCGAAGCCCTTATCAGTGGAGCGCCGTGGTGGTTCATGGTCTTCCCCCTCATCTGGATTGTGTTGTTGGGGATATTTCCTCTGATTTCCCCGCAAAACCTCCGCCCAGGTGACGTAATCGCTGGCACCGTCGTGGTCCTTCAGCCGCGTCTCGATCTCTACGACGACATGTCCGAAGGACGCGGATTGGCCAACCTTCACCTCACGACCGGACAGCTCGACATGTACGGCATCCAGGAGATTCAATTGCTTGAGCGTTTGTTGCGGGACTCACCCACACCGCAAACCATTCAGACGCTTGCAGAACGCATTGCGAACAAGATGGGGTTGGAGCCATCCACATGGGCCGACCACCCAAGCGAGTTCCTCCACCACGTGTACCGGGAACTTCGAATACGCCATGAGCAACGCATGCTGCTCGGCGACCGGCAAGAGACCAAACGAGAGGGAAGATTTGAGCACCGTAAATTGTCCTGAGTGCGCCTGTCCGCTTCACACCCGTACCCGAGAGGGTGTCGAAATCGACGAGTGTGCGCGCTGCGGTGGAATTTGGTTCGACCGCGGCGAGCTCGCCCGC
>JAWKQR010000023.1:0-84451 GCA_041390025.1 bacterium
CCGTGTTTCCACCCTGCTCGAGATGTCTCTCTCACAGTCAAGCTCCCTTGTGCCTTTACACTCTGCGGCCGGTTTCCGATCGGCCTGAGGGAACCTTTGTGCGCCTCCGTTACTCTTTGGGAGGCGACCGCCCCAGTCAAACTACCCACCAGACAGTGTCCTCCGCCCTGTGTGGGGCGCGAGTTAGATAGTCAAACGGGCCAGGGTGGTATTTCAAGGTTGGCTCCACCCATGCTAGCGCACAGGCTTCCAAGCCTCCCACCTATCCTACACAGGTACGCCCGAATATCACTGCCAAGCTACAGTAAAGGTTCACGGGGTCTTTCCGTCTTGCCGCGGGTAAACGGCATCTTCACCGCTAATTCGATTTCACTGAGTCCCTGGTTGAGACAGTGGGGAAGTCGTTACGCCATTCGTGCAGGACGGAACTTACCCGCCAAGGAATTTCGCTACCTTAGGACCGTTATAGTTACGGCCGCCGTTTACCGGGGCTTCGATTCGAAGCTTCGCAGTTACCCACTAACCTCTCCTCTTAACCTTCCGGCACCGGGCAGGCGTCAGACCCTATACGTCATCTTAACGATTTCGCAGAGTCCTGTGTTTTTGATAAACAGTCGCTACCCCCTGCTCTCTGCAACCCTGTTGGGCTCCACGACGCGTGGTCGCTGACCTACTTGGGGCACACCTTCTCCCGAAGTTACGGTGTCAATTTGCCGAGTTCCTTAACCAGAGTTCTCTCAAGCGCCTTAGGATTCTCTCCCTATCCACCCGTGTCGGTTTGCGGTACAGGCACTTTATAGGCTCCTACGCGGGACTTTTCTTGGAAGCCGTGCATCGATCCGTTGACATGCAGCTCTATAGCGAGCCGCTCCGCTTCCCCTCTCGGATCTAGAACGGCGTTTGTGGCACGAAGCCTCCTACCATTCCATCCTACGGGGTTGCACCGGCATCCAATAGCCGGCGGACCTAGCATTCTCCGTCCTCCCTCGTGATCAACACCTTACAAAGTGGTACGGGAATATTAACCCGTTTGCCATCGACTACGCCGTTCGGCCTCGTCTTAGGACCTGACTAACCCCGGGCGGATGACCCTGGCCCGGGAAACCTTGGATATTCGGCGAACAGGATTCTCACCTGTTTGATCGTTACTCACGTCAGCATATGCGCTTCCAGGACCTCCAGGACTCCTCACGGTATCCCTTCGCAGGCGACTGGAATGCTCCCCTACCACTGTACATAAATGCACAGTCCGCAGCTTCGGTTAACAGCTTGAGCCCCGTTATATTTTCGGCGCGGATTCACTCGACCAGTGAGCTATTACGCTTTCTTTCAAGGATGGCTGCTTCTAAGCCAACCTCCTGGTTGTCTGGGTGCTTCCACATCCTTTACCACTTAGCTGTTAATTTGGGACCTTAGCTGGCGGTCTGGGTTCTTTCCCTCTCGACTACTGATGTTATCACCCGCAGTCTGACTCCCGAGGTAAAACTCTATGGCATTCGGAGTTTGATTGGGTTTGGTAACCGGGTAAGGCCCCTAGCCCATTCAGTGCTCTACCTCCATAGGTCAATTCCTCGAGGCTATACCTAAATATATTTCGGGGAGAACCAGCTATTTCCGAGTTTGATTGGCCTTTCACCCCTACCCACAGCTCATCCCCCATTTTTTCAACAATGGTGGGTTCGGTCCTCCATTCCGCATTACCGGAACTTCAACCTGGCCATGGGTAGCTCACTCGGTTTCGGGTCTACACCATACAACTTATTCGCCCTATTCAGACTCGGTTTCCCTGCGGCTTCGTCTTCGCGACTTAACCTTGCTGCATAGCGTAACTCGCTGACTCATTATGCAAAAGGCACGCGGTCACCCTGATTTAACTCATAGGGCTCCCACTGCTTGTAGGCTCTCGGTTTCAGGGTCTATTTCACTCCCCTCAAAGGGGTGCTTTTCACCTTTCCCTCACGGTACTTGTTCACTATCGGTCGTCTGCGTGTATTTAGCCTTGGAAGATGGTCCTCCCAGTTTCCGACAGGGTTCCACGTGTCCCGCCGTACTCGGGTGCCTTACACAATGCTACACTTGCTTTCGTCTACGGGGCTATTACCCGCTATGGCCTAACTTTCCAGAAAGTTCGACTAACAAATGAAAGTCACTGGCAGCGCACACATACGCTACAAGTAAGGTCCCACAACACCCTGAGAGCAACGAATGTGCTCTTGACACTCTCAAGGTTTGGGCTGTTCCCCGTTCGCTCGCCGCTACTGAGGGAATCTCAATTGATTTCTGTTCCTTCGGGTACTGAGATGTTTCAGTTCCCCGAGTTAGCTCCACATTGCCTATGTATTCAGCAATGGGTGACTGGTGTCGCCACCAGACGGGTTTCCCCATTCAGACATCCACGGATCAGGGCTCGTTTGGCAGCTCCCCGTGGCTTATCGCAGCCTTCCACGTCTTTCATCGCCAGCAGACGCCTAGGCATCCACCGAAAGCCCTTAATAGCTTATTTGCTCAACACGATGACCAGTTTTCTCAGCGGCCTAAACCTCATCAAAAACTAACCTCGCGTCACTTGAATCCCATTAAGTTCGCTTGATCAGAATTTACAGTGTTCTCGAGACAATTCTTACGAATTGTTTCGTTCACTTCATCTTCCTATTTACTTGTCAAAGACACAGACGAATCGGAATTGAGTTGAGATAAAGATACCAAATTGTGAAGCCTTGGCCGGCTTGAATAACTGCGAGGTGGACCCCAAATGAGGTCCCTATGGTGTTAGAGGAACGCACATCAAGTGCGACTCCGTAAAGGAGGTGATCCAGCCGCAGGTTCCCCTACGGCTACCTTGTTACGACTTCACCCCAGTCACCATTCACTCCTTCGGCGGCTCCCTCCTTACGGTTGGGTCACCGACTTCTGGAGCAAACGACTCCCATGGTGTGACGGGCGGTGTGTACAAGGCCCGGGAACGTATTCACCGCGGCATGCTGATCCGCGATTACTAGCGATTCCGACTTCACGCAGTCGAGTTGCAGACTGCGATCCGAACTGAGGACGGCTTTTTGGGATTGGCTTCACCTCACGGCTTCGCAACCCTTTGTACCGCCCATTGTAGCACGTGTGTAGCCCCAGACATAAGGGCCATGAGGACTTGACGTCATCCCCACCTTCCTCCGATTTGCATCGGCAGTCTCCCGAGAGTAGCTCAGCATTACCTGGTGGCAACTCGGGACAAGGGTTGCGCTCGTTGCCGGACTTAACCGAACATCTCACGACACGAGCTGACGACAGCCATGCAGCACCTGTCTCTCGGCTCCCCGAAGGGCACCCCATCCGTTACGATAGGTTCCAAGGATGTCAAGTCTGGGTAAGGTTCTGCGCGTTGCTTCGAATTAAACCACATGCTCCACCGCTTGTGCGGGCCCCCGTCAATTCCTTTGAGTTTTAACCTTGCGGCCGTACTCCCCAGGCGGTTCACTTAACGCGTTAGCTACGCCACTGCATCATCTAAGGACACAGCAGCTAGTGAACATCGTTTACGGCGTGGACTACCAGGGTATCTAATCCTGTTTGCTACCCACGCTTTCGCGCCTCAGCGTCAGTTATGTTCCAGTCAGTCGCCTTCGCCACCGGTGTTCCTCCTGATCTCTACGGATTTCACTCCTACACCAGGAATTCCACTGACCCCTCACATACTCAAGCCTGCCAGTTTCCAATGCACATCCGAGGTTGAGCCCCGGGCTTTCACATCAGACTTGGCAAGCCGCCTGCGCGCGCTTTACGCCCAATAATTCCGAACAACGCTTGCACCCTCCGTATTACCGCGGCTGCTGGCACGGAGTTAGCCGGTGCTTCCTTTGGAGGTACCGTCATTTGTTTCTTCCCTCCTGACAGTGCTTTACGACCCGAAGGCCTTCATCACACACGCGGCGTTGCTGCGTCAGGCTTTCGCCCATTGCGCAAGATTCCCCACTGCTGCCTCCCGTAGGAGTCTGGGCCGTGTCTCAGTCCCAGTGTGGCTGATCATCCTCTCAGACCAGCTACCCATCTCTGACTTGGTGAGCCATTACCTCACCAACTATCTAATGGGCCGCGAGCCGATCCTTCAACGACCGAAGTCTTTTACCTCAACTCCCGAGGGAATCGTGGTCTCATGCGGTATTAGCAATCCTTTCGAATTGTTATCCCCCACTGAAGGGTACGTTACTCACGTGTTACTCACCCGTCCGCCGCTTTACTCAGCTCCCGAAGGAACCTTTCTCGCTCGACTTGCATGTGTTAAGCACGCCGCCAGCGTTCGTTCTGAGCCAGGATCAAACTCTCCACTTGGTATGCTTCTAACCCGAGGGTCAAAAGTACCTCGTAGTTGCCTGCCTTTAAAAAGACCGACACACGAGTTGATCACAGGTTATTTGACAGTTTAACGAGCACTTCATCGACATCGTCCTCGAAGGACCTGTAGAGCCTTGTCGAAACGTGCCTTGCGCTCGTGACCCTGAAGTTAATCGGGTCAAAACCACCAACCTGCCCAGCTATTCTATTCTGGCCAATTGTTCACAATTGATTTGGACAAATAAATGTCCGAGGTATCTCTACCTCAACTCAATTCCTATTCATCTGTCAAAGACCTGCTTGGACGGCGAACCGTTGTCTGCAGGGTCGGCGAAGCTACTTGCGTTGACTTCACCTGTCAAGAGTCTTTTTTGTGACCGACTCTTTTGGTCCAGCCTTTTCAGGCCGTCCCTTGCCGAGGTCTCCTCGACTTGGGAGGGCGGAGTATAGTCAGGAGTTGTCGGTCGTCAACTCCTTTCCAAAGAACAATTCACAAAGTTAGAAAACCTCGAAAAAACAATGAACTACGACACCAAACGGGCGTCATTCGTCGTCATTTCGCAAAAAAAGGCGCAATCGAACGCTGCCATAGAGTCGCTCGTCGTCGAGGGTAAAGGCCGGGTGTTGACAGGGAGGCTCGTCGGCGTGTTGTTCGCACACGACCAGTGCGCCCGCGGTGATTCGGGGCGCGTTTGCAAGCACTTCGAGCGCGGCGTTGGTCAGGCCTTGGTTGTAGGGCGGGTCGAGAAAGACGACATCGGGGTCGAAAGACATTCGGCGAAGCGCGAGCTCGTAGGAGCCGTGGATGATCTCGGCGCGATCTTCGGCGTGGACACGCGCGACGTTGTCGGTGACCAACGCAATGGATGCGGCGGCGTTGTCGGCGAAGCAAACGCGGGTCGCGCCACGGCTGAGCGCTTCGCACCCTAAGGCGCCGGTGCCGGCGAAGGCGTCTAGGACGGTGCAATCTTCGAAGCTTCCGAGGATCGAGAACAGTGATTCTCGAATGCGATCGGTGGTTGGACGCACACGGTCATCGAGGGGCGTTGCGAGTTTCCGCCCTTTTGCGGTGCCAGAGATAATGCGCATCAGTTCATCTTCTTGTAGTCGGGGCGGTCATCTTCGGGTTTGCGAACGAGTTTGACGTGCTTGCGTGCTTGGCGCAGTCGCCAACGGGTGCGCAGGTCGCGAAGTAGCCCAGCGGGCCGCGAGGCCACCACGCCCACGCCAACCGCGGCGAGTTCGGCGACGATGCCGCCGTAGTAGAGGGAGAGCACGGACATGACGAGTGACAAACCGACGAAAAAGGCGAGCATGATCTTGCCGTTCATCGGGATGCCGAAAAAGGACAGCTGGGTGTCCCAGTAGCGTAGGCAGAAGGCCGTCGCGAGCGCTGTGACTGCGGGCGACCAGCCTGGGGGCGCGGGGGACTCGACGGCCAAGTTGAGGATGGCAACTGCCAGATTCGCGACAACGATCGCTGCGATCTGAACCCCCCAAAACTTTCGAAGTCCCCAGGTGCGTTCGAGCTCAGCGCCAAACAGCCAGACCCCAACCACCGCAAACGCGGCACTGATGAAATCTGCGTCAATCAGGCCATTGGTCAGCAGCGTCCATGGACGACTTGGGTCAAAGATGCGCTGAACAAGCCAACCCGATGCGAGCGTTCTAACGGGTTCAAGCAGCACCATGATCAGCCATTGAAGGCCAAAGTAGGCCGCCAGAAGCTTGACGCTGAGAGTGAAAGGTGGCCAGGCGACTCGAAATTGTCCTTGATTCATGCAAGACCTCCGCGATGTTCTAACATACAAAAGAACGTCGGCCATCCCACGGGATACAGATGGACACCTATCAAAAGAAGCGGCTCGTTACGGAGGTCTTTCTCACGTTGGTCCTTGCATTCGGGCTGAGCTACTCGTGGGCATACCGATCCGAGTTGCTGGATTTGGATGTCACCTATCTCACGGTTGGGATCGCGGAGGGACGCTTCGCGGTCGACACACCGATGGCGCACTATGGCGTTCCTCTCGATTCGGTGCGCGTGGACAACAACACGTACCTCAAAGTTTTGCCGGGGCTTGCGTATGTCGCGTCCGTCCCGTTTCGTGTCGTCGAGGACGCAGCGGCGCTGCCGCCGCTCAAGGACCTCACCGCCTTCTTGCGGCGATTCGTGGCGATACCCCTGACCTTGCTCGGCTTTTTGGGTTTTCGGCGACTTCTTCGAACACAGCTTGTCGATGAGCCTGTGATCGATGTGGTGTCGGTCGCGGTATTTTTCGGGACGCCGATGTTCTGGGCGGGCCGTTACCTGAGTGTGGACGCATTTCTGGCGTGCCTGCTCGCCGCAGCGATGTGGGCGCTTCACACCCTCGAGAGCCGACCGATGTCGCCGGCCAAGGGCACGCTCGTCGGGTTTGGGGCCGGCTGTGCGATGGGGTGGGCGACGATATCTCATCCGCTTGGGTGGTTGGTGGCCGTCATGGTGTTTTTGTATGGGGTAAGCGGCCCGATCCGGTATCACCGCCCTTCGATGATGGCGATGTTGCTTGCGATCGGCGGCGGTATCGCGCTGTGGGGTTATCTTGGCAATGTGTTGGTTGGCGGTGCCATCGGTTTGCAGATCGCGGATCGTTGGGAGACAGGGCTGATCACCGACTTTTTGTCATTGGAGCACGGGATGTTGGCGGCTGCCCCCGTGCTGTGGTTGACCGTGTTGGGCATCCCCTCGCTTTGGCAAGCGCGGCCTCGACGACGCGCTGTCTTTTATGGTTTGGCGCCGCTGATCCTTTTGTTCGCCGCGTACTTTGCGCTTCCCGACCCCTATGGGGTGTTGCCTGTGGTTGCCGTGCTTATGGGGGTGGGTGTCGCAGCGGCCATTGATGCCGCGCAAATGCCGGCGACGTTCGGCATCTATCGAGGTCTGGCCGCGTGCGCAGTGGTGACGTCGGTCTTGACAGTGGGGGTGCTGGGTTTGACCCCGCAGATGCTTGAGGATCCGTACTGGTCTCTCCTTGCAGCCTCCGTATCGGCGGAGGTTTTTGCGCCGAATCTGCTTGGGCAGTTTGGCATGAAGGGGTTGGTGACCGTGATCCCCGTCGCGAGTCTTGCGTTATTGATGGCTGCATTCGTTTTGCTCCGCGGGGTCACCGACGTCGGAGCACGGGGAAGGCAGATCACTGCAGGTGTGATCGCGGTGGTGGTGTTGGCCGTTTCGCTGGGCGTAGTGACCAAGGCAGGCGGATATTGGACCCCTCAACGCGAAAAAGCGGTGATGAAGAAGATTGATCCGTTGAACAAACACCAACGCGGGATGAAACAGGGGATGGATCAGGTGATTCGCGATGTTGGTTCGATGAAGTGATCTGCGACCGGAACGTGTCGCGGGCATCGGATGGGTTTGGAGGCAAGATGAATGTTGATGTGGCGATTATAGGTGCAGGAACGGCGGGATTGACGGCTCGGCGCGCGGCGTTGAAGGCCGGAGCGTCGGTGGTGATGATCGAATCTGGACCCTACGGCACGACGTGCGCCCGTGTTGGCTGCATGCCGAGCAAACTGCTGATCTCGGCCGCTGACGCCGCGCACGAAGCACGCCATGCGTCAAAGTTTGGCGTGCATGCAGACGTACAGATCGACGGATCCGCGGTCATGAAACGGGTGCAAGCGGAGCGCGATCGATTTGTAGGCTTTGTGGTCGAGGCGGTGGACGAGATCCCTGCCGAGCAGAAGCTGCGGGGACATGCCCGTTTTGTGAGCGACACCGTTTTGGACGTGGAGGGGGTCGAAGTGGTGGCGAAGGCCGTCGTCATCGCAACTGGCTCGGTCCCCTTTGTCCCGGCTCAGTTGCGCGGCCATGGCGCTCGCATGCTGACGAACGAAGAGATTTTTGAGCTCGACGACCTGCCGAAATCGCTCGCGGTGTTTGGCTCGGGTGTGATTGGTCTTGAACTTGGGCAAGCGTTTTCACGGCTGGGTGTCGATGTGGTGATCTTGGACCCGGCGCCGGGGTTTGCGTTTGTCGCCGATCCCGTGGTGCGGGCGTCCATCAAGGAGGTGCTTGGCTCTGAGTTGAAGCTCCACGTCAGCGCCACGATCGAGGAGGTTCGCGCGGTCGAGGATGGTCTGTTCGTGAAATGGATCGGCGAAGACGGCCGCTCCCATGCTCAAACGTTTGAGTACGGGCTGAACGCCACAGGGCGTCGGCCAAACTTGGATGGTCTGGGCCTTGAGAACACGTCGATCACGCGCGACGACCGCGGCATGCCGTCCTTTGATCCACGCACGATGCAGATCGAAGACCTGCCGATTTTCTTGGCAGGAGACGTCAACAATGACCGGCCTCTTTTGCACGAGGCGGCCGATGAGGGGCACATCGCGGGTGGCAACGCCGCGACCTACCCGGCGGTTCGGGCGGGAATTCGCACCACTGGTTTGGCGGTGGTGTTTACCGACCCCCAGATCGCAGTCGTGGGCGGGGGATACCATGCGTTTGACCCAGATCTGCACGACGCCGGCGAGGTCAGCTTCCACAATCAGGGACGCGCGCGGGCGATGGGAAAACGCGGGGATGGTTCGTATTTACGGCACGCGGCGCTGCAGCTTCATCTGGGGTGCCGAGATGTTTGGCCCGCGTATGGAAAACATGGCGCACTTGATCGCGTGGGCGGCCCAGAACCGCACGACGGTCCAGGGTGCGTTGGCGATGCCGTTTTACCACCCGGTGCTTGAAGAGGGGCTGCGCACGGGCTTGCGCGACCTCGCCAAGAACCTCAAGGTTCATGAGTTGCCGTGCGAGGGCGACGCGATGCGCGACGGTCCGGGCACATGACAAGAAAAGCAAAAGGAGCCACTGGGCTCCTTTGCCAAACCCCATCTGATTTGGGATCTGAAGGGTGAATCGATTCCGCTTCGATGACCAGCACCGAGGGCGATCGACTCACCCTGAACGTCACGTCACATCTGCATGATGATGACGTTACTGTCGTTGTTTTTTTCCTCGTTCTTCTCCTCTGTTTCCTCCCAGTACGGCATGTACAGGGGAAGCTCCAGATGCGGGCGTTCATCCTGGTTGGGATGTTCTTCGCGTCGGAGTCGCTCGAGCTCGTCGTAGATCAAGTAATACGGAAGCATGTTGCCTCCAGGTCGGGTACTGCGACATGCAGTCACCACGCCCACGGCGTCTGTAGAGTTAGATGTGCACTATATGGGCCAATATTCATTTTTTTTTGTTTTCGGTTGGCCATCTAACCGGGTTATCGGCACAAGGCCCCTGATTCATTAGGTGTTTTTGTGTCCCCGCACGACAGCGGAATGATCGAGCGGCTGGGATGAAACGTCTCGCATGCGTCAATGTTCGGACATTTCTGTCATTTGGTGTCCGATTTTTGTCGTTATGAGCGGGGGCCGATTTGAGTCACAAGTCCTACATGGATAGACTCCGCGCAACTTTGTGGGTGTGCGGATGCGTCTTAACGTTTTGCTGGCGGTTTCATCGCTGTTGATTTTTGGTTTTGCGAGCGAAGCTCTGGCTTGCAATTGCGTGACCCTGGAGACCCAACAACCCATTGTTGGCAGCGGCATCATCCCCGTAAATGCTGGCGGAGTTACCTGGTACATCCAGAGTATGGAGCCGGACATCGCATCGATGGTTCGGGTCTTTCGCACGGACTCAGGCGAGGACGTTGAGACAGACTTCTCGATCAGCACTGAGCCTCGGGATATCTACGTCATTACTCCTGTTGATTGGGAAGTGGGCGCTCAGTATCGGGTCGACGTGGCGCTTCAGGGTCCCGAGTTCCGGGGTCATGAGACCACAGTCAACGAGCAAAGTGGTCGAGGTGGGTGCCGAGGCCGACATCGGCGCACTGGAATTGACGGCGATCTCCCCGACCATCGGTGAATTGACCGTTCCTAACGATGGTTCATGCACCTGGGATGTGACGGCGACCTACTCGAGAATCTCGGTGACACGAAGCCAAGGTTGGTACGATGAGGGCCAGTTGATCTTCCGTACGTACGTGGATGATCAAATCTACGAGCCACGCTTGTCGGATTGTTCTCGGGCGTTTCCGAACGGGTCTTGGCAGGGAGTCTCGGACGACATCGTGATGATGTACTGCGATGACGTCGGTCATGACGGCGTACCGCCAGGGATCCACCATGTGCGAATGGAAGCGACGCTTGGGACAAACCCGATGGTGTTTGCCAGTCAGGAGATTGAGCTTGATCTGTCGGGGTGCCAGACCGCACCCGAAGCCGACGCTGGGACACGCGAGGACGTGGGATCGGACGACCTCGGTGCGCCCTCCCCCCAGGCCAATGGTGAGGGCGGATGCAGCGCTACGGGGGGTCCGACGACCGCACCCTGGTTCGCGGCACTTTTTTTCGGGGCGCTCTTGCGTTTGCGGCGCGTTCGCACCTAGTTCGGGGCGATCGTGACGAGCATTCGTCGGTGTTGTGAGGTAAGACGGGGCATCGCGCTGGAGTACTTATGATCGTCGATGTTCACGTCCATCTGATTGGAATCAACGAGCTCAACGGGTGTTTCGTCAGCCCGAAGATGTCATCAGGCGTGGCGTACCATTTGCTGACGCGGGCGCTCGGCTTGCAGGGGACCAGTCGTGAGGAGCTCGACGACGCCTACCGCCATCGTTTGGTGGAGTGGGTTCATGACAGTCAGGTTGATGCGATTGGTGTTCTGGGTCTGGATGGTATCTACACCAATGGGGTGCTCGATCGCGCGCGGACGCAGGTGTACGTGTCCAACGACTATGTCTTGGACGTGTGTTCGCAGTCCGATCAACTGCTTCCGATTTGTTCGGTGAATCCGGCGCGGACCGATGCTCTGGACGAGCTGACCCGGGTAGCTGAGGCCGGGTCGGTCGCGATCAAATGGTTGCCAAACAGTCAGGATTTTGACCCGGCGGACGAGGCGTTCATCCCGTTTTATCGGCGCTTGGCCGAGCTTGAGATGCCGCTGCTGACGCACACATCGTTTGAGCACACGATTCCGCCGGTCAACCAGCTCTGGGGCAAACCCGACCGCCTGACGTTGGCGTTGGAGCAAGGGACGACGGTGATCGCGGCGCATTGCGCTGGCGCAGGCACGGCGCACATCATCCGGGAGGATTTTCACGACTGGCATGGGATGTTGTCGCGTTATCCGCGGTTGTTTGGGGATATTTCGGCGATGGCGTCACTGTCGCGATTTCAATACCTGACCCGGGTGTTGGACAGTCCGTTGGCGCGCGACCGCGTCCTGTTTGGCAGTGATTTCCCGGTCCCGGTCTCGCCGATGGTGTTCGCGCGGCGATTGGGTCTGAAGCGCGCGAGAGAGCTATCCCGCATCACGAATCCGATCGAACAAAACCTCGAGACGATGCGGGCGATGGGGATCGACGACGCGATCTTGCATCGTGCTCCGAGCATCTTGCGGATGTGACCCCTCTAGGATTTGGATTCAACGGGGCGGTAGGGGTGAAGGAACCGTGCGAGAGACGCGGCGCTGCGGGTCGATATCCACACCGTCCCCTGACCGTGGAAGTGACACACGAGTCCCTCCGATCCGCCAAAGATCGACTTGAGCCCGCCCACACGCCTGACGTTGTATTGGAGTCCGCCGGTGAAGGCGACGATGTGGTAATTGTCGACGATGTACCCGGCTGGCCCCACTTGCACCGGATGAATCCCGCCGTAGCTTCCGATGAGCAGCGGGCCTTGGCCTTTCGCCTCGAGCATGAAGAAGCTCGTCCCGCTGAAGAAGCCTTTGAGGCCTTGAAACTGAGAGTCCAGCGTGATGCCTGGCCCCGAGGCGATGTAGTTGCCCGATGACAGGTAGAGGGGTTGTTGGCCATCCATGTCAAATGCGGCCATGTCGCCTTCGGCGGCGGGCGCGACCCAGATGGTTTCGCCGGCCCGCGTCGCGGTGAAGGTGTTCTGAAAGAGGCTTTCTCCGCCGAGCATTTTGCGTTTGGCCGCGCCCAAAAGGCCGCCTCGCATGCTGGTCTTCATGGTCACGGCGCTGTCTTTGGCGACCATCGCGGCGGCTTCCACGACCAATTCTTCGCCCGGGGCGTCGAACGTGATGCGTGCGATACTGAAGTTAGGTCTTTGTCTGATCTCGTATTGCATCGGCGCCTCCTAGTTGGTGCGGGGAGGAAGAAGTCGCCCGACTTTGCTCCCGAATTCTGGCGGGTTACGGGTCTGCATCCAGATTCTTCCTTGTCCTTGGAAACTGCAGACCAACCCTTCGCCGGTCAGGTACGAGGAGATCCAACCCGAACTCGCTTTGGTGACGTTGAACGTTAGCGAAGCGTCCCAAGCCACCAAATGGCCGGTATCGATGACGAGTGAACCGTTGCACTGCAGTTCTTGGATGCCCCCGAACGCGCCGATCAAGATTTGTTGGTTTGGTGCGTTCGCGGTCGCCGACAGCAAAAACAAGCCTTCACCGCCGAAAAAGGTTCGCGCTCCGCCGAACTCACCGGTGGTTTGAACGCCAGGCGTGCTGGCGACGAAGGCCGTCGACTGCAGTTTGAGACCTGCCCCCTGGACGTCGATCATGGCCATATCACCGGGGAGTGTGTGGGCGAGCAAGAGTTGCTCGGGGCCACGTGTCGCGGTGAAGGTATTTTGGAAAAACGACTCGCCGGCGAGCAGACGACCGGCCGCGGCGGTGATCGCACCAAAAATCCCGCCACCACCGGATTGCTTCGCGAGTCCGGTGATCATGTCGAGTCCGGGAGTCATACCAACCATGGCGCCGGGTTCGACCAGCAATTGCTCGCCTTGCTCAAGGTCGAACTGGGCCATGGTGCTGACGGGTTGATAGAGGAGTTGATAACGCATTTTTGACCTCAGCCCGGCAGAAGTGGAGACAGCCAATCAATCAGCGAACCGAAATTCCTGGACTGGATATAAACGCGACCTTGACCTTTGAACTCGCAGACCATGCCTTCGCCGGACGCAACCATGCCGATCAGGCCGCCTCCAGCGGACTTGATGTCGAAGGTGAGAGCACCTTCCCAACCCACGATATGGCCGTTGTCGACGATGTACGTGCCGTTGACGTCGATGGCATCGACGCCGCCGTAGCTGTTGAACCAGATGTCACCGCCATTTCCCAAGATCTCGAGGAAGAAGGCGCCCTCTTTGGCCAAGATGCCCCGAAGGCCTGCGTATTTGACGATGACGTCAATGTCGCCGCTTGAGGCGACGTAGGCGCCTGCCGACAGCGTGAGGCGCTGTCCGGGTTCGAGCCTGCGATGCACGATGCTGCCGCTCATGGTGGGGGTGATCCAGACCGTGCCCGGCGCGTTCGTTGTGTAGTGGGTGACAAAAAAGCTTTCGCCGCCGAGTGCTTTGCGGATGAACGCGGCAAACATCGCCCCTAGGGTGGTGACGAATCCGGCGTTGGGACGCACGGTCAACTTGGCGTCCATTTGCACATGGGTCGATTTGGCCGCCATCGCGCCCGCTTCGGAGACGAAGATATCGCCGGGGTCTAAGTCCACGCGGAGCATGGAAAACGCGGGCTCGTGCGAAATCTGGTGATGCAATGGAACCTCCCTGCTTGGTCAAATCCACGCGGAGGGTACGTGGAATGGAAGGTGTGAGCAACGAACTGTTCGACTTGGGCGGAAGTGATGGTAAAACGGGCGCGCCGACTGAGGATGCGATGAGAGTTCATTTCCTGACACATGGCTGCAAGGCCAACCAGTACGACACTGAAAAGTACCGGCAAGAGCTTGAGGCACGCGGTGCGCGTTTGGCGGCGACGCTGGGCGATGCGGACGCGGTGGTCATCAACACATGCACTGTGACGAACCAGGCCGATGTGGAGGCCCGCAAGGCGATTCGAAAGATTGGGCGAACGAAGCCTGATGTGAAGATCGTCGTCGCGGGATGCAGTGCGGCCATGCGTGCAGACGACTATCGCGCGATGGACGAGGTCTACGGCGTTGTGGCGGGTCAGGACGCGGTGCAGGTGGCCGACGCCCTGTTGCCCGATGCGATCTTGCGCGATGAAGAATCGATTGGCGGGGAGTTGTTGTCGATGAATCGGTTGCGCAGCCGCGGCTGGTTGAAGGTGCAAGATGGCTGCAATCGGCGGTGCTCGTTCTGTGCGACCCGCATTGCGCGCGGCGAAAGTCGGAGCCGAGATATCGAGTCGTTGGTTGCCGAGGCCGAGATTCTGTCGGATGCGCATCGCGAGCTCGTCATCACGGGCGTTCATATCGGGCACTACGGCTTGGATTTGAACGGGCGCAAATCAGACGAGTTCAGCTTAAGCAAGCTGATGGCGCGTCTGCTGGAGGCCGTTCCGAACACACGATTCCGGCTGGGCAGCATCGAGGCGACCGAGATCGACGATTTGATGGTCGACCTGATGGCGAGCCCGGGAAGCCAGCTCGCGCCGCACTTTCACATCCCAATGCAGTCGGGAAGTGACCACGTTTTGCGGGCCATGAAACGGTGGCATACCCGCGAGCAGTATCGGCGACGCGTGTTGGAGATCGCGGAGCGGGTGCCCGGGCTGGGGCTTGGGGCGGACATCATCGTCGGTTTTCCGACCGAGGGTGAAGAACACCACGCCGAGACTCGGGCGCTGGTCGAAGAACTGCCATTTACGTATCTGCACGTGTTTCCTTACTCAGAGCGGTCTGGGACACCCGCCGCCGAGATGTCGGGGCACCTGCCGGGCGATGTCAAATCTGCGCGGAGCCAGGAGCTGCGCGACATTGCGCACGCGAAGGGCACCGAACACATGCGGCGTCGGGCGGGCACCGTTGCCGACATCGTGCTTGAGCAAGGGGATTTGGGGATTACGGAGGACTATCTTCGCGTTCGGATGAGCGGCGATTGGTCCGAGGATCGTGTCACGGCGCGTTTGGACATGGCGGGTGACGACCTTTGTGCGCTTCCACTGTGAGCTCATTTTCGCACGAGCGCTAGGTCATCCTCCAAGCTTGACACGAACCACGCAGTGACGGACGAATTCGCCAAGATTTTGTGCATGAGGACGCCGATGGAACCCACACGTGAAGAACCCCTCGTAGTTGTCGGAGCTGGCTTGGCCGGCTCGCTGCTGTCGCTTGTATTGGCGCGGCGCGGATACCACGTCGACGTCTACGAGCACCGCAGCGACTCACGGAAAACGGAGTTCACGGGTGGGCGCTCGATCAACCTTGCGTTGTCGACGCGAGGCCTGACCGCGCTGCAACGCGCGGGTTTGGGTGAACGCATTCTGAAGGAATGCATCCCCATGCACGGTCGCATGATTCATGACCTTGCGGGCAACACGCAGTTGCAGCCGTACGGAAAGGCCGGGCAGTACATCAACTCGGTGTCTCGTCAGAGCCTCAACGAGATCCTGATGGAAGCCGCCGACGCGCACCCCCACGTGAATTTCCACTTTGACCAAAAGTGCGTGGACCTCGCGCTCACCGACGGATCACCGACGTTCGAGAACACAACGACCGGCGAGCAGAAGCAGGTCAAAACGCGCTACTTGTTTGGCGCGGACGGTGCGTATTCGGCGGTTCGTGGGCAGTTGCAGAAGTCGGGCAGGTTCAATTTCAGCCAAGATTACTTGAGCCACGGTTACAAGGAGCTTTCGATCCCGCCGACCGCAGATGGGGGATGGCGCATGGAGAAGAACGCGCTGCACATCTGGCCGCGGCAAGACTTCATGTTGATCGCGCTGCCCAACCTGGACGGCAGCTTCACCGTCACGTTGTTTTTGGCGTGGGAAGGCGAGTACAGCTTCGATAAGTTGCGCGATGAGCATGCTGTGGTGGACTTTTTCCACACGCATTTCCCGGATGCGTTGGCGTTGATGCCCACCTTGGTCGAAGACTTTTTTGCCAATCCGACAGGCAACTTGGTCACGATTCGTTGCGCGCCCTACCACTACACCGATCAGGTGCTGTTGCTTGGCGATGCGGCCCATGCGGTGGTTCCCTTTTATGGGCAGGGCATGAACGCTTCGTTTGAGGACTGCACCGTCATCGACGAGATCTTGGAACAGCATGCTCCCGATTGGGGCGCAGTCGGTCGAACGTTTACGGAGGTTCGCAAGGCGGACGCGGACGCGATCGCGGATCTGGCGCTCTACAACTTTTTGGAGATGCGCTCGAAGGTTGTGGACCCGGTCTTTTTGATGAAAAAGAAGGTCGATCGGGCGCTGAGCGACGCGTTTCCGGACCGGTGGATGCCGCTGTATTCGATGGTGACGTTTTCGGACATTCCTTATGCGAAAGCGAAAGCACGTGCCGAGGAGCAGGACCGTATTCTGAAGTATGGCCTGATCGGCGCGGCAGCCGGTGGCGCGCTGGCGTTGGGGATGTTACTGAGCCGCAACAAGTAGAGACAGCGCACCTTTTTGAACCCTGCTGGCATCCTGTTTCTCAACCCCGAAAGAGGATCGTATGTCAGCTGCTTCGACTGTTTTTGAGACCATCGACATGAAGATCGACTTTCTGGCGCGCATCGATGCGCTGCGTGACGAGCATTTGGATGCGGTGATGGAGCTGCTCGACGACGCGGTCGTGTCGTCGACCCCGATGGGTTCGTCGCTCATCGAGATGACGCGTTATCACTTGTCGACCGGCGGGAAGCGGCTGCGTGCGTTGTTGCCTTTGGCGACGGCCGAAGCCCTTGGCGCTGATGCGACGGACCTGCGCGCATTTGCGGCCGCCTGCGAGATCTTGCACAACGCCACTTTGGTCCATGATGACCTTCAAGACGGCGATACAGTGCGCCGCGGGCAGCCCACCGTTTGGGCCCATTACGGCGAAGCACGCGCGATCAATTTGGGTGACGCGATGCTGTACTACACGTTGGTGCTGGCGCGGCGCCTCGGCGGCACGGCCGAGCTGCGGGAGCGCCTGACCGACCGCATCCTTCGCGAGACATTGCGTGTGATCGACGGACAGGAACGTGAGTTCTTGCTGCAGCAGGTTGAGCGCCCGTCGAAGGACGCGTATTTCGCCATGGTTGAGGGCAAAACGAGCGGCCTGTTCGCGCTGCCTGTCGCGGGGGCGGCGATGTTCTGCGGTGCCTCGGACGAGGTGATCGAGGCGTTGGAGCGAGCGACCGGCCACCTTGGCGTGTTGTTCCAGATTCAGGACGACGTGCTCGACCTCTACGGCGACAAGGGCCGCGATCGCGTGGGTTCGGACATCGCGGAAGGGAAGATCTCGGCGTTGGTCGTGCACTGTTTGGAGCATGCCGACGATGCCGATGCGACGTGGCTGCGTGCGCTGCTGCGCCGAGAGCGCGAAGACGTCAGTGACGACGACATCGCGCGTGTGAGCGCGCTGTTCAAGTCGTCCGGGGCCCTAGACTATGCCCTGGACGAGATCACGCGCCGCCGTGAGCTCGCCGTGTCGGAGCCCGCGCTGCAAAACACGGCGCTTAAGGATCTGATCGTGGCGATGGCAGACGTGTTTGTCGCGCCCATCAAGGCTCAGCTGGGTTGATCACCCTATTTGCACTGGTCGTCGCGCGAGGCGTCGGCGCGGCACTGGTTGATGAGCGGGTATTCGTCGGCGCACTTTTGGTCGCACGCTGACCCGCCATCCATCTGACAATCAAAGAAACACTTGCCCCAGCCCATGCACGCCCCCGCGGCGGCGCCGCTGTCACAGGAATTGTACTTTCCGTTGAGACAGCAGTATGCCGAGCTGTTTGAGGTCTGAGTCGTGGTCGTTGTCGTGTCGGCCTGCTGCGTGGACCGCGCCTCGTCGGCCGCCTTTGCCTCTTCGGCGGCTCGGGCGGCCTCGGCAGCACGCTTTTCCTCGGCGATTCGCTGTTGCTCGGCCAACCGGTCGGCTTCCTTCGCGCGCGCAACACGCGCATCACTCATGATCGATTCGACGTCGGAGCGCTCGTCGTCAAACGTGAGTCGGGACGTCACAGCTCCCGAGTTTTCGAGGTCCAAGATCCTATCTGCGATGGTCTCGACGAGTTTGACGCGTTGGTCTTTCATGTCGAGCAACGCGACAAGTTCGCCAACCTGAGCGGCGGAGAAATACGAGGAGCGCCCCGCCTCTTCGACGAGCGAGATCTTCTTGCTGCTCATCCCTGCGTCGGAGACTTGCGCCTTGAGGGATTCAAACTGCGCCGAATCCATGGGTTGGGCGTTGTTCGGCGGAACGTTAACACTTGAGGATTGGCTTTGGGTGTCGGTGGATGTGTCGTCGGGACCGCCTGTTAACAGACCTGAGGCCCCGTATCCTTCGGGCATCTTAAACGACCCGCAGGCTGCCGCCCCGACGAGAGCGAAGGCTCCAATTCCAACAACCAGATGTGATTTCCAAGTCTTGCCAGCCACAGTGACCTCGTGTGAATACCCAGTGGGATTGTGTGTTCGCATATACGACGCAAGTCACACGCTATTCAACGACGGACATGTTTTGAGCACTTAGGGGCAGACGAACTGACCATCGCAGAGGGTCATGATCAGGACAAACCCGAGCGTTGTGCCGGCCGCGGACAACAAGGGTAGGCTCGCAACCGCGACGCGGGTCTTGACCATCATCGGTCGAATCATCCAAAGCAGCCAACCACCGACGATCGCGAGGAACATCGCGGGGAAGTAGCTGACCATCGAACCAACCGTGAGCCACAAGTATGGATTTTGGTCCGAGCCCGGCGCGTCGAACATCATGGCCGAGAACATCACCATCATCGCCGCCGGAATCGCGACTACGATCCAAAGGATGGTCGCGATGATTTCAATGGTGGGTTTGGGCATGTTCTGTGGCTTGGTTACGGGAGGCGAGCGATGCCTTTGATCTCGATCAACAGATGTGGGTGGGGCAGCTGATGCACCGCGACGGTTGTTCGCGTCGGGCCGGTCTCCGCGTCAAAGTAGGTGTTGTAGACGCGGTTGTAACCGGCGAAATCGTCCATGTTGACCAAGAAGGTCGTGACATCCACTAGGTGTTCGAGGTCGGCTCCGGCGGCGTTGAGGTAGCGTCGCATGTTCTCGATGACGGCACGGGTCTGGGCTTCAATGTCGAGCTCGACACGGCCGTCTGGGTGGATGGTGACGCCCTCGTGGGTGTTGTCTGGGCGACGCGATGACGTTCCACACAGGAAAATCAGGTCGCCGACAATGCGGCCGTGGGGGTAGCTGCCGAGCGCTTTGGCGCGGTCACCGAGAATAATCGGGCGTGTATCAACCATCTTAGGGCGTGGAGTCTGTGACGGTGTTGATGGGCGTGATGTTGCGCGATGGCCATGCGATGTCGGCGACGTGCCAGAACTGTTGGTCCGTCATGCGTTGGCGCAGCTTTTCGTATGCCAGCACGCCACCGAGGTAGATTCGAACGGTGACGAAGCTCGCGCCATAGCCGTGTGCGTCAAAGTACTGCACACCGATATCGTAGACGCGGCCGTTTTGTGGATTGTCGAAGTTGATGTTCTCGGGACCCCAGCCGTCCACGTCGTCGATGTCCAAGCTGGGGTCATCGTCGAAACCCATGGGAGTTCCGTCTGCCGCGACACCACGTGGTGTTCCCCAGTCGGGCTCCATGTTTTGCCAGAAACAATCCCAAGGCGCCTGGTTCCACTGTCCGCCATCGCGAAGCAGGTGGATGTCAACATCGGAGCCCGACGAATCCTGTTGGAACGGGTCGTTGGGGGTGTCCCACACGAGCTGAATGTGCATGTCTTGGTCGGCCGTGGCGTACAACGTCATCGTGGCGGGGCTCGAAATGCGGCCGTCGTCGGACACCGCGGTGAGCTCGACAATGTAGGTTCCGGCGAGGTCGAGCCACATCCCCGAGGTCTCGCCCTCGTTGCGCACCAGCATGGCCGCGGAGTCCATGGGACGCGAGATCAACGCCCACGAAAACGTCAGCGCTTGGCCTTCTGGGTCGCGGCTGCGGGCGGCTGAAAACTCGATCGTGTCCAGCGGCAAGCCGTTGTAGGTCCCGGTGGGGTCGGCGGTTGCGGTGTCGCCGCGCTCGGTGTTCAGCGCATCGATGACCGGCTGAGGCGCGAACAGGTCTCGCCCCCTGCCCTGCAGTACGAGCTCGATTTCGGGGTTGGTCTGATCGTCGCTGCGAAAGACGGTGCGGGCCTCGTATCTGCCCGTTCCTTGTGGTGTGAATGCAAACGGGATCACAACCGACTCGCCGACTTCAAGCGCCACGTTTTGGTAGACCTGTCGTGTGGTCTGATTGAACGCCAAAGGACCAACGGTGGCCACCAGTTCACCCATCGTAAAAGTGGTTTTTGAGCGTGTGGAACAGTTGGTGACCTCGATCTCGTCGACCTGGAAGCCGTCGGGATCAATCACGCCAAAGTCGAGCGGGTTAGGAGAAACCTCGAGGCATGGAAAGCGCTGATTGGCGACCAGCTCGATTTCGAAGATGGGTTCGTCTGGGTCGTTGGACGCGATCGTGAGGACGCCCCGCCGCAGCGATTCGTCGCGCGCACGATAGGTCACTTGGACCGAGATGGCCGTGTTCGGCGAGATTTCGGGCAAGCGGTCCTCGAAGAGTTCGACCGAGAAACCTTCGGTGGTTTCAATCGATGCGATCTTGAGCACGTCGTTGCCCAAATTGAAGATCTCGATGGTCTGGGTGCCAACTTCGCCTTGGTCGAGCTCCCCGAAGTCTACGGGGCTTTGGGCATCGATGTCCGGGACACGCTCGTAGGTGAACGTGCCGAATTGGTTGGGCTCAAACACATTGACAATGGATGGTTTGTCCTCCGGATCGGATGGACAACCCACCAATGCCGACAGAAAGAAGAGTGAGAACAGAAGTTTCAAGTTGCCAGACAAAGTCATGTCGCCCTCGGAGGTATCGCAGCCAGCTTAACTCATTTGCGGATGTGGGTCGAAACCTTACACATTAAACATTTTCCGCCACCCGATGGTCTGCATGGTGTGTGCCACTGTGGGGGTGGATCGGCGGCTTCCAAGCCGCGTGTGCCCTCGGGTGGGCTTCGCCCATTTGGCAACGGGGGGCTTGCCGACCCACACACGGCGCCTTAGTGAGGCGGACCGGCAGCTTGCCGACCCATACCCGACGTGGTTGTGAGGTGGACCGACCATGATGGAAATCTGACGCGCCACAGGGTGTAGACCTTGGAAAACTGATGTTTTGAGGCGTGAGGGAGCGCTTGCATCCAAAATCGCGGTCGCTATAGTGGCCGCCTTTGTCAGAACTGGATGTAAACCCCCACATTGGAGGTTCGTGATGCGTAAGATTGGTTTGTCCCTTGGAATGGCGTTGATGCTCGCCGCGTGCACCGACGATGTCGCTCCTTCGTCGACCATTGATAACAACGGTGTGAACAACACGAACAACACGAACAACACCAACAACACCAACAACACGAACAACTTCAACAACGATTTGGACCTTGGGTTGGACACCGATCCGGGCGTCACGGCCTGCGACACAAGCGCGCAATGCATGTCGCCTGACGTTTGCATCATCGACGCGGCGACCGGCGAGGGTACCTGTGGACCTGCAAACGGTGGCGCGACCGGTGATGCATGCACGAACGCGACGGATTGCGCCTCTGGCGTATGCCTAAACGGCCTATGTGCGGACCCATGTCGGAGCGAGTCGGATTGCCCGGCCGGCTTTACGTGCTCGAGCTCCGCGGTGCCGTTGTCGGGCGGAGGTTCGGTGACGCTGGATGTGTGTGTGCCCGAGGCGCAGCCGTGTTTGGCGGACGCCAACTGCACGTCGCCAGACGTTTGTGTCGTCGATCGCACGGGGTCGTCCGTTGAGCTCAATTGCGGCGGTTCGGTGGGCGGCGGAAGCTTGGGGGGTGCGTGCACGACCGACGCAGATTGCGCGAGCAATTTGTGTTTGTCTGGTGCCTGCACCGCGCCTTGCGAGCGTCCCAACGACTGCGCGACCGATGGTTCGTACCTGTGCGACGCGGCAGCCATCACGCTGGGCAGCGGAGGCTCCGCGAGCATCAACGTGTGTCAGCCGCGGCCCGGCGATGTGTGCCTCTCGGACGCGCAATGTTCGGGCGGAGAGCGTTGTGTCGCGACCCGCACGGCGACTGACGTGGAGTTCAATTGCGGCGCGGCGAATGCTGGGGGCGAAACCGGTGCGACTTGCACCGTGGATGGCGACTGCGCCCAAAACCTGTGCGTCAACGGCGTGTGTGGTGGACCTTGCCAAGGTAACGGGGACTGCTCGGCCGCAGCCGACTTCTCGTGCCAGCTGACGGCTGTGCAACTGGGCAACAACGTCACGGACAACGCGCAGATCTGCGTTCCACCTGTGACGTGCACCCAGAACGACGACTGCAAGACCAACGAGGTCTGTTACGTCCGCGCGGGTGCGACCGGGGCGGACCTCTTCTGCCGCGCGAGGAACGTTGGCGGCGGAAACCTTGGACAGGTGTGCTCGAACACGCAGGAGTGCTCAAACAACTACTGCTTGGACACGCGTTTCCGTGACGTCTGTGCGATCCCCTGCGTGAACAACTCCGACTGCACGCGCTCGGGCTACGTGTGCCAATCGGTGGATATCGCGGGCGACGCGGTCAACATGTGTGTGCCCGCCGCACCCACGGCGTGTACATCGGACGACGCGTGCCCGACGTTGACCGATTGTGCTGTGATTCCGACGGTGGCGGGCGATGCCCTCGAGACCGTGTGTGTGCCGACGACCGGTGGTGGCGCGACCGGCGTGGCGTGTGGCGACGACAACGACTGTGCAAGCCTTCTGTGCTTGGGCGGATTCTGCGCCGCCCCCTGCGTGGACAGCACACAATGCTCGGGACAGCAGCTTTGCCGAAGCTCGAACGTGACCAAGGGCGCGGCCTCGGGGACATTCAATGTGTGCGAAACCTTGCCGACGACGGCATGTGACGAAACCACGGATTGCACCGATGGCGTGCGCGTTTGCAGCGACATTCAATTGGGCGCAGGCAACGTCTACGCGTCGTATTGCGAGCTGCCCAACGTTGGCGGGGCGCAGATGGGCGCGGCGTGTACGCTGAATACGGATTGCCGGGAAAACATCTGTTTGAACGCAGTGAACGCGTGCACGGTGGTTTGCAACAGTGACGACGATTGCGCCGCAGGCATGGGATGCACGACCTATCGCTTGAACTCGATGAACGTCACGACCAGCATCGGTTTTTGCATCGACGTGTGCGGCGACAACGGAGATTGCTCAAACGGTAACATCTGCACGATCAACTCGGACACGATCGCGGACGACGTGGACCAGGTGTGCGAAGAACCCATCGGGACCAAGAATCTGGGAGAGACCTGTGGCAATGGTGGTGAATGCCGTGAGGGGTTGTGCCTGCGCACCCTCGCGTTAAGCACCACGGCGTGCTCGACGGACGCGAACTGCGCGACGGGCGAAGTTTGTTCATGCCCCATTGACGAGCCCAACTGCGCGGCGGCGGCCAAACGCTGTGCGACAGAAGAATTCGCGTGCACACGTCTTTGCAACGACAACGGCGACTGTGCAAACGGTGCACCCGGGAACGCGCTGACCGAGTGTTCGCCCAACACGGTGGTGAGCCGTCCGGTGAGCATGACGGCCAAGTCGATTTCGACGTGCGCACGTCCCTGATGGAAATTTCGGGCGATATTCGGTAAACAGCCCGCGTTGTGATTTACGGAGAAGAAACGATGAAGAATGTGTTGTTGCTCGTGGCCGTGTTGGGCCTTGTGGCGTGTGAAAAACCAGCGAACCAGACCGAACCCGCGACCGCGGCGCAAACGGCGGCCCAGACGGCTGCTCAAGAGCCTGAACCGGTGGCCCCTGCGGCGTCCTCGGCGTCTGCGGACAGCCACGAGGAAGCCGAGAAAAAGGCGACGTTGGCCGAAGACATCAAACCCGGCGAGACGAAGCTGTTTGGTGCCCCGTTCACCATCATCGAGCCTCCTGTCTCGTTGGCTTCGGCCATCGAGAAGTCGGCCGAGAACACGGCGCCGGTTAAGATCGACGCCACCATCGAGAAAGCCTGCAAAGCCAAGGGCTGCTGGTTTACGCTCAAAGGCGAAGGTGTCGACTTGCCCGTGCGCGTCAAGATGAAGGACTACGGTTTCTTCGTCCCACGCAACTCGGATGGTTCGCGCGCGATCGTCGAGGGCACGCTGGTCTCGCGCGAGATGCCGATCGACGAAGCCAAGCACTACGCGCAGGACGAGGGCAAGAGCGGTGACGACATCACTGCGCCTCAGAAGACGTACGAAATCACTGCGACGTCTGTCGAAGTGTACGCGCCCGCGAGCTAATCGTTGGACACGGAGTGGACGGTCGACAAACTGGCGAATCTGCAGATCAAGCAGAGCCGTCAGGGCTTCCGATTTGGCCTCGATGCCGTCTTGCTCGCGACCGATCTCCCTACGCTCCCCAAACATCCTCATATTGCCGAGATAGGCTCGGGCCAGGGAACCGTTGCGCTCGCGATCGCGCACCAACTGCCCGACGCACAGATTTGGTGTTTTGAGCGCCAAGATGGCCTGTTCGCGCTGCTGCAAGACAACATCGAACGCAATGGACTTTCGGATCGTGTCTGGGCCGAAATGCGCGACATTCGGGAGCGCGCAGCGCTTCCACGTCAGACGATGGACTTGGTGGTGAGCAACCCGCCGTTTTTTCGTGTCGGCGAGGGGTTCTCGTCGCCGAATGCCGAGCGAGCGAGCGCGCACATGGAGCTCCATGGAGATTTGGGTGACTTTGTCGAGGCTGCACGGTTAATGCTTAAACAACGGGGGCGATTTAAGGTTGTCTTGCCTCCCCGTCGCTTGCCCGATCTATGCAACGCGGTGAGCGCTACGGACTTCGGGATGGAGTCCATGCGGTGGATCCATCCGCGGTCAGGCGAAGCAGCGTATCTGTTTGAGGCGGTGCTGCGCCGCAACTCGAAGGATACGTTAGAGGTCGGCCCGCCGCTCGTGATACACGTAGGCGACGAGTTTTCGGCTGAAGTTCAGCGCAGATTGGAGCTTCGATGAGAGCGTTTGTGTGGTTTGTGTTGCTCACGGGTTGTGCGACCTCGCCCGAGGTGCCGCCCTTGGTTGCCGCGACTGGAGCCGGGATCACGGCCGTGTCCAAGAGTGTACGCGCCGCGGAGGACGAAACGTTGGAGGTCGGAGTGTTTGATGTCGAGGTGCGCTACAACCCCGCACGATGTGACTGCCCGGACTTCGAGTTCAAGCTCCGAGACGCGTGGGTCAGGGCATTTGCGGTGGGGCCGGAACCGGCGTTGCGGCGCCTGCAGAGCCTCGCTCGGCAATCGCGCGATTCGCCGGGCATTCAGTTTTTGACGATTCGTGGACGGCTGAGTGACAACGTGCGGCGCACCGATGACAATGTGGCGTTCCCCATCTTCGAAACGGTTGAGTAACACATGACGCGTTTTCCCACGTTGCTGAGTTTTGGAGTGGTCCTTGTATGCGCCGCGGCGGCGCCAGCGTGGGCGCAGACCACAAAGACCTCGGTGTTGGGTTGGACGGGGACCGGTGAAGAGATCGTCACACAGGTCGAGCAGTTTGGCGAAGTCATGGTCGACGACGCGGCGAGGGATTACTGGTTTGAGACCACCCAAATGCGTCGCGCGAGGGACGGTCAGTTGATCCAAACCTATCGACGCGGCGAGGCGACCGGGGCCGCGAACGAGGTCCCGACGTGGTCCGAGGCCAAACCGGAGACCCAAGCGGCGAAGTATCTGGAGAACGCGGGGTTGGTGGAGGCCGTCGAGACGGACATGGCTCCCAATGGGCAGCGCGCGATCGTGACGGTCGCGCGAAAGCGAACGGTCGAGGTGGGCGACGGTTTTCGTTGTGCGGTCGACACGCGCGTGATGATCCACGACGTCAAGACGCGCAGCGTCTGGGTGGTCGCCGAAAGGACCCAGACAGGCGAAACCGTGTCGAACGTGGGTGAGGTGGTCTGCGTCAAAGCCGCATTTCGCACATGGTGGCACCCAGACAGTGCGAAGTGGCTGGTGGAGCTGACCTTGAACGACTCCGTGAGCTGGCTGCCTGGCAATGTGTCTCAGATGGACGACTTTGCCGCGGCGCCATTTTCACCGGCGGATTTCCCCGCGCGTGTGGTGCTGAATGCGACGACGTCCGAAGCGATCAAAAAGGCTTGGCGCAGCGCGTTTGATGGCGACCTGTCGAGCGCGCTGGCGACCTTGTCGTCGGACACCACGGGCAGTGTGGACAAAGTCCTGATGATGGCCTTGTTCTTGGCGCTCAATGGCGACAGCAAGGCGTCATTGGCGGCTGCCAAACAGGCCGTCAGCATCGCGAAGACAACCTGGACCGAGGGGTTGCTGGGGTGCGTGTACATGGCGGCGGGCGATGCGAAACGCGCCCAGAAAGTCTTCAGCACTCTGACCAAAAAGGCGGACAGCTATGAGGATCTGGCCCGCATCGCGGCGGTGCTGTCGCTGGTTGACCTGGAGCTGAGTAATAAGGTTTTCATCCACGCCCTGAGCCATCCGACCGCGGCCGAGGCCGAGACGTCGTTAATCTACGCCGCGCTGATCCAGGGGTTGATCGAGGTCGGCGAGAATGAGGCGGCGTCGGAGCTGCTCGGAAAAGTGCCCAAGGAAACCGGACTGTTTAAGCTGCTGCAGGCGCGGTTGGCATTGATGACCAACGATGTTTACGCGGCCGAGGCGATCGTTGATGACGTACTGTTCACCGAGCCGGGTCGTTGCATGGTGTACGGGTTGGCGGCACGGCTCGCCGTTTTGCGCAACGACACCGGGGAGGCGCTTGAGCACTACCGCGCGGCGTCTCTGTGCTCGGTCGCGGATTTAGAGGCGCGCTATTACGTGGCAGATTTGGAGGCCCGACGTGGCGACCTCGCGGCGGCGGCACGCGCCGTTGATGGCTTCTTGAAGGCAGCCGCGCCGCGGCGCAATGACGTCGTTCGCGATGCACGACGCACCATCATGCGAGCGGCCCAGACGCGTTATGCGCACCAAGGCATCGTGCTTCTGACCGTGTCGTGCCGGGCCCGGGTGTGTCAGGGCCAAGCGTTCAATGCAACGGACGTTGCACAAACGAATGTGGCGGTGGCGGCGTTTTCGACCGCAAAATCGCCGACGGTGATTGGGAGCACCACGATCCAGACCATACCTGCGCGCAGCGCAAAGCCCTTCATGGTTCGCACCGAAGGCGACGTAGGCACCATCACAGTAGGGAATGACCCGGCCGACCGCGAAATCAACTTAACATCACCGACACCATGAAAACCCTCGTCTTTACCGTCCTGTTGCTGGGGATCTCGAGCGCGGCGTGCAGCCAGAGTCCGCCGTCCAACTTCCGAACCGAGCAAGTTTGGAAGACGACCAAACTCGCGCAGCCTGTGGCATTCGCAAAACACCCATCGCAGCCGCGATGGTGGGTCACTGAGCAAGCCGGACGCGTGGTGACGTTCGAGGAAGGAAAGCCCGCAACGGTAGCCCTCGACCTGAAAGACCGGGTTAGATTTGGTGGCGAACGCGGTCTGTTGGGGGTCGCCCTGGACCCAAAATTCGACGCCAACGGCCGTATCTTTGTCAACTACACGGCCTCCCCCGAGTCGGGTCTTGAGACGCGCGTGTCGAGCTTTACGAGCAAAGACGGGGGCAAGACCTTCGACCCGGCTTCGGAAGTTATCCGACTTCGTGTGGCTCAGCCCTACAGCAACCACAACGGGGGACACATCGCGTTTGGTCCCGACGGCTACCTCTACATTGGCTTGGGCGACGGTGGATCGGGCGGAGACCCGAAGGGACATGGGCAGAACAAAGACACCCTGTTGGGCTCCATGGCACGCATCGATGTTTCGGCCGCGTCTGGCTACACAATCCCCAAAGACAATCCGTTCGCCAAAGGAGGCGGCCGGCCCGAGATCTACGCGTGGGGTTTGAGAAACCCTTGGAAATTCAGCTTCGCCCCCGACGGCAAGTTGTGGGTCGCTGACGTCGGTCAGAACGCCTGGGAAGAAGTCGACATTGTCGAAAAAGGCAAGAATTACGGCTGGAACGTGCTTGAGGGCACACACTGTTACGCCCCCAAACTCGACTGTTCGACAAAGGGTATGACAGCGCCTGTTACAGAGTACGGCCATGACGAGGGGCAATCGATCACGGGCGGGTTTGTGTACCGCGGTGCGTTGCACCCGAACCTGGTGGGTCAGTACATCTTTGGGGATTTTGTTTCGGGAAAGATTTGGGCGTTCGACCCCAAAACCGCAAAACGTGAGTTCTTGATCGACACGTCGTTTGCGATTCCCACGTTTGTGGAAGCGAGCGACGGTGAGGTGTTGGTCGTCGATTATGGTTCAGGTGGCGTTCACCGTTTGGTCTCCAAGGAATCCTCGAAATGAGGCAAGGCGTGTCCGAAAACATCAAGCTCGGGCTTTTCCTGCTTGTCGCCGCAGGGATCGTGGTGTGGTTTGGCAACGACTTTTTGTTGAAGTTTGAGTCGGTCAGCAACTCCGAGTCGATTGGAACGCCCCAGGATGGGCAGCTCAAGAATGGCAAACGCCTGCCAAGCTCCGGCGAAAATTTTGAGGTTTACTCGCGTCTTGGCGCGTTCATCGGACGCACGCACGTGCACCAAGACGTAAGAACCGCCGTGGTGGAAGCGTACGGCACAGTGTTTACGCAGATGCCCGATGTGAAGTTTGTGTATGGCGAAACGGGGTGGCCAAGCGGCGGTGAGTTCGAACCCCATCGCACGCATCAAAACGGCATGTCGGTCGACTTCATGGTGCCTGTGCGGCGCAGCGGCGAATCGGTCGCGCTGCCGCACACACCGCTCGAAAAATGGGGCTACGGGCTCGAGTTCAACGACGCTGGACGTTGTGGGGAGTACACGATCGACTTTGACGCGATCGGCGCGCACCTGCTCGCGCTCGATCAGGCTGCTCGGAAACAAAACCTGAAGATCGTGAAAGTGATCTTCGCGCCAGAGCTCCAGAAGGAGTTGGGCAAGACCCCAAGCGGCCGAAAGGCGATCAAGAAGCTGAAGTTCAACAGCAAGCCGGCCTGGGTACGGCACGATGACCACTACCATGTGGACTTCGACCACCTTACGCGTGGGCCGCAGCCGACTCGGCCCAAAAGCGACAAATAATCAATTTTTGCGACATATGTTGCAACGCGCGCGAAAATTTTCGCCCGTCAGCGATTCAATTGACGTAATTACTGGACCTCCGGCATCTCACAATTGTTGGCACTGTTGGTGCAACATGGAGGGATGTGAACAACACGTTGATTGCCTTAGGAGGTAACCATGAAAACGTACACCCTTCCAAACGATTGGAACCCAAGCCGGGCAAACCGGGGAATCCCAGAAGTTTCGGCACGTTGGCTAAGCAACTACATCGACGACCTGCGGTTGATCGATGTGCGCGAACCCGACGAGCTGACGGGGCCATTGGGACGCATTGAGGGCGTTGAAAATGTGCCGCTGAACACCGTCCCAAACGCGAGCGCACACTGGGACAAAACCACCCCGACCGTCGTGATCTGCCGTTCGGGCGGCCGGTCTGGGCAAGCCGCGATGTTCCTTGAACAGCAAGGCTTCACACATGTCGTATCGCTGTCTGGGGGCATGTTGGATTGGAACGAACAGCACTTGCCACTGGCCTAATTGCACCGAAGTTTTACACCAAGAGACAGGCCCGTCCTGTAGGAGAATCACCATGGAAATCAAACACTTTTTTGACCCTCGCACGTACACCCTGACCTACGTCGTCTACGATCCCGCTTCAAAAGACGCGATCGTGATCGACCCTGTCTTGGACTATGAGCCTGCCTCATCGAAGGTATGGACGGAGTCGGCCGAAGAGGTTGTCGACTTCTTGAAGGCCAAGGGTCTTGAGCTGCGCATGATTCTGGAGACCCACGCGCATGCCGACCACCTCTCAGGCTCAAAGATCCTAAAGAAGGCGTTCCCCAATGCCAAACTGGCGGTGGGCAAGCGCATCACGGAGGTGCAGAAAGTCTTCAAGGGCGTCTTTGATTTGCCCGACGACTTTCCCACCGACGGCCGTCAGTTTGACGTGCTGCTCGAAAATGGTGAGACCGTGACGGCTGGCACGTTGTCATTCGAGACCATCTTCACGCCAGGTCACACGCCAGCGTGTGCGACGTTCAAGTTTGGCAACAACATCTTCACGGGCGACGCGTTGTTCATGGCGGACAGCGGCACGGGGCGATGCGACTTCCCCGGCGGCAGCTCGGCGGACCTGTACAATTCAATCGTCAACGTGCTGTACCGTCTGCCCGACGACACGAAGGTGTGGGTGGGCCACGACTACCAGCCCAACGGCCGCGAAGTGAAGTTTTTGGACACCATTGCCAACGAAAAGGCGAACAATGTCGCGCTGCGCGCCGACATGACCGAGCGTGAATTCGTGGAGTGGCGTAACAAACGCGATTCGAGCCTGTCAGCGCCCAAGTTGCTGTTCCAAAGCGTGCAGGTCAACGTCGATGGTGGAAAGTTGCCGGCACCTCACGCCAACGAAGTCCGCTACTTGAAGATCCCGATCAACGTCTTCCGCCCACCGCAGGAAGGCGAGTTGAAGCTGGATCTGGTCTAAGTTTGGACGGGCCTGCGTTGTTGCGCTAAGTTCGGCCCATGTGGTTCAAGCCCTCACCTTTGGGGATTCGCATCTTGAGCGGCCCCTCCACAGACCTCGTTCTGGCGCTCAGCCAGAGCGAGTATCTTGTGGAGCGGGACGCTGCCTTCCAGCCGCATCTATCTGGGGTCAAAGCGACGTTTTCCGTGGACCACGGTTCGATCGCCGTCCGAGACCACAATTTTGAAGGTCGCCCAGAATCGTTTGAGTGGATGCCCGGTGAGCAGCTTGTCTGCGGCGACATTCGTCTCATGTTGGTGGGTTCACGGGACCTGACTCCCAGTGAGTTTCTGGCACAACTTGACGAGATCTTTGAGCGGTTGCGGGGACGACGGGGCACCAGGGTGTCGCTGTTTATTGTCCACGCATCCAACATCGAGGCCGCACAGCAGCGCTATGAGCTTTCGTGGCTTGAGGACGGATTGGATCGGGCGTGGGCGGAAGTTTCGACGCTGGATTTCGTGACGCATTGCGGTCGACTGACATCCGGGGAATTCATACTGGTCGACGCCCACGGAAAGGCAGACGCCACTCAAGTGGAAAAACGCGTGGATGCGGCGTTAAAGCACGTCGGTGGGGTTTTTGAATGGAGACTGACCTCGGTTGAAATTGAACCCGATCCGCACTTGTTGGCGTCGTGGATGCTCCGAATGGTACGAGGCGCGGAGTCTCGGCGGGTCGGCGTGACGCAAAAACCCACACCGGAGCTGCACTGAATCACTGGTAAGGCGCCGTGTCGGTGCTAGCTTCGCGCCTGATCGCGGGGTAATATGGCAAACAGAACCCTCCATTTGGCAGCCCAATGAATTCCAACGACGACATCGCGCGTGACCTGCTCGACAAGATTGAGACGTGTGAGGACGAGGACCGCTATCGCGGCCTTCGTGACCAACTCTACGGATTGGGAACGGGGGTGGCAGAGATTCTGCGGGGTGAGCTCAACCATCCGAGCTTTCGCCGACGCATGGCCGCTGCGACCAATCTGGGGCGCATGGGGGACACTGCGGCGATTGGGCAGCTGATTTTGTTGCTCAACGACCCTCAGGCGCAGGTGCGTGAGATGAGCCTCTTTGCGCTCGGAATTTTGGGGGACACTTCCGCCACCGACGCCGTGCTCGCCGCACTCAATGACTACGATGCGAATGTGCGTTACCGGGCGGTTGTGGCGCTGGGGGATTTGTCCTACCCGCAGCTCGAAGACGTGTTGATTCGTGCGATGGCCGACGAGAGTTACGGCGTGCGTGAGCAGGCGTTGTCGCAGCTGCGTGGCTTGGCATCACCGCAATCGATCGTGGTGATATTGCGGGCGCTGCTTGAGCGCGAGTACGAGATGCAGCACATGGCCGAGGAGACTTTGGACCGGCTTGTGCCCAAGATGACGCGTGAGCACTACAAAATGGCTCAGGAGCAGCTGACGCCGCGGGAGCGGCGGCTCGTGCTGAACTACATGGAGTCGCGCAATCTGCAGGAGGTTTATGGGACGCTGTGGCAGCGCTTGCAGATCGTCAACAAACAGGCTCAAGAGAAGACCAAAGGGCTGGACAAATACGGCCGTCTGCTGAATGCCCCTGAGGAGCGCGAAACGCTGGTGCGCGCGTTCGAGCGCGACGACGTGGTGAACTTGCTGGTGGAACACTTCACCGACGAGCAAGCCCGGCGGTCGATCCTGCTTGTCGGCGAGGCTGGAACGGGAAAATCTGCGGTGATTCAAGAGTTTGCGCGGCGGCTGCTCGATGTCGACCCCACGTGGAACATTCTGGAGACCAACACATCGGAGCTGATGAGTGGGACGCGCTACCTTGGGGATTGGGAGACCAAGCTCAAAGAGATGACCGAGACCATCCTTAAATACGACAAGGTCATCGTCTACGTCACAAATCCCAACGATTTGCTTGGGGCCGGCGCGCACTCGAAGAGCGACGAGAATTTCGCGGATTTCTTTAAGCCCTATTTGCAGCGTGGGCAGCTGCGCTTGATCGCGGAGTGCACCGAAGAATCGTTGAAAGGCGGTTTGAGCCGCGAACCGGGATTCTTGCGGCTCTTCCGTCAGGTGAAGGTTCACGAGATGAACGACGCCGACACGTTGTCAGTGCTCGAGAATCGGCTTCTTGAGACCAAGGTGGGCGAGCGCGATGTGGTGGCGGACTCGGACTGTTTGGAGCAGATCGTTGATTTCGCCCGTATCTTTTACACCCGTAGCACAGCCCCTGGGCGCGCGTGTGACCTCATGGACGCGTTCATCGACTACACGGCCCGCAAGGCGACACCCGAGGATGAATCGCTCTTGCTGCGCGCCGAGTTGTTGCCCGAATGCATGAGTGAAACGACCGGCATTAGTCTGGACCTGCTCGACGATCGTGTTCCGCTGGACATCGAGGGCACGGAACGCTGGTTTGGACAGCGACTCATCGATCAGGACCCTGCCCTGAAGGTCTTGATCGACCGACTGGCATTGATCAAGGCGGGCCTTGGGAGCCAAGACAAACCGCTGGGCGTGTTTTTCCTCGTGGGTCCAACCGGTGTGGGCAAAACGTATTTCACGAAACTTGTGGCGGAGCGGCTCTTTGGTGACCCCAAGCGCATGCTTCGTTTTGACCTGAGCGAGTACAAGGGTCGGTTCGCGGTCGAAAAATTGATCGGGTCGCCCTACGACAAAGACCGCGAAGGTTTGCTGACCGAGGCGGTGCGCAATCAGCCGTTTTCGGTGCTGTTGTTCGACGAGTTTGAAAAGGCGGATGCGGAGATTTTTCCGCTCTTTTTGCAGATTATGGATGAAGGTCGGCTGACGGACGCGAGCGGTCAGACGACCGATTTTCGACAGACGATCATCTTCATGACAAGCAACCTCGGGGCGTCACGCACGAGCGTGGCACCGGTGGGATTTTTTGGATCGGCGGAACAGCGTGGTTTTCAGAATCACATTCTAAAAAAGCTCGACGAGTTCTTCGCGCCTGAGTTTTTGAATCGCCTTGATGACATCATCGTGTTCGAGCCACTGAGCGAGTCGGCGATGGATCGATTGGTGAATTTGGAGCTCGAGAAGGCGTTCGAACGGCGTGGGTTTACGCGGCGAAGGTTGCACGTGCACACCGACCGTCACGCGCGCAAGTGGCTCGAAACGCACGGGTTTAGTGAGCGTTTTGGCGCTCGTGAGCTCAAACGTGTGATCGAACGCGACATTCTGACACCGATCAGTCGACTGTTGGTCAGTGAGGCCGGCCCCCACGACAACAAGCGCATTGCCGTGACCGCAAAAGCTGGCAAGATTGAGGTCTCGTTTGGAAATCCCGAGAAACCAGCGGCCATTCCTCGCGAACCCAAGACCTCTCCGCGCCCTGATAAGAGTCAGATCTGATGCTTCCTCACCCGGGCGATATTTTCGAACACAAGTATCGGATTGATCACGTGCTTGGCAAAGGGTCGTTTGCGCACGTGTACAAGGCGGTCGTGGACGAGATTGGGCGCAAAGTTGCGATCAAGATTTTGCGGCCGCTGTACGGCGAGGATGGAAGACCGACGTATTCCGAACAACTACGACAACGGTTTTTGCGCGAGGCGAAGCTGCTGTCTGAGCTTCAAGATCGGCACACCATCCGTTTGTACGACTACGGCAAATCCCAAGACGGTCTGTTGTTCATGATTTTCGAATTCGTCGACGGTGCGCCGTTGGCGGACTTGATCGGCGCGAAAATGTCCGGTGCTCGTGTCGTTTCGATCCTGAAACAAGTGCTGAGTAGCCTGCATGAAGCACATCAGCACGGGATTATCCATCGCGACATCAAGCCTGCGAACATCATGATCTACGAGTATTTGGGGCAGACCGACTGCGCCAAACTTCTTGATTTTGGGGTGGCCAAAGATGTCGATGCCACGATGCAGCTGACCACTCGGAACATGCGAATTGGCACCATGCGCTACATGTCACCTGAGCAGGTGCGGGGCGAAGAGGTGGTGCCGGCTTCAGACCTCTACAGTTTGGGGTTGGTGGCCTACGAGATGCTCGTGGGCGCCAAGGCGATCGAGAGCGACGACATGAATGTGGTGTCGTTGTTCCACATGCGGCCGGACCCGATTGTGCTCCCCAACATCGATGTCGCGCCAGACCTTCGGACAGTCGTGGAGCGCATGATGTCAAAGTCGCTCGCCGATCGCTTTGGGACGGCGGCGGAGGTTGTGAGCGCGCTTGACGCGGTGCGGCTCGACCTTTTGGATGACGACGATCTCGACGATCCTCCGACGCTGCGCGCATTCGTCCCCGCCGACGACTAGGGCCGCGGCGGTCGGCCGACGGCCTCAAACACATTCTTGGCAAATCCGGGTTCGCCAACCTGGTCCACCAGCTGTGGCCACGCGGCATCCAGAAGCTCGGCAGCGCGCTCATTGTCGCCCAACAGATGTGCTTCGAACGCCACCAGCGAATACGGCAAAGCAAAATGGTCTGGGTCGCCCAACAACGGCCCCCATAGCGCTTCGGTGGAGCTCCATCGTTGCACTTGGATGGAGGACAGCAACGCCAAGCCCGCGGCGACGATGAGCCCCATCCAAAAGAGCCTGTCACTGCGCGCCAGCACGCTCGCCATCGCGAGCGCCACGCCGATTCCGGGGAGGTAGGCGTAGGTATCGGCGGTAAACCTTGGGAGCGGCAGCACGTTGCTGTAGGGCAGCCACGCCACGACCGCGAGCGCGATGCCAAGGCTCCACATTGCGCGCGTTTTGGCGAAGTAGGCCACGCAAGCCAGCGCGCAAGCGATGACCAACCAACCCAAGACCGAAAGTGCGTCGTGGGACTGCAGTGGTAGCGGGTAGTACGGATTGAGTTGAAACGGCCACAGCGTATGAAGGGCTTGGAGCCCGGCGGCCTTGCCAATCGTGACCAGCGGATCACGCGACGCGAGGGCGAGGTCCATTTGGGCGCTGTGGCCAGCGCTCGTCCACAGAACGTAGAGTCCCCCGACCACGGACAACACGGAGGCGATGGCGGCTTTGCGCACATCACGGTGATGCCATGCCACCACCAACAACAAGCCGCCGACCACCGCAAACGTGGGTTTTGAGGCGAACCCGATCGCGGTCAGCGGCGCCAACCAGACCAACCTTTTTGGCGACGTTTGGTGTTCAGCGAACACCAGCAGGCAACCCAGAACGGCAAGGGTCATCAGCAGTTCTTTGAGGTTTGTCGCCCATGCGACCGATTCCACCATCAAGGGATGCGACGCCCACAACAACGCCGCTGCGAGCGACGCGCCCATCGCGCCCGTCAGTCGCCGCCCGAGCAAGTACAGCAGGACGGCGTTGAAGCCGTGAATCGTCGCCGACAGCACATGAATCCCGGTCGCTGCGTGGTCGCCCAAAAGCGCCGTTGCGGCCGCGTAGATGCCGACCGGCAATGGTACGGGGTAGAGCAACCTCGCGGTCAGCAGTCGCTGCGCCCAAGTTGCCTGCCACCATTGCTGAACCGTGGGGTTGAGCATGATGTAGATGGGGTCATCCCAGGTCACGAAAGGATGAGCAAACGTAGGCATGTAGAGCGCAAACGCCCACACGAACACCCCAAACACGGCCAGCCTTGGCTTCATGGTCCGCATTATGGACAGGGGCGACCAACACCACAATTTTGTGTGGCGCTTTTGTTTCGCGCGCGAAAGTGCTAGCAATTCGCCCGTTCGAGGTGACCATGGCTGACGCACCAAAACTCCATGTGGATGAGGCGGTTCTCAAGACCTACACCGGCCCCATTCCGCGCCACATTGCCGTGATTATGGACGGCAACGGCCGTTGGGCTCAGGGGCGAGGCCTTCCACGCATCAAGGGACACCACGAGGGCGCGAACGCTGTCCGAAGGGTCGTCGAGTCGTGCCGCTACCTCGGGGTCGAGGTTCTGACGTTGTATGCCTTTAGTTCGCAGAACTGGGGGCGCCCCGAAGACGAAGTTACGGGGCTGATGACGTTGTTCGACATTTACATCAAGCGCGAACGCAAACGCCTGATCGAAAACGGCGTCGCGATGCGGATGATTGGCGATCGAAGCCGACTGTCGCCGCGTCTGCAGGATGCGGTGGGCGGCCTGGAGGATGCCACTGCCGTGAACCAGAATCTCATCTTGCAAGTCGCCGTCAGCTACGGTGGGCGCGAGGAGATACTGCACGCCGCGCGGCAGCTCGCCGAGGACGCGCGCGAGGGCCGCATTGAACCCGACAGCATTCAAGAGGCTGATTTCGCGAAATATTTGTACACGAGCGCGGTGCCGGATCCGGACCTGCTCATACGAACGAGCGGCGAGCTCAGAATTAGCAATTTTCTTTTATGGCAAGTGGCGTACTCCGAGATTTTTGTCACGGATGCCCTGTGGCCGGATTTTGACGAAAACCACCTCGTACAGGCGCTGGGGTCTTTTGGTTCGCGGCAGCGACGTTACGGCCTGACCGGTGCGCAGATCGAACGAGAGGCAAAATAATGAAGAACGTATGTATCGCGCTTGTTTTGGCACTCATTGTTGGTTGTGGAGACGACTCCACGACGTCGACCGAAAACACGAACAACTCGACAGTCGCGACAAATAATTCGACCGATAACTCGACGAATAATTCGACGGTGACGACTAACAATTCCACGAATAATTCCACGAATAATTCGACAAACAACGCCACGAATAATTCCACGAATAATTCGACCAACAACGCCACGAATAATTCCACGAATAATTCGACCAACAATCCACGAACATTGACAACAACGCCACGAACAATCCGACCGTGAATGTGTATGCAGCGGGTCCGTTGGCCGTGGCGAAGCTGACCATCCCCGCGTCGGGTTCGGCCCCCAACAAGGAATTGACGGTTCACCACCCCACCGTGGCGGGGACGTATCCACTTGTGGTGATTCAACACGGATTCATCTTGCGCAGCACCGCCTACGATGCGATTGCGGAGCGCATGGCCAGCCATGGTTATGTGGTGGTGGCCCCGCAAATGTATGCGCCGAGCTTCATCGGTGCGCCCTCGACCGATGTTGAGGCCGAGGCTGCGGAGACCCTCTACACATGGCTGCTCGCGAACATCGACGCACGTTTGCCTGTCACGGTCGACACCACGTCGTTTGGTGTGGCCGGGCACAGCCGTGGCGGGAAGGTTGCGTGGATGGTTCGCAAGGGCGGATTTACCGAGATCGACGCCATCGCGGGGATCGACCCTGTTGACAGCGGCGGCGGGCTTTTGAGCAATGAAACGCGCGTTGCCGATGCGCCCTTCACGTTTTCGCTGCCGACGTTGATCATTGGGACCGGCCTTGGAACGCAACGCGTGGCCGGGCAGCAGTGTGCGCCCGATGGCGACAATCACCTTGAGTTTTGGGACGCTGCTCAGTCGCCGGCTTGGCACGTCATCGCGCCCGACTACGGTCACTTGGACATGGTCGATTGTGGGATTCTTTGCGCGACCTGTGTTTCGGGGCCAGACGACAAGTTTGTGCTGACCACGGCTGGATTGTTGATTTCGTTCTTCGACGAAGCGCTCAAGGGGCGCGTTGGGGGATACGCGGGCCTTTCCGCGACGGCTCCCATCACGCTGACAACCGAGTCCAAATGACAAACATGTACGATTTTCTGGGCATCAACACGGACACGACGCCATACGTACCGCCGATCGCGCTGACCATTGCGGGCAGTGACTCCGGAGGTGGAGCGGGAATCCAAGCCGATTTGAAGACCTTCGCGGCGTGCAAGGTATACGGCACATCCGTGCTCACACTCGTGACCGCGCAGAACACTCGCGGTGTGCTCGCCCTGGAGATGATGCCCGATCGCCTCGTGCTCGCGCAGTATGAGGCGCTGATGAACGATCTGCCGCCCAAGGCCGCAAAAGTCGGCGCCCTTGGGAATGAGCGCATGATTGGGTTGGTCAGCGACATGTTGACCGACCACCCCGTCCCAGTTCTTGTCATCGATCCTGTCATGGTGAGCAAACATGGGGACCCGCTTATGGCGACGAGCGCCCATCGTGTGTTCGCCGAGAAAATGCTGCCGTTGGCGACCCTTGTGACCCCCAACCGGTTCGAAGCGCAGGCGCTCTACGGAAAGACCGTCGAAGGACCGTCATCCATGAAAGATGCCGCGAAGGCCATCTTCGACCGTGGCGCAAAAAACGTGTTGGTCAAAGGCAGTCACCTGGAAGGGGTTGTTCGGGACTATCTTTACGACGGGACAGGGTTCATTGAGTTTGGGGCAGACCGAGTCAATTCCGAGCGCGTGCACGGCTCGGGCTGCACCCATTCCGCCGCGATCACGGCGCGGCTTGCGCTGGGCGACTCGCTGGAGTCGGCCATCGAATTCGCGCGCGAGTTTATCTCGGCCGCGATCGAGAAGGCACCGCTGCTCGGCGGCGGCATTTCGCCGGTAAACCCGATGCACGCCATTTGGAACGCGTGAACGTCTCGCTCGAAAAGCTCGCAGAGATCACCCTCGGCACCGCACACGGTGGCGCGATTTTCGGCGAAGTGGTGACCGATTCTCGGCGGCCTTTTGCGGCCGGCGCGCTGTTTGTTGCGCTCAAGGGCCGCAATTTTGATGGGCATGAGCATGTGGACGACGCCCTCGCGCGTGGCTGTTCATGCGCGCTGGTGAGCGAGCCAGTCTCGGGGCCGCACGTGCTTGTCGACGACACGCTGGTGGCCTTGCAGCGCCTTGCAGGTTGGTGGCGGCGACAGTTCGACATCCCGGTCATCGGGATCACCGGCTCAAACGGCAAGACCATCGTCAAAGAGATGCTCGCCTCGATTTTATCGCGTGAGATGACCGTTTGGCGCAGCCCCGGCAGCTACAATTCGCAGGTGGGCGTGGCGCTGAGTCTGTTGGGCATTCGGTCGGCGCACGATGTCGCGATCATCGAGGCAGGCATTAGCCAGCCCGGCGAGATGGACCGGCTCGAAGCGATGATCGCGCCAACAATTGGCGTGCTCACGAGCATTGGGAACGTTCATCTCGCGGGGCTTGGAACGCTGGAAAACGTTGCCAAAGAGAAACGTAAGCTCTTCGCGCACGCCCATGACATTTTCGCGCCGATCTCGGTGGGACCATTCATGCAGGGGACGACGTTTCATGCGGTTGACGCGCCTTCGTTGGTCACGATGGATGCGGATGGCGCCTCGTTCAAAGTAGCCGACCAGACCTACCAGGCGATGTTGGTGGGTGAGCATCTGCTGCAGAACGCGGCCATGGCCATTCGGGTTGCAGAACATCTGGGGCTGGCCCATGCGTCGATACACGAGGGGCTTGCGGCGTTTGAGCTTGCTCCCATGCGGCTCGAGATCCACACGACACAGGGCGGCATCACCTTGATCAACGATGCCTATTCCAGCGACCCGATCAGTGCGCGCGGGGCGCTCGCGACCCTGCAACAGTACGCCGGTGGAGCGCGCACGTTCGCCATCTTGGGCGACATGTTGGATCTTGGCAGCACCACCGATCGGGCCCATGCCGAGCTTGGCGAACTGGTGGCCGAGTCCACGATCGGATACCTCGCGACGTTGGGACCTCGCTCGCGTCAAACTGCGGCCGCGGCTGTGCATGCGGGCATGGCGTCGGATCGCGTCTGCACGTTTGATGACCTCGACGCTCTGTCGGAGTGGCTTGATTTCACGCTGGAGCCAGGCGACGTGGTTTTGTTCAAGGGAAGCCGCGCACTTGGGCTGGAGCGAGCAGCCGAACGGTTGCTCGAGAGTGTGGCGCCCACTCGACTGCACATCAATCTGGACGCGATACGCGAAAATGTCAGGGCTGTGCGTCAGGCCGTTGGGCACGCAGGCGTGATGGCGGTGGTCAAGAGTTTTGCCTACGGCAACGACGCCACGCGTGTGTCTCAGACCTTGGTCCGCGAGGGAATCGACTGGTTGGCGGTGGCGTACGCCGACGAGGCGATTCCACTTCGCCGTCGTGGACTTTCGGTGCCCATTCTGGTCACGAACACACTCGCAGCCGAAGCCGACAAGATTGTGAAGTACGGCCTGACAGGGCTTGTGTATTCGTCCGCGGTCGTGGATGCGCTTGATCGTCATGCGGGCAAACGTGGACGCATTGTGGATGTTCACATCGAGGTCGATTCCGGCATGGGGCGGGTCGGCGTTTTGCCCGCCGACGCACTTGCCTTGGCCGAGCACATCCGGAGCTGTGCAAACGTGCGGCTGACCGGGTTGATGACCCACTTTTCCTCGGCCGACGATCCCAGGGAAGATGCCTACACGTTGTCCCAGATCGCGCAGTTCGACGCGGTGCGCGAGACGTTAGAGGCGCATGGATTTGCCCTGACGCACGTCCACGCGGCCAACACCGCGGCTGCATGGCGTTTTCCTCAAGCGCGCTACGACTTGGTTCGGGTTGGGCTTGGGTTGTATGGGTTTCACCCCAGCCAAGACGTCGCTGCGTTGGCCCAACAAACCCGTCCCGCGTTGAAGTTCTCGACCCAAATCATTCACATCAAACCCGTTCATGCAGGCGATAGTATTAGCTATGGCAGACGATGGAAGAGTCCCGGCTCCAGGCTGATTGCGACCATCGCCGCAGGCTACAACGACGGATTTTCGCGCTTCATGTCCAATGGCGGGATCGTGCTCATCGGCGGGCAGCGCTGCGAAGTCGTTGGCAGCGTATGCATGGATGTCGCGATGGTGGACATCACACACGTCCCCAGCGCCGCGGTGGGCGACGAGGTTGTGATTTTTGGGGAACAGGACGGCAGTTTCTTGGCGGTCGAAGAAATGGCCGACCGCGGAAACACCATCAATTACGAAGTGTTGTGCAAGATCTCGCCGCGGGTGCGGCGGATCTTTGTTCGAGAAGAAGCTTAGACGAGCTTTTCGAACAGCTTGCGAAGGCCAGCTTCACCGCTGTAACCGATCGAGACGTCTTGGACGTCGCGGCCCTTCATCGCCACGAACATGGGGATCGACGAAACGTTGAACGCCTGCGCGAGCTCGCCTTCTTCGTCAACGTTGACCTTGGCAACCTTGACCTTGCCTTCGTATTCCTTGGCAAGCTTGTCGAGCACCGGCGACGCCTGACGGCAAGGTCCACACCACGGCGCCCAAAGGTCGACCACAACAGGAAGGTCACTTTCGACCACTTCGGCCTCGAAATTATCAGCCGTCAAAACAATGGCATCACTCACGGCGTACTCCTTTTTGGGGCAAAGGCCCAATCAACTTGCAGCCGATGAGATTCACACCACACGGCCTCGGTTTCGAAATATAGAGCCTCTCGCACACGTGGCAAGGGCGAGTTCGTGTGTATAATGCTTTCCATGAATCGATGGGTGCTCACCATACTGCTTCTCCTCCCAGCCACGGCCGCCGCGCGTAGCGAGCGACAAGGCCATATTCCCAACGGCTCGGTGTTCTCGTGCGACTCGTGTCACGGACGCGCGAGCCTGCAGGTCAAAGACCTGACCCCGTTTGGTGTGGATGTGAACCGGAACATGGTGGGTGGTGTGGTTCAATGGCAGAACATTTGGAACCTCGACAGCGACGGCGACGGGTTCACCAATGGCCTTGAGCTTAACGACCCCAACGGCACGTGGCGTCGAGGCCAGCCCAATCCCGGAGGTCCCGTCGCCAACCCAGGCATCGCAAACCGTGGCATTTGCGGCAACAACGTGATCGAGCCCGATGAGGACTGCGAGTCCTTGGGCGACATGACGTGCCGCGATCTCGGGCTTGGGAACGGGAGTTTGGAGTGTCGGAATTGCCGTTGGTACACGTTCTTCTGCGGCGTTTGCGGCGATGGAGTCTTAAATCCCCTCAAGGAAGATTGCGACCTCGACCAGTTTGGGGACAACACCTGCGCCAGCTTTGGATTCCGGGCCGGCGAGTTGGCGTGTGGGACCGATTGCAAGATTGATTCGTCGGACTGCAACGACGAGCCGCCGGCCGTATGTGGTGACGCGCTGTTATCACGCGGTGAGCAGTGCGACGGCGACCTGTTTGGAACGGTGGATTGTGCGCGACTGAACTACGCCGGTGGGGTGCTGCGATGCACCGCGGGTGTAAATGGGACGCCACACAATGCATCCCCAAAGAGTACACCCCCGTCGAACGCCCTGACGAAGACGCGGGCGAGTACGTTGAACCGGATGCCGGCACGGACGGGGGCGGCACGGGCGGCAACGACTTCTACAACCGCGACCGGCTGGTAACTCGAGTTCGGGCTGTTCTTCCGTCGACGCGGGGCTCTTGGGACTTTTGCTACTCCCGTTTTTCGCGCGGCGGCGATGACCTATCTGTCAAAATTTCAAGAACTCGTCGATCGTGCCGAGGACGAGCAGTATTCACCGATGTCGGGTCCATGGCTCGAAGAAGCGTGGGAGCTCGCGGTCGAACACGGCGACATTCCCAATGCGGTGGTCGCACGATACCTCTACATGTTTGCGGTGGCGCCCATCGAGCCCGCGCGTGCTCTGATGGCGTTCTCCTGGTGTGTCGCGCACGCAGAACAGGCCGAGTCGGTCCTGCCGGGTGCGTCGATCGCGCAGCTTTACGGCATCGCGATCGGGATATTGCGCAGCTACCCGGACTACTCGCTTGAGCAGATCGAGACGACCTTTGTCGAGATGGAGAATCAGTACCGGAAGTTCGGCCTGCCCGCGCGCGACATCTACCATCACCGGGTCTATATGGCACTGACCGTGGGTGACCGGGACGGCGCGAAGGAATGGTTCGATCGCTGGATGGCCGCCCCCTTGGAACCTGGCGCCTGTGCAGCGTGTGACCGCGGCACTCAGGTCTTGTTTCACCTTCACCGCGAAGCATTTGACACGGGGTTGCAACTGGCTGAACCGCTGTTGAACTCGCAGTTGGGGTGCCCACACGGTCAGCCGCTGATGACCCACGCGGCGGTGCTCGTGCCGATGATTCGCAATAACGCGTTTGAGCGCGCCGAGCTGAGCTATCGCGTCACCACCCATTTGATGACCGACGTCAGCTATGCGGGGATTTGGGTGGTGGGGCGCCAGCTTGGTTATCTGTCACTTGCGGGGCAGCTCGACGAGGCGCTGCAGAACTTTGACCGGTTTGCTGGGTATGGGTTGCTCAAGGGCACACCAGGCGACCGTTTCGGCTTTCTGCTTTCGCTAAAATCACTGACACGCCTGGCGGTCGAGCGTCAAAACGCTGGACCGATCGTATCCACGCTTCGCCATGTCGGTGTGGTGGTGCCTGACGGCGACGCCGCCTTGCGCTGGGTCACGGCCGAGGTCAAACAGCTCGCTGACGCGTTCGATCGGCGAAACCGAAACGGGGAATTCAGCCGCATCGTTTCGGTCTTCGACCAAGCCTACGAGGCGTTGGCGGAGCATCGACGGCTGTCGTAGGCGTGGGCGTTTCTTCCAGCGCGTTGGGCGGGCTGTAGCGTTTGGACTCAGGCAGGGCGTGAATTCTGGTCCAATACTGCGGAAACGCAGCGCGCATCAGGTGGGCGACAGGAAACACGTCGCGCGTGGGGGGTTCAAACCAAGGACGAGGTGTAGGGGTCACAGAACACCCACGCCAGAAGGGATAAGCCCGATACCGTAAGGCCGCATAACGTTGCCCGCAACTTGCCGTCGTGTTAGCTAAATGCGCTGCGTTGCGCCGCGTGGAACAGATTTGATCGTGCGCAGGGTTAAGGTGGTCACATGACAAAGCAGTTTTCAGTAGCAGTCGTGGGTGGAACAGGAGCTGTGGGGCGTGAAATGCTTCACACGTTGGAGCGTCGTGGGTTTCCCGTTGGGCAACTCCGCGTGATGGCGTCGGCCCGCTCTGCCGGTTCCGAAGTCGAGTTCTTGGGCGAAAAAATCGTCGTCGAAGACCTCGAAAAGGCCGATTTCCGGGGCGTCGACTTTGTTTTGTCCTCGCCGGGTGGTTCGGTTAGCCGCGTGCACTCGCCGCGCATGGCCGAACAAGGCGCGATCGTGATCGACAACACCAGCGCGTGGCGCATGGACCCGACGGTGCCGCTCGTGGTGCCCGAGGTCAATCCCGATGCTGCGTTTGGGCACAAGGGCATCATCGCCAACCCCAATTGCTCGACCATCCAGATGGTCGTCGCGCTCAAGCCCATCCACGACGCGGCGGGCATCGAACGCGTGGTCGTGTCGACGTACCAATCGGCTTCCGGCGCAGGGCAGAAGGGCATGTGGGAGCTTTGGAACGGCGTCAAAGCCAAGGTTTCGGACGAGGCCGAACCCGCGCCGAGCACGTTTGCCTACCCGCTCGCTTTTGACGTGCTGCCGCAGATCGACGTGTTCGACGACGCTGGCTACACCAAAGAGGAGCTCAAGATGTTGCACGAAACCCGCAAGATCATGGGCCTTCCCACGCTTGAGGTCTCGGCGACGTGCGTGCGCGTTCCGGTGATGCGCGGGCACAGCGAGGCGGTGACCGTGGATTTGAAGAACCCACTGAGCGCCGAGCAGGCCAAAGCGTTGCTGGCCAATGCACCTGGAATCAAGCTTTTCGACAACCCGGCAAACCGCGAATACCCAACGGCGCGCATGGCCGAGGGCACGGACGAAACGTGGGTCGGCCGTGTTCGCGTCGATTCCGTGCGCCCAAACACACTGCACATGTGGGTCGTGTCCGACAATCTACTCAAGGGCGCCGCCCTGAACGCCGTGCAAATCGCAGAGCTGCTCGCCAGTCGCTAACGGAAATTGGATGAACATGAAATTTATTACCCCACTCCTGGCTGTGACAGGCCTCGTCGTTGGTGCTCAGGCGTTTGCGCTGACCCCAGAAACATCGTCGCTTGTCAGCACGACGACGCTGAGCGCGCCGCGTGCGCTGAAGCTCGATGGGACGACCGCCTACTACGGCATCAGCGAGTGTCAGTCGGCCTACACCGACGACGCTAAGATCGACACCACGTTTACAACGCTGGTCGACCCCAACCAGACCTCGGGCAGCAACACCCGTCTGGAAGGCGCGTATTACTTCGCCGTGCCGCGTGATTCTGGCACAGCCGTGATCTGCCCCGGCGAGAAATGCACCGAGATCGACGACGGCGATTACACAACGACAACAACGACCGTGGTGCCGAGCGTGCCCTTTCGTGCTCTGGTGGGCGTGACATCCGCCGAAGCGTGTGATGGTTTTGACAGCGAGTTCTTCACCCGCATCAACCTTCGTGAAGCAGATGCCGAGGACACGACCGTGGTCCCGACGGACTCGCGCATCATCGTGGACACCATCCGACCGGGTGCCCCGCCCTCGTTTTCGTTTGAGGTCACCGAAAACAAGATCACCGCGAGCTGGGAACTGCCCAGTGACGACGACGTGATCCAGTATGGCGTCTATTACAGCACCACAGAATTCACTGGCGGTGGCTTGGCGGATTCGACGCTGAAGTCCTCCTTTATCGCGGGCGCTGACCGAACCTCGGCCGACTTCACCGTGAGCCTCGCGGCCGACGAAACGGTTTATGTGGCGATGGTGGCCGTCGACGAAACAGGCAACGAGAGCCTGTTGTCCACGGTTCAGACGGCGACGGTCGTCCAAACCAGCGACTTCTGGGAGCTCTACAAGGGCGCTGGAGGCAGCGAGACCGGCGGGTGTGACGCCGGGGCGGGGATGGCCGCGTGGATGCTTCTGGGCGTCGCAGGCTTGTTCCGACGTCGTTCGTGGCGGCTGACGCGCAAATCCAAAGTTCTGGTCGCGAGTGTACTGGCTTCGAGCACGCTTTTGGTGGCCACTGACGCGTTTGCGGACTCGCCCATTTCCGGCTCGATGGAGCTCAAGCTCGGCGGCTACTACCCCGCGATCGACGACGAATTCGGCGGCAATGGTCCCTACGCAGCCGTATTCGGCACCGACTGGAACATGTACGGCGAGTTCGAGATCGGGTTCTTCTTCTGGCAGGGTTTTGGCAAACTCGGGACGACCTACCACCTAGGCTACAGCAGCGCGACAGGCTCAGCGCTTGCCGCCGATGGCACGAAGTCGTCCGACGAGACCACGTTCACGACCATCCCCAATCGTGCGTCCTTGGTCTACCGCTTCGACATCTTGCAAGAGAAGCTTCACATCCCGTTGGTACCTGTGGCGAAGGCCGGGCTCGACTACGTGTTGTGGTACTCTGAAGGCGGCAACGGCGATACATCGAAGGTTGGAAATGACTCCGCGAGCGGCGGCAAATGGGGCTACCACGGCGCACTGTCCCTTCAGTTTTTGCTCGATGTCATCGACCCTTCAAGCGCCGCGACGTTCGACATGAACTGGGGTGTGAACAACTCGTACTTCTTCGCCGAGTACATGATGACTAAGATCGACGACTTCGGCGGGACCGGCCTCGACCTCAGCGACAACATGTGGCTGTTCGGGCTCGCCTTCGAATTCTAGCCCATGGGGGTCGGCACCCTCCGGTTGCCGAATGGCCGCATGGGCGACTGGGTTAGCAACCTCCGGTTGCCGAGTGGCTGAATAGCCGAATGGGTCAGCAACCTCCGGTTGCCGAATGGCGAAGGCCACACTCACATTCGGGAGGTTGGAACCTGCGATTATTGCTTCTGCCAGCAGCCTATCGACGGTTCAACATCCCAAGGATGTTCGGGGTAAAACACTTCCTGCAGGGTCAGCCCCTGCGGCTGCGCCGTCATCCCCACGTCCGCGCGATTGCCCGATTCTAGGCCACGCAGAACCGCGTCGGGGGGCAGCTGCCCGCAGCCAATCTCGGCCAATGTCCCGGCCATGATTCGGACCATGTTCTTCAGAAACGCCGAACCTTCAACGACGATCCGCACATCGGGACCATCCTTGGTCACGTCGACGCGCCACATCTGACGCACGGTCGACAATTGCTGGCAATCCGACGCACGAAACGCCGAAAAGTCGTGTTCGCCGACCAGGTACGACGCGGCCTCTTGCATGAGGCCGAGGTCGAGCTCATGGCGGAAACTCCACGTGCGGTGCCGCAACAAGGGGTGCACAAAACGGTGGTTCCAGATGCGGTACTCGTAACGTTTTCCGTGGCTGTCGTGACGTGCATTGAACCCGTCAGCCATGACTTGACCATGGTTGATGCTGATCGAGTCCGGGGTCAGCGCGTTGAGCGCGCGCACGTAGTCCCAGACTTCACGGCGGTCGTCGAAGCGCAAAGAGGCCACCTGCCCAAGCGCGTGGACTCCAGCGTCGGTGCGGCTGGCGCCCTGCAATTGGACCTCGGATTCATCGATATTCAGGAACCGTGCGAGGGCGGCATTGATGCTTCCCTGCACGGTCTTGACGCCGTCTGGCTGAGCCTGCCACCCATGAAAACCCGTTCCGTCGTACGCGATATGCAGCCGAAGAATCACGGTCAGTGCAGGGTGGGCTGCGCTGCCTCGTCCGCAGGCGTTTCGGCCTTGGGTTCGAGGTTCATCTTCGCGGCTTTCTCGCGCCAGTAGTCCATGTCGGGCAGATAGTCGTGGGGGTTTTCGAACATGCCGCGGATATGGCGTGAAATCACGCCAATCTGCGCGCCGTCGTAACACCGGTGGTCGAACGTCACGCCCATCTGCATGACCTTGGCAGCGATGATCTCGCCGCGGACCACCATCGGTCGCTCAAAAATGGCGCCCGGCAGAGCGACGATGGGGCAACGGCTCGCGGGGACAAGGGGAGCAAACCCGAGTCGAATGTCGAACGGCGCGACGCTCGACACCATGAACGAGCCGAACGGATCGCTGCGTACGCCGATCGCATCAAGGTCGATGGGCACGCTGAACGTCAGGAACTCGACCAACTGCAGCACATTGCGCATGAAGAAGATCGGAATCATGTTCAGCGACTTCTTCTGCTTTTCGATGTCCTGGTCCTGGCCCTTGCGTACCTTCATGGCCTTCTTGCGAAGCACCAACGCCAGATCGACGATGTCCATCTCGTCCGCGCCACGAATCGTCACACCAGACAAATCGTCGCCGGCATCGCCCTTGGTCGCGACCTGCAGGAACGCGTCGACAGACTTACGTTTTTGAAGGCGGCGGTTGACCACCATCACGTTGAAATCTGGATTCTTCCCAAAAATGCTGGCCAAAGCGTGGGCCGCGATCACCGCGGGCGACACGCGCACGCCTGTAATTTCCTCGACCTGCGCGAGGTAGGGCAGCATGTCCTCCATGATCAGGGTTTCATAGCCATAGATCGTGGGGTCACTGGGCGGTGCCCACATGCCAACCGAGATCTTGCGCCACGTCGAAAGGCGCTCTAGAGGACTCCAATATTTACCCATTTCAAACCTCTCCAAAAATCAGTTTTGGCTGTTTATCAGATTGGCATCCCAAGCTCCAGACCGCGCGGCGCGCTCGACGATTTCCGTCAAACCAGCGCCAAAATGTCACGGAGCCGTCATTTGATTTTTGGCGTCGGCCTCACTATGTTCCGCCGCGATTGGAGCGGTCGAAGGAGGTGTCGATGCTACGATTTTTGATGCTTGTGTTGGTCGGTGTGATGGCGGGCTGCCCTGCCGAGGGCGAGTTTGACGCTGCCGATAATCAAGCGCCCGTAGCGAACGCCGGCCCTGACATTACCGTGGCACAGGGTGACGTCGTCGAGCTTTCTGGAAGCCGAAGCGTCGACCTTGATGGCGACCCGCTGACCTACCGTTGGGGCCTTGTCACCCCGATCGGAAGCAACGCCAAGCTCATCAACACCAATGGCGAAAACACCCAGTTCACCGCCGACGCCGCCGGCGAGTACAAGGTCTCGTTGATCGTTTCGGACGGTACGGTGGATTCGCCACTGGACAACCTGCTGGTCACCGCGACACCACGTACCGGCCAGAACGCGGCGCCCATCGCGAACGCCGGCAACAACGTCAACGTCCAGCGTGGCATGACCGTGCAGCTCGACGGCACGGGCAGCAGCGACGCGGATGGAGATCCGCTGTCTTTTCAATGGTCCATCGACCGCCGGCCGGCCGGAAGCCAAGCCGTGCTGAGCTCCGACCGCGCACCACGGCCGGCGTTCATTGCCGATGTTGACGGCGCCTACGAAATCTCGCTCGTCGTCAGCGATGGTTACGTCGACAGCGCTCCTAGCCAGCTCGTGGTCACGGCGTTTTCGAACAACACCCCTCCGGTCGCAAACGCGGGCCCAGACCAAACGGTCGCGCTTGGTAGTCGTGTGCAGCTGGACGGAAGCACGTCGTTTGACCCCGATGGTAGCGAAGTTTCGTATCAGTGGACGCTGGTCACCAAGCCGGCCGGCAGCAACGCCGCGCTCTCGGTGGCCAACTCGCCGACGCCGAGCTTCGATGCAGATGTCGAGGGCAACTTTGTGTTCGAGCTCGTCGTCAATGACGGCGAGCTGAGCAGCGAACCCGATGTGCTGACCATCACTTCGAGCAAGAACAACCTGCCGCCTGTCGCGCACGCTGGGTTGAACCAGACGGTGTCCGTGGGGCAGACCGTGAACCTGTCGGGCTCACAGAGCTACGACTCGAACGACGACGCCATGACGTTCAAGTGGAGCTGGGTGAGCAAACCCACCACCACTTCGGCGGTGTTCAGTTCAAGCACGGTCTCCGACCCAACATTCGTGGCCGACGTAGAAGGCGAGTACATCGCACAGTTGATCGTCAACGACGGCAGTTTGGACAGCGCTCCGGATTCGGTCACGATCATCGCAACGTTGGCGAACGTACCACCGGTGGCCAACGCCGGCAGCGACCAGGCTCTAATCACAGGAACACCCGTCACGTTGGACGGGTCGGCGAGCTCGGATGCCGACGGCAACACGTTGACCTACACGTGGACGTTCACGGGCCGCCCCCAAGGCTCCACGGCGATGTTGACGGGCGCCAACACCAGAAACCCAACATTTACGCCAGACGTTGATGGCACCTACGTCATCCAGCTGGTCGTCAACGATGGCATCGTCAACAGCGCCGCGGATTCCGTCGTCGTTTCGGCATCGACACCATCGCTGCCCTCGCCGGCGAGCGAAGGCGATGTCGTCATCACCGAGATCATGCCCGACCCCGAGGCCTCCGTAGACTCGGTCGGAGAGTGGTTTGAGGTCTACAATCCAACGTCCACGATGTGGGACCTGCGAAACTGTGTCATTTCAGACGCCGGTACGGATTCTCAGGTCATCGCGTCGACAGTGACCGTCGGCCCCGGGGAGTATCGGACGTTCGCACGGAGCGCAAATCCGGGATTTTCGCCCGACTACGTCTATGGAACCTACTCGTTGGCCAACAGTAACGACGAAGTCATCCTGACGTGCAACGGCAACGCCATCGCTCAAGTCGCGTACACCGGCTCGTTCCCGTACGCGACGGGCGCGAGCATGCAGCTGAGTTCGTCGAAGTACGATGAGCAGTTGAACGACTCGGCCTCGAACTGGTGCACGAGCACGATGGTCTACGCAACGAGTAACTCAAAGACGGACGCCGGCACGCCTGGCGCCGCCAACAGCGTGTGCCCATAACGCTCGACTGCCCAAACGGCGTGCGCGGCACTTGGCCTTCTGTTAGGCTCGCCTGCCGAGGAGGTCGGATGCGCACGATCGCTGTCATTCTCACATTATTGGCGGGTTGTTCGTCGGACACATCGTCCAGCGGATCGGCGGATGCCGGGGCGGACACAGCCGCAGACGTGGCTCGCCTGTGCGAGCCTGATTCGCGTCAATGCAAAGACCTCGTGACATCGCAAGTGTGCGCGGCCGATGGCCAATCCTACGCCGACGAGCCTTGCGCCGATGATCTTCGCTGCAACGATTTCACGGGCGAGTGTGCCTCGGAAATCTGCGTCCCTGGTGGTTTTGAGGGCTGCACCGACCTTGGGTTGATGCGCTACTGCAACGAATCGGGCACCCAGATCGTCGAGGCCAACTGCCCGGGCAACGCACCGTGCGAGAACAACGCCTGCGCGGCACCAGAATGCGTGCCCGGCGAAGTCCGATGCATCGACAACGACCAGCTCGAAGTTTGCAACGATGCGGGCGCCCGGGTGCCTGGTGCTCGCTGCCCCGTCGGCACGGAATGCTTCAATGGCTCGTGCGAAGAACTGTGTGAGCTCAACAAGAAAATCTCGAGCTACATCGGCTGTGAATACTGGTCAGTGGATCTGGACAACTACGACGATGCGCTGTCTCAGCCGCATGCCATCGTCGTGTCGAACGTCAATGAATCCATCGCGGCCAAGGTCGAACTGACGCTGGGCGAGTCCGGCTCGAAACTTACGACCGGAGCCGACGGCCAACCCTTTGACCTGACCATTGGACCGGGTGAAGCCGCCATCTATGCGATTCCCACGGGGTTCGACCATTCCGGAACCCGTGTCCTGAAGGACAAGGCCATCCGCGTCACGGCCAACATCCCCATCATCGCGTACCAGTTCAACCCTCTGAACAACGTCGATGTGTACTCGAACGACGGTACCCTGCTGTTGCCGACGAATGCGCTTGGGAACGAGTATTGGGGCATTTCGTGGCCCTACCGACAGGGACCAAACCTGCGTGGATTCTTGACGATCGTCAATTCAAGCGGTCAACCCAACCGTGTCACCATCACCCCGACCGCCGAAGTTTTGGCCGGGCCCGACATCCCCGCGATCGCGGCTGGAACCGAGCGCACCATCGATCTCGCGCCTGGGGAATCGCTCAATCTGACCGTGAGCGGCATCGAGTTTGACGCCGCGCGCGAGTTTGGATGCCTCCAGGACACCCAAGGGCCGCCGCCCAATGTGTCGCCTTGCCCGGATTTGACCGGCACCCGCATTGTGGGTGAGCAGCCGTTGACCGTGTTTGGCGGCCACCAGTGCGCCAACGTCGTTCAAGGGGTGGACCGATGTGACCACATGGAGACCATCCTGTTTCCGGTCAGCACGTGGGGCAAAAACTACATCGGGACCAAGTTCAGTCCCCGGGCGGGCGAAATCACGCCTGAGCCCGATGTCTGGCGCGTGGTCGCGGCCGAAGACAACACGCAGATCCAGACGATTCCACCGATCGATGGGATTCACGGCAAACGCATCGATTCGGGGCAGTGGCTGCAGTTTGAATCGACGCAGACCTTCATCCTTGGGGCGAGCAAACCCGTCACATTGGCCCAATACATGGTCGGGTCAAACTGGTTTGGCATCCCTCGAATTTGCAACGAAGGCATCGACGCCGCGAACCCGACTGGCATCGGCGACCCCGCGATGGCTGCTGCTGTTCCCGTCGACCAGTATCGGCGCGACTATCTGCTGCTGACACCCAAAGACTACGATCTCGACTTCTTGAACATCGCCGCGCCCGCCGGACGTGAGGTCCGCATCGACGGTGTGCCAATCCCGCGTGACCTGTTTAAACCGGTCGGCAACGGCAGCTACGAGACCGCGGTCGTGCCCGTCGAAGACGGATTCCACAAGGTGACCAGCGACGTGCCCTTCGGCGTCCTTTCCTACGGTTACGACTGCCACGTGTCGTACGCGTATCCGGGTGGTCTCAATCTCGAACAAATTTCGGCGAGGCCTTAAGGATTAGGGTCGGCAAGCTCCAATTGCCCAATGGGCGAACCCCACGCGACGTCCAAAGCACACGGCGGCTTGGACGCTGCCGGTCCATGGGTCGGCAAGCTCCGGTAGCCGAATGGGCAGCTTCCAAGCGGCCGTTAGGCTACCGGCAGGTCTTGCCGTTTTTCGACATGTCGAGAGTTCTGGGTGGTTCGTCGAGCTGGTCCAAGATGCGTTGGATCTGACACTCGTCGAGCGCGTAATTGCGAATCGCCTGCATGTAAACGAGCTCGGTCATGTTTTGGAACGCATCGATGGTGGTCAACTTGATGTTGCCGATGAGTGAGATGGCACCGTTGGTTTTGAGGCCGTCGAACCCAGAGATCCGCTTGAGCCCGAAGTTGTCGCTTACGTCGATGTTTCCGCGCGTTAGCGCGTTGATGCCGTCGATCGTTTCCAGCGACTTGTTGTTGTAGATATTCAACCGCCCAACCGTCTTGAGCCCGCTGAGCCCAGCGACCGACTTTAACTTCGGATTGTCCGAGATTTGAATTTCATAGTCGCCGTTGAGCTCAAGCCCTGAATCTGCAGGCGGCGCGACTTCGACCAGGTTTTCGAGACCTTTTAGGGACTTGAGCCCTTGGTTGTCGCTGATGACGACGTTGTCTGCGTGCCGGACGCTGGACAATTCGGTCAGATCCTTTAACGAATCGTCCGCATTTCGTATCTCCAAGCTGCCAAACTCCTCAAACCCTCCAAATGCCTTGATGATTTCAGCATCACCGTTGTTTATGATCCCTGTACGGATGCGGGTACAGGGCGTTTCGCAAAGGGCCTTGGCTTCCTCCCATCCATTGTTGACGATGATGTGATTGGCCTCGCAATCCTTGCGCGGTCGGTCCAGGTCACACCACTGCTCGATCGGCGGTGTTTGCGGCCCCGAATCATCACCGCAACCTACGAAAATCAAGGCCCAAAAGATGGGCAGGAATCTCATGAAATCCTCCTACTGATGCAGGTCGATGCATCGGGCTGTGGCGCGCAAGGGTTTCGCAAAAAGACAACCGCATGCCCAGATTCCGCAATCACAATCATCGGTCCCAGTGGATCGCGTACGGAGGACCCACGAACCCGATCGCACCGACAAGTCCGCGGTTTCGCCAGCCCCATCAAATTTGACGTCATTGAACGCAACATTGTGAACCCGTGGCTGACACTACTGGCAGGTCTTGCCGTTTTTCGACATGTCGAGAGTTCTGGGTGGTTCGTCGAGCTGGTCCAAGATGCGTTGGATCTGACACTCGTCGAGCGCGTAATTGCGTTGAACCTTAACGTAGACGAGCTCGGTCATGTTTTGGAACGCATCGATGGTGGTCAACGCGACGTTACCGATGAGTGAGATCCCACCCTTGGTTTCGAGGCCATCGAACCCAGAGATCCGTTTGAGCCCGAAGTTGTCGCTGACGTACACACTTCCGCGCGTTAACGCGTTGATGCCGTCGATCGTTTCCAGCGACTTGTTGTTGTAGATATTCAACACCCCAACCGTCTTGAGCCCGCTGAGCCCAGCGACCGACTTCAACTGTGGATTATCCGAGATTTGAATTTTATGGTCGCCGGTGAGCTCAAACCCCGAATCCGGAAGCGGCGCGACTTCGACCAGGTTTTCAAGCCCCTTCAAAGACTTCAGACCTCGGTTGTCGCTGATGATGACGCGTCTTGCGCGCCTGACTCTGGACAACTCGGTCAAGTCCTTTAACGAATCGTCCGCATTTCGTATATCTAAGGCGCCAAACTCCTCAAAGCCTCCCAATGCCTTGATGATTTCACCATCACCGTTGTTAATCACACCCGTCCGGATGCGGGTACAAGGCGTTTCGCACAGGGCCTTGGCTTCCTCCCATCCATTGTTGACAATGATGGTGTCGGCCTCGCAATCTTCGCGCGGTCGGTCTAGGTCACACCACTGCTCGATGGGCGGTGTTTTCGGACCCGAATCATCGCCGCAACCTACAAAAATCAAGGTCAAGAAAATGGGCAGGAATCTCATGAAATCCTCCTACTGATGCAGGTCGATGCAACGGGCGGTGGCGCGCAAGGGTTTGGCGTAGGTGCATCCGCATGCCAGAAAAGATCGCAATCACCCGCGTCGTCGGTCCCAGTGGATCGCGTACGGAGAGCCCACGACCCCGATCGCACCGCCAAGTCAGCCATTTCGCCAGCCCCATCAAATTTACCGCCCACGGATGTCAGGTAACAAAACGACTGGTTTGCCGGCGCAAGGGTTACTTCTTTGGATTCATCTGCGACCGCTGATGCATTCGAATTTGTCACTTCATAGGGGTTTTGTGCGTCGTCCGAAATAACCTCGAACGCATGAGAAGCCGCGTCCGTGATGTAGGTCCCGGTATACCATCCTTCCAAGTAACCTTGCTGGCTACCCGCGGCAATTTGAGCAGGCGTTGCTGAGTCACCCTGCAACACGATCACCTCCTCGCCCAACCCACGTGTTTTGCCGCTGATCCCAGCGAACGCATCGCCAGACCATGGTTTATCTGGAAGGTAACCGGTCCACGCCGGCGGTGTGATCGTCGTCGAGTTGCTGGCGTTGTTGACCGCGAGTGAACCTGTCGCGGTGGCATCGTGGTAGGTTTGTGACGACACACAATTGCCGGCCGAACACGTTTGGTTCCACGCGCAGAATGTGCCGCCACAAGACGGCCCGCGGGTGACATCGGTGCAAATGATCCGCCCCGCAGCCGCATCGCGTTTGCGGTTTGGTGTGACCAGGTCTCGAAGTACCAGTCGAATTGACACGGCTCAAGGTCGCGCCTTCGCCACCACCTTCGAGTTTGCCGCTCATCCGATGGAATCCGCAGAATAGATCGTCGATCGACCCTGGTGACATGGCGTCGTTGTTGGTCAACGTGTAGACAAACAGCGATGCATCGCGAACGGTCGGGTGGTCGGGATGTTCAAAAGCCGCGGCTCGGTCAGGCTGTTAAACTCTTCGATAACGTCGTCGATGCGTTGCGCGTCACAATACGTGCAAATGTTGGTCTCGTCTCCGGAATCCAGGGCGTCATCGCAGTCCGAAAGCAGGCTTGGAAGGTCGGAGATAAGCGGATCCCAGGATTCGTACAAAAAACGCTCCCAATCCCTTGCGTCGTTGGGTTGAATGTAGCGTTGTGGGTTTTGAATCGCGTCCACGTATTTTCCAACTTGCGGCGTGATTCGGCGCTCGATCGTCCTGACGCGATCTTCAAAATAGGAATAACAACCGAACGCTTGGGCGATTTCGTTTTGGGAAATGCCACAAACTTCTTCGAGGTGCGCGGTGGCGCTGTAGGCCGTCGCGAGCTGCCAGATGGGGTAACCCAACCGAGTGTAGTCTTCGTTGACGACCGCAACGTAATGCTGGTCTTGTTGGGAATCTCACCAGAAATCGCCAAACTCGTCTGCGCGAATGACAGGGTCCCCGGGTCAACAAAGGGCAGGTAAGCACCGCCTTGCAATTCGTGAACGGCGGAGACGTGAAAAATCGCGTCCGAATACCTTGTCGCAAAATCCTCGAATCGAGCCAACGAGGTCCGTTTGGTTGGTGTAGTTTTCGACCTGCAAAATTCGCAACGTATCCATCCAGCCTTGATCCGCCTCGGCACCCAAGCTGTATTCCATGTCTGGCAACCTCGCCGACATCAGGAAAACTTGGCCAAGCTTCTCCTCCTCAAGGTATCTCACGCCACATCGTATTGACCCATTCGGCCAGGGTGCTGGGTTGAGGATTGATGGGGAGACCGTTGTGCGAAGCGCAGCCTGATTGGCTGGTCGCGCCGCCGACCGCTGTCGCGTTACGGTCGGCCGTTGGAACGACCACCAATAGCGAAGAGAAGAGGACCATCCACCGACTGGAAATTCTCGTAATAGTGACCGTAAGCGATGGTGCTCAGCCCATAAAATCGAGCATTCCTTGCGCCGTTTTTCCAGCTTCCGAGACGTTCGTTAAAACATCGGGGAAATCCTCGAACGAATTCACCCAAAAGGCGCGATGAAATGGCGTGTTGTACTTGGCTTCTTCGAGCTGTTGATGTGTGCCAAAAGCTCGGGCCGGATCTCGGGATCGGTGAGTGTATCCGTGTGAGCGATGCATTGATTTCCGGTTCCCGTATTTGAAGCGACATCTCTCGAAACGCCTTCACACCAGAGAAAGCCGGAATCAGCGGCTTCATGCGTAGAACCCGCGGGATTCTCCACGGTGTTTGGCGCGCGATCGCTACACGAGGCCATGGTAGCTGCGACGGCTAACATGGCGACAAAACTGCTTCCTGCTTCCTGCTTCCTGCTTCCTGCTTCTTGGTCATTTTCCCTCCCAAATTGGAAAATTATTTGGACGTACCCGACGCCCTTACGGGCAGCCTAACGGCATGAATTGCGAACGTCAATTACCGAAAAATTAACTCCCTCCACCTCCAAAACCACCAAAGATTGCCGACCCAAACCCATGGACCGGCACGTGGGCTTCGCCATTCGGCAATCGGAGCTGGCCGGCCTAAGTCCCATGGACCGGCACGTGGGCTTCGCCATTCGGCAATCGGAGCTGGCCGGCCTAAGTCCATGGACCGGCGTGGGCTTTCGCCCATTCAGCAATCAGGATCGCCGACCCAATCCCATGGACCGGCACGTGGGCTTCGCCATTCGGCAATCGGAGCTAGCCGGCCTAAATCCCATGGACCGGCACGTGGGCTTCGCCCAGCAACCGGAGCTTGCCGACCCAAATCCCATGGACCGGCCGCGCAAACACTGGTAGTAAGCGTTTACTAACTTAGGAGCTGCAATGGGCGACAAAACGATTATCACGTGCGCACTCAACGGCGTGTTGACCAACCCGGCACCACCCAGTGCCCTACAAACCGGCAGACATGGCGAGCTCGGCCAAAGAAGCCTACGACGCAGGCGCGGCCATCGTTCACATTCACTTTCGTGAACAGAACATGGGCCTGTTTCCGTCGTGGGACCCCGATCTGGCCGCGGACGTGGTCGACCGCATTCGCGAGGCGTGTCCGGGCATGATCGTCAACCTGACCACCGGCGTAGTTGGGGAAGACATCAGTGGCCCCACGGCGTGTTTGGAACGGGTCAAACCCGAGATGGCCGCGATGAACTCGGGGTCTCAACTACCTGAAGCTCAAGAGCAACGGCAGATGGGCGTGGCCTCCGATGTTGTTCGACAACCCCATCGACAAGATCGAGCGGTTTTGAAGGTCATACGCCAACAACATCACACCGGAATGTGAGTGCTTTGACATTGGCATTGTGCGCTCGATCGCGATGTTCGAGGCATCAGGAATGCTCAAAAACCCTACACGGTGTCGTTGGTCCAGGTGTGGCGAGCGGCATGCCGGCGCGCCTGGATCTGCTACCGATTCTGGTCGACGAGCTGCCCAAAGACGCGCACTGGCAGTCGATCGTGATCGGCCGCGACGATGTTTGGCCGATCCACCGCCGCACCGCTGAGCTCGGCGGCCACCTGCGCACAGGCGTCGAAGACACGTTCTACCTTGAGGACGGGTCCAAGGTCTCGGGCAACGGCCCGCTCATCGCCGCGCTCGCACAGGTTGCGCGCGATGCCGGCCGCGAACCGGCAAGCCCTGCCGAAGCCCGACAAATTCTGGGTCTCTAGTCCTCGAAAACCAGCAAGACGTCTGGGTCGGGTTCTGGCACACTCTGCCGCATCTGACCTCAAACATGGAGATCCCATGCCGTTGATTTGCGCCATTGACCAAGGCACCACGGGCACAACCGTGATCCTGCTCGACGAAAAACTCAACGTTCGAGCCCGCGTAAACCGTGAGTTCCCCCAAATTTACCCGCAGCCAAGCTGGGTCGAGCACGACCCCGAGGCCATCTGGCAGTCGACGTTGGACACGATCGCGCTGGCGACCGAACAGGCCGGCATTTCACCGGCAGACATCGCTGCGGTGGGCATCACAAACCAACGCGAAACGACGGTCGTGTGGGACCGCAAGACCGGCAAACCCATCCACAACGCCATCGTCTGGCAAGACCGACGCACGGCCGGCACGATTCGCCAGATCCGTGACGAAGGCAACGAAGCTGCGGTTCAGCGCAAGACCGGCTTGTTGTTGGACCCGTATTTTTCGGGCACCAAGATCGCTTGGATTTTGGACCAGACCGGCAGCCGCGCACGCGCCGAAGCCGGCGAGTTGGCGTTTGGCACCATCGATACATTTTTGCTGTGGCGTCTAACGGGCGGCAAATCGCACAAGACCGACGTATCCAACGCGTCGCGCACGCTGCTGATGGATCTGCACACCGCCGAATGGGACGCCGACATGCTTCGGCTGTTCAAGGTCCCAGCGGCGCTGCTGCCCGAGATCACCGGAAACGCCACCGAGTTTGGCCACGTCAGCGGTGTTCCCGGTTTGGCCGATGGCACGCCAATCTGCGGCATCGCCGGTGACCAGCAAGCGGCACTTTTTGGCCAGACGTGTTTCGAGGTCGGCGACGCCAAATGCACCTACGGCACAGGCGCGTTCCTGCTCATGAACACGGGCTCAATGGCGGTCATCAGCGAACACCGCATGTTGACGACAGCCGCGTGGAAGCTCGACGGCAAGATGACCTACGCCCTTGAAGGCAGTGCTTTCATCGCCGGCGCGGTGGTCCAGTGGCTTCGAGACGGGCTTGGATTCTTCAGCTCGGCCGCCGAGATCGAGGAACTGGCTGCAAAGGCAGGCACGTCCGACGGCGTGGTTGTGGTACCGGCGTTGTCGGGTCTGGGAGCTCCTTATTGGAATCCCGACGCACGCGGCGTGATCTGGGGCATGACCCGCGGGACAACTCGCGCAAACATCGCCTACGCCGCGCTGGAGGGCATTGCGCTTCAAAACGTCGACATCCTGACAGCGATGGAAAACGACCTGAAACGACCGCTTAAAGAGCTCAAGGTCGACGGCGGTGCGAGCGCGAACAACCTGCTGATGCAGATGCAGTCGGACTTCTTGAATCGCCGCATCGTGCGTCCCGCGATGCTCGACACGACCGCACTGGGCGCGGCCTTGTTTGCGGGTCTTGGATCGGGAATCTACTCGGACCTCTCGGACATCCAATCGACCTGGAAAGCGGACGCTACGTTCGAACCCAAGATGGACAACAAACAACGCGAAGAGATGCTTCGTCGATGGCAAGAAGGCATCCGGCGCGTCTGAGGATCACCATGCAAGAACTCGAACTCGAAGTCCGCGACCACGTCGCGATCGTCAGCCTCGCCGGACCCGCACGCGGAAACGCGCTTGGGCCCGATGTTTGGGGCGAACTCGGCGCGCTCTTTAGCGACCTCGACCAGCGCGATGATGTGCGGGTCGTGGTGTTGCGCGGACGCGGTGAACACTTCACCTACGGCCTAGATCTGCAACGCAACGCTCCGCTGTTCATGGGACTTGCCCAAGGCGGCAATCTCGCCGCAGAGCGCGCGACGCTACGTCGTATGGTGCACGCGTGGCAGGACGGCATCACAGCGATCGAGCGATGTTCAAAGCCGGTGATCGCGGCCATCGACGGATGGTGCATCGGCGGCGGTGTCGACATCATCGCGGCCGCCGACTGGCGCCTGTGTTCGGCGACGGCCAAGTTCTCGCTGCGCGAGGTCAAGATCGCGATCACGGCTGACCTTGGCGCGCTGCAACGACTTCCGCACATCATCGGTCAATCGGCGACACGACGGCTGGCGATGACTGGCGGGGACTTCACGGCTGAACAAGCCCATCAGATGGGTTTGGTGGACGCGGTTTATGACAACGCCGAAGCGTTGTTCGCCGCAGCCATGGCCGAAGCCGAGCGGGTCGCCAAGAACCCGCCCTTTGTGGTTCACTCGGTCAAAGAAGTGCTCAACCGAGGACGCGGAATGACCGTCGAACAAGGCTTGGACTACGTGGCGACATGGAATTCGGCGTTTCTGGAGTCCAATGATCTCAAAGAAGCGATGATGGCGTTCATGGAGCGGCGCGAACCCACGTTTCAGGGGAACTGATGCCCAACGATCCGTCGACTCAGCGCTACATGATTGCGGCCGCGGCGATCTTGCTGCTCACCGCCGCAGGAATGGGCTACGTGCTGACCATGAAATCGCCGCCGCCAGCCGACCACGACGCCGTGGACGACGTCCTCAACAACGCTGTCATCACCGCGGTGACGGAGTCGCACAAGGCCGCAGACCCCCAAACGGCCTCACAAACGGCGAACCAAACGGCTGGGCAGACCAACGGCGAGACCGCCGCACAGTTGGTCGCTCAAACGGCCCAACAGATTGCCGCCGACCCACCGACCGGTCCGCCGCGCGAAGACGCTGTCATGGCCAACCCGGGCCCGGACACGGTGCCCACGCCCACCGAGGCACCTCCCAAGGCAGTGGATGAAGAGCCCACGGGCTCGCTGGATCGCGAAGTGATTCGGGATGGAATCCAGTCCATGCGGCCGATCGTCGAGAAATGTTACAACGAGACCCTCAAAGACTTTCCAGACGCTGAAGGGCGCGTGACGTTGGCGTTCACGATTTCCGCCGAGGATGACGAGGGGCGAGTGGAGCTCTCGGAGCTCGACACCGAGAAGACCACGCTCATCGACACCATGTTGCACGATTGCATGCTTGAAGCGGTCGGCGAGTTGCGCTTCCCCGCGCCCGAGGGCAACGGGAAGGTTAACGTCAAATACCCCTTCAACTTTGCGAAAGCCGAGACCCCCTAAGGGTCCTTGCTCAAACGCTCCAGCGTTTCAACCACGCGGGGGTCACTGCGCAGCTGCGCGTCGATGCGTTGAAGCGCTGACTCCGTGTTGGTGTTCGGCTCCAACGTCACGGGTTGAAGCAAATCCAACTGCGTGCTGGCGATGGTGGTCAAATTGAACAGCCCAGCGCGTAATTGTGCGGAGGGTTGGCGCGGGGTCGATGCCACCAGTCGGACCACGGCCTCGGAGGTCAGGTGGATGTTTACGTCCCTAGCATCCAACACCAGTCGTCGCATGATTGGGTTTTCCCCGGCACGCAACATCAGGGTTGGACCCGGTTCCACCGTCGTACGTAGACAGAAACGACCCAACGCGTCGGTTTGGGTCTGCCCCAGAACCGTGGCGATATCCCACGTTGATGACGCCGTCCCGAGCACCACCGGCACGCCCGAGACCGTTTGTTCGTCTGGCAAAGAGGCCGCGTGTGCCTCAGGGATCAGCGACTGCCACCACGTGGGTGCCAAGGCGAGCCGACCAAACGGCGCGGCGACCTGCCCTCTCAGCTCGACCGTTCCCTCACCGACGCACGGCGCGGGATCCAAGTCGACAGCTCCTTCAAGCAGGGCCGATTCCTCAAAAAAATCCCCAGATGCTTCAAATTCCGATGCCGGTTCGGGCGGCGCGACAGATGGCGCGTCACATCCCAACACGAAGGCAAATACCCCGATCCAACGCTTCACAACACCACCGCCGGGTCGATGGCGCCGACCTCGACGGCGTCGGGCGTGCTGCGGATGAAAACAAGCGGCTGGCGAGGCAGCCATTGGTTGTCGTCAAAACTCGATGGATGAACGGCGACGTTGATGGACTCGGCACGCTTGGCCGCAAAATCGATGAACCACAACCCGGAGCGGCCTTGCGCCACCGCGATACCGTCGGATCGAACCAGGACCCGCTCGATCTTCTCGGGCAGTTTTATCCGCCCTTTTAGACCGGTTTGGAACGAGACCAACGAGAGTTCCTTGTCGTTGGATGCCACCACAACCGCGAGGGTATTGTCTGGATCGGCGTACCACGCACGGCTGACGTCAAGCTCGGCCACCGTGCGAGGCTCTCCGCCCCGGCGCCCGACGGCGTCGATGCGGCCACTGCGGTGCTCGAGCACGTAAACAAATTGAGCATCGGTGGACCAGAGCACCGACGATTCGCCCTGCACCGTGTGAACTTGGCGAGACGCTTGGTAAAGCTCGGACACCCAAGCTGCCTGAATCGGTCCAACAGTGGTGTAGGCGACCGCGCCAGTCGAATCTGGGGCGATGACTGGACGTACACCCCGTAGGCCGTCGCGTTCGAGCCGCAGCGGTGCCATCGTCATCCCTTCGTGCGTGATGTACAGACCCTCTTCGCCGGTTTCGGGATGGCGATCAAACACCAAAAAACTGCTGTTGGGCGAGTACGCGATTGGGCTGGGGCCCACGCGAAACCATGGACCGAAATCGTCGGAGTTCTTGACCATTTCGACCAGTTTCTCGCGTCGAAGTCGCGTGGTGACGTTCTTAGACGGGAGCTTGGCCTCGTGAACCGCAAGGCGAAAGTGGTTCCCCGCGATCGCACTCTCGTTGCGTGGGTCATGGGATCGCACGGTTGAGACGACACGACCACGTTGGTAGTCGACCGCCACAACGCGGCGTTCCGGGGGTGAGCTTGCGTCGATCTCCACCCAAAGACGGCGCAAATCGGGATCGAGGCGAAGCATGCGATAACGCCCCGCAGGCAGCTCATAGCGCCAGATTTTTTGAATCCCCTCGGTTTCGATCAACGCCTGAAGCCAGCGTCTAGAATCTTCAATCGTCGTGTCGTCAGGTCGCAGTGCGTGCGCACGTTCCAGTTCACGGCTGGCTTTGCCGTAGGCTCCTTGAAAGCGGGCTCGCAGAACGGCTAGGCGATGCAGCAAACGGCCGTCCATCTTAGTGGACAGCGCATTGTGGCAAATCTCGATCGCCGCTCGAAAGTTACCGCGACTCTCGAACACCGAGGCTTTGTCGAGGATGACGTCGATCTCGTCGCGCGGAACCTCCACCTTTGGTTTTTCGACGGTGCGCGGCTTATCGACGGTACGAGGCGCCTGTGTATATGCTGAGGTGACCTCACGGGCCACGGGTATCGCCGGCTTGGTCACTGGCCGATGCGGCGTGGTCACCGACGTAGCCTTTGTGACTCGGATAAACTCTCGTTCGATGAGTCCAATGAGCGTTTGATCAAAGTCGAACGGCAATCCATTAAAAAACGAGCGAAGATGCGAGACTTCGGTCGTCCCCGAAATCCGCGAAAGCAAAAAGGCTTCCGCCGCATTGACCTGGGCGTGCTGATCGAGCGCCTTGACCAACGACAGACGGTCGTGAGGCTGCAATTCAATGGCGCGGGCCTCAACCTTGGGTTTGGCTGGTGTTGCTGCCACGGCCCCGTCTGGGTGGACCATCAACAACACATCCGAGTTCAACGCCTCGGACACCTGTGTGTTCGACTCGATGACCGCTGTTTGGAAAGCATCGACAAACGCACGGGTTGTGGGCCATCGGGCCGCTTCCGACACGGAGAGCGCGCGCAACAAGACGTCATCAAGAGCTGGCGGCAGGTTCTGGCGCAGCTGCGATGGTGGTCGCGGCGACGTCCCCGCCGAACGTCCGACCATCAGGCCATAGACCATGAAGGCCAACGCCCACTGGTCGGATTTCTCCGTGCTCTCCACCTGCAACTTCACGCCAGGGGGCGCCAGGGTGACGGTTTCCGCCGGAAGGCCAGCCGGCATGAGCCTCCACCGTCCGGTTCGATCGCGGGCAAGATCGTTTGCATCGAGCAGGCCGTGCGAAACCCCGATTTCATGTAGGTCCGCAAGCATTCCGCCCACATCTACGACGAAACTCAGCGCGTCTTCGAGACTGAACGGGCTCTGGCCAGCCGAACGTGCCACCTCGCGAAACGTCGAGCCTTCGAAACGCTCACAAATCGCGAAACCACCAAAAATGGGACAGACCCCAAACTCCACGACGAACCCGAGCCCGTCGTTGCTGACCAATCCGGCGGCGTCCATGACTTCATTCAGCCGCTCAAATTGGGGCGTTCCCGGCAGCAGGTCCGAAGACAGACGGGCTGTGAAATGCTTATCTGTGCCGGGGTGGTAAACCACACACCGTCCGGGCGATATGACTTTTTCGATACGGTAGCGGTTGCTGATTTCCCCGCCGACGACTGGCTCGTCGTAGACCGTGCGAAGGCCCGACTCGAAAGCTTCGAGTCCGATGCCGTCAAACGCGGCCTCAAGATCAGGATCATCGAACCATGACATAGCACACTCGCTTGGACCTTCAGCCTACCTCAGAGGAACATCACGATCGAGGCTCAAAAGCTTGGAAGCGCGCGATTGACGCGTTCCAATGCCGTGGGCTTACGCTCTTTAGATGGCTTGGCAGCGGGTTGAGATTTGCGCTTTTCTTTCTTCTTGACCAGACGCCTCTGCTTTTTGACTGCACGTCGTGGCTTCTTGGTCACCTTTTCCACGTCGATCTGCGACAGAATGTCGGGATCTCCCGGATCAAGCCGCGGAGGCTCGATCTCAAAGCGAGACGCGAAGTCGACGACCATAAAGTCTGCTGGGGTCCACGACTGCCACACGGATGCCGCGTGCGTGAGCTCCTCGTCGGTCGGTCCCCATTCTTCGGTCCACTCGTCTTCTTCGAAGTCGAATCCCAACGGCGCATCCTGGGCAGTCACAACCAGTGGAGGCGCATCCACAGGTTCTGGACCGGACTCCCAGAAGAACACCAGATACGTCCCAATGGCCATCAGGCTGAGCAGCACAACCATGGGCCACGCCGGATTGGCATTGTTCATCTGAGTGGTGTGGGTCGGACGCGGCATGGCAACGTATGCGGTCTCCTCACGAGGTGGCGTCACCAAAGTCGGGTCGAGCGCGCCGGGAGCATCGCTAAGCCGCGCGACGATGGTCGCAATCTCGCTGCGCAGCACTTTGGGGCGTTCCGCCAACCACGCTTCGAGCTCGGCGCGCATCTCGGACGCCGACTGAAATCGATCGTTGGGGTTCTTTTGAAGTGCGCGCAACAGAACGCGCGCAAGATCCGGATCGAGGTCGGGGCGGAACTCCCGGGGATCGGGTGGATCGTCATGAAGGATCGCGGAAACGGCCGTCAACTCACGCCCAAAGGGCGCCTGAAGCGTCAGAAGCTCGTATCCCACAACACCAACCGCGAACAGGTCAGCACGGGCGTCCAACTCTTCCTGTTGGATTTGCTCGGGTGCCATGTAGGACAGTTTCCCCTTCACGACCCCGCTTTGTGTCTTGGTGTGTCGCTCCGCCGCCTTCGCCACGCCGAAGTCGACCAATTTGACCTCGCCGTCGTGCGATACCAACACGTTGTGCGGCGAAACATCACGGTGAACGATGTGTTGAGGGACACCGTCGACCTCGAATTCATGCGCAAATCCAAGCGCGTCGAGAACGGCGCTGAGGATCGAGACGACTTCGGGAATCGGCAACATCTCGTTGCGTTGTTCCGCCGTCGCCAGTAGGTCGGCCAGGTCCGCGCCGTCCACAAATTCCATGACAAGGAACTGTGTGTCGTCTTGATGACCCAGCTCATAGATGCGTGCAATGTTGGGATGTCGAAGCTGCGACGCGATTCGGGCTTCGTCAATGAACATGCGCGTAAAACGCTCATCCCGTGCCAAGTGCGGCAGAATGCGCTTGATGGCGAGGCGCTCGCCCGACGGATCGTGGGCGGTCCAAACCTCGGCCATTCCACCCGTCGCCACGAGTCGTTCGAGCTCGTATGTCCCGACCTTTTGATTCATGTTTTCGCTCACAGCTCACATGCCGAGCTGCTTTCTCAGGGCGTCGAGCTGATACCTTGCGATCGATGCCTTCGCGCCTTTGGGGTGACGCCCAAGATAGAGGTCGTATGCATCGTGTGCGGCCTTGAGATTGCCTCGTTGGCGCTCCGCCGTGCCGAGTCCGATAAGGGCATCGCCTTCCTTCGGATCGAGTTCCAACGCACGTCGGAAGTTCGAGGCGGCATCATCAAAACGGCCCATCTCGATATAACACCAAGCGATGCCGGCGACGGCTGCCGAATTTCGTGCGTCAATGTCCAAAACGTCTTTGTACATCGACAAGGCCTGCGCAGCGCGACCACGTTCAAGGGCGCGGCGTGCCTCGTCGACCTTCCACTTCAGACCACCACCCTCGGCGGCAAGCTCAGCTTCTTCGGTGGCGACACCGAGCGCCGAATCGAACCCGGGGCGAAGCGCGTCCATGGCCGCAGTGAATCGTTGTGCTTCGAGCGCCGATTTCGCGCTGAGCGCTTGGTCAATCGCGTTTTGTACCAACGCCCAAGGATCTTCGCTCGGGGCTTGGGCTGCGGTAACTGCAGCGGTTTGAGGCGGTCCGTCGGTGTTGAGCGACACGGGTGGAGTGCTCGTTCCAACCACGCTCGTTAGCCAAGACTGCTGGAAGAAATACACATAGGCCCCCGCTCCCACGAGCAGTATCAAGACGGCCACAATCCAAGACGCATTCGACCGCGGCATCTCGGTTTGATGCGTGACCTCGTTGGTCATGTGAGTGTGGGGAACATCTCCCCCCAACTCCCACTCCGGGTTTTGCGGCGGTTGAGGGGTGACGAACCGCTCGTCGCGCATGACGCGTGGATTGGGCGGCAGTGCGCTTGGTGTCGGTCTCGAAGGGCGGGCACGCTGGGTAACCTCTTCGGTGGCCTGGTGTCCGAATTGGATCTCGGTGCGAATCCGTTCGCGTTCGGGCTCAGTCGGCGGCGCGACGGGTTGCGGCGAGGGAATCTCAGCAGGCGCGTGTTCGCCGCTGATCTTGCGCGCGGCGATGGCAGAGTCTTCGGGACTCGGCTGACCAGTCAGGTTCGAAATGCTCTCGACGACCTGAAACACAGGCACGAATTCGCCGATCTCTCCAAGGACCATCCAGCTGTTGCCGGTACGCGAAATCGCATCCTTCTTGGTGATCTGCCCCTTCATGATCCACTGATGCAACACATCAAACGTGTTGCAGTACAACACATCGCCCGTCTTGTTCTTCCGAACCATCCAGCGACGGTGATTCTCTTGAATCGCAGCTTGCTTGGATTCGAAGCGAAACACGTACTGGCACTGGCTACATTTCAGCGTGACGACGGATGCTTTGACCTGGGTGTCATCCAGTTCATACAGTGTCTGACACTTCGGGCAGCGCACATCCATTCGAGCCGGCCTGTGGCAGTTTAGTTAGAGTCGACGCCGGCGTCCGACGTAGCGGAGGGGGCTGCCACGGCGGCGTTCTTTTCGGCGAGTTCTTGTGCGTGAGCGCGTGCAGCTTCGGCCTTGTCGGTCTCACCCAACGCTTCGTAGGCCTGTGCTCGGAGTTCAAAGAGCTCAGGGCGATCAGGTGCCAGCGTTTCGACGGTGTTCAAGCGTTCAAGTGCCGATTGCAGCTTCTTATTCTTCAAGTCCCGCCGCACATCTTTGAGCAGGACTTCGATATCGTTGTCGGTGTTGTCCACAAACTTCTCGATGGACTCGACCTTCTGTGTCGCGGTGTTGGTCTGTGGCACGACCACCGGCTTCCGCCCTAGTCCAGCCATGCCAAGCAAATCGACCACTTGGAACGTCTGCAGGCCAACCAAGACACACACAATGACGAGGACGAGGAAAATCGCCCACAGCAACTTGTGCTGCCCAGCGGCGCGTGATGGTGGCCGGTATTCGTTCTGAACGGGTGGTCCCACAGGCGCGGCCGGCAAAGGCCCACCATGGTAGGACGCGTATTGGCCTGCGACCACTGGGCCACCAAACGTGCCAGACTGCGATGCAGACGACGGCGGAGGCGTAAAGGATGGCTGACCGAAGTTTGGTATGCTTGGGGAGGACGGGTCCGCACTGGGCATGGCGCTCAGGTTTTGCGGTTGTTGCATCCCGATCTGGGACATTCCTGCGCGACGTTCAAACTGCGGAAACTCACGCACGGCAAAGAAATTCACGCCGTCTGCCGACAGCTTGAAGCCATCAATCTCGTCACGACTCGACAACCAGTTTCTAAGGCTTTTGACGTCCGGGAACTCGTAAGTGAGCCCGAAATCGGTCTTGAGCTTCCAGGGTCCCTGGTGTGCGGGATCGGGCTTGGCTGCGGCCGGTGCCGGAGGCTCCATCGTTGCTTGGCTTACTTCCTCAATCGCCGCGAGGATGTCCGCCGAGGCGTTCGATGCGGGAACGGGAGGCTGACCTGTGAATGGGTTTGAAAGCTGTTGCGTGGAGTATCCGTCCTCTTGGAACCGGTCAGGGCTCCCCGCCGCAAACGGATCGGGCTGCGATGGAGGAGGCGTGTACGAAGGCACCGACGGGGGACCGGGTTGCGGAAAGTTTCCGGACTGAGGACGCGCAAACGGGTCGTTCTGCGGCGCGGGCTGCTGGAAGTTCCCAGACTGCGACCGTGCAAACGGGTCATGTTGAGGCGCCGTAGGCTGCGGAAAATTTCCTGAGGGCGGCCGTGCAAATGGGTCGTTCTGGGGCGGAGTCGGCTGAGGAAAGTTTCCGGATTGCGGACGCGCGAACGGGTCGGCCTGCGGCGCTGCCTCGTAGGCTGGTGCGCGAACGGGTTCGGGCGCCGGTGGTGCAACTGGTTTGGGGGGCGGCGTCGAGATGACCGGTGTTGGAATCGCTGGCGCGGCGGGAGCCGGGATTTTGGGCTTGCCCCCCGGAAATGGAAGCTTGGGAAGATTGTCCCCCGACACGATCTCGGTCGGTGCCGCATCGTACTCGTCGGCTTCGCTGTCGTCGCCCTCGGGTGTCAGCCCCTGCATCGCTGCCTGCGCGCTCTTCCACACCTCCATTGGATTCTTGATCTCAACAGTGCCGTCGTCGCCTTCGCCCATGTCCGCGGCCATCGCTTGGAATGCGCGGATTCGATTGATCTCGTCTTTGTCGAGGGTCGCCGTGTGCTCGTCTGCGGGCGGCGGAACTTTCGACGCCATCTTGCTGACAAGCTGGTTCAACGCGTTGGGATTGGTGATCGAGGTGCGATCCTCATCCTCTTCCGAGGCCTCGGGGTACACGACGAAGCTGTGCGCACACGACGGACAACGAATCTTGCCACCCGAGGGAGGTATGTTCGCGTCGCGAATGCGGTAACGCGAGTTACATGCTGGGCACTGAACGATCATATGCGAACTGTTCTCCCATCACTTCGGGAAGGCGTTCGGGCAACCTAAACGGCTACGGTTTTAACTAAAGAAAAGGCTGGCGACTCGGGGCATTTAAACACACAAATCTGAGTCGACGCAAGCTTGTCTGGCTTACAGGTTAGTGCAGAAACCCGTTCTTTCCAACTTTTTGCGTTCACTCAATACGCTGGGTTGCGCCAAAGGAATACTAGGCAGTCTTTTTGGGCGATGTCGACAAACGCTTCACGCCAGAAGAGCCAAAGCAAAACGTCATCCGCGTTCCAACGCTCAACGGCCGCTTGGTCGCACCACTCTTCGTTGAGTCGACACCCGACCCACTCGAGGCCAAGCTCCATTGCGACGAGCCGCGGCCAACGCAGCAGTGTGCGCACACGTGACAGCGAGACGCCCCGTGCCAACCGAAGCGATTCGATCACGACCGTGTTGGGCTCCCCGGGTTCGGCGTCATGGGGCCACCAACCGGATCGATCCCGTGTGACCGGCCAGTGCTGCAGCGAATAGCCAACCACACCGACAACTTCGGCGTTACTCTCGAGCAACAACACGTGCTCGGCAGCTGCTGGACCAATGCGCTCAGGCCAGGCGAGTGCAAAGGAGTCAGCTGGGGTGATCGGACGAATCCGTTCTCGATGGCTTTGAGACTTGGGCAAAAAAAAACGGGCCGGTAAACCGACCCGTCAAACCACCACGTCGACGATTACTGCGGGATAGCAGCGATGTCGATGCGGTTGACGATAAGAATCGCGATAACGAATGCGTAAATGACCAGCGACTCGATGAGAGCGAGGCCCAGGATGAGGGGTGTGAACAACTTGCCCGAAGCGCCCGGATTACGAGCGATACCTTCGAGTGCCGAAGCTGCTGCACGACCTTGGCCGAGCGCGCCACCGATGGCTGCAAGGCCAATCGCGAGGCCAGCGCCAATGGCGAACATGGCGTACATCGAGAAATGGTTTGCGGGTGCGTCAGCGCCCTGTGCGAATGCCGATGCGCCGTAGAGGGCAACCAGCCCGAATGTGCTCATGAATGCTACAAACTTGTTCATTTGAACGATCCTCCTGAATCGGAATCACTATGCCTCAAAACGGGGCGCTACATAGCGCACCCAAACCACGGAAACAAGGCAATATTTGGTCTAAGTGGAAATTTCCTACTAACTCAATGTTCTGCGTGCTCGACTGCGAGCGCGATATACACCGTCGACAAGAGGCAGAAGACCAACGTCTGAATGACGCAAACCATCAAACCAAGTGCCAAAAACGGAAGCGGAAGCAGGATCGGGAAACCCGTCATGCTGGTCGCCAAGTCACCAAACGCCCCAAGAACCATGTGGTCACCCGTCATGTTGCCTGTGAGACGAATCCCAAGACTGAGCGGGCGGAACGCATGGCCGATGAGCTCGATTACAAGCATCAAAGGGGCGATGAACAACACCGGACCCAAGAAGTGCTTCAGGTAAGCCACGGGGCCGTGTTCCACGATGCCTGCAATGTTGTAGACGAGGAATACGACGATGGCTGGGGCGATGTTCGTGTTCAGATTGCTTGTGGGCGGTGCGAAACCGGGTACGAGACCCATCAGATTGCTCAGCAGAATCCAGAACGCCAAGGTGGCAATCAATGGAAAGAATTGCTTCGCTTTCTTGGTGCCCATCATGTCGGCCATCATCGTAAACAATGAACCGAGTATGAGTTCGACCATGTTTCGTAACGAGATCCCGCCCTCGGGGACGATCGCGGTTTCACGGTTCGTGAACTTGCCACGAACAGCGAATCCGATGCCCACACTCAACAGCACGACGAGCGAGCTGAAGATGATGTGCGAGATCGTGACGTGTCCGGCCGGGTTCAGGAGCGGGTGACCCAAATGGTGGGCGACCTCAGCTTCCTTGTCCGCCCAGTGGGGGATAAGGTCTAGAAACGTATAATCTGCCATGGCTTAGGCCTCAGTTCCCAGAATCAGACGGCTCACCGTCTCTTGCTAATACTGCCTGCCAGACTATCGCAGGCAGGAAACAACTAAATCCGGCCACAAAGCCGACCGGGTCGAGAAAGACGCGGGCGAGCAGGAACCAGATCAACGCAAAAATCGCAAAGAGCTTCAGGACCAGAAGGATCGTCCACGGTGCGCTGCTGGTGTTACCCTGCTTGGCCGCGCGGAGCAGTTTCGTACTGACCCATTCCACCACCCGTAGGTTCGACAGTGTGATGACCGTTCCCACGGCCACCGACATTCCAAACCAGACGGATCCAACCACCAGTCCCACCATGGTCATGAGCCCTCCGAGGATGGCTGTCTTGAGCATGACACTTCGAATAAATCGAAGTTCGGGTGTCGGTATGTTGTAATTCACAAGCCACCTCACTTGGAGTGATTGGCGACCCTTTCGCGGCCCATTTCATGCGCCGGCGCCGCTCCATAGCACGGCCCAAAAGCGGTTGCAAGCCGTCAAGTCTCCCCAGTGACACCCCTTGGATGCGAGAAAACCAACTTCGGGGCTATTCGTCGATCAAAAAGCGTTTCGTGATTTGATAGACGTGGATCGCCGCGCCCATGAGGCACACGAACAGGCAGCCCAAGAGGCCCCAGGGATCGGTGCCAAAACGCTCGTCGATGAAAGTCCCGCCCCAAACCCCGGCCAGCGTGAAGGCCACGAACTCGGTGCCAAGCGCGCCAAAGATGCCCGCTTTTACCCACGGGTTCTGGGGTTTAGGACGTTTGGTCACTCTTGCTCGTCGGATGCGCTGGGTTCAGCATCAGGGACGAGGGCACCTTCGACGGTTTCTTCGACGACGCTGGCTTCACCGGCTTCGGGTTCAACCACATCATCATCGTCGTCGATGTCTTCTTCACGGACACGTGCGACCGACATGATCGACTCGCCGGCATCGATGTTCATCACGCGCACGCCTTGGGTATTTCGGCTGTAGACCGAGATACCCGCGACGTTGGTGCGGATGAGCTGTCCGGCGTCGGTGATGACGATGATCTGGTCTCCGTCGTTGACCAAGCGGACCGCCACAACGTCGCCGTTGCGTTCGGTGGTCTTGATCGTGATGACGCCCTTTCCGCCGCGGCCTTGCAACGGATACTCACCGAGCTCGGTGCGCTTTCCGTAACCGTGGCGTGTGACCGTGAGCAGCTTGAGCGGCGATTCTTCTGGGGTGTCTTTGGGGAGCACTTCCATGCCCACCAACTCGTCGTCCTCGTTGAAGCGCATGCCGAAGACACCCGCAGCGGAGCGTCCCATCGGGCGTGCGTCGTCTTCGTCGAAGCGGATCGACTGCCCCTGCTTGCTGACCAACAAGATGTGGTCGCCTTTTTCGACAAGGCGGCATGTGATGAGCTCGTCTTCTTCGCGCAGGCCCAGTGCGATGATGCCGCCGGAGTGCACGTTCTTGTAAGCCACAAGCTCGGTCTTCTTGACCACGCCGTTTCGGGTGCAGCTCATGATGTACTGACCCTCCGCGAACTCGTCGATCGGCACCACGGCCTTGACCTTCTCGCCGTCGGCCAAGTTGAGCAGCTGAACAACGGGCTTGCCCTTGGTCGTGGGGCTGCCGGCGGGCAATTCGTAGACGGTAAGTTTGTAGACCTTGCCAATGGACGTGAAGATCAACACATCGGTGTGTGTCGACGCCACGAACAGGTGTTCGACGAAATCTTCGTCCTTCGTGGCCATGCCGCGACGGCCCTTTCCACCACGCTTTTGAGCACGGTAGTCATGGACAGGCGTGCGCTTGACGTAGCCTTGGTGGGTCAGGGTCACCACGACGGCTTCTTCTGCGATGAGGTCAGCAATGCTGATGTCGCCTGCGTCGTAGATGATCTCGGTGCGGCGGTCGTTGGCGTAGAGCTCGATCATCTGCTCAAGCTCTTCACGGATGACCTTCATCAGCTGAGTCTCGTCCGCCAAGATGCCCTGAAGGCGTGCGATTTCGACACGAAGCGCCTCGAGCTCCTCGATGACCTTATCGCGCTCAAGGCCCGTGAGGCTTTGCAGACGCATTTCGAGGATCGCTTGCGCTTGGCGCTCGCTCAAACCGAAGGTCTGCATCAAGCCGCTGCGCGCCTCGTCACGGTTGGCGCTTCCACGAATCAACGCGATGATCGCGTCGATGTGGTCCAGCGCGATCTTCAAGCCCTCGAGGATGTGCTCGCGGGCTTGTGCCTGTTGAAGTTCGTAGATGGTACGACGCGTCACCACGTCGCGACGGAAGTCGATGAAGTGATTGAGAATCTCGATGATTCCCATGATGCGTGGCTGGCCGTTGACGATCGCGAGGTTGCAAATACCAAACGAGGATTGCAGCGACGTCATCTTGTAGAGCTGGTTCAGCACGACCTCGGCCATGACATCGCGCCGAAGCTCGATGACCATGCGCATGCCGGTGCGGTCGGATTCGTCGCGCAGGTCGGTGATGCCTTCGATTTTTTTGTCGCGGGCAAGCTCGGCGATGCGTTCCAGCAGTTTTGCTTTGTTCACTTGGAACGGCAGCTCCACCACGATGATGCTCGATTTGCCGGTGCGCTCGTCTTCCTCGATCTCGACGCGGCCGCGCATGCGGATGACGCCACGACCAGTCTCGTAGGCTTCTCGGATTCCGGCGGCGCCGTAAATCAGACCAGCGGTTGGGAAATCAGGCCCTGGCACGATTTGCATGACCTCTTCGATGGTCATCTCAGGGTTTTCGATCAGTTTGATCGTTGCGCGTACAATTTCGCCGAGGTTGTGCGGCGGAATGTTGGTCGCCATACCGACGGCGATACCCGAAGAGCCATTGATCAAAAGATTGGGCACCTTCGAGGGCAACACCAGTGGCTCGAGCGACGAATCGTCGTAGGTCGGGCCCCAATCGATGGTGTTCTTGTCGATGTCGCCAAGGAACTCTTGGGCGATACGTGCCATGCGAACTTCGGTGTAACGCATCGCAGCGGCCTTATCGCCGTCGACCGAGCCGAAGTTGCCCTGCCCGTCGACCAAGGGCACACGCATGTTGAAGTCCTGTGCCATACGCACGAGGGCATCGTAGACGGCCGAGTCACCGTGGGGGTGATACTGACCGATGACGTCACCCACGACGCGTGCGGACTTCTTGTAGGCTTGGTTCCAGCGATTGCCCAAGCCATGCATGGCGTAAAGGATTCGACGGTGGACGGGCTTGAGGCCATCGCGCACATCGGGCAGGGCGCGCCCGATGATCACGCTCATCGCGTAGTCGAGGTACGAGTGCCGAATCTCGTCTTCAATATTTACGGGGATAATATTTGGGCTGTCAGTCATTTTTGAGTCGAGCTTTGGGGGCAATTTCAGAGTCGCGGAAGCTTACTCGCGATGATCCCTTGGCGCAATGCAGTTGACGCCTCGGCTGGCAATCACACACGAGCAGCGAACATCTGGATGGGCTTCACCCATTCGGCAGCTTGGAAGCTGCCGGTCCAAAGGTAGGCCCCTTGTTACCAATGGGCTCAGTCCACGATCGAACGGGCCAAACGACCGATCTGACCACGCCCAACTTCGGCGTTCCAGCGTTGGTAGTCCGCGTTGGTGATGACCTAGGAAACGCAGGTTGTTCAAGATGCGTTGGATCTTCTCGGCGCGGCCGCGGTCGATGGTTCCCTTGCGGATCTTGGAGCCAAACCGTGATGGATTGGGCAAGATCGCCGCGAGCATGGCGACTTCGGGCACTTCGAGCTGGTCGGCGCCGACACCGAAGTAACGTTTTGCCGCCCGTTCGATGCCAACAACACCGCCCCAATCGGCGAGGTTCATGTAGATTTCCAAGATCCGCTCCTTGGGGACCTCGGCCTCCATGCGCCAGGTCAGATAGGCCTCTTGAAGCTTGCGCGCTACCGTCCGCTCCGGCGACAGAAACAGGTTTTTGGCGACCTGCTGCGAGATCGTACTTCCGCCGCGTTCCAGACTTCCGGCCTCGAGGTTGTGCACCATCGCCGCACGTAGACCCGTCCAATCGAAACCCGGATGCCCAAAGAAAGCCGCGTCCTCGGCCGCCAACAGCACACGTGGGACATGCGCTGGAAGGTCCGAATAGCTTCGCCAGACATCGAGGTCGGCCTTTTCAAGCTGTGGTGGTGCACCATTGGTCGTCAGGCTGCGAACATCCATCACGCCATCCCGAAGCACCGAAACGTCCCCTTCAAGGTTCCCCTCGATAACCAGCGCGTTGGGATAGGCTGTGTGCCCTTTTACGTCGAGCGAAACGCTGAAAGTCCCGTCGAGGATCGCGCCTTCGGCGACCTCCCGGACACCCGTGGGCAAGCCATCACGAAAGGCCACGGCGTCGACATCCTGGGCAGCGAGTGATGCGTTGAAGCGCCAACCTTTCCCAGCATCGATGAGCGCACCCGCAAACGACATCTCGGCCGCAGGCCCCAGCCCCAATTGTCCCTTCGAGACACTGAATGCTCGCCCTTTGACGTCGGCCAGGGCGTGCATGTTTAGGGTCAGCTGTGGGAAGCGCAGCGGCACTTTGCTCAATCGTTTTGCATCGACGACGGGTCCGCGCAACCGCATCGCTGTCTCGACGTCGATCACCTGGTCGGCGGGGTCGACGTTGAGGCGAACCGTGCCGTCGAGTGTGCCGAACTCAAAGCGCTCAAGGTCCACAAAACGCGCCACCGCGGTCGAGTCGAAGTCTTGGGCGAAGACAGTGACGTCAAGGCTGTCCGCCCAACTTGCGTCGACGTCAAGGCTTCCGCCCGAGGGTTCGACCAGTTTGGTGCGCACGCGCGACGTGCCTTTTCGGGCATTGACCTCAAGTCGCGTCCTCATGATGCGCGCACCGAAACCATCTTTGGTCGCGTTGTCGAGCTCAACCTCCTCGGCGGTCAGCTCGAAGGTCTCCCCGGTGCGGCTCAACGTGGCAACGGTCGACACCAAGCGCAGATCGGGACGAAACACGCGGGGCGACACAACCACGTCGCGCACGATCACGACCTCGTCGCACGTTGGGCAGATCTGGAACCCACCCACACTCGCTTTGACCGGGAGTTCCCGGGCGAACCAGGTTTCCACTTGGGTTGGTCGATCGAACTTGACCTCGGTGCGAGAGCCCTCGGTGGTATCGACCGTTCGCGCTGCGGCCTTGACGCCGTCGGGCAATGTTCCGTAGCCCGACAGACGAAAGATCCGACGTTGGCGGTAGGTGAACTCGGCACGTTCCACGCGCAGAGGCGTCGTGGTTTGCAACGCGCCAACGGCGTCGAGCTCGACGTCGATCAGGGTCACGTCCAAAGGCAGGGGTTCGACGGACTTCACGGGGGCAGCCTTTGACGTCGTTGGTTTTGTGGACGCTTTGACCACCGGGGTCTCGACCGCTGGAGTCCAAGGTCGCAGCCGCACCTTGCCCTTGGAGGCCGTCACACTGCCCACGGCTGGCTTGCCTTGGATAAGCGACTGAATCGATGGCGAGATCACAACTTCGTCAAAATGCATCTCGACGGCGATCTTCCCGTTGGGAACGCGCACAGACACGTCTTGAAACGCGACACTCCAAAGCCCATGAGGCGTAAACTCCCCGACCTGAATATCGACTTTGCGTTGGAGGGCCTCAGCGCGTATCTGCCGGGCCACCCACGGTCCAACCACGGCTTGCGTGCGTGCCAGATAGCATGCGGCCCACAGCACCGTAAGAACCCCGAATAGCGTAACGACCCGGTAGGAGCGCATCGCTCACTCGTCCCCAACCCAGCGAGCCACCACCGCCGCGCCGACGCTATCGCCCCAGACGTTGATGGTGGTTCGGCACATGTCCAAGATGCGATCCACGGCCACGACGAGCACGTAGCCGCTGGCGGGGAGCCCGACGCTTTCTAGCACGATGATCATGGTGACGAGTCCGGCGCTTGGCACACCTGCAGCACCGATCGCCGCCAGAGTTGCTGTCACGACGATCACCATCTGTTGTGTAAACGACAGGTCGATGCCGAGTGCGTTCGCGATGAACACTGCCGCAACCGCTTCGTAAAGCGCGGTTCCGTCCATGTTGATGGTGGCGCCAAGCGGCAACACAAAATCCGAGACACGTTTGGAAACCCCCGCCCGCGTCGTCACACACTCCAGCGTAACCGGATAGGTGGCCGAGCTCGACGCTGTCGAGAACGCGGTCAGCAAGCTTGGACTCATCGCTCGGATGAACGCCAAGGGGCTGCGTTTTGTGATGATCATCAAGAGCAGTGGGAGCACCACGAACCCATGGATGCCCAGCCCGAGCACGACCGCGAACATGTAACTGCCCAGGCTCTCAAAGAAGCTCGAAATGTTGACCAATTTGGGATCGAGCAGGGTCTGCACGAACAGCGCAGCCACGCCAACAGGCGCGGTTTTCATGATCCAATCGGTGACCCGGAAGATGAGCGCGTTCGCGGCCTCGACCAATTTCGTGAGGGGACGGCCCTCCTCGCCCAAGGTCAGCAATGCCAAACCAACGAGGATCGACACGAAGATGGTGGGCAGCATGTCGCCCGCTGTAAGCGCCGCAAAGAAGTTGGACGGTACGATGTCTCGGAACACTTCAAGCAGGGGCTTGGGTGTGACAGCGAGTGGTTCGTTGCCCGCCGAAAGGTTAAGCCCCATGCCGGGTTGGACGATGTTGACCACGGCCAATCCGACGCACACCGCGATCAACGTCGTGATCATGTAGTACGCCATCGTGCGCCAGCCAACGCGCCCGAGCTGGGAGGCGTCGCCCATCGTCTGGATGCCGGAAATCACGCTGAAAATGATCAACGGCATCACGATGAGCTTGAGCAGTCGGATGAAAACATCGCCCACAAACGCAAAGGGCGCGCGTACGTTGGCGAGCGTCCCCAGTGCGAGTTCGGTGACCTCGGCCGTTGCATCCGCGGCCGGCAGCACGAGGGCGCGTGTGATCATCGAGAACACAAGCGCGACCACCAATCCGAGCGCGATCTGCCAGTGCAGCTGCTTGTACCAAGGCTTGTTCATCCGACCGCCGTGAAAGTCATGATGAGTGCGTACTGCAACATCATCGTGCCGTCCACTGCCACGGAGTAATAGACGTCCGAGCGTGCGGGGTTGAGCGCGATGAGTACGGCTGCAGTGACGGCAGCCGTGAGTGCATTGGGCACAAACATACCGCTTGGATCGTAGACGCTGTGTGCGACGACAAACGCGACCAGCAGCGCAAGGCATAGGGTCCTGGTGCCGCTTGTCCCGAGGAGCTGCGGCAGCGTTTTGACCCCCGCCACGCGGTCGCGTTCACGGTCGCGGTAATCAAACGGCAACGTGATCGCCAGGAGGAACAAGAAGCGCGTTGCGAGATGCGCGACGAGCGGTGCCGAAATGACCATTCCTGGCCGCCATACGGGGAGCCACGCCGTAACCAACGTCCATACGGCGGCGACCACAAACGTCTTGATGTAAGGCACATCCTTGAGGCGTAGAAAACGTCCCGCCGGCACCGTGTACCAGATCGACACAACACCAAGCGGCATCAGGGAAAGGAGGACTTCCGGACGTTGAAATGGAGTTGCGACAGCCGCCCCCACAAGGCCCATGCCAAGCATCAGCCGTGTGGTCGTTTTGGAGTTGGCATAGGCTTTCAAGCGCTCTGAAGGATCGGCTCCGTCTTCGACGTTTGGGCGCAGCCGGTCGAGTGTGTAGATGATCAACGTCGCCGAGAATACCAAGGCCAGAAGCGGCACATCGGTGGCGGCCCCCATCAGTTCAATGGAGCCAAGGGTCATGCACGTCGCGCAGACGGCGATGAACAACGTCAGGCCGACGACCATCACTTGGTTCGCTCAAGCCAATCCGCCAGAGGACCGAACACACGATCTTGTGCGTGGTCACTGATGAACAGGTCGGCGTGCGCAAACCAACGACGCTCGTCCCCGACGTACATCAAATCGACGGGCTCGATGATGCCCTTGATCGAAGCCGCCGTGGCCGCCGGTACGACGCCGTCGGCGTTGGCGATGACTGCCAGGGTCGGCAGCACAAGCCCCTTGAGACTGTTCGTCACGTTGCGGCCGCGGACCACCAGGTCTTTGTTCTTGATCCAGTAGGCGATCTGCTTGTTCAGACGAGGCACCGGGTCGTCGATCGTCTGCACAAGGTCACCTGGACGCGACAAATCGATCATGTCGCGATTCATGTACACGTCGAGCACTTTGGGGACGTATTTCGCGACCGGAAGAACCCTTTTGGCGAGCTCCCGTGTGCCAAGGAATGGCACCGCACCAGCGACAGCCGGCGACCTAAAGGCGATCTTGACCAGTGGGTGGACTTTCTCCCAACGCATCGGTCCACCGAGCGCGACCAACGATTCGAACGGATGGTCTTCTGTGTGATGCGCCAGATAAGCGTACAAGAACGTCGCCCCCAACGAACACCCAATGGCAGACATGGTGTTACGTTTGGTGCGTGTGTTGTCTTGGACGAACTCAAGCACGACGGGCAGATCAACGAGCGCGAGCTCACCGAATCCAAACTGGCGAACACCCCCGTTCTTTCGTGACCCGCCCTGACCGCGCAGGTTGGCGGTCCATACCTCGAAGCCACGTTCTGCGAGGAACGCGACCATCGATTGGCCTCGAGGGTGGTAGTTCAGGATGAAGGTGTTCATTCCGTATCCCGGAATGAGCAATAGTGGGGGGCGTTGGGGGTCGAGACGCTCGGCGTCCCAGAACTGTCGAATTTCGAGCAGCCAGCCGTCGCCGTTGTCCTCGAAATGGAGTCGCTCCTTCACGTTCGCCTCGATACGTCGACTACTCCGCCACGCAGTACGTGACTTCAACGCGTGCGGTGCCCTCAAGGGCTGCCGCATTAAACCCGAACTCGCCGTTTGGACAGTGGTCTGTGGGTCCGAGGAACTGGAACCCTGAGCTGCCCAATCGGATCGGGGTGGGCTCATCATCGGCGTCGAACGCCGTGACATCAAGTGGCTCTTGGACGAGTGCCTTTGAGGGGCAAAGCGACACGGTGTTGGCGCGGGCAAACCGATCGGTCAGATCTCCAAGAATCGTGATGAAATCCTCGGCGCATGCGCTGAAGAACTGTCCCCGGTCATCGAGCAGGCGTGCGGTGGCATACAGACGCGGGGACGGGTACGCCGCGCCGAGGCTGGAACTGCATACAGGACGTAGCTCGGTGGAATCGCCCGTCGCGGGGGGCCCGGCGATGACCGCCAACGCAAAACCCTGAGTCGTTTGACGCAGTGTCTGAAGCTTGTCGACGAGGTCGGTTACACTGTCGAGGTCTGCCGCGTTGTCTGAGCAGACCTGTCGTGGCGGCCCGTCGCCACTCAAGGTCCCTTCGTGGCTGCAGTCGTCCTCGTTGCTCAACACCACAACGAGGAGCCGGGCATCGCTTCGAAAGAACCCAAGGGTTTCGGGCGATGTGCCAAAAACGAGGCCATCAAGCACCGCGAGCGATTGTTGGAAGGGGTTTCCGGCATCGCCCTGAATGATATTGCACGCGATCAGACGCGAGAAGTTGGACTGGGATGACTTCGCGACTTGTGCCGTGTTGCCTTCGCACCCCATGGCGCTGGTCCCCGGAGGGGCGAGGCGCGGCCCCACCGTCCCATCGGTGGTCGCGACGGCGACCTCGATGTCGAGGTCGTCTTTGAGTCCATCGAGCCATTGAGCCGCAGCGACAGCCATGCTTTGCTGGAGATCTTCGACATCCCCGGCGTTGTCGACGATGAACAGAACATCAAGTTTTTCGGGACGTTCGAAGGTCTCGAACGTCTCGGTGGACTCCGTGCCTTCTCGGCATTCGCCGGGCAGCAGAGGGTTCGCGTTGTAGACTGGGTTGTCCTCGGTGCATGCGATCGCCGCGAGGGCCACGATGAGTGAAAAAATGGCTTTTCTCATTTGCCCGCTTGCTCCAAATGACCCAAGTCACGCCGGCCTTCGAGCACAGCGATCATGGTCTCAAGGGTTTTCCGCTCGCGAGGCTCAAGGCCGAGCGCGAGCCGCTCCAATTCCTCGAAGTCCCACATGACCGGAATGATCTCCGGAAACTCTTTGACGGCGTCCTCAAACCTCGTCAAACAATCCACGTAGGCATCTTCCTCTCGACGTAGCGCGTGCGCCAGATATTCGAACAACGGTTTGATCGCCGCCCAGCGCACATCAAGAGACTCGACCTCCTCGACGAATTCAAGAACTCGGTCCGCGCCGCCAAACCTCACGAGATCGCGGACGAAGTCGTAGATGCCGGTGGCGTCTTCGATGACGTAAGCGGTGGCGACGGTCGCGTTGGACATCGCTTCGTCAACCTTCCCTTTGCGCAGGACGACTTGTGCAATCGCGATGGCGTAGCGCGGGTCTTCGGGCTGCATTTCGAGCGCAAGCCGGAAGTTGATCTCGGCGTCTTTGGTGTGGTTGATCGACAGCTGAATGACCCCAAGATTGTACAATCCATCAGGGTTTTCGGGGTCCATGTCGACCGCACGCAACGCGAGGGACTCGGCAAGCTCGACGTCCCCGAGCTCAAAGGCGGCAGCGACCATGCCGTTGACGGCTTCGACTTCTTCAGGGTCGATCTCGGCGGCCTTCTCGTAGTAGCGCCTTGCCTGCTCGCTTTGCCCGACTTCAAGGTAAGCATGAGCGAGATTGAGCACGGACTCCATGTCGTCGGGCTCAAGTTTGTACGCTTTTTGGAACGCTTCGAGGGAGGCCTCTGGGTCGTCGGCGTCTCGGTAGGCAAACCCGAGGAAGGTCCACGCGTGGGCGTTGTCAGGCTCCATGTTGACGACACGGCGGTAGGCGCGCACCGAGCGCTCAAGCTCTCCGGCCTCAAGCCACATGTCGGCGGCGCGCAGGTAATACTCGGACACACTGGGTGCGATGCGGCCTGCACGCTCGTACATTTCGGCCGCTTGTTCGTGGAGGCCCTTTTGGATGAGCAAATGTGCGGCGTTGGCGGCAACAGACGCATCATCAAGCCCTGCATCCAGCGCGCCGACGAAGGCATTGAGGGCCTCGTCGAGCATGTCCATCGAGAGGTATGCGTCGCCGAGGTATGCCGTGTGCCGTGGTTCTGTGAACGACACGGCGCTGAGTCCCTCGGCGAGGGCGCGCGCAGAATCCACATCACCTCGGACCAAGAGGACGTCCACTTGCGCAAGTTGCAGCGCGGGGTTGTGGCTGTGGTGCTCGATCGCCTTTCTCAAGACGCCCATGGCCTCGTCGGTCAATTCGCGGTGGGTCAAAAGAATGGCGTACGTCAGAGCGGCGTCGAGATCACGTCCGCCTTTTTGCGCGTAATCCTCGTTGGCATCCTTGAGCGCAGCGGACAAGTCGTCGCGATTCAAAGCTTTTACGAGCGAGGTCTTCAGGGATGCCATTCCTTTGGAGAGGAGGGCATCGAATGTAACTGCGAGGGGGGTGTCCTGCATTGAATTCACCGGACGGTCAAAAGTAGGCCCGCCTTCAAACCACACAACGCCCTGAAAGTCCATAGAATCCGCTCCGAGGCTCTGGTCGGGGACTGCATTTGTGTTACCGTAAGCTTGGAAAAATTCTTGTCCAACAATGACGGGCGTGAAAGTCTATGCGACGAGCGCGCCCCGCGCTGAAGAGCGAGCACTGAGTGGTGGACAAAAGCGGAAATTTGGCTTGGACGACCTTCGGTCGTTACGCCCTGCTTGAAAAGATCGGCAGTGGCGGAATGGCTGAGATTTACCGTGCGAAGACCTTTGGAGCTGCCGGCTTCGAGAAGGAGTTCGCGGTCAAGATGATTCTGCCCGCCCTCGCCGACGACAAAGAATTCGTGGGGATGTTCATCAACGAGGCCAAGATCGCGGTCTCGTTGTACCACGCCAACGTCGTGCAGGTGTTTGATCTTGGCGAGCTCGACTCGCAGTACTACATCGCGATGGAGTTTGTGCACGGCAAAGACTTGCTCGATGTGCTGGCGCGCTGTGCGCAGCTCGACTTGAAGATCCCGTTCAATATCGTGCTTCACATCGCGATGGAGTACCTCAAGGGGCTCGACTTTGCGCATCGGGCCAAAGACTCGTACGGCGAGGATTTGAACATCATCCATCGTGATGTCAGCCCATCGAACGTGCTCATTTCGTATTCGGGCGAC
>JAWKQR010000024.1:0-81505 GCA_041390025.1 bacterium
GTTTTGCAGGCGGTGGCCGACGTCGCGCCCGGGCGCACCACCGGTCGTGGTGGCTTGCCACACGGGTCCCGAAGGGTTCGAAATCGTCAACGTGGCGCCGACGGCGTCCTCGCGCACGCGGCTAGAAGCCGTCGCGCTGAGCATCGCGGCCGTCGCAGCGACCGAGGTGTTGGTCGCGCCCACATGGGTCCCAACACTTGGCACCGGAAAGGTAATCTGGTTTGCCGCGTGTGTGGTGGTCAGGTGGTGACGCACGTCGTACTCGAAACCGTCCCAGCGACTTATGCCGCCGTCGAACTCCGTGGTGACGGACCGCACCCGGCTGAGGACATCGCGCTGAATTTCAACATCAAACAGCGACGTGCCCGCGTGACTTATCGACCACTGCGTGCGCGCCCCAAACACATCGTAGGCGGCATCGGACAACAAAGGTTGCACACCGGCCGCAAACGACGTCGCCCGTTGCGACATGCGATCGCCATCCCACGCGGTCGACAGAGTCGTGCCACTGGGCAATCCGATCCAGCCGACCTCTTGTTCGTGCAATCGCCCCTGACCGTCAAACAACTGGGAGTGCACCAAATTGCCGTTGCCACCCGGATAAGTCACGTCGCGCTGCCACTCGTCGTTCAATGTCGACCACGTCGTCGACATGACCACGGGTGAGCAGGTGCCGATCTGCAAAGAATCCGCCACACGACGTCCCGCCATATCGTAGCTGAACTCTTTGCGAACAAAGCCAGAGGCCGCGCAGTTGCCCGAGATGCCGAAGGGCAGCACACCTAAATTCGTCGAATCCACACGTGTTGGTCGCCCAAGCGCATCGTAGAGTCGTTCGACGGCGAGTTCTTCGGTCGAATTGCCCAGACGTCCGCCCCAGTTTTCGACATGCAAATCGCCCTGCACGTTGTAGTCGTAGCGAACCCATTCATCCCCCTGTTTCCAGGTCTCTTGCCGTCCCAAGAGGTCGTAGGTCCAAGTTTCGACGCCAGCGCTCGGTACTTTACGTGACTTGAGCTCCCCAAAGCCGTTGTATTCATACGTCGTGACTTGTCCTGACGGATCAAGGAGTGACGTGACTTGCCCCCGACGATTCGTAACATACTCGGTGACGTCAAAGCCGGTTGGCCGTTGCTCGCGACGCAGCATCAAGCGTCCGAGAAGATCAAATTCCTGTTCGATCAGTCTACCCGTGGGATCGGTGCTCGCCGTCTGCCGATCAAGCTCAAACGCGAAGGTGGTCGTTCGTTCGCTCACGCCATCGGAACCGAACTGCGTGGACGACACAACACGGCCGCTGTCGTCGAACGCATCGACGCGGGTTGTGGCCATCGAACCGTTCAGCACCACAGAAGCCCGCGTGCGTGAAATCGGGTCGATCACTTCGAACTGTTGAGAGTCGCCAGATGCTGCCCAAACGGCATTTCCGTACTTGTCGTAGGCAAAGTACTGCGTTTCAGCGTTGGTTGCCGTCTTGCTGGCAACCGCGCCGTCCAAACGCCGGGTGTACGTGGTTACGAACTCATCGTTGTGTGTTTCCGACAAGACTTCGTCGAAGTCGTTGTAGGTAAACTGTCGAACGTCCAGCCCCTGAGTCGTAGCCATCGTGGTCGACGGCGAGCAATCGGAGTCGTTGTGACACACACTCAACAGATTGCCCCGGGTGCTGTACGCCGAGTACCAAGGCTGATAGCGCCGATCGACGTGAATGGTTTGTGCGCCAAAATGGTCGTAACCGAAACTCTCGACCAAAAGACCGCCGGTCGGTCCATACCCGACCTGTGTAACTCGGTTTCGAACGTCGTAGGTTGTTCGTTTTTCACGGGTGCTCGACCCATCGCTAATCAACTCGCGGACGGGTCGGCGCCGTTCATCATACTGTGTGAGGCGAGTCGTGCCTTCTGGGTCAATGGTCAATGTAACTAGGTCTTCGTCGTCGTAGAAAAACTGCTGCAATGCCCAATCGGTATTGGCGGGGGGGTTATTGGGTGTGGTGTTCATCCAGGCGCATGCGCCCTGGGTGGCTGCTTTGCAGACCTTTGTTGGTTTGCCGGACAGGTTGTAGGTTGCCACCGTTTGCGCACGCAGCTGCCCGCCTTCAAACGTGTCTGTACCTGTCACCCGTCCGAACACGTCGAGGGTGTTGACTGTTAATCGTCCGTCACTCGTCAACTCGCTGACAACCCTGCCGTCGGCGTCGCGCGTAATCGTAGTGTAGTGGTTGGCGTCGTGGGTCCACACCCGACGCGGCAGGCCAATTTCGCTGTAGGCGTAATACGTGATGTCGGGGGAAGCTGACGACGTGATTGCTGAAGCGACCTGCGCCGGTACACCCAGTGCCGTCAGGGATTGTGCAACCGAGCTTCCACACGACGGCAAGATGAAGCGGTAGGGTCCGGGCACATCGGCCGATTGGCACGACTGGCGCTCGAAAGCGGGCTCATCGTAGGCCATCGGATGTGACTTTTTGACGTAGGCGAGAAATCCTATGTCGCCATTGCTCGCATCGCTTAGGCTTGGAAACGCTCCGGTTCCGAATGCAGAAGCGCGGTTTTGCGGCTCAAGCGGGTAATAAGCAAACTCGGTGAGATTTCCGACCGTGTCCCGCACACTCGCAAGTTCGCCGTGCGGCGCATAGCTCAGTGTGATCGCACGTGTGTGGTTTGGTGTTTTGTCTAAGTCGACCTCAACGATCTTAATCGGGACCCCGAGGCCTCGCATTCCAGGCTCGGTGCGATTGAATCCCTTGATACCGTCGCCATTGATGTCTTCGTCGCCAAACCTCATCCCCTTCAACAGAATGTGTTGTACGGAGTTACCGCTTGTGATCTGGTTTCCGTCCACCATGTCAACGCGCCGCGCAAAAAACGCAAGGTTGTCGTCCTCAGCGATGTAGTCCCCGGCTCCGCCCTGTCGGAGCATGCGATGCAAGACGGGAACAACGGTGTTCATCGCGGACGTCGCTGTGGCGCCATCCGACAATACCTGCACGCGCCCATTGTCCACCACTGGCGGGGCCAGCTCTTGATAGTCGAAAAGCCGGTATTCCATTCGATGTAGTCGGGTCTCGCCATTGCTTAGAACCGACCCTTCGACCATGGATCTCATCTGATTAAAGATCGGCTCCCACCGATAACGGACGAAGGTTTCGGCGACCGTCTCCTGAATTCCCGTTTCTTGATTGAAGCGAAGCACTGGCGCTATCGGGTGGTAACGCGCTTCGAGAAGGTTCTGTCGTGTCGCCCACATCGCGGGCGCGTAAGCACCCCAACCGTAGTTCGAAGACGCGGTGACCTCGTCGTATACGTAGTCTGTGTAACCACGTGCGTCCCCAATCAGGAAGGGGTCGGTCTCACGCACGACGAGTCCATCCGCGTTGTAGCGTCGCTCAATGGTCACAAAACCTTCTGACGTTTCGGTCGACTCGACGACGTGTTGGCCACGGTAGTTCAAGCCGTACCACGTGGCGACGCCGTTCCTGTCTGTCGATTTGGTCCACTGGCAGACGCGGCCCAAGTTCAACTCGATCTCTTCCCGCGCGCCTTCCGGCCATTCAGCGACCCACCTTCCGTTCCTAAATTGCCATCGGCCAATGGACTCGGCGGAGAACGGATCGGAATACTCCCGACCCGCGAGTTGGTCGCATGTCAGATAGGACTGGACCAACGGCATGTCACGCGGGGCGCTGGTTGCTTGCCGCGGATAGTATTCGTATGTCGGTTGGTACCCTGGAAGCAGTGCTACATAGTCGTCCATCAAGCCGGGTTGGCAATCGGGTGGCGCATCGGGCCTGATGAAGTTGAACGCGTAGTCCGGCCCGCAATTGCCGCGAGGCCCACTCGGTGGATTGGTTGCTACATTTTGATCATCGCGGTCTCCGATGTCCCCAAATGGACGCGGAAGAACCGCGCAGTCGGCCGGATCACCGAGCGTGGTTGCGCAAGCCGCGGAGGGCGAGGCATAGCCTTGGGGCGTTTCATCTTCGATGACGAGAAACTCGAGTTCCGATGGAAATCCAATCGGATACGCGCCTGAGGGCAGTTCATTTCGCTGGGTTGGCCCCGCTTGAAAATATTGAAACTGATGTAGGTTTGAGGACTGACCCCACGACTGCGCGTTCACACGATCAAAGTCATCGCTGAAAACGTCCACCTCATAGACGTTGAACAACTCAACCTCGCCAGATCGTCGCACCGTCACGATGTTGTCCGCAATCGCGCTGCGAAGCCGTTCGACAGCTCGGGTGGCGAATGAGCAGGGGTTACCATCGGCCAAGGAATTCATGCCACCGCTGGTGCACTCGACCTCGGTGAAGTTCCAGCATGCTGTGTACAGTTCGAAGTATGCAAGATACCGGTCAAAGGCGACTTGCAGCGCGCGCGTTTGGTCTGTCAGTGCCGCGAAATCGTATTCATACTCGAACTCGAGGTATTCGTTGTTGGCAGCGAAAGCTGCCCACTGAGAACTATCGAGCCCGGGCAACGTGGTGGTGGGCGGAATTCGTCTGACCCGGCTGAGAAGGGCTTCCGAGGATCCGGGTGGAGACGTGTAGTCAAATTCCAAATGAACGCCCCCGGGTCCGTGGACGGATTTCAGCAGCTCGGCAGCGTTGTTGTAGCGCTCGTATTCAAAACTGAGTTCCCGACCGTAGTCGTCGCTCACGCTTACTGGTCTGTAACGAATCCCCCCATGCTGTGCTTTACTGGCGTAATCTTCGAGGGCAAGCTCTCGCATGTAGACCAACCCGCTTAGGATTTTGGACCGGTAGACAGGCAGGGTCTCCTCGGCAGCCAACGCGATTTGCTCCCACGATGTCGGCTCGGCCAAGGTCTCAAGTGGAACGTCGTACGGTGGTGTGCCCTCGGCCTGTGGCCAACCTTCGACAGTTAGGGGCTCCATTTCCTGGTCGTCGAAAATCATGGCGAGGTGTTGGCACATTTTGCCGTATTTTTGGGAAGTCTGTGACTCGAGATCGAACGAGCTTGAACGTGGGTCACCAGCTTGGTTCGTCGGTGACAACCGGGTGCAGTACCGTTGAAAGACCGCAAACAGCGGCGTCCGCTCGAGTTTAACAGTGAACCCGTTCCCGAAACGGTCCCGGTCCGATGTGAGATACCCATCGCGATTGAAGGTACGCGTGGCCCCTTCCGCACTGGTCATTAGAAATCCGCCACCTCGAATGGGGACGACATGGCTATCGTAACCGTTCTCGGGCGCAAATCGTTGTGTGATACTATCCCAGACAAAAAGTGATGCGTTTCCGAAACCATCGCGGTAGTACAGGCAGGTAGTGGTCGGATAAGACTGGGTGCAAAACGGTGGTGCCCAATCTGGCGCCTTTGTTGGGTTTAGCGGCTCCAACCGCGCTTCCCAGTTGTGCGTCCAGTTCGAACCCAGCATTCCTCGGTTGTTGGATGTCGAGAAATACGTACGTTGAAATGTCAGATCATACTGCTGACCCTCCACCCGAATATCGGTGGGTTGCATCAACAATGCGCCCGACATCATCAGCACGGGGTCGCCGTCGGTCGTATCCTCGGGGCTCTTCTCCTCTTCCTTCTTCTTGGTCGTGTTTCGGGTCTGGAGCGTGACCAGCCCATGGTCCAGGACATCGCCGAAGGCTTTGGTTAGCTGTTGGAACAGGGTCAGGAGTGGTTGGACGGTAGGCTGTTCGGTCTCGGCGGGCGGGGCAGGCGTATTGGTATTACCATCATTGCCGGTGGATTCCTCATCCACGACTGCCTGTGTCTCCGAAGCCGAGTTGGTCGGTGTCGAGTTGCAGTCGCTCACGCCATCATCGCTGCACAAGGTGACATAGTTCGCCATCAGGCGCGGATCCACCACCGACGAGTATGCGGACTCGACGCAGGAGCCGCTGGAGCAATCCACACACAGTTTGACCGTGTCATTGGTGCACGCACAATTGGCGACGCCATCACAGCACGTATACGCGCCCCCGCTCGGGCTACTTCCGCCATCACATGCCATCGCACTTTGAATCAGAAAGTTCCTTTGGGGCGATTGACAGTACTCCTGCGAAAATGGATCGCCGTCCACCAAGGTACACACGTCGGGCACAGATACTCGACAAGGTGGTATTTCCCCGGGCACGTTAGGGACGTTTGCAGTGTCCAAGGCACCACCACCCGACGCACCAAAACATGCGCCGAGAGCGCTCAGGTCGGCGGATGCTCCGGCCTCAGAACCGTCGCCGTAGCAGGCGCCCGCGGCACAATCCCGGGTTGTGCTCACGGGGATGCCTGTGCAGATGTCGCGTGGCGGAGGCGAGCTGCTCCAATTCTTCGGGTCCCAACTCATGTCCAAGCTGCAATCCAGATCGGAGCAAGTTGTGCAGAAAGTACCGACGACGTCCGGCACAACACCAAACTCCTGTAATTGGGCAATCAGCTCAGGGCCACTCAGGGTCCTGATCATCGGTCGGCCATTTTGTCGAACGTTTCGCCTCGATTGAGTACAGCCATCCACGGTCTGTTTAACGCCTCCGGGAAACGCCTCAGGAGCCACACTCAGCCAATCAGGTCCACCGCCGCCACACCTGTCAAACTCGCAAGTCGGCCCGGGAAAACTGGTGCACTCCGGTGTTCCAGTGTTTCCACAGCTACACGGAGCCGATGCAACCGCTCCATTGACCTGAATACTGGCGTACATCGGCGCGGTTGCGACCCAACTCAATTGGGTGGTCGTTGCGCTCGCCACGCGGGCAACAACAAGGTAGTAGTCCGTCGCCTGAAAACTGCCTGAACCGGTAACTTCAAACGGGTCTCTGACAACGGCGATCGTGGCGTGATCTTCGATGAATGGTTGAAGGCTGCTGGGCTGGGGATTTTCGAACACGATGCCCAGAGTCCCGAGTCGATTAGCCTCAGCAGCGGATGACTGCATGTACAAGCGTTCGCTACTTTCGATCAGGTTGACTCCCCCCGATAACACCAAGTTCTCGAACTCGGTCTCGGGAACCACCAACACCGATTCGGCCCGAATGGAATCATAGAAGTTGGCCTGAGAAAGGATCGAATCGTCGAACGCGATTTCGAGTGGGTTTGTCTCGTTTGGACAAGGCAAGGTCTGGGCGTGAAGCGCCGCTGACATAAACAACGTCAAAACAAAAAAGACAAAATTCGTAACCGTCCGGCAGACCGCGTTCTTGCAGGTCTGCAGTGTTTTTCTTAGCTATCCGCCCTCGCAGTTTACGCGAAGGAGGTTGCGATGGCCAAACATTCGAAACGACATGGGCGGGAGTTCTGGGAACAGATGATGCTGGAGTTCGAAGGACTTCATGGTGTGACGCAGCGCGCCTTTGCCGAGTCGCGAGGTGTCAATGTCGACACATTCAGGCAGTGGATCTACCGGGTTCGCAAGGAGCGTCAATCGCAAGCTCCCGCGGAAATGGCCACGTTGGTTCGGCGCATGAGCTCGCAGCGGCGTGACTTTGTTGAGGTACAAACGCACCCTTCGGCTCTGGTTACCGTGCGACTTGGCGCGGTCGCGGTGGAGTTTGCAGCCGTGCCGCCACCAGCCTGGGTTGCTGAGCTGGCATCGTATGGAGGTCATTGATGTTGTGGTCGGGCGGCGTCAAAATCTATGTCGCGAGCCAAGCCACCGACATGCGGCGCGGCATCGATGGCCTCGTGGCTTTGGTGGCATCGAACTTCGGCGAAGACGTCTACTCGGGTGCGCTGTTCGTGTTTTTGTCCCGCCGGATGGACCGCCTGAAGATCCTAACCTGGGATGCCGGCGGGTTCGTGGTGTATTACAAGCGACTTGAGCAGGGGCGTTTTAAGCAGCCACGCGTCAGCTCAGGCGCCGCAGAGACCACGATTGATGCGGCCCAGCTGGCCATGCTGCTTCGAGGCATCGACCTAAGTCGCGTGAGAAAACCCGTCCTTTGGGAGCCACCCGAATCAAAAGGGATCGACAAGCCGCTCAGATCGTGATCAAAAATGGACATGGAAGAGTCCTTCGAAATTCCGGATCTAGACGAAATCCAAGATCTTGGAAGCGCAAAGTTTCTGTTGAAGCTCTTGCTGAAATCTTCTGAACAACAAGCCCAAACTATCGCCAAGCTCAGCGCCACGATCGAGCAACTACGCCATGAATTGGCCGAAGTAAGTCGCGCGCTTTTCGGCCAAAAATCCGAACGCGTGGTGCCGATTGACCGGGAGATCGCGCGTCGCAAACGCGATTCGGAAACCCCTGAACAAGCCGCAGAACGCCAGGCGAAGGCAAAAGCCACGCGTGATTCCAAACGTGAAAAACGTCGGGACGAGACACCCACTGAGGTGGTCGAACACCGTGTTGAGGAGGTTCAATGCCCACAGTGTGGTGTATCCCTTAACGAGGCGGATGTGCTGGCGGACGAGGTCAGTGAAGAATACGAGTTCGTGCCGGCGCGCGTGATTCGGCGGGAACATCACCGGCAGCGACTGGTATGTAAATGCGGGTGTTTTACCAAAGGTGACTTGCCTGCGCGTGTGGTCGAAGGTGGCCTTTATGGCCCGGGATTACACGCTCATATTGTCGTCGCCAAATGCGCCGACTCGACTCCGCTCGACCGCCAAGCGCGGGGCTTTAAACGTGCCGGTGTGCCACTATCGAAGAGCACGCTCTGCGATCTATTTCATCGCACCGCGGAGCACCTGTCGCCCATTTCCGAAGAAATCCTGCGCCAAGTCGCCGCCTCGAGCCATATCAACGCCGATGAGACCTCGATGAAAATCCAGACGAAGGGCGAATGCCGTCGCGGATTTCTATGGGATTTCATCGCAAAAAACGACGCCGGCCAAACGATGGTCGCCTACCGATTTAGTCCGAATCGAAGTGGTCACACGCCCATCGAGGTGCTCGGCGATTCGACCGGGGTGCTGCAGGTCGATGGTTACACGGGCTACAACAAGGTCACGACGCCCGAAAAACGTGACCGAGCTGGCTGTTGGGCCCACGCTCGACGCAAGTTTTTTGCAGCACTGGAGACCTCGCCCCAAGACGCCGAGCACGCCATTGACCTGATTCGACAGATTTACGAAGTCGAGTACGAGGCTGCCGAGAAGGATTTTCTAGGCACCGACAAACATCGCGCCTTGCGCAGCACCAAAAGCCGGAAAATCGTCGACACATTCATGATGTGGGCAAAAGAACAAAAAGACCTTCAACGCCCGAAGAGCCCGCTCGGCGTGGCATTGACGTACGTCGTTAATCAGCAAAAGACGTTGGAACTTTTCCTAAACGACCCCAAAATTCGGCTCGACAACAACATTGCCGAACAGCACTTGCGGCTGATCGCGCTGGGACGAAAGAACTTCCTATTTGTGGGCCACGACGAAGCGGGCCGTAACTTGGCGACGCTGCAAACGCTCGTATCGACCTGTCTGGCGAACGACATCAACCCGCAAACCTATCTGACGGACGTCTTGTTGCGCATCCAAGACCAACCGCAATCGCGAATCGCCGAGCTGTTGCCGTGGAATTGGGCGGTCGAACCACGCTCGCAATAGCCCAAATACATCCGTATCAAATCATGTGGGAGAGGAAAACAACGCGGTCTGCCGGACGGCTACCTTTCGCTGCTCGCTTTGAGCATCGGCTGCGCCGAGGGTGTGGATGATCCCCTCAGCGTCGACCGCTCGGCGGTGACCGTTGGGAAGTCCGACACCATGGCGCCCAGCTGTTCGTTCACGACCGGCAGCGCGGAGCATCAGGCGTACTGCTTGGCGCTCTCGTTTGAAGCCTGCGACGCCGACGCCGCATGTTATTACCAGCACACCATTCCGCTCTACGGCACGTCGTTCTGCGCCGCGAGCGAGTCGACGGCTCCTTACGCCTTCGACGCGAGTTGCCTTGCGGCTGAAGGGCTCGTCGAGCCGCCCGTCACCGACCCAGCGCCTGTGGTGGAGCCCACTCCCCCGGTGGAACCAACACCCGTGGCGGAACCGGCCCCGGTCGACGAACCGACGCCCGTGGCCTCCGATGCAATCTGCGAGTTCCCACGAGGAAGTCAGGAACACATCGATTACTGCGCGGCGCTCGACCGCGCCGAGTGTGACGCCGACCCCGGGTGCTATTATCAGAATTCGATCCCGCTCTACGGCGGCTCGTTTTGCGCCATCCAGAGCACCGGCCCTGCAACCGTGCTCAATTCAGCGTGTTACGACGGACCGCTCCCCACGCCGCCCCCGCAAGCCTTTGGTCAAATCGTGATCACCGAGATCATGCGCGACCCCGAGACCTTAAGTGAAACAGACGGGGAGTGGATTGAAATCTTCAACCCAACCGAGGTTCCGTGGAATTTGTCAGGTTGTGTGTTGAGCGACGACGGAACCGACCGACACGTCATCGGCGACCTCCTCATCGGCGCGGAATCGTTGGCCGTCCTCGCGAGCTCCGCCGATCCTGGCTTTACGCCGGACTATGTCTACAGCGGTTTCCGACTGTCGAACTCCGGCAGCGACGAGATCAACATCACCTGCGATGGAGTTGAGATTGCACGCGTCGCGTACGACGCGTCGTGGAGCTGGACTCCCGGACACAGCCAAGAGCTGCTGTCAGACCTGTTCTTTGAAGAAGAGAACGACACGCCCGACGCGTGGTGCACCTCGGCCGCCTCCTACAACGGCGACTTCGGAACCCCGTACAGCGTCGACGGCTGCTTCTAACTCGCGCGACGTGTGGGTGTTGCCGCTCCATGGGTTTGGGTCGGCCATGTCCTATTGCCGAATGGGCGAAGCTTTATGCGCTTGGGTCGGCAACCTCCGGTTGCCGAATGGGGGAAGCCCACGTAACGGACCACATCACGGCAGCTTGGAAGCCCTCGCTCCAGCTCAACCGCGGTTGATGTCCGCGTGAAGCGTCGAGCTCATGCCAAACAGCTTGATAAAGCCTTCGGCTTCGGTTGGGCCCCAGTCGGCCGACTGCGCGTACACGGCGTTGCGGGCCTTCAGGATGTGCTTGGAGTCGACCTCGACCGCGTGCAGCAAACCGCCGTTGGTCTGCAACGTCACCGTGCCGTTGACCTTGGACTGCGAACTGTTCAAGTACGCCTCGAGGTCGGCCTTCAGCGGTTCGTAGAAGAACCCTTGGTACACAAGCTCGACCCACTTGGCGGCGACCACTTCTTTGAACTGGTTCTGCCGGTTGGTGACGACCGCTTCTTCAAGCGCGCGGTGGGCCTTGGCGAGCGCGGTGATGGCGGGTGCCTCGAACACGATGCGCCCCTTGAGGCCAATGGTCGTGTCACCGGTGTACATGCCGCGGCCGATGCCATAAACCCCAAGCTCCGCATTCAGTTTCTTCAAGATCGCCGGGCCACTCATCTTCTCGCCGTCGAGCGCGACCGCGACGCCTTGGTCGAAGGTCACCGACACGGTCTTTGTCTCAGTAGGCCAATCGGCGCGTGGGCTCGTGATTTTGTGTGTCTCGGGACCGGGAGTCTTCCAGTCGTCGACCTCGGAGCCCGACACCGTCACACCCAAAACGTTTTCGTTGATGGTGTAACGTGTCGTCTTCGCACGAACGTCAAAGCCACGTTCCTTGAGGTATTCGCGCTCGTAGTCACGCACGTTGCCTACGTCTTTTTGGATCTCGCGGATAGGCGCCAAAATCGTGTAGTCGCCAAGCGCGCGGACGGTCAGGTCGAAGCGCACCTGGTCGTTGCCCATGCCGGTGCAGCCGTGCGCGAAGAACTTCGTGCCACGGGCGTCGGCCACTTCGAGCGACTTGCGCACGATGAGGTATCGGTCCGAGCAAAGCAGCGGGTATTGGTCTTGGTAGAATTTCCCACCATGCACCAATGGCACCACGACCTCGTCCCAGATGTCTTGCGACGCATCGACCGTGACGTGCTCGACCGCGCCGAGCTCCATCGCGCGGTGTTCGATGTACGCGATCTCTTCGGCCGTCACGCCGCCGGTGTCACAGAACATCGTGATGACGTCGTAACCCTGTTCTTTGAGGTAAGGGACGCAAAAACTCGTGTCGAGACCACCAGAGAATGCGAGTACTACTTTTTCGCCCATCTTCAGCTCCTATCAGGCTAACAAGCGCTTCATGAGCGCTTTTTGCACGTGCAATCGGTTTTCGGCTTCTTCAATAATCAACGACCTCGGCGAGTCCGCGACTTCGTCGGTCGCCTTGACGTTGCGCCGCATGGGCAGGCAGTGGCTGAAAAATCCGTTGTCGGTCTTCGCCATCTTTTCTGAATCCACGATGAAGTGTTTGTTCGCCTCGCGAATCGGCTTCTCGTCTTCCCAGCGCCCAAAGTATGGAATCGCGCCCCATGACTTGGCGTACACGACATGCGCGCCGTCGTAGGCTTCGTCGATGTCGTGGGTCATGTTGAAACTGCGCCCGTTTTCGGCGGTGAAACGCTTTGCCGCGTCCATGTAACGCGCGTCGAGCGCGTAATCAGGCGTGGGGCACAGCAGCGTCACATCAAACCCGAACTTGCTCGCGATCAACAGACCGGAGTTCGCGACCGCCGTGTTCAATGGCTTGGGATGGTACGTCCACGTCAACACGAACTTCTTGCCGTCTGTCTCGCCCAAGTTTTCCTGCAGGGCGAGCATCAGAGCGAGCTCCTGGCAGGGGTGCGAGATGGTCTCCATGTTGATGACCGGCACCGTCGAATACTTGGCGAACTGCTTGATGACGCGGTCTTCACGATCGACCGACCAGTCTTGGAATTTTGGGAACGCGCGCACAGCGATCATATCGAAATAGCGCGACAAAACACGCGCGGCCTCGGCGACGTGTTCTTCGGATTCGGCGTTCATGATCACGCCGTCTTCAAACTCGATCGGCCACGAACCCTGACCCGGCTGAAGCACCACGGCGTGGCCGCCGAGCTGGTGCATGCCCAGATCAAACGACGAGCGGGTTCGAAGCGATGGGTTAAAGAACACCAACGCGATCGACTTGTTCTTGAGGGCATCCGAATACCGCGACTGCTTGAGCACTTTGGCGTCGTCGAGCATCTGTTGAAGCTCGGCGCGGCTCCAGTCTTCGGTGGTCAGGAAATGGCGCATGGTTTCTCCGGCCAAAAGGTCGCAGAAACCTAGAGAGGATGACGCATCGTGTCAATTGGACTACTGCGTCACGACGATCGTCCAGGATTGCTCTTGGGACGTGCGTGGATCCTCGACACGTACGCGGCCCGACGTGTCCGAAACCACCACACGAAGCGTGTTTTCGCTGCCGTCGACGTCTTTCCCTTCGACCGTGACGCTTGGGCCGGTGCCAAATTCTGCATCGTTGAGGAACCACGTCGCGGTCAAATTGTCGCTCGCCACGACCACCGAGAACTTCAATGCACCGCTTTCCAAGCGCTCGACCTGCGGTTCGACGATCGGGTCCGTCGTCGCGTACAGACGACGCACCAATTGTTCGGTACACACCGGGCAGTACGGCAACGACTCGTCGGACTTCATCTTGCAGTCGCGCGACGGACGGTAGAGGAAGTCGCAGTTGTAAGCGCCTTCGTACGCGCCCACCGGGAACTCCGATGCGCGGTCGGTGGGCGTTGGGATGGGCACCGGCCCGTCAAAGAAGCGGTCCCATTTGAACGAATCGTCGGTGTAGGCGGCGATGTTTGCCGGCAGCGGGACGCGGGGCTCGGCAAACAAACATGGATCACCGTCAACCTGATATTCATCACCCAACGCGCCAAAGCTGTGCCCCAGCTCGTGCATCGCCACGTCAGCCATCAGGTTTCGGTTGCCGCCAAACGTGGTCACGAGCGCGACGTAAACACCTGCAAACCCGGAGTAACGCTTGGCGTTTGAGATCAGGATGACCTCGTCGTATTGCGCCTGCACTGCCACATCAAAGATCCGCGCAATCTCGAGCGGCATCGCGACGCGGTCCGACTCCCCGAGGGCGAGCATCAGCCGGTCAGCGAGCGCAGTGATGACAAAGGTGGTGCCAAAGACAGTGTCGCGCAGGTCTTCTTTGCAGCCCGCATCGGTGGTCGCGCTGCCCGTGCAATCGTAGCCTGCGCCCTTTTCCACGCTGGGGGTGAACACCTTGTGGATGTTGATCATGTTGATCTGCGAAGCGTACGGCTCGGTTTCCTGCAGCCGTTCGGCGATGACCTGAGCGTCCAAGTCAAAGGCTTCTTCGTCTTCGGCCCGATAACCATCGCCCAAGATCACCACATCAAGACGGTCGGACGCCGGCCCTGACTGCAACAGCGTTGTGACCTTGCCCTCGACCAGCGGTGGCGTGGCATTTTCGACCGCGCTCGCGATGTCCACCCGAGCAACCTCTACAAACACGTTGTCCTCGTTGGGGACCCGCAGCACGAAGTCTTTGCCGCCCGGAATTCCGACGGGGACTTTGACCGGGAATTCCAACAGGGCTGGATATTGCTGACCGACAAATGCGTAAAGTTGGGCGCGATTGAGATTGAGCGAGCTCGAACCCGTCTGTTCGACAACAAGCTCCAAGAATTCGAGCAACTGAAACATCGTGTTGACGCGATCGGTCCACAACACGTTGCCGTTGGCATCTTCGACCGATGCTTGTGTGATCCAAAACGGGTCGCCGTCGACGCCGGTGTCGATGTCCATGTAGGCCGGGGTGTCGATGGTGCGCAGGAGCTCGGCGGAGTATACATTTCCCGGTTTGACGACCCCCTTGAAGATGGCCACACGCGCCTCTCCGTTTTCCACGGGTGTGGGCTGCACACCGGAAACGTTGGCGGGTACACCGTCCACAAGCACGTCAAGGGATGTGTTGGTTGGAGCGTCCGACGTTTCGGACGAGCACGCCGCCAAGACCAAGATCAACAAAAGGAAATACCGCACACCACAACCTTCGTGATTGGACGGCGAAGACCTTACCAGAATGGCGAACCCTCACGAAATCCGAAGGTGTCGAATTTTTGCCTACATCACCTTACATTCTAGGATGTCGGGTATGCATCCGCTTGTCGCCCGCATCCATCCCGCGCTTCGAACCTCACTCATCGCTTTTGTTGTGGACGCGCCGCGTTTTGGCTCGGCCGTTATCTCGCCGGGCGAGACCTCGCCTCGTTGACATACGGTGTTGGACCTTGGGCCGAGGTCAGTGCGTTGGTGGAGCTGCTCAACCAGCATGTCAGTTCGGTCAACAACGCAGGAACCTACGGGCTTATCGCACTCTCCGAGCTGGCGGTTTTTGTGTCCGCGATGGCGGTCTATCGCATCGTGCGCCGTGAAGGCCTGCCACAGACGGCGGACCGCGCGGTGTGGTTCTGGATGTGCGCGCCGGTCATGGTCTTGATGCTGCCTGGCTCGAACGTGGTCTTTGGCGCCGCCTTGGCGCTTTGGGCGCTGGAGACCGCCGGCTCGGGGCGCGTGGCTTGGTGGGCTTTTTGATGGCGGCGGCGGCAGTCATCTTGCCACAATCGGTGGTGGTGTTTCCTGCGCTCGGTGCGTTGGCGTTTCGAAGCTCAAAAGATGAGATTGCGCCCTGGTTTGCGGCCCTGTTCCCCACGTTAAGTGTTGCGCTCGTGATCCTTTACGGCGTGTTTTTAGGGGACGCGCCACGTCACATCTTCGAGGCCTTCGCGGTGCGCCAATCGTGGTCTTTGGCGGCCTTCCAGGATGCCCCCGTTCAGGCGTTGCCACTGGTTGTTGGTGGATTGCTGATGGCATTGTGGGTGTCGAACCTGAAGCGGCTCTCGGCCGCGTTCGCCCTAGGATCCCTGCCGGCGATTGTCGCCTTTGCCGTCGCACCGCTGGGCATCGGCAGTGCGCTGCCGTTGGTCCTCGCGGTCCCGGTTTGGGCCCACCTCTCCCTGTTCGCCCAAGATCCCGAGATCGAACGGCCCATCCTCGGGTTGAGTCTGCTCGCCATGATCTTGTTGTAATTTCGAATCTGGGCCGGCAATCAGGGATTGCCGGATTCGGCGAAGCCGAACCGGGGCCGGCAATCTCTGTTTGCCGGATTCGGCGAAGCCGAACCGGGGCCGGCAATCTCTGTTTGCCGGATTCGGCGAAGCCGAACCGGGGCCGGCAATCTCTGTTTGCCGGATTCGGCGAAGCCGAACCGGGGCCGGCAATCTCTGTTTGCCGGATTCGGCGAAGCCGAACCGGGGCCGGCAATCTCTGATTGCCGGATTCGGCGAAGCCGAACCGGGGCCGGCAATCTCTGATTGCCGGATTCGGCGAAGCCGAACCGCTCCAATGATGACCCCATGACCGTCAATTTTCTGACGATGCATTGTCCTTTTTCCGCGGACTTGATAGTGAAATCACGATTTCGGAAAAGAGGTTTGCGATGGGTGAGCGACGTGTCGTGGTCACCGGGATGGGTATTAACACCCGCCTGGGTGACACCTTAACGGACTATTACGCCAATCTGATTGCGGGCCAGCCCGGCATCACGCGTTGGACGTTCTTCGATGACGAGCGCGTGTACTCCAAGGTCGGCGGCGACCTCACGGACTACGACGCCGATGCGAAACTCCATGGTTTCGAGGGTCGCATACCCGACGATGTCTACGCACGGATGCGCAAGATCCACCGCACCGCGCCAATGTCGACGCGGCTAAGCGTTCTGTGCAGTTTGGATGCGTGGCTCGACGCTGGGCTCGAATTCGACGAGAGCCCCTATCGTCGCGCCGTGGTGCTCGGCGGCCACAACCTCAACGAGCACTACATGCTCGAGAACTTCCGGGCGTTTCAGGAAGAGCCGGACTGGATCGACCCTCTCTCGGCCGTGTCGAACCTCGACACCGACCACGCCGCCTCGATCGGGGAGGTCTTGGGCTGCCGGGGCGCGCTGTACACGGTCGGTGGAGCCTGCGCGAGCGCGAACATCGCACTGCGCGCCGGCATCGACGAAATCCGCTACCACGGTCATGACATCGCGGTGGTCACAGGCGCGGCGTTGCATTTTTCGCCGATGGGATTGCAGGCGATGGCCATGATCGACGCCATCACCTTCAACGCCTTCAACGAAACCCCCGAAAAAGCCAGTCGCCCCTACGATACTGCGCGTGAAGGGTTCGTTCCGTCGCACGGGGCCGGCTGCTTGATTTTGGAGTCGCTGGACCATGCGTTGGCACGCGGCGCGCACATTTATGCCGAGGTGCTTGGATGTGTCGCCACCTCGGACGGCTCGCATCTGCCGGCACCCTCGCAGGAGGGACAGACACAGACCATCCTGAGGTTGCTTGAGATCACCGGGATTCAACGTGAGCAGGTCCAGTTTATCAGCGCGCACGCGACGTCGACGCCGCTTGGAGACTTGTCCGAGCTGCGTGCAATTCGAGATGCGTTTGGAAGCCACGCCGAGGCGTTGAAGATCAACGCGCCGAAATCCATGTTGGGGCACACGTGCTGGGCCGCTCCGGCGACCGAGACGATCGCCGGCATTTTGCAGATGAATCACGGCCGCCTGCACCCCTCGATCAACATCGACAACCTCGATCCCGAGGTTGATTTGGATGTGTGTGCAAACCATGCGCAGGATTTCGAGGTCGAGATCATGCTCAAGAATTCGTTTGGGTTTGGCGGCATCAACTGCTGCTCGCTGTGGAGACGCTTCCATGCCTAGACCGATCGCTTTGGTCGCAGGTGGGACACGTGGCATCGGACTTGCGACGGGGCTAGCCTTTGCCAAACGCGGGATGGACGTGGTTTTGACGCACCGGTGGGCGAGCGTCGACGACGCGGAGATCTTTGCTGCGTTTGACGCTGCCGAACTTCCACGGCCACAAATCTTCGAGGCCGACATCGCGGACGACGACGCCACCGACACCCTGCTGGATCACATCGGCAGACCGGTGGATGTTTTCGTTCCTAATGTGTGTGTGGCGGCACGCGGCGACGGGAACTTCCATGCCCGAACGTTGCGTCAGAGCTTGGCATACAGCGCTTGGCCGATGCTTCGTTACGTGGAGGCCATGGCGCAAAAATTCGGGGAGGTGCCGCGGCACATCATCGCGACGTCCTCGGATGGTCACGAACACTTCTACCCCGGATACGACTATGTGGCCGCGTCCAAAGCCTTGCTCGAAGGCCTGTGCGTCGAGCTCGCGGCCCGTTTTCCGCAGTCCCGCGTCAACGCCGTGCGCGCCCGTCAGGTCGACACCCACAGTTTCCGCGAGATGTTTCCGGCCGATTCCCGCGAACACATCGCGAGCTTTTCCGAGTTTGACCTCGATGCCGCCGACGTCGCGCAGGCGATCGTTGCACTCACCGATCCCGCATTCGCGGGCATCACGGGGCAGACCATCGTCATCGACCGCGGCGCGACCCACATGGACAACTTGGTGTGTGTCGCCCCACGGCTGTTGGGAATGCCTGCTCCGTGGGAATCGATCCCGAGTCTGTCCGAGGCGCCCGCGGGGCGCCTTTGGGTCGACGCCGGGGTGGCTCCAGCCCACGGCCGTTTCGATGTGGTCACGCTGGCCGAGTTAGAGGGCAAAACCATTCCCAGCCAGGTGGTTCTGGGCATCGACTGGGACGCGGTCTCGCTTGATTCCTTGGAGCGCGTGGCACACGCGATGGTCGACATTCTACAGACGGCACAAACACAGGGGCATCTGGTGCACCACGCGCTGCAGATTGATCGCGGGACATCGCCTGGCATTGAGCTCTCGCATACGCTGGCGCGCTACTGGAACGCTTGGCGCGTGAGCCTGGACACCCGCGTGAATTTCGTCGCGACTGCCCCGAATTCCGATCCGACGCCCATTGTCGATGGCCTTTTCGGTGGGGCTTTTGACAACGTTCACGGCCACCGTTTTGTCTGGGAGAATCGATGAATCCTTTCCGTCAGAATCTGGCCGACTTTCACATTGGGCATGACGAGGATCCCCTCAAAGCGCCGGATGATTTCCTGGCGTGGCGACGCAGCGAACCCGAGATCCACGCCTTGTTTGAACGCACGTTGACCGAGGCCGCCGACGTTCACACCTCGATCCAGACGCCGGCCGCCGACCAACGTGTCATCAACATGGCCTCGCTGGACTACTTGGGCATCTGTCGAAATCCTGCGGTTGTGCAAGCGCAACAGGCTGCGCTGGACGTTTGGGGCTCGGGTGCGTGTGGCGTTCCGCTGCTCAGCGGCATGACGACCAAACACCGCGAGCTCGAAGACCAGATGTCCGCGCTGACCGGTAAGTCGGGCACCATTTTGTTCTCAAGCGGATTTGCCGGTGCGATTGGAATCTGCTCGGCCATTCTGCGACGCGGCGACGTCGCGATCCTCGACGCGTTCGCCCACATGTCGTGGGTCGATGGTGTCCACATGTCGGGTGCAGGCCTGGCGACGTTTGACCACAACGACCCTGAGTCGTTGGACGCCATGCTGACCAAGTTTGGCTCGAAACGGCGCATCGTCGTCGTGGACGGTCTGTATTCGATGGACGGCGACTACGCGAACCTGCCGGCCTTGCTCGACGTCTGCGACCGGCACGGCGTCGGCCTGATCGTCGACGAAGCGCACTCGATCTTTGCAGTGGGCAAAAACGGGGGTGGTGCCACCGAACACTTTGGCGTTTCGGACCGTGTTCGCATGGTGTTTGGCACGTTCTCGAAAGCGCTGAGTGTCATTGGGGCGTTTGCGAGCGCCGACGCCGAGCTGTTGGAGTACGTCCGCTATTACAGCCATCCCTATGTGTTCTCGGCTGCGCTGCCCCCCGCGACCGTGGCCGGCATCAGCGCCGCGGTCGACGTCATCCGCAACGACAGCGAGATTCGGCCACGTTTGGCCGCGAACGCCGACTACTTCCGACAGAGTTTGCAGGCGCGCGGGTTCGACACCGGCACAAGCGAGTCGCACGTCGTGCCCGTCATCGTCGGCAGCGACCGTGAGCTGCTCTACCGCGGCACCCACGCCCTGATGATGCGTGGATTGTTTGTCGCCCCCGTGGACTACCCCGCAGTGCCCGAGGACAAAGTCCGGCTGCGATGTGCCGTGAGCGCGGGGCATTCGCGTGAAGACCTCGATTTCGCGGTGGACCTCATCACGGACGTGTTCGCCGCCGCGAGGCACACATGACTCGCCCGTTGATCTTCATGTTTGGAGGCCAAAGCTCACGCGATGAAGCGATGGTGGACCGCCTGTGCGCGGTCGCCCCCACCATTGGAGACACCGCGAAACAACGCGCCACGCTCGACTTCCGGTCGAACCACGGCATCCAGACCAGCGTCCATGCCGTGACCCTTGGTTGGCTTGAGCTCCTTGGCGCAAACGGACTCGAACCGACGGCATCCGCGGGGTTGTCGCTCGGGGAGTACGCTCACCTGGTGGCGATCGGCGCGCTCGACGCACAGGCGTCGGTGGACTTGGTGGCCAAGCGTGGTCAGCTGTACGACGAAGGCCCCGACGGTGTGATGGCTGCGATTTATCCCATCGCCTGGGAAGACCTTTCGCCGCTCGTCGACGCGGTCAATCAACAGTTTGGCCATGGTGCCGTCGCGCCGGCCGTCTTTAACAGCCCTTCGCAGATCGTCGTCGCGGGCACCAAAGAAGCCGTCGACGCTGTGATCGAGCTTGCGGATGCCAACCACTACGCTGCGGCGACGGTCATCGAGCACCGAATTCCCATGCACGTCGAGCGTTTTCGCCCGGTTGCCGTGCGCCTGCATCATGTGTTGGAGGAAACGCCTTGGAAACCCACATCGACAGCGTACTACCCCAACGTCGCGGGGGAGCCAACCGAGGCCACACCACACACGATCGTCGAGTTGCTGTCGCGCCACGTCTATCAGCCCGTACGCTGGCAGCAGACGATCGACTTGCTCGCGTCAACCTACGCCGATGGCGTATTCGTTGAGGTCGGGCCGCGTTCGGTTTTGGGCGACATGATGCGCCGACGTTGGCATCCCGGTCGCACGATTTTTTCCATCGACCCATGGGAATCTGCCACGCCGCGCGAAACGGTTGCGCAGACCCTCGCGGAGATACGCGATGTCCTTTGATGACGTTTCAAAACGCTTGCGAACGGCGCGGCGCGGCCCCTTGTTTGACCGGGCCGACTTCGAGCCCACCGCCTATGGTCGCGACGACATTGCTCAGATTTTGCCGCACCGCGGGTCGATGCTGTTGCTCGACCACATCGTTGGCGTGGTGCCCGGTCAACGCATCTTCGCGACCCGTACCATCGATCCAAACGACCCCGTGTTCGAGGGCCACTTCCCGGGCGATCCGGTCTATCCAGGCGCCCTTCAGATCGAGGCCATCGGTCAAGCGGGCCTGTGCCTCGACGCGTTTCGCGAATCGTCGACGCTGGCATCATCCGCCGCGCGACCCGTGCGATTGCTCAAGGTCTTGGAGGCCCACTTCCTACTGCCGGTGCGTCCGGGAGACCATGTGGATCTGATTTCGGAATTGGTCGAAGACAACGGCTACACCTTCATCACGCTCGGGCAGATGGTCCGAAACGGCGAGACCGTGAGTGTGGGCGCGTTCGAGGCGATGTTTGTGGAGGAATACTGAGATGACCAAGCGCATGTTTATCACGGGTGGATCACGCGGCATTGGCGCGGCCATTGTCGAAGCGGCTGCAGCCGCAGGCTGGGACGTTGGGTTTACGTACGTGTCCAACGAATCCGCCGCTGCCGAAGTCGCTCAGCGCGCCTCCGCCCACGGCACCAAGATTCGGCACTGGCAGCTCGACGTTCGAAACTCGGCCAATGTTGACGAGGTCGCCGACGCATTCTTGGCGGAGTTCGAGTCCGTCGACGCTGTGATCTGCAACGCCGGGATCAACCGCAATGGGCTTGCCTATTCGATGAACGACGAGGACTGGGACGCGGTCATCGGGACAAACTTGACGGGCAGTTTCTACGTCTGCCGTGCCTTTCTGCCCGAGCTCGTTGCCAACCGCGCTGGGCGCATCTTGATGATGAGCTCGATCACCGCCGAAGGCGCGAGCGGACAAGCTGCGTACGCCGCAAGCAAAGCGGGCCTGAAGGGCTTGGCGCAGACCCTCGCCAAAGAGTACGGCCCCAAAGGCATCACCACGAATGTCCTGGTGCCAGGCTACTTCCCCACCGACATGACCAGCGGCGAAGCCATGGCCGAAGGCCTCAAAGACTTCGCCATTTCGTATTGCCCCCTGCGGCGACTCGGCGAGCTCGATGAACTCGCCGCGAGCGTCTTGTTTTTGTGTGGTGACGGTGCAGGCTTCATCAACGGTGCGGTCATCGACGTCACCGGTGGGCTTGGATGGGCACCCTAGGATTCGCCATGAAGATCGGAATCGAACAACTTCACGTCTATCCTTGCTCGCTGGCCGTCGACATGCGCGAGCTCGCCGAACATCGCGGGGCGAACGCCGATGAAATCTGCGGCGACATGATGATCTCGCAACGGTCGTTTAATCCGCCGTGGGAGGATCCGGTCACCACGGCCGTCAACGCCGCCAACGCGTTGCTCAACGACGACGACCGCCGCGCCATCAAGCTGCTGTTGGTCGGTTCGGAGTCTGGCCCAGACCAGGAAAAAGCCCTGTCGACATGGGTTCAGCGCTACGTCGGCTTGGGCGACGACTGCCGAAACCTCGAGATCAAACACGCATGTTACGCGGGGACCGGTGCCGTTGTGTTGGCCGCAAATTGGCTTGCGATGCAGCCCGAAGGCACCAAAGCGCTGGTCATCACGACGGACCAGAGCCGCGAGCACTTTGGCAAGCCGTACGAATTTGTGATGGGGGCAGGCGCGGTCGCGATTCTGCTGTCAAAAACACCCGACTTTCTGGCCCTCGAGCTGGATAAATCGGGGTTCTACACCCACGAGGTCGCCGATCTGACCCGCCCGACATCGCGCGTCGAAGCCGGCCACAGCGAGACGAGCCTGCTGTCGTATCTTGATGCGGTCGACATCACGTTTGAGCGCTACTGCGCGGCGGCCAAGACCACGCCAACAACCGGCGATGAGCTCCGCGCTCTGGTCCCATTCCAGATCTACCACGCGCCCTTTGGCGGCATCACCCGGCGCGCGCATCGAGCGATTTGGCGAACGCTGGACGACTTCTCGGCGACGCACTGCAACGAGGACTTCAATCAACGCGTCGCACCGACACTCGCCCACAACCGCCGTATGGGCGGAACCTATGCCTCCAGCATTTTTGTGAGCATGCTCGGCTGCGTGGATGCGTTTGGCGCCAACGTCGTTGGACAGCGGCTCGGGGTCTACTCCTACGGCTCGGGCTCAAGCGCAGAGTTCTTCAGCGGCGTCTTCGGCAAGCGTGCGGTCGATGTTGCGCACGCGGCGGGGTTGGCAGCTGGCTTGGATGCGCGGCTCGACCTTGGCGTCCACGGTTACGAAGCCGCTGAGCGCTTCCGTACCCAGACGATCGACCAGGGCGACTACACGGTTCCACGGGATGGCTTCGGTGACCTGTTTGCGACCACGTACGCAGCTCAGCGCCGGCTGGTCTTCACGGGCATGCGGGAGTTTGAGCGCCAGTACGCGTGGAGCAACGGAGACGCGGCATGAACACACACGCTGTTTCATTGCCCGCGAAGCTGACCCACGGCGGCTTGCTGCAGTTTCGCGACCAGGTGCTCGCCGCCCCAAGCGGGTCGATCATCGTCGTCCATGGCGCAACGGACGAGGTCTTTTGTGAAGGCTTGGCGCTTGGCGCCCTGGCGGCGGTCTCGCCGACGCTGCGAGACGAAGGCCTCGACGCGTTCTCTGACGCGATCTGGGCACTTTTGGCCGGCCCCAACCCATGCATTGCCCAGGTCACCGGCCGGGCGATTGGCGGCGGCTTTGGCATCGCCGCGGCTTGCGACGTGGTCATCGCGACACCCCATGCCAGCTTTGGTCTCCCCGAACCCTTGTTTGGGCTGATCCCGGGGCTGATCACCCCCATCATTCGGCAGCGTGTTTCGTCGCCCACGCTGCGGCGACTCGCGATCCGCGGGGAGTCGATGGACGCGCAAACCGCGTTGGCGTTGGGGGTGGCTGACGCAGTTGTTGGTGACGACGTGTTGGAAAAAACCGTGCGTGGTTGGGTGCGGCGCCTTGCCCGGGCCCATCCGCCGGCGGTGGGTCGCCTGAAGACGTGGCTCGGCGAGATGGACGATATTCGTGCTCAGATGGACGTCGGCAAGACACACATGCGCGAGCTCTTGTCTGATCCACACGTCATGCAGCGCGTCGCCGCTTTTGAAGCCGGGCTCGCCCCGTGGGAGGTCTGATGAACGACACCACAAAACATGGTGTGAGCCTATCCGTCGAGTCGCACATCGCCGCCGTGACCATGGCAGATGCGGCTGGGCGGAACGCCTTGTCCGGCGGGTTTGTCGCCGAACTGCTCGCGGCCTTGGAAGACGCCAAGCAACTGCCCGAGGTCCGTGTTGTCGTGTTGCGCGGACTGCCTGAGATCTTTTGCAGCGGCGCGGACCTCAGCGTGCTCGGCGATCTGAAACACTCACGCGTGCGGCCAAGCGAGCTCGGCGTCGCCGAGACCTTGTTGAAGTTTCCCGTCCCCATCATCGCCGCCTGCGAGGGCTACGCGATTGGTGGTGGCTTCACGCTCGCGCTCGCGTGCGATTTTGTGGTGCTCGCCAACGAACATCGTTACGGCTTTAACTTCATGGACTTGGGCATCACGCCGGGCATGGGAACCACACGACTCGCGGCGTATTTTCTGGGTGAGCCGACGGCCAACGAGCTGATGTTCTCGAGCGAGTGCCGCAAAGGCCGCGCCTTTCAGGGCAGCCAGATCTCGCGCATCGTGCCATCCGCCGATGTCTGGGACGCGGCCATGGACTTGGCGTCTCGGATCGCGCAAAACCCACGACAAAACATCGAACTGCTCAAACAAAGCCTGACGCTGGGGCGGCGCAAGGATTTCATCGAGGCGATGACCCTCGAATCCCTGATGCACGAGACCACGTTGGCCAACTTGAACCTCATGAATTTTGGTGGAACCCATGATTAATCTCGCGAACAAGGTGGTGCTGGTGACCGGCGGTACCATGGGCATCGGGCTTGCGACCGGCCTCGCGTTTGGCCGCGCTGGGGCGAACCTTGTGTTGACCTACCGTTGGGGCACCGCGGACATGGACGAGGTCTACGCGAAGTTCGAGGCCGTCGGTGCACCGCGCCCGCTCATTTTGGAGGCCGACGTGTCCAACGATGACGACCTCGACGCGCTGCTCGAAGCGATCGCGCAACACCACGAACGGGTAGACGTCTTTGTGTCCAACGTCGCGTTCGCATTACGGATCAACGACCTGAGCGACTACTCACGCCGCGGACTCGCGCAGAGCATCGATTATTCGACGTGGCCGATGTTCGCCTACACCGAACGCATCCATCAACGGTTTGGCGCGTATCCAAAGTACGTGCTCGGCATGTCGAGCGATGGCCCCGATGGCTACTTCCAAAACTACGACTTCGTCGCGTTTTCGAAGTCCGTGCTCGAGACCATGTGCCGCTACATGAACTTCCGGTTGTTCGACGAAGGCACCCGAGTCAACGTCATCCGGTCTCGGCTCGTCCGCACGGAGTCGTTCGACAACACCTTCGGCGCCGAATTCCACGAATTCCTCGAAACCTTGGGCGGATTCGAGGATTGCTACACGACCCCCGAGGACATCGGAAATGTCGCGTTGGCCTTGTGCAGTGGGCTGATGGATGCCGTGGGCGGACAGGTCATCATGGTCGACAAAGGCTTTGAATTCTTCGACAACCTCATGGGAATTGGGGAACGTGCGAAGCGAAAAAACGTGAAAATCAAACGAGAAAGTTAACTCAACAGGGAGACGGAAATGACAAAAGACGAAGTGTTTGCGGTCGTAAAGAAACATATCCTCGACATCGTGGATGGCGCCGATGCGGACGCCATCACCCCCGAGATTTCGATGAAGGACGCCGGTGCCAGCAGTTTGGACATGGTCGAGGTGGTCTCGTGCACGATGCGTGAGCTAAAGGTCCGCGTGCCACGCTCGGAACTCTCAAAACTCGAGAACATCGCCGGCCTAGTGGATCTCATCCACGTTGCTGTGCTCGAAAAGAACGCATAAGCCTTGGCCATGGGCCGGCAACCTCCCGACCCAAATCCCACGCACGGACCCGAGGCCATGGGCCGGCAACCTCCCGGTTGCCGGATTCGGCGATAGCCGAACAGCGAAGGTCTCTGTGGGCTTCGCCCATTCGGCAACCAGAGGTTGCCGACCCAAATCCCACCGGCAACCTCCCGACCCAAATCCCACGCACGGACTGGAGGCCATGGGCCGGCAACCTCCCGGTTGCCGGATTCGGCGATAGCCGAACAGCGACGGTCTCTGTGGGCTTCGCCCATTCGGCAACCGGAGGTTGCCGACCCAAATCCCACCGGCAACCTCCCGACCCAAATCCCACGCACGGACAGCCCACGGCCACGCGGCGCAAACTAGATTCACACCGGGTTCTCTGTTAGCCTCAAGGCCAACTGAAAGCGCTGGAAATCAGCGGTCTTTCAGCGCACCAACCAATGTAAATGAGCTAAAAATGACTGTCCGTTCGTGGTTCCTAATTCTGGCGCTCACCGTGCTCGGCGCGTGTTCGGCCGACGACTCCAACAACCAACCTCCTGTTGTTGCGCTCAACGTGGGCGCCTCGGTGAACATCGAGGTCGGCGAAACGCTGTCGATTGAGGTCAGCGCAAACGACCCCGAGGGGGGCTCGTTGCAGTTTGACTATCAAGCCAAACCCGACGGCAATTGGTCGCTCTCGAGCGCGCAGTTCTTCAAGTCGGCCACCGGAGCACGCTTGGATTGGGCGCCGATCGCCAGCGACGTCACGACCACCGAACCGTTGCGCCTGATCTTCATCGTCAAAGACGACGCGGGCAAAACCACCGAAAAGACCGTCAACGTCACGATCACTCCCGGCAACGGAACCCCGCGCTTTACCAGCAGCGCCAGCGAGCTTTACGACCCACGCGTGGGCAAGCCGATGAAGTTCGAGGTCACCGTCCGCGACGACGACTCGAACGAAGTGACCATGACGATGGTCGAGGCCGGCGCACCCATTGGATCAAGCTTTACGCAAACCGACGCGTTCGCGGGTGTTTTTGAGTGGTTGCCCACGGTCGAACAAGCCAAACGCCGTGTGCATTCAGTCACGTTTGTCGCCGACGACGGCGTCAACGACCCGGTCGAAATGACCGTGACCATCGTCATTCGCTCGAACTCCGGAACGGTCATCAAACCCGGCCAAACCGACCTCGCCTGTCCGGGCGAAGCGGTCATCGGGCATGACCCGTTGGCGGCGCAGACCACGCTCGGCGACTACGTGATTGAAGCGAGTCTGATCGGCTCCAACGCCACACGCTACGACGAAATGGTCATCTACTGGACCATCGGCAACCCCTACGGCGAAGGCTCGGACGACCCCAAAGACGCCTTTGAAGGCATCACCATGGAGTCCGAAAACGGCACCGATTTTGTCGGCGCGATCGGCAACCAAGCGAGCATCATCCAGCCCGGCGTTCCGTTGGTGGTTTCGTACACGATCTGCGCGATCGACAAGGACAGCTCGGACGCAACCTCGGTGGTCTGCGTGCCAAGCACCGGTGAGTTCAACCTTTACCACTCGTTCGCGGCCTACCTGCCCGACGATGCAGCAGAATGCATCGACGACGGTGTGGACGCGTTTGTGGGCTCCGGAAACGACGACTTCGACAGCGCGTCGCTGATCTCGGACAGCTCGTTCTCGTTCTTCCGCACCTGCAAGAACAACGTGGACTACCACGCGCTCCAAGTGCGCGCCGGCGAAGCCTACGTGTTGGCGGTCGTCTACGGCAAAGACCTCGCACCGACGGTCACGGGCTACGACGACGCACGGCAGCCGCTGAACATGAAGACGTCGTCATGCACGGGCTTGTCGACGCTGGAAGTCACAAACACGACAAACAGCACGCAGACCTACTACGTCAAGGTCGAAGGCCAGAACAACATCGAGTACCAGGTCCGCGCCGTGAAGACCCAAGGGGGAAGCGGCGGATGCAGCGACGAGGCCCTGGAGCCAAACGAAAACGCCATCGACGCAAGCCCTGTGTCGGCGGGGGACACGGTATCGGCCGAAATCTGTGACGAAGGCGACATCGACGTCTACGCCATCGACCTGAACGCCGGCGACGAAGTCCGTGTCATTCACGCTTTCAGCAACGCGGCGGGCAACCTCGACATGACGCTGTTCCCACCCTCACAGGCCGATGAAATCAGCCCATCGGGCAGCGGAGTCGCGTTCACGTTTGGATTGGTCGACGAAGAAGTCCTGACCCACACAGCCACCGAGACCGGCACCTACTACCTGCTGGTGTTCAACAACAACCCAAGCTCGGTGCCCTACACCCTGGATTTCCGTGTGACCGCCGCGCCGCCTTGCCCCGACAACGACACCTACAGCGGTGGTGGAGGCAACCACACCCAAGCCACGGCAGCGCTCATCCCCACGACCGACGAAGTGACGCTTAGCTCACTGACAATCTGCCCAGGGAAACCCGATTGGTACCAACGCACAGAATTTACCGGCGCGTCGGTGCTCGGCGAGCTTACGGTCAACGCGGGCGAAGGCACGATCGACGACATCAGCTTGGAGGCTTACAACCTTCAAGGAACCAAGATCGCCGACGGCGCAAAACTTGGGAACACACTCAGCTTTGACTACACACCGGCATCCAATGGCCAAGTGTTCATCAAGGTATCGGCGACCGCGAAGACCAATTACGAACTCTACATCCTGCGTTAAACCATGCATCGAATCCTTCCCCTACTTTTGATGCTCGCCGCCTGCAGCACCGACGCCGGCGGTGTGAACCAACCGCCAACACTGTCGATCGACGTCACATCCGAGATCTCGGCGACCGTCGGCGAGGACGTCGTTCGTGTCACACTCACCGCCGAAGACCCCGAGGGCGGCGCTGTGACGCTGTCGATGGTCAACAAACCCGAGCGCGCCGAGTTTCAGGCCAACGGTTCGTGGGGCGTCTTTACCTGGGATCCCATCTCGTCGGACGTCACGCCTGCTGGCCCGCTTGAGCTCGTGTTTGTCGCGACCGACGAACGCGGCGCGTCCACTGAAAAGGTCGTGCTCGTTGTAGTTCTTGCCGGCAACGGCGTGCCCCGCTTTGTCAGCTCGTCGAGCGTGCTTCACAACGTCGGCAGTGGGCCCGTCAGCTTTGAGGTCAAGGTTCGCGACGACGACTCGAACGACGTCATCATCCGCATGCCAGAAGGCTTTGCGCCCGAGGGTTCGGACCTGACCAAAACCGGCGAATTCACCGCTCAGTTTGGCTGGCAGCCCACCGCGGAGCAGGTGCAACAACGCATCCACACCGTAAAATTTGTGGCGACAGACGGCGTCAACGACCCCGTCGAACAGGACGTCACCATCATCTTAAAGAAGGACAGTTCGACCAACACCACCCCCGATTCGTCGGGGTGTTTGTTCGAGGACACCGTCACGTACGAACCTCTCAAGGCGCAACGCAATACCTCGGATTATGTCATCAGCGCGCGGTTGACGGGCGTGGGCGGCTACGACCGATTGACGCTCAACTACACCACCGGCGACGCGTTTAACGACTACAGCGCCGATTGGAAAAGCGTCGAGATGACGCCCGAAGGCGACCGTTTTGTGGGTGTGATTCCAAACCCACTCGGCCCCGAAATATCCGAGATCTATTACGAGCTGTGCGCGATCAACGACGACCCGACCGAAGAAGAGAACTTCCCCGTGCTCTGCGGTCCATCGAGCCTCTACGACGGTTTCCTGGCGTACCCACCCAGCGAAAACGAATGCGAAGACGACAGTTTTAGTTACGTGGACGACTTCGAGTCTGCGTCCGATATTCCGGGGGACGAGTGGCTGTATCGCCGCATGTGCGAAGGCAAAGACGACTTTTTTGAGGTGGGGCTTGGAACCAATCAGGAAGCCACGATCTACTTCACGTTCCCTACGTGGGCGAACCCCACGATCGAGGTCTACAACATCGACGGCGTCCTTGAAGAGACCGCCACGAATTCCACGTGCGGTGGGTTCACGGACGTCTTTGTCGCCAATACGGGCGCGCCGACCAAGAAGTATCTGAAGGTTATCGGCAACGCCGAGGCCACAGATTTTTCGTACCAAGTCACTGGAAGTGTCGTCTCAACGGCCGACCCGTCGACATGCATCGACGCCCAGTACGAGCCCAACGAAGAAGCGAGCAACGCCACCGCGGTCACCAGCGCAAGCGCGATGTTCTCGGGCTTGGAGATCTGCCGCAGCGACGACGTCGATGTGTTTTCGATCCAAGCCTCTGTGGGCCAACAGATCAAGGTTCGGGCGGAGTTTCAGTCGTCGATCGCGGACATCGACCTCAAGCTGTTCTCGCCAACCCAAGAGGTAGGCCGCAGCAAATCCGCGGTCGGCTACAGTTTGGGCATCGGCGACGTCGAGGAGATCACTTACGTGGTCAAAACCTCGGGAACCTTCCACGCGATGGTGTATTCGGTGGACAACCCCAACCGGTACTCGTTCACGGTCGAAGTCACCGAGGCGCCCATGACGTGTACGGATACCGATTCCTTCGAGCCCAACAACACGCAGGCGACCGCAAAACTGTTCTTTGAAGGGACCACCGACAACCTGCAGTCCTGCGGATTCGAAAACGACTGGTACTCGTTCTACGTGTTCAACAGTCTGGACTCGTACGAGGTCGAGCTCACGCCGGATGCGGGCGCGTTCACAATGACGTACGCGGTCGAATTCTGGAACACGTTTGGCAAGATTTCGGAAGCCACGTTGAGCGCCGGCAAGTTCAAAGCGACGTTGTATCCCATCGGCACAGGTGAATACTTCATCGTCGTCAAGCCGATCCTCGACGGGACCTACTCGCTGAAGCTGACGCGATTTTCAACAATTTGACGTCGTGGCATGGCCCTCGAGAACCTCCAACTCGCCGAAGTCTTGAAGACCGAATCCCCTAAAAGCTTCATCTCTTTGAGCGCATTCGGGCCTGCGAAAACGAGCCACTCCAGTAGTATGACACATGGGCCGGCAGCCACCGAGCTTCCACTGCAACCCTTCGCCAACCAAGCGTTAAGGTGACGTGATCACGACGCCGTTTGAATCGTCGCCATCGTCCGGCCCACAACCCGTTGAGGGACAATCGGGTTCTTGAGGCCGCCCGCAGCCGGGTTTGATCTCCGACGTGGGTCCCAACGCCCATTTTTCGAATTCTTCAGGCGTAACAACAGTCGCTTCAGGACATTTCGCGTCATAGTCTGACTGGTTGGCCAGCACTTCATTCTTGAGCGTTGACCAATTGGTTGGGAAATCTATCGAGCTGTTTTTGGAGGCCGAATTTATGTCTACAGCATACGCGGATTTCCGTGCTTGAACCCAAACACCGTTCAATTCCCGTAGAGTAAAAATCGCGTCGTGGTTCCCACCCGAGGGCACTGAAAACGAGACTGTATTGTATTCAATGAATTCAATGGTTGAACCAACTTCGAACGAAGGATTTGTTGATCCCAATACCGTTGCAGTGTTTACCTCGTAAGACTGCCAATAATACGGTTCTTTGACATCACAGCTGGGGTCCGGTGCGACATGCTTCGACGCTACGATACGCACAAGCGCAACGGTTTCATAAGGGTCGGCTAGACTGCACGATGTTGCCGGGGGCCCCCCGTAACTATCGGACGTAGAAAGTACCGAAAAGTCCTCAACTTGTCGGACATCGTCCGAAGACGACTCACACGCGACCGCGCTCAACAAGGCAAAAATCACTATTTTCTTCATGGGTTCCTCCCTAAGGTGTGACGGTCCAAACGAGGGCCGACTCTTTGCCTTCTTTCGCAATGAAAGTCGGCGGTGTCGCGATATTGGGTTCAGTGAAGTATTGTGTGGTTCCCCAGCCGGTAGCGTAGTTCGGACTCACACCACGTGAGACCAACGCAACCCGAGCCGGTGGGCCAGACTCCTTCCATGTCATCCAGAATTTGCCTGCAAAAAACGCCACGTCCGTCGGTTCTGTGGCGAATGCCTTAGTCCTGATGACAAGTTGTGCAACGTTCGATGTAGTCTCTCCATCATCCCAGTTTCAGCGAGGTGTCGCAAACATCGGTGTGTTTGGGCCGAAAGCAGTCCAAGCGTTAAGGCGACGTGATCACGACGCCGTTTGAATCGTCGCCATCGCAACCCGTTGAGGGGCAATCGGGTTGACGCGATTTTCAACAATTTGACGGCCCGTCGTCCTATTTTCCGACACAAAACTCCGCAAAAATCCGATGCAGGATATCGTCGGTTGTCACACGCCCCACAACCTCGCCTAGCGCGTCGAGCGCTTCACGCAGGTCCAAGGCAATGATCTCGTGGTCCATGCCGTTGTGGAGCGAATGGCGAGCTCTGTGAAGGGCTTCCACAGCGTTGCTGACGTGTTGCAGGTGACGCGCGCGACTGAGCAGCACGCCTTCGCCGGAGGTCAGCTCCCGCCCCATGGCCGCCAACGCAGTAAAGAGCTCGGTTCGGCCTTGCTTTTGCCCGGCGTGGGATGTGCCGATGACGTTGTCGAACCGGTTGATGAGCTGCCGGTCGTCGTCGGTCAACCCCGTCGCCAAGTCTTGTTTGTTCAACACCACGAGCGTGGTCGCAGGCGGGAGCACCTTCAACGCGTCCACCGATTCGCTCGGCAGCGGCACCGATTGGTCCACGAGCCAGACCACCATGTCGGCGCGGTCCATCAGCTCGCGGCTACGTTGGATGCCAATCGCCTCGACTTCGTCTTCCGTGCGTCGAAGCCCCGCGGTGTCGACCAAGCGCAGCGCCACGCCATCAAGCAAGATCTCTTCTTCGAGGAAGTCGCGGGTTGTTCCGGCGACGGCCGTCACAATGGCACGCTCCGTGCCGTGCAGGGTGTTGAAGAGCGTTGATTTGCCCGCGTTGGTCGGCCCTAAGATGACCACCCGAACGCCCTCGCGCTGCCGTCGACCTTGGTCGAAGCTGGCCCGCAGAGTCTCCAAGTCAGGAAGCACAGCTTCGATGCGCTTTAGAATCTCGTCGAATTCGATCTGGTAGACGTGCTCTTCGTGGCTGAAGTCGATGGCCGACTCCACCAAGATCATCGCCTCGACCACGCGGTCCTGAAACCCTTGTACAGCCTGCCCGAGCGCGCCTTCGAGGTGCTCCAGCGCGAGCTTGTGCGCGGCTTCGCTGGTCGCGTTGACGAGGTCGGCGACGGCTTCGGCTTGGGTCAGGTCCAACCGACCGTTTAGAAATGCGCGTTCGGTAAACTCACCGGGTTTCGCCACGCGGGCGCCAAGCGCCAAGCAAGTGTCCAGCGCACGACGCAAGATCACCGGTCCGCCGTGCAGTTGAAGCTCCACGACGTCCTCGCCGGTGTAGCTGTGAGGACCGGGCATGTAGACCGTGAGCGCCTCATCGATCAGCGCGCCGTCGCGGTCATGGATGCGCGAAAAATGCAGCTTGTGCGACTCCCACGTGGCGCGGGATGGGACAAGCTTCCCCAAAATCGTGTGGGCGAGTGGTCCGCTGATGCGGACGATCCCAACGCCGCCCCGGCCGGGAGCGGTCGCGATGGCGGCGATGGTATCCGGCATGGTTTACGAGCGGGGCTCGAGGCGAAGCTTTCGGAACGAGCCGACGCCTTCGCTCTCGGTTTTGATGCCTTTCTCGTTCTCAAGAGCGCGGTGGACAACGCGGCGTTCGAACGAGTTCAACCCGGCGATCAGGAATGACTTCCCGATGGCACCGACGGATTTCGCGAGAACCACGGCCAGGTTGTCGAGCTGCTGCGTGCGACGCTCGCGGAAGCCGTTGACGTCGAGTGTGATCTCAATGTTTTGCGGCGAGTCCGAGTCGAAGATCACGGCCTGCAGCCACGTCTGAAGTGCGTCCAGACGCTGCGGCGTGCGGCCGTTTCCGAGCAGGTGGCTCTCGGCGTCGGCACCGTCGAGATCAAAGCGCACGACGTTTTTCTGAATCACAGCGTTGACCGAGAATTGCAGACCGAGCTTGGTTCCAAGCTCCGAAAGAAGCTCGGTGCCCTGCTTGGCGACATCGGCAGCGACGAACTTCTTCTGTTCACGCTCAGGACGTGGAGCCCGCTCGGGTTTTGCTTGGCCTTCTTCAGCCGCGTCTGGCTTGCGACGACGGCGGCCTTTTTGCTCGCCGGCGGGAGCTGCCTCAGCGGCGGGCGCGGCTGCGTCGCCCTCGGTCTTTGCCTGACGCGAACGGCGTGGCTTTTCGGTTTCGGCAGGAGCTTCGGCAGCCTTGGCGGCCTTGGCTGGTTTTGCGTCGGCGTCTGCGGTCTTTGCTGGGGCCTTGGCTGCCTTGGCGGGAGCCTTGGCGGCCTTTGCTGGAGCGGCTTTTTCAGCAGTCTTTGCGGGCGCCTTGGTGGCCTTCGCTGGGGCCGCCGCTTTTTCGGCAGTCTTTGCAGGAGCCTTGGCTTCTTTCGCGGGAGCTTTGGCGGCCTTGGCTGGCGCCTTGGCAGCCTTCGCCGGTGCATCGACTTTCGCGGCCTTCGCAGGGGCCTTGGCAGCCTTGGCAGGTGCATCGGCTTTGGTGGCCTTCGCGGGAGCCTTGGCTGCCTTCGCCGGAGCCTCGGCGGCCTTTTCAGCGGTCTTCGCTGGAGCCTTGGCGGCCTTCGCGGGAGCCTTGGCAGCCTTGTCCGAAGCCTTCGCTGGCGCCTTTGCAGCCTTGTCCGCGGTCTTCGCAGGGGCCTTGGCGGCCTTTTCAGCGGTCTTCGCTGGAGCCTTGGCGGCCTTCGCTGGCGCCTTGGCAGCCTTGTCCGCGGCCTTTGCCGGAGCCTTGGCAGCCGAAGCCTTCGCAGGTGCTTTGGCGGCCTTTGCGGGAGCCTTGGCGGCTGGTTTATCGGCGGCTTTCGCCTTGGAGGCCGTCGTCTTTTCTGTTTTGGACGACGCAGGCTTCTTCGTTTCTGCCATGTTTGACTCTTCCGTTGGCTTAGGCTTGCGCCTCGGCTCGTTTGCGTTCGAACTGTTTCTTGATCATGTATTGCTGAACAATACCGATGAGCATGCTTGCGAAGTAATACAAAACCACCCCTGACGGCAAGAAGAGCATGAACGCCGTAAAGGTGATGGGCATGATTCGCATGATGGTTTCATCTGCGGGTTGGGTGCTTCAACCGTCATCATCGACTGTTGGATGAGCATCACCACGCCCATCGCGATGGGCAGCACAAAGTACGGGTCTGGGGCCGAGAGGTCATGGTACCAAAACGCAAAGTCCGCCTGGTAGAGCTCGACCGAGTTCAAAATCATGAAATACAGGGCCAAGAAGATCGGGAACTGCAGGAACATCGGCGCACAACCAAGCGCGCTGACGTTGTTCTCCTTGAACGCCTTCATGGTCTCTTCGGCCTGGCGCTGCTGGTCGTTCGCGTACTTCTCTTTGATGCCATTGAGGATCGGCTGAATGTCCTTCATGCGCTCGCTGTTGGCGTAGACCTTGTGATTGATCGGCCACATCAACAGGCGCACGATGATCGTCAACAGGATGATGGCGAAGCCCCAGTTGCTCACAAATCCGTGCAGGAACACGAGCAACCACCTCATTGGGCGCGACAGGAATGCGAACATCCCGTAGTCGATGGCCTCGTTCAGGTCAGACCCGGCGGCATCCAAAACGTCTTGGTCTTTGGGGCCGACCAGCAACTTGTACTGCTGTGTTTGTGTGGCGCCTGGCGCGATCGTCGTGGTCTTGGAGATTAGGCGCGAGCGCAAGAAGTGCTCCTCGACCATCTCGAATTCACAATTGGTCGCTGGTTCGGAAGGAACGGCGGCAAACAGGAAGTAGCGTTTGTCGATGCCACCCCATTTCACGGGGTCTTCTGGGGTTCCAAACCGCATCGTGTTTTCGACCGATTTGGCCTGCTTTCGCTCCATATCCTCCGACGTCTTGCACAGGCCTTCGACGGTGTCAGGACGTGGGTCGAGGAAGGATGATTTCTTGTTTGGGTCCATGTACCCGTAAAGATCGAACGTCATCGCGTTGGTGATGGCCTGACCCGATGTGTTCTGCACAACGGCGGTCAGGTCCAATTCGTAAGGGCGATCCTTTGCGGCAGCGTAGATCTCGGTCAGCACGAACTGCCCTGCGGGATCGACGTAGCGGTACGCGAGCGTTGTGTACGTCCCGCCATTCTTGACCGATTTGGCTTCGTCGAGCTCAAACATCGCGCCGGTGGGGATGACCTGCGCGTCCTTCGCGAATCCAAAAGCAAATGGGAATCGGCCGTCTGCAGGGTAAGCTTCGAGCAAGTCGCCCGCCGCCTGGTACTGCTCGGGGTCGAGGATCTTCACGCCGACCATACGCGCGCCGGCGTTCGAAAACGTGAGCTCAAACGCGTTGGTCTTTAGAACGTCTTCGCGCTTGGCAATGTTTTTTGCGGGTTGGACGGGTTGCACTGGCTCCGTGGGTTGAACCACGGGCGGTTTTTGCTCGGATACCTGTTCGGCCGTCTGGCCTGCGGTCTGTTTGGCTTGGTCACCCGTAGGCGGCTTGGGCGCGAAAAAGGACTGCCATCCAAACAGCAAAATGGCACTGATGACCATCGCCAATAGAAAGCGTTTTGGATCCACATTGGATTCGTTGCGTGCCACGATGAACTCCTCTCAAGGCACCGGGTCGTATCCACCCGGATGCAACGGATGGCAGCGACTAATTCGCTTCGCACCCATCCACGAACCACGAGCGAAACCATACTTTTGGATAGCTTCCATCGTGTACTGCGAGCAGGTCGGCGTGTATCGACACGCCGGCGGCAGCAGGGGCGAAATGTACAATTGATATCCGCGAATCATGAGCATTCCGAAGCGCGCGACGACACCCGGACGGTGCGCCAATTGCGATTGATTCTTCGTTTCGTCATGTTCGCTGCCATGCATCAGCGCATCTCATTTGGAAGCGACCGATTGTGAAAGCGCTAAGAACTCGCGTTGAAGGGCGTCGAACGACGGATGTTCCGTGTTTTCTCGGCGCACGATCACAACGAGATCCCAACCACAGGGCATCTGTCGCTTATTTCGGCGGAAAATATCCCTCAACCGACGCTTCCAGCGATTCCGGGTGACGGCATTTCCAACCTTGCGAGTGACAGTGATCCCCAAACGTGAAAAGTCAAACTCGTTTCTTCGCGCGATGACCACAAGAAACTTGCCACCACGCCTGTGCCCCTTGCGTTCCGTACGACGAAAATCAACGCGCTTAAGCAAGCGTTGATGCTTGCCAAAGGATTCGTCTGAAACGTCTAAATCAGGCACAGGTCACGCGAGGTTGTCACTTCTTGTGCTTCTGCACAGCGAGCACCTTACGGCCGCGTGTACGACGAGCTGCGATGACCTTGCGGCCACCAGCGGTTTTCATGCGCTTGCGGAACCCGTGGGTACGACGACGCTTAACTTTGCTTGGTTGATACGTGCGCTTCGACATTACAGACCTCACTGCCCATCATACGGGCTCATTTCGACGGGGCCGAACCCCGGTAAAACGCAAAAAACAGCCCCGATTCCTCGGGGCCGCGTAAATAACCACATGCGATGGCAAAGATCAAGTTCAACGTGGCGAGGTGCGAAGTTCACTCAAGGCCAAAGTCGCGAGGCTCGGGAATGCGCGCCTTCGCCCAGCGGGTGCGGCGCTTGCGCATCAACTCTTCCGGCGAGATGCCGGCCTTTTCAAAGGGCGACGCACCGCCAAGCTTCTCCTGCGCTTCGGCGCGCAGGGCTTCCTCGGCCTTGAGCGCCTCGGACCCTTCGGTTTCCTCGAGCATGACGCGTGCAATGTCGCGCACAGACGTCGCCAATGCCACCGAGCGCTGTGCGATGTAGGCACGCTGGGCCACGGCTTCGCGCCGCTCGATGTGCGCGTACCGGCCCTGTTCGTCGTGCATGATGGCCCACACATTGCCCTCGCCGGGGCCGTAGGTTTCGCCGACGATGGTCACAAACACACCGACTTTCGACAGTTCAGGAATGTCGTTGTAGTCGTACGTCTCGGTCACGCCACGTTCGCCAAAGTAGTAGTATTTGGCCTTTGTGGAGTCATCGAGCCGAATCTGGGACGGCCGCTCAGCAGGCGGCTCTGCCTTGTCGCACGCCGCCGTCGCCATCACCAACATGAACGCAATCCACTTCACGTGAGCTCATCCCACAAATAGGCGCTGGTTCGGATCCCTGCGTAGAAATTCTTGAGGTCGAATTTCTCGTTCGGGCTGTGCAAACGGTCGTCGTTGAGCCCCAATCCGATCAGAACGCTTGGCACTTTGAGCACGTCCGAGAACGTCGCGACGACCGGAATCGAGCCGCCACCGCGGATAAACACCGGGTCGACGCCCCACGACTTCTTCAGCGCGCGCATCGAGGCGAGCACCGCCGGGTGGTCGCGCTCGGTGATCACGGGGCGACCGCCGTGGTGGAAGTGCACGTCAACCTTGACGTTGGGGCTGGCGACCTTGCGAATGTACGCCGCCACCAGTTCCTGAATCTCGCCGGGCTCCTGGTCGGGCACCAAACGGCACGAGAACTTCGCGCGCGCTTTCGACGGCAACACCGTCTTGGCACCCTCGCCGGTAAAGCCGCCGATGATGCCGTTGAAATCGAGCGTTGGACGCGCCCACGAACGCTCAAGGGTCGTGTAGCCGTCTTCGCCTTGAATGCCCTTTACACCGGTCTCGGCGATGAACTCCGCTTCTTTGAACGGCAGCGCGGCGAAACCGTCGCGTTCGGCTTGGTCCAAGGGGCGCACGCGGTCGTAGAACCCTGGGACGGCGATGGTACCGTCCGGGTTTTGCAACGCGGCGATGATCTTGCCGATTTCGTTGATCGGGTTTGGAACGGCGCCGCCGTACAGACCGCTGTGCAGGTCGTGGGACGGCCCGGTGACCTCGACCTCGAAGTAGGCCAATCCACGCAGCGAATACATGATCGCGGGCAAACCCGGCGCGTACATCGACGAGTCCGAAATGATCACCGCGTCGCATTTGAGGCGCTCGCGATGGCTTTCGACCCAATTGTCCAGATTGACGCTGCCGACTTCTTCCTCGCCCTCGATCAACAGCTTGATGTTGACCGGCAGCGCCTTGTTGGTCGCCAGATGCGCCTCGATGGCCTTGATGTGTGCGAAGAGCTGGCCTTTGTCGTCGGTGGCACCGCGCGCAAAGATTTTGCCGTCGCGCACCGTGGGCTCAAAGGGCGGCGTCTCCCACAGCTCCAGCGGATCGGGAGGCTGCACGTCGTAGTGGCCGTACAACAAGTAGGTCGGTTTGCCCGGTGCGCCCAAGTATTCGGCATAGACGATGGGATGACCGGGAGTCTCGTGCAGCTCGACCGTTGGCACTCCGATGTTCCTAAGGTGATCCACCAGCCAGTCCGCGCAGGCTTTGACGTCGCCCTTGTGGGCGGTGTCGGTCGACACCGAGGGAATGCGTAAAAAAGACTTCAGTTCGTCGAGGAATCGTTCCTCGTTCTTCTCGATGTATGCGATGGCCATTGGGGTTCCGTCAGTTCGCCTTGTAACGCAGGGTGTACGTCAGCGGTTTGGGTAGTTTGGAGCTTTTGACCTGAACAATCATGGTCAGCTTTTTGTGGTCCGACGACAGGTTGTAGTCGATGACTTTGCTGCCGTCTTCACCCTTGTAGATCTGGGTGATGTGGTTGTCTTCCCGTTTCTGGGAGACCTTGAATTCGTCGCCGTCATCCCGTGTCCACTTGACCGATTGCGTGCCGTCGGCCTTGGTCTTGGTGGCTTTGCGCGCGTCGAGCTGGATCGACACCGTGTCGGGCTCAAGGCCCAAGGTCACCTTCTTGAAGATGACGTTCGACTTCTGCAATTTGCCGCGGGCGATGGGGCGCGTGATGAAGTTCATGTCCTCGATCGTGTCTTCGATCGCGGCGTCCATTTCCTTCTGATGTGAAGCAACGGTGCCGTCGAGCGTGAAGACGAGCGTCTCGCTCACCGCGGCCTTGGGCTGGGGTGCCTCGGCTTTGACTTCTGCCGGCGGTTGCTCGGTGTCTTGGGCAAATCCAGCGGTTGAGGTCAGGAGAATCGCAGCAAGAATGAGATGACGCATGATGGGCTCCGTGGGTGAACGCACTCTAGGTTGCACGCTCAGACGTCGCAAGTGTGGCGTTCATTCACACGCGGTGCCTTCAGCTGTAGCCGAGAATCACTGGTAAGATAGAGGCTCAGCTGTGCAAGCGAGCCAAAGGCCAGAAACCTGTTGATCGTTGTTGTAGCCAACCTGAATTTTATAGGCGACTTCAAAGAGCGGACAGCTAATCTCTACCTGTCTGCCCGGGGCGGCTTGGTTTCCAATCTCTTGGCTGAGTGAATAAAGTTCGCCAGCGACGGTGTATTCGTAGTCTACACCAGACGTTTCGGGGATCCAGAGTGGGACCTCCATCAGGTTGGCATTTGACGAATACTGCGGGCTACAGATCAGCGCATCGACACGTTCAATTCGCGCGCCATCCATAGACTGAGTCACTTTGAACCCACTCAACAGGTGATTGGGAGGACACAGTTTCATCGGCATCGGGCGACTGATTGGCCGTTCAGAATCCGGCATTGGTTGGCGGTAGAATTCCGTGTTCAAAGCCCTAAAGAGGGTGAAGTTATGTGGAAACAGGGTTGGTCTTCCATAAACGCCATCTGGGTCGACGTCGATCGGGCTGCTGGGCCCGTGAGCGCGCAACCACGACCAATTGTCGACGTAACTCATCGTGTCCAACGGGCCACAGACAGCTTCAAAACTACCGATGCCCCTCGTGCCCGGCCCATTGACCTGCCCCGGAAATCCACGGATGCCGATGACGGCACCGTAGTAAGAGCCGCCATTCACATTGTGCAGATATCGATTGCAATTCAGCCCGAAAACCCGTGCGTCTTGTGTATCGTCCCGGAGCCGGACCTCACCGTCAGATCTTGGCGGCGCAAGTTCTGAATCGTTTGTCGCTGGCAGACCCAACTCGTTCGGTAAGTATTGGCCGCCACTGAAAGTCTTACAATGCCCATCACTCGCCTGCTCAAGGCACTCCGGCTCAGCACAGCGGACATTCGGTCGTGAGTCACATGTCACCAACGCTGGCTCCGGAAGAATTTCGTCCTTAGTCAGAGATTCGAATGCGGTGAAACTACCATCGTCCTCGGGCACCGGCGTGCCCCACGTCTCATACGGGTTATCTGGATCACTCGCGTCCAGCCCTCGAACCGCTATGAAAGAGGCTACACCTACAACACGTTCCTCAGCGTACACATCGTTTACGTAAGTTCCATCCCCGGCATATCGTCCACAATGGGCGTTGGAGCACACGACCAGCGCCCCTCCGCTCGATCCACCAAAGGCGTCGAAATCCCCCTTTGGTCGCGGGTGTGCGGCGATTGCCGTCGTTTGGACAACACCATTTTCAGCATAACAAGTGGATATCTCCTGGGTTGAAACTTGGTCGTAGAGTTCGCTGTAGATGCGACCCGGTGTGTACATTGGAAATCTGGCGTCCTGAAAGTTTTGATTCAGGGTTTGAGCGTGCAAGAGGGTGCCGGGAGCACGCACGACAGTTGGGAGCTGGTACTCTGCCACCGGCGCGGAATTGAAGAAGAGTCCAGGCTGGCTGAGATCTACAGGTCCAAGGGCAAGGGGAACAAGCTCCTGAGTCAGTGCCGGTGCCCTATCTTGGGCTATCAGATATGCTAGGTCCCGATTGTTGTCTTTCGCAAGCAGCCACCAGTTTGCGACCCTGCGGAACGGCCAGTCGTTGACCAGAACGTCCCGAAATCGACGTCCATTTTGAGTACGCGATGGGTCGGCGTCGGTGTCGAAAGCAGCACCATGAAACGAGATTTGAAACAGACGCTCGGCCAAAAGCGGCGATTCTTCCCAACGATCAAAATCGTTGTTGGTCAAAAGCGGACTTTCGGCGCTTGGGTCCAATCCAAGATTGAAGGTCCAGTTGTTGTATCCTGTTTGTCCGCCTTCAATGTCATCGGGACCCCACTCACCTTTATGTGAATTAAGTTGGAGTTTGGTGCCGAAGTGAGCAACGAAGCGTGCCTCTGACGTACCCTTAGCCACATGGGCTGCGGTCAACAAGGTGTTGGGTGAGACCAACATCCCCGAACCCCGTCCGTCGAACCCCGGTGTGAGTCCGCACTCCGGCGTGTCTTTGATCACAATTGAGGCAGCACCACCAACAAGCATCGCGTGCTGAAACTCGCGCTGACATTCCTTTGAGGTCACGTCGTAGCCCGAGGCCAACATGCCGACACGCGACTGAAGCGCCTCACGTTTGTCGAACACGAGAGGTTCGGATCGTGTCCAAGCCTCATCGGCCAAGTCGCCACATCCGGAGAGCAAAACGCACCACAAAATCAACCCAAGAACGGTTTTCATAAGCGAAATCCCCCATATTTTGATGTGTCCGTGGGTTGCCACCAATAATAGTAGTTGAACCATTGTACGTTTCCATCCGTTGTACGCACGAAGCGCCATCGATACAGCATGTGATCGGGGTCCATTCCGATGTCCAAGCTCGGTTCGCTATAGTCCCAGGTGGCGAGTCGTTTGTTGATGAATGACACGTAGAGCCGGAAGGTGCTGGGATGGACCATGCACTGAACAACGACGCCGGGCGAAACTTCCACTTTCGAATAGTGATATTCCCAAGCCACGGGATGAGGGCATTCAAAAACGGCTTCGTGGCCGAGCACCTGTGGTGGAAGTCGCAACCAGACGGTGTCAATCCCACTATCAAAACCTTTTGTTAGATTGCGCAGCGGTTCGGGCATCTCGTCGACGTAGAACACATCCGTCACGTCAAAAATGTAAACCAAATCACTCGAAAGATAGGGGTCCTCGGTCGATGGTTGAAGCGGATACACCTTACGTGGAATGGGCGCCGTAGCTGCACCAGGTTCAAGCGTCCAAGCCGTCGGTTCGCTATGCTGTGTGTCGCACGACAACAGACCCAAGAATACGACTAACCAAAGTACTTTCATGGTTTCACCCCTGTTTTTCCCCGTTCTGATTTGAACAGTATTGAACTGACGAACAGTGGTCAAAGGATCGTTTTACAAAGACCTGTGGCCATAGTGCGGCAATCAACATGTGAGATTCGCATTGCTGTGAGGTCACGTCGTAGCCCGAGGCCAACATGCCTACACGCGACTGAAGCGCCTCACGTTTGTCGAACACGAGAGGGTCGGTTCGGGTCGACTCCTCATCGGCCAAGTCGCCACAGGCGGAAAGCAAAACACACCAAAAAACCAGCCCAACTGCCCGGCGTCGAATCGCATGCGCGCGCCTCAGACTTGCGGTTTGATCTCTATTGCCGGCCGGCAGCCCGGTAGCCGCACAGGTCCACAACCACACGGCGAAAGCCCGCCGACTTGAGCTCGCGCACAATGGCATCACGACGCGCGGGCTCCAGCACCTTTTCGAGATCCTCGGGTGCGACTTCGATGCGGGCGAGCCCGTCGTGGTCACGCACGCGGCAGTGCCGAAACCCGTAACTATGAAGGACGTCTTCGCCAAGCTCGATGCGCTTAAGGCGCTCGTGGGTGACCTCAAGGCCATGTGGAATTCGCGACGACAAGCATGCCGCGGCGGGCTTGTCCCAAATGCTCAAACCCAGCGCGCGGGCCATGTCCCGTACCTCGGACTTGGCAACAGCGTGTTTTAGCAGCGGCTGATAGATGCCACGGGCTTCCATTGCCGCGAGTCCAGGTCGGTCGTCGCCCACATCGTCGGCATTGGTGCCCGAGGCCAGCACCGAGGCCCCGACGCGATCCGCGATGACCTGCAAATGGTCGAACCGCATGGACTGACAGAAGAAACAACGTGCTGTCGTGTTTTGGCGAAAGTCTGGGCTGTCGAGCTCTGAAAACCGCAGGGTTTCGTGCGGGATGCCGATCTCGGTCGCGACCTGAACGGCCTCGTCGAGTTCACGTCCCGCCAAGGTTTCGGAGACGGCGGTGACGGCCCGGGCGCGATCCCCGACCGCGCGAAACGCCAACGCTGCGACCACCGCACTGTCGACGCCGCCTGAGAAGGCCACGACGATCTTCTCGTGACCACGCATTTCGTCGACGATCGCGTCGATCCGAGCTTCAACGCTCATGGTTGACCTCAAGTGTCACCCAGCGCGCGCCCATCGCTTTGAGTTCTACGCCCAAGCGGTGCAAGACCGCAGCAGGAGCCGGCGCGAGCGATAAGACCCACACGCCGGTGTCGAGCTCTGCGCGCTCGCAAGTGACGCCACGTGACGCGCAGTGAGCGATGATTTCTTGGGCGGTGAGTTCAGTCGTCATGCAGAAACTCGTAGATGGATTGAGCCGTCTTTGGGCCGATGCCGGGGGCGTTTTGAAGCGCTTCGAGGTCTGCCTCACGGATTTTTTTCAAACTACCAAAATGCTTGAGCAAATCCTTGCGCGTTTTTTCGCCGATTCCTGGGATGTCGTCGAGGACCGATTTCATCGACTCTTTCCGCCGCAGTTCCTTGTGGAATGTAATCGCAAAACGGTGCGCTTCGTCGCGAATGCGCTCCAACAAGTAGAGCTCGGCGCTGTTTTGCTTGAGCACAATCGGGTTCTTGCGACCGGGTAAAAACACACGCTCGGTTGAGCGTGTGATTTCGGAGTCTTCGAAGCCGACCTTGTCCACGCGACTTTTGGCCAGCGAGATCAGATCAATTTCGTGTAACCCAAGATCATGAAGGACCGCAGCGGCCTGCCCCAACTGTCCCTTTCCGCCATCGATGACCACAAGGCTTGGTGCCTCGGATTCTCCCAGTGCGACCTTCGAAAAACGGCGTGTCAGGATCTCGTTCATGCTCGCAAAGTCGTCTTGGGATGTGACCAACTTCATCTTGTAGCGACGGTATTCCGCTTTGGCCGGGATACCGTCCTCGAACACGACCATCGAGCCCACGATCTGCCGCCCCTGAAAGTTCGAGATGTCGTAACACTCAATGCGTTCGGGATAGTTTCGCAGCCCGAGGCGATTTTGAAGGTTTTCGAGCAAGTCTTGGGTGCGCTCGTCCTTGTCGTGCTCCTTTTCGAACGAGACCCGCGCGTTCTCGTTTGCGGTGTCGAGCAGCGCCCGCTTCGCACCGCGCTGGGGCGCATAGACGTTGACCTTTTGTCCTTTAAGATCACTCAACAACTCTTCAAACGCCTCGCACTCTTGAGGGTCGAAGGTCACGGGCACCAGCACTTCCTTGGGCACAAAACTCCCCGAGGCGTAATAGAGGTTCAGGAAGCTTGAGATCAGCTCTTGGTCCGGGAATTCTTGGTCTTTGTAACCGAAGGATTTGGCCCCTTCGAGCTTGCCACCGCGCACAAACATCAGCTGAACGGTAAGTCGGTCGCCCTCGCGGTGGAAGCCGACCACATCGCGGTCGATCTTCTCGACCGTAACGGCTGTTTGGCGCTCAAGGGCGCGTTTGATGCTCAGGATTTGGTCGCGATAGTTCGCCGCGCGCTCGAACTCCATCTCATCAGACGCCTGATACATCTTCTCTTGCAGTCGTTTGAGCAGCTCGTCGCCTCGCCCTTCCAAGAACAAGATCGCGTCTTTGACGTGCTGGTCGTACAGACCACGGTCGATGTCAAAGACACACGGCCCCGGGCAACGCTTGATTTGGTATTGGAGGCACGGCCGTTCGCGGTTGTTAAGGACGGCATCGGTGCACGTGCGCAGTTGAAAATACTTGTTTAACAGGCTGAGCGTGCGGCGAATCGAGGGCGCGTCCGTGTACGGCCCGAAATAGCGTGCGCCATCTTTGTGCTGTCGGCGCACAACCTCAACGCGCGGCCAGTCTTTCTTTTGGTCGATGCGCAGCGACAAGAAGTTCTTGTCGTCCTTGAGCAACACGTTGTAGCGCGGCTTGTGGGCCTTGATCAGGGTGTTTTCGAGCACCAGCGCTTCTTTCTCGTTTGCGGTGACGATGGTCTCGATGTCGCTCAGGATCTTTGGCAGCCGCTGTACAAACGCGCGGGTGTCGCCCGATGACGCGAAGTAACTGCGAACGCGGTTCTTCAGGTCTTTCGCCTTGCCGACATAGACGATGCGGCCGCGCCGGTCGCGCATGATGTAACACCCCGGTTTGTGGGGAATCAGCGCGAGTTTGGTCTCGTAGTCGAACAGCTCGTCCATGTTACGATTTCTTCAGCTGATTCATCACGTAGCGGTAGTACAGGAATTCAATGGCGAGTGCCTCATACCCGCGCCAAGACGCGATCAACGCTTGGAACTCGGCTTCGTCGACATCGGCTGGATTGAGGCCGTAGCTGTACATGATCCAACGTCGCAGGCCTCGTTCTTCGCCCTTGACGATGTGTGATGGGAACGACGCGTCGGTGCGATTGCGATTGAGCATCAACGTCTGCGCGGTCGATGGCCCGATGCCGCGAATCTTTTGGATTTCCACGTAGAATTCGTCGGGTTCCAGAGCCTCCAAAACATCCAAACGAAGGGAACCATCGTGCAGCTGCGACGCGAAGCCGATGATGTATTCGGCCTTTCGCTCCGAGATTCCGTACTCGCGAAATGCAGCCGGATCGGCGTCGTGCAGGCTTTCTGGACGCGGGTAGGCGAAGTATTCCACGCCGGCCCACTCAAAGCGTGTGCCGTAGGCGCGGCGCACGGCTTGGTTCATCTTCTTGGCGGTCGGGCGGTGTGAGATGCGGGATTTGATGATGTCGCCGAACGCGTCCTCAAAGACCGAAGCCCCCGCAATTCGCCGAAACCCATAATACTCCTGCATGATCGGCCCGAGCAGCGGGTCGTCGCCTGCCTGCGCTGCGAGGCCCGAAAGGTCAAGGTCTGTACCCAAGATGCGGCTAATCTGTTGGATGGCCTGCGCCTGCTCATCGTTGTCCAAGCCGTCTTGGCCCGGGAACGAGATGTCAAACCCGGGCGATTCCGGGTCTTCGTTGAAACGCGCCACCATCAACACATCGCGGCTGCTCAGATTCAACGGTCGTACATACCCAGCTTCATAGATTTTTTCTGGCTCCTGTTCGCGCAAAAAATAGTCGGCGCAATCCAAGGCCAGCAAGAAGTCGTGAGGTGGTTTTGAGGCAATAAACATGGGTTCTCCGAGTCGGACGCGTAGGATGCACGACATCCCAAAAGGTCACAACTTGGGCCGAGCCACACGAAGTGCAACTTTGCGACAGGTGCGAATACTGCTACAAGACGACGTTTTCATCGCAGAAGGAGATCCCATGGTTCGTTATCTTGTCGCGTTGTCGTTGGTTGCATTGGTGGGTTGTGACTCTAAGGCTGGCGTTGACGTCCAGACCGAGGACGGCACGAAGGTCCAGGTCGGAGCCGACGGCGTGAAGGTCGAGGCTCCCAATGCAAACGTTGAGGTCAACAAAGACGGCGTCAACGTCGAGAAGAAAGCTCAGACCGCTGAGGTCGAGGCGAAAGAAGGCGAGGCTGAAGTGAAGGTCGACGGAGAGAACGTCGAAGCCAAAGACGGCGAGAACACCGTCAAGGTCACCAAAGAAGGGGTCGAAGCCAACGGTGTCAAAGTTGACCTGTCCAAGGGTGTCAAAGTCACGATCCCATCAGGCAACTAAGACTGACGCATCAATGCTTGCGAAGCCGGCACCGATGTATTAGTTAATTCGCCCAGCTTAAGCACGTGAGAGAGACATGTCAGGTGGCGAAATCGGAATTCGAAAAGAGACTGCACAGGGCATCATTTTTGGCCTGATCGCGATCTCCATTTGTGTGGCGATCGGCAGTTTCATCGCTCAGGGCAGCCACAAGGCTGGCGGCCACCACGGTGGCGGGCACGAAGCCGCTGCTCCCGAAGGCGCGGCTGCTCCCGCGGCTGGCACCGAACAACCCGCTCAATAACCTAGGCCAAGTGGTCTTGACCAAGCGCGATGGCTGCCAATGTGCCGCCATCGACGTTTGTGCATTCTGGGAAGCCTTTGCTTTCTAGAATCATCGACGCGGCTTGGCTGCGTGCGCCAGAGCGACAAATCACAAAAATCTCACGATCGTCCATCTCGGGCAGCTCACCGTTTTGCAACGCCGAAAGCGGAAACAGCTCCGCGCCCTTGACGTGGACCTGCTCAAACTCGTGTGGTTCACGCACGTCGATCAGGCGCATGGCGTCGGTGCGGGCAGCTGCAAAATCTTTGTAGTCGATACGTTTCACGTTTCAGTCCCTGAAGTTAACAAATTGGAGAGGCAGCCCATATTCGTGGGATTTGATCTCGCGAATGGCTTCCTGCAGGTCGTCTCGATTTTTGCCGGTGAAGCGCAGTTGATCGCCCTGGATGGCGCCTTGGACCTTCACTTTGGTGTCTTTGATGTCTTTGACAATCTTTTTGGCGACATCTTGCGCGATGCCTTGTTGGACGGCGATCTCTTGGCGAACCTTCATGCCGCCGATCGCTTTGATGTCGCCGGGTTTGAACGTCGTCAGCGCAATGTCGCGTTTGATCGCTTTGGACTGCAGCACGTCGTAGGCCGCGATCACACGCCCATCCGAATCGGACGTGATGGTGATGACCGAGGTGTCGGACTTCCACTCGATCGTGGTGGTGGTGTTTTTGAAGTCAAAACGGGTCGAGATCTCTTTGTTCGCGTTGTTGACCGCGTTCGCGACCTCTTGAACGTCGACTTTCGAGACTACATCAAACGAAGGCATGGCATTCTCACATGGTTTCGGCGATTTCCGCGATCAGCGAATCGACGTGACCGGCATCGAAGTGAAACTTCGCCCCGAGTGCATGGCACATCTGCATTTCTTCCTCGCAGAAGCCGTCGCTCTGGGTCACGGCGATGAACATGCGCATGCCGATTTCACGAAGTTCTTGTGTGTCGATGCGCTTGGCCAGCGAATCCAAAAACCCATCCATCACCCCGGGTTCATTACGCTGGTTGGTCAACAGTTCGCGCGTCACAGCGCTGTGTGCGGTGACGTCGGCTTCGACCTCTTTATCCCAGATGAAGGGCAAGCGGAGCAGCTCCTCGTCGAGCTGTGCGAGCTCCTCCTCGGTGATCTCGCCGTCGGCGATCACGGCCAATACGAGCAGGTCCATAAAAGCTTTGTTGGCATCGATGCTCATCTCCTTGAGGGAGTCGAGTTCATCGAAGTAGCTCATTACGTGGTCTTGAAGCATGAGGTCCTCTTTTCACCCTTTGGGTGTTAGTCCGTTGACGAGTATTTCCATGGCCGCGGTGATGGTCGCCTCGAGGTCCATCTCGATGCCCAACGCGAAATTCGCTTGAACCCCGTCGAGCAAGGACTTCAGGACAATCGCCACCGCATAGGTATCGCACGAACGAATCTGACCGTCTTCAACACTTCGGTCGAGCAGTTGTGAGATTCGTTTGAAGTAGTTGAGCTGCAGCTCACGAAGCAGCGTCGCCACTTCTTGGTCCCGCAGGGCCATCTCGCCCATGATGACCATGAAGCGAGGACGATCGGTGCTCGCGAACAACTGCATGAAATGTTCAGCGAGCTCGAGCAGGACCTCGGTGATGCTGTGGTCTTGGCTAACGATGTTATCGATCAAGCCCATCGAGGCGTCGTACTCCTCTTGGACGAGCGCGAGAAAGATGTCGCGCTTGGATTCGAAATGAAAGTAGATGCCGCCTTTGCTCAAGCCCGAATGGCGAGCGATGGTGTCCATCTTGGTGGCGAAATAACCCTCTTCAAGGAAACACGCGCGGGCCGCGGTCAAAATTTGCTCGGCGCGCTCGTCCGGGCTGCGGTGCTTGGTCATGACTCATCCAGCGTGTTGACGCGACGGAGTATTGGCCAGCCCCGGTGGAAATTCAAGGTAAGAGCAGTATCAGCGAAGCTGAGATTCGAGTTCGCCGATGATTTCGGCGAGCTCCCCGCCAGCACGAACCTCTTGCTCCATGCGACGGCATGCGGCGATGACGCTCGTGTGGTCCTTGCCACCGAACTTACGCCCAATCTGCGGGAAGGATTCGTCGGTGTGTTGGCGCGACAGGAACATCGCCAACTGGCGGGGCACGCTGATGTCGCGCGTGCGACGGTTCCCCTTGATGTCGGCAGGCTTGATGTCAAAACGACTCGCGACGAGCTTGATGATCCGGTCGATCGTGATCTGACGTCCGTCCTCGATGTTCATACGTCGCAGCATCTCGCGTGCGAAGTCTGCCGTGAGCATCGTTTGGGTCAGGCTGGCCTGGGCGCCCAGTCGAATCAGGGTGCCCTCAAGCTCGCGCACGTTGGAACGGATCGCGTTTGCGATGAGCAACGCCACATCCTTGGCGAGCGGAATCCCGTCGGCCTCGGCTTTTTTCTCGAGGATCGCCATGCGCGTCTCGACCGAAGGGGCCTGAACGTCGGCGATCAAACCCCACGAGAATCGACTCGCCAGGCGGTCTTCGATGCCGGGAAGTTCACGTGGCGGACGGTCCGAGGTCATCACGATCTGTTTGCCGGCTTGGTGCAACGCGTTGAAGGTGTGGAAGAATTCTTCCTGCGTGGAGTCCTTGCCGCCGATGAACTGGATGTCGTCGATGAGCAACACGTCGCAATCGTTTCGGAACTGCGTGCGGAACGAGTTCATGTCTTTGTTACGAAGCGACGTGATGAGCTGGTTCATGAACTCTTCGGACGACAGGTACAACACCCGCTGTGTGGGGTCGCGCCGAAGAATTTCGCAGCCTACGGCCTGAAGCAGGTGAGTCTTGCCCAATCCCACGCCACCAAAGATGAACAGTGGGTTGTAGACACGCGCTGGGTTGGTCGCGACCGCGCTGCAGGCCGCGTGAACAAACTGGTTGGACCCACCCACGACAAACTCATCGAACGTGTAACGGGGGTTCATGCCCGCGTCGATAACTCGGTCGCGCCAGCTCAGTGCAGGCGCGGCGAAGATGTCGCGCTGCTCGATCGGCAGGGTCATTCGGCCCTGACGAGCCGCCATCGACGTGGGTGCCACGTCGATCGCGATCTCCTCGGCGACCTCGGTCGCGCCCACACTCTTGACGGCCAGCTTCCAGTCGCGGCTGGACACGTAGAGCATCGATTCGCGGACAAGATCGAGGTAGTTGTCCTCGATCCACGCTTTGCTGAAATCGTCCGCCACGTGGAGCTCGGCCACACCATCGTCAAGCTTTCGAAAGGAAATCTTTTCAAACCATGTCGACCACACGTGGTCGCTGACTTTTTCCTTCAAATCTTGAAGCGTGTTTTGCCAAATCTCCGTCATGGATGCGCCGTTATTCAAGTGGGTCCGAGGGGGTGCGGAAGGGGGTTAGAGCTAAAGGATCACACCCCTGTTATCAACCAACTTCTGGGAGTTCGGAAGGACGTTTTGGCCGCAAGTCACCCCGATGGCGTACACGGTGTCTGTGTTTTTCGACGCTTTATGCGCGTTTGCGGGATCCGCATTTTCGAGAATTTTTTTACGCAGTGTAAAGCGGTGCCAGACCCACACACCACGGAACATCCGGTCAGCCATGTTGGTTAGGTCCGCGAATTCTCCGGGGTTTACTGAAGTACACGGGGATCGTTCGCCGTCGGATCGAACGCGATCGTGGCATCGATGACGCGATCGGGTGGCGATCACGAGGGGTTTTGCACAAACCAGTGACCCACCGCTTCCGACACGTGCACAAGGTCGGCCGGCGTCAGACGTGGGTGCACGGGCAGCGCGACCACGTTGTGGGCGAAGGATCGCGCCTGGCATGCCTTGTGGGCACGCCCCACAAAACAAGGTTGGTCGCACATCGACATCGGGTAGTAGATGGCGGTCTCGATGCCTTGTGTCCGCAGGTAGGCGCAGAACTCGTCGCGCTTGGGCACGTCGATCACGTACTGATGGAAGGTGGATGCGCCACGTGTTCGGGCGACGACCGGAAGATGTGTGTCGTAGTACGCTGCGTTGCCACGACGCGCCTGGTTCCACCCCTCCAAAAACGGCAGCTTCGCCGCTAAAATCGCGGCCTGAAGCGCGTCGAGCCGGAAGTTTCCACCGACCACCTGATGCACATACTTGGGTTGCGCGCCGTGCGTGCGCAGCAGTCTCAGTTGGTGGGCAAGGTCGCCATCGGTGGTGGTGACCGCACCACCGTCTCCGGCCGCCCCGAGGTTCTTGGTCGGGAAAAAGCTGTAACAGGCCATCGCCCCCCACGAGCCCGCATGTCGCCCTGCTGCATCGCGCACGCCGACAGCCTGTGCGCAGTCTTCGATCAGCGCGACGTCGGCCGCGGTGCAGATCGCCGCGATGGGCTCAATCGCGCACAGATGGCCAAACAAATGGACAGCGATAACGGCTTTTGTGTTGGGCGAGAGCGCTCGCTGCAGCTGTTCAGGGTCCAAACCATAAAACGTATCCACGTCGACAAACACAGGCGTGGCCCCCAAACGCGCAACACACCCCGCCGGCGAAAAAAACGTGAAGTCGGGCACGACAACCTCGTCTCCCGGACCGACGCCAAGGGCCATCAGAGCCATCAAGAGCGCATCGGTGCCCGACGAGGTACCCACGGCATGGCTCGCCCCAACAAAGTCGGCAAACCGCTCCTCAAACCGGGAGACCTCGGCGCCGAGGATGTACTGTCCCGAACGCAACACCCGTAGCGTCGTGGCTTCTACGGCGTCTTGCACCTCTTGGGGCAACGTGGGGTCAAACATCGCAACCACTAGACCTCCGTAAGCTCAGCGTCTTCGCGGTAGGTCCGGCCGCATGTGCACGTCAGATCGACGAGCCGCAGCCCGCAGTAACACACCCAACCCTCTTGTCGGGCAGGAACGCCGACCATCAAGGCGTGGGCTGGGACATCCGCGGTGACCACCGCGCCCGCCGCCACCATGGCGTAGCGCCCGATGGTGACACCACAGACAATGGTGCAATTGGCGCCTAGCGACGCGCCTTGGCGGACGTGTGTGGTCTGAAGCTCATGACGGCGAGAGATGAACGCCCGCGGGGTTTTGACATTCGTAAAGACGACGTTGGGCCCCACAAACACGTCGGCGTCGAGCGTCACTCCCTCGTACACCGACACGTGATTTTGGATTCGCGTGCCTTCGCCGATGACCACATTGGGACCGACGTAAACGCCTTGCCCAAGGCTGCAGCGACTTTGGATGTTCGCGCCCCCTGATACATGGACAAAATGCCAGACCGTCGCGTCATCGGCGACGACCGCCCCATCGTCGATCACCGCGGTAGGGTGAATCATCGATGACGCCCGACCGATTTGACCCGCTTGCTCTTGCCGAGCGGCAGATTGGCCGCGGCCTTGAGGTCCCACGCGTCAAAGTGCGCGGCTTCGTCTTGGAGATAAAAGTCCGCGATAGGTCCCAACATGGCAGCGTTGTCGGTCGACAGCACCGGCGGCGCAAAAAACGCCTGCATCTTGAGCTTCTCGGCCTCGGCGGCAGCGGCTTTTCGAAGCCCCGAGTTGCAGGCCACGCCGCCCGAAAAGACAACACGTTTGAGCTTCTTCTGTTTGGCGGCCTCGAATGCCTTCATCACGAGCACGTCCACGACCGCCTGCTGGAACGACGCACACAGGTCGTTCAGAGCCTGACCTTCGGGAATCCCGTTGGCTTCAACGTGCTGCAGCACGGCAGTCTTGAGGCCCGAGAACGAAAAGTCGAAGTTCTTACGTGTCCACATCGGACGCGGGAAATCGATGGCCGTCGGATCACCGTCCCGCGCCAGCCGATCGATCTGGATCCCGCCGGGGTAGGACAGGCCAAGCATTTTGGCGACCTTGTCGAACGCCTCGCCTGCGGCGTCATCGCGGGTGCGCCCAAGCAGCTCGTATTCGCCCAGATCCTTGACGACGTAGATGTCGGTGTGGCCACCGCTGACGATCATGCCGATGTAGGGGAACTCGGGCCGCTCAAGGTCGGGCAGGTCGAGCAGCACAGCGGTCAGGTGGCCTTCGAGGTGGTTCAAACCGACACAAGGCTTGTTGTGCGCGAACGCCAGCGCTTTGGCGGTTTCGATGCCCACGAGCAAACTGCCCACCAGACCGGGGCCGCTGGTCACACCAAACCCGTCGATGTCTTTGAGGGACACACCGGCATCGGCGAGCGCATCGCGCAGCACAACTTGGATGTCGCAGACGTGGTTGCGCGAGGCGAGCTCGGGCACCACACCGCCGTAGCGCTGGTGCACCGGTATTTGGCTGGCGATGGCGTTTGACAGAACCTCGCGGCCGTCACGGATGACCGCCACCGAGGTTTCGTCGCAGCTGGACTCGATGGTCAGAACTAACATCAGAAACGGTTTTCAAGGATGGACCGAACTTCATCGGCATCGCGACCGGTGGGGCGCAGCTTGAGGAACTTCTCGTAGGCGGCCTTGGCTTTGTCTTTGTTGCCCTCAAGCTGGTAGGCGGCGCCGAGATCGAGGAACAGGTTCGCTGGGCGATATCCGAGCCGTTCTGCACGGGAGTATTGTTCGATGGCCTCACTGTTTCGCAGCGCGCCAAAGGCCGCCTGACCATGCAAGAATGCGACTTTGCCGTTGTTTGGGTCGTCCGCGCTGAGCGTGCGCAGTGCTTCGAGGGCTTGGTCGAAGTTCTCGCGCTTGACCAGTTTCTCGGCCGCACTGATGCGACTATTGAGGTCGTTCGCGGCAGGCTCGACCGTTTCTTTGGGCGGATCCTTGACCTCTTTGGGCGGTTCGACGACCGCGACGGGTTCGACCGGGTTGACGGGCTCGACAGGTTCAACGGGTTCAACAGGCTCGACCGCGGCAATCGCCACGTCGGCCTGACCCGCGTCCGATCCAGCGTCGACGCCCTCGACCACCCCAGCGAACACCAGCGCCGAATCGACGGCGGTCTTCTGCACGTCTTGGCCAATCACGCCCGCTAGCTCGTCCGGCCCAGGTTGCACCACCGCAGGTTCTACGGGAGCGACAGGTTCAACCGGCACTTGCGCTGCCGTGGTGGGTGGTGTGACGGTCGCCACGGGGTCAACGGTGTCCGACGGTTGGCGATTGATCCAAATCGCGAACGCAATCACACCCACCACGAGCGCAGCCGCCACGTACAACAGCGTCTTGTTTTGCGGTTCGTCGTGAGCGAGCAGGTCGTCGTGAGACGCGTCAGCTGCACTGAAAAACGCGCTTTCATGGGAGTCATCGGCGGACGCAGGCTCCGCGGCAGACGCGTTCTCTGGCTCGACGTCCTTGGGTTTCTCTTCGGGCACCGGCGGTGTGTTGGGATCCGTGTCGCTGAGTCGGTCCGTGTCTTCTTCAAGCGAACCGGCTTTCTCACGGTCAGGCAACTCAAGGGTCTCAAGCTCTGATGGACGCACCACAATCGGCGCCGGTGCATCGCCATGCCCGCTCTTGGAAAGGTCAAAACGCGCAACGACCAGCTCCCCGTCTTTCGCGGTGCGCTCCACAAGGGGCGGCACTGACTCGACATCGACGATCTCTTCGAGTTCGACGTCGTCCGCGCCATTGTCTTCGGGAAGCTCGCCTGGGAAGGGCGTGACATCATTGGGATCGAGCTCGGGTTCTGAGACTTCGTCGGCGAGTGGGGTCAAGCTCGTCAGAGGCTTCAAGTCCCGCGTGACGCGTTCGCTGCGCGGCTGCATGAAGGAATCTGGTCCTTCGTTGACCGCTTTTGGCTCGTCTTCATCGTCAAAGGCGTCTGCTTCGCTGACTTCATCACTCAGCCGTGTCCACGTCTCGTCGGTCGCCTCCTCGGCACGCGCATCGGCGAAATGCGAGGCATTTTCCAGAACATCTTCGGAATCGGCGACCGAGCGTGCGGCGACGATGTCGTCGTGCGCGTCTGCGATGGCGGCGATGTTGGGAAGCTCTTTGGTGGAGACTTCGTGGACTTCCGGTTCGTCGTCGTCTTCGTCGTCAAAGCGTTGGTCGTGCAGGCGCGTGGTTTGTGCGGGCGTCGTAATGGGCGTCGATTGCCGCTGCCGACGGTGCGGGACTTCCACAACATCAGGGGCGGTTTCGGCGCGTGGATCTGGGGTTTGTTCGGGGTCCGACTCGGCGAGTATGGGATCGGTACCCGCAGCCAATCCAGGATCCGTCGTACGCGATACGGCCTCGACCAAACGCTCGGTCACCCGCCCCTGACGTGAGTCCGGACCACCGAATCCAATCCCGATGTCCGTCGATTTCGCGGGATCGACGTCTTCCTTCGGGGTGTTTTGCTCCGCCGATTGAATGTCTGCGACCAATTTCGACAGGCCACCGCTTGGGGTGGGCGCTCGCCCTGATTCCCGAGAGACGGTCGCGATCATGTGCTGTGTGACGGCCTTGTGCTGGCCGGTCATCACCTTGGCTTCCATTTCGCGGCGAAGCTTCTCTTCTTCTTCAATCTTTCGGATGGCATCGTTGGGGTTGGGTTCCCCTTCGAAATGGAACTTCCACGTGGGTTTGTCGTCGGGGTCTTGGCCCACGACCTGGGGCGCCATCGACTCGACGTCCGGCCGCGGGTTGCGCGCGGTGATGCGGGGATCGATCTCCTCGGTCGCGCGCTCTGGACGCGGCTGGCTGCCAAACTTCGGCGAGGTGTCCTCGCGCTTGCGTCCGCTGTTGCGCACATCAAGCCACGCCGCAAGATTGCTGCGTTCGGGGCTACTCTCGCCACGTTTTGCGACGTTCTTGAGGGCAGCCTCGCTGAGCAACTTTTGTGCGACCTGCAAGGTCAATACGTCATCGAGTGGGCTGTCATCGAGCACATCACGAAGGGTTCGAACCCCGTCGAACAAACGCGCGATCCGCGAGACCTCGGGCGGCAGCTGGTCAAGGTTGGGCAGCTTGCTGTAGTCCGCCTCGTAGATGTCCTGAAAATTCGGGAACTGCTTGGTCAGCTCGTTCCACGACTCTAGGCGACGAATGCCCTCAAGCAACAGCTCGCCGCTGTCTTTGGGCACGCGGTCTGGTCGATCATCGGCCTCAGAATACTGGAGGTGGAAGCGACCATCGGGCCACAACATGAGCCGATAGATCGCCTCTTCGCCCTGCAGTTTGCCGCAGATGGCGTCCAGGATGTTGCCTTCCCGGAAATAGACGACGGCCTCACGGCCGTTGCGCGTCAACCGAATCATGCCCGACCGCAGCTCTTCTTCGATCGTCTGCAACAGGTCGATCATCGTGATGTCAGCGAGGTCGCCGTCGAGCTCCTCGATCTCGGACTCGCTGAGCGCATCCTTGGCGCGCTTTTGGAGCAGGAGCTCAACACGGGTCGTGACTTCTTTGATGTAGACAGGTTTGGTCAGGTAATCGTCGGCGCCGAGCTCAAAGCCCCGCATCTTTTGGGGGAGCGAGCGCTCTTCGGTCAGAAAAATGAAAGGGATGCCGCGGGTGGACTCGGCGTCTTTCAGACTGGCGAGCAAGGCAAAACCATCGCCATCGGCAAAGCGTGTGTCCGCGATGATCAGGTCAGGCCGCTCGGCCACAATGAGGCGCTTTGCCTCAAGCGGCGAGTCTGTCAGCGTCACGCGGTAGCCCGCCTTCTTGAAGCTGACTTCAAGCACCTTTTGACTCTTTGTGTCGGCATCGACGACGAGAATCGTTTCGTTAGCCACACCTGCTCCTTACTCTTGCTTCCACGCGCCTGCCGCCCATGGGATCGCGGCATCTTAGTAGCACAACCTTAGGTACACAAGGCACGACACGACACCCGATGCACCTACCCAACGGTTGACGATCGAAGACGGGCCGTACTACCCTGCGGGCTCCTCTTCTGCCGTGCGCTCATCATGCTAAACCGACCCTACGACGCGCCCCGATATATCGTGGTTGAAGGCCCGATTGGCGTGGGCAAAACCACGCTTGTGACGCGCCTTGCGGAACGTTACCACGCGCGCACGGTCCTCGAAATTTTCGAGGAAAATCCGTTTCTGGCCAACTTTTACACCGATCGGTCACGCTACGCGTTCCAGACCGAAATGTTTTTCCTTCTCAGCCGGTATCGGCAGCAAGAAGACTTCGCCCAGGAAGACATGTTCAGCCAGATGGCCGTCAGCGACTACCTGTTCGTCAAGTGCCGCCTGTTCGCGAGCCTGACGCTGAGCGACCACGAGCTGTCTTTGTACGATCGCATGTACACAATCCTGACCTCACAGGTGCCCAAACCCGACGTGGTCGTTCACCTGCATGCGCCGCTCGACGTCTTGCTTGGCCGCATCAATCAGCGTGGGCGGTCGTACGAAAAGAACATGGACGCAGAGTACTTGGATCGGCTGCGGTCGCTTTATCAGCAGTTCTTCCAGCACTACGAAGACACCCCACTGCTTGAGCTCGACACGTCGGACATCGACTTTTCGCGCGATGATCAGGCCGTCGACGACCTGCTCAAGCTCGCCACCCAGACTTACCGACGCGCCAAAGAGCCCCAGGCCGTATCGTTTTGAGGCCTCATGCTTGTCGCACGTAAACTCATCGTTGAACGGGGCGGAAACACGATCTTGTCGTCGATCGACTTTAAGGCCGAGCCCGGTCAGTTGATCGGCATCTTGGGACCGTCGGGGTCAGGCAAATCCACGTTGATGATGGCGCTCAACGGCTTCCGGCCGGCCAAAACGGGGCTTGTGACGCTCGATGGCAAGAACCTGTACGAGAATTTTGACGGACTGAAGGCCAACATTGGTTTTGTGCCTCAAGACGACATCGTGCCCACCGCCCTGAAGGTCGAGCGTGTCTTGGAGTATGCCGCCGAGCTTCGTCTTCCCCACCTTGAGGCCGAACAGCGCCGAGCCCGCGTCAACGCTGTGATCCGTATGCTAGAGCTTGATGAACGGCGAAAAGTAAGGGTCTCGAGCTTGTCGGGTGGGCAACGCAAGCGCGTCAGCATCGGCGTCGAACTGCTCGCCCAACCGCGTTTGTTGTTCGCCGACGAACCCACGAGCGGGCTCGACCCCGCGCTGGAGCGGTCGCTGACCGAATCCTTCCGCGAGCTTGCCAAGGGCGACCGTGTGGTCATCGTCACGACCCACATCATGACGTCATTGGCGGCATACGACCGACTGTGTGTCGTCGTGGGTGGACGGTTGGCCTATTTCGGCCCGCCCGATCAGCTCAAACCGTACTTCAAGGTCGACGATTACGCCGACATCTACACGGCGCTGTCCGAAAAAGAGCCGCGCAAGTGGCACGAGGAATTCCAGGCGAGCTCGATGGCGCGCCACCTCGTTTAGCCGGCCGACATACGGCTGCTGACCCCAACGCCCAAGACAATGGGTACCACCACCACACCCAGCAGCGCGGTCTGCAGCCCATGTGTTTCGGCGATCCAACCCACGCCGGCTGGCACAAAACCTTGAACCACACCAAACACCGAGCTGAGCGCCATCGCGATACCTGTTTTGCCGGCCAATTCCTTGAAGAATTGCGCCTTGGTGATCGCATACCAACCGGCGCTGAACAGCCCAACCAATGTGATGATGACCGCTTTGATGGTCACACCCGGCACAAGGAAAAAAAGTGGCAACAGAACTCCAACCAAGACGGTCGTTGTTCGCAGCACCCTCAACCCGCCGACGTAGCGCAAAACCACGATTAGCGCAGCCTCGCCCGCCAATGCGGCAATGGTCCACGCCGACAAAATCGCGGCCGCGATCGCTGGTTTTGCCCCGACCTCATCGACAAAGTAGAGGGTCAAGAAGCTCACGAACACTTCGAGCAACATGTCGACGGCCGCCAACAGGAACAACCACTTCAAGATGACGGGGTCCCTCGCGGCCTGCCACGCTCGCCGCAAAACGTGGGGCTCGTCGTCGTCTTCGTCCACAAACGCCCGGCGCGGTCGCAACAGCCAGACCGCGACGGTCGCACCCAGGCTTAGCGCTCCAACGACCAAAAAAACGTCTCGCCAGCTACCGTCAGCCCAGAGGGCGAGCCCAAGTAAAATGGGCCCGAGCGCGACGCCTAGACCACCGGCGATGGTCCACAGCACCATGTTTCGCTCTTCATCGTCTGGCCGCAAATCCATCAGCGACGATTGGGAAAGCGACACAAACGTCCCAGACGCGGGATAAAACACGACCAACGCCGCGAGCACGTACAAGAAGCTCGTCGCCCCCGCGACCAAGATCATCGCGGTCGCAAACGCACAACCGCCCAGGGCGATCGCGGCAAAACGGCGCTTTCCGTCCGCCAGCAGCCCGACTGCAGGCTCGACCACGTGTGCCACCAAACTGGGCACCGTGAAGAGCAGGCCAATCTCGACGTATGAAAGTGCAAGGTCGTGACGGATGAGCGGCCAAGCCGCGCCTATCAGACCGTCGACGATTTCGTCGAGGAGCTCGATGCATAGAAAAATAGCCAACAAGGCCGACACGCGTCGACCGGTTGAGATACGCACAGCCATACTGTCTTCTCCACATTTGAGGTTCAAAAATCGCGAATGAATCAGCGGTTCTTGACCGGTGGAGGGACAACGCTTCGGGCCGTGCGACGCTGGCGTCCGCGGCTGGGCGTGGCTTCAGATGTGGGTTACCAAGGTGGGTGCATCTAGGTCTCTTGCGGGAAGACTTTGGCGACGATTGCGGCCTTCGCTGGGTCTAGGTTTCGAGCGTTGAGCAGGTTGTGCTCAAGCATCTCAATGTCTTTGTATCGCTCCAAAAACTCGGCAAATGGTTTGGCACTGGCCTGTGGCACGCCGTAGTAGTTTAAGGCGAGCGTGGTGACGGCTTCTGGATAAGCGTAAAGTTCAGCCAAAAATTCCAAAAGCTCGCGGGGGCCGCTGCGATGCCCAAGCGGCGTCGTGTAGAAAGGGTTTTGCGCCAAACGCATTAGGGTCTCGTCGGCGTGTTCACCGGCTTGGAAGGTGCCCTGAAGATTGGGGTCGATGCTAAGCTGTGGTGATTTGATACCGGTCCTCGTCTGCAGCGCATCCCGGGGTCCAAACACCAACTCCTGCCCCCGCACGTCGACCGATTCAAGCCCGTCGCCACAGGCCACAAGCAACGCTAATGCAGACAAAATCACGTGTTTCATTGCGGCCTCCGAACGCTGAGTCGGGTTATGCCAAATCGGAAATCAGCCTGCGAGTCGAAGACGATCTCCACGCCGGGTGTGTTTTGTTCGATCGACAACACCACAGAATAACCGTCTTCGCCGACAAACTGCTTCTGAAGGCGCGGATCGTTGGGGTCACCAAACCAGATTTGCAATCCACCGACCGCACACGTAGCGAAGTCACCGTTCCCCAAGTCCCAGTAGCCGTTGGGCGCTCGAGTGGCACACTCAAAAACCGCCGGGTAGCCCAGCAGCTCATCGTCAAGAATATGGAGCCAAAAGGTACTCCCGGGCTCCGGGTGATGGAAAAACGTCATCACCTCCTTGATACGTTCGTCGTCGAATCCGTCGGTGAGGTAGATCATTTCCATCCACGAAGAGATTGACAGAAAAATTGTGCGCTCTGTCTCACTGTCTGGGTCGATGGCAGGATCGAAGTCGGCCTCCGTGTAAACCACCTCAGCGTTGTTTTGCGGCTCGGGCACCGGTGCTGCGGGTTCCGTAGCACCGGGGACCGTCTGCGGTTCCTGTACGTTCCACGGTGTTGCGCTCTTCTGATCTTGGCAGCCCACCGCGATCAAAGACAAAGCTATCGCAAATGCTCTGTGCATTGTTCCTCCAAATTGCTGTTGAATCTGAGCGGAAGTGTCTCAGGTTTGACCACTCCATACAAGGGCAGCAAGGAAGACACGCATTCGTGAACCCGGCGCAACGGCTTGGAACGTGCCCTGAAGATTGGGGTCGATGCCAAACTGGGCGAGCCGCGCAACTGGCACGAGGAATTCCAGGCGAGCTCGATGGCCCGTCACCTCGTCTAGCCGGTCAATGGGTGGGCGGAGAGGTGATCACGGCGTCCCCCGGTCAAAGGCTACGTAGGCGAATCCCTGTTGCTGCAGGTCAACAATCCTCGCGTAGGCCCCGGGAACTACCACCACGCCCGGAAGTAGGTCCTCCGCGCGCCACTTGTTCTTTTTCAATGTCGTGCCACAGACCTCGATGTGAACACCGCGTTCGAGCAACTCCGCAACGATGGCTTCGTTCGGGTTGGTCTCCGCGGCGAGCGCACCAGTTGGCGCGGCACGTTTCCACGCATCGGCGTTGAGCAACCAGTAGGCGGCGGCGTTGTACAAAACGACGACGACCGTCCGATTCTCCGCATCGATACCTGCCGCTTCGTAGTTTTCAACCAGTCTGCGCGCGAAAAACAGACCCTCGCCGACGCCCTGTCTCGCGGCATCGCCGCCGACCCCATACACAACCCTTACATTTTCACGGACCTGCAGTCTTGAGCCGTCAGGATACGTGGGACCACCATGTTGTAGGTTGGAACCACAACCGGCGGTCAGGAACATCAGGACAATCCATACCCATCTCATTGCGATCTCTTGGCAGTAGGAAAAACAAGGAGGGAACAACCGCTGCCTCCGCTGTTCCCCTTGCTCGGCAAGAAGCGCGCCACCATCGTGCGACCGCAAGAATCCTCTTCGAGAGGGACGCCGACCCTCCGCCGTTGCAACGGGTGTTTCAGAGGTATTCCAATCCCGATGGCACGGGTCTATTTCGTTCTTCGCGGGGCGAGCGTTCACCGCTAATCTGGCACGAACCATTTCACGGAATTGATTTGCAAGACGTCAAAGACGCGGCTCGTCGATGGGCCCACGACCTCGAGATCGAGTTCACGCATCAATCGTGTGATTCGATGACGCCCCACACCCGTGTGCCGAAGTTCGTGCCACACGCGTCGCACACCGTAACGGCCTTTCGAGTTAGCGTGGACACGGTGAATCTCGCCGACCAACGCATCATCCTTGGATTTGGGCACATCCCAGCCCGCCACACGGGCGTAATACGTGGAGCGATTGACGCGCATCACGCGACAAAGCACATTAAGCCGATGGATAGCCTTCTGCGCGAAGATGAAGCGACTTTTCACTTCGATTCCTTCGCGAAGAAGGCCGCCGCCTTTTTTAGGATTTCGCGCTCCTCCTTAAGGACCGCGTTTTCCTTTCGCAACCGATTGAGCTCACGCAGCATTTCGGTCATCTCAGGAGCCTGGGATTCCCGTGTTTTATTCAGCCTCAAGTTCTCGGATTTGTCCACCCTCGTCCAACCGGTAGGAACAGGTCGTACCTTCCACGCAGTGGCCTAGTTTTATCCAAAAGGAGGAATTCAGGCGACGTAGGTCACGGAGTTGCCAGCTGGGGATTAGGCATGCAGCCAAAAAACAACCCATTCACGCGACCTTGGCCGTTGTATGTCATCTGAACGCGGTAAGCGACTTCATCGTTGTCGCAGCCGACGTAGCTTGTTGCAGCGTTTGCATTCGCGGAGTTGCGCGTCCCAATACGCTGGCTGAGCGTGTAAGGCGTACCTTGCACGGTATATTGGTAATTTTCGCTCTCGTTTTCACCGATCCACAACGGCATCCTTCGTCGAACGATATTTTGCTCTGCGTAAACAGCGACGCACTCAAGCGAGTCAATTCTTGTCACCACATTGTTGCTGTCCTTTACAATATCCACACCAGCTAGAAGGTGATTTGGCGGGCATAGCTTCATCGGCTTGGGGCGATTGAGTGTTTGACCATCACCACTCCCGTCACCGTCTTCGTCGACATGTTCTCGGTAGAACTCGACATTCAACGAGCGATAGAGAAAGCCGCTTTTCACCGGGTAACGAGGCCTGCCGTTATTGTCGCCGTTGTCGATGTTATCGCCGGGAGAAGTCGGTCCCAAGGTCCGGATCGCATGCCAGTTTGAGAAATAGTTTTCCGTGTCATACACACTGCACACTGGTGAGAGGGTTCCAATCCCGCCTATGGGTTCATTCGCTGAAAATCCGCGAAAACCGATCAACGCGCCATGAACAAAACCACTATGGCCTGCCGGGTCAAACTGTTGCTCCTTCTTGAAGAGCTCGTTGCAGTTGATTTCGAAGTTTGTGTAATCCCCCACATGACTCTCATCCTCTTCCTCAGGCACTACCTGCCCATCGTAGTAATCTAGGTCGACATAGATACTGCGCGGATCAGCAGGAGGATTTCCGAATGCCAAATTCTCGCGAAGTTCGCCATCCTCCCAGACCAGACATGCTCCTGTCGTTGGATCCGACCCGGTGCAAGCAGGTAAGCTGGGACAGTTCACTCCTTTCGTGAAACACGTCGTGTACTTGTCCTCTACCTCAGGCCAAAGGCTCGACCATTCATTGCCGGTTGGCATCGTGACCAATGCGTAGACCGACTCATCATTGCCGGGCTGACCTGAGCCCCATGACGAAAAGTAGTCGGTCACCGTTGAGATCACGCCACGTGTCTTTAGTGTCGCGTATCTGCGATTGTCCTGCTGGCCATCTACAAACCACCTTTCGCATCCAGGAGCATCGCATGTCAGCACACCACCACCACTTGATCCGTCTAGCGAATCCAACTCGGCCTTAGTCGCCACGAGACTGGCAAAGTCTTGGACCCCGAAAGCGTTGCAGTACACAAGTGGCGTCGTAACTTGGTTCCAATCCTTTCTCAGTCGTCCGGGACTGTACATCGCGGTTAGATATGAATCAGGTAAATTCCGTAAGTGTTGAAACTGCAATAGGATCGCGTCCGGCGTCAGTTCAGCGAGCACTCCTCGAACCTCCTGTTGAAAATCGCTACGATTGAAGAACACAGCCGGAACGTTGAGAACCAATGGTCCAAGGTTATTGTTGTAGAACAAGTCCCTAAATGGGTCGGTATCCAAAATGTCTTGCGCGAGTAAGACGGTCATATCGCGGCCAAAGTTCTTCGCTAGGCCGTCCCACGGTTTGTTCACATCGAAGTCTCGCGCGAAGGGCCAACGCACCCGCCACGCGTTGCGCAGGGTCCTGACGTTCGTGCTTGTATTTAAGATTCGATTGAAAGACGGGTCGGTGTCGGTGTTGTATTCGGTCCCGTGGAAGCTGAGTTGAAACAGTCTCTCGGCCAACAAAGGAGACTCCTCCGGTTTACCAAACTGGCCCCACGACAAACTTGGCGACTCCGTCCCAAAATCGCTGTAGTCATTGGTTTCATCCACGGTTGGTGGTGTCTTGAATGTATCGATCAGCCAGGCGCCGTGACGTACACTGTTGAGATAAGAGACGTCTTGGGTGCGCACCGCGCCTTCAATCGCTGCGAAGATGATTGGCGATTTCCCGTCGACCACATGAACAGCCGTCGTCAACGTTCGGTCTCCCACCAACTGCGCGCTCCCCAATTGAGTGCGCGGTGGGCAGGCTGGGCCACCGCCTTGTTGTGTCTTCACTTCCACGCTGGCAGCGCCGCGCGCCAACATGGCGGCCTGGAAGGTGCCCTGAAGATTGGGGTCGATGCTAAGCTGCGGCGATTTGATACCGGTCCTAGTTTGTAGCGCATCCCGGGCCCCAAACACCAACTCCTGACCCCGCGCGTCGACCGATTCAAGCCCGTCGCCACATGCCACCAGCAACGCTAATGCAGACAAAAGGATGTGTTTCATTGCGGTCTCCGGACATAAAATTCTAACTTCCCGAAGCGATCTTGAGACTGCGAGTCGAAGACGATCTCCACACCGGGGGTGTTTTGTTCGATCGACAACACCACAGAATAACCGTCTTCGCCGACAAATTGCTTCTGAAGGCGCGGATCGTTGGGGTCACCAAACCAGATTTGCAATCCACCGGTCCCACACCTAGCGAAGTCGCCGTTTTTCAAGTTCCAGTAGCCGTTTGGCCCCAGCGTGGCACACTCAAAAACCGCCGGGTAGCCCAGCAGCTCATCGTCAATAATATGGAGCCAAAGGTACTCCCCGGCTCCGGGTGATGGAAAAACGTAATCACCTCCTTGACACGTTCGTCGTCGAATCCGTCGGTGAGGTAGATCATTTCCTTCCACGAAGAGATTGACAGAACGATTGCCCGCTCTGTCTCACTGTCTGGGTCGATGCCACGATCGAAGTCGGCCTGCGTGTAAACCACCTCAGCGTTGTTTTGCGGCTCGGGCACCGGTGCTGCGGGTTCCGCAGCACGGGGGACCGTCTGTGGTTCCTGCACGTTCCACGGTGTCGCGCTCTTCTGATCTTGGCAGCCTACCGCGATCAAAGACAAAGCCATCGCAAATGCTCTGTGCATTGTTCCTCCAAATTGCTGTTGAATCTGAGCGGAAGCGTCTCAGGTTTGACCACTCCATGCAAGGGCAGCAAGGAAGACACGCATTCGTGAACCCGGCGCAACGGCTTGTCGCGCATGAACCGAGCCCATCGCAGAAGGGCTAGCGCTTAGTTCACAGCATGTATTTGCGGCTTCGCGACCAACGTGTTCACCGGTAACCTGTCAGGACTCGCACCAAGGGAAAACAAGTGGAAGACGTCAAAGACGCGGCTCGCCGATGGGCCCACGACCTCGAGATCGACTCTGAAAACGCGCGCCTGGCTGCCCATCAGACCACCGCGGAATTCCACACGCGGTTTGAAGCCGGTGTTCCGACGCTGTCGCTTGAAGACGTCAGCGGCATCCCGTTTGTCAGCGTGATCCCAGGCGTCGAGATGTACCAGCACCGCGCCCGTGTGCGGGCGAGCGACGGTGACCTGTTTGTGGCTTCAACGCCGCCCATGGATGGGTACGAGGACTACAATCGCGACGTTTTGCACTTGGGCGAACCCGAGTTCCTGTTGGCGGACCCCGTCGATAACCCAGCGGCGTCGATCCAAGCATGCATGCAGGGCCGGGCTTACGCGCACGTCTTGAACTGGACCAAAGCGCAGCCTTGCGTCGCGATTCATCCCTACATGGCGCTCGAATCCGCGTGGCAGTTGGCCGCGAAGCTGGCCCACGATTCAGGTGTCGAGGTCCGTGTTATCGGGCCCACCCCGGCGGCACTTTGGGTGGCCAACGACAAGTGGGCGCTGACCCAGATCATCAAGGAAATCGCGCACGAACGGCTGGTCGTCGAGAGCGCAGCCTCGAACGACATCGAAACCATCGCTGCGAATCTGCTGACTTTTGCCCAACGCTTCGAGAGCGTCGGCCTCAAGCGCACACGGTGCGCGTCCGCCATGGGCAACTTGGTGTTCGAGAGCGACCGGATCCGCCACCTTTCCCACGCCGACGTGCTCGCCCAAGTCCGAGCGTTTTTGGAGCGCACCGAGTGGGCGGGTGATGAAGAAGTCATCGTCGTGGAGTGGGTCAACACCGACCTTTCACCGTCCACCCAAACTTGGATTCCGCCCGTCGGTACCCCACGGATCGATGGCGTCTACGAACAACTGCTGGAAGGCCGCGAGAAAGTCTTTGTCGGAAGTCGCCCTTCGACACTGCCCGAGCCCGTCAACGAAGCGTTGCGCCACGCCAGTTTGACCGTCGCGACCGCGTTTCAGGCGCTTGGGTACGTGGGTCGTTGTTCGTTTGATTTCGTGGTCGCGGGCGACATTCACGGCGATTTTCAGGTCAAATTCACCGAATGCAACGGACGCTGGGGCGGCACAAGCACGCCCATGCATCTGGTCGACCGCGTGCTTGGCACCAATGCCCAAACACGACCGCACTACATCGCCCAAGACTTCGTCCACCCGTCGTTGGTGGGCGCGACGTTCCACGACATTCGAAACGCGATCGAAGACCTTTTGTACCGCAAGGATACAGGCGAAGGGCGATTCATCCTGTACAACACCGGCCCGCTGACCCGCAGCGGCAAATTCGACGTTATTTCGCTGGGTGCCACACCCGACGAAGCGCGTGATGGCGTGCACAACGTCCTGACGCGGCGCCTGAGACTGTAGATGCTGCCGCTCCACAGCTTGGAAGCTGCCGCTCCTTCGTATCCACCGGATTGTTGTGTACAGTCCGCTGCACTTCCCCACTTCATCGGTAGATTAAATGTTTGACGCCCAAGCCCTTATTGAACTTCGCCGCCTGACTTCGATCGCAGTGGCTCCCGACGCGAGCTGGGCAGCGGTTGCCTTCCAGAAGCTCAACAGCGACAAGACAAAGTACATCAACCAGTTGATGCGTCTGGACCTGACGACAGGCGCGTCTGCCACCCTCACCACGGGTGAGTCGGATCGCAGCCCGATGTTCTTGCACAATGGGCGTCTGGCGTTTGTGGCCAACCGCGGGGACGACGAGGCTATAAAACAGGCGCAGGTCTATGCGTTCCCAAACGGCATCGGTGAACCCGAGCCGCTCACCGACGAGGCGCTTGGTGTGCAGTCCTTCGTCGCTGCGAAGGCGGCAAACGTCATCGTCTGCACGACGTCGTTCTTGCCCGATGTCGCCCCCGAGGACCAACGCAAAACCATGAAGGAGCGCAAAGAGAAAGGCTCCAGCGCGCTCATCTACACCAAGACGCCCGTGCGGTTTTGGGACCATTGGCTACCCAACACGCACACACACGTGGTCGTTTACGTGGACGGTGAGCGTCGCGACCTGACCCCAAACGCTGACCGTGAGCTTGAGCAGACCAGCCTGTCGGTCTCGCCGAACGGTGAGTGGGTGACGTGGACCGCCCGAAGCTTGGGTGACGACCGAAACATCGATGTTGCGATCGTGCTGCACCACGTCCCGACCGGGACCGAACAGGTCTTGTTCCAACAGCCCCACACCGGTCACGGCGGCGTGTGTTGGGCCCCCGACAGCAAGCGTTTCGCGTACCTGCGCCACGAGCGCAAACGCGGAATGCATGGGCGTGACGAGCTGTACGTGTTTGATGTGACGACCCAAACCGGGAGTCCTCAGACGACCGGCACCGAGCACTGGCTGTCGCCCATCGAATGGATCGACGACCACCAAATCCTTATGTCGGCCGATGCCGACACATCCCACGCTGTTTACCTCTTCGATACGCAGAGCCAGCAGACGACCCGCGTCACCGACGCCGAGTCGGGCGGCGCCCATCGAAGCCTTCAGGTCATCAACGGCGAGTTGTTTGGGTTGCGAAGCCGCATCACGCACCCGGCTGAACCTTTCCGCTGCAACACGGCGCGGCACTCCAAACCCGAGCTCATCGCGACGCTGAGCGGCTTCGAGCTGCCCGAGGGCATCGACGTCACCGACCACCGCGTCAAATCCACCGATGGCCACACCGTGCAGTATTTCACGGTTTCGGCGAGTGAAGACGCGCCCAAACCCGCCCTAATGTGGATCCACGGCGGTCCGGTCGGCCAATGGGGAGACGATTGGCATTGGCGCTGGAACCCTATCCTAGGCGCACAACAAGGCTACGTGATGGTGCTGCCCAATCCTCGCGGCTCCACCGGCTTTGGCCAAGAGTTTGTCGAAGGTATTTTTGGCAACACCTGGGGTGGCCAGTGTTACGAGGACCTCATGGCGGTCGCCGACCAAGTTGAAGCACGTGACGACGTCGATGCCTCGAAATTCCACGCGATGGGTGGCTCGTTTGGCGGGTACATGACCAACTGGATCGGCACGCAGACCAACCGGTTCAAACGGCTTGTGACACACGCCGGGCTTTTCGATTTGGCCATGTTCCACGGCGTGACCGACATGCCTGCATGGTGGGCGCATGCCTTCAACATCGCGCCATACCGCGAGCGCACGTCCTTTGGCGCCTATTCGCCGGTCGAACACATCCAAGACTGGAAGTCCCCCACGCTCGTGATTCACGGGGATCTTGATTACCGCGTTCCGGTCGGCGAGGCGCTGGCGTTGTTTGAAGGCCTGCAAGAGGTCGGTGTCGACAGCAAGCTGCTGATCTTCCCCGACGAAAACCACTGGATCCTCAAACCACAGAACATCCTCGTTTGGTACGAGGAGGTCTTCCGGTTCTTGGGTCAGTAGGGGTTTGGGAACAGGCGGCCGGTGTAGCTGATGCCGACGCTGTAGGTCGTGCCGGTCGACACAAACACGCCACCGGGCACTAGGCTTGCTGTGGCCTCCGCTGAAAATCCGGCGCCGATCGCCACCAACACCCCGGCAAAGGCGCTCAGGTAGGACTTGGTGGGGCGTTCGACGTCGGTGCTTAGGCGCTGCACGACATTGAGCCCGCCCACCAACGCGACGCGTTCAGGCCAGACATAGCCGCCCACGCCAAAGCTCGACTTGATGCCGTCCCCAAACCCGTTGTTTCGCACCTGATACGCGACGCTCGCCGTGATCCATGCGGGGACGGGGTAGAGCGAACACCCGGCCGAAAATCCGGGGGAGAACTCGGTGGCGCCGTCCCCAAGCAGCGGCAGGTAACGCTGCGTGGGGTCGGTGCCACCGGCTGCTCCGACCTCGGCATCCGTCGCGATCACGCCGTCATACAGCGGCACACTCCCCGACAGCTCAAGGCTGACGGGACAGCGTCCCTGCAACAACGCCACGCTTAAACCTCCCCCGAGGTCACCCAAGCCTGAGCGCTCGTAACGGATGCTGTCGTACGTATTCGCCGAGATCTGAAACGGCACCGTGAGGTTCAGTCCAACGCGGGGCGCGATGCCCACGTCAAAATAGGTGGTGATGGACTGATTGGAGTAGGTCCAAGGCGTTGTGCCCTCGACGCCATCCGCGTCGACCACTTGGTCGGATGAAAACGTCGAACCCGACACCTTGGCGTAGCCTTCCCCGGGTGCGTTCACCCAAGGACCAGCTACCGCTTCGGCGCTCGCGAAGATCAGCACAAACAACGTCGAAATCTGGGCGAAGCGCACGAGAGAACCTCCTTATTCGGTCGCTGCAGGAAGGTCGTTGTCGACGATGGGCAACGTGTTGTCACGTGACCACTCCGCCCACGATCCGTCGTAGTTCTTGACGTGGTTGTGGCCCAACCAACGGAAGACCGCGTAGACGATCGCCGAACGTACGCCAGTTTGGCAGTAGGGGATCACGATGGATTCGGGCTGAAACAGGCCCAACGCTTCAAACTCCGCACGCAGCTCTTCTTTGGGGCGAAGCTTGCCGGTTTCGGCATCGTAGACGTTTTCCCAATAGTACCATTTGGCGTTTGGAATCGCGCCCTGACGTGGGTCACCGCGGTCTTCATCGCCTGTCCACTCGGCTTCTCGGCGAGTGTCGATCAGGATCGCGGGTTTTTCGCCCGTGGCGGCCTGCCGGACTTCTTCGGCCGACGCAAAGATGTCTTCGCGCAGAGCCACAACGAAATCACCCTTGGGCGGCGTCACGGCTTCTGTCGACGCGGTCTCGCCCGTTTCAGCCAAGATCTCCTCAAACCCTTCTGCGACGAAGTAGACGTCGCCGTGTCCCAGGTACTCAAGGGTCCAGAACAATCGGCCTGTGTTGCTCGAGATGTTGTCGCCGTAGACGACGATCTTCTGATCGTTGTTCACACCCAAGTTTCGTGCGGTCTCCGTGATCGCGATGACATCAGGGATGACGAGTCCAAGCTCGTCCTGGAATTCCTTTCCGCCCAGGGTCGCGACAGCGCCGTTGATGTGGCCTGCGTTATATTTCTCGAGTCCACGTGAATCCAGCACCAGCGCGCCTTGGTCGCGCAGCTCGATCGCCTCAAGCGGCGACACGAACACCTTTGTGTTCAGCGGACGCGCGTCGCACAGTTCTTGGTTCGACGAGCTGCACTCCTGATTCGTGACGGTGTCTCCGCACGCTGTCATCCAAAGCGACCCGGCCAACAACAAAACCATCCAACCCTTCGTTCTTCGCAACATTTTTCACCTCGTGACGTTGTGATTCATTCAACGAGCTCATCTTACAAATTAATCCCTATTAATCAAGTAGGGTTTATATAGAAATGTGCCAATGGCACACTTTTCTCAATATGCGAGAAGTGAGAAATCCATCTAAATGGCTGGACTTGCGCTGGATTTAGCGCAAAAAAAAGGCGCCCCGGAGGGCGCCTAAGCGAGTTCGCAGAGCGAATTACTTCGCCTTGAGCTCAGCGTCGATGACTTCTTTGAACTTCTCGATCGGCTGTGCACCAACCAAGCGCGTTCCGTTGATGAAGAATGCTGGGGTTCCGCGGACGCCCACGGCCTTGCCTTCTTCCATCTCAGCCTGAACCTGCTTCTTGACCTCGTCGCTCTCCATGTCCTTCTTGAACTTGTCGAGGTTCAAGCCGAGTTCCTTGGCGTACGTGTCGAAGATGCCGGCTTCTTTGAGGCGCTGCTGAGCACCAAAAAGCTTGTCATGCATTTCCCAGAACTTGCCCTGCTTGCCGGCTGCGATGGCAGCGCGGTGAGCTGGCTCGGCTTCCTGGTGGAAGGGAAGAGGGAATGCCTTGAAGACGACCTGGATCTTTCCTTCGTAGTCTTTGAAGACCTGCGAAAGGGTCGCATCTGCGCGGCTGCAGTATGGGCACTGGAAGTCCGAGAATTCGAACACGGTGATTGGGGCATTCTTGGGGCCCTTGGTGAACGCGGTACCGATCTTCAGCTTGCTTGGGTCAACCTTAGCTTCCTCTGGAGGAGCTTGTGGGGTTGGCGCTGCAGCTGCAGGTGCGTTCTTCTTGTTCTCGGCCACGGCGGCTGCGTAAAGAGCGTCGCCCTTGAGGCCCTTTGCCTTAAGCTTTTCGGCGAGAGCGATCTGCTCTTTGATCACCGATTCGAAGGCTGGGTAAGGCTTCGCGCCAACGAGCTGCACACCGTTGACGAAGAAGTTCGGGGTTCCACGCGCGCCAACCTTGGCGGCGAGGTCCATGTCTTCCTTGATGATCGCCTTGCCCTTACCGCTTTCGAGGTAAGCCTTGAACTTGTTGACGTTCAGGCCAAGCTTCTGTGCGTAGCCGGTGGTCAATTCGGTCATGTCTGCGCCCTGGAATGCCTTCTGGTTTTCAAACAAAAGGTTGTGCATCTCCCAGAACTTGCCTTGATCATGCGCAGCCAATGCAGCTTCTGCAGCTGGGCCAGCAGCTTGGTGGAACGGAAGTGCGTTCTGCTTGAAGACAACGCGGACCTTGTCGCCGAAGTTCTTCATGACTTCGTCCATGGTCGGGTTGACGCGTGAGCAGAAGGGGCATTGGAAGTCCGAGAACTCCACGATCGTCACAAGGTAGTCGTCTTTGGCGCCCTTGATCGGGTCGTTCGCGCGCACAGGAACCATCTCGACGACGGTTGCAGGCTCAGCAGGCTTCTGCTGTTGCTGTTGTGGCTCGGCCTTGAACTTTTCTGCGACCATTTTGCCGTAGATCTGATCCTTGGCGACGCCTGCGGCGACCATCTTCTTAGCTTCCTCAAGCTGTGCCTTGACGATCGACTCGAACTTGTCGATCGGCTGCGCACCCGAGACGCGCTCACCGTTGATGAAGAAGTGAGGCGTTCCGCGGACACCGAGCTTGCTGCCAAGCTCCATGTCGTCCTTGATGACTTGGTCATACTTGGGGTTGTCGAAGTCCTTTTGGAACTTCGCGACGTCCAGACCAATCTGCTTCGCGAAGCCCGAGGTGAGCTCCTTCATGTTGGCGCCCTTGAACTCCTTCTGGTTCTTGAAGAGGATGTCGTGCATTTCCCAGAACTTGCCTTGCTCGCCAGCTGCCATGGCTGCCTTGGAAGCGGCTGGAGCCTGCTGGTGGAACGGAAGGGGGTTGTGCTTGAAGACCAGACGAACATCGTTTGGATACTTCTTGAGGAGCTGGTGGATTGTGTCCGCGCCGCGTGAGCAGAAGGGGCACTCAAAGTCCGAGAACTCAACAATGGTGATGGGAGCGGTCGCGCTGCCAAGCACCGGGCTGTTGCCGATGGTGATGGTGTCGCTGTCGCCCTTGACCCCGCCCGTGGGCAGAGCTGCAGCGCCTTGCACTGCTTCTTCGGTTCCGGCTCCGCCGGGGGTAGCCGTCTTGTTGCCGATCACATAACCCGCGACAAACGCGATGAGTGCGGCGGCCAAAATCACGAGCAGATTTGAGCTGCCCGCGCCTTGTTCGTGCTGTGCCATTTAGAACTCCTTATAGAAAACAAAAATGTAGATGCGCTCTAACGCGCACGTCATAGCTTTACGAGACTCGCCGTGCAACGGCGAACCGACTTGTTACTTGGCCAACGGTGTTGGCAACGCACTGTTAGGGGGACGCTTGCGCGCCTCAGACGCGCCGGGGTGGCGGCATCTCGACCTCAGCAAACCGACGCAAATCCGCGAGACCGGGATTAGCGGTCGGCTCGCCCGAGGGTTCAACCCAGGGGTAAGTCGGAGGATGAAAGTCCGAGCCGAACTGCACGCCCACGGCGTGCGAGAGTTCAACCATGATGGTCGCGGGGATCGGATCTTGAGGACCACATTCGGCGTCAAAAGCCGAACACTCTTGGGTTGGAAGGCGGAACGGGCGAGTGACCTTGATGGGCTGCACCGGCTCGACGCTGGCCAAGGTTTCCGCGTCCACGTCGGTCTTAAGCTTCGCCGAGGCAATCACATGCGCGACCGCACGCTCAGCCTGCATCGCAGCGAGCAAATCAGGCAAGGTCGAGATCGGACCGCCTTCCTCGAAGCACACGGCGGAGGAGGGGTCGTTGGAGTCCGTGCCAAGCGAACATGGTTTTTCGTCGGCTGACTGTGTCGCCGAAGAGACATCCGTCGCACTCAACCATGTCATGCCCGAGGGCATCGTCGGTACCGAACACTGCCCGTCCGCTTGACCCCAAAAGCCTGCCCACGCCTGAGCGGAAAAGCCGATCAGGGTCAAAAAGGTGGCAAGGATGGTCAAAAAACGGTGCAAATTCAGGGTCTCCAATCGAGCGCACGCTAATGAAAGACGCGCGAGGAATCAAGTCGATTCAAGGTCACAGGTCTAGCGGCAAAGAAAGCCGTCGGCCCTCCTGTGCGGAACGGTAGGCAGCAACAATCAACTCCAGGGACTTCATTCCCTCGGCGCCTTCGATCAATCCAGGGTGGCCCTGGGTCAACGCTGTGGCGACATCGCGGTAAAATGGTCCATGCCCGTCGCCATACAGATTTTGCGACGGTTCTGGATTCTCGGGCGGCGGCACGTCTTGCACCTGCCAGTGGTCGATGCGATTGCACGCCACGCCGCCCAACCGCACCGTGCCGTGTTCTGCAATCACGGTCAGCGAAGCCTCAAAATTCGCCGGGTGGGTCAACATCGTGACGTTGACCGTGCCAAGCGCACCGCATCGAAACCGCATCGCCATCGCGGCGGTGTCTTCGACCTCGATACGACGTGCCAGAGTCGCGGTGTACGCGTGCACGCTTTCGACCGGGCCAACAATCCATCGCACGAGGTCCACGTAATGGATGGCCTGATTCATCAGCGCGCCGCCGTCCATCTCCCACGTTCCGCGCCATTCGGCGAGGTCGTAATAGGACTGAGGCCGCGTCCACAAGACGCTCAGGTGCACGTCGTAGATGCGCCCAAGGGACCCGGACTCGATGACACGACGCAACGCGGCAACCGGCGCAGAAAACCGATGTTGTTTGACGGTGAACAACCGCCGGTTGGCGGCCTCACACGCTTGCACCATGCGCTGCGCGTCGGTCCATCGTGTGGCCATGGGCTTTTCGGTGATGACATGCACGCCATGTTTGGCCGACACGATCGTCTGGTCGGCGTGCAACCCCGTGGGCGTGGCGAGCGTAACCACGTCGAGCGCCATCTCGTTGAGCATGGCTTCGAGGGATCCGTAGCCGGGCACATCGTGGCGTGACGATGCTTGGTCGCGCGCCGCAGGATCCGTATCGCACACCGCGACAAGCTCAAAAGGCTCGCGGATCGACTCAAAGTGCTTCGCTGCCACCCGCCCACAACCGACCAAGCCGATGCGTAACGTCATGGTTTGACGAAGATCTTTTCACGGTAATAACGCAGCTCCTCGATCGACTCGATGATGTCGTCAAGGGCACGGTGGGTGTTGCGCTTGGCCGGTGGGTTGTAGCTTGGCGGGTACCATCGTTTGATGAGCTCTTTGATCGAGGACACGTCCACGATGCGATAGTGCAGGTAGTTGTCGATCTCGGGCATGTAGCGCTCCAAGAATCGGCGGTCCTGCCACACCGAGTTTCCGGCAAGAGGTGCGCTGCGCTGTGGCACATGTTGCTTGATAAAATCCAGCGTCATCTGCTGAGCGGTGGCCACATCAATGGTCGATGCCCTGACGCGGTCGGTCAGGCCGGACTTTCCGTGGTTCTCGACGCACCATGCGTCCATTTCGCCCAACTCTTGGTCGGTCGCATGAATCGCGATCGTGGGCCCCTCGGCGATGATGTTGAGGTCGCCGTCGGTGATCAACGTCGCAATTTCAATGATGACGTGACGGTCGGTCTCCAACCCTGTCATCTCCAGATCGATCCAAACCAAATTCTGACTCATAAAACCTCCGCGGCGCGCACTCTAACAACAGGTCCGTGGGTGCGTCGAGTCGTTTCGGGTGCGGCTGTCGATGGTGCAGTCGAAGTAACGCTGGTATCGTGGCGGCGAGCTGAAACCAACACCACATGCTCGATTTCTCCGTGAGATGCGCTCGCTCATGCGCGCACCTTACGCGTTTATCCACCTGCAGACCTACGAAGAGGAGCGTGCCGTAGCCGTGCTGCGCGAAATCGCCGAGGCTGACAACCGTTCACTGCGCGAGTGGAGCGCATTGACGAGTTTCGACGGCCAACCTTCCAACGGCGACTTCGCTAAAGCACTCGCGATCATCGAATCCTCGCCGCTGCCCGGCGTGTTCGTGTGCAAAGACGTCGCGCCGTTTCTGGATTCCCCGCTGGTGCGCCGCAGGCTGCGCGAGATGGAGGCCCAAGCGGCAGCCTTCCACAAGACCATCGTTTTTGTTGGGCCTCAGCCCATCATCACTACCGAGCTTCAAAGGACATCACCGTCATTCGCATACCGCTGCCCGACCGGGAGTCGTTGGCCAAAGAGTGCGACGCGGTGTTTCCCGAACACGAGTTTTCCAAACGTCGACCGCGCTGCGCTGGTCACGGGCGCGATGGGCTTGACCGCGCGCGAAGCGCACCGCGCCTACCATCGCGTGCGGCTGCAATACGTCGAAGCGTCACAGCGCAATCGCCCTTTTGACCTCGAAAAGTCCATCATCGCCGAAAAACAACAGCTCGTGGCCACCAACGATGCGCTCGAGTTCTTCCCCATTGATGCGGGGATGGGCGATGTTGGCGGCCTAGAGCGAGCTCAAAGGGTGGCTCAACGAGCGCCAGAAAGCGTTCAGCCCCGAAGCACGTGCCTTTGGCCTGCCGCATCCCCGTGGCGTGCTGCTGATCGGTGTTCAGGGGTGCGGCAAGAGCCTCACCGCCAAGGTCATCGGCCGCCATTGGGGACTGCCGTTGTTGCGGCTCGATCTGGGCGCGGTCTTCGAAGAATAAGAGCGAAGAATCACTGCGTCTGGCGCTCTCCACCGCCGACGCGCTCGCGCCTTGCATCCTATGGATGGACGAGATTGAAAAAGGCTTTCGCGACACCGGCGAAGGCGGCGCATCACGCGTGCTGGGCTCGCTGTTGACGTGGCAGCAGGAGAAACAGTCGCCGGTCTTCTTGGTCGCAACGGCCAACCAGGTTGAATCGCTCCCGCCCGAGCTTCTGCGCAAAGGACGCTTTGACGAGATTTTCTTTGTCGACCTGCCCGAGGTGGCCGAGCGCGCCGAGATCTTGCGCATTCACCTGACCAAACACGGGCGATTCTTTGACCAAGAGACGGTCGACAAACTCGCCGTGGCGACCGAGTACTTCAGCGGGGCTGAGCTGGAGCAGGTCGTGGTCAGTGGCATGTATTCGGCGTTTGCGGCGCAGCGCGACGTTGGCCTCGAAGACCTGGAGTACGCGGTCAAGGAGACCGTTCCGCTGTACCGAACCTACGAAGAACAGATCAAACAGCTTCGCCAATGGGCAGACGGGCGCGCCCGACGTGCTTCACGACGAAGAAAGGTTCTGGATTTCTTTGCGGGATAGCGCTTTCTTAAAAGACTTTCGACAGTCTTTCGAGCAAGCGTTGGGTCTGTTCGACCGTGCCCACGGTCATGCGCAAGCAGCCTTCCAACCCTGGGTAGGTTGAACGGTCGCGCACATACACACCAAGGCTCTCGAGGCGCTTGAGCGTCTGCTGGATGTTGCCCGTGCGGACGACCACAAAATTGGCCGGGGTGATCCAAGCCTCGACGTTGCGGCGGGTTGCGAAGAACTGGCGCAGCAGCTCTTTGGACGCGGTCACATCTTCAAGATAGGCGTTGAGGTACTCGCGGTCTTCGATCGCGGCGAGCGCCCCAATCTGAGCCATCGTGTTGACGCTCTTGGGGTTGTACAGGCGGCTAAGTCCGTCGATGACCGAAGGATGTGCGGCCAGGTAGCCGACACGCAGGCCAGCAAGGCCAAATGCCTTCGAGAAGGTGCGCGTGACGATGACGTTCGAGAACTGCTCGACGAGCTCGATGCCCGAGACCTGCGCGAATTCGAAGTACGCTTCGTCGAGCAGGATCAATAGATTCGGGTAATCGCGCGCAATCGCGGCCACTTCGTCAGGATGCGTGAGCACGCCTGTGGGGTTGTTCGGGCTGACCAGATAGAGCATGCGCGTACGCTGCGAAAGCGCCGCACGGATGCCCGAAATGTTCGACGAAAACGGCGACTCGCCCACGACTTGGCGAACGGTGGCGCCCTTGGCTTGCGCGAACACGATAAAGTGATTGTAGGTCGGCACCGGAACGACAACTTCGTCGCCGTGGTCAAGGAACGACGAGCAGATCAGATGCAAGGCATCGTCGCTGCCGTTGGTGACCATCAAGCTCTCGGGGCGAACACCGGTGTAGTCGCTCAGGCCGAGCAACAGCGAACGGCTACCCAGCTCGGGGTACCAGTTCAGGTTCGCGCCTTGGGCGATGAAGTTCGCGAGCACCTTCTGAACGTTTGGACTTGGCGGAATCGTGGCCTCGTTCCAATCCAGCTTGAAGATGGGCGATGTGCCACCGAGTGCCTCGATGGCACGTTGGCTCGACACAGCTTCGTAGGGGCTAAGCGACGCAACCGCGCGAGCCACCGGAATGTTGGGTGTTACAGCATGAAGGGCCGGGTACAGTTCTTCCTGATCGGCAGCTTCAACGACACGCAAGCTCACGTCCCATTTCGACATAAATAACGTCCTTTCATCCAAACAGCAGCGAGCCAAGCGCTCAAATGGTTGGCAAAAAAGCCGCGCGAACTTGGCATAACCACACTTGAACGTCAACCACGGTGTTCAACGCCAATTGATGGTTGGCGCGGTTCAACGCGGGGCCAAACTGCAAGAACGGATCCACTTTTCGCCAAGTCCGACCGACGGGTTGGTTTCTTGGCTAATTGTTAGACTTACTTGAGGTTTCCGCTTTTGGGCCCCAGACACCCTTTGGAGTAGAACTACTCCAACTTCTGGGGCAGACCTACTCCAACGCAATACACGTGGACACTCCACCATCCACACATGCGGCCAAACCGGCACGGTGTCAAAACTTTGGGGGGTCAGCGCTCCAAGAGCGCGACGTTCTCGATGTGGTAGGTGTGCGGAAACATGTCGACGGGTTCGACACTTAGGGTGCGCCATCCGCTGCGGTGGAACGCGGCGAGGTCCCGCGCGAGCGAGGCGGGGTTGCAAGAAACATAGACCATACGCGAGGCTCCGGTGGCTTCGACCATCTCGCGGGCTTGGGGCATCAGGCCCGAGCGTGGTGGATCCACCACGACAACATCGGCCTTCAACGCGTGCTCTTCGAGCACTTTGCCAACGTCTCCGGTGTAAAACGTGATGTTCTCGATGCCGTTGCTCGTCGCGTTGCGACGCGCGTTCTCGACGGCGTCGGGCTGCATCTCGATGCCGACGACGTGTTTTGCAAAACGCGACAGGAACAACCCGATGGTGCCGGTCCCGCAGTACAGGTCCATCACCGTTTGGCCTTGCAGCCCTGCACGATCCACGACCAAGGCGTAAAGTTTTTCGGCCTGTCGTGTGTTGGGCTGGAAAAACGCCCTTGGATGCACTTCGAACTCGAGCGTGGAGCCACCTGGCAACTGCATCTGCTCCCGGAAGAAGTCTGTGCCGGCAAGGACTTCAGACTCCATCCGGGTGCGCTGGCCACGAATCGCCACGTGCTGCGTCCAATACACGCTGGCAAACGGGGTGCCGTCCTCGGCCTCGAACTCTTGGACCACACGCAAAAAGTCCAGTGCGTGCGCGCGGTCGCCGCCTGGCGCTGTGGTGAGCTCCACCAGCCGTTCGCCCGTGCGTTTGCCCTCGCGGACCGTCAGCGTTCGGAACCACCCGGTGTTGTCCTTGTGTCGATACGCCTTGAGCCCACTCGCGCGCGCCCAATCCCGAATCTTGCCCAGAAACGGTGCGACCCACTCGCCCTGCAGGAAACACGCTTCGAGGTCCAGCACGTCGTATTTGTAGCCGGTTGGATGCAAGCCGAGGCTGACGTCATCGCCGTTGTCGGCGAAGCTGAACTCCATCTTGTTGCGGTAGTACCAGGGATCATCCATTCCGCGGACCTCCTGTACAAGGGCAGGGTCCACGTTGACGACCTTGAGCATGCGTTGCACCAACGCGTGTTTTGAGCGCAGTTGCTGGTCGTAATCCAGAGACTGGAACGTGCAGCCCCCACACCCGGCACCTGGCTCCGCCGTGACGCTGAAGTGTGGACAACGCGGCGTAACACGTTGGGGAGACGGCGTGACGAACCCGTCAATGCGGGCTTCGATGCGGTTGGACCGGCACGATTCCACAAACGCATTGACGACATCGCCGGGCACACCTTTGCGCACCAACACACGGTATTCTCGGGGTTGTTGTTGTGGACCAATGAGAAGCGAGAGGTGGCCTAAACCGAAGCCCTCAGCATCGATGGTGTCGACCGCGACCTCAAAAATATCAGCGCGTCGAGGTCCGCGCGGCAGGGCTATGGCATTCATCAATTTTTCTACTTGTCGACGTCTTCGACGTTTCGTCCTGAGATCACCGACAGCGGCTCGGTCACGACAGGGTCACGCCGGCTCGTCGCCTTCTCGTCATTGGATTTGATCAGCATCCAGCGCTCATCACGGCCTTCGTCCACACGCAACAACGTGAACCCGCCTTCAAGCTTCTGGCCGCTAAGCCACAGGTCAAGACGACCTTCCTCAAGCGACTCTGTCACCGAAATGGGATCCCCGTCGAGGTCAAAGGGACGGTATTCACCGCTGTCCCATACGATGACGCGGTCGGGGCCTTGTGAGCGGTCAATCACGCCCTCGAAGTCCATCTCCATGTCGTAATCTACCGGGATTGCGAGACGCTTGACACGCGGATCGGGCGATGGGCCTTTGGGCACCGCCCACGACCGCACACCGTCGCCGACCTCCAGCCGTAACACGTAATGGAAATCGACGGCTTCATGTTTTTGAATAACGAATCGTGACTGACTTGACTTGGTCATTTTTGCGCCCATCTATGCTTTCGCGAAAGTTTCGCACACCCGATCGTTTCTTGTCGACACGATCTGGGATCGTGTTATCTACCGGTCATCGTTTCTCTTGGATGCACGAAAATTGACTGCTGAATCAGGGTTTAACGAACGGAAACACAACAAAAATTCTTTTTTTTTGAAGAATTCGTGTTTGAATCCGTCCGTGAGCGCAGATAGCCAAAGTCGAGATGTATGAGGCTGCGGCAAAGAAAGTGTTTTTCATAAGTCGTTAGTCGCCCATGGC
>JAWKQR010000025.1:0-78082 GCA_041390025.1 bacterium
GTAGCGTGTCCAAATGATTACAAAAGAACGGGCAGCGAATGGAGTTGCGCGGCGTCTGGCCGTGCTCCTTGTGTGTATGTTGGCGGCAGGCTGTTCGGGCGACACGTCCGTAACGGATGCTGGCAATCCTGACGATTCGTCGACGGTCGATTCATCGATGCCAGACGACGCTGGCACGACCACGAACTCCGATGCCGGGACCCTCGGTGATTCGGGAGTCGTGGTGCCAGTCCCCGGCGACGGTGCCTGTGCCTGGGAGGTCGGCGAACGCCCCACGGCGACTCTGCCGCCCGAACACACGAACGCGTACACGCTCGAGCTCGACCGATGGATGATCGACAACAACAAAGGGGACCCCGTTGAAACGCGTCAGCGCATGAACGAGGCCATCGTGTGGGCGGTGGACAACGGCTTCGACAAGGTCGTCGTCCCGTCGGGCCATTACGTGGTCGGCGAGCTGACGAACGATATTTACGCGGCCGGGATCGAATTGCCGGGCAACATGACGCTGGAGCTGTCGCAAGGGACCATCCTTGAGATGACACCCAACGACCGCCACAACTACTGCGTCATCAGCACCGAAGGAAACGACGACATCACCATCCGCGGCGGCGAAATCCGCGGCGACCGCGCAGACCACGATTATTCGGGAGGTTCAAACGACGAGGGGCACGGCATCTGCGTGTGGACGAGCTCTAACCGCATCTTGATCGAGGACATGGAGCTGCACGAGCTCACGGGCGACGGCGTGCTGATTGTGGGCTCGGCCCCCAAACCCGACGACCCGAATGCCGAGGTCCCAAGCACCCATGTGACGATTCGAAACAATGAAATTCACCACAATCGTCGCCAAGGTGTGTCGATCGTCGGTGGTCACAACATCGTGATTCAAAACAACCACATCCATCACATTTCGGGCACGTCCCCGCAGTTTGGTGTCGACATCGAGGGCGCCGGCCGCACCGACAAAGACATCCTGATTTACCGCAATAATTTCCACGACAATTGGGGCGGGGATTTTGTCAGCTCGAGCGGTCGTAACGTCTGGCTCGAAGAAAATCGAATGACACAATGCCAGGTCGACGAAGCCGGAAACTATGACGCGTCGCTGCCGTGTGACACACCACCCGATGCAGACGGACAATCCGATGGGCCCATCGTCTTGTGGCAAAACTCGGACACCGTCGTGCTGAACAACGTCGTGCGCATGACGACGCGCAGCTCAAACGGCCTGTGGGGCATGATTAATTACCCAAGAGTTCGCGACGCGGTACGCGATAATCCGGTCGGCAATTACATCGCTGGAAACACGTTTTATGGGTCTGGAATTCACAATTCGTGGAATCAAAAACAATTCATCGCCGAAAACACCATCAACGACGGTTACATGTTGATGTATTTGCTCGGCTGCACGCGACTGCAAAACAACCTGATTAACGGAAGCGGGCATCGCTACCGCATCCGTCATGTCGCCGGGTTGGCCGAGGGCAACAAGCAGAACAGCAATGCCGACGAGGGTTTCCCCGCGACCAGCATCGTCGACCGGCATTTCCCGATGGCAGACGATGCCCCTTACCGCAACTCTTCGCCGGTGTTTTGGTGATGAAAAATACGACCAAAATTGGCCTGTCGGTCCTCGTGGTGGCGGCGCTGGCGCTCGGCATTATGTCGGTTGACCGCTCGACACCAACCGCTCGCGCCGTGCCCACCGAACACTCGCCGGGGGCCGACGGGTGCCCCGATGGTATGGGCCCCGAGATGACTCGCCTGCCCGAGGGTTTTTGCATCGACACGACCGAGGTCACACGCGGCCAATACGACGCGTGGCTGGCGACGTCTCCCACGACCGCCGGGCAACCGAGCGCGTGTTCGACAAATACGGATTTTGAGCCGGAGTGCGACAGCGGCGAGAATCAACCGGTGGTGTGCGTCGACTGGTGCGACGCCAATGCGTTCTGTGCGGCCGCAGGAAAGCGCCTGTGCGGCGGCATCGGCACAGGGCAGGGCTACGACTTCAATGCGTACGCGGACGCCGCTGTGAGCGAATGGCACGCCGCCTGTACGTCGGGTGGTGCCCACGCATACACCTATGGCGACGAGCTCGACACGCAGGTGTGCCGCGGCGCCGACGCCGAGGACTACACCACCTGGGGTTTTGTCGATGTTGGCACCCTGCCAGGCTGCCACTCGCCGGACGCCGCGTACGCCGCCGTCTACGACCTGAGCGGCAACGCCGCCGAGTGGGACAATTCCTGCGATGGCGACGAACCCGATTCGGCGTGCCGCATCCGAGGCGGCAGCTTCGAATTCAACGACGTCGGCCTGCGCTGCGCGATGGCCGAGAACCTGCGCTGGCCGCGCATGCGACGCGTCGAGTCCGTAGGGTTTCGCTGCTGCGCGGATTGATTTGCTTTGCGCTCACTTACGCTTTTGTTGCTGATTCAATCTAATCTCAGCCCAAGGATGCAAATTCTCGATACAGAACGGCATCAATGTCAGTTTGAGATTGGGAAATCGCGAGGGCCTGTATTCATATCAGGTTTTATTGCGCCAGTGCGTGCCACCTTTGGTCCATGAGGCATGAAGAACCTCATCGCCGTGCGCTGCAACCACCACTGGCATTAGAAAATCCCAAATTTTAGAAATCACGGATTCTAGGTCTAGCGCGGAAAGGTCATTCCTTTTCAAAAAAGCATCCCATTGTGGTTGCTTTTCGTCAGCAAATGCTTTGGTCAAACCGACAGGCGGCAACGATTTCAGTGCTGTTTCGCGACGACCAAACGTGGCAAGCAATGCTTGACGAAGTAACTCGCCATCTAGGTCTGTTCTCTGCGAGATTACCCATAAGTCGAAAAAATCTTTCATGCGACTATTGGTGATGCCTAACGACGAAATGGCCTCAAATTTCTCGGCAACCACGGTATAAACTGGGTAAGCTCGCAGACGAGGGGGTGGAAATGTGTCCAAGATCACTGGATATTGCACCAGTGACGCCGAAGGCTTTACGACATCCCCAAAGCCAATATCAATTTGAATTGGGCACCGTGCTCTGCCGATCATGCCTACCATCGTGATTTGTACCCCAGAGTAACTCGACGGCTTCCGAATCTCGCGGGCCTGAATTGTCTCCGGATTAAACACGATTCCATCTTCGCCATCGATCGAGCAGATGTCCCTAAAGATGCGCTCAACCACAGATAAGTCGGACGAACCAAATCCTAAAAGGTCGAGGTCTCGCGTTGGACGATGTGGCAAATCGAACCACAAATCGAAGAGCATCGCGCCCTTCAAAAGGAAGTTTGCAGCGTGGTCAGAGACGCCAATTCGATAGAGGATCCTCTCGAGCGCAAACCGTGTCAGAGTGAGATTGAAATCGGTTGACGCATTCCTTGCGTGATTCTTTAGTCGCGCCAACACCGATGAAGCTAGGGCAGGGTCGGTCATGGAAGGCTTTCCATATAGGGTCGCATCACATTGGCTACTCGACATAGCGTTGCAAAATGCCACAGTTCATCAATCGTCACGCGCTTTTCTCGCCACGACTCTTGAAGGGCTTCGAGCGCCACATCAAGGCCGATCTTGTTGCGAAACTTAAAGCAGTCCGCGACCGTACGAGCAACGTTTGTGATCTGCACATTCACGTCATCGATTTCATGGGTATCAACACCTTCAATCAGAAGATGATCTGCGAATTTGACAACCCGAAGTGGCGGATAATCCATTGTCGGCGCGCGATCCCGATTCCCGACGGCAATCCACACCTCAAACGGCGTCTGGGTTGTAAGGCTATGGAATTGAAGAGCAGATAGGAGACACACGACGGATTTTGGATGTTTTATGGCTACTTCCGCAAATGTGCCGTGTTCGGAAGGCGAACGATTTGGAAGCGCATAGACACCTCGACTAACGCGCTCCAGGTTGCCTTGGCGTACTAGCCTGGTTAGCGCCATGGGTTGAAGTCCACGTTCGACAACATCGCGTGACCGAATGAGGCCACGTTCTTGTGCCAGTTTGATGATCATTTCAGACGAGGTATCCATATGAGACATTGTGTTGTGTTATGTTGCTAAATGTCAATGGTTAGCAACATAACCGAACATGTTGATGGTGAGAATAACATTCTCCCCGAATATCAAAGACGCGCTTGTCTGCCCTTGGGCTTTGTCGATGTCGGCACCCTGCCAGGCTGTCACTCGCCGGACGCCGCGTACGCCGCCGTCTACGACCTGAGCGGCAACGCCGCCGAGTGGGACAATTCCTGCGATGGCGACGAACCCGATTCGGCGTGCCGCATCCGAGGCGGCAGCTTCGAATTCAACGACGTCGGCCTGCGCTGCGCGATGGCCGAGAACCTGCGCTGGCCGCGCATGCGACGCGTCGAGTCCGTAGGGTTTCGCTGCTGCGCGGATTGATTTGCTTTGCGCTCACTTACGCTTTTGTTGCTGATTCAATCTAATCTCAGCCCAAGGATGCAAATTCTCGATACAGAACGGCATCAATGTCAGTTTGAGATTGGGAAATCGCGAGGGCCTGTATTCATATCAGGTTTTATTGCGCCAGTGCGTGCCACCTTCGAGCGGCACGTCCCTTGTTATGTTCTCCGCGGGTAACCGATGGAGATCGACGATGGTATTTCAGAACTTTGTAAGAAACGCTTCTCTCGCCAATCTTGGCTTGGCCTATTGGACTCACCTCGCGCTGTTGCCACTAACATTGTATGGCGTGTATTGGCAGCTCGCACCGGTCCTAACGCCCTACACGTATTGGTGGGAAACCGACTGCGGGCTCGGTTCAGGCACGTTCATTATGCTGCTGGTCGTCGGTGTTCTGTTGCCTGCGCTCGCCGTGTTGGGCGTGACCGGAATCATTCACCTGCTGGGCGTGAAGGCCCTGCGCGCCGATAAGGTTCGGGGTCTGTCTGGTCAACCGCTTGTGATTTGGGGGCCCTGGATGGCCGCTGCCGCCGAGGTCGCTGTGTTCTGGGGGCCTGTCGCTTGGCCGACATGCTTGGGTGATTGTCCCAGTTACGGCGACACCACACGCATCGGGCGGGCGACGCACAGCCGCCTTGATCAACCACTCTGTTGACGCCAACCACAAACATGATGGTAAGAGGCGCCCTTGGATTTTGGGTTCGTATGCAAATCTGTCATGCTTGCGACCGGATGTGATGAATGCGGCAACCGCTTGGGGACGAACCGCGTAGGAGTGCGAATGAAATGGATGTTGGTGCTGTTGGTGTTTTTGAGTGCGTGTGGCGAAACCTCGAAAAAGAAGTTCTCGCCGAATCAGGAATCGGACATGGGGGTCGAGGACGCTGACGTCGCTCAGATGGATGCCGCGCAAGCGGATGCGTCGGTCGATTCATCGGCGGATGATGGTTCGGTCGAGGCCACCCCGTGTGCGATTTTGAGGGATGTGGACGTCGATTTTGAGGACGTCCTTGTTGGGGATTCTGCGACAAAAATCGTTCGCGTCGAGAACTGTTCAGATACGCTACCGTTGACGATCAATTTGTCCGCGCTCGCCCCGCTCAGCTTGTTGGGGGACACGCAGGTTCAACCCGGCGAGGTCGGGGAAATTCAGATCGTGTTCGCGCCGACGTTGGCGGGGGAATTTACGACACAATTGCCCATTCAAACCTCGGCTGGACCGTTGGTCGTGTCGGTTGTCGGCTTTGGCGTCGAACCCGATGTCTTGTGCCCGACGGCCCGAATCGCCGCGGGCATTGGCGGTGCGTTGGCCACAACAACGCCGTTGGTCGTTCCCACCGGAAGCATCGTTGGGTTCTCGGGGACATTGAGCACCGCACGCCAGGGGACGATCGCCACGTACGCATGGTCGATTGTCAGCCGACCCGTCGGAAACACGGTCATGTTTTCTGGCTCGAACACCGCACCTGAGGTCGAGTTGTTGACCGAAACCGCGGGCAATTACGTCGTGGAATTGACCGTGCGCGACTCGCTTGGTGTCGTCAGTTGCGCACCAGCTCGCCTGACCGTGCAGGCGGTCGACGGACCGGCCAAGCGATTCCGCGTCACCTTGCTTTGGGATACTCCAAGCGATGTTAACCCGAACGACAGCATCGGGACTGACCTAGACCTCCATTATCTGCATCCTATGGGCAGGTGGAACCAGGCCCCGTACGACGTGTTTTGGCGAAATCCCACCGCCACATGGGCCGTCGATTCAGTGCCGGAATTGACGATCGACGACACCGATGGGGCGGGGCCCGAGGAAGTGCAGCACGATGCTCCAATTGGGCCATTGGTCTACCAAGTGGCCGTGTACTATTACGCCGACAAAGGGTTTGGCGCCAGCTACGCCACCGTGTCTGTGTTCGTCGATGGTGTCATGACATTTCAGACGCAGCCCCAACTTATGGTGAACGAGGAAACGTTTTGGTTGCCGGTGACCATCGATGGTGCAACGTCGGCGGTCACGGCTACGAACGCGCCGGTTCAACTAGGGTTCCCGTCGCCTTGAGCCTTGCCGGCCAAACAGCACACTTATCCGAACGACCGCCTTCGCCAATCTTGGGTTGGCCTACCTGACGCAACTGGCTTTGCTGCCGCTGACGCTCTACGCAATCTACTGGAAGCTCGCGCCGGTTTTGACGCCCTTCCGGTTCTGGTGGGAAGCCGAGTACGCCGAGATTCCAGGACTTTTCGTGATGACGTTCGCGATGGGCATGCTGTTGACGTCGATTGCGGTGTTGAGCGTGACGGGCGTGCTGAACCTACTGTTTTTGAAGGCCGGTGCGCTCGACGAATTGCGCGACGAAAAGCGACTGCTTTGGATCCCGTGGGTCGCCGCCGGTGTCGAGGTCACCGCCTTTGTGCTGGCCGCGGGTCTGGCGGGCCTCTTGAACTGACTTTCGTCCCCCGAATCCTGCACAAACCGGCCGCAGCGGATGCGTCGGAAATGCGGGAAGGTTGGACCACTTTGACGGTTTTGGCGGATTGTGTTGACGGTTTTGACGGTTTTGCCTACTTTTGCCTGAGGCGTTCGGAAGAAGCCAGCGAACGGAGGTAGGTCGTGCATGTGTTGGACGAAGAGACATTTATGGAAGTCACGGAGGCACTCAGCGCCGCCGGAGCATTTGCACTTGTCGCAAAACTAAAGCGAATTGAGCGTACCGCCGAAGAGTCGCTCAGCAGCGGTGAGACAGCGAAGCTGTTGGGCCTGTCGTCGATAAACACCGTGAAGAATTGGCTTGAGGGTGGTGCCTTTCCGGGCGCGTATAAAACCGCTGGTGGTCATTGGCGTTTCCCCCGTAGCGAAGTCGAAGCGGTCGCGACACGCATGAAGGAACTTACGCGGAGGAACCAAGCTTTTGACCTTGCTCCCCCGGATTGTGACGATCCAGTCGACCCACCGCTGCTCTAGATGACCGCCTTTCGCATGGTCAAATGCGGAACACCGTCGTCACGCGAGACAGGCCCGGTCGGGTCGCGCTCGAAGCCCACCTTCTCGTAAAATGCGATGGCTCGGTTGTTGTCGCTTCGCACCCACAGGGCGAGCCCGACGCAGCCATTCATCACTCAATCATCGTCACCCAAAACAGCACATGTGCCCGCGTATCGACGTGAGTTTTCGTTAGCTTCGATTGCGGCAGCGAGGATAAATGCCGTTGAACCCACCATGACGACCACACGGCCGCAAGTACCAAACTCGACGCAGGGGTCCCATAAATGATGTAACTGTAGGCGTCGCGGCCGACCCAAGCATTGTATCGCTTCCCACTATGAAGGTGCCATGGACCTCACGACAAAAATCACCATTCTTTTTTCTGGTTCTTTTTTTCTGGTGGGCTTGCTCACAGGCGTTTGGAAATACATCGCGATTGCGCGTTCTGAGGACTCAGTGGCACCGGCGTACGTGGACATCGCGCATCGCGCGTCCTTGATGTACTCGTTTGCTTGCCTCGTGGTTTTGGAGTTTGTGGCGCTTTCACCCTACCCGGACACGCTCACAGCACTTTTTGCGATCGCACCGCAGGTCTTCTTTGCGGCGGCCATCTGCACCTATGTCATTCACGGGTGTTTGAACGACACTGACAACCAACTGCACCCACCCTATCGGCTGGGATCCAGAAGCCTATCGGGTTCACTCGTTCATGGATTCATGGTTCTTCTTGTCGTCGCGGAGCTCGGCGGTTTTGCCGCACTGTTCGTGGGCGGTGTCTACACGTTGGTCTTCGCGTAACCTTTGCTTTGCTCTTTGAGCGTTCGCCCGTCACCACGCGACCAATCCAGCTTCGCGGCATCCAAAGACCTCACACACGGAGGCTGTTATGCGGAGCTCTCATTCGACACCACCCACAACGCTCGAGTCGCCCTTGGAAGTGGACACTGCGGAGTGGGGCGCAGGCGATGTGTACCACCTGCTGACGGGGCTCGTGATCCCACGACCCATCGCGTGGATTTCGACGATTTCGGACACCGGTGTGGCCAATCTTGCGCCGCACTCGTTCTTTAACGTCATGGGCTACAAACCGCCGATCGTGGCGTTCTCGTCGTCGGGCCGCAAGGACACGCTGACGAACATCGAAGCGAACGGGGAGTTTGTCGTCAACATCCCGACCATGGGGCTGGTCGAGGCCGTGAATCTGAGCGCCACGGACTTTCCGCCGGACGAAGACGAGTTTGCGTGGTGTGGACTCACCGCGGTTGCATCCGCGCTTGTGGCGCCGCCGCGCGTGGCCGAGGCCCCGGCGCACCTTGAATGTCGCCATCACCAGACCGTCACCATCGGCGACATGCACATCGTGCTCGCCGAGGTCGTTCACATCCACATCGCGGAATCGGTCTGGGAGGGCGGTCGGGTCAGCCCGGAGCTTCTGGACCCGGTCGCGCGCCTTGGTGGCTCAGGCTATGCGGGGCTTGGCAAACAGGTGAGCCTCCCGAGGCAGAAGTGGGCGGATGTCAAGCTTGGGTCTGGTTCGGCCCGCGACTAGTCCGAGTGTCCCGTCGACACGAAAGGCTTATTTTGGCGCTCGAGCTTCTTTGATCTTTGCAATTGCGTCTTTGTAGCTGGCGAGCATCGGGTCGTAATTCATCATCATGATGTTGCCGCAGTTGTTGTCGGCCTTTCTGCCATTTCGAATCGATTCTAGGCCGCCCAAATCTTCCTTCCAGATTTTGCAATCTTCCTCACCGAGGTCGGTGCACATCTTGGTTTCGAGTTGGTCGCACACCTTGCCGCAACCGACCGAACCAAAAGCGGTCAAAGAAACTACACCTAACATCATCAACTTATTAAACATTCGATTATCCGTGCTGAACGACGACCCGCGGTCGGCGAAAGTTTTTTGTATAGACTCAAGGGATACCATGAAAGATGAACATTGGCATCGCCAACGCTTGGATTAGGACACTAGAGTCAGCTTTCCTTGGCTCCTAAGGACAAGACCGGGTGTGAGTCTCCTGAATACAGTGCGAAGGTGTGTGCCGATTTTTGGCGGCTGTATGGATACGCCGCTGGGGTCGCCGCGAGCGGAGCGACTGACGTGCCAGCCAAGTCAAGGAACCCCCAATGGCCGCAATTCTATTTGATGAACATTTGATCGAGACGATCAAACGGAGCGCATGGGTGGACAAAAGGTGTTGTATGTCAGTAGCTTAGGTTTTTGGTTCTTATTTGATGGTCATTTGATAATGAAGGTCAAACGCGGAATCACTTTGCCCACCATGGGATGTACTTCATGAATTTACGCCCGGCGTTTTCGTCCCACGGAATAATCACTCCGCTCTCCAAGGCTTCTTTGATGAGCCTAGAAGCCAAAGCACTGTTCTTCTCATCAATCGCAAAACGCTCTCGAATGCTCGTGTTTGTGAGGTGGTCATGCTGAACATAACGAAGACACGCATGTAGATAACAAGCTCGCACTCGGTCGGCCTTGTCCATCTTCTTCAAGTCACGATGCGAGAATAGCGTGGCCCGGGTGTGCAACTCGGTCGTCTCGAACAAGGGGGCGGGAAGCTGGTAGGCTTCCGTAAGCGAAACTACTTTGTCGATACCGCTTCCGCGCTCTTCACAAACTCCGATCCGACGCATAAACGAGGCTAGCGCCTCGTTTCGGGAACGCGGCGGGCTATCCAAGAATCGGTCTGTTTTTACCAACGGCAAGCCAGGATTTGTGATCTCAATTCGGTTGGCAAAGATCTCGACCATTGGACCTGTGCCGGTTACATGGAAGTCTTGGTGGATGATAGCGTTCGCCACTAACTCACGAATCGCGCGCTCTGGAAACATCGGAACTTCCCTTCGGAAAGCTTCGCCAATGATCTCGTTGCTTGGAAGTTGGTTGGCGATGAATGCAACAAGCCCTTCGAACCCAGATGCGTAGCCCTTCGCGCCAGTTTGTTCCCTTATGGTGTCAAGACGACTCACCCCGCGATAGACCACGACTCGCACCATCTTTCTCGAAGTTCCGCGAAAATCGCCGAGGCGTTTTGCAAAAAGCGCGGCTCCCAAGTTTGAGATGTTCCATCTTCCCCCATCACTACGTGTGATCATCTCATCGCTTCGCAACGACTCCAAAACACGGTCGCGACTGTCCGGAAGCGGTGATGACAGCAATTCAAAGTACGTTGGGTAATCGAGCAAATCCAGAACGTCCAAGCCAGAAACATCTTCGGCAGCGATTTGTCGCTCGAACGGCGTCGAATCGAAAACTCGCCATAGCTCGCGTTCCTTCTCGGGAAAGTCTTTCAACAGTTTCTTGTATGAGCCGATTCTAATGTACTCAGTCTTTTTGAACTGCACTGGATGGCGGAACGCGGCTCCGATTTCAAGTAAGACGACGAATTTTCCGTCGATCTCAAGTGTGTAAAAACGAAAGTTGATCTTTGGTGAAAGGGACTTGAGGAGCCAATTCTCCAGCTCTTCATTTCCCACTTTCGTTGTTGAAGGTCGGAAGCTCGTTCCAACAACCGAGTGACGGAGGTCATCAATCCCCCATACCAACCAAGCGTGGACCTTGCCAGTAAGTGCTGCCGCGTTGGACAATGCCGATATGTATTCGCCGATCTCCTCCGGCTTCTGGTTGTTTTGTTTGAACTCGACCCACTCAGTTTCATGCGGCAACTTCCGCAATTCGCTCAGAATTCCCAGAATGTCGAAATTTGTGCGCTCAATCGTCAAGATACCACTCCACCGAGACCAAAATGGTATCGCGTTGTCGACGTGGCCACACGAAAAAAAGCCCCGAATTGAACAAATCAATTCGGGGCTTCTAAACAATGGAGGCGGCGGGAATCGAACCCGCGTCCACAGACCATTCAGTTACGCTTCTACATGCTTAGTCCGCGTTTGGTTGCTTAGACTCCAGTTGGGCTGCCCACGAACAGGCCACTTTATGGAGTGCCATTCGAAATGTCGGGTTTTGTCGAATGAGCGAAGCTCAAAACCCCAAGCCTGCTGTTTGTCGTCACTCAGAAATCACAGACAAATTTAAGAGTAACGGGCTTCGTAAGAAGCATCGCCCTTCAAGCTACAATTAAGCAGCCATCCGGATTGCAACGTTATCGTTTGCAACTGTACGTTGTTGGCAGTTAGACGTAGTAAACAACACCTACGACATGCGACGGAACCTGCAGTATCCATGTCGAAGCCAGGGCGCCCCCAGCTTCTGGTAGATACGAATATCACCAGATTTTCAAAGAGCCGCCTTTCGACGGCAAACGGAATATAGGGGCTTGCGTGCGGAAAGCAAGGGCGGAGCGCATTGAGCGCGAATCCGGCACGAAGCGTGCCGGCGTGGCGGTCGGCGTCTCAACGGATGCGTGAGGCCAAGGCAGAGTCCTTGGCCTTCAGGAACGCCTTGTACAGGTCGCCGTAGTCTGGGCGCACGGCTTGTCGCACCGAGGGTCGTTCATTCAGCGCACTACGCCAGCGGGCTATTTTGGGCAGGTCGGTCAACATGCCAAAATCGTCGATTTCGTCGAAGGTGTTGAACAGGCGGAAAATGGGGGCGAACGCGGCGTCGACCATCGAAAAATCGCCGTCGAAATAGGGCCGTCGGACACGGCTCTCTCTAATTGTTCGAAACGAACGCGGCATTCGCGCGCGGCGCCTTCCAAGCTCGCGTCGTCGGGGGCTGTGTAAAATCCCACGATCGATGAAAACAGGTTCGAGGCAAATTCGACCCACCCGCGATGGCGCGCTCGACGCAGCGGATCGTCAGGATGCATGCGTTCGCCGACGGTCTCGTCGAGATACTCGCAGATGACCGCGGACTCGAAAATCGGCGAGTCGCCAACGAGCAAAAGGGGTGTTTTCCCCAGCGGAGAGATGTCTAAGAACCAGCCGGGTTTGTTTTTCAGGTCGATGTCTTTGCGCTCAAACGGGACGTTCTTTTCGAGCATCACAATCGCGGCGCGTTGAACAAAGGGACAGATGGCGTGACTGACGAGCGTGAATTGGGGTGACATGAACTTCCTTGGGTACCAACACCAGCCAAACTAGGCCCGCGTGGCTCAGCGACAAGCGGAAACAAGTGGTCAGACCAAAGAGAATCGGCTAGTTTTGTCGCATCAAACAACATCAACGGGAACTCAACATGCGCTCAACTCCCTTTGCCGTCCTACTATTTAGCTTCGCCCTCGCGTGCGGATCTGACGACAATCCATCTGTGACCCCGGACACGGGGGGCGATGCCTCCACTGATGCCAGTGCCGACCTTGGCGGGGCTGACGCCGGCGAGGATGCTGCGCCCGATGCCGCGGGCGACGTGGGGTCGGATGCCCAGGCCGACGCCGAAGCCGATGTGCCAAACACCCCGCCGGTGGCCAACGCCGGCATGGACCAAACCGGCGTGTTTAAAAAGGAAGTGGTCTTCCTTGGGGCTGGGTTCAGCAGCGACCCGGATGGTGACACGCTGACGTACACGTGGACGCAGACCCAGGGTGCGCCGGTCGTTTTGGACACCCCGAACGAGGTGACGACGTCGTTTACGGCGGTTAGCCCGTCGGGCATCTACGCGTTTCAGGTCGAGGTCTCGGATGGGCGCGCATCGGCTACGGATACGGTGACGGTCGAGGTCATCAACCGCATCCCAACGCCCGACGCCGGGATTTATCAGAAGGTCCAGCCGGGGCAGCTCGTGACGTTGGACGCCTCGCAGAGCATCGACGGCGACGACGAGCCGCTGACCTACTCCTGGTCGCAGTTTTCCGGCGAGCCGGTGACCTTGTCGGATACGACCGCGGTCAAGCCGACATTTACGGCGCCGGCCGTGTTCGGCGAGCTCGTCTTCGAGGTGGAAGTCTCGGACGGCGAAGACACGGCGACCGCGCGCGTGCAAGTCGACGTCGAGAACCTTGCACCCTTGGCCGAGGCGGGTCCCAATCAAATCGCGGCGAAAGGTCAGTTGGTGACGCTGGATGGCACGGGCAGTAGCGACCCAGAGGGCCAGCCCATCACGTACAGTTGGACGCAAGTTTCAGGACCCGAGACGGTGACGCTCTCGGATCCAACGGCGGCTCAGCCGACGTTCACGACGCCTGCCGTCGCGGGTGGGACCTTCATTTTTGAGCTCGTGGTCAACGACGGCGTCCAAGATTCGACGCCCGATCGAACACGTGTGGTCACGCCGAACTCGCCGCCGGTCGCGGACGCGGGCGCCGACCTGGAGGTTAACGGCGGTGAGGTCGCGTACTTGGATGGTTCGCTGAGTGCAGACCCTGACGGCGACAGCATTCGTTACACGTGGACGCAGCTGACCGGCACGCCCGTTGATTTTGGCAACGGCGACCGAGCTCGTGCCTACTTCAAGGTGCCGGCGAATCTGACCGAAACGCTGACGTTCCAACTGACGGTGGCCAACGGGCAAGGCTCGGATTCGGACACGGTGAGTGTGTCAACGCGCGCATGGGCCGGTACGCCGGCGCAGATTCCAACCAATCCGTTTGGGACGTTTTTGCAGTCGTTTACAAATTATTACGCGATCGATGTATCTGGCACCCATTTGGCGATCGCGAGCAACGCAGCCCAGATCCAGATTTGGGACATCGCGGACCGAGACAACCCAGCTTTGTCCGCCGAGCTCGCCGGGACTTCCGCGGACAGTGTCCTGCTCGACGGGGCCACGGTGTTCGTCGGGACCAACGGCAAGCTGTCGGTCTTGAATTTTACCAGAACAGCATTGAGCGAGATCGGTTCGGTGAGTGTGCCAAACGGCTTCAATCGAATTGTGTCGATGTCCAAGGACGGCGATACGCTCTACGGGATACTGTTCAACTCGATGAGCGGCGTCAAAGGCATCGTCGCGTTTGACGTGCAGACGTTGACCGCGCCAACGGTGTTGCACTCGATGCCGGTGACCGAGGGGACCAATGTTGCAGCCGGCCCGGGCGGAGTTTGGATGGGCGGCTTCAACACGATGACGTTCTTCGACACATCGACCATTCGCTCTGGCTCGCCGGCGTTTACGGCGCTGACCGACGCATCCGATGACCGCTGCAGCGCGACGACGCGGTCCATGCAGGTGGTGGGTACCAAGCTTTACGCCGCGTGCACCACCTACGCTGACGTCGCGGTTTTCGACATCACCACGCCTGCGTCTCCCGTGATGCTTGGGAATCTGAAGATCGTCGGCGCCGGGGACGACATCGCAGTCTCGGGCAGTACGGCGTATGTCGCCGCCGGGTCAAATGGTGTGCTGAAGTTCGACGTGTCCAATCCCGCCACACCTGTCTTTATCGGCTCCGTCGCGACCACGGCGAGTTCTGACAGCGTGCGTTTCGAGCCAGCGGGGCAGACGCTGGTCAGCCGCTCAGTGACCGGGATCGATTTGCTCTCCGATGAGCTGCGAACCCCTGAGTTTGCGTATTCGCAGACGTTGGTGGGCGACATTCAGAATCTTGTGTTCGTCGGAGGCCGCGTGGCGGTCTCGGCCGCGGAGATTTCGTTGCTCGACGTGCGTGACCTGAACAACGTGACGACGCTGTCGACAATTTCGGAATTCGCGAGCGGCGGTTTGGCGGTGAATTTCCCGTATTTGTTTGCGAGCTCGTCGGCTGGAATTGCGGTGGTGGACATCCAGATTCCGACGTCGCCGTTGAAGCTGACGACCATTCAAGACAACTTAAGTTACGAGCAGGTTCAGTCGGCGGGGGACCGATTGTATGCGACGGCGCGCACGGGCGGGGTGCTAATTTACGACATTTCGAATCCCAATACGCCAAGCGTCGTGAGCACATTTGTGACCGGCGACGACTACAGGTACCTGCTGGTCGACGGTTCGTATCTGTACGCCATTGCGCGGGTAGACGGTCTGCACGTTTTGGACATTGGCGATGAGATGAACCCCATGGAGGTTGCGTTCCGAGCGGTTTCGTCGCCCACCGGCACGCTTTCGAAATCCGGGGATGTGTTGTGGCACGCGTTTGGGGCGAATTCGTTGTTCCGGTTCAATGTGTCCGACCCGGCCAATCCTGTGCTCGGGGTGGGTACGTTGGACACCGATGTCAAAGATGTGGTGGTCAATGGCGCGTTGGCTTGGATCGCTGCGGGGCCATCAGGGCTGCTGACCTTGGACGTGTCGGACGTCGCCAACCCCATTTTGTTGGAGCGCTACGACGTGGACGGCGAATCCAAGCGGGTGGCTTTGGGCAACAACACGGTGTGGTTTGGAGACGACAACACGTTGCGGGCGGCGTCACTCGACAACGCGTCGACGACACGGCAGCAGACGGCCACAGGAGGCACGTCGTTGGTCTATCCGGTGTCATGGCAGCAGCCGGCTGCCGACGCGGAGGTCAAGTGTTACGTTAGCGGTGGGACCTGTACCGTTGGCGCGATCAACGCCGTGAATCGGACGGCGGACGTCACGTGGAATCTGCCGGCCACCGGGGACCACGAGATCGCGGTCATCGTGGGCCACCCCGCCACACGTACGTATCTTCGTGATCGGATTTCTGTGGTGCCGTGACGCCTTTTGTGGGCGTCGCCCATTCGGCAATCGGGAGATTGCCGACCCAGTCCCATCATTCGGCGACCCATCCTAAAACACGATCGACGGTGGGCTTCGCCCATTCGGCAATCTGGAGATGGGGTGAGAAGGGGGCAACCCCTTTGTTAAGATGTGTACGCAGTCATAGCTGCAAAAGTGCACGTTAATTCACTTCACATCAAAAGAGGTGCCCCCATTAACAAAGGTATTACAAATGTAAACTGTTTGGATCTTTCTGACTTCAAAATTTCGGCCTGTGTCTTGGACATGGCGTCTGGTCATGGAGTGTACCGGAATTTTTGGACAGCCATCTCCTAGCGTAAGCTGGAAGCCCAAGGAGGCTGCCTATGTCAAAGAGTTCGAAGACGTACACCCGTTACACCGAAGAGTTTAAGGCCGACGCCGTGCGACTCATAGAAGTCCAGGGATTGTCTGTGGCGCAGGTGGCCCGTGACCTGGACGTCAACGTCAATACACTGCACAACTGGCTGAATAAAACACGGGAATCCCAGGCTCCTGAGATGACCGAAATGCTGCGTGAGCTCAATCGGTTGCGAAAGGAAAACGCGGTCCTTAAGGAGGAGCGCGAAATCCTAAAAAAGGCGGCGGCCTTCTTCGCGAAGGAATCGAAGTGAAAAGTCGCTTCATCTTCGCGCAGAAGGCTATCCATCGGCTTGATGTGCTTTGTCGCGTGATGCGCGTCAATCGCTCGACGTATTACGCCCGTGTGGCGGGCTGGGATGTGCCCAAATCCAAGGATGATGCGTTGGCGCGCGAGATTCACCGTGTCCACGCTAACTCGAAAGGCCGTTACGGTGTGCGACGCGTGTGGCACGAACTTCGGCACACCGGTGTGGGGCGTCATCGAATCACACGATTGATGCGTGAACTCGAGCTTCGAGGTCGTGGCCGTCGAAGATTCCGTGTCACAACTCAGGCCAGCGACCGTCACAAACCCGCGCCAAATGTGCTCAAGCGCGAGTTTTGTAGCCCTCAACCCAATCGCACATGGGTCAGCGATATTACGTACGTCCCCACACGCCAGGGATGGTTGTACGTGTGCATCGTCATTGACCTGTTTTCCCGTCGGGTAGTGGGCTGGTCGTCGAGCTCCCGCATGGCGCAAACACTGACACTTCAAGCCCTGAAGATGGCCGTGGTCAGACGTCAACCCCAGGCCGGCTGGCTTCATCACAGTGACCGAGGGTCGCAATACACCGCCGCAGGGTTTGTTGCCCTGGTCCAAGCCCACGGCGGCCATTTGAGTATGAGTCGCAAGGGCGACTGCTGGGACAACGCCGTGGCTGAGAGTTTCTTCGCCACCCTCAAAAAAGAAGCGTTTAACGAAGAGGACTTTTCGACGCGGGAACAAGCCCACGTCGCGATGCTCGAATTCGTAAGGTGGTACAACGCTGAACGACGTCATTCGACGCTCGGCTAAGTGTCACCCAAGGTTTTGAAGAACTTGCTGTCTTGACCCAAAGTCAGGCGGCTTGAATTATGATTCTGCCGTCCAATTTCTTCGGTACAGTCCAGAGTGCTGTGCGAGTGCGTTGACAGCCAGCGCCGACAACCAAATTGCGCCTGGCGCGTCTTGGCGTCTGCCATGAGCCTCACTTCCATCGTTGGTCCACTGTTTTTCCACCTTCTACTTCGTGGTCCGCGAGCAGTGGTCAGGGTCCTCTTCAATCCAGCAGCGGATGCTATGTAAATGTTCGGATGCCGGCATGCATAGATGGCGGTTCAGCTTCGCTGACGTGGGCGGTAACGAAATTTGAACAGTGCATGTGTTACGTCTATTGTCGAGACGCGTCGATAGTTTACGAAATAAAGGTGGTTAAGTGATTGCTGTATTACGTTTTATACTTAATGGGGCGTTGTGTTCTATGGCAGCCTGCAGCTCTGGTGACGGAGCGACTGGTGTTACCTCTAATGATGCTGGTGGCGACGATGCGAATCTGGGTGACGGTAGTTTGCCGGCTCCGCTCTGCAGCCCGAATTCCAAACCATCGGGTGACCTTGTTATTGGTTTCTTGTCGAGGCCTCGAATAGATCGAATCTACGCGGGAGACCAGGTTCTTTACGATCAGGGTGCCCAATCGTTCTTTGTGGACGATACATGTCATTTCTGGGCGTTTGACACGGCGCAGAAACATGGAAAGTGGTCATCACGAATGGCCGGGACTGTTACTCCAGAAAGACTGCACACTGCGCTACAAGAGATGGAATGGGAAACCTGGTCAAACACCGGCTACGGTCAAACCGACCACAATGACGGCGGTTTGCTATCAGCTCTAGGTCGGGGTACGCTGCGAAGTGCATTGATGAGTGCACCGAATATGAAGTGTTCAAGCCGCTTGTAGTTGCGAGGTCCTTTCTTCACGAACTCCTTTCGGAAGGGGAGGAGCTTGGTCAGCCGCCGTCACTTTGGTATCTCGCAGAACTCATTAAGGACGAGGATCGAGGTCCTTTCGCAAACATCCCCACCAACGAATTGCCCGACGGTTTTGAGCCCATCACCGCAAGTCAGACCGAATTGTTCGCTTCGGATTACGGCACGGGCCACAGAATCGATGATCCGGAGGTGATTGCAGACCTTTGGGCGCTGCGTTCTTCCTACTTGGCGAAGTCGGAAAATGAATGGTGGTACGGTTACATTCCGTTCACCAATTCCGACGGTCAGTTGATACAAATGAAGTTCCGTCGAAGCCTGCCGGAGTTAGAGGATGACAGGGGTTTTGTCCCGCCTTTCGTTGAGAACCCGTACCTCGACAACCTGTAGAAAAAATTTTGCCTCGCTAATTTGTTTTGTTTACCTCTCATGTTTCAGCAATGGTTCTATGAATCAAACGGGCTGAAAACGAACGCCGTTGAGAACCACCTTTCAGCCAAGGAAGCGGCCTATGCGAAGGTTCTCCAGGGAAACGCTGTCGATCGCCAATAGCCTATTGATTCTGAAGACACTCCCAACTCCATTCTTGGATGACCTTCGAGTTCGGATTGTGGCGTTGCCCTGCAGGCGAGCGACTGCGAATGTCCGACCATCCGGTCTTGGTGAGTTTCGAGGGGGAAAATCTGCCGGCCACCGGGGACCACGAGATCGCGGTCATCGTGGGACACCCCGCCACACGTACGTATCTTCGTGATCGAATTTCTGTGGTGCCGTGACGCCTTTTGTGGGCTTCGCCCATTCGGCAATCGGGAGATTGCCGACCCAACACGATTGCGGTTGTGATGTGGACCGGCAGTTTCCATGCTGCCGAAGTGACGTCTTTTGTGGGCTTCGCCCATTCGGCAATCGGGAGATTGCCGACCCAGTCCCGACCCAACACCATCATTTGGCGATCTTGAGGCGGATCGATAGTGGGCGTCGCCCATTCGGCAATCGGGAGATTGCCGACCGAGTCCCATCATTGGTACATTGCGTCCGCCTCTTGATGCGAGACCACCCATGATTCAAGACATCGTCAAAGACTATTACGGCAAGACCCTGCAGAGCACACAGGACCTCAAGACCACCGCGTGTTGCGATGCGTCGGCCGTGCCCGAATGGCTCAAGCCTTTGTTGGCGAATCTGCACGACGACGTCGTCGCCAAATATTACGGTTGTGGTTTGGTCGCGCCAAACTTGATGGAGGGCGCGCGGGTCCTGGATTTGGGCAGCGGTTCTGGGCGAGACGTTTATGCGCTGGCGCAGTTGGTGGGCCCAACCGGGAGTGTGGTCGGCGTCGACATGACCGACGAACAGCTCAAGGTAGCGACTGATACGTTGGCGTACCATGCGGACAAATTCGGGTACGCCAATGTCGCATTCATGAAGGGCTACATCGAAAAGCTCGACGCGCTCGATTTGGTGCCGGGCTCGTTTGACGTGATTGTCTCGAATTGTGTCATCAATTTGTCCGACGACAAAGAAGCCGTGCTCAAGGGCGCGTACCGTTTGTTGAAGCCCGGTGGTGAGCTGTATTTCTCGGATGTTTATGCCGACCGGCGTGTGCCCACCGACGTCAAAAATGACCCGGTTTTGTACGGGGAATGTTTGGGTGGGGCGTTGTACTGGAACGACTTCCAAAACTTGGCGAAAAAGGCTGGTTTTGACGACCCACGTTTGGTCGAAGATCGTCCGCTTGAAGTCACCGACCCCGAATTAAAAGCGAAGACCGGGAACATCGGGTTCTTCTCGGCGACGTACCGCTTGTTCAAGCTCGACGGGCTTGAGCCCGCGTGTGAAGACTACGGACAGGCCGTGATCTACAAGGGCACCATCCCCGAATGCGCGGCCGAATTTGTGCTCGATAAACATCACACGATTCAGACTGGAAAAGTGTTTCCAGTGTGTGGAAACACGTGGCGGATGTTGCACGACACACGCTTTAAATCGCACTTCGAATTCATCGGGAATTTCGACCGGCATTTCGGGATTTTCGAGGGCTGCGGAACGTCGCTTCCCTATGATACCGCAACGTCGACCGGCGCGGTCGGCGGTTGTTGTTGATCGCGTTTATCTTGGGTTCCCGACGGGGAACGCACTTGGCGTCTGTACTAGACAGAATCTTTATTCACACAATCGAACGCGATACACTCCGGCGCATGCTCAACAACTGAGGTAAGGCGATGCGTCGATGGCTTGTGTTTGCGGCGTTCTTGGCAGCCTGTGGCGGTGATTCGGAGTCTTCCACACCGGCGGTGTCCTACGACGATGTGACGCTGAATGTCGCGTGTGAAAACGGGTTTGACGTCGAGAAACTGCACGCCAACGCGCAGGGGCTTTGGGCGACCAACAATCGCGGTGTGTACCACTCCGAGGACAACGGCCAGACCTGGCAACGGTTTTACGACCCAGCGCCGTTTGGGCTGATGGAGCCTGACCGCGCGCGGCGTCCATTTCCGTGGCAACAGTTTTATGCGGTCAGTGACTCTTCTTGGATTTTGGGCACATACAACGAAGTTTTGGCCCGCGTTCCGAACATCATTGCGCTGACCGAGGATGGCGGCGAGTCGTATGCCGTTGGCGTAAACGTCGCGGAAACGCTGAACTATCAGGGCGTTGATTGCACGTTGTGGAACCTCAGCGACGGCCGGGTGGTGTTTCAGTATTTGCAGAACTGGTACCTGACCACCGACGGCGGGGCGACCGCGCAGTTCTTGGCTTCCACGCTCAAGAACGACGGGCGGGCGGTGTTCTATCCCTACAACCCCTATCGACCGGACGACGGCGTCCCCAAAGTGCACTATGCGGCTGACGTCGAGGACGCTCGTCCGATCTGCCCAAGTGGCCCTGCGCTTGAGGCTTACAAGAAGGTCTGTGAGACCGGGACCGGCGAATGCACCAATTACCTTCCCGACGGCTGTTTTGGCGGTCCATTGCCGGGCGCGGTGTCGTCCTCGGGCGCATACGCAGTGGCGGTCGATCGTCGCATTATGTGGTGGGACGGTGCCGCATGGCAGTTCCAGCTGCTGCCCAACGAGCAACCCATCGTCGGTGTGGTCGACATGTGGTGGGCGGGGGGCGACTTGTGGGTCAAGTACCTCGACTCGCAGACGTCTGACCCCCAGACGTACTCGACGTTTCGTATCGCCGGTGCTGTGGGGGGCGAGAGGCAGTTGCAGAAAGTGGCGTTCGCCTCGGGCGGTTTGACGGACTTGCAACTGATCGATGCCGGTGGGCTGTCACAGGGCGCGCTGGTGTTGCGCACGACGCCTTCCGCTAAATACGCGCAGAATCTGGTGTGTCGCATTGCCGAGGGCACGACGGCCGAACTGCACACGGGTACCCCGACGACCTTTGAGCCGGGGAAATTGTACCTTCATGCACGCCGTGGCCGCTGGTCGGACATGTTCGATCGCTTCGCGTTGCAGGATGACGGGCACGCCTACATCGCGAGTTGGCGCGACTTCATCGGGGGCGTTCCACCAAACAACGTGCTGTGGAACATCCAAGACATGTGGGGAGACACGGCGACGCTTTCGGGTGTGACCACCAACGACGGACTTAAGGTGCTGCTGAATGCGTTTGGGGAGCGCACGGACACGCCAGACCTGCATCTGATCGATATCGCGCCTGGGCTTGGGCTTCCGTTTGGAGACACCGTTTTTACGGTCGCGCCGCGCGATGGTTTCGGGCCTCAGCCGTTTGGCTGGGTTTCTGCGGTCAGCACGATTGGGGACCAGATGTTGTTTGGGACGACGTTGGGCACGTGGCCCCGGCGCGCGGCCACCTGGACTCCGGCGGGTCGCAGACCCATCCCCGGGGTGGCGGTGTCGACGCCGTTTGGCTCGGCGTTGACCAAATCGGACATCGGCCCGACGGCAGTTGGGGATGTGGCCAATGTGCGCTGGGTCACCGGGATTGGCGTGGTCTCGTTGCTCGACGGTGAGCTTCCTGAGCAGAATCCGTGCGGTGTGGAGCCGGTCGAGGCCGCAGATTGTTTGGTCTATCCCGGTGAAGCGACCGCGATGTCGATGGACGGCGACGGTTATGTCTACGTCGTGGATGGTCCACGTGGACAGGTGCTTCGAAAGCGGGCGGGAGACGTCGACTGGGTCTTGGTCGCGAGCCACTTGATGCACCCGGCAGACATCGCCATTCGTCAGGACAATGGACGCACCCGGGTGTACGTGCTTGACGGCGATGTGTGGGTGTTCGAGCCCTCGAGTGAGGTCGCCGTGCGCCGTGCCGCGTCGGCGATGAGCGACTACCAAGTTGCGCTTGCTGACCCCGCTGAGACCGCTGCGGTGGACACGACGATTGTGCGCCCAAGCGCTGCCTGCGTCGCTGGCGCACCGTGTTTTTCGCCGCCGATCTGGAGCACCACGTCGTTCCCTTGGAAAGACCTCGATGGCTACGCAGTTTTGGCGGGGCAGACGGTGTGCCTGAGCGGTCAGGACTTTGGTTCGGCCGGGACGTTGTATCTGACGGGCGTGACGGTGGCGACGACGAGCTGGAGCCCGTCGAACATCTGTTTTGAGAGCACGACCGCGCCACAACAACCCAAACGTGGTGTGCTGTGGATCGTGCGCGACGACGGGGTGCCGTCGCACGTGTTGCCGTATGTGGTCGATCCCGAATCGGGTCCGGGTCAGACGTCGTTTCGCATCGACGTGCCGGTGCCCACGGATGCCACGCCATGGATCGCAACGTCGTGTCGCAGCAGTCGGGGGCAGGGGTGCACGGTGGCGATTTTGGGCGACCTGGGGTTGACCCCAACCGCCACGATCGACGGCCAGCCCGCACCGCTGATTCAGCAATCTGGCGGAAACTTTACGTTTGAATGGCCAGCAGGACTTGCCCCCGGCCCACATGAGCTTGTGGTCGCCGGGCTGACGCAGACGGTCGAGCTGGTGTCGTTCGACAAGACGACGTTGACGGGCCTCGCCGTCGACCAGATTGGTGTGCCACGTCACAATCAAGCGATCGCCGATGCGCTTGGCGAGCGGTTCGTTGTGTTGCGTGCGGGACAATACGCCTCACCCAACGGTGTGGTGATCCCGAGCGCGCCCGTGGTCGAGATACGCAATCTGACCACGCAAGTTTCGGTGGCGTTGCCCGACGATCAGTTCTCGTTGCAGGAGGACCTGCCGCGCTTGGTGGCGCACGACGGCGCGTTGTTCGCGGTGGTGCGTCGTGCGTCTTACGTGCGGCAGCTCAGCGGCAACGGCGTGATCGTCATCAACGACTACAACGTGACCCAGCCCGTGACTGCGGGGCTTTACCGTCTGGACGACGGGGCGTCGTCGTTTGTCGCGCTTCCCGACGTGGCGCTCACGGGCAGCACGACAGGCCAGATTGTGGGCGCGGGGTCGACGGCACGCGGGCTTGTTGTCGTGGTGTTTGACGACGTCGCGAAACAGATTGCCAGCTTTGTGTGGGACGGCTCCATCTGGACGTCAGACGCTCCTGTGGCGTTGGACGTCCAGACCACGGTTGTCGCGGGCGGGCGATGCTTTGTGGTCAACGACGACGGTGTGTTTGTGCTCGATTTGGAAACTCAGACGCTGTCGGGCCCCTTTGTGGTGCCGGGTGACCGCCTGATGACGTTGGGTGTCGATGGCGCGGACGCGCTTGCGGTGGCCGCGGTAGGGCAGGGGGCCGAGGTGTTCCGGCTCAACCTTGGGACGGGGGCGTTTGATGCCGTCGCGACGTTGCCGGACGTGGCCGGGGTGGGGCGCGTCACGCCGCCTAATCGCCCCGACGCGGTCGATGGTGTGACGGCTGTGGCGGGCGACGCAAACCGCATTTGGGTCGCGGTGGCGGACCGACAAGGCGGCTCCGCAAGCCTAGGGTTGCGCTTGTTGCGCTTCGAAAACGGCCAATGGACGACGTCGGACGAAACAGCCGGCAGTTTCGAGACCGCGCTGTGTTTGGGGCCGGTCTTGGGGGCGACCACGGGCTTTTGCACGACCGGCGACACCATGGCCGATGGCTGTACTTTGTTCGCCTGCCAACACGGCACCGGTGGGTTTGTGCCGCGTGGGGCGTGGGCGGACACGGTGCAGTTGTTGCCCGTCGGCGGGCAAGTGGGCGCGTTGTTTGAGTCGATCTACGGTCAGTTCGACATCAATGGCAGTGGCGACGCGCAGTACGTGACCTGGTGACGGGCTAGGCGGGCTTCGCCCAATCGGCATTTGGAAATTGCCGAGCCACACAGGCGTAGCCCAGCACTGGACCCTCCCACTAAACCCAGATGCCTTCGGCGGTATAAGGTGAGTGTGGGCCGGCGAAAAACGTTCCGTCGATGTATCGGTAACCCTTGTCCATGGCGTCGATCTTCGCCATTTGCTCAGCGGACAATGTCACCTTTGTGGCGTCCAGATTCTGCTGAATTCGGGCTCGATTCGTCGACTTGGGGATCACCGCGGTTCCGCGCTCAAGCGCCCAAGCGATCAGGACTTGTCCGGGCGATGCGTCGACCTCTGCTGCGACCGCGGCGATCACCGGATGGTCCAACAACGCCGGCTCGTCGTCCTTGCGCGTTTGCCGGTCGGGCGAACCAAGCGGCGAATAGGCCGTAAAAGCAATGTTGTGGGCGTTGCAGTAGGCGAGCAGCTCACGCTGTTGCAAGTGCGGATGACACTCAACTTGATTGACCGCCGGCGCAATGCCCACTTTTGTGACCGCTTCGATGCGCTGAGGGCCCATGTTGGACACGCCGATGTGCTTGGTCAGACCGCCGTCTTTGGCGGCGATCATCGCCTCCCATGTCAGCTCGAGTGGTGCCTCGTCGAGCGTCAAAAAGCCGGAGCGGTCGCGTGGAAATGACGTGCCCTTGGTAAACGCCACGGGCCAATGGATGAGGTACAGGTCCAGATAATCGAGCCGCAGCTCTTTCAGGGTTTTTTCAAGTGCGGGGCGCACGTCCGCCGCGAGGTGTGCGTCGTTCCAAAGTTTCGAGGTGACCCAAAGCTTGTCGCGCGTAATGTCGCCCGCCTTGATCGCGTCCTCGATCCCTCGCCCGACCTCATGCTCGTTGCCGTAAATCGCTGCACAATCTAGGTGCGTGTACCCCACTTCCAGTGCCGCTCGAACCGCGTCGTAGACCTCGCCGGGTTTGGACTTCCACGTCCCGAGCCCAAAGGCTGGAAAGAGTGCGCCGTCATTTAGTTTAAGATGTTTCATCTCGGTCCTCGTTTAGTCGGCCGTTGGATGCAAAAACCGCAAACGCGTTCCAAAACACATTGAAGTTGCATCGGAATCCCTATCGCAATCGGCAGCTTGGACGCTGACGGTCCAAACACAGACCAGCGGTCCAAAGTTCGCCATTCGCAAAACAACTCTGGCGAGGCGTAGGATTTTTCCCTACACTGATGTGACCACTTGATTACGGAGTACGAATGGCCCGCACGCTCATCCTACTCGCCTTGCTCATGACCGCTTGCAGCGATGGTTTTGTGACCATCGAGTCCGACGGTTCTGACTCCTCGAACAATGACGGGACGCCGTTTACGGTCGAAGAATGTGTGGGCGTTGGTGCGTGGTGTGCGGATTCGTGTGTGAGCCTAGCCACCGACGAAATGCATTGTGGGGCATGCGGTGTGGTTTGCGACGGGGCGTGTGTCTCGGGCGTGTGCCAGCCGGCCTCCGACAATACCCCGACCAACAACATGGGACCTGACCCAACGCCTGAGCCTGAGCCCGAACCCGAGCCTGAGCCGATGTGCCAAGTCGGCGAGATGTGCGGCGGCGTGTGTGTCGATACGTCCAATAGTTTCGCCAATTGCGGGACCTGCGGGAATGCCTGTGCCGGTGGCCAAGCCTGCATCAGCGGTTCGTGCATGGAGGTGACCGAAGTGCAGGGCGTGCTGGCCGAGACCAACGCAGCGCGCGCGGCCGGGCAGAATTGTGGCGTCTATGGGCAGTACGCGCCGACGGGGCCGTTGGCGCTCGACGACAACCTCAACATCGCGGCTCAGGCGCATGCGGCTGACATGTCGACCAACAACTTCTTCAGCCACACCGGTTCGGATGGCAGCTCGTTTGTCGTGCGCATCGGGCGCACGGCATTCAGCGGCACCCCCATCGGCGAAAACATTGCCGCAGGGCAGCGGTCTCCGGCACAAGTCGTCGCGGGTTGGGTCGACTCGGACGGGCACTGCCGCAACCTCATGAATCCGCAGGCCACAAAGATCGGGATCGGGTACACCACAGGCGGGCCCTACGGCACGCTTTGGGTGCAGGTCTTTGGACGGTAAACGCACCGGCCACCCCTTGGCTCGCATCCATTAAGCCTCCCTTGGAGGCCGTATGTTCGACGCATTTGAATCAGAATCCATAGCCATGGTCATTGGCGCCACGGGCGGTGTGGGCGCCGCGATGGTCACCCAGTTGGTGGCGTCGGGCCGCTTCGACGTCGTCGTCTGCGCAAGCCGTCGACCGACGGGCCCTGCCCCCGGGTGCGAGTGGGTTTTCCTCGATGTCGAGGACGAAACATCCATCCAGCGGGCGTCGCAGCACGTCACCGAACGCTACGGACGGCTCGACCTACTGATCAACACTGTGGGCTTCTTGCACGATGAGGCTCAGTCGCCTGAGAAACGTCTGGAAGACCTCGATCCCGTGGCTCTGCAGCGCAGTTTCGCCATCAACGCGATTGGCCCGGCGCTAGTGTACAAACACTTCCATCGTCTGTTTCGCCACAAACGCCACGGCGTCATGGCGACGCTGTCGGCCCGTGTGGGCAGCATTTCGGACAATGGCTTGGGTGGGTGGTATGGCTATCGCGCGTCGAAGGCGGCGCAGAACCAGATCACGCGCACCGCGGCCATCGAGATGGCGCGCAAGGCCCCCAAATGTGTGGTTGTGGCGTTGCATCCGGGAACGGTCGCAACACGGCTTTCGGAGCCATTTCAGAAAGGTGTTCCTGCCGACAAGCTGTTTTCCGCGCAGCAGTCCGCAGGCTACTTGTTGTCGGTGATAGGGGAGTTAACACCTGACCACACCGGCGGGTTTTACGCCTGGGATGGTCAGGTGATCCCCTGGTGACGCGCCAAACTACTCACGCGCCGATTCGCAGGCGACGCATCGCACTGCGAACGGAAGGGCTTTGAGACGTGCGACCGGGATCTTCTCGTCGCAGTCGACACACACGCCATAGGCGCCTTCATTCATGCGGGTAAGTGCCGCTTTGATGGCTTCCAAATGCTCGATGGCATTGGCCTCGAGACCATCGTACACCTCGTCGTTGGCGTTTTCAGTGGCCTGCTCTTGCGAGTCAGCGTCCACCGGGCCATTGGCGAGGTGCCCCGTGGCGATCTTGTTCAGACGGGTCTCAAGTTTTTGGCGCTGCTCTTCGAGGTCTGCGCGGATTTCTTCGTACATTAGTTTTCTCCCGCAACGCCGGCTTGGTAGAGCTCGTAGACGATGACGTCGCAGTCGAGGTCACCCAAGTGATTTTCAATCAATGGCTTTACCTCTTCCCACGACAGCTTGCCAACGCCTGTGGCGAGCTTAGGCAGCGCGATTGATTTGATCTCGTCTTTCTCGATGGCCTTTCGCAGCTCGCGCAACGCGTGATTGACGTTCTCGATGGTCGCTGGGCCAGGGTGTCCGCCGCCGTGACCTTCCGTCTGCGTGAACAAGTTGTAGATGCGCTCACCTTCGGCGCCGCCCCAGAACCAAAGCGTTCCTTCTTTCGGCGAGTGCTGATGGATGAAGTGGCGATAGTCTTTGTACATGGCGGGCCATCGCTCACGAAGTGCGAGCGCCAGACCATGATTGAAATGGTCGTCGGTCCCCACGCCGTGGGCTACTGCTTGTGCTTTCGAAAGAAGAATATCGCCGGAAACTGTACGAATCATTGGACCTCCATTTTTGATGTCGGCCAATTCATTTACAAGCTCCGTGCCGACAGATTCACAAAGTGCAACGTGTTGAAAATACGCGATTGTTGGTGGAATGGTCTGGAAGCCATTGCGCAGGTTTTGCGTCGGGTTCCTTCGCGTGCGAATTTTGCGTTTAAGCGTTTTGACTCACGATCGGGGGTTCCCTAGAGTGGTCGCGCATTTTTGACTCCAATGATGGGGATTTCTTGAAGAAACTTAAGTTCTTAGTGTTTTGTGTCGCCCTGCCGCTTTGGAGCTGCAGCGACGACAAATCGAACCCGACGCCGGTGGCCTCGGACGCTGGTGTGGACGCGCAGGCTGATGCTGCGGATGCGCACGCTGATGGTGGTCCAACCGACTGTCTTCAGGTGCGCACTGAGGATGCGTTCCAGGCGTACTCGGACGACGTCTCGGTCGAGTATCGAACGCGAATCACACCCACACTCGCCGGAAACGGCAACGAGCTCTCGATGTTGTTCGAGCGCTACAACGACGCGGCGTATGAAGGGACATTTGAGCTCGGGCAGGGCGCTGATGCGAACTTTGGGACATGTGCGCACTGCGCTGTGGTGCTGACGGCCGACCCAGAACGCGCATTTTTCGCGACGGCCGGGACCATGGTGCTCAACAACGACCCTTTTTCGCGTCGGTTGGACATCGAGCTCGTGGGCTTGAGGTTGGCCGAGGTGACCGTCAACCCGGAGACACGTGAATCGACGCTGGTGCCTGGAGGGGCGTGCGTCGAGGTCGCAGATTTTGCGAAACAAGGTGTGTTTCCGCCCCCGGAATGGACCTGTCCACCGGTGAATTACGGCAATGGCGTATCGTGTGATTGCAACTGTGGCGCGTGGGATCCCGACTGCGCATCCGGCGAGAGTAATTGTCTGCCGGGCGACCCCGCGTGCAGCGGGATTGTGGGGGAGCCGTTGCCCGTCGTGGGCTGCGACGCGAATGAAGTGTGCACGGTCGACCCCGTTCGTCGCGTGACCGCATGCAGCGCGACGTGCGATTGGGCAGGGCAGACGGGCTGCGCGGCCGGCACCTGTGTCTTCGACTTCGGTGTTGGGGATGGTGACCTGTGCATCAACGACCCCATGCGTGTGGTCGAAGGCCTCGCGCTTGGAGAGGCGTGCCCCAACAACGGGCTGCAGGTGTTGTGCAATGTCGTGAATGGGTTTGCGCAGGGCTACTGCGGGCCGAACAACATCTGTCGTCCGGTCTGTGACGAACAGGCGGATTGCACGGCGGCTGGAGAGACGTGCCGCTTCTTCACCGTTGATGAGACGCTAGGTTACTGTGGCCCCGAGCCAACGGACGGTTGAGGGTTCGCTGCTGTTCGGCTTCGCCGAATCCGGCAACCGGAGGTTGCCGGCCCGTCCTGGCCCGGGTTGCCGGCCCATGGCCCTACAACCGGAAGTTGCCGGCCCATTAGTTTAGGTATGTGATTGGGTCGGCAACCTCAGGTTGCCGAATGGGCGAAGCCCACCGCCCATTACTCGGCAGCTTGGAAGCTGCCGGCCCATGGGCCTTCCTTTTACGGCAACACAACGGGGCGCGGCGTGAGGAATCGCAGCGAGCCATCGCCCATCTGGCCTTGGCCGTTGTCGCCCCAACACAGGACCTCTCCACCGGCACGTCGACCGCAGGTGAACACGTCACCGGCCGAAACTTCGACCCAATCGTTGAACGGGGTGGACACGGCAACGGGTGTGACGGAATCGAGTGTGGTTCCGTCGCCAAGCTGCCCAAATGGGTTTGCGCCCCAGCAATAGACGACGCCGATGGAGATGCCACATGTGTGGTCACGGCCGACCGAGACCTTGCTCCACGGACCTTGCGCGGCCGCGACCGTGATGAAGCTTGTGCTTGGGTTCATCGTACCATCCCCAAGCTCGCCGTATGTGTTGTCGCCGGTGCACCAAAGGTTGCCGCCGTCGTCGATGGCGCATGTGTGTTCCCGCCCCGCGGCGACGCTCGTGAAGCTCGTCGACAGCACGGTGGGCATGGGCGGAATACTGATGGACGGGAACGTTGAGCCGTCGCCCAACTGTCCAAATGCGTTGTCGCCCCAACAATACAGGCCCGCATCGTGGATACCGCACGCGTGGGTGTGTCCAGCCGACACGGCCGTCCACATTGTGCCCGTGAAGGTGCCCGACTCGGTGGGGAAATTGTAGGAAATCGGTTCGCCCGTGCCGAGCTGTCCCTCGTTGCCACGCCCCCAGCACCACAACGATCCGGATTTGATGCCGCAGCTGAAGCCGCTTCCGGTGGACACGGCTGTCCAATCGGTGTCGGTGTCGGTTCCGGTGGGCACAACGGGGCTCGGCGAGGCCGTAGCGGACGAGTCTCCGAGCCCGCCGTCGGTGTTGTCACCCCAGCAACGCGGCGCACCATTTTGCAGACCGCAGCTGTGCGTTGGACCGCTGGACACGACGGTCCAGTCGGAGTCGCCCAACGTTCCTTGGACCTGCGACGTCGCGTCGGTCAGCCCGAAGTTGTAGGCGGCCTGACCCCAGCACCACGGCGCGCCGCTCTTGATGCCGCACGCGTAGCTCGAAACGCCCACATTGAAGCCCACGTCGTCACCGCCGAATGCGGACACCGATGACCACATCTGACCGGCGTCGATCTCGCCGGATGGGGACAAGCGTGAGGACGGCACACCGAGCTGACCAAAGAAGTTGGCGCCCCAGCACACAACGTTGTTTGCGCCCTTGACGCCGCAACCGTGTGCTCCAATGGCGGAGAGTTCTGCAGCGATCCAATCCCCGTCGATGCCAACGCGTGTGGGCACGTTTCTGGGATTGGTGTCGCCTAGGCCAAGCTGCCCTTCGAAGTTGGCGCCCCAGCACCAAAACGCGCCGCTGGTCTTGATGGCGCACGTCATGTCCGCGCCGGCAACAGGTGTCAACCAATCGGTGTCGGTGCCGACCTGTGTGGGGGCGCTGACGGGCGTCTCGCTGCCAACGCCGATCCCAATCTGGCCTGCGATGTCCGAGCCCCAGCAGTACAGGGCACCATCGCTGGTGGCGCATGTGTGTCCACCGCCAAGCGCGATCTTATCCCAGGGTCCACCGGGGACGGCCACAGGGACGGCGGAGTCTACGCCGGCGTTTCCATCGCCCAACTGCCCGTTAAAGTTTGCGCCCCAACATGACAACGTCCCCGCGGTGTCCAGCGCGCACGTGTGGTCGGTGCCCGCCTTGACGGCTGCCCAGTTCGTGGCGTTGGTGCTCTCGCGGGTAGGTGTTGCGGTCTGGGACTGAGTGGACCCGTCGCCGAGCTGGCCGCTGAACCCAGATCCCCAGCAGTAGATTTCGCCGTCGGTATTGAGCGCGCACGTGTGGGTCAAGCCCGCCGTGACCTTGGACCAGTTGGAGGCCCCTGTGCTCTCGCGCACCGGTACCGATGATCCTGCGTCCATCATGCCGTTGCCAAGCTCACCGCCAAAGTTTGCACCCCAACACCACAGCTGACCCGCACTATTGATGGCGCAGTTGTGGTCAGAGCCGCTGGCGATCTCGACCCAGTCGGTTGCCGTTCCCACTTGCACGGCCGCCGGGCTCGAGACGTTGGTCCCATCACCAAGCTGGCCGTAGTTGTTGTCGCCCCAGCACCAGATCGCGCCCGAGCGGATGGCGCAGTTGTGCTGCGTTCCTGCGGACAGGCCCACCGATTCCGTGGGCATCGGTGCGCACGAGAATCCATCGCCCATGAAGCCCGTGTTGCATTCGCACGCGAACGAACCCGGCGAGTTGGTGCACGTTGCGTTGGGGTCACAGACGGTGGCTTCGAGGCACTCGTCGATGTCGACACAGCCGTTCTCGCTTGGCACATAACCGATTTCGCACTCGGGCGGGGCCGGCACCGGCAGCTGACAGCCCGCGGGTGGTGCCAAGGAGCCCGAAACGTCGGAGCCCCAACATTCTACCGCACCGCTTTGGGTTACAGCGCAGGCGTGCCGATGTCGCGCGATGACCTGCGTGTAGCCTGTCCCGCTTGGGGTATTGGTCACGACGTCATTGTCTGCACCCCAGCAAATCACACCACCGACGTCGGTCAGAGCGCACGCGGCAAACACGCCAACCGAGACCTGTACGAACGTGCGATCCGGGGCGTTGGGCACGCGCTTGATGCCGCTGATGTCCGAGCCCCAGCAGGTCAACTTGCCGTCGCGGGAAACCGCACAGGTGTGGCGCGATCCCGCGTCCACGTTGACGAAGCCCCCGGTCATGGGCGCGACGGCTTCGCTGTCTCGGGCGGGTCCCCAACAGAAGACCTGTCCGGATGCCTCCAAGGCACACGAATGAAAGTCTCCTGAGGTGACCGCGATCATGCCAGTGCCCTCTGGGCTTGGCACATCGTAGCTCAGGCCCGCCGCCATGAAACACTTGATCGAGCCGTCCTCTTTCAGACCACAGGCATGGCCACGGCCAGTCGCCACCTGAATGAAACCGCTCTCGGCGGGCGGAATGGGAGGATTCTCGCCCCAACATGCGATGGTGCCGTCAAATTTGAGGCCGCAGTCGCTCCATGCGCCCGGCGCCACGTCGACAAAGTCGGAAGTTGTGGGCAGGGCAACCGAGGTGGCCTCGTTTTCGCGCAATCCCCAGCAGCACAGCGTGCCGGCCGACTCGATGCCGCAGGAGTACACACCGTGGCCGGGTCGCGTGGTCGCAAATGACGAAAAGCCCGTCACGCCGGTCGCCATTTTGTTGGGGTCGCCGGCGTCCCATAGCCCCAAGTTGGGGGCGTAGTTTGGCGTGCCGGAGTCGCCGGTCTGGTCCCAAAGGCCCAAATTGGGCGCGAATTCAGATCCCGTTGGGCCGAATTCGTCCCACAGTCCAAGGTTGGGCGCGTATTTCGAAATCGCTCCGGGCGTTGTGAAAACGCCGGGCGCGACGTCAATCTCGAGCTTTGCCGGTTTCGCGAATTGCAAACCTGCCGGGCCAAACTCGTAAATCTTTCCCTTGACGACGTCGTTGGCGGGCGTGTTTTCGGGGTCCCGCACGCTGAGCGTGATGACCGTGTCCTGGGGCAGCGCATCCGCGGGAATCGTCAGCGTTCCGCCTTGGACACGCACCACACCGCCCTGAGCCGCCTGAATGGGCACGCTGACCTCGGTGGGTTCGGGAACGGGCGTGTTGGTGGGTTTGGTCCCCGACACGTAGTCGACACAACCCGTTGTGACCAATGCAACGATTGCCGCGGTGAGTTTGGCTTTCACTGGAGTCTCCCTTGAAGGACCGCGAGAGTATATCGCGGCTGGGCGCATCTGAAACGGCGAATCTTCGCGCGCCACGAGCGCACGTCGAACACCCCTTTCGTTTTGACGCCTCGCAGTGCGTGTGCTGAGGTATTGCCCATGAAGATTGGCGCATTTGAAGTTGGCAAAGAAATCGGTCGCGGCGGCATGGGCGCGGTCTATCTGGCGCACCACACATCGGACGATGTGGACGTTGCGCTGAAGGTGCTCGGCGACATGCAGCCGGACATGGAGCACACCTTTGACCTTGAGGTTCAGGCGATGGCGCGTCTGAACCACCCGAGCATCGCGATGGTGGTCGATGCGGGTCGGCTCGAAGGCGACGCGTCCAAGACGCTCGACGTGGTTCCCAATTCCCCGTGGATTGCGATGGAATTCATCCGCGGTGCCGAGCTCACGGAGCTGCGCGGTGCACTGACGTGGGAGGAGATTCGCGACTTCACGTTGGGTGTGCTCGAGGCGCTCGCGCACTCGCACTCGCTTGGTGTGGTTCACCGCGACATCAAGCCACAAAACATCATCGTCGAGCGTACCGCAGACGGACGTGTCGCCCCCAAACCTCGTCGACTTCGGGATCGCGCTTCCCATCGAGGAGCTTGAATTGACGGGCGGCGACCCGTCTGACCACACCGTAACTGGCACGCCGAAGTACATGGCCCCAGAGCAGGTCGCGAACGCCTGGTCCGTGCAAGGACCGCCCACCGACCTGTACTCGCTGGCGTGTGATCTGGGAGCTGACAACGGGCCGTCCCCGTTCAAAGGTGGCAGCCCGTATGTGGTGATGATCGCCCATTTGAACGACCCGCCGCCGCCGTTTAAGCCGGTGCTGCCGGTGCCGCCTGGGCTTGAAGGCTGGTTGAGGCGGCTGTTGATGAAACAGCCGATGGACCGGTACCGCCGCGCGGCCGATGCTGCTTTTGCGTTTCGAAAGCTCGGCGACGTGTTGCCCGAGATGAGCGACGACGACCAGACCGAGGTGGAAGAAGACGACGGCGCGACGGTCAAGGTGATGCCCTACGAGGTGACCTTCGAGCCGCCTGTGGTCGACGCCGGGTGGAAGAGCGCCTACGACCGGCCGCCTATCCCGCTCGCAGCGCGGGAGCGTGATGAATCCCGAATGACGCTTGTGGGTTCGGGGCTTGGCCTGGTGGGCCTTCGAACGATGCCCTTGGTCGGCCGCCCCAAAGAACGTGATGCGTTGTGGCGCGCTCTGCTCGAAGCCGACAAATCCGGCACGCCGCAGGCCGTCGTGCTTCGCGGGCCCGCCGGTGTGGGCAAAAGTCGACTCGCCGAGTGGTTTTCGCGGCATGCTGACGAGGTGGGTGGCGCGCAGGTCCTGCGCGTGCTGCACAGCGAGAACGGCGGTGCGACCGACGGGCTTGGTCCCGCCGTCACAAGGCACCTGCGCTGCAAGGGGCTCAAGGCCGCGGATGCATCTCAGTTTGTCCAGAAGTGGCTCGAAGACCGCATGCCCAATCCCCCGCGTGCGCTGGCCGAGTCGTTGTTCCACATCGTGACCGCAGGCTACGGTGAGGTGAACACATCGGCGTTCTTCATGGAGCCGTCGGAGCTATCGCATCTTTACCGAACTGCTCGAAGTCTTCTGTCAGGAACGACCCGTCGTGTTGTGGATCGACGACGCGCAGTGGGGTCGTGACGCCGTCGAGCTTGCGCACCATCTGATGTCGGTGCACAAGGCGTTGCCTGTCGTGATGGTCCTGACGCTCAAGGACGACGTGGTCGAAACACCTTCTGTGCGACGTGTCGTGGAGCTCGGTGAGATGGGCCGGATGCTGACTGTCAATTCGCTCAACGAGGATGAGCAGGTCGCCTGGTACGACAGATGTTGGGTTTGTCGCCCACGCTCGCCCGCACCGTAGCTGAGCGCACCGGTGGAAACCCGTTGTTCGCCACGCAGCTCGTGCGCTCTTGGGTTGCGAGCTCGGCGCTGGTGCCCTCGGAGGATGGGCTTGTGTTGTCCTCGGACGCTGCCGCGGTGCCCGATGACGTCCACGTGCTGCTCGCCCACGACTTTGAGCGCATCATGGAAGGTTTTGTCTACCAAACCCCCACAGCGCCCGAGATCGTCGAAGTCGCGGCGCTGCTCGGCAACGAAGTCACCGACGCCGAGATTGTCGCGCTTGGGTTTGACGAGCAGCTGTTCGACGAGGTCATGCGCGCGCTGGCGTTTGGCGGTTACGTCGAGCGCACCGAGGACGGTTGGTACTTCTCGACAAGCCTGTTTCGCGAGAGCCTAGAGCGTCGGGCGCAGGACGGCGGTCGCGCCCAACAGCATCACCGCCGTTGCGCCCAGATGCTCGCGGAACGCTACGATGACCACGCGGTGGGCATCGCAGCACGCCGTGCGCGTCATCTGCTTGGGGCCCACGCGTTCGAAGAAGCCATCAATCCCTTGCTCATCGCGGCTGACTTGGCCGTCGAGGAATCCGTCGCGGAAGCGAGGGAACTTCTGGAATTGCTGGACGGCGCGATCGACAAAGTTCACGGCGAAACCGGACGTGCGCGGCTTCAAGGCAAGCTGATTCGCGGCGACGTGGAGCTTATCGCCGGCAACGTCAACGAGGTGATGTCGATCGCCGCGGAGGTGGCGCAGGCGGCCGAGGCCAGCGGTTGGAAGACCGAGCTCGGACGGGCGCTCACGCAGCGGGCGAACGTGTTGTCGCATCTGGGCAAACCTACCGAAGCGCTTGTCGACTACGAAAAGGCGCTGGGGGCGCTTGAGGACGACCAGCCCGAGGAGCTCGCGCGGTTGTTGGTGTCGCTCGGGATTACGCGGCGTCGCGCCAACGACGTCGGCGGGGCCATCGAGGCGTGCGCACGCGCCGTCGAGATTTACGAGCGGCTCAACCGCGACCGTGACCTCGTCAAGGCCCGCAGCGAGCTTGGATGTTCGATGCTTGGCCACGGGCGCTACGACGAGGCCCGCGAGCTGCTCAAACAAGCCGGCACCGACGCCGCATCGCTTGGTTCGACCAACGCGCAGTGGCGAGCCTTGCTGTTGCAGGGGTTGCTCGAGATTCTCGCCCAACATTGGCAGGCCGCCCGCGCCTGTTTTCAGCAGGCACGTGAAGTGTTCGACGTCGAGGGCATCCCGAAGACCGTGGTCGAAATGCACGAGGCGTTCATCGAGGCGTGTGACGGCGACCTCGAGCGCGCTGAAGAGACGTTGAAGGGCGCGGTGGACATGTTCGAGACCACTGGCCTGCGATTCGAGCTGCCGTCGGTCCAGACCGCGCTGGGCATCTGCGCGGCGCGGCGCGGCGATTGGGATGGGTTCAACGATCTGATTCAAAAGGCGCACGAGGGTATCGCTCAGTCGGGCGCGACGAGCCTGCTTGTCGCGGCCGGGGCAGACGCCGCCGCCGACCTCGCGAAGGCCGCCGGCAAACCCGAATGCGAGTCTAAAGCTCGGACGTTGGCGCATTCGCAGTGGGTTGCCTTGGGACATCCGCGAGGCTGATTTGGATTTGGGCCGGCAGGCGCCGGTTGCCGGTGGACTTCACTGAGCTAGGGATCGGCTTGGACCTCTTGGGCCGGCAACCTCCGGTTGCCGGTGGACTTCACTGAGCTAGGGGTCGGCTTGGACCTTTTGGGCCGGCAACCTCCGGTTGCCGGAGTCGGCGCAGCCGAACGAGACACACTAAGCGACCCACCGACCGTTGTGGACTTCGTCCATTCGGCTGTCCTAGTGGACTTCACTGAGCTAGGGATCGGCTTGGACCTTTTGGGCCGGCAACCTCCGGTTGCCGGATTCGGCGCAGCCGAACGAGCCGCACCAAGCGGCCCACGGACCGTTGTGGACTTCGTCCATTCGGCAATCAGAGATTGCCGACCCATTCCGCAAACCGACCACTGACCGAACACCCCACGGACCGTTGTGGACTTCGTCCATTCGGCAATCAGAGATTGCCGACCCATTCCACAAACCGACCACTGACCGAACACCCCACGGACCGTTGTGGACTTCGTCCATTCGGCAATCAGAGATTGCCGACCCATTCCACAAACCGACCAGCTCAACAAACCCGACACCGAGCGACTGGGGCGAAGCTTCAGGGAAGAACCCCAGTCAGATTTCCGTCGATGCCGCCCAGCTTGAGAGCAATCGACTTGGCGTCCAATGTCCCGTTGTTGTCGGTGTCGATGTCGTTTGGTGCGAGGGTGCCAAGCAAACTGATGAGCTGCGCGGGCGGCAGCGGCAGCGAAGCCGGGTCGAGCGCGTTGATGGCCGCGTTGAGGTCGGTCTCGGTGACCGCGCCTGCCAAAATCCCCGTAAACGCGGTCACGCCGTTGGCGCCAACCGTCACGGTTTGTTCAATGCGTGCTTTGTAGACCGTGACGTTGAGCACGTTGCTGGCGTCAAGCGGGATCGAGACCGGCACGGACGTCGTGGGTCCTCCACCCGCCACGAAGTTGCCCGTGCGGGTTGCCGGAATGGTCACGACGGGGGCGCAGCTCACGGGATCGAGGGCACCGCGTGACGCCAAGTAGTTGCATGTGGCAGCCTGCAGGTCGCAGGTCGAATTCGCTGGGTCGAGCCCGCCGGTCAGCAGCGCGAGCGTGAACGGACCCGGCTGGAAGCCGATGTACTCGAACACAAGCACCAGACTGCCGCCCACCAAGGCATCGGTCAGTGGTTGGTTGACGAAGGTCCCAAGCGGCGACAGCGCGTTGTCACGGTCGCCGTCCCCGTCCACGTCCAACGCTTCGCCAACGGCGGTGCCGTTGCCAAGCGCCAACGCATTGACCTTGGCGGCATCGGTAAACGTCGGTGTGCACAGGCACTGGCTCGTGTCGGCCACACAGACACCGGCATTGCATGTGTCGCCAGTGCTGCACGCCAAGCCGTCGTCGCACGAACCAGAGTTTTGCGGGGCGTGGAAGCAGCCCTGGTTGATGTTGCACGTGTCGACGGTGCATGAGTTTCCATCGTCACACGAGCGCGGCGAGCCCGAGCACGTGCCCGCGTTGCAGGTGTCGTTTTCGGTGCAGGCGTTGCCGTCATTGCACGATGCCGTGTTCAGCGTGTAGCTGCAGTCTGCCGTGGTGGGGTCGCAGATGTCCGTCGTGCACGGGTCACCGTCGTCGCAGATGCTGACCTGGCCTGAGCAGCACGGGTTGTTGGTTGGCAGGTGCTGGCAGCCCGCGACCGCGTGGCATACGTCGATGGTGCACGGGTTTTGGTCGTCGCAGCTTTCGGGACCGCCCGAATTGCAAACGCCGTCGCCACACGTGTCGCCCGTCGTGCACGGGTCGCCGTCGTCACAGCTGGCGGTGTTGTTTGTGTTGGCGCAGCCGGTGACGTCGTCGCAGACGTCATCGGTGCATTCGTTGCCGTCATCGCACGACAGCGCTTGGCCCGTACACTCGCCCGCCACGCACAGGTCGGAAGTAGTGCACGCGCTCGCGTCATCACACGCGGTGCCGTCATCGACCGCCACGCTTGAGCATCCCTGAATGGGGTCGCACGAATCGGTCGTGCATTCGTTTCCATCGCTGCAGTCGACGTCGGTTCCCACACAGGCCCCGGCGCTGCACGCCGTGTTAAACGTGCACACGTCGCTGTCGTCGCACGGCGTTCCATCCGCGACACCACTCCACGTCGAAGGCGTCGCCGGGTCGCACGTGCCGCAACCGCTCGGGTCCGCGTCGCCGGACGCGCGGCACACGCCATCGATCAGGCACGTGTCCGCTGCGATGGCCCACGCGCAAATCTTGCCCTGACCCGGTTGGTCAATGCACGTGTCGGTCGTGCAGGCGAGTCCATCGTCGCAGTCGGCGTCGACCTCACAGTTGCGCACGCCCTCGAACGAAGCGTCGGGCGCCTGCGCGTCCGAACCGGCGTCTGCCGTGTTGTTCGTCTGGTTTGACGTGTTAGGTTTTGAGGGCGTCGAATCGTCGCTGCACGCGCCGCCAAAAGCGATGGCCAATACTAAGACAAGGCGCTTCATTGAAGCCTCCCGAAGATGACGGTGTTTCCGCTCTGCCGCGAGCTTGGCAGTCCAGGCGTGGTCAGGGGTACGATCTTGATCAACGACGTTCCGGCAGGTTGGCCAAGCGACGCCGATAGGTCGATCTCGGGCAGCGGGAACGACGCCAACGGGGTGCCGTTGCCGAGCAACCCGCCAAGCGCAGGGACCAACTGACTCTCAAGCAACGACGCCAACGCAGGCTCGGCCCCGAGTGCGGGCTCGTTGGTCACGTTGACCTCGAGCTTCACGTTTTCGATGGCCTGAATGATGATCTCGATGTCGCCAGTCGTCGGGTTCGCGGCGAGGCTAATCGGCGCGTCGAACGCGACGTAGACGATCGCGTCGATGGGCTGACCAAACAACTTCAGGCTCGCGTCGATGCGCATGTCTCCGACGTACAAACGAAGCTGCCCATTGACACAGTCGCTGGCCACGGGCGGCAAGTAGCCGCTGACGTCCAGCACCAGGTCGGACACGCCATACTGCGCGAGGTCGACGCTTGCGAGCAGCGACGGGTCGACGGGGAACTGCAACAATCCACCCCACCAAGCCGCACGAAGGATTTGGTTGATGGTGTCGTCGGCGAACACGATTTCGAGAGGAGCGGCCTTTGGTATCACCATGGATTGGCCGGCAGCCCCGCAACCCACACGCATCGGCACACCCAGGTTCGCGTTGAATGGGTTCGCGTTGGGGGTGCCTCGCGAGGCCGCTGTTGCCCAGGCCCGCAGCCCAAACGCACCGCCCTGAGGTCCCGGCGTTGCGTCTTGGAAATCTGTGCTGCTGAAGTCGCTCTCGAGCGCGATGTCGATGGGCGGCGGGTTGCCGTCAAGGCGTGGCAAACTAAAGACCTGATTGAACGCCAGCGCCCCCAACCCGTCGGCGAGCAGCGGCCCAAGCACGTTGGAGAGCTGGTTGTTGAGCTCCGTTTCGAGGTCGGAAACGAGGCCGCCTCGAATGATGGGCTCGATGATGCTGAGCAAGAAGTTCGTCCAGCCGTTGTTCGAGAAAATGTCCAAGTTATTAATCTGCGTCGTGGCATTCACGACGCTGACCTGAAGCGTGTTCTGCGGCGTCACAGACAACAACAGATCCGCGGTGATGACGATGGACGAGATGGTCAATCCGCCGTTGCTGTCGCCACCGAGCAGCTGACATCCAAAGGTCGTGCAGTCAAAACGCAAGGTTCCGCTGATGTTGTTCAGCGATGCTCGGACCCTCAACCCGCCGTCGATGGCATCAAGCGCCACGGTCGACCCCGCAAATCCGAGGCTTCGCAGGTAGATGTCGAACCCGGCCTGACTGGCCAAGACCGTGTTGGCGTCAAAGAACGAGCCGAGATCGAACCCATCGAGAACGCCCTTGAAGATCGCGGCGAGGTCCGTCGGTGGGGGCGCCATCTTGTCGTCGATCGACGTTTGACCGAGGTAAATCCCAAGCCCTGGGTTGACGTTGCCTGCCCCAGCCGGCGTCGGATTCGTGTAGGCCGACGAGTAATGGTAGGCCTGCACGCGTAGCTCGTCCGTGCCAAGCTCGTCGGTGGCCTCGAACTCAAGGGTGTTCGCACCGATTTGTGGGTTTACGGTCAACGAGAACGCGCCGTTAACCGGGTTGACGGCCACGGTTTGGCCGTTGACCTTGAAGCTCGTGATGGCGCCGGCTCCGCTCGTGACGGTGCCGGTGACGTTGATGGTCCCCGCAGCCGGACCTTGATCGTCGCGCCACGTGGTGGGTAGGTGACGGTCAACGTCGGTCGGCAGCTAAATGATTGAACTACCGTGAAACCGCAACCCGTGATGGGGTCGCAGAAGTTCGCGGTACATGCGTTGTTGTCGTCGCACATCGAGGACGTATCGGTGTGTGTGCAGCCCGTCGCTGGATCACACGCGTCGGCGGTACACACGTTGTTGTCGTCGCAGTTCAGCGGTTGCGTTCCTGGCACACAGCCACCGGCTGCGCACGTGTCGCCGACGGTACAGGCGTTGTTGTCATCGCAGGGCAGGGTGTTGTTGGCGTTGATAATGCCCACCGCCGGGTCGCACGTGTCGTCGGTGCACGGGTTGCCGTCGTCGGGGTTGACCGGCGCCCCAAGGCAGGCTCCTTGGGTGCAGGTATCGACGACCGTACACGCGTTGTTGTCGTCGCATGGGTTGGTGTTGAACGGGTAGATGCAGCCCTGGGTCGCGTCGCATGCTTCATCGGTGCAGGGGTTCGTGTCCGCGCAGCGATCCGAGATGTCCTCGTGTCCACACCCCGAGGCTTCTTCGCAGAAGTCGATGGTGCAGATGTTGTTGTCGTCGCAGTCGAGGCTCTGCTCGGCCATGCATTGACCGGCCTGGCAGATACTCGCCGTGGTGCACATCAATCCGAGGTCGCAAGCGATGCCGTCTTCTGGAGCAAAGACGCAGCCGGTCGCTGGATCGCAACTGTCTGTGGTACACGAGTTGTTGTCGTCGCAAGGCAGTCCCGGCCCCGGGACGCACTCGCCGTCGAGGCACGTGTCGCCGCTCGTGCACGCGTTGCCGTCGTTGCAGGACGCCGTGTTGTTCGTAAACGCGCATCCGCCAGCGCCGTCGCAGGCGTCGTCGGTGCACGCGTTGCCGTCGTCACACTCAAACGCGCTGCCCACGCACTCCCCTGCGACACACGTGTCACCCATCGTGCATGGATCGCCGTCGTCGCAAGCACCGGCGTCGGCTTTCGAGGTCCACTCGCTCGCGGATGTGACCACCAAACAAACCTCGCAGCTGTTCTCCGGGTTGGCTGCACCGTTGTCGACGCAAGCGCCGTCGATCTCGCATTGGTCGTCGGTGCAGCACGCGGCCGCGTCGTAGGTGTGCGCACACGTACCGCTTACGCAGCTGTCTGTTGTGCACGCGTCCCCGTCGTTGCAGTCCGTGCTGCACTCTTGGGTCGCATCCGAGCCCGCATCGGATACCGTGTTGTTATTGTTGGCGTTTTGTGACGAAGGGCTGTCGTCTCCGCACGATGAAATCGCGAGCGCACACAACAGCATACGCGCGATGTCCCAGATGCCCGGTGATCGTTGCATCGTCGCTCCAGCGAACGAGTAAGTGAATACTTACAAAGGTGCGGGTTTTCACTCGCCACGTCAAATGCGACCGCTCGCTACTGCAAGGGCACGCGTATGTGGGCGAGCAATTCGCGGACGGTGCGGGCCAACCCTGCGTGGTTGACCGACAGGATCTCGTAGGCGTTTCTCAACGGGGTTTCGATGGCAGGCAGGCGGTCGTCGGGGTCGAGCTCGGCTTCAAGCACGCGAAGCTGAGACATGATCACAAACTGGTCGTCCGCCAAGGCAGCGCACTCCAACAAAGCCGCTGTGGCGAGCATGGAATAACGATGAAGACCAATCTCGGCGAACGCTTCGGCGCAGTCGTCCAAATCCCCAAGCACCCCGTCGAGCTGTCCGGCCCGAAGCCGCACGTAGGCTCGGTTGTAGCGGGTGACCCACACGGCCGTCGCGCCGATCGAACCGTAGGTAATCTCCGCCCGGTCGAAGCCAAGCAGCGCATCGGTGACCTTGCCTTGCGCGAAGTCCACCTTGGCGATGCCGTCGGTGATGTGCGCCTCAAGGTCGCGCAACCCCATGCGCCGCGCGAACTCCAGCGCTTCGTCGTAACACTCGCGCGCGCGGGTGGGTTTCTCGGGCGCCAAGATGTCGCCAGCGAGCGTCAGCGCGCAGGCGAGCCCCTCGATGTCATCAAGGCTTCGGTAGACGTTCAAGGCGTCATGGAGATGTGCGAGCGCTTCATGCGATCGCCCGCTCGCGTGCAACACGCCGGCGATTTCACCCGTGAGCCGCGCCATGGCACGCTCGTTTTTCTCGGGCGACATCAACATGGTGGCCCGCTCACCTGCAGCGAGCGCGTCGTTGTAGCGGCCGAGGGCGCTCAGAAGGCGAAGCTGAATCGCAAGCGTTTCCGCCAAGATATCTGTCCAGCCGTTTGCCTCGGAGAGCGCGGCAAGCTCGGCAGCGCGGGTTTGGCAGATGTCAAACCCAAGCGACTGCGCATCGATCGCCAGCTGCACCAAACGTGCGAGACCCCAGCGCGCGTCGGATCCGGAAATCTGCAATGCGGTCAGCGCATCGATCGCCTGATTCAACACGAATTGCGCGACGTGGGGGCTTTCAAACGCGGCCGCGGCGTAAGCTGCTGCGAGGCGCGGAGCGATGGGGCCTTCGGGATCGCCAGAGCGTTCCAAGTGGTTCGCGATCAAGGATGGGTCGGCGCCGCGCTCAGCTAGAGAACGTGCGGTTTGCGCGTGAATCTCTTGCAGCCACTGCGGCGACGCCTCCTCGAGCACCCGCTCACGCAGCGTGTAATGGTCAAAGACCAGATCTTTGCCCCGCCGTGCAACCACGCGGAGTCGTTCGAGTGCGCTCAGCGTGTTCGTGTTGGGCGGATAGCCCATGCGCGACATCACATCGGCCCAAAGGCCTTCGTCGACGCGAACGCCAATCGCTGCAGCGACCTCCAAGGCGGCGCGCCCAAACTCGGGCAATTCGGCATCGACGCCGGCCAACGCCCGGCCCCACGCAGTGGCCAAGCTTGGCTGAACGCCGTCGACGTCGTGTTTGACGGCGGTCACGGCCAACAATGGGTTTCCGCGCGACATCACGACGATGTTTGCGCGCTGGTCTGGCGTGAGGTCGACCCACCGGCTCAAAAGCCCATCGACTTCGTTGGGCGCAAGGTTGCCCACCTTGACCTCTCGCATGCGCTTGTCAAAGCGCTCTCGCCAATGCTGCATGCGGGGAGCCGCGCTGTGGGCTTCATGATCGGACACCGTCACCACGATGAGGGCGGAAAGCCCCGGTGTGGACATGGCGGCCTCGCAAAAGTCCATCGCGTTGGTCGATCGGTTGGCGTCGTCGAGCAGGATGATCGGGACGCGTGATCCCGCGACCTCTTGCAGCGCACCAAACGTGACGCGGTTTGCGAACTGCGGCGTCAGACGCGCTTGGGTGTTGCTCCCGAGCAACGTCGGTTCCACCACCCCCATCAACGCATCGACGCCGTATCCGCCGCCCAATCGCTCGGCGATCAGGGCAGGTGCGTCAACCACGGAGCGTCCACGTACGCCGAGCGCATTGGACAACATCACCGCGATGGGATCGACGAGATCACCATCCATGAAGGTTGCTCGGTACCATCGCGCCCGGCCTGCGGCCTCTTCGAGCTCGGCAAAATGCCGCGCCAATCGCGATTTGCCAGCGCCCGCGGCACCGTGCAAGACCACCAACCGCACTTCACGTCGTGTCAGCGCGTCGTCAAAGTGGTCCGCCAATCCGCGCAGCTGCTCGGACCGCCCGACAAATGGTGGGTCTCGCAGCGACGCGAGATTCGCAGAGACCGCCGGGCTCGATTTTGGCCGCCGCGGCTCTGGCGTCGCGTTTGCGATGGCGCGACGCCACGCATCAAACGCCTCGGTCGCTCCCGGGAACCGGACCCCATGGGCCTTGCCGAGCGCACGCCGGATCCACCCGACCACCGCTGGGGGAACCTCGAACAACGGTTGTGGTTCGGCCGGCAGCTCGTCACGCGCATGGCTGACGCCCATCGTCAGGTAGTCCCCCTGAGCAAATGGCGGCCGGCCGTAGACCCACTCAAAGACCATGCAGCCAAGTGCGTAAATGTCCGTCCACGGTCCGTACAAATGGGTGGCGTCCGAAAACTGTTCGGGTGCCATGTACTGCGGCGTTCCCATGGGGGTCGTGCGCGAACTTTGCGGTGCGTCACTCGCCACCGCCTGCCCGAAGTCCGCGATCTTGACGTCCAAGGTCACGGGGTCGGTCAGCAGCAGGTTCGACGGCTTGAGATCGAGGTGCAGCACGTGACGAGCGTGCGCGTAGGCGAGGGCCTCAAGAACCCGCGAAACCACGATGTCCACGTCTTCAAGATTCGATGGAGGATGCTCGTGCAGCGTGCCGTGGTCGCTCGACTCCATGGCCAACCACGTCCGATCTTGCGTGTGGCCATAGTCCAGAACGCGCACGATGTTTGGATGGTCGAGGTGAGCCGCTGCGGCAATTTCGCGATCGAGCGGCTGGCCGGCCACCTGCGTGTGCGGCACCTTTACGGCAACTTCGCGCCCTTGCGCGTCGAGCGCCGCAAACACTTTTGCGCCGCCGCCGGCCCCCAAGGTTCGAATGCGTGTAAATGGACCAATGAGTTTTGTCATAGTAACCAGTGTCCCCGTCAAACCAAGCGAGACACTATCACTGACCGTTGCCCGCCCGCTAGGCCGATGACACATCGGTCCACCCGGTGCTAAGCTTTAGCACTCGTTTTGGAGCGTCGATGAAAGACAAACATGTACGCATTCGCATTGAGCAATGTTTGGCCCTCGCCAAAGCCTCAAACTGTCCTCGCCGGAAATTTGGAGCCCTGCTCTTGGACCCCGAGCGCAACGTCGTGTTGATGGATGGGTACAACGGCGGACCACGCGGCGGCGGGGAACTTTGTGGCGGTGATGAGTGCCTGCGTGACACGTTGCATGTCGAGTCCGGGACGCGCATGGAGATCGGATGTCATCACGCTGAAATGAACGTGATCTGCAACTGCGCAGCCTCTGGTGTCGCCACAAAAAACGCCTGGATTCTGGTCACCGGCGAACCGTGCATGATGTGCGCAAAACTGATCCATCATGCGGGGATCGCCAAGGTCATCGTGGTCGGCGGCGGTTACGCGGGCGAAAACGGCGTGGACTACCTCATGGCCCACGGCGTGATGGTTGAGTCGGTCGAGGGGCCACAAGACCCCCGACTTAGCGTGATTTCGTGAGGTCCGCGTGAGCCGGTTGCGTGAGTTAGGATTTCGCGGCGATGTCCACCGCGACGACGGTTCGTTTGTCGGACGTGTGTCTGCAGACTACGGCATCCAATTTGAGGTGTGGGCCGAACATGGCGTTCAACGCGCCATCGTGCCGGGCAAGAATCGCGCGGAACTTAGCCCCGCCGTGGGGGACTTTGTGGTGCTGACCCCAAGTGATGACGGCGTGTGGGTCATCCGCGAAATCCTTGAGCGCCGCACCGAGCTTGTCCGCCAAGCGGCGGGCAAACGCACCAAGGCCCAGGTGATCGGGGCGAACCTCGACACGGTGTTTGTGGTCAGCTCGATGAACCAAGAGTTCAAGGCACGCCGGATTGAACGGTACATCGCCGCGGTGCAACGCTCGGGTGCAACCGCCGTCGTGGTGTTGAACAAGGCTGATCTTGCCGACGACCCCGAAGCCTATCTCAACGAGGCCAGGGCGGCCGCGCCCGGCGTCGAGGTCATCGGCATGACCGCGCTCGACGCTGAGAGCGTTCGCGCGCACCTCGCCAAGTGGCTGCGCCCTGAACAGACTGTAGCGTTCGTGGGAAGCTCAGGCGTGGGGAAGTCCACGATCATCAACAACTTGCTTGGGACGGCCGAGCAACGCGTGTCCGAGATCCGCCTCGACGACGACGAAGGGCGTCACACGACCACCCATCGCCAATTGTTCGAGCTGCCCGGGGCCGGCATGTTGTTGGACACGCCGGGCATGCGTGAGCTCCAGCTTTGGGGGGACGAAGACGACATCGAGGATGCTTTTCCCGACTTGGAGGAGCTTGCGTTGCACTGCCGCTTCGCCGATTGCGAACACGCCGCTGAACCGGGATGTGCGGTTCAAGGTGCCGTCGCCGACGGAACCTTAGACGTTGCGCGGGTCGATGCGTGGCGCAAGCTCAAACACGAGCTCGCGTTTCAGGCGAGAAAGACCGATGTCGCCGCGCAGATCGCCGACAAGCGCCGCACCAAGTCCTTCCAGAAGGGCTATCGGCAGACCCTAAAACACCATCGTAAATACAAAGACGATTAGAAGTTCGCGCCCACGACAACGCTGCGGCTGAGATCCCCACGTTCGAAGTCTGTGGTGGGGGCGATCACGTAGATGACGTTCGAGCCCCAGCCAAAGTCCGCCTCGTTGTCAAAGTCCAACCGCAGCAACATCGTCCAGGCCGAGATGTCTGTGGGCAAACCCGGCGGCGGTTCAAAACCGTAGTGTTCAAACAGCCCGGCTGCGCGCCAGCCGCCCAGCTGGTGGGTGCCCTCGGTCCAGCCCAGTTGTTCGACCGGTAACCAGTCGATCAACACATCCAGAGCATCTTGCGGGAAGCCTTCAAACAAGGCCAAGAACTCCGCATCCGTGCTCGGCAAGCTCCACGCGGGGACGACATCGACCGCACACTCGTAACGGCCCACCGAGTCCGGAGAGCAAGGCACGGTCTTGGATTTCTTGGGATCGGCAAACCATCGAACGCGAAAGGACTCGTCGATGGGCGAGGTGTCGACCGCGAGGATTCCCTGCGCTGGAAAGCCCAGATGGGTGACGTCGGTCTCGGCGAAGTTGAGCTGGAACAAAAAAGCAAAACCGCCCCAATTGCTGCCTTCGTCGTAGGGCAGTCCCCCAAATTTGGTGCGCATCAGGGGCAGCACCGGGGTCGCCGTCGGGCGTCGAAACAGCGCGGACAGGCCTTGGTTTTTGAGCGGATACTCGGACACACGGCGTGCGCGCAGCATGGCGCACTCGCGCAATCCACGATGCGCCCGTTCGAGCACGTCCGCAGGCTTGACGTCACACACCGCCTTGAGGTCGTCGACGATGTCGACATCCAGCTCCAAAACCGGACGCTCTTCGTTCATCCTTGGCGCACCAACGTGTCGGGAGTTATCTCGGCCACCGAACGTGCGCCCGCAAGCCCCATCGTCAAGTCGAAGTCGGCTCGGAAGTTTTGCAGGACCTCACGCACACCTTCTTCGCCCGCGAGCGCAAGGCCCCAGATGTACGGTCGGCCGATGCACGCTGCACGCGCGCCGAGCGCGAGTGCTTTGTAGATGTCCGCGCCGCTACGAATCCCGCTGTCAAACACGATGGGATAATCGGGGCCGACCTTTTCAACGATCGCTTTCAACGCGTCGAGCGACCCAATGGCGCCATCCACCTGTCGTCCGCCGTGATTGGATACGATCAGCCCATCAATGCCTTCGTCCTTGGCGCGTTGTGCGTCGTCGGGGTGCTGAACGCCCTTCAACAGAATCGGCAGCTTGGTGTGCTCACGCAAGAACGGCAGATCTTCCCAGGTCAGGCTGGGGCGCGTGTAGATGCCGATGAACTGACGCACCGCCGCAAGTGGCTTGCCCGAGCGCACGTTGGTCAGCAAATCGTCCGGGTAGTTGGTCATCAGCTGCGCAAACACCTTCAACGTGTTCAGATTCACCGTGCGTTTTTCGTCGAGCTCGCCGCCCTCCGGCTTGATGTCGAGCAGTTTCTGGAACACCGGGTCCGAGGTGTATTGTGCAATGCCTTTGCCGCGCAGGAAGGGCAGATACGCCAAATCTAGGTCACGGATTCGCCAGCCGAGCAAGGTCGTGTCCAAGGTCACGCAGATCGCTTCGCAGCCGCACGCCTCGGCCCGTTCCACGAGGCTCGCCACCAAGTCGTTCGACTTCGACCAATAAAGCTGAAACCATCGGGGCGATTGGCCCATGACCGCGGCACATTCTTCCATCGAGACGCTGGCCTGATTCGAGAAAATCATGGGCACGCCTTCGGACGCACACGCCTTGGCTGTGGCGAGGTCCGCATCGTCGTGGGCCATCTCTTGGACGCCGATCGGAGCGAGCATGATGGGGCTGTCGAGCTTGCGGCCAAACAACTCCACGCTGGTGTCGCGGACGGACACATCCTTGAGCATCTTGGGCACGATGCGCCAACGTTCAAAGGACTCTCGGTTTTCGCGCACGGTGGACTCGATGCCGGCGCCACCCGCGACGTAGGCAAACGCCTCGGGACTCATCACCTCACGGGCGGCCCTTTCGAGGGCTTCCATGTCGATGGGGACCGCGGGGTATGTGCCGGCGAGTCCTTTAACGTAAATGTCCGATTGTCGTTTGCGTCCGAATTCACTCATCGATCATCCTTTGGCTTGGTAACTCCGACGATTTATCACAACGTTTGCGACGGGGCACACCGGATAAGTCGACAACGGGCCAAAGTGCGGTAAGACGGGAAGCTGAGGATGTAGGGCACAAGGGACGGGCTTTTGTCTTTTGATGCAGATTTGCACATCATGCTCAGGCGAAGCGCAGACATCACATCATTGGGCGATTCATGAAGACACATCTCGTATTGGCATTGCTAGCGTTACTGACCGGGTGCATCGAGGCTGCGCCCACGGCCACGTCTGTCATCGATGCGGGCGAGGACGCAGCCGCGCTCGACGCGTCGACGGATTTGGGCGCAACAGACATGGGAGTGGTCGCGGACCAAGGGGTCGATGCGGCCGTCGAAGACATCGGCATGGACGTTCAAGCCGATGTTTCGCCCGACACGGATCCCGTGTGCATGTGTGGCACAAATCAGGTTTGTGACACCTCAGGCGAGTGTGTGTGCGACCGAGCGATGGGGTGGACCGAATGCATCGATGCACAAGGATGTGTCATGCTGAGCCAGTGCAATGACATTCTTGGCAACGGCATCGACGAGAATCTTGATGGAGCAGACGGTGTAGCGACGCAGGCAGTCTTTGTCTCCCAAGCCAGCGGGGACGACGGCAACTCGGGCATTCTGCCCACCGAGCCCGTCAAGACCCTGGCCCGAGCGGCCGAGGTCAGCACAAACGCATCAAGACCTCTTTTCCTACTCGCGGTCGGAGACTACACCGCGCCGCCTGGGTGGAAGATCGATGGAAACGTCGGGCAGATCGCTGGAAGCTACAACGAAAACTTCATCGACATCGACGCCTCGGATCGCACGCGCATCCACGCTGCCGGCGTCAGCCCTACCCTGATGGTCAAAGGGGACGCGACTTTGCCGTCCTCCGCCGCGATTCTGGGCGTGGAGCTCTTGGCTCCGAACACGTCGGACGCCTCACCTCACGCGATCACGCTGTGGATCTCGGACGCCACTGTGAGCTTTTTTTCGACCCGCATCGAACGCGGTGAGGGGCGAGACGGTGCGGCCGGTGCATCCAGAAGCGTTGGAGCCAACGGCGGGGACGCTTCCGCGAACGCAGGCGGCACGATGACCTGCTGGGACAATCGCGAGCTGTTTGGTGGCGATGGAGGTCTTGGCGGCGTGTGCAGCGGTCGCTCGCCAGGTGCAGGTTCAGGCGGCTCGACGTCCGATGGGACGTCAACGATCGCAAACGGAGGGGTTGCCGGTGTATCGGATTGTGTGTCGACGTTGACGCTAGAGCCCGGCAAGAACGGCGGGTCCGGGAACGATGGAGACAACGGTGGTGGGGGATCAAAATTTCCGCTGACCGCGGCTGTCGCCGCAGACATGTGGTCGAACCAGACGCAACGCGGCGACGGGGACCCAGGAGAACACGGTGAAGGTGGTGGCGGCGGCGGCGGCGGCGGCGGAGCCACTTCTCTCGTGGGCGCCGGCGGTGCAAACGGCGGCAACGGTGGGGGCGGGGGTTCTGGAGCCTGCGGCGGCCAAGGCGGAGAAGGCGGGCAAAGCGGCGGAGATTCGATCGGGATCGTGGCGCTGAACGCGACCCTGCTTGGAACCGCCGAGATTTTCGGCGGAAAGGGCGGCAACGGCGGCCGTGGGGGCGTCGGCGGGTGTGGTGGCGTCGGAGGCAGCGGCGTCGCGGGCACCGGCGCGGAAAAGCACATCGGCGGCCGCGGTGGTAACGGCGGCGACGGCGGGATCGGTGGTTCTGGCGCGGGCGGCAACGGAGGACGAGTCATTGGCATCGCCGCCGACGCGTCTCTCACACCCCCACAGGACTTCAATATTGGCGGCGGAACGATTGGCAACGGCGGAGATGGCGGCAACGGGGCAAGTTGTTCGGGAACGAACGGTGTCGGAGGTGCAAGCGGGTTTCCAGGCGAAGTGTTGGAAACGTTGGTGGTTCCTTAACCCCTGATCGTCTAGGCTGTGATGATGGAAGATCGCCAAACGGACGACCCTGTCACCTTCGAATTCGAGATCGACGACGAGCTCGATGTCGCACCCGATGCCCTCGACCTGCTGCGCACCGTCGAGATGGACGGTGCCGGTCCCATCAACACACGACCCATGCCCGCGTTGGACGCTACCACGCGCCCGCACGCCGTCCCCCGCGAGATGCTGGACCTAGCGCGACCAACAGTGGACGTTGAGGCACCAAACTTCGTGGATTTTGTGGGAACAATGGAGGCTGATGGCGCCATCACCGTACCGGAGACGCTGCGAAGTCATATCCGCGGAAGTGTCCGCGTTCGAATCTTCTTCGACGAAAATTAGATCTCGATGCAAGCCCGCCCGTTCATCTTGGAAACCCTTTCTGGAGGACAAGATGAATCGTTGGATGATTGGATGTGTTGCCGCTTTGTCGATCGCCACGGGCTGCGCCGCTGCACCGATGCAGGCTGAAATGGCGCCCATGGCCATCGCCGAACAAGCTCCGCAGATTCTGGACACAAATCACTTTCAGCAAGATCGCACCGGAAACCTCACCGAGACCGGTCTGCGCGAGATTCTGGATGCTCCGGTGTTCCTCGAGGACGACACGCGCGTGGGGATCGTGCCGGTGACCACCGCGTACGATGTGGACGAAGAGCTGCCGCTCGCGACCGTGCCGCATGCGCTGAGCGACGCGATGGAGAAGACCGGTTTCTTTGAGGTCACCACCGAAGTGTCGACGGATTGGCCTGCTGACGGCAGCGTGGCTGGCCTTCGTGAGCTCGCCGCGCGCTACCGCTCGAAGTACCTGTTGCTCTACCGTCACCGCTTTGTGGACGACTCGCGGCTCAATGCGTGGGCATGGACCTATCCCACCATTGTCGGGATCTTTGCGGCACCTGCGCAGACCGTCGAGGTCGCAGGCGTGCTGGAGGCGACGTTGTTTGATGTCCGCACCGGCACCATTCTGTTTACCGTCTACGAGCGCGTCCACGACGAGCAGGACCTCAACATCTGGAACAACGACCACAAGCGACGCGAGATCAAAGAAAAGCTTTTGAGCAAGGCGTCCGGCAACCTCTCGGCCAGCGTTACATCTAAGATACGTCGACTTGTTGCGGCGCGTCCGCAGCAACAACCCAAGCAGGTGGCTCTGGCCTCTAGTCGTTGCGCCTTGTCATCCGCGCGTGGCAGGGCTATGCACCTGCAATGCGCGGGAGGCGAGATGCGAGCTTCGATAGTACTGCTGGTTTTGGTCGCGGGATGCGGCACCCCCAACAAACGCGAAATCAAAAAGACAGAGGTCAACACCGAGGATGCCCGATTGACGGGTTACCTTGAAGGGCTTCAAGACACCAAATGCTCCCCGTTGTGCGGCGTCAGCAGTGATGTGTCGCTCGACGACGAGCGCGTGCAGGACGAAGCGACGTTGGTCGCGGTCGATGGTACGTCGTGCATGGACGTGATTGTTCGCACGGTCGCCTCTCAAGACGTTCCTATCGCCGCGCTCAGTCCATCGTGTGCGTTGGACGCCGAAGACGTCATCGGTGCCCCTGGCGAGCCCGGAGAGGTCAGCGAAGAGCGTTTCGACGTGATGGAGTACGGCAAAGGCGAACCCCTTCAGATTTCTCAAGGCATGACGGACGCGGATTTGGGCGAAGAGACCACACGCTCGAAGTTTTCAAACGCCGCCACAGGGCGTGTGCGTGTGGTCGAGCGTCGCGCAAAAGTCTGCTGTCCCGGCAAGCCCGAAACCAGCCTCACCTTAAGCCTTGCCCACGAGCCAAAGACGACGGGAGACCTTCCTGCCGGGCTCGATTTCCTGTGGATCTTTGTCGAATAAGACGGAGTTTCGATGTCCGATGTCGTGGTGCGCGCATCGCAATTGAGGCGTGTTTACGGGGACTTTGTCGCCGTGGATGGCATCGATTTCGAAATACAGAGGGGTGAGTTCTTCGGATTTCTGGGGCCAAACGGCGCAGGGAAAACCACGACCATGCGTATGCTCTACCGCGCGTCGTCGTTGGATGGTGGCAACTTGGAAATCTTGGGTTTTGACGCATCCACGTCCGCCAACGATCGCCAAATCAAAGCAAAAGTCGGTGTGGTTCCACAAGACGACAACCTCGACCAGGAAATGTCGGTCTTCGAGAACCTCGACGTGTTCGCGCGTTTTTATGGGTATTCCCGTGCGGAACGCGCCAAACGCGTGGAAGCCATGATCGAGTTCGCGGATCTGCAGACCAAACGCAACGACCTGGTGGAACGTCTGTCGGGTGGGATGAAACGCCGACTGATGGTGGCCCGTGGCTTGTTGGGCGCGCCGGAGTTGATCGTGCTCGACGAGCCTTCGACCGGCCTTGACCCGCGCGCGCGTCAGCGGATTTGGGAAAAGCTGGCAGAACTTCGTCGGCAGAAGACCACCGTGATCTTGACCACCCACTACATGGACGAGGCCGAGCGTTTGTGCGACCGCATCGCCATCATGAACGAGGGCAAGATCGTTGCGCTCGACACGCCGACCAAGCTGATCGCGGACCACGTGCCTGCGTCTGTGGTCGAGATTCGCTTGGGGTACGACCAAGACGTCGCCGTGGCCGATGCCTTGATTGGACAGGCCATCCGCAGCGAGGTCCTCAAAGATCGTGTGCTGCTCTACACCGACGATCCCGCACCACTGGTCGCCCAAGCCGCTGAAATCGAGGGTGCATTGGCGCTGGCTCGCCGCAGCACGCTGGACGATGTGTTTCTCAAGATTACCGGCCACGGACTGGGGGACGAATGAGGCTTCCCGGCGACATCAATCTTGAGTTCGCGTTGGCGGTCTGGTGGCGAAACGTCACGGTTTACCGGCACACGTGGGTCAAGAACATCCTGCCAAACTTCTTTGAGCCGCTTCTGTACTTGGTCGGCATGGGCGTCGGCCTTGGCTACTACATGAGCTCGGGCATCGAGGGCGACGACTATCTGGCGTTCATCGGGCCGGGACTGTTTGCCTCCGCGGCGATGAACGGGGCCGTGTTCGAGACGACCTACAACATGTTCGTCAAGATGTACTTTGCGAAGCTGTACGACGCGTTCCTGTGCACCCCCGCGCAGATCAAAGACATCGCCTTCGGCGAGCTGATGTGGGCCGTGACGCGTTCGCTGATTTACGGCTTTGGCTTTTTTGTGGTGCTCGCGGCGTTGACCTTCGCCGGCTACCCCATCCTGAAATCGCCGCTGGCGATTCTTTTGATCCCCGCGTCAGCACTTATCGGCATGACGTTTGGTTTGATCGGACAACTCTTTACCGCGTCGATCCGAAACATCGATCTGTACTCGTATTTTTACACGTTGTTTATCACGCCGATGTTCTTGTTCAGCGGCATCTTCTTTCCCACGAACCGCTTCCCTTACGGCGACGAAGTGGCTTTCTTCACGCCGCTTTATCACGGCGTTCGCGTCTGCCGTGCGCTAGCCTCGGGCGTTTGGACCAACGACGCCACGATTTCCACGATCTGGATGGTTGTTGTCTGCGCCGTATTGCTCGCCATCGTGCCCGGACGCATGAAACCGCGCTCATCCCGTTGATTACCCCGGTTCGGTCTGTTTAAATCCGCACTCTCTTGATTGGACGAGATCGTTATGAACACCAAGGATGCTCTGATACTCGCCGCTGGCCTAGGTTCACGTTTGAGCGCCGAAGAGGGCCACAAACTGATGGCACGTGTCGGCGGAAAACCCATGCTGGACCATCACCTTGAAGGTTTGGTGCGCCTTGGTGTGACCCGCCTGACGGTCGTGACGGGCCATGCGAACGAAGAGCTTGAAGCTCAACTGGCGGCGTGGGATTCACCCATTGAGATTCAGTGGGCGTACAACCCCGAGTACCGCAAATCGAACGGGATTTCGGTGCTGGCCGGCGCGGCCGCGATCGGCAAACCGTTTTGGCTGCTGATGAGCGACCATCTGTTCGAACCCGCGCTGTTTGACGCGCTTCGGGAGGATGCACCGCACATCGAGGCCACCGCGCAAGGTATGTTGGCCATCGACCTGAAGTTGGACACGATCTACGACATGCCCGACGCCACAAAGCTGGAGCTGCACAACGGCAAGCTTCGCCAGATTGGCAAAGAGATTGAGCCGTTTAACGTCGTGGATGCCGGCTTGTTTTGGTGCGGCCCAGGGTTCCTGGCTGCGCTCGAGACGACCTTGGGCGAGCGGGGCGATTGCTCGACGTCCGACGCGGTCAAGCGGTTGGACGCGGCAGGTGAGTTCGCCTATTGGGACGTCCGCGACGCGACATGGCAAGACGTGGACACTCCAGGCGCGCGGGACCATGCTGAGAAGTTGTTGAAACAGTGGGGAGCCCAATGAAACTGTGGATCTTATTGACACTCTTGCTGGGGATGGTCGCCTGTGGTGACGACGAGGGCACATCGAATACCTCGCCGAACAACACCAACAACCAGACCACTCAGAACAACACGAACGGGACCAACAACACCAACGGCTCCAACAACGCCACGGCTGAAGTGCTGTTGCCGTGTGAGGACACGGAAACGTCGTTCGCGTTTGAGGGGACCGTGTTTGAGGACCCCATGGGAGCCGCAGATTCTGAGTATTTCCAAACGCCTGGCGCCCCAATCGCGGGCGTCCCCGTCCAGATCGTCACGCCAAACGGTGTCGAAGTCGGGAGCACCTGCGATGACGGCACCTTCAGAGTACGTGCGGGTGTGTCGCCGTTTTTCGTCGACGTTCAGCCCGAGGGGCGCGTCTCGTCGGTCAACGACACGAAGTTTCTCGCGGATGCGATGGCGTCTGGGGCGGTCAAGATGGTGGTGTTTGGCGACAGTATTCCTGTGTACGGGCCCACCCCTTGGTTTCCAAACCTTCTGCGCGAAAAGTTCGCGGCCTATGGAGACGTGACGCTCCAAAACGTCTCCGTGGCTGGGTCGAGCTCGATCGATTGGGAGCCCGGCAGCAACTACTTTGAAGGACGGCTGCGCCCCAAACTCGAGGATGCCGATGTGGTGATTTTCTCGTTGGGTGGCAACGACCTGCAAGAGTTTGCGATGTCGCTTGATGCGGCCACGATCGCCTCGCGCATTGGCGAGTTGCAGCCCTTGGTCGAAGCCATCGAGGCCAACCTTTCGGCCATTATCGCTCAGATTCGCCAGATCAACCCAACCGCAGACATCCTGTGGATCCTGTATCCGAACTACGCGACCAGTGATTACTGGGGGACGGTGCTTGGCAGCTACCAATCGGCCGGGATCACGTTGCTCAAGAACCAACTGGTGGGTGTGCGCCGTTATATGGCCGACGAGCCCGTCGTCCTCGCGGACATGTTTGCGGCCACCGAACCGCTTGATCTCGATACGTTGCTCAGTGATCCGTTGCATCTGAATGTGCAAGGCCACGTCTTCTACGCCGACGAGATCTTCAAGACGTTGGGGGGTGTTGAGACCGACGCGGTGATCGTGCGGCGGGGTTTTGCGGTCGCGCCAGACTGACCGTCAGTCGTCATCATCGTCGCCATCACGGTCGCGCGCTCCAGAATTATTCTGGTGCTCACCGCCGCCTTCGGCCTCGCCCACCCGGATTTGGCTGCCAAGCCCTGGTACCGTGAAGGTCTTGGTCCCTGCATCAAACCCATTGACGAGCGTTGCCGCCGAAGCCGCCGTGATGGTCAAGAACAGCACCGCAACACCCGGGTGCATCGTGGGTATCGCATCGTGCGCGGCGATCTCCTTCTTGCCGTCCACCATGCTCAAGATGATGTTCTGTTTGGTCTTCGCGACATGCCACAACACACCAGCCACGTGGACGACCACGACGGCCAGGAAACTGTAGGCGAGCACCTCGTGAAGCTCCTCAAAAATCTCGTTCGTGGACATCAGCAGGCCAGTGGTCAACATGCCCAAAGCGAGGCCAAAAATCGCCCAGATCGCCAGACTTGAGCCTGGATTGTGACCAATGTGGGATTCCGGCTTGTTCATCACGGACTTGAGGTAACTGACCACCGCCGTCGGCCCGAACATGAACGTTGTCAACCGCGCATACTTGCTGCCCCACAGACCCCAAAGTAAACGCAGAAGCACCATGATGGCCATCAGCGCGCCGAGCAGCATGTGCACGGTGAACAATGTCGAGTCATCGTCCACGAGCTGTGCGATCCCAAAGGCTGCAAAAAACGAAGTCGCCAGTAGGGCATGAAACAGCCGGACCGGCAGGTCCCAAACAAGTTCTCTTTTCATGATGTTTCTCCAGTCATTGGACGGACGTTCCGCCGATTTTTCCAACGATAACCCATCAAACTGAGCCCAACGTGCGACTGGGATTACAACCTAGTTAGAATGTTTGGTGGGGTTAGGAACTGCGGCGAGCAAGACACGCTGCACCAACGCAGCAACGAGAATCCCAGTGGTCGCAAGGTAGACCGTGAACATCAGCGGCTCATCGGCTGCAGATCCAATCATCAACGCGTGTGAAAGGGCCAAGAGGTAGGTACCAAACGCGAGCGCGTGAACCGCGCGCCACACCGCCTTGGGGATTCGTTCAAACAAGTAAGTCGAGCTCGCGACCGCCAGCAGAAGCCACATGGCAACGCTGCCGAGTCCCAGTGCGCCGCGGGCTTTGGGGGACGCGAAGGGTACGATGGCTTGCCATGGAACCAACGACGCCTTTGGGTCGCCAACAATCATCAACACATGCAAAACGGTCGCCGCGATGGCGACCAAGGCCCAGCGCGTGTGGAGGTCGATCATCATGCCCGGGGCGAGCAGGCCACCGGCGCCACGGCTCGAGACCAAGACGCCAAACAAGACCGAGAACCACAGGCCCAGGTAGGCCAGAACGCCCAACGCGCGGGACGTCCACCACAGGGTGAACACCTGGTCCGACGACGCCGCGCTTAACAGGTCAGTGCCCACGACAAAGATCAGCGCACCGACCATCCTCGCCATGACGACCACGAACGTTTTGGGAAAAGAAGACTTCATGGTTCCACTCGCCAGTTAGGGGTTGTCCACCATTGACCGTCGCGCGCACGCACGATCGCCTGTTGGATCGGGATTCTTGGGTCGGAGAGCAGCTGTGGGTTGACGATCACTGCGGTGGCCAACGCATCCGCAAGCGTTGCATCCGAGGCGACAACCGTGGCTGTGTCGATGGTTTGAGCGCTTGACTGCCCGGTGTCTGGGTCGACGATGTGATGGGTGCCACCTTCCCATCGTCGGCGCAGTGTCGAGGATGTCGCGACGCCCGCGTTCTTCAAGATCACTTCGCGCCCATCGCCCACACCGATGTTCCAGACGCCATCGATCGCACGAATATCACCGCCACCATCGACCAAGACGCCGCCGCCTGACTCTTGACGCAGCCGCATCGCCACCGCGTCCACGGTCCATCCTTTGGCGATTCCGCCAAGATCCAAGGAACCCTCACCTTCGAGCTCGGTGATGTCGCCGGCTGTCTTGACCAGCAGGTTAGAGCGTCGTGACACTTGGCCACGATTGAGCTCAGGGGCAAAGGTGCGGTCGTAACCGAGCGCGCTGAGCTCGTCGCCGAGCGTGGGGTCGAAGGCGCCGTTGGTCAGCGCGTGCAGCGCCATGGCCACCTCGACCAACTCGGTCAGCTGTGCGTCCTGAATCGCGCGTCGTCGGTTGAGTTCGCTCAGCGCAGAGTAGGGCGAGAATCGCGAGAACGACGCCTCGCACCGACGAACGAATTGTTCCGCGGCATCAAAATCCGCGGCCCTCTCGCTCATGAAGCACCATTGGGTGCCCATCGCATCAAACGCGTGCGTATTCATGATGCGCGGGACCGTCTGACGACCACGATCCGGCGTTTTGCAGGCGCGCGCACCAAGCCCGCGACGGGCGGCTTCGCAACGAGCCGTGGGGCATTTGCCGCCACTGTCATCGTCGCCGGCGTCTTGGGCGCTCTCGGCGCAGGGATCGGGGGTTGGGTTGAGGCCGCCAACCAGTAGGCACATCCGAACGCGAACGCACAGGTCACGACGACCGAGACGTTTGCCAAGTGCCCACGCGTCTGACGTTTAGTCATCGTCATCGTCGTGCTCCTCACGTTCGTGTCGCTCGTGTCGTTCGTGACCCTCACGCCGTGGCGAAGCCGTCTCGTAGACATACTCAACCTGGGGCTCTTCAACGACTTGCGGGGCGACGGGCGTGTCGATGCCCGCTGGTTCTGCGACGGCAACGGTGGCGTCCACGGCGTTCGCCGCGGTATCCGTTGGTGCGGGCGTTGGTTGAGAAACCAAAACGACGGTGACCAGACAGGCTGCAACCGCAAGCCCGGCAATCGAATAAGCTACAGCGATGGATTTGTTCATGTGTCCTCCTAAGTGACACATGAACGATAGACCCCCAGTGTTGGAGCAGCGTTAACCCTTGCTTAAATCTCACTTAAACAAGCGTGGGGTGGGGTGTGTGAATCCAAAGAATCGTCCGTCCTAGGCCGATGGGGCGGACATCATCGGGAGGCTGATGCGTGCACGCACGCCGCCCAAGGGTGATGCCTCCAACACACAATCGCCTCCATGACGTCGCGCAACCTCGCGGGCGATCGACAGACCCAGCCCTAGGCCGCTGCGGTCGCGTTCGCGCGCCGTGCCGCTCCTGACAAAGCGTCCAAACAGCTCAACACGTTCGGCCTCGGAAATCCCCGCGCCTGAGTCATCGACGATGAGGTCGACAAAATCTCCCCGTTGCTCGACATGCACCTCGACGTTGGCTCCCGGTGCGTGTCGCGCGGCGTTGCGCAGTAGGTTGCCGACCGCCGCTTCCATGAGTGGTCGGTTGATCTTGATCTCGGGGTCGTCCTCGATCACCACCGTGACGTCGTTTCCGCTCTCTCGAAGCGTGAGTTTTTCGTTGGCCAAGGCATGGGCGACCACTTCGCCCGCGCGCATCAACGTGCGGTTGCGGGCGACCGCTCCCGCGTCAAGCTGTGTCAGCGCGGTCAGCCCATCGACCAATGCACGAAGGCGCATGACCTCCTCGCGCGTGGACACAAGCGCGTCATGGTAGCGCTCCTTTTCGCGAGGGTTTCTGAGCACCACGTCCAGCTCACCCAACATGGACGTTACCGGCGTGCGAAGTTCGTGTGCGGCCTCAGCCGTGAAGCGGGTCTGCGACCGATACGCCAGTTCAAGCCGTTCCAAAAGTTCATTGACCGCCCGAATCAAAGGCTGGATCTCGGGCGGACCATCCTCGGTCAGTCGTTGGTCGTCGCCAAAACCAGCGACCGACTCCGCTTCTCGGCGTGCTTTCTCGATCAAAGCGAACGCCTGGCGCACGAGCCGCATCTGCAGCGAGCTTGCGAAGAAGGCGGCGAGCAGAGAAAGGACGCCGTAGATCGCGAGGAACGGCCCAACACTCTTGGCCACGCGCGCTTCCGGAGCCGCCGCGACGGCCACTTGTTTGACGTGTTCGTCTTCGATCTCAAACGGCAACAGCACCATGCGCGTACCCCGGTACGTGGTGGTGATGGGCTGTTCGGTGCGCACGGCACGCACAATGAGGTCGCGGGGAACCCGGGTGTCCTCCGTGTTCGCGATCCAGGCAGCGATGGGAGGCCGGCTGTGCTCGACCTCGATCGATTGCGTCACATCAGGGTGGGCGCGCCCGTGGGCGGCGATCAGCAGGGCTTCGTCGAGCGCATGCACGTTTCGTGTATGAAGCAGAATCGCGGTGATGATGCCGATGACGAGCAACGTCGTGACCAATACCAACGTACTACCGGTCGCAATCTGCTGCGCAACCGAACGGGTCATCGGGGTTGGTCCTCAAGCACGTAGCCGACGCCACGCACCGTGTGAATCAGCTTGTGCTCCTCGTCCTTGTCGATCTTCGCGCGCAGGTAGCTGACGTAGACGTCCACGACATTCGTGCGAGGGTCGTAGGCGATGTCCCACACAGCCTCAAGCAACCGCGTACGCGACAACACACGCCCGGTGTTCTCGGCCATGTAGCGCAACAGATCAAACTCTTGGGCCGTCAGCTGAATGTCCCGTCCGCCACGATTGACGCGGCGTTTGGGCACGTCGATCTCGAGGTCGCCCACCGTCAGCTTTTCGGTCCCGCCGCTGCGACGTGACACCGCAGCGATGCGTGCGATGAGCTCGTCGAACTCGAACGGTTTGACCAGGTAGTCGTCCGCACCACCGTAAAGTCCCTCGACCTTCTCTTCGATTTGGTCGCGCGCCGTGACACAGATGGCCGGCGTGTCGTTGCCGCCACGTCGCATCTCGCGCACTAGGGCAAGTCCGTCGCCGTCGGGCAGCATTCGGTCGACCAACAGCAAGTCAAAATCATTGACCGCGAGCGTGTCCCGGGCGCCTGCCAAGTCTGTGGACACCTCGACACGGTGGCCCTCTTCGGTGAGTCCTCGCTTCAGAAAACCCGCGATTTTTGTTTCGTCTTCGACAACAAGAATCCGCATATCAACCTCCAGCCGCGCAAAACTGCAGAAGTTGTCAGCGCGGTCTTCGTCATCAATGATAACATCCTCAAGACCGTCATGAAGCCGAGTTCGCGATTGTTAGAAGATTCCAACATTCCCGCCCAACACACGCCGCAAAATCTGCAGCGGCGCCGCGCCCTGATTCGCGTCGCGTCGTTGGCATTGATGTTGGTCGTCGCGTGGTCGGTCGCTTGGTATTTTGACCTGCAAGACCACCTGACCACCGAGTCCATTCGTGGATTCATGGCCGATGCGGGTTGGTGGGGCATCGCGCTCTACGTCGTCGCGTTTGTGGTCGGCAACCTGTTTCACGTTCCGAGCAACGCGTTCCTCGCGGCGGCTGTACTCTCGTACGGCTTTTTTCCGGGTTACCCGTTGGCGTATGCCTCGAACGTGCTGTCGTTGGTTGTCAGTTTTGTCTTTGTCCGGACCGTTGGAGGGCGCGCGCTGACGGCCGTAGAGCGTCCGTGGGTGCGTTGGGCGCTGAACCGTATCGACGACCACCCAATTTCGAGCGTCGCGCTCCTGAGGCTCACCATGGCCGGCGCGCCGTGGCTGAACTATCTGTTGGCGATGTCGAGTGTGCGACTCAGGGATTATGCGATTGGCAGCGCCATTGGCCTCGCGCCGCACCTCGCGGTGATCGCGGGACTGGTCGCCTTCGCGGTCGACCAAACCACCAAAACCTAGAGTGGCAAACAGTCGTCGAGGGGGAACGTCGCGTCGGAATCGCCGACGGCCTCTTTGTTGAGCTTGTTGGTCTTACCGATTTCGGGCGACGCCATCTCTGCGTCGAGCAGTTCTACCCGGTTTTCGTCGCCACGCTGCCGTACCCGAACGTAATACGACGCCTTCTCTTGCGCCACGAACGCGACACAGCGGGGCTGGCCCGAGGCGGCGTCGGTAAAGACGCGCACGGGCCCCGCAGGCACGAGGTAGGGGTAGTAGGTGTTCTCGAGCAAAATGATTTTGTCGTCCGCGTCCGGCGTTTCGGGCGTCTTATCCACGTAAGCGGCCTGGCCCGTGCCCAATTCATCGTTGGCGTAGACGTAGATCATCGACATGCCCATCGGCACTTTCGACTTCTCAAACGTCGCGCCTTTCAAAAGTGCACAGCCCCCAAGCAGGGCCACAGCGATCACAAGCCAACGTGTCATTCTTCAAACTCCGTCGAGGAGGCATCGCGAAAGAACTCGATGTAGAACTTCACGGGGCCCAAGGTTTCGATGTGATGGGGAACTTCGGGTTCGACCAAACCCGGATTGGACCGCGACAAAATCTCTGGGGCCGCTCCTTCGACCTGAAACTGCAGCTCGCCCTCAAGGATTCGGATCAGCGCCCACACGCCACCTTTGGTGGTGTGTGTGTTCTTGAGTCCGCTTGGAACGGTATCTTCGGTGAACGTGTCCGTACGTTTGTACGACACCAACGTGCTAGGCCATGACATTCTTACCTCCCTCGTCGCCCAGAATATCGGCGCGGAACACCATTCACCAAGTGCCCGTGTTTGGCATCGAGGCCCACGGCTCTTGGGCAGGCAGACGGTCGCCCCGCTGCAGCAGCTCGATCGAGATGTTATCCGGTGTTTTCAAAAATGCCATGTACCCGTCGCGGGGCGGGCGGTTGATCACGACTCCTGCGTCCATCGCACGTTGGCAGGTCGCGTAGATGTCGTCGACTTCGAACGCCAAATGCCCAAAGTTTCGGGCGTTGCCGTAATCCTCGGGATCCCAGTTGTAGGTCAGTTCCAGATACGCCGCGTCGTCGTCAGGTGCCGCGAGAAACACCAGCGTGAAACGTCCCGTTTCGCTCTCGCGTCGGCGGACTTCACGCATCCCAAAAAGCGACGAGAAGAACTCAAGCGTGCGGTCCAAATCGGACACACGAATCATGCTGTGTAGGTATCGCATCGGCACCTCCTGCGCGGAGAATGCTCAAAACACCGGGGAAGTTCAATCACGAGTTCGATTTCGCCACCAACGCACAATCGACGAGCCCGAGAACAGCGGCTCGTGCGATTGCGGATCCACGGCACGAATCCGCCCTTCTTTCGCAGCGGTGCGAAGCTCATTCAGGGGGATGTTCCACTGTTCCGAGGCTTCCTCCAGCGAGTAGTGCAGCTTCAGCGTCTCGACGTCGTCGCGATCTTGAGTCATGGGTCCTCCGATTGAACAAAACTGTAAGGGGGCCACGGTCCGGACACGGTGGCATCTGGCGGTGCTGCTTGGGCGATCACGGCGAGAAATCTGTCGACGTTCTCGCGCCGCACGAGGTAGGACAACGAAACGGTTGGTGCCGCGAACATGGCGCGGGTGGAGGTCTCCACATGCACCTCCGAGATCACATCGCCAAGCGCATCTTGCAGCGATGTTTGAATCGACCGCGCGCGTTGGTCGCGATCGAGTTCGGCTTGGTAGTGACGCAAACGTTGCTTGAGGAAGTCCCGCCCCGTCGTCGCGGGCGGATCGTTGGCCGCCGGTTGGGTCGCCTTCACCGTATCTGCCACAGGTACGCGGATTCCCATCTCAACGTGGCCGCTTAATCGCTCAAGTTGTGCGTCAAACCATGGTTTGCGCGCGGTAAGCAATGCGGTCACAGATTCTTCTGCGTGCGCGACCGTTCCAAATCGAAACGGCAGGATGTCGATCGCCTCAAAAAGATCGCGCACCATTTTTTCGTAGCGGATCAACAGTTCACGGCTTGGTTTCTGTATGTGTTCGAGTGGCACTCGCCACAACAACGCGTGGAGACCCTCGCCCGAGACCACCCGAACCTCGGGCGTGGACGGCGGCGCGTCGCGGCAAATGCCTAGAATAGCGAGCACATCGGTCATTCTGCGGCGTGGTTTGTGTCAAGGTTGGGTCGGAAACTGTACGCCGGCCAAGGCCCCGAGGGCAGAAGCTCAAGCCCTTTGGCTCGATTTGGCATGCCTAGGGTGCTCACGGCTCGCTGAAAGCTCTCGCTCAGCGAATCCTCAACCAAAAAGGCCCAGTGGAAGACGACGTCACCCGTCGCGTTTCGATTGTGCGCAGTTAGGATCCGGGCGTCGGCGGATAGCGCGGCGAGTTGCTCAAAGATGGGCGGTATCACGGAATCAAGCCAAGGCTCGACCTCAAGATGAATGTCGCGCTCTTGGCGCTTGCGGGCGAGGTAGGACGCACCCGAGAAGTCCATGGGTTGGTTACCAAGCAACGCAGATGCAGCGGCCTTGCGATCGAGCACACCTTTAACTCCCCATTCTCTGCGGCCGGACACGTTGTGCAGGAAGGCTTCAATCTGAGCTTCTTGCGCGAGGAGCTGCAGTTCGCATTGTTTCAGATTGGAAAACAGCGTCGCGAACGGCAGGGGAAACACGGGCGATGAGTCCATCGAGCGTTCAATGATCTCCTCGTGGTGACAAGCCCTAGGGCCAATCCACGCGAGCTCGTTCATGTTCTTGGTCGCCGCGTCACCCGTCCAGCCCTCGACGTCGATGTGTTGGAAAACTGCGAAGAGGTTTCCCACAGGAGCGCACAGCACTGTGTGATTACCGTCGATGCCTACGGAGTGGATCTCGATGGGCGATTGGGTCAGGCAGTAAACGTAGACCGGCATATCTGAATCAGGGGATTCCATGCATTCTCCGCGGGCTGTTAAATACGTCGGCGATGGCGTCCTTAACCATCGACACGGTGGGCCTCATGAATTCTTGTTTCGTCTCGATGCTCACGCGTAGCGCACGCATCGTTGCGAGTCGGCAGGCTTCGGCGATCTCGGCGCCGGACAGACCGTCGCTGGCCTCAACCAAGGGTTCGAGCTCTGTGTTGTCGCGCAGGTGGATCGCAGATCTCTGCACGGTCCTCGTCACACGGGGGAGGAATCTCGATGATATGGTCAAAGCGTCCGGGCCTCAGGATGGCGTCGTCGAGCATGTCCATGCGGTTCGTCGCCGCCAACACCATCACATTTCCTGCATCCTCAACACCGTCGAGCTCATTGAGGAACTGAGCCAGAACGCGTGTTGTAACTTGAGTCTCGTCCTTACCGCGCTTGGGCGCGATGGCATCGATCTCGTCAAAGAACACAATGCACGGGGATGCTTCGCGCTTTCCGAAACGTCTCTCGCAGTCGGCGTTCGGATTCACCGACGTATTTGTCGATAATATCTGGGCCTTTTATCGCGATAAAGTTTGCTTGTGTTTGGCTGGCAACCGCTTTGGCCAACAGGGTTTTCCCGCAACCTGGAGGCCCGCATAACAAGATTCCGCGCGGCGCTCTCACGTTGGCCGAGGCAAAAAGGTCTGCGTGAACAATGGGCCACTCCACCGCTTCGAGCAGCAGCGTCTTGATCGGTTTTAGGCCCCCGACGTCGTCCCATGACACGTTGGGGACATCGACGAACACCTCGCGGGTCGCGGAAGGTTGAACCTCCCGCAGCGCGTTGTCGAAGTCGTCGTGGCACACGTTCAGTTGGCGAAGCGACGACGGGCTGAATCTCCCGTCAACCGCCAGGTTGGGCAACACGCGGCGTAGGCAGGCGAGCGCGGCTTCCCGGCACAGAGCCTCGAGATCGGCTCCCACAAAACCATGGGTTGTGTCGGCCACGGCGCCAAGATCAACGTCTGGCTCGAGCGGCATCCCTCGCGTATGGATCGCCAGAATCTGAGCGCGCGCCGCGCGGTCCGGTACAGGAATGGCGATCTCGCGGTCAAATCGCCCGGGCCGCCGAAGCGCTGGATCGATGGCGTTTGGTCGGTTGGTGGCGGCGATCACGATCAAGTTTCCGCGGTCTTTCAGTCCATCCATAAGGGTTAGAAGCGTCGCGACCACGCGGCGTTCGACATCCCCAGCAGCGTCCTCGCGCCTGGGGGCGATCGCGTCGACTTCATCAAGGAAAATGATCGCGGGTTTGCGCTTGGCGGCCTCGTCGAAGACTCGGCGCAGATGTGCCTCGCTTTCGCCGTAGTGCTTGTGAATGATTTCCGGGCCGCTGATGACAAAAAACGCTGCATCCGCCTCACGCGCGATCATTCGCGCCACCAACGTCTTTCCGCAGCCCGGTGGGCCATGCAGGAGCACGCCGCGCGGAGGATCAATGCCCAAGCGCCGGAAAATCTCGGGATGACGCAAGGGGAGTTCGATGGTCTCCCGAATCTTCGCGAGCTGCCCGCCCAACCCCCCAACGTCCTCGAAGGCGACCTTGGGGCCAGCGGGGGCCGGATCCGCATCTTTGGATTCGTGGACCACCATCGTGGTGTTTTCATTGACCAAGACCGGCCCGCTGGGTTCCGTATTGATCACAAGAAACTCGGCTGCGCGTGTGCCGAACAGCGGGACAAACAACTGGTCGTCGCGCTGAACCGGGATGCCGTCGACGCGATGTCCGACAAAACCAAGATCTTCGTCGCGCAACTTCGGCCCGGTGGGCATCAGTTCCACCCGCTTGGCAGGCCTTACGTCGGCGCGCAATATCTCGACGGTGTCGCCCAAGCCCACACGTGCGTTCTCGCGGACGGTGCCGTCCATCTGTGCATGCGACTTTCCGCGATGTTCGCTCAGCGAGGGCATCACGCGCGCGATCGCGTCCCGTTCGCCGCGCACCCACACCGCGTCGCCCACGCCGACGTTCAGCGCTTCCATCGCGGGTGGGTCAATCCTGACCACGCCTCGCCCAATGTCGCGCTGAGGCGCATCGATGACCGTCCACTTCGTCACGTGGCCTCCAGACGAATCTCGGTCAAACCGTTCTTGCATCGGATGGTGACCACGGAGTCATCGTCGACCACGTTGAGAACTCCCACGTACGAGCTTTGTGCTGCAGCGACCACGGCGTTGGCGAAGTCTTCGATATGAAGATGGTGCATCACATTTTCGCCGGTGCCAACAACGGGGAAGTCGCCGTCGAACATGCGTCGCAACGACCTCTCGCGGTTGGGCCCGTACAGGTGAGGCACCCGGAGGACAACGGAGTTTCGCCTCGCCAAAACTTCGAGATCCGTGGATGCGTGGATTCGGCCAATCTCAAACGCTCCAGACACATCAGAGTCCTCGTTGAGGCACTCCCCGGGTCGGTGTCCATAAACAGATGTGGCCGAAACGTGAACGTAGCGCGCCGTGTTGGGGAGCGCGTCCAACACACACCGCGTGGTGTCGGCGATCGCGCGTTTCGCGTCCCGCAACCACGCGCCGATCACGTTCACGACGACCTGTTCAGGCTCAGCCAACAGGTCCCGGAGCCGGTCGGGTTCGTCAAGTGGGTGCAGCGAGACGCATTCAAGAGCCTCGACCGGTGCGATGAGCTCCGCCCGTCGCGACGTCACGGCGGCCGTTCCGCCCAGCGCCATCCAAGTTTTGGCGATACGAAGTCCTGAATCGGAGTTGCCGCCGAGGATAAGCAGTTTCGAGGGTTGATGCATGACTTACCGGATACCAAGAGTCGCAAAAAGGTTCCACATCTGTTCTTGCAGCACGCGATCCACTCCACTAAACTCCGCTGGTTAGTGAACACTTACTTACGGAGCAGCACCATGGCTGAACGGCACTGGCCCCAGTTTACCGAAGAACACGACATGTTCCGCAAGGCGGTTCGTGATTACGCGATCAAAGAGCTCGCCCCTCACGCCGAGGAGTGGGAGCAAAACCGTCTGTTCCCCAACGAAGTCTTCCGGGAGATGGGAAAACTTGGGTTCCTTGGCGCGCGCTACCCCGAGGAGCTGGGCGGCAGCGGCGGGGACATCTGGCATACGGCCTGCCTTTCCGAAGAGCTGCCTCACTGTGGAATGGCCGGCTTGACCATGGGCATCTTGGTCCAGACCGACATGGCCACGCCCATCATCGGCGAGATCGGCACCAAAGAACAAAAAGAGGAGTTCCTCGTGCCCGCGATTAGCGGCGAGAAGATCGCCGCGCTCGGTGTGTCCGAGCCCGGCGCGGGGTCAGACGTTGCGGGCATCCGAACCACCGCAAAACGAGACGGTGATGATCTGATCATCAACGGCCAGAAGACCTGGATCACCAACGGCACACGCGCCGATTTCATCACACTCGCCGTGCGAACAGACAACGACAACCGCTACGGCGGCATCACGTTGGTGCTCTTCCCGACCAATACCCCCGGTTTTCACGTCAGCAAGAAGCTCGAGAAGATCGGGAACCACTGCTCGGACACGGCAGAGCTCTTTTTTGAAGACTGCCGAATTCCCCGCCGTTACATCCTCGGCGAGGAGGGGCATGGCTTCTATTACATCATGCAAAACTTCCAGGGCGAGCGTTTGGTCGGCGCGCTGTCGGGCACGTCCGGGTCGCAGATGGTGCTGGACAAGACCAAGCAGTACCTCACCGAGCGTGAGGCGTTTGGCAAGACGCTGATGGGATTCCAAGCGCTGCGTCACCGCATTGTGCAGCACGAATCCGACCTCGAGGCGGTGCGCTGCCTGTCTTACCACGCGGCTGATCTGTTCAACCGTGGCATCCCATGTCAGCGCGAGATTTCCATGGCGAAGCTTCTGGCAGGACAAGTCGGCATGCGGGTTATCGACGACTGTCTGCAGATGCACGGCGGCATGGGCTACGTCGAGGAGGGGCCGGTCGCCCGCGCATGGCGCGATGCACGTCTGCTCCAGATCGGCGGCGGTGCAAACGAGATCATGAAAGAGATCATCACCAAGGCCATTGGCCTTGGGTCTTAGCCCTCTTTGAGCATCTTCTCGATGACCTTGATGTCCTCGCCGAGCGCGAGGACGATCAACTGGGTGTTTTCACGAATCACGTAATCGGGGCCCGGATTGAACCGGTACTCGTCGTTTTCCTCATGGATCGCGATGATGAGGGCATCGGTGCGCCCACGGAAGTTTGCGTGTTTGATGCTGCGACCTGCCAACGGAGAGCCATCAGGCACCGGGATTTCCTCGACAATTCGGAAGTGGTCATGGTCGCGCATGACCAAATCAAGGAAGGTCGTCACCCGGGGACGCGTGACCTCGGCCGCCATGCGCAGACCGCCAAGAACGTTGGTGTAGATGACGCTCGTAGCGCCCGCCATCAGGAACTTCTTTTCGGATCGCGGGTCTTCGCCACGCGTCACGATGCGCAGATTGGCGCTCAGCCGTCGCGCCGAGATCGTGGCAAACAGGTTGTCGCGGTCGTTCCCAAGCGAGAACACCACCCCTTGTGCGCGTTCAAGTCCCGCGCGAATCAGGACGTCGTCGTCGGTCGCATCGCCCACGACAAACGGGATCTGAAAACCATACTCCTGTTCGAGGGCGGCGATGCGCTCGCGGTCCATGTCGATGAGCACGACCGGACGTTTGAGCTTTACCATCTCGAGCAACACAAATTTTCCGGTGTCGCCGGTTCCCGCGATCACAAAGTGATTCGAAAGCTCCTCAAGCATGCCTGATATCTTCCTTTCGCGAAGGAACTCGCGAAGCTCGCCATCGATGATGAACGCGGTTAACGCCGACACAAAATAGAGCACCGCCCCCATCCCAAACAAAATGAGCGCGATCGTGAACACCTGGAGTTCAGGTGTGTTGATGGGGACGACTTCCTCATAACCAGCCGTGGTCAGGGTGATCGCCGTCATGAAGGCGCATGTCAGCAGGTCGTACTGCCGATCCGTGAGGATGTGGTAGCCCACCGAACCTGCGGCGAACACCGCCAATTGTAGCCCTGCAGCACGGATCAATCGGTAGCGGCCCGACCGTTGTTCGGTCGACACGCGATGGATCCACGCTCGAATGTTCTGTGTCAGGGTCACGGTTTGGAAATTGACAAGGGGGATGTGTCTCCGCAAGCTCTAACAAACCCGGAGGTTACGTTGAGCTGGAAATTTCTCGATATGTCCGTACTTCGCAGGGTCGATGCCTTTAAGGAGCTCGACGATGCGTCATTGAGCGAGTTCATGCCGCTGATCAGCATCGTTGAAGTCGCGCCCGGGAAGATGGTCTTCAACGAGGGAGACATGGGCGATGCCTTGTTTCTTATTCTGAGCGGCGAAGTTCGAATCTCCAAAAATATTCATGGGGTGGGCGAAGAAGCGCTCGCGTTTCTCAAAGAAGGGTCGTATTTCGGCGAAATGGCGCTCGTCGGCGACGAACACCCGCGCAGCGCCTCGGCGATCGCCGAGCACCGCTGCGAGCTCGCCAGATTGACCCGCGCGGACTTCATCGAGCTCATCCACAAACGACCTGATATCGGCGTTCCGGTGCTCTGGTCGTTTGCCACGACATTGTCCAATCGACTCCGTGACAGCAACGACCGTGTCGCGTTCTTCGCGATGTCGAACATGTTCGAGTGACTTATTCGTAGGCGCTCATCGGCGGGCAGGCGCACACAAGATTGCGGTCGCCATACGCGTCATCAATTCGCCTCACGGGCGGCCAGTACTTGTGCTCGGTCGTCCACTTGGCCGGGTAGGCCGCGACCTCACGCGAATAGCTGTGTGTCCATTCCGAGGCCATCACAACGTAGGCCGGGTGGGGGGCGTTCTTAAGCGGATTATTGTCCCGGGGATAGGTCCCCGCGTCGATCGCGTCCACTTCACCCTTGATGCCGATGAACGCCTCGACCAATCGGTCGAGCTCCATCTTCGATTCGGATTCGGTGGGCTCGACCATGATCGTACCCGCGACAGGCCACGACATGGTCGGGGCGTGGAATCCATAGTCCATGAGGCGTTTGGCGATGTCGACAACTTCGATGCCCGACGCTTTCAGGCCCCGCATGTCCAAGATGAACTCGTGGGCGACCTGGCCTTCGTCGCCGCGGTACAGAATTGGGAAGTGCTCTTGGAGGCGATGCGCCATGTAGTTGGCATTCAGAATCGCGACCTCGGTCGCGTGTTTGAGGCCCTCCGCTCCGAGCATTCGGATGTACATCCATGGGATTGGGAGGATGCTCGGCGAGCCGTAAGGAGCCGCCGAGACAGCTCCGGAGTGGCGCTCCATCGGGTTTCCAGGCACGTGCGGCGCCAAGTGAGCTTTGACGCAAATCGGCCCCATGCCCGGACCGCCGCCCCCGTGTGGGATGCAGAAGGTCTTGTGAAGGTTGAGGTGGCACACGTCAGCGCCAAAATCTCCGGGGCGGCACAGCGCGACCTGCGCATTCATGTTCGCGCCGTCTAGGTAGACCTGCCCACCATGCGCGTGCACAACCTCGCACAACCGGCTGATCTCGCGCTCGAACACGCCGTGTGTGGACGGGTAGGTGACCATGACCGCCGCGAGTTTGTCGGCATGTGCCGCAGCCTTTGTGGCGAGGTCGGCCATGTCCACGTTCCCGCGCTCGTCGCATTTGACCACGACAACCTCCATACCGGCCATGATGGCGCTGGCAGGGTTGGTCCCGTGGGCCGAATCTGGAATCAAACAGATGGTGCGCTGGGATTGGCCTTGGGCTTCATGGTAGCGACGAATGGCCAGCATGCCCGCGTATTCGCCCTGCGAACCGGCGTTGGGCTGCAAAGACGTCGCATCCATGCCGGTGATCTCGGACAACCACGTCTCGAGGTCGGCGAACATCGCCGCATAGCCCTGTGTCTGCTCGGCGGGGGCATAAGGATGCACCTGGCCAAACTCCTTCCATGTCACCGGAAACATCTCGGCGGTGGCATTGAGCTTCATGGTGCAGCTGCCCAGGGGGATCATCGACGTTGTCAGGGAGAGGTCGCGTGACTCCAAACGCTTCATGTAACGAAGCAGCTCGGACTCGCTGTGGTAGAGGTTAAAGCACTCCTGGGTCAGGAAGCTGCCCGTCCGCGCAAAACCCGCAACTTCAGTGGCCTGACTGACCACGAGGTCCGAGGGCTTTCCGCCGAACACCTCAAGGATGTTGTGCAGGTCCTCGATGGTGGTCGCTTCATCAAGTGCGAACAACACGGTGCCTTCGCTCACGCGCGCGTTCATGCGCTTGGCGGCGAGTTTCGAGACGACGGTTGCCGTGTCAACATCGAGCACACGTACAGTGTCGAAGGTCGGTGTCTCGTCGACCGTATGTCCAAGCGCCTTCAGTGACGCTGCGAGGCTGTCGGCGAGTCGATGGATACGAAGCGCGATGGCTTTGAGCCCCTCGGGACCGTGGTAACACGCGTACATGCTGGCGATGACCGCGAGCAGCACCTGCGCTGTGCAGATGTTGCTCGTGGCCTTCTCGCGGCGGATGTGTTGCTCTCGCGTCTGCAGCGCAAGTCGCCAAGCGGGTTTGCCGTCCACTGTGACCGACTGACCCACGATGCGGCCGGGAATCTGGCGTTTGAACTCGTCCTTGCACGCCATGTAGGCCGCGTGAGGGCCCCCAAATCCAAGCGGCACGCCAAAGCGCTGCGTGGAACCCACGACAATGTCCGCGCCAAACTCCGACGGCGGGCGAACCGCGACCAAGGCCATCAAATCGGACGCCACCGTGACGATCGCGTTGTGGGCATGCGCCTGTGCGGTGAAATCGTCGTAGGTCAGGAGACGACCGTAGGTCGACGGGTACTGGAGCAGCACGCCGAATACGGGGGTCGCCTCAAAATCAAAGGACTCCCAGTCGCCGATTGTGAGCTCCACACCCAGATACTTCGCGCGTGTCTCAAGGACGGCCAGTGTTTGCGGGTGGCAGTTCGACGCGGCGAAGAACATGTTCGACTTGCTCTTGCGGTTTGCCCGGTGGGCGAGCGCCATCGCCTCGGCCGCCGCGGTCGCTTCATCGAGCAGGGAGGCGTTTGCGATTTCAAGCCCGGTCAGTTCGGCGACCAACGTTTGGAAGTTGAACAAGGCTTCTAGCCGTCCCTGCGCAATCTCGGCCTGATAAGGCGTGTACTGGGTGTACCAACCCGGATTCTCGAGAATATTGCGCTGGATCACGCCGGGCGTAATGCACGCGTTGTAGCCCATGCCGATGAACGAGCGGAACTCCTGATTCTTGGCGGCGATCACACGCAGCGCTTCCAAAGCCTCGACCTCGGCCAACGGGGTGGGCAGGTTCAGCGGTTTCTTGACGCGAATGTCGTTTGGGATGGTCTTGGTGATCAGCTCCTCGAGCGTCGAGAAGCCAAGCTCAGCGAGCATTTCGCTGACCTCTGCGTCCGATGGGCCGACGTGTCTACGAACAAAGGAATCAGTCAGGGCTAGGGGGTGCGTCATGGGGCCGCCTCACGATGGTGTCGCAGCAGAACGTGCCGCGTTCAAGCGGCATTCCAGCTACCACACGCGTTATCCGCGGGCAAGCACATGAGTAAGGAGAGAAGCCGACTTGCGAGGATTACGCCTGCTTCCGGTTGAGGCGTTCGGCGACCACTACCGCATCGACAATGGACCAGATGTGAACCACCCAGCCGAGCAGCACAAACCACAGCAGGAAGCACAAGACCATCATCATGACGCCCTTGCTGATCTCCCCGTTGTACATCTGCCCCGTGCCGCAAAGAATGAGGCTTAGGAGCAATGCCATCCCAGGCTGATGCTCTGGTTGTTCAATGTCTGTGCTCAGCGCCGTCGAGGCAGCCGGGACCAACGCCGTGCTGCGCGAGTGGGCAAACCAATCATCGTCGGTACCGCCGGTCGACCGGTAGTGCGCGGGTGTTTCGTCGCACGCGGACATCACAGGGCGGTTTGACGGCAGCGGCTGTGGCTCGCACCGCGCGTTGGCTTGCACCAAGTATCGGCTGCCGCCGCTGGCGCCAACGGTACCGTCGGTGGCAGAGGTCCGGCTCGAAACGGCCGACCACGCCGGGGTCACACGCTTGGCCACCACACGTCGCCCGGCCGCGCCGTCCGAACCCGTGGACGGGGCGCCGTAATAGTCATCAAACCCTCCCCACTGGTCTTTGCGCGGGCGTGATTCAGGGCGACGGATCAGCGCGTGCTGGCGATCGACGGGTGAGTGGTCGACGGGGCCAAGCGAGCGCACGTCGACCTCGCGGTGGATCGGGCTGTATGCCTCGCCACCCTCATCGTCCAACGTGGCGTTCATGCGAACCACTGGACGCTGCTCGGGCACAGGCGCGTGCGCATCGCGCAGCTCTTTGAGCTTCGCACCATCCGCCAGCTGGTCGGGAACGCGGTAGAACAGGTTGCCGTTTTCGTCCGAGTCCAGCTCCAGCGCGCCTTCCTCCAACAGAGCGTTGAGCATCCGATTGGCTTCGCGACTAGGAACCCCAAGATAATAGGCAACGGACGCGGTCGTGATCCGCGATTGTGTTTCGAAAGCCAGTTTCAGTATCGCCTGTTCGAATTGATGGAGTTCCATAACAACCTCATCCACGACAACGGCGAGCCGCCCACCGCGGCGACTCACTCTACTTAATGATGACCAGACTGGCTTCGAGATTCATTGTGTCGATTAACCGTGTCTGATTCAAGGGCGGACTCCGCATCATTTTATCCGCGCATCACAATCCAAGACCAAAACCCGCGGCAAAACTGAGTCAACCTCTACATCGATGTAACTCTCCGAGCGTCGATTGTATTCACGGACGAGCGCAAGAAAGGTTTCAATTCCGCGAATCGGCAGATCACACTGAGGGGTGCGATAGTGAATGGGGATGGCGCAGCGCGCGCCTGTGCGGCGGATCCACTCGATGGCTTGGAATGCTCCGATCGTAAAAAATCCACCGACGGGCACAAAGAGAATGTCGGGGCATGTGATCGGCCAGTCGTGGGGCACGGCCTGGCCCACGTCCCCCAGATGCATCAATGTCCATTGGTCACATGCAATCGTGAGCACGTCGGTGAACCCGCCGCGGCGAAGCCCATCGTATTCGTCGTGGGCAACGGCACGACGCTCAATGGAAAAAGGTCCCACGACGCCGTCATGCACCAAGGGTGGGGGCGGCACCACATCCGCGAGGTCGCTGTGGTCGAGGTGATCATGGGTACACACAGCGCCCACAAACTCACCCACGATCGGGGGATAGCGCATTTTGCCGCCGAACCCACCGGGCTGATAGGGGTCGACCAGCAAACACGCGCCGTTGGACGCCGTGAGAGAAACACATGCATGGCCATGGTAACGAATCCGCATGCGCCTATCGTAGCATCGATCGAACCTTGTAGCATCATCGCTTGCGTGGGGTGGGGGGGCGTGCTATAGCCTCGCGCCAATTACGCACGCCTCCTGACCGTGCGCCCCATGGTGCCCGCTACGCGGGTGGGGCAACGGGATGACGGATGGCGGAGGAACAACCAAACGGAGACAAAATGCAAGTAACGATGCGAGACCTACTCGAAGCCGGTGTTCACTTTGGTCACCAGACCAACCGCTGGAACCCCAAAATGCGCCCGTACATCTACGGCGCGCGCAACCAAGTTCACATCATCGACCTCAGCAAGACCGTGCGTCTGTTTGCTGACGCGGTTGATTTTGTGCGCAACGTCGCCGCACACGGCGAGCCTGTGCTGTTTGTCGGTACCCGCGCCAAGCGCAGGAGACCGTCAAGGAACAGGCCGAGCGTGCAGGTCAGTACTACGTGGTGAATCGTTGGCTGGGCGGGACGCTCACCAACTTCGCGACGATCAAGAAATCGATCGACCGCCTCAAGGAACTTGACCGTATGGCCCGCGATGGTTCGTACGCCAAGTACACCAAGAAAGAAGTTCTCAACTTCGAGCGTGAGCGCGAGCGCCTTAACTCGAACGTTGGTGGTATTCAGCACCTCACCGCCCTTCCCGGCGCGTTGTTTGTGCTCGACCCCAAGAACGAAGAGATCGCGGTCAAGGAAGCCAAGAAACTTGGAATCCCCGTTGTCGCGGTCTGCGACACGAACTGTGATCCGGACGTTGTCGACTACGTGATTCCTGGCAACGATGACGCGATCCGCGCCATCCGCTTGTTCACGACGGCGATCGCCGATGCTTGCCTCGAAGGCGGCAAGGCCGGCAAGGGCAACCGCGGTGTTGAAGCGGGCGAGGGCTACACGGCTGCGCCTGTCGCTCCCGCGCCCGAAGTCCAGACTGTTTCGCGCGGCGGCGGCGAAGCCACCGAGCAATAATATAGTTAGGGTCACGCGTGACCCAACGTAAGAGGAGTTTGAGATGATTACAGCCCAGCTTGTAAAGCAGCTTCGCGACCAGACCGGCGCGGGCATGATGGACTGCAAAAAGGCACTGTCCGAAACGGACGGCGACCTTGAAAAGGCCGTCGAGTGGCTTCAGGTCAAAGGTATGGCTGCAGCGGCGAAGAAAGCCGCGCGTGTTGCCGCCGAAGGACTCGTGCAGGAATGGATCAGCGCAGACGGCAAAGAAGCTGTCCTCGTCGAGATCAACTGCGAGACCGACTTCGTCACCCGCAACGAGCAGTTCCAAAACCTCGTGGTCGAGATCGCCAACGCCGTGGGGCCAACCGCGGCCACGACGGTCGAAGAGGCGCTTGCGCTCAACGTGGGCGGAAAATCGCTTGAGAAGGTGATCACGGATGCGGTTTCGACCATCGGCGAGAACATCCGTCTTCGTCGTGTTGCCCGCATCAAAGCCGACGGCATGGTCGCAAGCTACATGCACGCCGGCAACCAGATCGGTGTGCTCGTGGCCCTTCAGGGTGACAATGAGAGCTTCGCACGCGACGTCGCCATGCACATCGCAGCGATGAACCCTGCGGTCCTCTCGCCCGAAGAAATCGATGCGGACACCGCTGCCAAGCAGCAGGAGATCTTCACGCAGATCGTCATCGAAGAAGGCAAGCCCGAAAACATCGTTCCTCGCATCGTCGAAGGAAAGATGCAGAAGTGGCGCCGCGATGTCAGCCTTCGTGATCAGGCGTTCGTCAAGAACCCTGACCTCACGGTGGCTCAGTACGAGAAGGAAACCGGCGGCGTGACGTTGACCGGGTTCGTTCGACTTCAGGTCGGCGAAGGCATCGAAAAAGAAGAGAAGAGCCTCGCAGACGAGGTAGCGGCAACCCTTAAGGGTTGACGTTGAGGAGCGCGGAAGCGCTCCTTTTTTTTGTCCAAAATTCGCAGGTGCTTCATGAACCCCCCAGCATACAAACGCGTTCTCATTAAGTTGAGCGGTGAAGCCCTTCAGGGCGACGCAGGCTATGGCATCGACCCATCGGTGCTGCATGCGTTCGCAGGCGAAATCGCCGAGCTGCATGCGTTGGGCGCCGAGATCGCCATTGTCATCGGCGGCGGCAACATTTTTCGTGGCGTGGCCGGCAGCACATCGGGCATGG
>JAWKQR010000026.1:0-77682 GCA_041390025.1 bacterium
GCGCACTTGCGCCATTGAGGGTCAGTACCACCGAATCACGATGCCACCGCCGATGGTGTCAAAATAGGACTCGCTGTAGAAATGGCGCGTGTACGCGGCCTCGAACCCTGCCGCGACCGTGCCGTTGGCGAAAAACTCTGCACCTGCGCCTGCTTTCGCGGCGATGCCCATTTCGGAGTATTCGTTGATCAACGAACCCAGCTGCGCCTGGTAAGTGCCATACGCCAAACCGAAGCCGCCCGTGACGTAGAGGCCTTCGATCAGGAAGAAGTTGACGTTCGCCAGGAGGTTGAGGTGTTGGTGCTCAAGCGATCGACCGTTGACGTCGACCGTGCGGATCCACCAGTTGCCTTGACCCGAGAACACAAGGTTTTGACTGACCCCTGCACCCAGCTCCGCCCGCAGCGCCAAGCCCATCTGGCGGCTGTCATCAAGGCCGGTGATCTCACCCTCTCGGTCGACCTCCGAGGCTCCCACACCGCCGCCAATGCCAACCCCAGCAAACACGCCGGTTCGGTCCTTGTAGCCATCCAGCGCCCACGATTGCGTCGCGACGAGGAGCATACTCGCCCCGACCAAGCCACCCATTACTTTTGCATTCACACTCATGACGAGCCTCCTGATTTCGGCAGCTTTGACCTACCGATACCTCGAAAAATTCACAACGGTTAGATTATCTGGGGTCACAACGACCTGACGTCGATCGGTTTGACCGCGCACATTGGCGGTGACCTGTAGGGGCGACGACTCGGCTTTGAGCCGGTAGACGCGGATTTCGGCCGGCAGCGTTGTCCAGCTTCGCGTGTCGGGCCGATCGAGGGCGGTCAATGTGCCCTCGACTGCGAGCTGCGCCAAAATGCCGATCGCGCTTGCGGCGCCGGCGCCTTGCGAGTCCGTGGCGGCCTTGGTGGCCTCACGGGTGACAGCTCCTGCGATGGCGCGTGTCACCATGCGGGTCAGCGCAGCTGCGATCAACGGCCCCGACATCTTGGCCCACCCGATCTCGACCTCGCGGCCAACGTCGGTGACGACCATGGGGTTCGCAGATCGTCCACCGATGTTGAGGGTTGGTGGGATCAACCCCGGCGTCCCGTTCCACGTCAACATGGGGAAGTTGAGCCACTTGAGCGCGCCACTGACCGCGAGCTCGTTGGCTTGGCGGTAGGCTTCATCGCTCATGTAAGCGCGGTTGTTTGAGCCGTAGACCAGCGCCGCACCGATCGGCAGTCGCTCGGCGACCTTGTAGGGTACCATGCCGTTTTGCAGCACAATCACCACGTTCCCGTCGACGTGTTTGCGCCGGTACTCCGACAGGGTCAACGAACCCATCAATTGCGCTTGGACGTGCAACTCCTCAAGCGACGGGTCCTCGCCAACCGGTTTGTAGCCGGTTGCCCGCATGAGATCGACAAACTGGGCGCGAAACGCATCGTCGCGCATGCCGAGGCTCCAAGCGCGGCTGTAGAACCGACCGGCTTCGTCCCAGCTGCGGCCGGCCTCAAACGCCACGCCCCCAAGGTAGTTGCCCAGCGCAAGGATATCGGGCAATTCAGGCGCCGAGCCTTGGTCCAAGAAGAAGGTCTCCATGATCGCGAAACGACGTGCCTCGACGCGCGCCCCTGAAAAGTCGCGCATCAACATGAAGTTGATCATGTTGAGCGTGTTGAGCAGCAGGCGTTCGTACGCTGGCGCCCGGTACTTGGCCGACGAGCCGCTGTACATCCAATTCGCGACGTCATCGGCTGCAGTGGTGCTCATGTCGAGCCAATCCAAGCGCTGGTCGGCGATCATCATGTCGCGTGCGGCGCCTTCAGGGTCGCCCGTTGCTTGCAACAATGTGCCTCTTTCGAGCAGCAAAAGGCCCTTGTCGCCGTCGAGCGAGCCGGGCAGATCGGTGCTGCGATCGACCTCAAGCCGTTCGTTGATCTGTGCGATCGCGGCGTCGGGACGACCAAGCTGCACATCACGCTGGGCCTCGCGCATGCCGTCTGAGTAGGTGGCGCACCCCGAAAGGAAAACCAACGCCAGAAAGCATGCAACCCGAAGGATTTGGGAATGCACGCGCATCGCGTCCCTACTTGATCAGGCCCTTGCTGAGCGCTGCTTCGTTCTGGAACTTGATCGCGCCTGTGGCCACCTCGATGACCTGCATGAACATGAAGTACTGCACACGACGCTCGTCATCGACGCGCTCGGCCGAGTCATAGACCTTGCCGGTCACGAAGTACTGCGCGCCAAGCTGACGGCCGTACTGCGCGAGGCGTGCCGGGTCGTAGGCCTCGGACTGCTGGCGTTTGACCTCGGCGATCAGGTCGGGCTGGTTCTCGTGGCTGACCACGTCCGCCGCCGATTGATTGACGAGGTCGGTCTCGATCTTCGACAACAACGCGTCGAGCTGCGAATCGATGTGTTCCGAGGTCTCGTTGCGCATCGGGAAGATCGCCACAACGTCGCGTTTGCCCGTGGCTGCATCCCGTTCCCACTGCTTGAACACGCCCGATGTGAACAACTTTTCGGCGTTTTCTTGGTACAGGCGGTCGAGGTCCTTGCGATCAAGTCGCAAACTCATCGTGTAGTTGTCGAGGTTTGGTTCTTCGGTGTCCCGAACGTACTGAGGCTCGCCACAACCCACCGCAAGCACGGCGGCCATAATCATCCATTTTTTCATCTTTGTTCCCTCGTTTCGTTACAGATGGTGTTCGCCTGCCATCGGCAAAATTGTACGCGCCGTTGGACGATGGCCCAGTCTATTGTATTCAACAAGCGCCTTTCTTTGAGCGCGCACATGACCAACGACAATGTTTTTATTCAGTGGCTGACCGTTGGTCCCTTCATGACCAATGTTTATGTGATCGGTTGCCGGACTTCCAAAGAGGCCGCGATCATCGATGCTGGCGGCGAAGGCCCCAAGCTCGTCGCGTTGGCCGAGGACCATGGGTTCAAGATCACCCAGATTCTGCAGACGCATGCACACGTCGATCACATCGCGGCGCTGCCGTTTTGCAAAGCGCACACGCAGGCGCCCATTCTGCTGCATCCCAACGAAAAGATGCTCTACGACGGAGCCGTCCAACAAGGGATGATGTTTGGTTACCCGGTCGACCCGATGCCCGCGGTCGACGCTTGGCTTGAAGACGGCCAGACCGTGCGGGTGGGCGACCTTGAAGGCACGGTTATGTTGCTGCCTGGCCACAGCCCAGGCAGCGTCGCGTTTCATTTCGCGTCGATTTCCACCGTGTTTTCGGGCGACGTCTTGTTTGCCGGCAGCATGGGACGCGTGGACCTGCCGGGCTCGAACCCGGACGACATGCGTCTGTCGTTGGCACGCATGAGTGCAGAACTCCCGGACAACACCCGAGTGCTCAGCGGTCATGGGCCCGAAACTACGATCGGGCTCGAGAAGAAGCGGAATCCTTACATTCATGGGGATTGGTAATGTTTGTCGGCGTCGATATTGGAGGCACGAACATTCGCCTCGCTGTGTTTGATGAGTCGTTTGCCACGGTGGTTTCCGTGCGGCGTAACGTTCGTGACGTCACGGCCCCGCAAGACTTGGCTGATCGACTCGTCGAAATGCTCGCGGACACCGGTGTCCCCCCGGGATCGGTGCGTTCGATTGGTCTGGGACTCGCCGGGCAAATGAGCCGCGACGGTAAAATCATCTACAACTCACCCAACCTTGGGTGGCGAGACGTTCGGTTTGCGGAGGTGTTGGGCGATGCGCTCGAGGGCGTCACGTCCGCACCCATTGCGGTCGCCAACGACTTGAACGCACTGCTTTGGGGCGAATACCAAGCTGGCGCAGCCCGTGGCGTGGCCAACTGCATGGCGATGTTCGTGGGGACGGGCGTCGGCGGCGCCATGATTTGTGACGGCGAGCTGGTCAACGGTGCAGGCGGAAAGGCCGGAGAGTTGGGGCACGTCAAAGTCGCGCGTGACGGGCGGTTGTGCGGCTGTGGTGAGTTTGGATGCCTTGAGGCGTACGCCGGCGGCATCCACCTGGAGCGTCAGGTCGCCGAGATTCTGGGCGGCGGCAAGGACCTCGCCGAGGTCGACGCAAGCGTCTACGAGACCCCTGCCATCCGCGAACTGTGGGAAACCGTGACGGGGCATTTGAGCCTTGCGATGGCCAACGCCGTGACGTTGCTGAATCCGGAAGTCGTTGTGCTTGGCGGCGGAATTTTTGAAAATCTGCCCAATTTCCGGGACATGACGTTGCGCAAGACCACGCCGTTGATCCTGAGCGCGTGCCGCGACGACGTGCGATTCGAGATGGCCAGACTTGGTGACCAAGCCGGCATGTTGGGCGCGGCGTTGTTGGCAACTCGTTAGTTCCTCACCGTCTCGCCATGGTCACACGATGTACACAGCCTCAAAAACTCGGTCTGCCGATGCTGCGCATGAAAGGCTAACAGCTAACTATCCTTGCGAGTGTAGAATTGAACGTGAATCTGGTGTTCATCAATGTCGAAATCATACGACAGAAAATCCCCGAAGGCCGTCAGACACACATTGACGTTCTCCTCAACGCGCTCAACCTCACCCTGCTTCCACGCCACTTTACCCACGGCACGCACCACCGCATCTTGTTCCACCGAAATCGTCAGCAGGGAATCAAAAGTGAAATCAACCGAGCCAAACGTGTCGGTGAAAGTGGTTTGAAACGGACGGTTTACCTGTGTGCGAACCGCGGGGTTGGAGAGTACCTGATCACCGCTTGGACGGATCTCGAGGAACTTTGCCGCAACGATCAACGGCGCCCCTACATCTAGGTCAAACGTGCTGCCGAAGGCAGGCGCACAGTTGGGCTCGCTTTCAATAGCCGTCTCGCCATCGGTACCGACGTCTACCGAACCTACACCAGTTGCGTCGGTAACATCACTGTCGCGGACATCTGCATCCCAGTCATGCTGAATGATGGCGTCCGGGTTCCTGTCTTCCGGCGTTGGCCCATCCGAGGCGCATCCGCCGAGGAGAATAACTGCCGTGAGCACATGCATATGGTGAATTAGCATTCCGATACCTCTTCGAAATCAAATGAAGTCGTTTGGATCCAGTGCTCCAAAGAGTTGGTCTTCTTCAAAAGGCGATGAGTCGCCGCAAACTACTTCGTAGTCGCTACTTCGATTACAACTTCCGGAACATTGGCCTCCGCCCGGACAGATGCACTCACCATCGCCACAGCAGTGGACCGTAATCGTCCGCGTCGTGCACTTACATCCGGTGCCATACGAACCTTCTTCAGTGACGCAAATCAAATCAAGCTAATTCCATAGGTTCCATCATTGGGAACGTAGAGGTATGCGGTGGAACCGTTCTTTATCAGAACCGCCTTAACATCGTCAGGATTGTTGTAGAGGCCACCGAGATAAGGTGTCACGCTGGGATCGATGTTGCTCGGATCAATACCCGCAGTCAGAATTGAGTAGGCTTGTGCACCACTCAAGACTTCGTAGGTGAAGCCATCGTCACCGTCGAAGCAGGCGTTGATATCGATGTTCGACATACTGTGGAAGATGAGTTCTCTCACCGCACCAATGGTCAATGGTGGGTCGAGCGATTGCAACTGAGTTTGCTCTACGAGTGGCGTGGCGGTGTTAGATGGGCCTTCGTCTGAGCAAGCAAACGCGAAAAAAGTTAGGCCAAGTGCGAAGTGCGAAGTGCGAAGTGCGCCTTCATTATTCCTCCCTGAGGTGTTGCGGATTTCCTAACATGTTGCCTTGTGGAAACACGAGCGTCAACGAAACACTCGAAACGCAAGCTGTGCTGACAACGAACAATCTGCATTCGCCCTGAATTTTAAGGGATTCGCTGCCATCTGCGGTCGGCAGCTAGTATACAACATTGTGTTTGCGATGTGTGGGTATTCTGATTCTGATTTGCTGGGCGACGCTTGTCGTCACACTGCAGCATCCCCCGGAGAGAGAGTTTCATGAGACAGGTGTTTTTGTTTGCGCTGTTGCTACTGGTCGCGTCCTCAGCCACGGCCGAGGATCTTCCTAAACTGCTGACGGCCGGCGACTACATGTGCCAAGTCAGCAAAGAGTATAAGTTCCGCAAGTGCAAGGTCGTCGACGAAGGGCAGTATCAGGTGCTGAGCCTGTATGAGCCTGGCCACCTGCTGCAGTTGGAAGGCGTGATTTATCCGTCGGATTTTGTGGGTAAGACCAAGCAGATCTTCGTCGAAGCGACGATCGGACCCGAGCCCTACATCTGCAACGTCAAAGACCCTGCGGCCGCCGAAGCGTGCAAATCGCAGAAGGTCGTCATCACCCTCGAAAAGAAGGGCAAGATGTGGGTGGGCTCGTTCCCGCTGAAGCACTACTGGGATTCGTGGAGCGGCGAAGGCAAGGAACGGCACGTGTCTGGCTACGTGACGACGATCGAGCCGCTGAGCTTTAAGTTGAAGCTATAGCTTACTTTCTGCATCTTATGGGCTCATCCATTCCACCACACGCTGAGGGCCCATGACGCTTCAACTCGACCCCAAACTTACCGCGCTCTTTCCAATGCTCTATGTGGCGTGGGCCGACGGCGAATTGACCGCCGAAGAGACCCAGCTGATCCGCGGCAAGGCGGGCTGGCTTTCGCCGGCAGCGCGGGGCGAGCTCGACAAATGGTTGACGCCGGGCAACCCGCCTTCGACGTCGGATTTGCTCGGTTTGCGGCGTGCGATTCGCCAGCAGGCGGCCTCGATGCCGGGCGGCGAGCGCATGAGTTTGGCCGAGTTGGGCGCGCGCATGGCGGCGGTGCATGGCGAGGCGCCACCCGCGGAGGTTCTGGCTTCGTTAAAGGAGATCGAAGAGGTCTTGGGGCTTTTTGATTCCGCGGCGGTGGGCGATTTGGTGCCCGACGCCCGGCATGAACAGAAACCCGAGCCGCCCGCCCCAAGCGTGTTTGACGAAGCCGAAATGCTTCGGGCCCTCGATGGCCCCGCCCATGCGCTGAAGAAGGAGATCCGGGAGTTCTTGGCGCAAGCGAATTTCCGCCACGACCCCGAAATGCCCAAGGCCGAGCAGCGCCAGCAGGGGTTGGAGTGGCTTCAGACGCTGGCGAGTCATGGCTACGGAACGTATGCGTACCCCGGTGTGACCTCCGATGAAACGTTGGCCGAGTTTGTGGCCGTGTTTGAGTCACTCGCCGCATGCGACCTGTCGTTGACAGTCAAGTACGGTGTGCAGTTCGGCCTGTTTGGCGGCAGCATTTACTTCCTCGGCAGCGACGAACAACGGCAGCAATACTTGCCTGATGTTGCGGCGGGGCGTCTGCTCGGCTGTTTCGCGATGAGCGAACACGGCCATGGCTCGAACGTGCGCGACTTGGAGACGACCGCGACTTACGACGTCGCCACACAGGAGTTCGTGATTCACACGCCTCGCAACCAAGCGCGAAAAGACTGGATCGGCAACGCAGCCGAGCACGGCGAGCTGGCCACCGTATTCGCGCAGTTGCTGGTGCCGGGTGAATCTGGCGAGCTGGAGAACCACGGCGTCCACGCGGTGCTGGTGCCCATTCGAAGAGATGGAAAGTTGGCGCAGAACGTGCGGATCGAGGACTGCGGCCACAAGATGGGCCTCAACGGCGTCGACAACGGCCGAATCTGGTTCGATTCCGTGCGTGTCCCGCGCGAGAACCTGCTGGCTCGCTACGCTCAGGTCACCCCCGAGGGCAAGTACGAGAGTGAGATCGCAAGCCCTGGAAGGCGGTTCTTTACGATGATCGGCACCTTGGTGGGCGGCCGAGTCGCGGTCGGAAACGCGGGAAATCGTGTGGCACAAGCCGCCCTGACCACGGCCATTCGATACGCGGACCGACGCCGGCAGTTTGGACCGGAAGATGCGCCCGAAGTCCCGATCATGAATTACCAAACGCACAAGCTCCGGCTGCTTCCGCGGCTGGCCAAGACTTACGCGTTGTCGTTTGCGTTCCAGGAACTTGTGCAGAGCTATGTCGACAAAACCGAAGACACCGCGCGTGAGGTCGAGGCGATGGCTGCGGCACTCAAGGTCGCGGCGACGTGGCACGCTACCGACGTTGTGCAGGCGTGCCGCGAGGCGTGTGGCGGGCAGGGTTACCTGAGCGAGAATCGGTTTTACACCCTCAAAAACGACTGCGACATCTTCACAACGTTCGAGGGCGACAACACGGTGCTCAGCTTTCTCGTGGCGAAGTCGCTGTTGACGGACTTCCGGATGCAGTTCGCCGAGGAACGTGTGTTTGGCTTGGCCCGTTACATCAGCCAACGCGCGACTTCGACGATCGCGCAAACCAACCCCATCGCGGTCCGGCAGACCGACTCGGCGCATCTGCGTAGCGCTGATTTTTGGCTCGGGGCGTTGCGTTTCCGCGAGACCGACCTTGTGGCATCGGCCGCGGCACGGCTGCAAAAACACATGGCGGACTCAAACCCGTTCGATGCGGCGAATGCGGTGGGCGATCACATGGTGACGCTGGCAAGGGCTTACTCGGAGCGGCTGATCGCCGAAGCGTTCTGGAATGCGGCGCAGGCGCAGACCCGTCCTTCGACCCGCGATATGTTGACCCAGCTCGCGGTGTTGTACGGACTGAGCTGCGTGCACGAAGATTCGGGCTGGTTTCAAGAACAAGGTGTCGTGGGCGGCTCGAAGGCTCGAGCAATCCGCGCGGAGGTCGTGGCATTGTGCGACGAGATCCGGCCTCAAGCCGTTCACTTGGTCAACGCGTTTGGGATCTCGGACGCGTTGTTGGATTCACGGATCGGGCGGCGCGAACACTGAGCTAGTCCTGAATCTCGACCGCCAACGATTCAGTGAAGCGGTAGCCTTCGTCGGTCGTCTCGATCAAGTCCGCAAAACCCATGTTTCGCAATCGCTTGATGGTCGTATAGACGCGCAGACGGGCCGCGTCGGGCAGGATTTTCTCGCCGGGCCATCCGGCGTCGACCACGTCGTCGACGGTCAAAACGGTATCGGTTGCACGCGCAAGGGCGAGCACGATGAGCCGAAGTGGTCCGCGCCGCGAAAAGTCGTGTTGGGCCCCGTCGGGCATGACCAATGTTCGACCATCCGCCGAGATCTGCAACCGTTTGCTGGTCTGCACCGCGGGCTGGAGCAATTGAACGCAGATGCGGATGGGATTGTGGCGAATCCACGCGGGCGGCCTGCGCCATGGCTCCTCGTCGAGGTGGCGTGCCGCAACCCCCGCGCGCGCCGCGTCAAACGGGGCGCCATCGACCAGATGCGCCACGGCCGCTTCATGCCACGACCAGTCGATCTCTTCGAAGGCGGCGGCGGCCACAAGGTGCGCTTGGGCACCGCCGGCGTCCCCTTCCAAAGCGCACGCGAGTGCGCTGAGCGCCGCAACACATGCCGACCACGAGGGTATCTGCATCGAGCGCGCAACGTGGGAAGCCGCGCTGAGCGCCGAACGCGCTGGGCCAAAGGCGCGGGCACGAAGGAAGTGCGTGGCTTGGCTCATCAGGATTTCGATCTGCTCGTAGTAAGCCTCGAACGGCTGCGCGAGGCGTTGTGCCTCGTCGAGCATCGAGGTCGCCACGTCGCCGCGTTCAAAGTAGATGGCCGCCAGACCTTCAAGTGCGGTCGCCTCGGACACGGCGTTGCCTGTCTCTTGGCTGAGCTCCAACGCACGCTCGAAGTGGCGCTGTGCGTCGTCAAGCTGGCCCATTATGAGGCAAAGATTACCAAGGTTGGTCACCGACAGGATGCTGGATTCGGTGTCGTTGACACGCTCGTGCAGCGCGATGGCCGACTCCATGGCGACCCGCGCGCCACTGAAATCGCCGGTGCCCATGATGATCGCGCCTCGAACAGCCTGTGCTCGCCCAAGCTCGTAGGTGTCGTTGAGCTGTTCGGCCAAATACGCTGCGCGGTTGACGGCATCCACTGCGCCTTGAATATCTCCCGTAACAAAACGGGGGCCAGCCAACTTTAACAAGGCCCGAATCGTGATGTTCGGGAAGTCGTCGCCCGCAAGTTCGATGGCTTCGCCAACCCATTGCACACCGTTTTCGACGTCGCCGCGCTCCGACGCGATCATCCCGCGCGAGATAAGGATCGACGCGCGTAAGCTGCGATCGTCGGTCTCTTGCACCAGCTCCCACGCCGTTTCGCAGTACCGATGTGCATCTTCTAGCCGAGCGGTCGCGATCGCGGCGAGGCTTCGTCCGTCCACGAGGCTAGCCTGCCAATCCTTGTGCCCGGAGATCTCGGGCAGGCTCAGGACTTCATCGAGCAGCTTGTCCCAGCGACGGTAGGCAAACCGCATGCGCGCCGGGTACTCGACGGCAAGTGTCGCCTCGACCCGGTCGGAGAGCTGCTGAAGTTGTGGCGCGACAAAAAACAGATTTTCCATCCACTCGGGGGCGCAGCGGCTTTCGGCGCCTACACGGTCTCGGTCAATGAAATGACGAGCGATCGCCTGAATGGTGGTCTGAAAGACGTCCGGATCGGCCTTTAATCTCTCGCGGCAAAACGACCGCAGCAGGCCTGAAAACCGAAATCGGACGCCGTTTGGAGTTGGCACCCGCTCCAGCCAGCTGCGAATCACGAGCGCTTCCAAAACATTGAGCTCGACGAGCGCACTTGCGGCGGTCGCGTCGAACAAATCCACGAACGCGCTCAATCGCGCCGCGCCTTGACGCAGCGGTTCCGTCAGGTCTTCCCACGATGCCTGCAAGACCTTTTCGAGCTCACGGTGGCGTTCGGGGAGCTCCTGCGTCGCGCTGTTGAGGGCTTCTCGGTTTTCACGTGTGAGCTTCAACAGGCCGGCGGTGTCGTGCGTCAGCAGTCGCGACGCGGCGAGCTTCAACGCCAGTGGAATGCCGCCGAGCTCGGCCAACAGTGCCGCGGTCACGTTATCGTCTTCGATGGTGACACCAAAACGTTCGGCGCGGGTTCGGACAAGTTCCGCCGACGCGACCACGTCGAGTGGCCCCAGGCGCAGCACGGCCTCGTCAGCGAGCTGCAAGGGTTCTCGGGAGGTCACCAAGATACGCAGATGCGGCAACGCGGGGCTGACCGCTTGCACGAAGTCGCGCACCGCGTCGATGTTTGACTCGGCGTTGTCGAGCACGATCAATGGGTCGACAAGGTTCTGGAGCATCGAGACAAGGCGTTCGGGCTGAACGCCTAGCCGTTCGGCGATGAAATCCGGGACTTCTTCGACATCCGCGAGCGGCACAAACCACGACTGGCGGTTGGCTGCCGCGCTCTGGAATGCTTCCGACAACCGCGTCTTGCCCATGCCTCCCGGTGCGACGATGCAGACAAGGCGGTGTCGTTGGAACAGTTTCTCGAGCTGTTCAAGTTCTCCGGCGCGACCAACGCACCACGTCGGATTAGAAGTCGTCATGCACGCAGGGTAGCAGACAGTTGTTTCGTGGGTCTACGTCGGGCATCGCAACCGCGCGCCTTTGGCCAAGCCCCGCAACCCCTTGAAGACTTGGTGAAAACCTCGAGATTGGAAACGACAAAGGACAACCTGTACCGTCCTTTTTCCTGAACCGCGTGGGAGTACGAGTGAAACTTTTGAAAACGGTGGCCATCGCCGCGTGTGTATGTGTTGTCCCAACCGGTGCCTCGGCGCTTTGCACCCCAGTCGGGGAGGCGCCGGCGTTGATCTTGAATTCCGCCAAAACCATTCCAGTCAATGTCGGCGGAATCCCGTTTTTCGGCGCGAACGCGCCGTTCGAGATCGAGAGGATTGATGGCGAGACGGCGACCGTTGTCGAGACCGCCACGGAGGACTCGCTGAATCCAGACATCCGCGTTGTCACCCCAACAGGATGGGCGGTGGGAAACACCTACCACATCGTTTTGGCCGATGGTGACACATCGGTGATCGACGAGACCGTCACCGTGGTCGACGGGTTCTCGTTGACCGGCGACGCAGAACTGAGGGTTTCGTATACCGAAGACACCGTCCTCGGTGAAAGCGTCGCCGACGCCGAAATCACGATGAACGGGATCGCCGAACTCAACGATCCAAGCCTGTCACCCTATTTGATCTTTGAGACCAAGATCGACGGCGAGCGCGCCTCTTCATGCACAACTGGACCCCACCCCGGCGCAACCTCGTTTGGCCCGGGAGTCGACCATTTACGGGCTGTGTGCGGCGGCGGAAACCTAGAGGACTTTATGGCTTCCGGGACCTACAGCGTCGAAATGCACGTCAGCATTATCGGTGAGGCCGCGACCCAAAACACGGAAGCAATCCTGGTCAATTTGTGTGACTCGGCGGGCGGCCGCACGAATGGTGACACCCCCGAAACGCTCGATGATGGGTGTTCATCGACCTCCGGAAACGCTGGTTTGATTGCGTTGTTAGGGCTCGTTGGACTGCTGCGACGGCGTTAAAGACGCCGTCGAACGGCAGGGCTTTGTGCGAATGCAGATCCGCACGAATCAGAGTTGGACGAGCTCAAACAACCACTGTGCGTGGGCGGCCATCGTCTGCATCGTCGTAAACTCCTTTTCGCTCTCGGGGGCAAAATAGCCGGTGCCAAGATTGGCGACCGCGATGCCCTTGTCGAGGAATGGATCGACACCGGTTCCGCCGCGAATCGGTTGGCGCAGCGGCTCGACGCCCATGTTCTTGGCGGCCTGAATCGCCCACTCCACGAGCTCGGGGCGTTCGGCGAGTTTGGGGCCCATGTTGATGTATTGCTGGGTCACGCCGACTAGGTGGTCGCCCGCCAATGTGCGCACATGGTCTTCGCGTTTGGTTAGGGCCAACCGGTCAAAGTCACGCAGGCGGATGTCGAGCTGAAAGCCGCCAGCGGTCGGCAAGACGCGATACGGCTGAGAATAGCCGTCAAAACCGTCGGATTCCTCGGCGCTGAGCGTAAACCCCGGGTCCGAGCCCAGAAACTGGCCGACGAACGCGATGGCCTCGTGCGCAGCAGCGTCAAAACCCGGTGCGGTCTCGACTTCGCTGACCTCGAAGCTCGCGCCGCGCGGAATGTGCGGGGCGACCACGGCCTCGGTGACCTCGAAAATCTCACCCAAGTGTTCGGGGTCATCGAACACAAAATACGCGTGCGCGTCGCAATCGCGCAGCTCATCACACACAAACCAGACGAGCTTGGCGTCGACGTCTCGTGCCGCCAACTCGGCCAGAATCTCGGCCGCAAATCGTGTTGCAGGCCTGTGCCCTTCGGCTTTAGCCGTCGCGCCGTGTGTATTGACGCCCCCAAGCGCGACCATCGCCACGTTGGGCGAGGCGTCTACAGGCTTGGACGCAAAAAACAGGTTTGCGTGGCTCGCGTTGAAGTTCTCGATGTTAATCTCGAACGGGTCCAGACCATCGATCGTGTAACCGTTGCGGACGTTGGCCTTCGCCAAACCCTCGGCGAGCCCAAGCAGGGCTTCCATGCGACCGATTTCTTCGTCGGGGCGCGCGACGATCAACAACGGCGGGTGGTCGACGTCGGGGTGATGATGGAGCAACCACGCCAAGGTCATCAAATGCGTCAGGCCGAGCTTGTCGTCGAGGCCAAAGGGCGCGTCGCCCATGCCGTGCACGACATCCTGGCCGACGTACTGCACCAGACTTGGATAGTTTTGAACGCTGACCTGTAGCTCGGGGTTGCGCGCATACGACAGCGGACGTCCGTCCCAGTGGCGATGAATGGTCAGCGTGTCCAGCGGTGCCGTGCCGCGCGCCGTATCCAGATGGACCATCAATGCCAAGGGTTCGTGATCGCGCTTTGCGCCGCGGCTGGGAAGCTTAGCGACCAGGTTCGCTTGTGGATCCAACGTCGTCGTTGCCCCAAGGTGTTCGAAAAACTTCGCAAGCTCCCGGGCGAGGTGCGCTTGTCCAGGCGTGCTCGGAATCGTGTCTGAGTTCTCGTCGCTGCTGCTGTCGATGGCGACGACAAACTGCAAATGTTCCAGCGACTTTTGGGCAATTTCTTGGGGCGAGAACTTCATGGGGGACACCTTGATGGCAAACGACGTTCTGGGAGTGACACATGTGGCCGTGGTGGCCATCTGCAGATCGCGCGCAAGATAGCAGACGCTTTGCCGCCTGCATACGCTTGCCCCGTGCGCTGCATTGTCATATCAAGACCGACATTTGGCTGGATGTGCATGTCGAACCTCGTAAAAATCCTGCTTGGAATCGCATTGCTTGCGAGTTTCTTTGGTTTGTCGCAGACCGACCCTGGGATCTTTATCGGGTTCTTTCCCACGTGGACCAACAGCACCACAGGCGAGCTTTACGTCTGGCTGGCCATTCCCTTTTTGATTTTTCCCGCCTTCGCGTTGCTCGCCGACGCGTTCTCTCAACCGATTTCGGCCATTCAGGATTCGCTGAGCCATCTGGTTTCGACGCTGGCGAAGTATCCGCGACGGGTGTTCGTGACAGCGTTCGGGCTCGCGTTGACAGGCCTAGGGCTTGGCAACCACTTCATCTTGCATGGTTTTCCCGTCACCGACGACGAATGGGGCGCGCGCTACGGCGGGCAGCTGCTCGCGATGGGCAAACTCGCCGAGGCAAAACCGGCCTATTTCAAGGCCATGCCCGAACTGTTCTTGTACGAACACGGCGGCAAGATCACGTCGTTTGATTGGCTGGGCGCCCAGATTCCATGGGCCATCGGTGAATTGTTGCACGTCCCAAATCTACCCTTTGTGGCGTTGTCCGCGATCACCGTCACGGCGGTAGCGGCCACCGTCTGGCATCGTCTCGGACCTCAATGGGGTGTTTTGGCCGGTGTGATGTTTCTGGCGTCCCCGATGGCCCTGTCGTTGTCGATGACCACGCACACCCACGTGGTTTCGCGGGCGTTCATCGCGTGCACGCTCATGGTGCTGGACCGCTATTGGGACGAGTTTGATGGCTTGACCTTGCCGGCGCTCGCGGGCGTGTGCGGTGGACTGGGCTGGATGGCACGCCCCATCGAAGTGACGATGATCCTTGGGCCGCTGACACTGCTGTTTGGCTACCGCGCCTGGCAGCTGCGCCGTTGGACGGGATTCGCCACGTATTTGGGAGTTGGGGCGGTTTTTGTCGGCCTTTTCACAGGGCATTCGTATGCGGTCACCGGAACGCTGCTTCCGGCGCGGCTCGCGCCCAACGACATGGCGCCTTGGACTGACCATCACAAGCCGCCGCTCGCGTTTTTGAAATCAATCCCCATCCTCAAAAACCGGCTCGGCGAGAACATCAGTTACAACGCGTTCATGCTCACGATTTGGGTGCTTGGGCCATTGGCGTTCTTTTTCGCGTGGATCGGCACCGGACGCAACGCGTTTGCAAAGGCGCTCGCCTGGGGCGTCGTCGCGGCCCTTGCCGTGGGTTTGTTGCACGAGGACTACGGCCTACACATCGTGGGCCCCATTCACTATTCCGAGTGCGTGGTCCCGCTAATTCTTTTGGTCGTGTTCGGGGTTCACCGTACGCATCGGTGGGTCCTTGAACATCAGATATCTCTACTCCAATGGCGCACACTAGTTGTGGCACTCATCGCGTCAAACATCTTCTTTGGTGCGGTGCATCTGGACGCGCTGAAGCGACAAGCAGACATTCATCAGCGCGTTTACCGCTTTTTCGACGATCCAAAATTCGATAACAGTGTGATTCTTGCGCGCACGTACGCCGACCACTGGAAGTCGTTTCCGGCGTCGGCTGCGCGGGGTTCGTTTGTGTTCTCGTGGCGTCGCATTGACCCAAGAGGCAGCCGAGTGATGATTTTCCACTACACCAACCGCGACCCGGTGACGTTGAAGGCGCTCAAGGACGCGTTCCCCGACCGAAAGTTTTACGAGCTGCGGACCAAACGCCAAGCGCCTTACATTCAGGCGGTGGACTTCAAATGAATCTCTCTGTCGTCATCCCTGTGTACGGAAGCGAAGCGATCTTGCCGGACTTGGCCAAACGCCTTGCTGCGGTGTTGCCCGACATCGCGACCGAGTTTGAGGTCATTTTGGTGTGTGATGACAGCCCCGATGATGCTTGGACCGTCATTCAGGGCCTGCGCGAGACTTACCCGTGGATCGTCGGCATTCGGTTGACGCGCAACTTTGGGCAGCACAGCGCATTGTTGTGTGGGATTCGACGGGCGAAGTTCGAGGTCGTGTGCACCATGGACGATGACCTGCAGCACGCGCCCGAGTCGATCGCGACATTGTTGGACCGCCTGGTCCCCGGCGTCGATGTGGTTTACGGCCCTCCAAAGAACGAGAAACACGGTGTGTTCCGGGACATGGCCAGCCGGGTGACCAAGCTCGTGCTCCAATCGGCGATGGGCGCCGAGACCGCACGCAGCGTCAGCGCGTTCCGCGTGTTTCGCACCGACCTGCGGCGAGCGTTCAAACAGTTTCACGGCCCACAGCCAAACCTCGATGTGTTGTTGACGTGGGGCACGCGACGTTTTGCGGTTCAGCCCATCGAACACCACGAGCGCGCCGCCGGCGTGTCGAATTACACGTTCCGTGCGCTGGTGCGCCATGCCATGAACATGATGACCGGTTTCAGCACGCTGCCGCTTCAAATCGCGAGCTTTTTGGGCTTTGCGTGCACCGGCTTGGGCGTGCTGATTTTGATTTGGGTGGGTGGTCGTTACATCCTTCAGGGCAGTCCGGTGCCGGGCTTTCCGTTTCTGGCATCGGCCATCGCCATTTTCAGTGGCGCGCAGCTTTTTGCGCTTGGCATCATGGGCGAGTACCTCGCTCGGATGCACTTCCGCATGATGGATCGTCCCACCTACGTCGAGTCGGAACGCGATGGTGATTGAGCCGCTTGATTGGGATTCCAACTACTTTGGACGCAGGGTTGCGCGTGTTGTGGAATCCACGACCGATGCGAAACGCTGGACGGAAATCGAGGCTGCTGCGCGCGACCTCGGCATCGAGTGCCTGTATTTTCTGGCCGACATTTCCGACCGCGCGACACAAGACGTTGTGCAATCCAAACAGCTGCGACTCGTCGACACGCGGCTTGAGTTCGCGGCTGCGAAACTGACCGCAGCCACGTCGAGTCCCCATGTCCGCCAAGCGACCCAAGCCGACATTGATGCTTTGGGTCCTTTGGCACGGCAGAGCCACATTGATTCACGGTTTTTCTTCGACCCCAACTTCCCCAAAGACACCTGCGAAGCGTTTTACCAGACGTGGCTTCAAAACAGCTTCAACGGCTTTGCCGACGAGGTTCTGGTGTTCTGCGACGATCAACCGCACGGTTACGTGACGTTGCATCGACGCGACGCGTATGGACAGATCGGCATCATCGCCGTGGCTGAAACCGCGCGAGGGCGCGGCGTTGGCCGTGCATTGGTGGAAGCCGCGCACAATCAGTATCTTCAATGGGGGTTGGATTCGGCGCATGTTGTGACGCAGCTGCGGAATATACAGGCTCAACGACTGTATCAATCCAACGGATACCGCGTCGTTAGCGCGAGTCACTGGTACCATCACTGGCTGTAGTTATGAGAATCAAACACAGGTCCGGCGCGGTGTTTTGCGTAGCCTGGGGAATTCTTTGGGCCATGTCGGAGGGTGCGTTTCGTGCGTCCAACGGTGAGAGCGCCTTCCTCATCTTGTCGAGCGTGGCAGCTTCGTTTCCGCTGATCCTAGGGCTGTTGGGCGTGGGCATGTTTTGGGATCGATTCTGGGCTGGACGGGTTTCGGCGTGGCAGCGGGATCCGTCTTTCCTGCAATACGTTTGGGTCGGCGGCTTTACCGCGTTTGCGACGTTGTCGCTCTGGGCTGCGGGGAATTTTGCGCTCACGATGTTGATCAATCCACAGATTCAGCAGCCGTATTTTGAGTCCGCGCTGGGCGCGCTCGTCTCGGTGGGACTGTTTGTGGGCATTGCCTTCTTGGCTCCTATCATTGTTGGGATTGCCCAAAAGATCGCGCACTTCGTTTTACGGCGGCGGCTGAATTCCGGGCGTTGGAAACGCGTCTTGGGCGTTGTCATGCTCGCCGTCGTCGCCGCTGCGTTGTTGGCGATTCAGCGCGTCGACGTGCTTCAACGACTGCCATGGGTGTACGTGGTTGGGCCTGTCGTCGGGTTTGGATTGGCCGTTGTCGGCGCCAAACTCTGGCGCCCCAAAACACCTCAACCGTTTTGGGTGGTGTTTGGCGCCGCGATCCTACACCTGGGCTTGATGGTCTTGCCGTCCAGCATGGCGTATGTGCGCCAAGAAATCAGTGCTGACCCTTCGTACGCGGCTGTTCAGGTCCGCGTCCTGCTCAAAATCACCGACTTCGACCAAGACGGTGAGTCTGCACTTTACGCTGGGTCGGACTGCGCGGGCTTCGACGCAAACCGATCCACCAAGGCGTTTGATGTGCCCGACAACGGCATCGACGAAGACTGCGATGGTGTCGACGCCTCGTCTGCAAACTGGCCCAAAACCGGCGTGAATTTCGTCGAACATCCAGCGCCGGAAAAACTGCCGCATATCCTTATCGTGACGACCGATGCGTTGTCTTACACACACACGAATTTGGGCGGTTATGCCCAAAATGTCACCCCTCGGCTCAAGGAATTCGCGGACGAGAGTGTGTCGTTCACACGCGCTTATTCAAACGCGCCCACGACGTACATGTCACTTCCCATTATCCAAACAGGGCTACCCTACACGGACCTGAAGGTGACACGCGGCCGCAAGAACGGCGATTACCCCTTCGGTTTAGACAAGGACACACCCACACTGGCGGCGCAGCTCAAGAAGCTTGGTTACCACACGATTTTTGTGCCCGGGCACGGCTATTTCCTTGACACCAATTTTGAGGGCATCGCCACAGGGTTTGACCAGGTCGAGACCGACGCGCCTTCGGGATTCGCGCATTCGGCCGGACGGGTAACATCGCGTGTGATCGAACGGTTACGCGATGCGACCCAGCCCACGTTCATTTGGGTTCACTATTTTGACCATCATGAGCCCTACCTGCGCAGTCGGACGTCAAAGGCGTTCCCTGTTCCCCCAGGACCACTTGGCACAAAGGTGAGCAACTACGACAGCGAGGTCGAAGCGACGGACCGTGAGTGGGGCCGATTGTTTAATTTTGTGCGGAAAAACCCCGACGATTACATCGTCGTTTTCACATCGGATCACGGCGAATCTTTTGATGAACTTCACCGCATCAAACCGCACAGCCACTGCATCCGTACCAGCGAAACTCATGTGCCTTTGGTGTTCCACGTGCCCGGGCAGAAGCCGGGCCAGATCGATGGTTTGGCTGCACACATGGACATCGCGCCAACACTCCTGAATTTGCTGGGGGTTAAGCCACCTGAGGCGATGGCCGGTGAGTCGCTGGTGCCTTCGATCTTCAGGGGCGAGAAACCCCAAAAGGGCGCGATTTTTCAGTCGTACTACGACCCACGTCGCACCGACCCCAAAACCGCCTTCATGCAATATGGTGCCGTGGACGAAAACTATCTGTATTTCAGGGATCTCGACAACTCAGTGACAGCGGTTTTTGATGCCAACGACCCGCTGCAAAAGAACCCAGTCCAAGACGCGTCAAAAGCGCAAAATCTCAAACAATTTGCCGAGCACACCTACCACGGCCAAACCCAAAACCCCAAAGGCCTGTTCAATCGAAAGTAGTTTCTAGGATGGCGGACACGACGCGGTCGTTTTCGTCGTCGGTCATGTTGAAAAAGACCGGAAGACGTACCAACCGGTCCGCCACGTCTTCGGTGACGGGGCATTGGCCATCAAACCCGCCAAACTTCCGCCCCATCGGCGCCAAGTGCAGCGGCTGATAGTGGAATACGGTCATGACGCCCTTGGCTTTGAGCTTGTCGATGAACTCGCTGCGGGCCGCCAAGTTCGGGAGCAGCAGGTAGTACAAGTGGAACGTGTGCTCGCATCCTTCGGGGATGGTAGGCTGGACGATCTCGTTGGCGGCGGCCCATGCCTCAAGTTCGGTGTGGTAGCGCTCCCAGATCGTCTTGCGACGCGCCTGAATCCGCTCGCGCGCCTCAAGCTGACCTAACAATATTGCGGCGAGCAGGTCGGACGGCAAGTAGCTCGACCCATGGTCGCACCATGTGTACTTGTCGACCTGGCCCCGAAAGAACTGAGACCGGTTGGTGCCTTTTTCGCGGATGATTTCAGCGCGCGTGATGTATTGCGGGTCATTGACCAGAATGGCGCCACCTTCACCGCAGGAAAAGTTCTTGGTTTCGTGGAAGCTGAGCGCGCCCATTTCGGCCATCGTCCCAAGCGTTTTCCCTCGGTATTTGCCAAAAAGAGCGTGAGCCGCATCCTCGACAACCGGCAGGTTGTGTTTCTTAGCGATGCGCAAAATCTCGTCCATTTCGCAGGCTACACCGGCGTAGTGGACCACCAAGATGACCTTGGTCCGTGGCGTGATGGCGGCCTCAAGCAAGGTTTCGTCGATGTTGAGCGTGTCGGGACGCACATCCACAAAAACAGGCTTTGCGCCACGAATCGCGTACGAGGTGGCTGTGGACGTAAACGTAAACGACGGGACGATGAACTCGTCGCCTGGCCCGATGTTGAGCAGCAGCGCGGTCATTTCGAGGGCGTGAGTGCACGACGTCGTCAGCAACGCGCGCGGTACCCCGAGCTCCTTTTGAAGCAGGTCCGAGCACCGTTTGGTAAACGGTCCATCGCCCGAGATCTGTCCAAACTGAAACGCTTCTTCGGCGTACGTGAACTCGGTGCCCACCCGGGGGGGACGATTAAAAGGAATTTGATTGCTCATGATTCACCCGTCAGGTCGGCGGCTACTATGCCCCTGACAGGGTTCTCAAGCAAGATGCACGCTATTTGTCGGCTTTCTTGGCCCTTTGGCGCGCGACGACGCGGTCGATGTTGATGTCTCGCAGCACCTGCCAGTCGCTAGGATCGATCTCCATCACGAGGCGCACCCGCATGGTGCGTTGTTTGCGTGCTGGGCGAAAATAAAGCTCTGTGTTGGCCATTTGAACTCCTGGGCAGAGGGAACCGAGGGCGTCATCGGCCCATCAAGGGTCAAACTTTAGCGCTTGAGTCCCATCACCTCTTGGAGCATCTGGTCACCGGTCGAGATCGTACGTGAATTCGCCTGATACCCGCGTTGTGCAGCGATCATTTTTACGAATTCATGCGCGAGATCGACGTTCGACGCTTCGAGCGCCCCCGAGACAATGCCGCCGCGTCCGCCCGTGCCGGCTTGCCCAACCATTGGGTCACCGCTCTGGGGGGTCTGCCGGTAGAGATTTCCGCCGATGCGCTCCATCTCTTGGGGCGCTTCAAACTTGGCGATCGCGACCTGGCCCAGTGTTTGTTCTTGTCCGTTGGAAAAGACACCCACAATTTCACCGTCGGTATTGATGCGCAGGTCGCGGATGTCACCGGCGGCGTATCCGTCCTGCGACACGCGGCGCTGTGTGTTCGCACCGGAATACTGAGTCGTCTTATCAAACGTAAACGCCACATCTTGTGGCTGGGTCGCACCCACGGGCTGAAACGTCACCGCCCCTGGCGTGTGGGCTGTGAGCTCACCGTCGGTCGAGAAATCGAGCGTGCCGGTGGTGATCTCCTCGGGTGTGCCCGCGGTGCCGCCGGAAACAGCAGCTCCATCAACCAGCGCATGGTACTCCCACGCGTTGTCCGCGGTCTTGCGGTAGTACACCTCGACCTCGATGGGATTGCCCAGCGAGTCGTACATCGTCGTGGTCGTCGAATAATTGCTGGTCGCGACCGGATTGGCGGGATCCCACGGGTCCGTGAGCACTTCCGCGCTGGAGTCGAGGTTGAGCTCAAGCTCGACACCCGTGGTCGCATTGGGTGGGGCCGTCAATTGCCCCACTTGCAGGTCGCCGACCTTGCTCGTGACGTCCCCGTTTGCGTCGACCTGATAGCCTTGCAGCTTAAGCCCTTGGGGTGAGGTGATAAAGCCGTTCTGGTCGATGCCGAATTCACCCGCGCGTGAGTAGAAATTGGCCTGTTGGCCGTCAACCTGCCCGCTGACGACAAAAAAGCCATTGCCGGCGATGGCCATGTCGGTCACTTGCCCCGTCGATTCGAGCGCGCCTTGGTCAAACAACTGCTGCACGCTGCCTGGGCCCACGCCGTCTCCGATGCCGAGCATCGTGTTGCCGATGACGTCCGAGAAATTCATCCGACCGGCCTTGAAGCCCGTCGTATTCACGTTGGCGATGTTGTCTCCGATGAGGGACATCGCTTTTCCGTTGGCGTTGAGTCCGCTCAGGCCCGTGTTCATCGACTTCATAATACTCATGGCGCTCTCCGTACGTTTTTTTGTGAATTAGCGGCTGACAACTTCAACAACTTCGCCCAGTGAGGCGGTCGCATTGCCGTCAAACATCAGTCGTGGAAATCCATCCGAATACGTGATCCCGCGCACACGACGCTCGGTGTATTCGGACGCGCCGACGGGTTCGTCGTCGCCCTTGGTTGCGGAAACCGTAAACGTGTATTTTCCGCTGGGTACGGGATTTCCATCCTTGTCTTTGCCGTCCCATTCGAACGCGTTGTCGCCTTTGTCCCGAGCTCCAAGCTCAATGGTGTCCACGACTTTTCCGTTCTCGTCTTTGACCGTGATTTCCACGGAATCGGCGTCGCTCTCCAGCCGAAATCCGGCGGGGTGGTCGACCTTGCTGTCTTTGACGTCGAGCACGTCGCTGGACACACGCACATCCTGCCCGATGAACGAGACCACCTGCGCGCTCGTGTTGGCCGATTGTGCCAGCGCCATGTTCTGCATGCCCGAGGTCATGTTCTGCAACTGTTCAACGGTTGCCAGCTGACTCAGCTGCGCCACGAACGCCTGATTGTCCATCGGGCTTAGTGGGTCCTGCTGGGACAATTGCGTCGTCAACAGCCTCAAGAAATCTTCTTTCCCAAGCTCCGTCTTCTTCGCGGCCGGCTGGCTCGCCCGGGCTGTCGCCGAGGCGTTCAATGAATCGGTGATGTTCATGCGTAAACCCTAAGTGACGATGTAAAGACGACCTGGAATGTGATCCCAGGTTTGTTCGTCTGTGGGTTCGTCGTGGTCAAAATGCTCATCGTGTTCCCGTGGGTCCTGAGGGTGCGAATTCGATTCGTCTTGTGAACCAAATTGCATCATTTCAGGGTCCAATCCTGCAGACTGCAACGCTTGGGCCAATTCCGCGCGGTGGGTATTTAGCTGATGAATTAGCTCGGGCCGGTTGGCCTGAATCACCACGTTTGCCGCACCATCGCGCACCTGAATTCGCAATTCCAACGACACACCGTCGCCAAGGTCCAAGGTCATTTTTGCGTCGCCACCACGGTCGTTTGTTTTGATCTGCACATGGTCGGTCGACGTGACGTAGCGCGGGGGTGCCACGATCGCAGGTGCCGAAACCGCGTGGGTTGGATTGGTCTGTGGGGGCTGGGGCGATGCGACTTGCAACACGGTGGCCACGGGTTTTTGCTCACCCTGAATCTTGTCCGACTTGGGCTCTTTGATGGACTCTTGGACCTTGGGTTTCTCTGGGTTTTCCGCGTCGACTTTTTGTTTCAGAGGTAATTTTGTGGTCGCAACCGGAATGTTTTTCCCCGTGGTGGGTAACTTCTTTCCGGTCTGCTTTTCCGCGGTGTTTTCTGTGGATTTCGCCGTCGTTTTCGCGCGCAAATGATGAAGCTCGACCGCTTGAGGACGTGGATGAAGCAGGCTAGCGAGCTCGACGAGCGCCTCGTTTGTGCGCGCAATGAGTTTTGGATTCTTGTGTTTTTTTGTATCAGGCGCGGGCTCTGTTTTTGCCTCTTTTTTCTCCCCTTCTGCCTTGACCCGTTCCTCAAGAACTTCGCGAAATTGCTCTTTAGGGGTGTCGGGTTTTGCGTCGGTTTTTGAGGTTGCGCGCGCGGTGCTGGCGCGTCAGGCAGGCGTGGCGGGAAGGTCAGGGGTTTGCATCTTGGGTCTCCTGGGTCGGCGGCAACGGCGGCGCGACCACTTCTTCGCTGCGTATTTCAACCACCGGTTCCGGTGCAGGTTTGACTAAGGTTTGCAGAATTTGGGCCGCCTGATTTGCGGGCATGTTTTGCAGAAGTTTTGCGGCTTTGTTGGGTTCAAGGGCAGACACGATCTCGGCGGCCATCTCAGTGGACATGGCCGCGACCACTTTGGCGGCGGAGCGTGGCGACATGGCTTGAATTCGTAACACCACAGCGTTGAAGTTTTCGCGGGAAGATGGCTGTTGTTGCACGGGTCCAACAAACTCGAAGTTGGCGTTGTTTTGCGCCCATGCAGGCGCCCCCCAACACAAGCCAACGATCAAAATGAGCTTTTTCATGGCGTCTCCTGCTTTCCAAGCGCGGTGTAACTCCGAGACGCCTCGCGCCGAAAACCTTGTTCAGAAATTGGTGCAAAACTGCGCGAGGGTTCGCGACGAAATTGGTTCTGGCTCTCGGTGCTCGACTTCAAGACGTCCTCGAGCGCTTTGATCGACGCTTCCATCCCCACGACATCATCGGGCGACTGCGCAAGATACCCTCGCAGTCGACTCGCCATAGCGAGCGCTTGGTCGTAGCGAGGGTTGGTGCCCTTTCGATAGGCGCCCAGGCTGACGAGCTCGTCCGCACCTTGCAGGTCCACGAGTGCCTCACGGAACTTCTGAGCCACGAGAAAATGTCCGCCCGGGACGATGTTGCGCATGAGTCGACTGATGCTCTGCGTCACGTCGATCGCCGGGTATTGGCCCATTTGCGCGAGTTTACGCGACAGCACGATGTGTCCATCTGTTGTGCCACGCACCGCGTCCCCGACGGGGTCGTCTGGGTCGTCGCCTTCGACGAGCGTTGTGTAGATCGCGGTGATGCTGCCGGTTTCGCCCATTCCCGCGCGTTCCAGCAGACGTGGGATGACCGCGAACGCGCTGGGTGGATAACCACGTGTTGCGGGGGGTTCGCCGACGCTCAGGCCGATCTCACGTTGCGCCATCACCACCCGGGTCAGACTGTCCATCAAGAACAGGACACGCAATCCTTTTGAGCGGAAATGCTCGGCAATGGCGTTTGCCGTAAACGCCGCGCGCAGGCGCATGGCGGGGGACTCGTCGCCAGTCGCGGCCACGACACACACATGTTGTGCCCCCGCGTGCCCCATCTTGAGGTCGTTTTCGACGAATTCTTGGACTTCGCGGCCGCGCTCGCCGATCAGCGCCACGACCGCCACGTCGGCGTCGGTGTTTCGCGCCATCATGCCAAGCAACGTCGATTTGCCCACGCCTGCGCCGGCGACGATGGCAATGCGTTGCCCTTCGCCGATGGTGAGCAGTCCGTTGATGGCGCGTACGCCGAGGTCAAGCGTCTTAGTGATGGGACGACGTTGCAGAGGATTCATGGTCTGGCGAGGAGGCTGGACCGACACGACATCCTCAAGGTCGCCGAGCCCGTCGATGGGCCGTCCCAGTCCATCGAGTACTCGTCCAAGCACACCTGGTCCGACCGTCAGCTGGTGGTCACCGTACGTGCGTGTCACGGGCGTGCCCACGGTTAGACCGTGGCTTGTGCCAAGGGGCATCATCAGGGCTTTGCCGTTGGCCAACCCCACGATTTCGGCGAGCACGGGGGGTTGGTTGGTGGGCGCGAGGCTGCAGGTTTCACCGATGCTGGCGTTGGGCAGGATTCCCTCGACCATCATCCCCACCACCCGAGTGACACGGCCCTGATATTTGAAGGTATCCGTTTGGCGCACATGCGACAGCAACTGACGTAATTCACTCATCGAGCCCCTCCGCCACAAACGGATTGAGCTCGTCGCCAAAATCAGGCACCGACTCCCCAAAGATGTCCGAGATGTTCGAGAACGCCGATTCCACCAAACGGTCGAGGCGGTCGGTCATCACACCGTCGATCTGACCGCCCTCGGACATGATGCGGACGTCGCCACGCACAAATCGCTCGTCGGCATGAATGCTTATCGTGGCGCCGTTGGGGTCTTCATCGCGAAGGAACTTCAGGTGCTGTTCCAAGGTCTCGACGGAGTCGGGCGCCACGTAGATGTGAATCTGCTCGAGTCCGCAGGCGCGACGCACAGCCGCTCGCGTGACGTCGACCACAGTTTCGGGCAGGACGAGCTCACGCTCGAGGATGCTCTCAGCGAACACACGCGCGAGCTCCAACACCACGCGCTGGGATTGGGTGGTCAGATCTTCGGCAAACGCTTGGACCTCCTCCAAGGCGCGACGCAACGCAGCGTCGCTGGCGTTGGCTTGCGCAGCCATGCGGCGTTCCCACGCCGCGTTCGTCTCGGCGACACCCTGGTCGTAGCCTTCGCGTCGATGAAACTCGGCGTCAAAGTCCGACGTATCGTCATCAAATTCGGGCAAGAATGCCGAGATCTCCTCTAGGCCTTCGGGCTCGGATTCCACGGGGGCGGGACGGCTCAGGGCGCCAAAATTGACGGCCTTGACCTGAGACGCCGGCCGCGAAAAATCGACCTTCTTCGCGCGCTGGTCTTTGGTGTCATCAAACAACATCGCCTTCCCCTCGTGGAATCGTGATCACGCCGTCTTCTTCGAGGCGAATCGCAGCCTCGACGATCGCCTTCTGAGCGGCCTCGACGTCGGCGAGCCTTGTGGGGCCCATCGCGTCGATGTCGTCACGCAACATTTCGGCGGCACGAGAAGACATGCTCGAGTAGACCAGGTTTGAGACGCCCTCGGAGGCGCCCTTCATGGCAACGGCCAACGTCTTCGTATCGAGCTCGCGCAACAGACGCTGCATGGAGCGGCTGTCGAGGCCGACGAGGTCGTCGAACGTGAAGAGCTTGCTCTTGAGGTCTTTGGCGAAGTCCATGTCTCGGGTCTCGAGATTCGCCAATACGGCGTTCGAGAATTCGGTCGGAAGCGCCTTGAGTAGGCCCACGGTGCGCTCGTCGCCGGCGTCTTCGTCGACGTCCACATCGTGGGGTTGCACCAGGTTCATGGCCATGAGCTCTGCGCTGAAGGTCTTTCCGACGTCACGACGCACGTCCTCCGAGACATTGCCCAAATGGGCCATACGCCAGACGATCTCGGGTGCCCTTGCCTCGTCGATCTGTTGCAAAACTTTTGCGGCGCGCTCTGGCGAGAGTGCATCGAGCACAATCGCGATCGTTTGGGCGTGTTCGGCCTCAAGCAGTCGGCCGAGCGTCACGGCATCCACGGCTTTGCATGCGTCGAAGGGATCTTCGAGCGACTCTTCGGGCCCAAACAACGCGTGCGCGCGGTCTTCGCCCAACGCGCGTTCCATCATGAGTTGGAACATGCTGCCAACACCCTTTTGGGGGATGTGGCCGCCCGCGAAACGTTGGCGGAACTCCTCGAGTACGCTGATGACTTCGCTGCGTGAGACGTCCTCAAGTTTGCGCGCCACATCCCCGAGATGCCGAATCTCGTCCTCGGACAGAAGTGTGAAGAGCTCGCGCGCGATCTCGTCGCCGACCGCCAACACAAAAACAGCGGCCTTGCGGGCACCTGCGCTGAGCTGTTGGCTTTCCTGTTTTGCCATCGGTTTGGCGGAATTGAGCATCGGGTCCTCGTTGGGGAATTAGGCGGCGTCGGAGCGAATCCACTGGCGCAAAATGAGGGCGGTCTTTTCCAAGTCAGCCTTGGACATGTCGATGATTTCGGTGCGCAGTTGTGGGTAGCTGCGGCCTTCCACGCGGTCTGTCACAAGCTCGGCCTCGGCGTCGATGTCGCCCACACGGCGTCCAACGACTTCCACCTCGATCGAACGTGAGGCGTGCTCTGGCGCTTCCTTGGGAAGGGGGCCAAGCTCCTTGATGGACTTGGCGAACGGGCGCACCACAAACAGGAACAGCATCAGCGCCAACAACGCAAACGTCGCATAGCGCGCCGTGGGCACGATGACGTCGGGTTCCATCCAAGGTGCGACGGCGGGTTCTTCGGCGTCGAGGGCGAGGAAGGGCTCGACCGTGATTTCGACCGAGTCGTTGCGCGCGGCATCAAAACCCACGGCGCTCTTGACCAAACTTTCGATGCGCGCCGGGTCGACCGCTTTGCCGTCGGGCCCAACCATGGCACCTGCATCCAGCAACACAGCGACGCTGACGCGGCTGACCGAGAATCCGTCTTGCGTGGTCTGGCGTACGGTCTTTGACACTTCGTAGTTTGTAACTTCCTCGACGTTGTTCGAGGCTTTGTTGGCAGCCGCGCCGCCTGCTCCGTTGCGATTGGGAAGGTTCGCGCCAATGCCGGGCACACCACCGGCCGCCGTTGCGGCGTCACTCGACGATTGCTCGCTTCGCTGTTCGCTGCGGACCGCGGTCTGTTCGGGATCAAAGGTTTCGGCGGTTTCGACGACCCGTTTGGTGTCGATGTCGATGTTGACCTTCGCGCGCACGCCGGAGGCACCGACCACCGGCGAGAGCAATTGCACCACGCGCTCCTCAAGGCTCATCGCCATCTTCTGGGCGTTCTCAAGTGCGTCCGAGCTGCCCTGCGCCATCCCGCTGTCGGTGGGGCGTGCGAGCAGTCGCCCCTCTTGGTCCACGATGGTGACGGACTCAGGCGACATACCTTCAACCGCCGAGGCGACGAGGTGCTGGATCGACTGGATTTGAGCGGTGTTCGGCTTGACGGCTGCGTTCTCGAGCTTCAGGACCACTGATGCCGTCGCTGGGCGTTGGTCGTCTTTGAACAGGGAGTCTTCAGGCATCACAAGATGAACACGTGCGTCTTTGACCGAGCGGATGGCTCGCACCGTGCGCGCGAGCTCGTTTTCCATCGCGCGTTTGTAATTGACCTTCTGGGTAAAGGCCGTCATGCCGAAGTCGGCTTCGTCAAACAGCTCGTAACCCGCCGAGGTCGTGTCGGTGATGCCCGTGCCCGCGATTTGCAGACGGGCCTCGTAGACGTTCTCTCGGGGCACCGAGATCGTGTTTGCGTTGATGAGCTTGTGCGGGATTTGGCGTTTGGTCAGCTCCTCGGTGATTTTCGAGGCGGTTGCTTCGTCCAGATCGCCGTACAGCACACGCCATTCGGGCTGCGTTGCCGAAAACACAATCCAACCGAATCCAGCCACGGCGGCCACCAGAACAGCTGCGAAGCTGCCCTTTTGCATCGTCGTCAGCTGGCTCCAAAAGGCCGAGACTTGTTCACGAAATTTGGTCAATCGTTCCATCGATTACACCTGCATCTGGCTGACTTCGCGGTATGCCTGCACGAGTTTTTGACCGATCTTGGTGGTCAAACGCGCGGCGATGTCGGCCTTGTCGAGGGCGATCATCGCTTCGTGAATGTTTGCGCCTTGGCCCCTGACCATCGCGTCGACGGTGGTGTCGGCGGCCTGCATGGTTTCGTTGGCTTTGGCCAGACCCTCTTCGAGCACTTTCGTGAACGCTTCGGCGTCGACCTTTGACACGGCTGCCGAGGGCGCAGTGGCTTGGGGCGCGAGAGCCGGCAGCGTTTGTCCGATGGCTGAGATGGTCATGATTTATCCGATGTTCAGGGCGCGCAGCGCCATTTTCTTCAGGGTTTCGAACGAGGTCGCGTTCGCCTCATAACTACGCGAGGCGGTAACCATCTCGGCCATCTCTTCCACGACGTTGACGTTGGGGTACTCGACAAAGCCGTCGGGGCGCGCGTCGGGGTGGCCTGGGTCGTACACCATGCGCGTGGGGGTGGTGGTGTCGGCCTGAACGGCGGTCACGTCGACACGATTGATGGCGCGGTCAACCTCGCCGGCGAAGCGGGTCTCGGTCGCGCCAAAAACCGCTTGCTGACGCAGGTAAGGACCGCCACCCGCCGTGCGAGTGGTCTCGGCGTTGGCGAGGTTGGACGCCGTAATATTCAGGCGTGTGCGTTGCGCACTCAGGGCCGAGGCCGCGATATCGAATCCGTTGATGAAACTCATCACATCGCTCCTTCGCTGGTCGCGTATTTCAAAAGCGCGAGTTTTTTGGAGATCGCTTTGATGTTGGCTTGGTAAGCCACACCGTTTTGGCTCAATCGAGCCATCTGGCTGTCGAGGTCCACCGAGTTGCCGTCGAGCGACGGCTGGCGATCAGGGGTTTGTGTCGTGCGAATCTCTTCGGCACCGCCATTAATCGTCATGTGGCCGGCCTCGGTGCGCGCGATGCTCACCGACGACGTCTTTGAAACCGCACCCAGCGCGGCTTCAAAATCAACATCGCCGGGTGTGTAGTTTGGTGTGTCGAGGTTCGCGACGTTCGAGGACAGCACAAGCTGTCGTTTCAACCCGACATCGAGGCCGCGTTGAATCAGGCTTAGGGTGGTATCTCCGAGGAACGACATGACAGACTCCGTGGGTTCTCGGTGACTAGACATAGCAACCGGTGTGCCGACAGAATCGAAATCCACAAACCCCTGATTTATAACGATTTTATTTTTTCTAAAGTTTCATCGTCTGGGTGACGATGACGTGGGTGTCGAAGACGCTGGAAATCTCTTCCTCGGGATCGGAAAGATCTTCCCGATCATTCTTCTTCGTCTTCGCCGTCGTAGATGCCCGACAAATCGACACCCATTTCACGGTACTGCTTCAGCTTGTTTCGGATCGTGCGTGTGCTGATGCCCAGGACTTCGGCAGCCTTCGAGCGGTTGCCGTTGAAGTGGCGAATCGTCTCGACGATGATGTTGCGGCGAATCTCGGTCAGCGACTGTTTTCCAATCTCAAACTGGAGCTGCCCTTCGTCGGCCGCATCGTCCACCGCCTCGGCAAGTCGACGCACGCCCTGGACCACCTCGGGTGTATTCTCAAACACGATGTGTTCGGCATCGATCATCCCGTTGCGCGGACAGATGATGATCGCGCGCTGCACGATGTTAATGAGCTCGCGCACGTTGCCGGGGTAATTGTAAGCGAGCAGCCGTTTTTGCGCGGCGCTCGAGATTCCCGACACGGGCTGATCAAATGCGATCGAGAGCTCTTTGACGTAGTGCTGCACGAGGGCCAGAATTTCGCCAGGCCGGTCCCGAAGTGGAGGAATCGTGATCGGGAAAACACTGAGTCGGTAATACAAATCGCGCCGAAAGCGATTTTCGTCGACGTATTTCATCAGATCGCGGTTGGTGGTCGCGATGATGCGAATGTCGATGTCGATCACCCGTGTACCGCCCACTCTTTGAACTTGGCGCTCTTGGATGACACGAAGCAGTTTGGCCTGCAGCTCAAGGGGCATCTCGGAGACCTCGTCAAGCAACAAGGTTCCGCCATGCGCGCGCTCAAACACACCGTGGTGGGTTGCAACGGCGCCGCTGAAGGCGCCGCGTTCGTGCCCAAAAAGCTCGGATTCGAGGAGCGATGCTGGGATGGCGGCGCAGTTGATCGCGACAAATGGTCCTTTGTCGCGTTTTGAACGCCGATGAATGTGTCGCGCAAAAACTTCTTTTCCCACGCCGGATTCCCCCGACAACAACACCGTTGCGGGCGTTGCAGCGACGCTATCCATCAGAGAAATCATGCGTGTGGTGACCGGGTCAACGGCGACCACTTCAGAGTTCTCACGCGTTAACATGGACTCGGAGACATCCGAGAAGAAGCTGTCCACCTCCAATGGATCAATTGTTTTGTCAGACATCTAGGCTCCGTCCACCCTTAGCGGCACTTCGTTGGACCAGAGCAGATCCTATCAGTCTTCGGCGCGCAGTCTAATCTTTCCCGGTGAGTTCTTGGATGAACTGCCGCGTCGCGTACGCGCGGTAGGCCTGACCACTCTCGAGATAGGTTTGGGCGAGTGGCTCTAGGACTTGGATGTCTTCCTCGAAACCGCGGCCGAGCAGGTCTTGATACTGCTGCAGCGCGGATGGGAAATCGCCCTTCTTTCGGAACCATAGCGCCAACGTTTGTTTGACCGTGTGATCGACGTCCGGCGAATCCCATTGTTGGAATCGCTTCCAGAACTCCAGCGATGCGTCACTGGAATTGCGCGCGACAAGGTTTTCGACCTCGCGTTCGAATGTGGCCGTGGCCAGCAATCTTGCGGCGTCGTGCATGGTCTTGGCCGATGGGTTGGCCGCCAGGTGGGTCAACGCAACAATCCCAGCGAAGTCATCGCCCTTTTGGATCAGCATGATGGCATAGATGAGCTCAACGCTCGCTTGGTCTTCAGGCCGCGCGTCCTCGGCGCGTTCGGCCCACGCTTGAATGCGTTGAACGTCGGGGGGTTGTGGGCCGGTGAACATCCGCATGACATCCGCCACGTATTCTTGGGAACGTGTCAGCGTCTCGTAGATGCCGGGTTTGGCCACCCACGTGCGGCTTCCTGAACACAGCGAATCGCGTTGTTTGACGAGCTCAGGGTGTTTGAGGTTGGGAAACAAACCTCGGCAAACGTCCACGCCCACGAGCTCTGAGATAGGAAAGACGCCCTCGCGTTTGACCACGGCCGCCCAGAGGTCCTGGGTGATTTCGACGGCGGATGCGCGTACCGACGAGAACTCAAGCACGAGCTCGCGGTCGTCCGCCCAATACATCCCGCGCAGGTGACCGGAGTCGCGCAGCGTGTTTTCCACGTCGGCGCGCTCTTGGGGGCGCAGAGCGCGCGACAACCGAAGTTTTTGCCGCGACGCGGCAGTATTTTCCTCAACGTTTTCCACATCGACGTTCGCGGGAAACGGAATGCGGACAAACGAGTCAAACGCCATCAAACGCGAGGCGACGACCTCGGCGTGGGCGTTGACACTTGTCAGCATGCCGACCAGCAGAACGAAGAAGATGGAGTTACGCAGAAGCATAGACGCCTGCCGCTTTGGAGCGTTGTCGGCTCACGTTGATCTGTTCGGCGATGCGCTGCTGCTGGGCTTGGATCGTCTGAATGACCTCTTGCTCCAAGCGCACGATGAGATTGATCTTTTCGCGGTACCGCTCGCTCTCTTCCCACGTCACACCCCTGGACCGAATCTCACCCAACGCGAGATCACGCTCGGCGCGTGCGTCGAAATCCAACGAGTCCTCCTCAAGCGACGCCAGAAGGCGCTGCTGCGAGTCGATGGCTAGGTCTAAGTAGTATTCGATGGTGTGCATTGCATTACCCCGCTTTTGCGATCGTCGCGCCCGATGCGCGTAAATTTGTAGCCGCGGTGTGCCAAGCTTCCCGCAGTTCTGAGACCAGTTGCAGGACTGGTGCCAAGCGATACGGTTCTTTGGTCACGCTCGTCTGGAGCAGTTCTTGGGTGAACCATGCGTACAGCGAGGAGAGCTGAACGCTGAATTCACCGCCTGTTTTCGTGTCGAGCGAGGCGTCGAGCTCGTTGACGATGGCCAACGCTTTTCCGATGCGCTCGCCGGCCTCGGCGCGACGACCCTCGGAGAAGGCAATTTGTGCCGCCGTGAGGTGGCGAATAAGTCCATCGTAGAGCGCGATCACGATGTCCATGGGATCGGCCGTTGAGACGGAGGTTCGGCGATATGCGTTGACACCTTTCATGAGAATCCCCTCGGTTAACCGTTGATCTGCTGAGTCAAGAGTGCGGCGAAGCTGTTGGATTGGTCGTTAAGATCGACCAACAGCTGCTCCAACGTTGAGAACTGGCGACGCAGACGCGTTTGGTATTTGTCTACCGAACGCTCTTTGCGCTCCACTTGGGTTTCGATCGTATCGATGCGGGCATTGAGCGAGTCGGTCTGACTGTCCAGGATGCCCGTGCTTCCGGTGTACCGATCAACCTGGGCTTGGACGCGCTCGGCGACACCGTTGCTGCCGCCAAAAATCTCGGCCACCGCATCGGCGTTGGTGTTTAACGCGGCGGTAAAATCGGCCTCATCGATCTCGAGTTTTCCCGTCGACGACATGGTCAGACCCACGGCCGCGAGGTTGGGAAATGGACCTGACAATTCCGTGCGTGAGACGGCCTGATAGAAATCGTCGCGCGCACGGCGTTTGCTGCCTTCGTCGTTCTGTTTTTTGATGGCGTCGACCGCCGAATTGTAAGCATCGACAAACACTTTGACCTTTTCGATGATCGCAGAATTGTCGACCGAGATTTGGACATCGACGGGCTCGGTGGTCTCTTTCCCGAGCTCAAACGAGAGGCCCGAGACCGCGTCGTCGATCACGTTGGTTGACCGCTCAATCGTGAGGCCGTCCACCGAGAACCGGGAGTTTTCGGCCTGCTGCGTGGTCGTCATGGCCAAGGTTTCGCCAGCTCCGGTGGCGGTGAAGTCGAAGACCAAGGCATCGGCGGGGTTGCCGCCAATCTCGTGTCCGGACTTTTGGCCCGTCACATTGAGATAAACCCCATTGCCGGAGTCGATGATCGAGGTGTCGACCTTCGCACCGGAATCACGGATGAGGTCGCGAACCTGCGCGAGCGTGGCGCCCTCGGGAATCGTAATTTCGACGTTGTCTTCCCCAAAAACACCAATGTTGAGCGTTCCTGCGGCCATCACAGCGCTGCTGTCGGCGAAGGGGCCGCTGCGCATTTTGGGGGGTTTGGCGAGGTTTTCGACCTCGATTTCGTAGTTCGAATCTGAGGCGCCAGGCGACGTGGTGACCTTGACCGCGTCTTCGTTGGTCGATGTCGCCTTGTGCGCGACAAAATCTTCGGGTGTTGCGAGCTTCTCAAGCGCGGTTTCGAGGCTTTTGAACCGCGTCGACATGTTGGTGATGTTGCGGATATCGGACTGATACCCCGCCTTTTTTGTGTTCAAATTGTTGATGGGAATTCGCTCGAGCTGCACGAGCTGCGAAATCATCGAATTCGTGTCCATCCCGCTGACTAGGCCACCAAATTGAACCGGCATATTGAACCTCGAACACACGGTCTAATTCCGTGTTCAGGGATCTCATCGGCACAGAATTGTTGAGGTTTAGATCTTTTCGACAATCAATTGACGGTGCCGAACAAGAAACAAAAAAGGGTGCCCGAAGGCACCCTTTTTTGCGGGAGGGCGAACTTAACCAAGCAGCGAGAGGGCAGTCTGCGGCAAGGAGTTCGCCTGGGCAAGCATCGAGGCACCGGCCTGCATCAGGATTTGATTCTTGGTCATCGAGGCCATTTCGCTGGCGACATCGACGTCACGGATTCGGCTGTTTGCGGCCTCAAGGTTTTCACGGGATACCGACAAGTTTTCGATCTTGGACTCCAGTCGGTTCTGCGATGCACCCAGGCCGGCGCGTGTTTCGGAGACCACCGAGATGGCGTTGTCGAGCACGCTCATGGCGGTCGCCGCATTGGTCGTGGAGGTCAAGTCCACCGCGCCAAGGTTTGTCGTGCCGCCGGCATCTTCGAGGTCGGCGGTCGAGAACCCTTGGGACACTGCGATGCTAAGGGTGTCCGTGGATTCGATGCCCACCTGGAACGTGGCGTTCAAGGTGCCGTCCAACAGGTTTGTCCCGTTGAACTGCGACTGGCTCGAGATGTCGTTGATCTCGGCAGCGAGTGCTTGGAATTCCGTGTCGACGTGAGCGCGCTGGTCGTCGTTGATACCATCGCTGTTGGCCTGCACCGAGAGTTCGCGCATACGGCCAAGGATGTCGTGCACTTGGCCAAGCGCGCCTTCGGCCGTCTGCACCATCGAGATGGCATCGTTGGCGTTGCGTGATGCTTGGCCCAAGCTGCGGATGTCGGATTTCATTTCTTCCGAGACCGCGAGGCCCGCAGCGTCATCGGCTGCGCTGTTGATGCGGAAACCGCTGGACAATTTTGCGATGTTGCCCTGAAGGGCTTTGTTGGTCGAGTTGAGGTGACGCTGTGCCATCAAGCTGGTGGTGTTTGTGTTTACGCCGATCATGGGGTGCTCCTTTTTGGGTCGTTTGTTGTGACACCAAGTTCATCGGACCGCCCAGAATTTCTTTTAGTGAATTCTTTGATCAACTTACGTCGTTTTTCGATCTTCGACGGTATTGCTTGCCTTGGAAGCGGCCGCTGCATGGGATCGAACGGGCGAAGCCACCGGCCAAGAAGCACAAACGGCGAGCTGAGCTCGCCGTTTTGGGGGCGCAAAACGAAACGGAATTAGATCATGAACGTGATCGTTTCGGGCTCTGCTGCGGTCGTCTCGTCGGCCAAGGTACGGCGTGGGGCGATGGGCCACAGGATCGAATACACGGTCCCGCGTCGCGTCGAGCTCGTGTGATAAATCTGACCGCCCTGGTCCTCGATGATTTCTTGAAGCTCAGCGTAGTCCAGTGCTGCTTCGGGACTATTGGTCAGCCAATCGGGGTTCGTCAGGGTCTTTCCGCTGGCTTGGCCCACACCGTTGTCCATGATGTCACACTGCACCATGCTGCTCTCGGCCGAGTAATTCAGCCTAATTTTCACGCACCCAAACGGGACACGTTGCGCCGAGTCCACGGCCTGAGCCACCAACCTCGTCAACACGCGACGCGCTTTTGCGGGAACGACGTACGCCTTTGGAATGTCGCGGTAATCCTCTTCGATCTCGCTGAATCCGGACACATCTCGCAGGGTCTCGGCGACATCACACAGCAGCAGACGCATATCCACGTGGGTGCTCGTCTCTTCGTCCGCGCTCGCGATGGCGAGCAGCTGCTCGGCCTGTTTGCGGATTTGGGTCTCGACCCAACCCAGATCGTCGAGGTCGCTCTTGGCGATCAGCGTCTTGGACAGCGCCGCCCCTCGCACCATGTAGAGCACCGAACTGTAAACGGTCGCCACGTTGGAGAGTTCACGGCCGGCGTGCATCGCGATCGCGCCTGCGTGGCTGTCACGCAATGCCTGCGTGACGTTGTTTTGCACTTGGCGAGCGGTCAGCTCACGTTGCCGCTGTTTGACCGCGTCGGCCACGGCCTCCATCACGACGGGCGGAGCGCACGGTTTGGTCAGCAGGCGAAACACACCACCGTCGTTGACGGCCGAGATGGCGCTTTGCAGATTTGCGTATCCGGTCAGCAGAATCCGCACGGTTGTGGGCGCGACTTTCCGTGCGGCTTTGAGCAGCTCCACACCGTCCATCCCAGGCATGCGCATGTCCGTAATGATCACGTCGTATGTGTTGCCTTTGCGCAACCAATCGACCGCCTCAACGGGATCGGACGTGCTCGAGACAGTGTAATCGCGGCACAGGTGAAGACGTAGGCTGGCCAGAACGCGAGGTTCGTCGTCTACGATTAGGATGTGCGGAGTCGTTTCCATACTGTCACCTCATGCAACGTCAACCAGGTTGACGGTGATTGTCTTGTGCCTTCTCGTTCTCGTGCTTTGGGCCGCCCGCCGCCGGGCTGCGACAACTGCAGCCACAATGGGGTCTCCCCATTGTGAATGTTCATGCACAGCGTTCATGGTCGAGACCCAACTCGCCGGTGCATCAAGCACCTCCAGGAGTTGTGGGACGGTCAGCGAACCGTCCGTTTGGAACTCGTTTGCGTAGCTCAGCAGCGCGATCGCGTAGGCGAGCGCGGATTCGGGCTTGGAGTTCACATAGTCGTAGGCGTCGCATGCCGCTTGAACGGCGTGTTGTTGGGCCTGCGTGGGTGCGTCGTCGCTGACGCCGAACCAGCCGGGTGTGCGCGGATCCCGCGCAAGGCGTGCGATGCGTTCCACCCCAATGCGCGCGATGAGGCCCGAGATGGTCGGCGAGCTCTGCGAACGCGCCTGCGTTGCCGACGCAACGACCATCATCGCGACCGTAAGCCCAAGGTCGGCCCCCACAATGGGCGCAATATCTTCGGCCCGGCACATGGGTGAAGCGAGCTTGAGCTGCAGGCTTGTCCAGCTCTGCGACTGCACGCGCAACGCGAGTGTGCCCAGCCGAAAGTTCGGATGACGTTGTATCAGGGTGGCAAGCGAGGCAATGCGGCCTGGGTTGAAGGGTTTTTCGATCACGAAGTCGCCACCCAAAAACAGCTCCGTAGGTGCGAAATCTTCGTTTTGCGTGCACAGCAACACCACGGTGGCCTCGGGCCAACGCTGACGAATAGCGGCAAGGCCCGTGGGTCCATCGTAGGCGTGGAGCACCATCGCCGGTTCGGGAAATCCCGCCCGCATGGCCTCGCGAACGCTCAAGGCAGTATACACTTTCACCTGAGACGCTCGGCGTTCCAGACTTACGCTGAGTCCCTCGATCAGTCGGGGATCGCTGTCGATGATCACAAGGTTCATGACGCCACCCTCAATGCGGTGGGGCCATCGATGGGGACGAAGAATCCAAATTTTGTGCCCTTACCCACCCGTGATTGAAACGAGATGCGGCCGCCATGGGACTCGATCACGGCGCGCGCGATGGCGAGGCCTTGACCGGTTCCGCGTCCGACTTCTTTGGTGGTGTAAAAAGGATCAAAGATCTTTTCGGCGTGTTCGGGTGCAATGCCGGGCCCATTGTCCCCGACTTCGACGTAGATGCGATCGGCGTCCGCCCACGCTTTGACGGTCACGCGGCCCAGATCGGGATGCTCGGCAAACTTGTCCTCGAGCGCATGGGCGGCGTTGACCAGCAGGTTCAGCAACACGTTGCTGATCTTGTCCACTCGGCATCGGACCAGGGGGAGCTCCTCGACGTCGACGACGATCGTGGCCTGGCGTTTGACCGTGCCACGCGCGACCGTCAGCGTGTTGTGGATCATCCGATTGAAGTCGCTCAGCTCGAGCGCCTCGTCGTCGGGACGCGGGGCGAGGTCTCGCATCGCGTTCAAAATGTCGAGCACCCGCTCGAGTCCTTCGGACAGTCGCTCAAGCGCCGAAGGAACTTCCTCGCGGTAGAACTCGATGTCCACGCCCGTTTCGATCTCTTTGAGGCGCCGTTCGAGGACTGGGTGCTCGGCGACCAAGTCTTGGAGCATCGCGCGGTAACTCAGGATCAGCTTCAGACAGTCGTCCCAAAGCGTGTTCAAGAAGTAGGAGCTATCCATCGCATACTGAATTGGGGTGCCCAATTCGTGGGCGATTCCGGCCGCCAAGTGCCCCATCGCCTGGAGCTGGCCCGCATGCCGCTGCAAGCTCTCGACGCGTTTGGTCTGCAACAACTCGCGAGAGGACGGCGCTTCGACTTCGCTGGTCGGCGTGCGCGAACCCACCGCGAGCTTCCAAGACGATGCCATCCCGTGCGCAAATTGAACGGCCATGTACGCGTCAAACGGTTCGGACGCGACGATCACACGCTCAGGATTGGGGATGTCGCGCATGATGGCGGACCACTGTCGCATCTCGCGCGTGACCACCACGATGCGAATGTCGCTGTCGATGGCCATCAGGCCAAGCATGACGCGGACCACGTCGTAGATCGCGTAGTCGGACTGAATCAAAAATCCGACCACAAATGCTGCGCCACTTTTGCTGGCTTGATCAGCGCATTCAAGGGCTTCATCGGGGGACAAGACTTCGGTGACCGCAACCCGCAAGTTCATGTCGCGCGCAAGTTCTTCGAAGTCATCAAAGACCTCGCTATGAGATGCCGCCGCCACAAGAATTGGGATCACGTCTTCCATCACTCACCCCAGCTCGGAACGTAGCGCGTTCGATCGTCCATCTCGCGCTGATCTTTCTTGATGCGCACGACGTCCTGTTCGCGCTGCATGCGGGCACGGACTTTTTCTGCACGGTCAACAACCTGGCGCAGGCGCTGCAAGTGGCGCTCTTGGGCATCGACCTCGCCGCGGGATCTGCTCAAGGCGTCACGGGCGTGAGCGACTTGGCGTACCAAGAAGTCGCGTTGATTCTGGTAGACCAACAGATGGGCCATGCCCAGGCCCGACCGGCTCGCGGTATCCCACTGCAGCTCGAACTCAGCGAGGTCGTCTTGCGCGCGTCGGTAGTCGGACTCGGCCTTCTCGGTCTGCTGTCGCAGCGACATCATGCGTTCGTCCGCCCGAGCGGTGTCCACTTCAGCGAGCCGAAGCAGTTTATTGGCTGTTTGTACACGGTTTGACATGGTGGTCACTGCATCATGAATTCGGTGAAGTAAATCTGACGGACGGCCTTCTTCGGGACGACCGTTTGGGCCTTGTGCAACAGCGCCTCGCGCAATTTGTCTTTGTCATTTCGCGACAACAATTGCGCGGGTTCCTGGCTTGAGAGGTGACGGATGAATTCGTCACGCAATGGGACAAGCCGCTTGTCCACAAGGTCACGCTCCTTTTCCGAGCCAATCTCAAGCGAGATTCCAATGCGCAGGTAACGCGTGTTCGTCGGGTCGTTGAGATTGACCACAAAGGGGTCTAGGGTCACGAGTGGGCCCGGTTCGTCGCCCACCATTCCGGCTTCTTCCGAGTCTGGATCGTCGGCGGCGTCAGACGATTCGGCGGCCGCCGCCTCGTGCTCAGGACCCACTGCAGCGGTGCTGTTTTTGGTCATGAAAAACACACCGCCCCAGGCGACGTTGCACAGCAGTGCCACGACGATGACCGCGATCCATGGCCCTTTCTGCGATTTCTGCGGCGCCTCAAATTCGACGTCCTCAACGGTTTCGGTTGCCATCTTCTCCTCCGGTTAAAACTCAGCGCCGGCTTTGCCGACAATGGCTCGAACACGCACCAATTCGGGCTGTCGGACAAATCGCGCTTCTTGCGCGCCGCCCTCAAACCCATAGCCCATCATGCGTGCCCGATCGTTCGCGAGACCGGCACGGAACAGGCGCTTCGTCACGGTCTCTGCGCGACGAATGGCCAATTCCCATGCCAATTCTTGTTGCTCGAAATCCCCTTCGCCTTTGACCCATGCATCCACGGCGACGTTGATCTCGTCGTCTTTGACCACGGCTGCGAAATTCTTAAGAAATTTGTCGGCCTCGGGGGTCAGCTTGTTGCTGCCTGGCTCAAACGCGAGGCCGCCGTCGATGTTGACGAGCACGCCATTGGGCCGCACCTCAACCCACGCCGAAGCGTGGATGCCCGAGACCTTAAGCAGGTCTTCCATCTTGGTTTTGACCTCGCCCTGAAGCGCCATATCCGTGGGATCGTGGCTCAGAGCCTGCATCGCCGAGATGGTATTGCTGACATGGCTAAGCTCGACGTCGTCGAACTTGACCGCGGAGTCCTTGTCGCTGTTGGGATCCATGTGGATGCCATCACGCGTGAGCGACTTGACCTTTCGGTTGTCCAAGCTCGACATCGTGAGCAACAACACAAAGAACGTCAGCATCAGCATGAGCAGGTCAGAGAACGTGGCCATCCAAGCGTTGCTGGGGCCGCCCGATGCGGGTGGTGGTGGTCTACGACTCATCGTCGACCTCCGTGTTTGGGGATGAAGATGACCTCCACCCGCGCCCGGTAGTTGCCATTTTTGTCCGGGGTCGAATCGCCGTAACCCGCGGCGGTCACGAGCTCTGGAGAGACCGCGTGATTGGCCTGCAGATAGCGGTAGACCGACGCGGCGCGACGTGCCGACAGGTACCAATTGCTCGGCGACGGCGAGGCGTCGGCGTAGCCTTCGATGCGCACAGGGAGCTTGAGCTCGTTGATGAGCTCACCGAGGCGATCGAGCGTCGAAAATCCGCGGGGTGAAATCTCAACGCCGCCTTTGGCAAACGCGACGTCGGGGCCCACCGACACCACAATGGTGCCGTCCTCGCGCTGCTCAACCGTCAGGTTGGTCTCGCCTTCAAGTTTCGTGCGGACAAGCTTCTCGAGGTGGTTGCCTTTCTTTTTGGCCGACTCGTACTCGAGCTCGACCTGCAAGCGTTGTTGTTCGAATCCAGGCAGCGCCCCAAACGTACCCACCAAGGAACCCATGGCCGCACGCGTGCGCGACGCATCAACGGTCGCCATGGAGTTCAACATGATGAAGAAGGCCAGCAAAATCATTGAAAGAGCCGTGAACAAGACAATGAACTTGTCTTCGGGTTTCTCTGCGGCGGCCTGTTTGCGGCGTGGCATGGCTTAACCTTCCGACTTACGACGTGAGGGCGACAGGTCGGCCTCAAGTTGTTGCGCCAAGATGCGTGGGTTTTCCCCGCGTGCGATGCCCATCAGGCCCTTGATCACCAACTGTTTACCGAGCAGCTCCTCCTCGTGGCGAACCTTGAGTTTGCCCGCGATCGGCGTGAAGACGACGTTGGCCAACAACGCGCCGTAGAACGTCGTCAAGAGCGCAACGGCCATGGCGGGACCGATGCTTGAAGGGTCATCCATGGCTTGAAGCATCTGCACCAGACCGATGAGCGTTCCCACCAGTCCAAGGGCAGGAGCTGCGGCGGCGAGCGTGTCGAAGATGGCGGCGCCCTGGCGGTGGCGTGCGCTGATGGCGTCGACTTCGTCCCAGAGCATCGTTTCGATCTTCTCGGATTCGACGCCGTCGACCAGCAGCTGCAGACCGCGCTTCAAGAAGGGGTCCTCGATGCCGCCGATGGCGCCTTCAAGCGCCAAAATGCCGTCTTTGCGGGTCGCCTCGGCGAACTGCAAAAACTTCTCGTTTTGCTCGGTGACGTCGGGAACCTTGAACCGGAAGACGTTGATCGCGACCTTGATGGCCGACAGAACGCTCGCGAGTGGAAAACTGATGAGGGCGACGCCTCCGGTACCACCCACCACGATGAGCGCGCTAGGGACGTCGATGAAGCTTGAGAGCGAGCCACCGACGAGACTCGACCCGAGTACGAGGCCGAACGAGGCTAAGAGTCCAAGTATTGTAGCGAGATCCATGTTGCTAGCTCCTCTTCGTAACTGCCCTTACGTCGTACGGCCTACGCAACCCTTGTGCCGAACACTTGAGTCATCGGCGCATCGGGGAATTACTTGCAGGCCAGAATTTTGCGGTCAGTCGCTGATCGTGCGGGCGAGCGGCATGCTGCCTAGTGGATCGGAAGATCGTTCCGCTGGGTGGTGACCGGTTAGAGCACCCGCACAGGAAAAGATTTCCGGCACAAAGCTCCGACGCGGATCAAATGATCGCGTTTATTGGTGTTTTGGCCGTCAAAACGGCGATTTTTCGTTGGTACGCGTTTTGTAATGCCTTTGAGGAGACTCACGGAAGTTTACCCTCGAGGATTGGATGTCAGCAGAACCCGTCGAAGCCTTCCCGCCTGCGGGCAAGAAGATCGAAGATTACGACCTGACACAGGCCCAGTTGGGGCGAGGATCGCGTCCCGAAACGCTGGTGCTGATCGAAGAGCGACTCTCGACGTTGCTCGCGAGCGAAATCGAACATTTGTTGCGTGTGCGTACGCGCATTCAGGTCTCGGAATCGCGAACGGTGCGTTGGACCGAGTTCGTTAGCGAGTGCCCGACCACTGGGTGTTTCAATTACCTGGAGCTCGAAGCGATCGGCGGTTACGGGTTTTTGGAGGTCCAGCTCAAGACGTTGTTTGGATTCCTCGACCGCTTGTTTGGCGGGGAAGGCAAGGACATCGACGATTCCCCGCGCATCAAATTGTCGCGCGTTGAGGAACGTGTGGTTCGACGTTTGGTGCACCTGTTCGCCCGCTCACTCGAGGCTGCTTGGAGACCGGTGGTTCCGCTGACCGTGCGCCATTTGCGCGTAGAAACCAAAGCGTCCAATGCAGCGGTTGCACAGAACGGCGATTGGGTTTTGGTCACATCGTTCGAAATCATCACCAACGACGAGTCGATGGGCAGTGTGCGGTTGGCGCTGCCGGTCGCGCTGTTGGAGCCCTACAAAGAACGTTTGGCTTCGGGATCCTACGAAAACAAACGTCAACGCGACGACGGCTGGGAGGACCATTTCCGCCGTTTGGTCAACGTCGTTCCCGTCGAAGTGATCGCCGAGCTTGGTCGCGCACGCGTGACCGTTGGCGACATTCTCGGCTGGCAGGTGGGCGACGTGGTTCGGCTCGACCAAGCCTCGGAACGCCCGGTGCAGGTCAGCATTGCTGGCGTGCCGAAGTATCGCGGCGACATCACGGTTCAGTTTGGAAATCTCGCAGTTCAACTCAAGTCAATGAGCACGCGGCACACGCCCGTTCAGGAGAAAAACGATGACATCTGAAGAAACACCCATGATTCAAGAAGGCCTCGCGTCAAACAGTTCTCCCGAGGTCACAAACGCCCTTGGACGCCGTGCGATGGACTTCTTGAAAGATGTGCCGCTGGAAATCACCGTTGAATTGGGGCGTTGCAAAATGCCGATTGGCGACATTTTCCATCTCGGACCCTCCTCGATTTTGGAGCTCAACAAAGCGAGTGACGAACCCCTCGAAGTGCGCGCCAATGGCGTACTCATCGCGCTCGGGGAGGCCGTTGTGGTCAACGACCGATTTGGCATTCGTCTGACGTCGATCGCGTCGCCCGACCGTCTGCTTGGCACCCTTGGAGGTGAATGATGAAACGTCAGTTTGCCGCAACAATGTTGGTGATGGGATTGGGTGCTACCGCGTTCGCGCAAGACGCCGCGAAACCGTCACAGCCGGGCCCGTTGCCCTACGGCGCCAAGCCAATGGCCGAGGTAAAAGCCGAAGCCACGCAGGCGCAGGCCGCACAGGCGCAAGCCACACCCGCGATGCCCCAATCGGACGCCGCTGACGCGTTGCTCGCCAAGGCGCAAGACCCTGCTGCGCCTGTGGCGACGGTGAAGTCGGCGGATGACTCGTATGCGCAGTCGAGCTGGATCTTCTTTTTTGGCACCGGCCTAATCGCGCTGGCGGGCTGGGGATTGACGGCATGGAAAAAACGCCAGACGAGCTTTGACGGCAACGCCATCGAGCACATCAACTCGCTCGCCCTTGGTCCCAAACATCGCGTCAGCGTGATCGAGGTGGACGGCAAACGTCTGCTGATCGGGCTGACCGACGGCCACATGAGCGTGTTGAGCGACCTTGGTGGCGCAAAATCCGAGAGCGCCCCCGAGCCGGCGGACTGGCGCGAGGCGCTTGAATCCGCACGAAGCCGCGTGTTCAGTGAACCTGTGGTCGAGACCAAAACGCCGGTGACCGAGCACAGTGGGATGTTCGACCGATTCGAAGGCCGCACGCCTGATACGCGCCCACGCAAGAACCGGGAGACCGACAGCGTGATGATCGGATTGAAAGCGCTTGAAGAACGCGCTCGTCGCTAGGTGGTCCGGCGTCAGGTGGGCTTCGCCCATTCGGCAACCGGGAGGTTGCCGACCCAATCATCGTGCCGACCCAAACAGATAGACCGTCAGGTGGGCTTCGCCCATTCGGCAACCGGGAGGTTGCCGACCCAATCATCCTGCCGACCCAAACAGATAGACCGTCAGCTGGGCCGCCCCAATCATCCTGCCGACCCAAACAGATAGACCGTCAGCTGGGCTTCGCCCATTCGGCAACCGGGAGGTTGCCGACCCAATCATCCTGCCGAATTACTCGACGATGTAGTAGCTTTTGTCCAAGCCCAACAACTTCCATTCGGTGTGATTGAAGACGTCGTTGATGTTGTAAATGTCGATCGATTTCGAACCGACCTTCAACGTCGCGGCGATGTTGCTGAATGTGATGCGCACCGAGCGACCCGAGCCTGGGCAGGCTCCCGATTCGATCGCGCCTTGGTTGAACGTCATCGGCAACTCACAGCCGTCGAAGTACGCCACGACATTTCGCGAGTCGTGGATTTCCAAGACAACCCCTTCGAATTCGTTGTAGCGACCAGGCTTCAATTCATTTTCGATGCGGCCGTAGCTGCGTGCGAAGAATTTCTCGAGGTTGCGATTGAACGCGGTCGCGACGGGCACCATCTTGAACCGGTCGTAGGTCTTCGAGCCGTATTTGACCGTGGTGGATTTTCGCAGCGACATGTTTTGGCCAGCGACGACTGGACGTGCACCCGCGAATTGGTCGTAATTTCCGGTCTTGTCGTAATTGGAATATGTGTCTTTGAATTCCACCAACCGGTTGTAGACGCGTTTTCCGTCTTTCCAATATTCCATCAACATTGTGGTCTTTTCGCGACCGCCGCTCGCCGAGGTTCCATCGAGGTGAACGAACCGCACGCCACGATAGCGGAATGGACTGGTGCACAATTCCCACGGTGAATTGCAGTAATAATCCGTCGATCCATTTCGTTTCAGATACGTGTCGAAACTGAACGAGGTGCGCAGGTTGGCGTCGAATAGCAGCTCGGTCGAATTGTACAAAGAGTTGGCGTCGTAGGCGTCGTGGTAGATGTCCAAACGCGACGTGAACCCAAACGTCCAACCGTCGAATTCGACCAGATCCACCGCCACGGCGCCTGTGTTTGGTGTCTGCGGAAACTCGATCCGGAAGTCCCCACCGAACGCGGGTTCGGCGTCGTCAAACATCGATTCACGAATCTCGCCGAGCGTCGAAATCTCCCACGAGGTGAACACGGGAGTGTAATCGGCGAGTGCCTTTTCGATGTCAGCCATCTGCAGGGTGTTGGCGTTGTTGTCGGCGTTGCAGCCGGGCATCTGTTGAAGGCGTTGAGCGATGGTCTTGGCGTCGCCCTCTAGCCCCGAAATTGATCGTGTTCCATTGACCGCGAGCGGCCCAACACGCTCGATCGTGGTCGTGAAGGGCTGGCTTCGGTCCACAACGCCACCCTGATACTCGATGACCACGACGGGATCGCTGTTGACCTTCAAGATCTCCCATGCGGCCTTCAGAGCAGTCTTTTCGCCGGCGAACAACGAGCTGTAGAAGGGCTCTTTGGACAGCAGCGCGAGCTCGTCCCATTGGATGATTCCGTCGGCGGTGGCGTTGGCCATGATCCCGTCAGCCCGATCCAAGATCGCCTGCACCTCTGCGGTGGCGTTGAGGTTCTTTGGACGGGCGCGCATGTAGTAGCCGCTTGGGTCGACGATGCCGACACCGATCGCGCTGCCGCGGATCACGTCGGCCTGGCTGTCGAGGTAGTTGGGTTGGTTGCCGGCCTCTGGCTGGCAGGTCGCCGAGCACCCGTCACCGTCGATGGCGTTGCCGTCGTCGCATCCTTCCAAGATCGGCTGCAAGCTGCCGTCGCCGCAGAACGGGACATAACCGTTGTCTTGGGCGTAGCGCGCGAGCGCGGTGAACGCGGTCTTGCCGACGTACGAAACCGTGTCGACCTGTTCGATGTATTCGAACGGGCGTTGGTCGACGATGCCGCGTGCGGCACGGGCATCAAGCGGCACGTCGTCGTCAAGCTCGGCCAAGGTCGCGTTGTTGGCCACGGCCACAATGCCGTAAGCCAAGTAGCTGTCTCGGGCGATGCCAAACGCGTCGGCGCGGTCGTCGCAGAATACACACTCGTTTTCTGGATCGACCTGCTCAGGGGCCGTGTCGTCGGACACGGCGCACGCGCCAGCCAAGAGAAGGGGAAGCATCGAAATCAGTTTGGTTTTCATGTGGGTCTCGCTCAAAAATTCGTTTGACGAGCGGACCGTACCCAAACCCGATCTAAAACGGATCTGAAACAACCTGAAATCAACTGACTACAAAAGTTGGTCAGTTGGCCAATTCACTGGGAAAGGTCGTGCTGCGCCCGGTGTGGTTCGGCGTGCGGCGATCTGTTAGAGTCGGCAACATGAAACGCGTGTTTTTGTGGTCGATTCTGTGGTGTTTGGGGTGTTCCGACGATGTCGCCCATCCCTTTGATCTGCGCGAAGTTCGATACGGTCTGACCGTCGATATTGGACAAAATCCGGGTGGCGCTTGGATTGTTGTGGGCGATGACCAAAGCTACGCCGAGGCCGGCGTTTCCATTTTGGCATTTCCCGATGTGGAACTGCCCCAAGACGTCACCGTTGTTTACGAAAATGACGGCCAAACGAGGGTTCGCACCATTCAAGCGGTGGATCGCGACACTGCTTGCTTTTGGTGTTTCCCTGGATTTGCCGACCGGCCAATCCCGACGACGGACAGGAAATTGGTGGTGGCCGACCCTGACCCGTTCGCGGTCTTCCGGCCTGTCACGTCAGGGGCTTGGGTGTCCTCAAGTCCTGACGCGTTCGAGTTTCCTGCGTCGTCTGGCGCGGTGAGCTTGGTCGGTGTTCGGCAAGGTTTGTTCGGAGAGACCGAGCTTGGCTATCTGCGAGACATCGCGCTCGATCAGGGGTTGAGCTTGTTGGAAACCTGGGACTTTCAACTTCGTACGACGAAACAAATCACGGTCGAGGTGTTGGGGGCGGCGGGTGGGATGTCGACCGAGGTCGTGCTCACGCATCGCGGTTGGGTAAGCCCGGCGTTTGACCCGGTCTTGACTGCCCATGGGTTTTCGAGCGGAATCCCTGTTCGCGTCTTCGATCTTGAGGGCGTGTCGGACCTTCTGGGGCAATTTGCGTACGTCGCAGGCCAGCAAAATGGTCAGGGATTTGTGGTCGCCCCAAAGGTCGCATCGGCGCAGCAGACCGTACGCATTCCCGCCCCATACACGTGGACGGAAATCATCGATGACGGCGGCGAAACCGTGATTTCATGGGCACCAGGCGACGCCGATGCCGTCGTGACTTGGTTCACCGATAACGACCACCCAAGGGCTTGGGGCGTCTTGGCGCCCAATGGCGCCGGCAAGCTTCGCACGGCCAATCTGACCAGGTTCGGCGCGGTGAAACCAACAACCACCATCGCGCGATCGATCGATCTCCACGCCGGGAGTTACGAGTCGTTCTACACCGACCATGAATTGTTCAACGTCCGAAATTACTTGGCCGGAGCAACGACGATTTCGCAATCCCTTCGTTGAACTCGGTCGATAATTACAGCGCGCCAGCGGCGCGCAACCGCAGCTTGAGTCGCTTGTGGGCCTCGGATTTAATTTGGCTTACGCGGCCTTCCGTGACCTCCAAGATGTCGGCGATCTCTTTGAGCTTGAGCTCGTGATTGTAATACAGGTCGAGCACGAGCTTTTCCTTTTCGGGCAAATCTTCGAGCGCGAGTCGCAGCTGTTCTTTGAGCTGGTGTGCGGCCAGAACTTGGTCCTGCGATGGAAAAGGCGATTGCAACGAGATGCAATCTTCTTCGGGCACAAACACGTATTGTGCGACCTCACCTTTCAGCTTCTGAAAGTCCTCTGACGGGATTTCCATGGCCTCAGCCATCTCGGCGTCGGTGGGATAGCGACCAAGCTCGGCCTCAAGTCTTGCCTCTGTTTTTTTGACCAGATTGGCGCGCGCACGAAGACGACGTGGGAAAAAGTCGTGGCGCCGAATCTCGTCGAGGATCGCGCCCTTGATGCGAAATTCAGCGAACGTTTCAAACGCGATTCCTGAATTCTCGTCCCAACGTTCGTTGGCATCGAGCAGCCCAAGGATGCCCACGCTGACGAGGTCTTCTTCCTCGAAACCGCGCACGTGCTTGGGCAGACGACGAAAGATGCGATGCGCCACGGTGCGGACCAACCGGCCGTGCTCGCGCACCAGGCGTTCCTGTTTCTGGCGCAGAGTCTCGGTGGAGTCCTTGCTGTTCTGGCCGTATTTTCGAAGCGCCACTGATGTGTTGGCGGCCATCATTTGCCCTCCATGCTGCCGCGGTACACCCAATTCGCGATCTCGCGCGCCGTGGGTGCGTGAATGTTCTCGGGGACGATCGGGCCGTCACACACGTGCGAGATAGGTGCCCCCGACGCGCGCGCGACCGAATACAGCGCGCCAAGCGCGCGCGCTTCGTCCAACTTCGTAAAGATGAGGGCGTCGGGGATGATGCCGTGAAACGATGATGACGCCTCGATCAAATCTTCCACGCGGGTCGTCACGCTCAGGCACAGGTGGAACGCGGGTTCGATGTCCAATTCCTTTGCAACCGAGCGGATTTTTTCCAAGGCCAACGCGTTTTTGTCGGTCTGGGCGCTGGTGGCCCAAGGGGTGCGGCCCATCGTATCGATGAGGATCAAATCGCAATCCGAGAACGCCTGTAACGCGGCGCGAAGCTCGGGCCCAGATGAGACCAATCGCAGCGGAATGTTCAGCAATTCTGCGTACGTTTCGATCTGGTAGGCTGCGCCAATTCGAAACGTGTCGGCGCAGATCAGGCCAACTTTTTTGCCGCCCACCACGGTGGCGTGCGCGGCGATCTTGGCCGCGGTGGTGGTCTTGCCCACCCCGGTCGAGCCCATCAGGACGACGACTTCAGCGCCGTCGTTTCGGCTGCTCCACAGCGGGGTCGCCGTGTCGATGCGCTGCTCCATCTCGCGTTTGACGAGCTCATGCAGCATGGCGGGTTCTTCTTCCCACTGTTCGCTGGCTGCAAATGCATGGGCCATCAATTCTTCGACGTGTTCGTGCAACACGCCGTGCCGGGTCATCCACTCGTACATCAGCGCCACCGACCGTGCGAACGTGTCTTCGGCGCCGCGATCGTTGATGCGTGCGATGGCGAGCCGAATGTCGTGCAGCAAGGTCGGCGAGAGCGCCGCATGGGTCTGGCGTGCGGCGGGCATGGGCGTCGATGGGGTTTGGCGCTCAGCCCGGCGCACTTCTTGGGTCAACACGTTGATCTGGCCTTTGAGCTCAGCAACCATTTGGGTCAGCGCGCTGACTTCGGCTTGGTCGGAGTTCATGATGGGCGCGTCCATGTTCGCGATCATCGCAGGCTCGTCGGCGACAGCGACGGTCATTTCGACGGTGCCGTCGGGTTGGCGCGTGGTGCTCAAGATCACGGCATTGTCGCCCACTTCACGTTTGATGGTGCGAAGACCTTCACGAAGGTCCATGACTCGAAATGTACGGGTTTGCTGCATCATCGAACTCTCCTGTCTCATTCAGCGGCTGCAATGGCGTCGTGTCCACCGAGCTGGGCGACGCTCACAATCTGAGCGTTTGGCACAATCTCGCGGTGGCAGATCACATCAACGTTGGGGAAAAATTGGCTCAAGAAATCGCGCAGCGGTGACCGAAGGTCTGGCGGCGCGAGGATCAACGGTTCGGCGTCGTGGGCCGCAAATGCCCCAAACGCACTCTCGATCTCCGAGAACAACGACTGCGCGGTGCCCAGGTCACACGCCAGAACGGGTTCGCCGTTTTGGTTGACGAGGCATCGGCGCAGGTTCTCTTCGAGGGCTCGGTCCAGCAATGCTGCGTGGATCACACCCTCGTCGTTCATGAATTGATTGGAAATTTGGCGGGCCAAGGTCGCGCGAACCTCTTGGGTCAGCGCGGCGCCATTGGCCTTGTCGCCCTTGAATCCTGCGAGCGCCTCCAAGACCGTGTGCATGTCGCGGATCGAGATGTGCTCGTCGAGGAGCCGACGGAAAATGCTCATCAGTCCCGACATGCCAAACTTGTCGAGCACGTCTTCCACAAGTTTGGGCGCGGCCGTGCGGACATCGTCCAAACGCTCGCTCAGGTCGGGCCAGCCGAACAGATCCGACGCGTTTTGGCGCAGCAGCTCGGTCAGGTGGGTCACGACGACGGTTTCGAGGTTGACCACCGTGTAGCCAAACGCTTCGGCGCGGTGTTGCTCGGTGCCCTCGATCCAAAGTGCGTCCAGCCCGAAGGTTGGGTCTTTGGTCGGCACGCCGTTGACCTTGCCCACGACGCCGCCTGGATCAATGGCGAGCATCCGGCCGGGCATCAAGCGCCCGGTGCCGATGGACACGCCTCGCAACATCAGCCGGTATTGTCCGGCTTCGAGCTCGAGGTTGTCGCGGATGTGGATCGGCGGGACCAAGATGCCCAACGTCTGTGCGAACTGGCGGCGCATCTGGACCAAGCGGTTCAAAAGCGTGCCGCCTGCGCCCTCGTCGACCAGGTTGAGCAAGCCGTAGCCGATCTCGAGCGCGACGGGCTCGACGTTGAGCAGGTCTTTGAGCACTTCGGTTTCGCTGCGCTCGGCCGATTTTGGTTTCTCGACCGACGGTTCGTCGTCTTTGGGGTCGAGGCGCTGCGACAGCTGGTAGCCCAAGCCGCCCATGAGCGCCGCCATAAACGTGAAGATGACGATCGGCATGCCTGGGACGAGCCCGAGGCCAAACACGATGGCTGCTGCCGCGTAGAGCACACGGTAGTTGCCCACGATCTGGGTCCCGATATCGGAGCCAAAGTTCGACTCGCTGGCCACGCGTGTGATGACAACGCCGGTCGCGGTCGAGATGAGCAACGACGGAATCTGGCTGACCAGACCGTCGCCAACCGTCAAAAGTGTGTACGTCTGGAACGCACCACCAAAGCTCATGCCGCCCTGGGTCACACCCACGAGCAGACCACCGACGATGTTGATGCCGGTGATGATGAGGCCGGCGATGGCGTCACCGCGAACGAACTTCGACGCACCGTCCATCGCGCCGTAGAAATCGGCTTCGCGCTGGACTTCGGTGCGACGCTTCTTGGCCTGTGCTTCAGTCAGCGCGCCCGCCGCGAGCTCGGCGTCGACCGCCATCTGCTTGCCGGGCAACGCGTCGAGGGTAAAACGTGCGGCAACCTCGGCGATGCGACCAGCGCCCTTGGTGATGACCATGAAGTTGATGATGACCAACACCATGAATACGATGACACCGACGATGCTGTTGCCGCCGACCACGAAGTTTCCGAAGGTCTCGATGATGTTGCCGACCTCGACCTTTCCTTCCGCGGCACCGAGCAAAATCAGGCGTGTGGACGCAACGTTGAGCCCGAGGCGAAACAACGTCGTCATGAGCAACATCGCCGGCAACCCCGAGAACTCAAGCGGACGCATGATGTAGATCGACGTCAGCATGATGAGCACGGACAGCGTGATGTTGACCGCGAGCAACATGTCCAACATGAACGTCGGCACCGGCAAGATCATCAGCGCGATGATCGTCACCAATCCAAAGAGGATCGGTGCGTTTTGCAACTGCGACTGATCCATACCTTTGAGATGTGCGGTCAATTTGTTCATAGGAGGTCGTTCCAATAGGGTCCAATGGGAGTAATTGCACTCGACGTGCCAACACAAAAAGATCGCCAAATGGGGCCGCAAGTGCCTCAAAATGCTTAGTTATTTATTTTTTGAATTATTCGCTAAAGGACGGGAAAAATGTGCCGACAGAGGGCGGATCAGGAATGATCTGCCGCGTCGTTATCGCGGGCGGCGTCCGTGTTGTTTCCAAACGAAGACGAGGGTCTCGGCCACGGCACGGAAGAACTCTTCGGGGATGTGCGCGCCCACGGGCGCTGCTTTGTGCAGCGCACGGGCGAGCGCGACGTTTGTCACCATTGGAACACGGTTTTGTTTGGCGACCTCGCGGATTCGCATCGCCACGCCGTCGGCGCCTTTGGCGACGACCACCGGCGCACCATCCTCTTGGCGGTAGCGCAACGCGACCGAAATGTGCGTAGGGTTATTGATGATCACATCGGCAGTCGGCACGGCCTCGAGCAGTTTGTTGACTGACATGCGCTCGCGGTGCATCTGACGGCGGCGATGTTTGACCATCGGGTCGCCTTCGTTTTCCTTGTGCTCCCGTTTGGCTTCTTCTTTGGTCATCATCATCTGTTTGTTCGTGCGGTGGCGTTGCCAAAAATAGTCCGCTCCGCCCAGGCACAACACCGCGAAGCCGCTGGCCGACAGCGTCCACACCGAAATCTTGTGCAGGTAGATCCCAAGCTCTTCGGGCGTGTGCCGGATCAACGCGATCCATTCGCCGCCTTCGTTGGCCACGGTCATGGCGGCGACGATGCCTACAAAAACCACCTTTCCGATGGTTTTCAATAAGTTGACGTAGAGATCCGCCGAGAAAAACAGCCGTTTTACTCCGGAGATCGGATTGAGTTTGCTGAATTTTGGCTCCAACGATTTCCACGCGACCATCGGCCCGGTTTGCGACACGTGGCCCACAAACGCGGCCACACACAACACCGCAAACACCGGCCCAAGCGCGGTCAAAACCGGCACGGACATGGCCGCCAAAAACGCGCCCGGGCGCTCGACCCACGGCTCGCTCTCTTGCAACCGGCCCAAAATCCCCATCAACGCCGCGTTCAGCGTACCGCCCGAAAACGACACGGCTTGCAGCGCAGCCCCCGCGGCGATCAACATCGTGCCCGCGACCAACTCTTGGCTTTTGGCGACTTTTCCGTCTTCGCGAAACTGGTCTTGCCTGCGTTGAGACGCCTCTTCTGTTTTGTCTTCTTGGGGTGTGTCGTCGCTCACGTGACCCTCCCCGAGACAAGGAATCCAACGAGTTTTTCGCCGATGCTGGCAAACTCGCTGGTCCAAAGTGTGACGATATCAGGCAACGAAAGCCCAAATGCGGCCAGCCCGCCCATGATCAACATCGGCAGGCCGATCGCGAACAAATTCAGCTGCGGTGCCACACGCGAGATCACGGCCAGCACCAAGTAAATCACAAGCCCACACGCCACAACGGGGGCCGCGAGTCGCAGCGACATCGCGATGAAATCCCCGCCAAGGTTTGCGATCTCGAGTGTGGCTTGGGTCATGTTGGGGATGTTGCCCGGGGGATACCGCGAGAACGACCCAAACAGCGCGGCGATGACCTGCAGGTGGGCGTCGACCGAAATCATCAGCAGGATCGCCGTGATGTTGGCGATCTTCCCAAGCGACGTGGATTGGACGCCGGTGCCGGGGTCGATCGACTGGGCAAAACCAAGGCCGATGGACATGGCGACCATCGTGCCAAGCCCCTCGGCGGTCCACAGAACCATGCGCACGATCAGGCCCATCGATAGACCCAACACGATCTCAGGAGCGATGACGGCCAACCAAGCCACGGGCCCTCCCGGGCCCGGATCGATGCTTGGGAAACCCAGCGCGAACACCATCACGGCGCTGATATGAAGCACGAGGAAGACTTTGATCCGCATGGGGACCGCGGAGTGGTAACCAAACGGGATGCCGACCACAAAGACCGCGAGCAAGCGAAACAACACACACGCGGCGCCTGTGACCAAGTTCGGCAACATGGTGCTGAGTGCGTTGAAGTCCATTATTGGCCGATCGCTGCGGGGCCCATCACGGCCACCATTTCATGCGTGAACGTCAGCCAACGCTCGACCATCCATCCGCCGCCAATCCACAGACACGCGCCTGCACCCACCACTTTGGGGACAAAGGCGAGTGTCATTTCGTTGACCTGGGTGGCCGCCTGCAAAACGCTGATCGTCAGGCCGAGTCCCATCGCGACGACCATGAACGGCCCGCCGAGCGCGACCGAGAGCAGCATCGCGTTCCGGACAATTTCGATGACCCATTCTGGTGACATGATCAGGCTCCCATGATGGATTTGACGAGGGCGCCGACCACCAATGACCAGCCATCGGCGAGTACAAACAGGATCAATTTTATCGGCAGAGACACGACCGCGGGCGGGACCATCATCATGCCCATGGCCATTAAGACCGAGGCCACCACGAGGTCGATGACGATAAACGGAATGAAGATCATCGCCCCCATGATGAAGGCCGCGCGAAGCTCGCTGAGCATGAACGCTGGGATCAGCGTAAACGTGCTGACTTCACTGAAATTCTTGGGTTTTTCGTCTTTGGTCATGCTGAGCATGAGCCGCAACTCTTGGGGCCGTGTGTGGGCAGCCATGAAGTCGCGCATTGGGCCCATCGCCGCGTTCAGCGCTTGCTCGTCGTTGAGCTGGCCGGCTTGGTAGGGCTCCCACGCCTGAGTGTGGATTTTGCCAAGGACGGGGCTCATCGTGAACAGGGTCAAAAACAGGCTGAGCCCAATCAAAACTTGGCTCGGCGGCAGGCTTTGTGTTCCTAGGGCCTGTTTGACGAACCCGAGCACGACCACAATGCGTGTAAAGCTTGTGACGCTGACCAACATCGCCGGCAGCAGTGACAGGGCCATCAACAGCAGGGTCACACGCAATGCGGGAGCAAATGAACCGGTGTCGCCGCCGACCGGGATCGACACGGTCAGCGCGTTTGCGGTTTGTGCCGTTTCGACCGCCTGAGCAAACGCCGCTGGAGCCATCGCAACGACTGCGGCTCCGGCGACGAGGGCGAGTAGGGTCTTGGTGGATGGCATGATTTTCCCGTGGTTTTTTATCCACACGGGTCAATTACAATTCCCGTACCATGATCCAAGAACCGCGTGGTTGCTGGACTTGAGCGAATTGAAATTGCGAAAACGGAAATTAATTCCGGCGATGACCGAACGGTGTTTCCTACGGCAGCTTGGAAGCTGCCGGTCCATGGGATTGGGTCGGCAATTTCCAATTGCCGAATGGGCGAAGCCCACCTGCCGGCCCATGGGATTGGGTCGGCAATCTCCAATTGCCGAATGGGCGAAGCCCACTTGGGTCGCCACCTTTACGGTTGCCAAATAGACGAAGCCCACAGGGGTCGCCACCTTTACGGTTGCCAAATAGACGAAGCCCACATGGGTCGGCAATCTCCGATTGCCGAATGGGCGAAGCCCACCCCCCGGTCCACGTCACAGGGTAGATTACAGCTTGAACAGCGAATCCACAGCGGCGTTGACCCGCGCGGACGCTTGAACGGCGAGCTGCATCGTCCCCGTCGCCGATTGAACGTTCGCGATCGAGGCAGCGATGTCCGCGTCGGTCAGCTCGCCGGCGCGATCGGCGTTGGAAAGCACCGCGTTGGACATGAAATTCGAGGCGAACTCGACCATGTTCAGCTTCTCTCCAACCTCCTGACGTCCACCGACGATGGCTTCGCGGCCGCCTCGCAACGAATCGATGGCCGCGCCGACGGCCGATTGGTCGCCACTGCTCAAGGCCGATTCCAAGGCGTTGAGGGCGTCAAACGCGCTGTTTGCACCCGAGCCAAATGCGGTCGCGCCCGTCATCATGTCGATGGATTCTCCGGGTGCGATGGGCACACGACGTGACGTCGCGGAACCCAAAAATCCTCCGGTATCGTCAAAGGCGGGGTTCGTATCGTCGATGCCGCCAAAAATCGCCGCACCACGAAACTGCGAGTTGGCGGCGTCGAGCACCTGTTCGCGCAAACCTTGGACGGTTTTGACCGCGGCCGCCATTTGGTCAGGCGTACGCGGGCCACTGGCCATCTGTTGGGCGAGATTGACCGCTGCGTCCATGGCGCCACTGGCCGATGCCAGCGCACTGTCGGCCGCTTCGAAGTAGCTTTTGACCTGGTCGTTGTTGTCGACCATGTTTTCGTAGCGTACCGCTTGGGTGCGATACTTCGAGGCCGCCGCGTGGGTGGTCGGGTCGTCCGAAGCACGATTGACACGAGACCCGGTCACCACCTCTTCCATCGATTTTTGCAGACGGGCATCGTTCGACTTGAGTCGACTCAGCATCGCCGTGCTTTTTTGATGTTCGGTTACGCGCATCGATTAACTCTTCAGTGACATGATCGAATCAAACATGGACTCCGAAGCCTGCAGAACTTTCATCGCCGCTTCAAATCCACGTTGAGCCTGAGTCAGGTTCAAAATCTCTTCTTCCATGGACACGCCTTCGACCGAGCTCTTCATCGCGCTGAGCTGTTGAAGGCTTGAGTCCGACGTGATGGCGTTTCGATCGGCATCGGCGATGGTGGTGCCGATGCGTTGTTGAATCGAACGAATTCCGTCTTCGATCTGCCCACCCGAGGGCAAGTTGGTGTCGCGAACGTCCATCATCGCGCGAAGTGCCGCATTGTCGCCCGGCGATCCTGTGCCCGATGTCGCGAGCGCATCCGGGTTTCCGCTGACGGCTGCATCGACGGCGAAACTTGCGGCTGCTCCGGCGCCGGGGGTGATCGAGAACAAATTGCGACCGTTAACGCCGTCGACGCCAAAACCCGCTGCGTGTGCGGCGTTCATCGCGTTGGCGAATTCTTCGGCACGCGTGTTCAAATCGGTCAACGCGCCCAGCGCGACGTCGTTGTGGCCCGACACCAATCCGCCGAGCGAGCCGCCTGGCTGCGCGATGGGTTGGTCGCCCGAAACTCCAGACAAACTGAGGCTGAGCTCGTTGTTGTTCTTTTGCAGGCTCAGGGTGCGTGCTTGGCCGCCCTCGACGATGGACCGGCCATCGTTGGTAACGAGTTGCACCGTGCCGTCCTTGCCGTTGACGACCTGGACGTTGAGCTGGTCGGTGACTCGGCCCACGATTCGATTGCGCTCGTCGATCAAGTCGTCGCCACCGCCCGACGCGACGGCCTCGCGAATCTGCTGGTCGAGCTTGGCGATTTGGCCGAGGTCTTTGTTCAGCGATTCGACGCTGTCGCGGGCGGTCGCTTCGATGGAGGTCATCTCGCGCGTGAGCACGTTGGCGTCTTGGCGGAACGATGCCGCCACGGACTCGGCTTTCGAGAGCACATCGCGGCGGCGCGCGGGGTCTGAGGGCTGGCTCGACAACGCACCCATCGCGTCAAAGAACCCACCAATTTGGACCGCCGTCTTGGCTTCGCCGTCGGGGAACAGCGACGTTTCAAGCGAGCGGCCGATCTGTCCGACCTGGTTGTGGAAACCGACTTCGCTGCGTTGAAACGCGATTTGGCGTTCACAAAACGGGGTGCGCACGGCGTAGGGACCTTCGGTCGTGACGCCGCGCACCTTGCCGCCGTATTGGCCGCCAAGCGTGACCATGTCGACCCGTTGGCGCACATAGCCCTCGGTCGACGCGTTCGCGATATTGTGCTGCGACACTTCCATGCGTTGCTGCTGACTCATCAGCGCGCCTCGCCCCATGGAAAGTAGTCGCGAAATATCGCTCATTAGATGGTCCGTGAAAGGAGTGGGTTGGACATCGCGGGACGTCCGATGCGCCCAGAGACGCCGTAGGTTTGATTGGTGTTCGAATCCACGAGCTCGGCGACGTACGAGGTGATCCAGCCCACCGCACGATCAAGCAGATTGCGGTTCATGGCGTGCAGCTCGGCGACCACGTCACGCAGCGCGTGCAGCTCGCTCGACAGGTCTTCGAGGCGAACACCGTCTTGACCACCGACCGTTTTGCCCAGCGCGGACAACGCTTCCACGAGGTCCTCGGGCATGGATTGACCAGCCATCCAGCGTGTCCATTCGCCCGAAACGGCTTCGCGCTGGCGCTGTGCATGGTGTTGGTACAAGTCGAGCAGACGGTTCTTTTCCTCAAGCACCTTCATCAAGGCGGCGACGTTAAAAAACGTGACGTGCTCGCGCTCGCTGCGCATGCACTCCGCCAAACATTGAAGAAGTCGTGAGCTTTGCTCGACCACTTCAAAGACTTCTGCGCTGATTTTGTCGTCCGCGTTTTGTGTAAGCACGTCCGCCCCCTCAATCACTGATCAAGTCGTTGATAGCTTTCGGATCTGCCAAGAGACGGTCGGTCAGCTTATCGAGGTTGGGCTTGTAGTCCCCCGATTTGATGGCCGCCTTAAGTGCCGCGAAGTCCACCGTCTCGGGTTTGGCCTGCATCGCGACGTTGGTCAGCTCTTTCGAGGCGCCCGACAAAGCGACAACATCCCCACCATGTTCCCGAACTTCTTCGGGCTCGGCACCCGCCGAGGATTCGACCTTGCGAACCTCTTGGGCTTTGTTGATGGATGTAATCTTCATGGCTGCTCTCCGTTCATTTCGTTGTCTTCAGAACGGTCATCGGCATGCTCGGGGGAGACTTTAGTAAAATTTTTCGATCCTTTAGCGATTCCGAACGACACCCGAAGTTCCTCCATGGATGTGGGGGATTCCCCGGAGGCCGCGGGCAGGGATTTGGACCACGTTTTCTCGAGCACCTGCGCGATGCCCATCTCACCGCGGGCTGCGGACATGTCCGCAACATGGTCGGCGAGCGACTCGCCGAAAAACTGTCGCGCGAGCGACGACTCAGCTCCCATTGCTTCTGCCGAAGACTCCATCTGTTTAAATAACTGGGAGGTGACAAAAGCTTCAAATTTTTGGGCGGCTTCGCGGATCTTTTTCTGGTCGCGCGTGGGCTCGACGGCGGTCTGGTCCGTTGGGACCGTGGGCATGTGGGGTTGAACTTTCATTGGATCACCAACCGGGCATCAAGCGCACCCGCCGCTTCAATGGCCTGCAAGATGGCGATCAAGTCACGCGGGGATGCGCCCAGCGCGTTCAGCGCCGACACCACATCCCCGATGGAGCCGCCGGGTGTGACGACCTTGAGCGCGCCGCCTTCCTCTTCGACACCGGTCTCGGTGTTTGTGATGCGTGCGGTGTTTCCGCGCGCCAAAGGTCCTGGCTGCGAGACATCGGTAAACGACGAGATCGTGACGTTGAGGTTGCCATGGGCGATGGCTACCTCGCGGATACGCACGTCACCGCCGAGCACGACGGTGCCGGTTCGCTCGTTGACGACCACCTTAGCGATTTGGCCCGGTGTGACCTCAAGGGTTTCGATCGCGGCGATGAACTGCGGCACGCTGTCGCGGAAGTTCTCGGGGATGTCGACCTGCACCGTGCCTGCGTCAATCGCGCGCGCCGGCCCGGTGTTGGGGTCTTGTAGACCCGTCTTTTCGGGCGCTGCGGGCGCGTTGGGGTCAGCCGCTGCCGCGTTGGGGTCAGCCGCTGCAGCTGGGGTCATGAAGCCGCTGACGACACGGGCAATCTCGGCCGCGGTTGTAAAATCTGGGTCACGCAGGATCAGCCGCAGGCTCTCGCGTTGGTTGAGGTTGACCTCGACGTTTTTCTCGACGAGCGCGCCGTTGGGGAGCAGTCCTGCCGTGACGTGATTTTTGGTCTGGGAATTCCCTTCCGGTCCGACCGAAAACCCGCCGACCGAAAGCGCGCCTTGAGCCACAGCGTAGACTTGGCCATCGGCGCCCTTGAGCGGCGTCATCAAAAGGGTTCCGCCCTGCAAGCTGCGCGCGTTTCCGAGGCTAGACACGGTAATGTCCAAACGTTGACCCGAGCGTGCAAAGGGGGGCAGTTCGGCCGTGACGATGACCGCGGCAACGTTGCGGGTGGTAATTTTTTCCTTATCGACCCGAATTCCCATCCGGCTGAGCATCGAGGCGGTCGATTGTACCGTGAATTCGGACTGGCCGTAGTCGCCGGTTCCTGCCAAACCAACGACCAATCCGTATCCCAGAATTTGGTTCTCGCGAACGCCTTGGACACTCGCCAAGTCCTTGAGCCGTGCGGCCGACACGTCGGTCACCACGCCAAACAAAGTGGCGAGTCCAAGGGTGATTGCGGTCAGGGTTCGTTTCATCGTGTGATTCCTCATGGCTCCAAGAGTCAGCAAACGGTGTGCCACACCTCAGAAGGGCCAGATCCAGCCAAAGTACGTCGCGAAGAAGCCTGGTTTTTGGCCGGCCGAGATCGAGCCGCGGCCAGTGAATTCGATCTCCGCATCGGCGAGTCGCGACGAGGCGATGGTGTTGTTCTCGTCGACGTCGAAGGGTCGGGCGACGCCGCTGATGTAGAAGTGATGTTCTTCCTCGTTGACGAGGATGACCCGGTGGCCTTCCACAAAAACATTTCCGTTGGGCAGGGCCTTCTTGACGATGACGGGCACCGTCGCGGTCAGTTTTTCACTTCTCCCGGTCTCGCCGGCTTGGTCAAAGCGTGTCTCGCTGCTGGCCGAAATCAGCTTGCTGGGTTCGATGTCGGGGTCGAGCTCTTTGACCTTTGCCATCAGCCCGATGAAGGCCGCGATGTCGGCGTTCATCTCGGTGACGCGGTTGTTCGACGTGTTCGTGGCGCGCTCGGCGTTTGCGAATTCTTCGACACGAACGGTCAGGATGTCTCCCGGTCGAATGGCGCGCTGGTCGGTGTACAGGTAGTTGCCCTGTTCGCTACCGCCCCAGATCGACCCTTCGGTGGTGGAGTTGTCCATCTCGGTCGCTTCGACCGGGAACTGGTAGTCGCGGACCTTGGGTTTGTACTCGGCGATGTGGTCGCTGGCGCAGCCCATCGAAAACATTGCGGTTGCCATAAGAATCTTTACCCACATCACGGGACCTCACAGACGCTAGGACCCACGACCACACCCTCGATGGTGCGGCCTTCGGCGGTGCTTGTTTTGATGCGCACGAGGTCGCCGCGACGACCGGAAGACATCGCGATGCCGCGCACGCTGACCACGACGGTGCCTCGACGCACGCGCAGCTCGACGGGCGCGCCACGCTCGATAAGCTTGGGCAACACGACATCCGATGTGCTGATGACTTTCCCAGGCGTCAGATCACGAGACGCCACGCCGTCGGCAAGGTCTTCCGGTCGAACGGCGTTACGCGGAACTTCGCGCGCTTCCATGAGCTGTACGGTGGTGCCCGACGCGACGTTTGAGCCACGGGGAATCGCGTTCGCGACCACAACAGCGGGGATGCGCACGACCGCTTTTGCGGTCACCCAACCCAGCTGCGTTCCGCGATCCGAGCGGATGAGCGCGCGCATGTTCGTCACGCGCAGGGGATCACAGCGAAGCTCAAGATTGTAAACGGCAGGCAGCTTGCCACGCACCGCGACGTCGGTCAGTTCGACCTCGGCCCCAGCGGGCAGGCTCGCCTCGACGACGGCTTGCAGCTCTTCGACGACGTGGTCTGGAGCTTTGGCCCATGCCGACGTGGCACTGAACAACACCAAGATGGTCAGCAGAAAACGCATCGTTATCTCACGTTCGTGGCGGCACGAAGCATTTCGTCGGCGGTACGGATGACCTTCGAATTCACTTCGTAGGCGCGCTGCGAGACGATCATCGAGATCATTTCCTCGGTGACCTGCACATTGGAGCCCTCAAGGAATCCTTGGCTGATGGCGCCCAAGCCGTCTTCGCCGGGCGTGCCGGTGGTGGGCAGACCCGACGCTTCGGTGGGCTCGAAGAGGCCTCGGCCCATCGACCGCAAGCCCGCGGGGTTTTGGAACCGAGTCAGCTCGAGTCGGCCGACTTCGATCTCGGAGGTTTCACCGTCGAGCACGACGTTGATCGTGCCGTCGCGGGTGATGTTGATCGAGGTGGCTTCAGAAGGAATGGTGATGCCGGGGTCGACCATGTGGCCATCCGCCGTCACCAAGCTGCCCGCCGCATCGACCTTGAAGGCGCCGGCACGCGTAAACGCCGCATCGCCGTTGTCCTTGGTCACCCGGAAGAAGCCCTCACCCTCGATCGCAACATCGAGTGGGTTCTCGGTGGCCTCGAGTGTGCCTTGCACAAAGCTCTTTTGGGTCGCGCCGTTGGCCACACCGGAGCCAATCTCGACACCGGTTGGGTTGCCCTTCCCTGCAGCGCGCTGCTGGGTGTAGAGCATCTCCTGGAACTCGGCGCGCGACTTCTTGAAGCCCGTCGTGTTGACGTTGGCCAGGTTGTTGGCCGTGATGTCGAGCTTTCGCTGTTGAGCATCCATGCCGGTGGCGGCGGTTTTGAGGGCTTTAAGCATGGTTTCTCCTAACCGTTGAGGCTGCCGATATCGCGCGCAGCCCGGTTGTCGATGGTACTAAAGGTTTGAATCAGCTTTTGCATCGCGTCGAAATGACGCTGCAGGGTGATGAGCTCGGTCATTGACTCGACGGGATTGACGTTCGCGCGCTCGATGTAGCCTTGGCGAACGGTCGAGGCCGATGCCTGCATCTGGCCCGCCGGTACGCTGAACGTCGACGGTCCCATCGGGGTGACTTTGGCGTTGGGATTGATGTCTACCAGGTTGATCTGGTCAACGATGCCGACGTCGTCCCAAACGTTGCCGACGTCATCGACGTAGAAGTCCGCGTTGGGGGGCACCATCACCGGTGCGCCGCTTGGGTTGAGGACTTTGAAGCCCTCGAGCGTGACAAGATTGCCGTTTTCGTCGGCGCGGAATCGGCCGGCACGGGTCAGGCCGATGCCCTTACCGGTGTCGACCGTGAAAAAGCCGTTGCCGTCGATGGCGATGTCAAACGGGTTTTCGGTCGCCTCGGTGATGCCGGCCTGCAGGTTGATGTCGTCGTTGCGAACTTCCACCTGGCTGCGGCCGCTCATGCGGTCGACCAGCATTTCTTGGAATCGCACGGACCGCGCACGGTATCCAGGGGTTTCGACGTTTGCGAGATTGTGACTGACCGTGTCGAGATGCGTCTGCCGCGCTATGGCTCCGCTGACTGCAATGTAGATTCCGTCACTCATGTGGACCTCGGTTACGCTCTGACTAGGAGCAAACCGTGTGCCACGATCGAGATCTAGGTTTTATGCGGGTCTGCGGGGGTCCGAGGATCGCGATCAGGAACGATCTTCCTGTTGGGCGGAAGGAATTTCCGGATCGTTATTCGACGATCGCGCGGGTGTAGAGGCCCACGGTCGTCGCGCAAACAACCTCTTCTTCGCCGCGCATGACACGAACCGAGACCGTGCCATTGGTGTTGCCCACCGCTTGCATGCGCTCGCCGTCACAGTTCATGCGCTCGGTGAAGTCTTTCTTGGCGATGTCGCCGGCGGTGGCGACGTCGATGGGGCCTGTGAGTTTGGTGGGTTCGACGCGCAGGGTGGCTTCTTCGCCGTCGATGTCGATCTTGTAGAGCACACCAAACGCGATGCCTTCGCCGTATTTGGCGCGAAACTCGGTGGCGGACTCTTCTTTGTCGGTCCGGAAGACCAACCGCACGTTCGGCGGTGACCCCGCCTGAAGGGCTTCTAGCGTAATCTGAACGCCGCCAGGCGCGATATGGGTGCGACCCTCGGTCAGCATCGCCATCTCGACGTCAGGACCGCTGTCGCCGTCTTGAGGGTTATCGGCGCTCACGGCTGGGCGCATGCGCGGCGCCGGGATCTCCTGATCGTCCTCCGTGAGGGTGTCGCGCATGATGACGTTTGGCTCCTCTTTGGGAGGAGCAGACGTGCACGCGGCGCCCAGAATGAGTACGGCGCTCAGGCCAAGCAGGTCAGTTCGAGGGCGTATCACGTTGGTCCAACTGCTGATCGAGCTTTTCGATGGCTTCCACAAGACCTCCGACGACCTTGGAGCGGTGACGTTCGGTCAGGACATCACGCCCTTCGGTGGTGTGAGTGACAAAGCCGCTTTCGACGACGATGGCCGGCATCAAGGCGCCGCGCAGCACCGCAAAGTTGGCCTGTTTGACGCCCCGGTTGACCGACGTCAAACGGTGGGCGAGCCCTTCATTGGCGAGCTGCGCAAACAGGGCGCTGTCGGTGTGTTGACGCTGCCGCGCGAGGTCGGCCTGCATTTCGACCATGACCTCGTTGAACGTCGAGGCTTTCGGGTCGGTCGACAGTTCCTGCTTGATGCCGGTCGCGCTTGGGGCTGCCGTCGCGATGGGTTCACCCTTGACCTGTTCTTGGCCCGGTGTGGCTTCCGACGAGGTCAGGAAGTACGTCTCAAACCCGATGGCACGCGAGTGGGTCGCGGCATTGTAGTGCAGCGAGACAAACAGGTCGGCGCCGATCGTGTTGGCGTAGGCGATGCGGTCGGTCAGTCCCACCGACACGTCCCAGTAACGCGTCATCACGATGCGCGCCGCAGGGTACTTTGCCTGAAGCTCGTCTCGCAGGGCGTAGGCGAGCTCGAGCGTGATGAATTTCTCGTGGATGCCGGCAACCCCGAGCGCGCCCTGGTTTTCGCCGCCATGACCGGGGTCGATCACGATGGTCTGCAAGCGTTTGAGCGTCTGAGGTTGAACCCCATCAAGCTCCATGGTGATGCGACGCGCTTGGTCACAAATCCCCAAAATCGCGGGCAGGTCCAGCCCACGAACCTGTGCGGGTGGAACCGCTGAGGCTGGTGATGCGACCGCCAGAAGGCTCGTCGCGGCAAGGCTAAAGAGTAGCTTCTTCAAGATTGACTCCGGGTCAGCGACCGTCCGTGGTTGTGACCGATGGAGTGAGGGTAACACCCGAAACGAGGAATCAAATTTTCAATGAGCCGGCGACCAAAACACGCGAAACGGTCCAAACTGCCCATGTGGATCACCATCATGAGAGTCTTTTTCAACGATTTTGCCTCGATCATGCGATAGTGCGGTCGTTTTTGGAGAAATGGAATGCGTTATCTGCTGGTGGTGCTTTGGATTTTCATGGGGTGTAGCGATAACGGAACAAAGGCGTCGAGTCCGGTGGATATGGGCCTGGACCAAGACGCTTTGGTCGACATGGCGGCAGATACCTCCGCAACGGATGCCGGCGTCGACACGGGCTCGTCGCCGACGTGTGAGGTCTCGACCGGTGCGTTTCCTCGCAGGTTGTCGCTCCCGAACTCGGAACCCAACGGCGTGTTCGACCCCAGCCTCGCGCTTGATCCCAACACCCAACGGCTTTGGATGTCCTATTCGGGTGTAACCGGACCGGCGGGGTCAGGGGCCGTGAGCACGCATTTGGCCTACAGCGACGATCGTGGTCAGACATGGTGTGACTTTGGCGTCGTCAACGCGTCACAACCCGAGCCCAATCCTCCAGCGGCCTTTGCGGGTCGCGCGGCGAAGTGGCACCACGAGACATCGTCCATCGTCTATGACCCGGCAGCCGACGCACAGGCGCGATGGCGGCTTGTGTGGATGCAGTACCTGCATATCGAGGACGACGACCCCGCGACAGAAGACCGCCATTTTGAGTACGGCTGGATCGCCCAGCGCACGGCCGCAACTGCAGAAGGTTTGGTCTCGGCACCGGCGACGAAGTTGTTTGGAGGCCTGCCGTACTACTCGCCGGGCGTGGAGGCCTACAATGAAGCTGTACCGGGGGGTTCACCCGCGGTTCGCTGGGACAACGACCCTACCCTTCAAGGATGTTTGGTGTTCGCCGAACCGGGTTTGCTCGCTGTCGAATCAAAGCTTTGGATGGCAGTCGTCTGCGCGCGCTCGATGAGCGATACGTCCGTCGAGCTGATCGAGTTAGACCACGCCACCAACACGTGGTCGGCGCGGTCAACCCTGCTGACGCCATTCAACGGCGCTCAAATCAACGCTGCCATCACGGGGTTTAACGCGCCCGACCTCTTTACCGTTGGGAACACCGTGCACCTGCTGATCTCGCCGGTGGTCGCGCAGTACGCCGGGTGTCTGGGTTACACGGTCGACACTCAGACGGGGCTCGTGGTCGACCTTGATGGCAACGGACCTGACGTCATCTATGGGCTCGAAGCCACCGAGGGGGCGCTTCAAACGGGCGCTTGCACCTACCACGAGGCCTCCGAGCTTGGGGTGATCTATGGGGACACCTTGTTCTCAGGGGTTCAGTTTCAGTTGTTTGCAACGGGGACAACCTTTTAGCGCCAACCGCCTCATGCCGCAGAGAGTGCCACACCAAGGTCTTTCGCATAGCGGTGCCGAAGGTCCTCAGCGACCACTTTCGCGCCGCGCTCCAGCAGGTCCGCATGCGGGATGGGCGCGAGCAGGCGAATCTTGACCGTCCCGCCCGTGGAATAGAGTTTGTCGCGTGACCAGGCCTCGGCGGCGCCGTCGATCACCACAGGAACGATGTCGGCGCCTGCGACCTCGGCCATACGAAACGCTCCCATCTTGAAGGGCGATGGCACACGCGAGCTCGTGCGGGTTCCTTCCGGCGCGATAAAGACGCTGAGTTGTTCGTCACGAATTCGCTGCCCGGCCTTGTTTAGCGATGCGGTCGCGCGGTCGCGGTTGCCGCGATCCAAGAGCACCAAGCCCACAAGATAAGCCGACCACCCGATGAACGGGATGTAAACGATCGAGCGTTTGACCACCGCTGTGCCGCCCGGCGAGATGATGGCTGTGATGATGAAAACATCGAGCGTTGACGCGTGGTTGAACGTAAACACACGGGGCGCACGCTGATGAAGTGCACTGCAGTCGCCCTCAAATTCAAGCTTCACGCCTGAAATCTTGAGCATCGTGCGCCCCCAAAATCGAATCATCGGCAGTGTGATGCGCTCTGGGAATTTGCCCGCCGTCAGCAACATCACGACCACGATCAACACGGTGAAGACGGCGGAGAAGCTCCACGCGAGGCTATGCTGAACGGTCCCGCGGATCAGGCCCTTCACTGAGCCCGCGCCGCCTTGAGCACCTGAATATTGGGCATCGCCAACACGAACACCAAAATGAGTGTGAACAACAGGCTCTGCTGCAGGAACGTAAAGGACGCGACCACGAGCGCTGCAACGAGGAACAACGAAATCCACGCCGTGACCTCCCACGCGCGTCGGGTGTTCTTCATGAATTTCTGCAGCACGCTGCGCATCACGTTGCCCCCGTCCATCGGAAAGATGGGGATCAAGTTGAAGACGGTCCACGCCAGATTGGCCATCGCCATCCACGACACAAACTCCCCAACCAAACCGGTTGGCTTCACGATCAACGCGATCAGGCCAAACACCACGGTCAGCGAGAAGCTAAACGCGGGGCCAGCCAGTGAAATCACGATCGACTGCCCAGGCGGCGTGTGTGCGCGGCCTTGGTTGACGGTCACCCCGCCGAGCCCCTGCAGCACAATCATCGACTTGCCGTAACCAAACTTGTCGATGGCGAGCGCGTGGCCGTACTCGTGCCACAAGACGCTGATGAAAAGGATAGGGGCCCACAGCAGGCCTGAGAGCAGGTCTTCGGACGTGCGCACGTTCGAAAACGCGAAGTACGCCACCAGCACAAAAAACCATGCCTCCAAATAAACGGGGTGGCCGTGCATCTTGAAGATTCGCCAACGTGGGACATCGAACATCTCAGCTCCGGACACGTCGATTGTTACTAGCCGACGTGCACGACGCGAAGCTAACCACGAAGCACCATCGAGGCAAGTTCAGGACGGCTGCTGTGGGCGGCTTCGCCGCGCGGCAATCGGAGATTGCCGCCCCGACCGGTCCATCGCGGCTCAAGAATGGTTTCAGGAACATTCAGGTGCTTTGTTCAGCGGCGGCGCTAGGTTGTCTCCATCGATAACAAACGAGGAGATCGCCATGAAAAAGTCAGATGTCGTTGGAAAGAATGTTGTGCTCACTGGAACGTTTGAAGGCTTTCGCCGGGTTGAGGCCGAAGCGGCGCTGAGCGCGTTTGGAGCAAACGTGTCGGGTTCGGTGTCGTCCAAGACCGACATGTTGTTTGTGGGTGAAAAGGCAGGTTCGAAGCTCGCCAAGGCGAAGTCCCTTGGTGTGGCCGTCTACGACGAGGCCGCGCTCGCGTCATTGCTCGCCGATGTCACGTTTGTCACCGCCGAGGCCGCAAGCGAGGCTGCAGCCGAGATCAAAGAAACGCCTGTCTCGGCGTTTGCCGGCAAGACCGTCGTCTGCACGGGTACGTTTGTGACGATGAAGCGGTCCGAGGCCGAAAAAGTGTTGAAGGAAGCCGGTGCCATCGTGTCGGGCTCGGTGTCTTCCAAGACCGACCTGCTGATCCACGGCGACAACGCTGGCTCGAAGCTGACCAAGGCTCAGACGCTGGGCGTGGCTTTGATGACCGAACTCGAGATGGTCGAGGCGCTCAAGGCCGGCGGCGCAGGTGCGGACGAGCTCGCTGACGCCGACAAGCTGTTGAAAAAAGCCGCCGCAGAAAAGGCCAAATCTGAAACCGAAATGACCGCTGTCGCGGCTGAGTTGCGCACGTTTGTGGCGCAACTTCAAAAGCGTAAGGACATCCGTGTGCGGGTCGCACAGCTGGGTCGCAAGGCGTCGAAGGGTGATGTGGAATACGTGCGAATGCTGGTGCCAGAACTCGCCGATTTTTACGCCGAGATGAACGGCGTCCACGTCGAATGGGAATTCCAAGAGCCTTACGGCGGTGGCTGCCTGCGTATCCCAGCCGTGTCGCAATGGACCAAGTTCACCGGCGAAGACGAGCATTGGATGGGCTTTGGCGACGACAAGGAAGCCATGTTGCTTGATGAGATCACGCCCGAAGGCAACACCTGGTTGGTGCGCGACAAGAAGGGCAAGAAGGACCGTCCGGTCCAGATCATCTTCGCGTCGGCTGCAGAAGGTGCGGATGGTGTCATTCCAGCGGCATCGATCGCCGAGTACATTCGCAAGGCGATGGAAAACGGATTTGTCCACTACTGGCCACGTTGCTTCACGCCTTCACCGTACGTCTCGTATGCCGAGCAAGAGCAGTCGGTCACGCGGTTCAAGGCCCCAGCGGTCCCACCCGTCCCCGTCAAAAAGGGCGCGCGCGTTCAGTTCAACTACTTCAGCGAGGGCGGACGCGGCGAGGTGCTTCGTGTGCACACGGCTCCGGAGGGATCACACACCGAGTATTCGGGCAACGAATACGCGTTGGTTCAATTCGACGAAGGCACCGTGGGCTGGCTTCCCACGCGTTGGGTTAAGGTCACCCAACGCGACGACGCTTACGAGACCCTTCGCAACCCCTCGTTCGCATTGAAAACTGCCACGAAGACCGACTTGTACGCGACGCTGGACATGTTCGCACATGCGATCGGGCCGATGGGACACTACTCCAACGGGATGCCGAGCAATGCACGTCGCGCCGCGGGCGTGTTGAGCCAGCGCTCGCTCGCCGACGCCACGAAGTTGGTCGCCGACCTGAATGTGGCGGTGATTAACGCGAAGCTGGACCTGCATGCCAACCGCGAGTTGCTCGACACCGAACCCACATTTGATGCCATCGACTACGCACGATTTGGGCAGAAATACACGATCGACGGTCTGTTCATCGGGCTCTACGGTGGCCTGCAAATCATGGCAAAGCACGCGTCGATGAAGGCGTCGAAGCCCGCATCGCAGCTGGTGGACAGTGACCTTATCGGGTCGTTGCCGACCACCGCTTCGTCGTTGGCCGAGGTGTTGAAATCCAACACGGTGTTGTCGGCACCCGACTACTTCGCGAGCACCGAAAAGGCAGCATTGAAGCTGCCTGTGGATGCGCCGCTGTTCAACGCGACGGGCTATTAGGGACTTTGCCACGCGTTTAACACGGCCAAAAACGCATCGCCGTAGACATCGAGCTTCTTCTGCCCGACGCCGTGAATTGCGCCAAATGCGGTCAAATCCTGCGGTAGGTGTTGGCACATTTCGATCAAGGTGCGGTCCGAGAACACGACGTAGGGTGGAACGCCCTTCTTGTCGGCCAAGGCTTTGCGCTTGGCGCGTAGCAGCTCGAAGAGCTCGAGTTCTTGCGCGTTCAAACCCGTGTTCTTGGTGGCCTTTCGCCCTGAGCGACCCGAGCGTCCAGAACGCGACGATTTTGTCTCGGGTCGCGGCAGGCGGCCTTCAAATTTTTCCTCACCTTTGAGCACCGGCCATGCGCTCGGCGTCAGCGAATAGCCGCCGTATTGGCCGTCTTGCTGCACCAATCCTGCCTGCAAAAGCTGGCGCCCAAGCGAGCGCCACACGTTTTCGTCGAGGTCTTTTCCGATGCCATGGGTCGACAGCTCGTGGTGGCCGTTTCGGGTGATGCGCTCGGCCTTTGAGCCGCGCAAAACGTCGATGACATGGTTCATGCCAAAGCGTTGTTCGGTGCGGTAGATGCACGACAGGAGCTTCTGGGCCGGCACCGAAAGGTCGACCACATCAGGCGGTGGATCGATGCAGTTGTCGCAGTTTCCGCAACCGCCCGGCGGGGCTTCTTCGCCGAAATACGCCAGGAGTGGCCTTCGCCTGCATCCGTGCGCTTCGGCGAAGGCACGCATGTGCGTCAGCTGTTGCCTAGCCACGCGTTGTTCGCTGTCGCTCTTTTGCGAGATGTGAAACTCGATGGTGCTCAGGTCGGCACCACCAAAAGCAGCAGACATTCCGCGGGCTGTCCATCACGGCCGGCGCGGCCGACCTCTTGATAGAAGGACTCGATGCTCGATGGCATGTCGTAGCGAACCACCCAGCGCACGTCGGGTTTGTCGATGCCCATGCCAAACGCCACCGTCGCCACGATGACATCGAGGTCATCGCGGATGAACATGTCTTGGTTCTTCTGGCGTTTTTCGGCGGACAGGCCCGCGTGATACGGGCGAGCGCGCAGACCCTTGGCGACGAGCTCTTGGCGACGGCCTCGGTGGTCTTGCGGGTCGAGCAATACACGATTCCGAGGTCCCTTCGACCTGGTCGATGAATCGCATCAACTGGTCGTAGCCGCCTTCTTTCTCTTCGGCCTTTAGAAACAAGTTTGGGCGGTCAAAGCTGGCCACAAACTGCGCGCTTTTCGCCAAGTTGAGCGACTGCGCGATGTCCTCGCGAACACGTGGTGTGGCCGTCGCGGTCAGCGCAATGCACACCGCGTTTGGAAAGCTCGTGCGGACCTCGGCGAGCTGGCGGTATTCGGGGCGGAAGTCGTGTCCCCATTGCGAGATGCAGTGGGCCTCGTCGATGGTCAGGCAGCTGACTTTGACCTTGCTCAGCAGCTCTTTGGTACGCGGCTGCAACAGGGTTTCGGGCGCGACATACAGCAGCTTGGCGCGTCCGCTGGCCACGGCTTGTTGGTTGGTTGCGTATTCTTCTTGGGTCAACGCGCTGTTGATCAAGACCGCTTCGACGCCGGCGGCTTGGAGCTGCCGAACTTGGTCTTGCATCAGCGAAATCAGGGGCGACACGACAATGGTCAACCCATCAAACAGCAAGGCTGGGACCTGAAAGCACAGCGATTTTCCGCCGCCCGTTGGCATGATGGCCAAGGTGTCGTTTCCCGCAAGGACACTGTCGATGACGTCTTTTTGGGTGGGGCGAAACGCGTCGTAACCAAAGACGTTTTTTAGGACGTCCAAGGGTGTTGGACCGGATGAAACGGACATAGGACTGATCATTTGTACACCCTAGCGCGACATGTGTGTGGGTCGCAACGAACGATGTCGTGGGCTTCGCCCATTCGGCAAGCGGAGCTTGCCGACCCATGTGGGCTTCGCCCATTCGGCAAGCGGAGCTTGCCGACCCATGTGGCCATTCGGCAACCGGAGCTTGCCGACCCGTGTGGGCTTCGCCCATTCGGCAACCGGAGCTTGCCGACCCATGTGGCCATTCGGCAACCGGAGCTTGCCGACCCATGTGGGCTTCGCCCATTCGGCAACCGGAGCTGGCCGACCCAGACAACGAGCCAAGTTGACGTACCGAACGGCTGCGCCCAAGATCTGCGGCATGGCTTCCCCACTTCACATCATTAGCCCGACAAGCATCGCGGCCCCGACCCACCGTTTGTGGGTGATGTTCGAAGGTGACGCCCTGGACGTTGACCTTCCAAACTGTCGCGTTGATGCGAATCATTTGGTGGCGGAATGGCCCACCGACGTCGAGATCGACGTGCGTGCTGTCCTAAACGCCGCACACAGAAAGTCGGCGATTCGGTTTTCGTACCTGCAGCCTGCCACGCCCGCTGAGACTCGGCGAATGCCGCCTGGTCCACGGACCACCGCGGTTTTGTCGAGTTTGCAAAAACCGAGCGCGGATGCGCCCCACGCGGGCTTGTTCACGGATTTGTGCCTCGAGCTCGAGAAATTCTGCCCCGATTTGGTCACGCCAGGCTGGCGGCTCGTCGACGCTTGGCCGCACACTAACTTGATGATCGAGCGATTGTCGCAACAACGATGCGGCCGCGAAAAGGCGCTTTCGGATGTACTGAACCTGTGTTTGGAGCGGCAGGTTTTCGAGCCGGGGCTGACTGTCCAAAAACACTTTGGACTGTCGGGCAGTGACGATCCGTTGGCCTTGCTTGAGGTCGCGGTTTTGGGCCACGAGCTGCCGGACTCGCCTGCCGCAATTTCGGCGGCGATGACCCGGCTGACCGGCTCTGGTTTGGGGACGCTTGGGTACAAGCTCGCGAAGGCCGGCAACTTCCCGGCCGCGTGGGTCGCGTTTGACCATCTGCCGGCAGATCTGTGGGACACCGGTGCCCACACAAATGCCCTATGGGCGATTCAAGCCGACAACTCGGGGCTTGGGGTGCAACCCGAGCGTGCGCGCAGGTACTTGGAACGCGCGCTCCCCTACGGCACACGAAATCCCGCGATTTACTTCAACGGCGCGTGTGTTTGCATCGAGCTTGGAGCGGTGGATTCGTGTCTGGCGTGCATCCAAAACGCGGTGCGGTTTAGCGACCACCAGTTGGACGACGCGATTCGCAACGAACCCATGTTCGCCTCGCTCGTCGGCACACCCGAATTCGAGGCGGCGTTTGACGTCGAGTCCGCGTCCGTCGAACGCGAACGCTTGCGAGCCGCACGCGACGCCGAGCGCGCGGCGGTGTTTGCGACGTTGGCCGCAGAACTGCCCAAAAGCCGCTTGGCCGCGACCTTGTTGGCGTGGGTCGGTGACATCTCGGGACACGACCAAACCATGCTCAAGCGTGTCAAAGGCGCGCTCGCTAGGCCCCCTAAAACCGCCGAAGAGATTGGCTTTTACCCAAGCCGCGACAACACACCGATCGAAAATTGTTACCGTTTCGCCGTGTCTCAATTGCACGGGGCCGGCCTGTTGATGGCGGCCGAAGACAAGTACAGCGATGGCGTGTTCAAACAGTTTGCCCAACACATCACCCTGCCCGACGGTGTCTCGACGTTGCGGCGGCGCCACTTCGATCCGGCTGAATTCCTACCGCTGATGGCACAAATCGATGCCGCGTTTGCGGCGAAAGGCCTGCGTTTGACGACCGTTTCGACCGGCGGCGGGGACCACATGTATTTCGCGGCGCTCCCCCGTGACGTCGCCGAAAAGTGGCTGAACGTTGTGGTCGCCACCACGCATGACGCGCAAAATTTGGGGCTGCGCCCGCCGTGTTGGGGCACGTTGTTCGACCACCTGAGCTACGCGCTCGGGTGGGATGGAAAGCTCGAGGGCTGGCACGAGCCAGAATGGAAGTCGGCATGAAATGGCCCCTGATTTTCCTGGTCATGGGTGTCTGCGCCTGCGACACGTCGCCACCTGCATCACAGGCCGTTGTGGTGAGTTCCGCCGCTGCAAAAAGCACCCCGACGCAGACCGCGGTTTTGCGCAATTCGGGCCAGATTCGGTTTGTCGCGTTTGGGGACCAGGGAACCGGAAGTCCGATGCAACACAAAGTCGCGGCGGCAGTTGGGCAGGTCTGCGAGCGGTTGGGCGGGTGCGATTTCGGGTTGTTGCTCGGCGACAATTTTTACGGCTCCGGCGTGGCGAGCATCGACGATCCACAGTGGGTCACCGCGTTCGAAGAACCTTATGGTGCGCTTGGGTTTCCGTTTTATGCGGTGCTTGGAAACCACGATCTTGGCGGGGATGGCCTGGGGCTCGACACCGAAAAAGGCAGCTATCAGGTCGCCTACAGCCAAAAAAACCCGCAGTGGAGAATGCCGGCCCGCTTTTACGATTTTAGCGCCGGCCCGGTGCACTTTGTCGCGCTGGACACGATGGCGATTTTTTACGACCAAGACGACCACCAACGCGAAGCCATCGACGGGATGCTGTTGGCGGCCGACACACGGTGGAAAATCGCGTTTGGGCACCATCCGTTTTACTCAAACGGCACCCACGGAAACGCCGGGAATTACAACGGCTGGGCGTTTGTCCCGGTCGCAAACGGCGAACATGTTCGCACGTTTTTCGAAGACGAAATCTGCGGTCGTGTGGACCTGTATTTGAGTGGCCATGACCACTCTCGGCAAGATTTGGTGCCCGATTGCCGAGGCACGCAGTTTGTCGTCAGCGGCGCCGGCGCGCGCACAACGGCATTGCCAGGGACCAACAAAACCCACTTCCAGAGCGACAAAGAAGGTTTTTTGGTCGTCGATGCCACCGACCAATCCCTGACACTTCGCTTTTTTGACGCGAATGGCATGATGGATCATGAGCGGGTGATCATACGGTAGACCGGACGACGAGCACGGAGTCTTATGCGATTGCTTCTTCTGAGCGCGGCCCTGCTGGGGTCATGCGCTGCACCAACACGTCAAACCGCGCCGATTTTTGATCGCGCGGATGCGTTGCACGAATTCGTCGCGCGTTTGGACACCGAGCCCGGCGCGGTTGTGGTGACCCACCGTTTGGAGATCAACGGCACCGCACCGCTGGAGCTGGTGGTCGAGGAGCGATGTGTCCCGCGAAAATGTACATTCGGCGACACGCACCCGGCGTTAACACGTTTTCGGATTTACGACGTCACCGATCCTCGGGCCCCGGTCGCCATGCACAAGACACCCATTGTTGCTGCACATTTGGCAACTTTGGCCGTGGCCGAATTCGACGGCGCACTGCCGCATGAGCTCGTGGTTCGAGAAGCCGCCGTTGGCTTCGAGGAGGTCGCCGAAACCGCGTTTTCCTATCGTGGGCTGACGCTTGGCCAAGGGGAGTGGACCGCCTTTGATCTTGGGCCGTGCAGTCACGACATCTGGAAAAACGAAGCCACACTGGCGTTGTTCGCTGACGTGGATGACGACGGGGTCTCGCAGTGGATTGCGATGTCCAAGAACTCACCGTTGAAGGTGTGTGAGCCTGCGAATTTTCAGGGTTATCGCACGCTCGAAAACGTTGACATCGCCGCGGTTCAAGCCGCCTTAAACAAGGTGCTTGCTGGATCACCGAGTCCCGATGAGGTTTTGGCCCTTGTTTCGGTGTTGGCCGCTGGCGGTGTGGCCCCCACAGGGAGCGAAGCCTACACGGTGCTGATGGCCGAGTATGAACGGACCGCACAACATGGATTGCCGCTTTGGTCGATCTCGGCCGATGGTCTGGGGTCGTTGAGGATTCGTGAAAAAACGGCATGTGCAGACGCGCGCTGTTTGGCCGCGCAAACGCGTGAGCTCGCGGTGCAATGGCCAGCCGCACAGGCCATGCGGCAGCAGCTGATTCTGGATGCATTGAGCGGGCCCGATCGACCCACGGTTGCGGACTGGGCGACCTCCAGAATTCGCGTGGCCAAGACCGCCGAAGAGACGACCGCGTTGACGCGGCTGGCGTGGGGCGCTGCCGACGGTGAACACCGCTCCGACTGGGCAGAGCGATTGGCCGCAGAACACCTGCAGGTCTTGGCGGAAATGGGCCTTCCTGCAGACGTTGACCCGGATGGGCGGGTTGAAATTCAGGCGTCCCATCGCGCGATTGTGGGCCTCGACGCGCTTCTTCAAACTCGGTCCGGAGAGTCACGTGGCTGGGATACAAAAGTGGCATTTCGTGATTTTTATGAGGGGCTTCGCAAAGATGATGGTCGGTTGGAATCCGCATTGGAGCACCCCGCCTTGGCGCTTGGCCTGTTGCCGTTCATGGTGGAAGACGGCTGGCTGCCGACCACTTCGGATGCGGCCGACGTGTTCATCGCGAGTTTTGCGCAGATGACACCACCGAGCCTGTCGTCCGAACGCGATGCCATTCGAACGTTGCTGCTTCGCGCGTTGGCCAACAGTTCGATCACGGGTGGGAGGGTTTTATTGAACGTCTGTGGCGACGAGCTGACCGACCCGACGGCCATCCCATGCAGCGCCGTCTTTGCGCGCGTTCGGGTCGCGTTGGCAACCATGGACGCCTCGTATTTCTTGGCGACCATGTCGATGGACCCGTTGATGTTGGCGTGGTTGTCGTTGCCTGACGACGACCGGACATGGTGGGTGGCCACGTTGAAAGACGCCGGGCGGGAGCACGAGCTCGCAGAAAAGCTGGCGCGGGTGGAGACATATCGCGGCAAACCCCACGCAGTGGATGTGGCCCTTGCCAACATTGGCTACTTCAACCAGGTGTCGCTTCAGTCGAAGCTGGTTCGCGGGGCCGGCAAGCTCATCGCATCGGAGGGCGCGACCGAGCAGCAGGTGGACGCGCTCAATGCATTCGTCGAAAAAATCCTGCTCGCTGAAACGAGCACCGAGATCACGCTCGAGGGATTGCGCACATTGGAGGGTCTGCCACGTCTGTCGCCGAGTGTCCGCGAGACCTTGGTGACGATGCGTCAATCCGCCGTCCCCGAGGTCCGAACGCTTATTGAAGGTCTGTTGAGGCGTCCACAGTGATGTGGCATTTCGCGTCACTTTCAGGTAATTCCACCGCATGAAACGCCTACACACCCTAATTTTCGTGTGCGCCTTGTGCGCGTGTTCTGAGTCCACCGAAGAGACCGTCACCGCGTGTGACGATGGCCAGACCCGCAATCCCATCACGGGCTTGTGTGCGGCACCGAATGCCACAAGCAACAACACGACGGGCAACACAAACGCGGCCGACTCCGGCATGGCGGTCGATATGCCAGGCGCGGCGGACGTGGGCATGGACACGGCCGAAACGCCTGACGCGGCGACCCAACCCGACATGGCAATTGACCCGCCGGACATGGGAAAACCCGTCGAAGACCTGATTCGATTTGTCGCGATCGGCGATACC
>JAWKQR010000027.1:0-77514 GCA_041390025.1 bacterium
GATCAAAATCCCCCCTTTGGGTTTATGATTTACGTGCCAGCAGCGTAACAATCAGAATCGCTCAGAACAAGCCAATTCCAATTGCGGATTTGAGATCGCGGTCGCGGCATCTGAGCCCAGTTCTTAGATTTTTCGCGAAATCCGGTAAATTCAATGGTTTTAAACCGATTTTTCGGCACGCGGTCGCGTCAACCAAAGGCGGCGAAACGAGCCGTCGACTTCCCTAGAAGTGGGCCGCCACGTCAATGATGAACGTGCGACCGGGCTGCCGGATCCGTGAATCCAGCACGTCGTCGTCGGCCGGGGTTTCAAACGTCCAATCTAGGGCGTTTTCGACGCGAAAAGCGTACGTCACGGGGATGGAACGAAGGGCACCTGAAAACACGATGTCCCACAAAACGGCGGGATCCAACTGCCGCGCATTGCGGTCCAGACGACCCGATTCAAACCGCACACGGTTGGCAACGATGAGGTAGCGCTCAATCGCCGGCGCGGCCAGTTTGACCGCAGCCAAGTGCGTCGGAGAGTTGCCCACACGCCCGCGGTCCGAGAACACGTCGCCAATCTCACCGTCGCGGGTGCTCTGGATCGAGTACTGGCCGCTTGCCATCCAACCGCGCAAGAAGGCGCGACGAAGTTCGAACTCCGAACCCAACGTCCAAAGCTCGCCGGGGATGTTTTGGAACTGAAGTGGATCTTCCTCGGTTTCGGCGCCCTGCCGCTCGATGCGGTTGTTGATGCGGTTGAGGAAGACGTTGGTCGATGCCGTGAAGCCCAGCGGGAGCTCCTGCGCAAACTCAACCTCGCCCGAATAGATCGTCTCGGGTTCAAGACCCGGTGCAGGCAACTGCGTCACGGACGAATAGGTCAGCTCGTACACCGACGGCGCACGGAAACCACGTCCAAAAATCGTCTTGAGCGTGCCGGTTTCCCAAGGGTGCACAATGACCGCAACACGAGGGTTGATGTTGCTGATCTGTTTGGATTCAGTGCCGCCACCGACCGAAGGCAGATTGTCGAACAACCACAGGTCGTATCGGGCACCGGCCCAAATGCTGAAATACTCACTGAACTCTTGGCGCAACGTCAGCGCGGCCGACGTCTTCCAGAATGGGGTTTCTAGGTTCACAAACTCGCCGTCGACCTCGTCTTCGCTGGTCGCGTTGTGGACCAAATGGCGCACAACCTCGCCGCCGACCGTCCACAGTGCGCCGTTGAAGGGTTTCAGGTTCAACCGCGCCTCACCGGTCGCCCAAACACCGGTGAAACGATCTTGCAGCAGGCCACCGTCGTCGATCGGGTAGGCGAAGTCGCCTTCGTAACCGTAATAATCCACCGACGCTCGGGTCTCGAGTTGGACCGACTCGGCAAGATCCACGGTGTAACGGACGTCGGCAAAACCACGGCTGTCTTGCTCACGTGTGCGATCATCGCCAAAAATCGTCGAGAACGCGCCCAGAGGCGACTGCTTGTCACGTGAATGGAAGTAGCTGAGGAACTTCAGGTTTCCGTACTCCGCGTTTGCACGAAGGGTATAGGCCTCGAAGCCACCCACATCGCGGGCGTAACCATCGGGAGTCTCTGCACTGCCCACGCGGGCCACCGACAGCACGTCCGAACCCGACGAACCACCGATCGCGGCCGATACACTGACACCGCCGTCTTCAAACGGTTGTCGCAGGTGCGCATAGGCCCGCGCGCCGCCAGAGCTCACACCGCCGAGGCCAACACGCGACTCGACGTAATCGCTCTTCAAATCGGGCGAAACCAAGCCAATAACGCCCTGGAAGGCACCCGAACCGTACAACACCGAGTTCGGCCCCTTGACCACTTCCAGACGTTCTAGGCCGTACAAGTCGGTCAGAACCTCAAACTGGTGATAGGACGCGTCCACCCACGAGTCATTGATGGTGTGCCCGTCGATCTGCACGACGACGCGATTTCCATACGTGCCCTGTGGCCCGTATCCTCGAAGGCCGATCGCGCTGTAGACGGCATCGTTGGTGTAGAACACGCCCGGCAAACCGCTGAGCGCGTCGGCCGTCCCCGTGTATGCAAACGCATCCACTTCACGGGCCGGAATCAACGAAACCGAGGCCGGTGCGTCTTTGACGCGCTCTGCAACACGCGACGCTGCAGCAACTTCGTTTACGGGTTGCAACTCGACGTTGAACTCCGCGCGGCCGTCGACCTCGATCTCTACGGTCTGCTCAAACGGGGCAAAACCCTGTGCCACAACTTGGAGCTGATGTTGGCCGACGTTGGCGCGGATCACAGCGGGTGTGAACCCTACAACCTGACCGTCCAACAACACCGTCGAATTGTCTTCCGTCGACTGCACCACGATGGCGCCTTGCTGACGCTCAAGCTGCACTTCGGTGGAGATCGTCTCGTTCTCTTTGACGTCGAACTCCATGCGTTGCGTGGCAAAACCTGGTGCCGAGAACTCCAGAATCTGCGAGCCCGCCGCGACCTTGATGGTCGTTGGGAGATCAAGCTCACGGGGTGGGTCATCGCCGATTCGGATCGAAATCCGCCCGATCTTCCCCGTCAAGGCCAACGATCCCTCACGGCGAGTCATGGCGCGCTCGACCGTCTTCGACTCACCCGAGCCGATCTTCACGGGTTCGGTGGCCGCGCTCGTAGCCGCTCTTCTCGAAAGCAGAATCACGTACTCGCCGGACTTCACGGGGACATCCACAGGGGTCACGCCGTAGGCACCCAGATCCTTGCGGTCCAGGTACACGGTGGCGCCGGGTGGGTCCGATGTGACGCTGATCACGCCGATGCCCTTGCGGATACGCTTAAGCGCTTTTGTGACCTCGGCGACCTCTTCCTCCGAGGCTCCTTTCAAGAATCCCTGGTAGTAGCGATAGGCTTCGACCAACCGGCCCGACGCTTCATACGCGCGAGCTGCGTTGTAGAGCACGTTTCGGTTGGGGACGAGGCGATTGGACGCGAAGTAGTGCGACAAGGCGGCGTCGTAATCGCCCTTAATGAACGCATCGTTTCCCAATCGAAACTCAACGTCGGCCTCGTCAGCGGTCGCGCTTTCCTGCGCATAGACCGGCACATGCAACGAGATTACGGTCGCCGCAATCAGCGAACGCGTCAGCCGCGTGCTTCTCATAGACTCTCCTCAATTGGTGCAGCCGTTCAACGCCCAAGCTTAATCGATGGGGTCGTTGGATTTGGATCTTTGGGTTTTGTCACTGGTTTTTTGGGTGTCTTGACCGGCGTTTTTGGGGACGCCACATCCGGCACGTCTGCAAGCGCTGGATCCGCGCCGTCCGCTTTCTTCGCGGTGCGCAGCCCCTTCTGACATGACTCGTCGAGCTCGTCGAAATGGCTGACCAAACATGGCAGCACGGTATCGACCGACGTCGTCTCGCAGAAATTGCCAAACGCGTTGACACAGCCGAACGCGCGCACACTCTCGCGAGCCTCTGCAGCGGGCTGCGTCGGTTTAGCCTCGTCCACCTCTTTGGCAGCCACTTCGACCAAAGGAAGCGCGATAACCACGGCGTCTTGCGACGGCGAGATGCCACGTTCGAAAGTCTCGAATCCTTCTTTCGAGATGCGAAGCGTCGCGGATTGCTCCAACGGCAACTCGATCTTGACCGGGGTCACGCCGACCACACTTCCATCGATGAACACTTGCGCGCCTGGCGGGGTTGTCTCGACGACCAGCGGTGTCATCGCGGGGCCACGCATCACGTTAAACACCACAAGCCCAATGATGACCATGACCACCAGCGCGATGAGACCACCCACGAGCTTCACGGGAGATTTTGAGGACTCCGGCGGGGCGGTCGGCATCGGGAACTGTTGCGACGGCGAGGCGTACTGCTGCGGCGCGGCAAACTGCTGCGACGGGTGCGCCGCAGGGTCCATCTGGGGCACCGAGGTCATCAAGCTCGGCAGGGCTGGCCGCGGCTCTTCACCGGTCTGTAGACGAACCGTGTTCTGCGTGTCTTGGGCGACCATCTGGTCGCTCGTGCTTTCCTTCATCGGGGGGCGCGCTTCGGGTTGGAGCGGCGGAACCTCGACGGGTTGCCCTTGCGAGCACGACTTCAGCAGGCGGACCAGCGTTTCCATCGAATTGATGCGCTGAGCTGGGTCTTTGGCCAGACACCGCATGATCAGCTGTTCAAGGCCATCGGGCAGGCGCAAATCGGGGCGGAAGGCCCGCATCGGCGGTGGCTCTTCCTGGATGTGCTGCATCATCACACGATGAATGGTCGAATCCGATTCCCGGATGAACGGCGGGCGCCCGCAGAGCATCTCGTAAAGCATGATGCCAAGCGCATACGTGTCCACGGCCGGCGAGTCGGCTGAGTGGTACAAGAAGCGCTCGGGCGCCATGTACATCGGCGAGCCGATCAGCGTATTCTCGGCGGTCAGCTCACCGGTCTCGTCGCCGCGATTGAGCTCTTTGACCAGGCCGAAGTCGACGACTTTGACGAAGTACGGGTCACCGCCGCGCTCGACCAACATGATGTTCGGTGGCTTCAAATCACGATGGACCACACTCGCCGCATGGGCATCGGCCAGCGAGCTCGCGATCTGTATCGCAATATGCAGCGCCAACGACGTCGTCAACACCCCGTGTTTGTTGAGCAAATCGCGAAGAGAGTAGCCTCGCAGGAACTCCATGACCAGGAACGTTCCGTCGCCGGAGCTCAGCTGGCCATAATCAAAAATCATCACCGTGTTGGGGTGATTCAGCCGGCTGCAGATCGCCGCCTCGCGGAAGAAGCGTTTAAACCGGTTGTCGCGCTCGGCGTCGGTCTCGTCAAACGACTTGAGCACTTTGACGGCGACGTCGCGCCCCAAAGGCTGCTGTGTCGCGTGGTAAACCGCACCCATTCCCCCTTCGGCGAGCTTGTGCTCGATGCGATATTTTCCCTCGAGCAAATCGCCGGGCTTGAGCAGCATCCGGTTCGCTGTCGCGTCGCTCATCTTTCACTTACCAACTAGGAGATTGCTTTCGGCCGTCACGGTAACATAATCCCGCACAAGTCACACGCCAAGTCACGCCAATGAATGACATTTGGGACCAACTCGCGGGGTTATGGAAGCAAGAGCGCGCCACGACGCGCCGGCGATTCGCGGAACAACGCGCCACAACATCGCTTGAAACCCGCGTAGAACGGGGCTTTGCGCTCAAGAACGCCGAGATCGACGAGACCGCCGCGGCCGCAGGCGACCGGGTCACATTGTGGATTTCAGCTGCTGCGGGCGGACTCGACGGCTTCCGGGCAGGTGTGGGGACGCCCGTGCGCTTGTGGCTCGACCGTGTGGACGGTCCCGAACACGTACTTGGTGTGGTCTCGCGTCGAAAGGCCGGACGTTTGGCGGTCGTGGTCGATGGATTCCCACCTGACCGGTTCTTCGACGTGTCGTTTCACATCGACACGGACGCACCCGAGACGACCTTCGACCGCGCCGACAAGGCCATCAGAGCGTTTGCGGCAGCGAAGGAACGCGACGACCTCGGCGACCTCAAGGCCGTGTTGGCCATGAAGCATCGGCCGCAATCGACGCGGCAGAGCACAGCGTGGTCGCCCTTCGACACGGGCCTTCACGAGGCACAACACGCCGCGGTGCAAAACGCGCTCGACGCCCAACAGCTTGCGCTCGTCCACGGCCCGCCGGGCACCGGAAAAACACGCACGCTGGTTGAAATCATTCGTCAGGAGGTCGCGCGCGGACACCGCGTGCTGGTCACTGCGGCCAGCAACACGGCCGTCGACACCATTGGTGAGCGTTTGTTGGACGCCGGCCTCGACCCCTTGCGCTTGGGACATCCCGCGCGGGTCATGGACAGTCTGGAAGACCAAACGCTCGATGCGAGGCTTGAGGCTCGGCCAGACTTCAACATCGTCAAAAAGTGGCAAGACGAAGCGACCAAGCTGTTTCGCAAGGCAAAGACGTCCACGAACCTGACCCGCACCGAGCGTCGCGAGCTGTTTCAAGAGTCGCGACGCCTTCAAGGCGATGCGCGAAAGCATCTACGCGGCATTCAGGAGGCCATTGTCGCAGCATCACCCGTGATTTGTGCGACGGCGGCGGGCGCCGACATGGCGCTGCTCAACGATGTGACCTTCGATGTGGTCGTGCTCGACGAAGCGACCCAGACGCCCGACCCCATCGCGCTCATCGCGGCGCAGCGGGCGCGACGGCTCATCATGGCCGGAGACCCGCGCCAGCTTCCGCCCACCATCATCGACCAGGACGCCGAGCGAGCCGGCCTTGGAACCACGTTTTTCGAGCGTTTGGAAGAACACGCGGTGATGCTCGAGGTCCAACACCGCATGCACGTCGACATCATGACGTTTTCGTCGAACACCTTTTACCACGGGCGACTGCGCGCAGCGCCCGACGTTGCGAACCGACGCGTCGAAGACCTGGGCGTGTTGCATGACCCCTTGCGACCCGCGGTGATTCATCTGATCGATACCGCGGGAAAAAGCTTCGACGAGCAGTCCTCCGACGAGGATCCGAGCACATCCAACCCACTGCAGGCCCAACGCACGGCCGCCGAGGTCCGCCGGATCTTGAGCCGTGGCCTGCCCTCCGAGGACCTCGCAGTGATCACACCTTACGAGGCGCAGGCGCGGCTGCTTCGCAAACTTTTGGACATCCCGGGACTCGAAATCGGCACGGTAGACGGGTTTCAGGGCCGCGAGAAAGAAGCCATCGTCATCGATTTGGTGCGCTCAAACCCAAGGCAAGAGGTGGGATTTCTGGCCGATACCCGGCGCTTAAACGTGGCTCTGACGCGGGCCAAACGCTTGCTGCTGGTCGTCGGGGACTCGGCAACGCTGGGCGGCAAGCCGTTCTTTGCCGGTCTGTTCGATCACATCGAGCGCGCCGGCGGGTGGATCAGCGCGTGGTCAGACGACGCCGACCCATTCTAGCGCCGAGGTCTTCCGTTTCACGGTCATTTCGGATACAACCCCGCGTCTGGCACAAAACCGCTAGAACCATTTTGGAGGATCTCATGGGTATCAAACGCAGTGAACGCAGCTCAGAACTTAAGAAACGCCGTCAGCGCAGCGCAAAGGTCGCCAAGCTTCGCTTCCGCATCTCGCGCGCCAAGGGCGAAGAGAAAGCCAAGCTCATCGCCAAGCTTCATCGCGTAAGCCCTGAAGCTCCGGTCGAACTCACAAGTTCACAGAAAAAGAGGTGGGACATCCTGCCTCTTTTTTATGCCGATTTGCCGCCGGGTGCATCTAACGTACGCGGACGCGCGGGCTTCGCCGCCACCGGCATAAGCGAGATCGACATGGCAAAAGACTGGGAAAAATTGGCGGGCGAAAAAGGCGAACGGGTCAAATCCGGCAAACTCGAGCGCATGATGCGGCTTGGAGGCGTCGGTGCGGGTGTCGCGGCGTCATCGATCGCCGGGAAATTCCGCAACATGATTGGCGGCGGCGACGAGGCCCTGAAGGACAACCACCGCAAAAACGCGCAGCGGATGGTCGGTGTGCTCGGGCAGCTCAAGGGTGCCTCGATGAAGGTCGGTCAGATCCTCTCGGCCGACCCCGAACTGCTGCCCCCGGAATTCGCAGAAGGTCTTGCACAACTGCAAAAGGATGCGCCGCCGATGACGTGGAACACGGTCAAGGCGCAGATCGAGTCCGCCCTCGACCGTCCCATCGAAGACGTCTTCGACACGTTTGACCCAGATCCGGTGGGCGCCGCGAGCATCGGTCAAGTCCACCGCGCCCGTCTGAGGACCGGCGAGGATGTTGCCGTCAAAATCCAGTACCCCGGGGTCTCGGATGCCTTGGAGTCCGACCTCGACGCCCTCAAGTCGATGTTGGCGCTCGGCCGCACGTTTGTGGAACGCGAGCGCATGGACAACTACTTCAAGGAAATCCGCGACGTCCTGATGGACGAGGCGGACTACACGAAGGAAGCCGGAAACCTTGAGCGGTTCAGCGAATACCTCAAGGCCAAACCCAACTTCCGCGTGCCCAAGCCGTTTCGGGAATGGACCCGCCCCACCGTTTTGGTCATGGAGTTCATCGAGGGCACCAAACTCGACGAAGCACTCGCCGCCATGGAGCCTGACGAGCGCAACGTCTGGTTGGAGCGTTGGATCGACATCTACGTCTGGATGTTCCACGAGCTCATGGAGCTTCACGCCGACCCGCACCCTGGTAATTTCCTGATCGACGCGAACAACAAGCTCGTGATGCTCGATTTTGGATGCGTCCGAAGCTTTCCCGCACCGTTCGCGGACGGCATTTTGGAAGTGCTCGACACCGTGTGGCAAAACGAGCCCGAGCGGGCGCTCAAGATTTACAAGGACATCGGGTTTGGTGGCGATGCTTACGATCCCGACGCGTTCGACCCGGAGGTCGTGGCCAATTACCACGACATCGTTTTGGCGCCCTTCCTGCGCGACGAACCGTTCGAGTTTGCGAAATGGCAGCCGACGCTCGAATCCAACGCATTTGTCATGCGCAACCCGGCCTTCATGGTTTTGACCCCGCCCCCGGACGCTCTGATGTACTTTCGGGTCTTGAGCGGGATCAAAGGCTTGTTGTCGAAATTCGATGCACGTATCAACATCTATGAGCTCGCAGTAGAAACTGCACGGCGTCGTGGCGTGTTGACGGAGTAAGAATGAAATCTTGGTTGCTCTTGGTGGTATTCGCGTTGGGGTGCTCGACGCGGGACACCCTGCAGACCCGCCCATGCGATGAAGCTGCGCCGGGCGTTGCGGTCACGTGCGAGATGGATGGATGGGACAACCGCGCGTACGACGCGGTCATTCCAGACCGCACGCCGCCTGCCGCAGGTCTTCCGGTCGTCATCGCGTTGCATGGGGGTGGCGGCAATCGAAAGGCGGCTCTGCGCACCACCTGCCCGCGCGGTGACATCGACGCGCCAGAATGCCTGCACGCGATGGGGACGGACGCCGGTTACCTCGTGGTCTCTCCCGACGGCACCGCGGGCGGATTTGCCATCGGCCGAACGTGGAACGCGGGCGGCGGCACCGGTTCGTGGCGATGCACCTCGGGTTTCGCGTGCGAAGAGAACATCGACGACGTGAAATACTTCGATGACCTCCTTGAAGACCTCGACGCGCGGTTTGGCATCGACCGCGACCGAGTGTTTGTGACCGGGCTGAGCAATGGCGCCGCGATGGCACATCGTCTGGCCTGCCAGCGCGCCGACAAGATCGCCGCCATCGCCCCGATCGGCGGCGCACTGCAATACGCAACCGGCGCGGCGTGCGAACCCACGCGCCCTGTCGCCATTCTGGATATTCACGGCAGCGACGACCCGTGCTGGAAGTATGCCGGCGGCGAATCGGATTGCCCTGTTGGGCAATCGGGCCGCAACCACGTCGGGGTTGAAAGCTCGATGACACGATGGGCGTCCATCTTTGGTTGCGTCGGCGAGCCACAGCAAGACACTCTGCCCAACAACGCCGACGACGAGACCATCGCGGTTCGACGCACGTGGCAAGGCTGCGGAGCAAGTTTGCAGTTGATCCGAATCGACGGTGGTGGCCACACCTGGCCCAGCGGCGAGCCGTACCTTGGGGAATCTTTGATCGGCCGTGTCTCTCAAGACTTCGGCAATGAGGTCATTCTGGGCTTCTTCGACCGTTTCCCAGAGTGACTCAAGGTGCCTTATGACGGACCAACCTGACAACCTAGCGGACGCATTCGACGCGCGAGCGACGCTGGAGGCGCTGCCCACGTTCGCCTACGAGTATCGCCCCAAGCAAAAACGCATCCTTCCGCTGACCTCGGACCTGAGTTTCGGGATGAGAGGACCTGGGCAGGCGATTGACGTCGATGAATTTATTCAACATGTCTTGCATCCAGACGAGCATACGCGTCTGCACGAGATCTTCTCACAAGGCGATCGCGCCAAGGGCGTGGTGGGCGAAGTTCGGGAATCCACCTTGCGGGTGGTGGACCGGGATGGGTCCGTGCGCGAAGTGCGCTGGCGAGCGCGTTGTGTGGAAGTCGACGACGATGGAATGGCAAGCCGCATCGTGGGCGTGTTCGTTGACGAGTCGGAGCAGCGGCGTTTGTCCGCGCGTGTGCAAAACCTCGAGAAACTTGAGGCCGTCGGGCGTCTCGCCGCCGGCGTGGCACACGACTTCAACAACTTGCTCACGGCCATTCTGGGCTCGGCGGAGCTCGCCATGATGTCGCTGCCACCCGAAGCAACCCATGCCCGCGAGTACGTCGCAGACATCCTTGCCGCGGCGGAGCGAGGCGCGCAGATGACTTCAAGTCTGTTTCAGGTGGCCGCCAAACCCGACCGGCCCCGCCGACCGATCTCGGTGACGCGCTTCCTAGAACAGTCACGACGACTCTTGGAGAGGCACGTGTCGCCCAACCATCAACTTCGCATCGAGCTCTCCACCGATCTGTGGATGAATATCGACGAGAGTCAGATGTTCCAGGTGCTTCAAAACCTGGTCGTGAACGGCCGTGAAGCGATGGCAGACGGCGGCGAAGTGGTCATTCGTGTCTCCAGCCTGCCGAGACCCGGCGGTTGGTGGGCGCGCATCCGAGTCGAGGACGCCGGCCGAGGAATTCCCGACGCTGACGTGCCCCACATCTTTGACCCCTTCTACACCACCAAGTCCAAAGGCAGTGGTTTGGGTCTTGCGACCGTGCAATCCATCGTGCTCGGGCTTGAGGGGCACATCGACGTGCACTCCAACGAAGCCGGAACCGCGTTTACAATCTTGTTGCCCGGATTTGAAACGGCTGAGGAAGCGCAGGCGGCGTTGCACGCGGTGTGAGACCCCGACGGCTTGCATGTGCCAAGGAACTGGCTCAAGATGTCCGTCTTTTTCCACCTCAGGAGTGCCCGTGAACAGGATTCTTTTTGCAACACTTTGTCTTGGACTGGCTGCATGTGGCGACGACGTCAAAAAGTCGGTGAACACGCCGAGCAACAACACGACGGCCAACAACACCACATCCAACAACACGACGGCCAACAACACGACGGCCAACAACATCAACACGGCCAACAACGTCAACACGGGCAACAACGCCAACAACGTATCGGGATCACTTGAACTCGGCACGGACACCGATGCGATCTCGACGCTGACCGCGGCCAACATTTGCGCGCAGACCGCGGCATTCTTTTCGGCCAATCTCTCTGAGCAAGAGACCGCGCAAATCGGGTGCTTTTTGTCCGGTGCGTTCACCGCAGCGTTCGGCGAACCCGCGACCGACGCCGAAGCGCAGATGCTGTGCCAGGACAGCTACGACGAGTGCATCGCCAACCCCGAGCCGACCAACAACACGAACAACGACTGCACGTTCGACGTCACCAACTGCGACGCAACCATCGGCGAACTCGAGGGCTGCATTGAAGAACAAACCGCGACCCTCAAGGCGTTGGCGTCGGCCTCCTGCTCGGATCTGACCGTGAATAGCGAGCCCCCGGGCTTGGACGACCCCACCATCTGCCAAGACTTGGAAGCGGCCTGCCCCAACCTGTTTGGCAACGACCAGCCCATGTAAGGTTGCGTGGCCGCAAGAGGACTCCTGATGCGACGACTTGGCTTTTTGCCGATACTTTTGATGTTGGCGTGTGGCGACGATGAAGCGCCAGGCCCTCAGTCCTCGACGCTGTCCCCAACCATCGAACGCGTGGCGTTCGAGGTCGACTACCAAACCGGGGCCGAGCCCTACACGTTTTCGCTGCTCACCGCCGGTGGCACGTGGCAACTGTTTCGCCGCAATGTCGAAGCCGTGTACGACCCGCTTGGGGCGTCCATCGATGTGCCCGAGACCTTGGATCAAATGCAAGATTTGGGGCCATCGACCGCCACCGACTACTCGGCTCAAGACATCCTTGCCATCGCCGAAGCCCACCGCGAATCGGCGGATTCGGATGGCTTGAAGACCTACTACATCGTGTTTCTGGACGGCGTTTTTCGGGGCGACAACGGCCCCGACCCTCAGGTGATCGGCGTTTCGATCGGGGACACGGGGGTCATCGCCATGTTCAAACCTGTGTACGATGGGCAGTTGGGCGCATCCGTGCTCGAGCAAACCACGCTGGTCCATGAGTTCGGCCATGCGGTCGGCCTGGTCAATCGCACGGTCGGCCTGACCAGCGACCACCACGATGCCGAACACGGCAACCACTGCACGAACCAGCAATGTGTTATGTTCTGGCAGAACGAAGGATTGAGTGACCTGCTGAGCTTCGTCCAACGCTACATTTTCGGCGACGACACAGTGGTCTTTGGCCCCGAATGTTTGGCCGACATCAACGCCGAGATTCAAGCGGCGCAAGGAAACCCATGAGGAACTTCAAAGGCCGTACGGCGGTCGTCACCGGCGCTGGCTCGGGAATTGGACGCGCGCTCGCGCTCGCCTTCGCACAGCAAGGCACCCACCTCGCGCTCAGCGACATCGACGCTGACGGCCTGGCACAAACGGCCAAACAGGCCGAAAGTCACGGCATCGAAGTCTTCAGCGAGGTCTTGGATGTCGCCGATCGTAAGGCGGTTTTCGCGCACAAAGATGCCGTCGTCGACCACTTCGACGGTCAGGTTCACGTTCTCATCAACAACGCGGGGGTTTCGCTTCGCGCCACCACCGAGGACATGGATTTCGACGACTTTGAGTGGCTGATGAACATCAACTTTTGGGGTGTGGTGTCGGGAACCAAGGCGTTTTTACCCGTGTTTCGCCAGGTCGATGAGGCACACATCGTCAACATCTCGAGCATCTTTGGAATCGTGGGCGTCCCAACCCAGTCGGCGTATTGCGCGTCCAAATTCGCCGTGCGTGGCTTCACCGAGTCGTTGCGCATCGAGCTGATGGCCGAAAACTCTCACATCCATGTGTCGAGCGTTCATCCCGGCGGCATCAAAACCAACATCGTGCGCAACGGTCGCATCCGGCCGATGAGCCGTTTCGACGATTCGCGGGACATCGTGGCGCAGTTCGACAAACACCTCGCGCAGACGACCGCCGAAACCGCGGCGAATGTCATCATCGAAGGCATGCGTCGAAACGAGGGCCGCATCCTGATCGGCAACGACGCCAAGGCCATCGATGTGGCGCAGCGCTCGATGCCAACGCGTTATCAAAAGCTTGCCCTAAAACTCCCAGCGATGGGCCTCAAACCCAAGTGAGGTAGGCCATGCATCGACTCATTCTCGTTCTTGCAGTCGTGGCGCCGAGCGCCGCTGTCGCGCAGACCTTGCCGCAGACCACGCCAGAATCGGCAATCCGGCAGACGTTTGACGATGCCAAGGCACGCTTCCACAAATGTTACGTGGACCACGTGCCCGCGGCTTCGCGCGTCAACAACGGCGACAACGCACGCCTGAACTTTCGCATCCTCGACAACGGCCGGGTGGACGGCGTGTACTTCGTCGACACGACGTTGGTGCAAGAACAAGCGAGGACGTGTGTCCTGGATGTGGCGCGAACGTTGGACTTTCGCGTGCGCTCGGCCGAGGCCGTGACCATCAACGTGTACCTCGGCCTTGATTCCAAACTGCATAATGTGTTTGTGCGCCTGCTCGAACCTGTGACACCAAAGGTCTCGCCGATAAGCGTCATCCAGGACCACGCGGACGACTTCACGGGGTGTTTCGATGACCTCGTATCGCGCACAAAAACCGCTGAAGCGAAGATTCGGTTTAAGGTCACCATCTCGGCCGGGTCGGTTCAATCGGCCGAGGCTTCCAGCCAAACCGGCGGCGACGACGCGTTCCGAGCCTGCATGGTCAGTCGATTGCAACAGCTTAAGTTCCCGAGCACGGACGGTGAAATCGCCGTGCTGAACGTCCCATTTTCGTTTTCGACGAAGTAACCGGCCAATGCTGTCGATCATCATTCCGACGCTCAACGAGGCCGCAAACCTTCCGTGTCTGCTCGATGATTTGAAACGACAGCGTGGAATCGACCTGCAGGTCATCGTGGCCGACGGGGGCTCGACGGACGGCACGCTTCGGAACCTCGACGTTGATTCGGTGGTGACCCGTCCTAACCGTGCCGCGCAGCTGAACGCCGGTGCCGAAATCGCGGTCCACGACTCCCTGCTTTTCCTGCACGCCGACAGCCGAGTCCCGGACCCGGACACGCTCGCTGAGGCTGCGCGGTTCATGGGAGCCCTACCAGACTCCACGGCGGGCCACTTTCGACTCCGTTTTGTGGGCCCACAGGCCGAACATCCGGGTTTTCGGTATCTGGAAAAGAAGACCGAATTGAACCGACCGAACACCACCAACGGCGACCAAGGCTTCTGGGTCCCCCGCGCGCTGTTTGACTGCGTAGGCGGCTTTGACGAAACACTTCCTTTTTTAGAGGACCAGCGGTTTGCGGAAGCGGTTCGTCGCGTCGGGCAGTGGGTGACGCTGCCCGGCTGGATCGAGACGTCCACGCGACGTTTCGCTGCGGAGGGTTTTGGCCGGCGCTACCTTACAATGGCCATTATGATGGGGGTCTATGACGCTGGCGTCACCGACTTCTTTGAACGCGTGGCCGCCTATCGGCCCCACCCCGACCAACGCTTGGACTTAGGCCCTGTCATCCGCGCCATGTATGGCGTCACGCTTGATCGTGACTGGCGCGATGCGCTCAAGATGTGGGAGGACGTCGGTCGATTTGTGCGGGGCAATGCCTGGCAGATTGCGCTGTTGACGGATGTCTATTTGCTGGAAGACAACTCAACCCCCTGTCTGAGATACTACGAGCAGGTCGTCGAACCGCAGTTGGACCATGTTTGGCTCGACCGGGTGGCCGCGTACCTGACCGCTGGATTTTTCCTTGGTGCTGTCCCTCTTTACTGGGCTGCAAAACAGACCAGATCTTCTGCCGGACGTTGAATGTCAGCGATCACCATCGGATCTACGTTTCTGGACCGCTACCGCATCGACCACGTGTTGGGGCGCGGTGCCTACGCAAAAGTCTTTCGTGCTCACCAGCTCGACCTCGGGCGAGACGTCGCGTTGAAGGTGCTCTCGCCGATGACGAACCGGCCAGACAAAATGGCCGAAGCACGCCTGCGCTTTGAGCGGGAGGCCAAGCTCGTGGCACGTCTTCAGGATCCCCACACGATTCATTTGTTTGATTGGGGACATTCCCCCGATGGCGACATGTACATGGCCACCGAATTGGTCGACGGCCAAACGTTGCACGATGTGTGGGTGGACGGCGACCCGATGCCGTGGCAGCGCGCGGTGCACATCGTCGTGCAGGTGCTCTACAGCTTGCAAGAGGCGCACAGCCTCGGGGTGCTGCATCGCGACATCAAACCGTCGAACATTATGCTCTTCGACCGGCCCGGTCGGCCGGATCAGGTCAAGGTGTTGGATTTTGGCATCGCAAAAGCCTTCGAGACCCCCGAAGACACGGCCAACGAGGACTCCATGAAGATGGCTCTGACGGCGCGAGGACGCGTCGTTGGAACGCCTGGTTACATGGCCCCCGAGCAGCTGCGCGGCGAACCGCTGACGCCCGGCACGGACCTCTACTCGGTCGGCATCATCGCGCTTGAGTTGTTGACCTCCGAGCCTGCCTTCAAGTCACGCAACGACTTCGAAACTGCGGCCTTGCAGCTCGACGCGGCACCGTTGGTCATCCCCGATGACATCGACGTGCCACAACCGGTGCGCGACACGTTGAACGCCCTGCTGATCAAACGAACGGAGGATCGGCTATCGTCTGCCGCCGACGCCATCGAGGCGCTGTCCGCAGCACTCGGCAACGCCCCTGCGGCAAAACCGGCCGAGGTGTTGGTGCTGTCAGACGAAGTAAAACCCGGACCCAACCCCATTTTGATGGCGGCGGTCGGCTTCGTCCTGATCGCGATCCTGGTCGCGATCGTGGCATTTATCGCGCGTTAGTTGCGTCGCCGTCGGAAGAACGCGGCCATCACGAACCACCAGCTCGCGCCCATGCCGGTGCCGCTGCAGCCTGAATCCACCGAGATCTGTTCGGTCTGACCCGGCATTTGTTCTGGGTCCGTCGTGGTGTCCTGTCCCGGAGGATCAACGAAACACCGGGTCTTGAGGGTCTGCCGGATTGTCGGGCGTGGTGGGGTCGCCCACAACCGGCATATCGTCTTCACCCGGCATCGTTGGCGTCTGCGGCACTGCAGAGACCCGTATCGCGTCGTAGGCGAGTTTTCGTCGCAAATCGTAGGGTTCACCTGTGTTGTCGCCAAGAGTGACAGAGCGTTGCTCTCCGGCCGTCATGGCGAAGCTCCCCAAGGGTATCCACCCCTTCTGCGCGGATTGGTCCAACGAAACCGCCGATGCGTTGGCACCGTCAAACACGACGTAACTCGCATTCGTTGAATCGGCCTCGGTGCTCGGGATGAACACATCGACAGCGTAGTCGCCGTCCTGCGCCACATCAAAGGTCCAGACCCCCTGCGTGTCCGCGGCGGCCCCGTCCGTGCCGAAGGTGTAGTAGTGATGGCCGCCCTCGCCCTCGTTGACCGACCACCAATAGGTGGTGCGTCGCTTGAAACAACCTGGGTCTTTTTCGTCCACCACGACTGGCGTTTCCAGGCTTGCGACGGCCCCACACGAGGGGCAATTGTCCGAGACATAACTGCCGCTGGTGGGGTTTCCATAGGCCTCGAAGTCGGCGGGAATGCTCTGGCACCACCAGGAGCTGCAGGTTTGTTGAATTTGGAAGTGCAGGTGCGCCCCACACACCCAACCCGTCAGACCCACTCGACCGACCACTTCACCGCGCTTGACCCTGTCGCCCACCTTAAGTGAGGAGCTCCCGGGCGCCAAGTGCAGCAGCAGCGCCTCGGTACCGTCGCCAAAATCGATGACGACGTAGTTGGCGTCGTTGGCGAAAGCGCTGTCGCATCCACCGCGCGACGAATCCATACGGATGGCACGGACCACACCGTCGGCCGGGGCGGTCACGTCGGCGTTTTCGGGCACACCGATGTCCCAAGCCCAAGCACCCTTGTCGGTATGGCTGCCGGTGTTGTGCCCCTGGGTGATGCGATAGCTGACGTCACACGGCCAAGGCGTGCTCAGCGGCGGCACCGCTAGCGCTGCGACTGGAACCAAGACCGAAACTAGGATGGCGATTCGTGAAAACATACGTCTCCTGATGTAGGGAGAAGTATGACAGGCGTATGCGTAACTTCAACAAGTTAGTGAACGCTAACTTGGAAAATCTCAGAGCGCCGAGTGAACGATGATGGCGAATCCCAGATAAGACGCGCCCTCGACAAGGCCGACGGCGAGGTTGTCTTTGATGTGGATCTCTTCATCCAAATTGAAGGGAACGAGCGCGCGCAGGGCCACGCGGCCAAGCCAAAGCATCACCAACGCGATGACGTACATCACGGCCATGACGCCCATCTCGATGTACCATTCGGTGGCGACACGTTCGCCCACAATCAGGCCGTGCAAGATGATCGCCGCGGCGACGATGTACATGCCGTGGCTCGCGCCCACCGCCGCGTTCTTGTCGTCACACAGCTCCTTCTTTGCGTCGAAAGGAGTCATGATGTTGTAGGCAAGGCGCGCGATGAATAGAGCCAGAATCCCCCCGAGGCTCCACGCCACCATTTGCAAAATCATCATGCCAATCTGTTCAATCGTCATCAGTGACCCTTTTGTCTCACGGCGTCGCGCCGTTCATCTTTAGTTTGACCGTCTCCAACGCACGACACGCCGGTCCATAAGCATTCTTCTCGCAGGCGCGCTCATAATGAAATTTGACGGCCCCAAGGTCCGACCCAACTTGATAACCTTGTTTGGTAACTTCGCTGCACGCGAGCTCATCGTCAACCGCGCAGCCAAGCTGCAATAGGAAGACACCTTGCGCGGGATCTTTCGAAACACCACGCCCATAGGCGTAGGCCAGTCCCAGATTCGTACACCCGCGGTAGAAACCCTCGTCGCAGGCAAATCGGTAGTTCTTGATGGCCGACGCCATGTCGACATCGACGCCGCTGCCGGTCTCCTGTGCGTATCCAAGGTTGTTGCAACCCACCGGGTCGCCGAGGTCACACCCGCGTCGGGCGTATTCGACGCCCTTGACATCGTCGCGCGCTACGCCGACGCCCGAGAAATAGTAGTGTGAAAGACTCGCGCAACTGACGGGTTCGTCCAAACCGCACGCCTTGTTGACGAGGGAAAACGCCATGTCGACGTTTTGTGTCACACCGATGCCCTTCTCGTACATGTTGGCCAGCGTCCCGCAAGAGACGCCGTCGTTTTGGTTGCATCCCCACTCGTAGAGTTGGGCCGCCCAGATCTTGTCGACCGGAGTTCCCCGGCCATATTCGGCCATCCACGCCAGATTGCTGCACCCGTTGACGTCGAGCAACGAACATCCCTTCTGGAAGAACTCCACTGCGGCATAGTCATCGCGGGGTACGCCGAGGCCACGCTTCAACAACGTGCCTGTGTTGACGCAGGCTCCACCGTCGTCGAGCTGGCAACCTTTCTGGTACACCGCGTACGCCATGGGGTAATCCGCGGAGCCGCCTACGGCTTTTTCGAGTGTCCACCCGTAGTTTCGACACCCGATGTTGTGGCCACGCTCACACCCAAGCCGGCTGTGCTCACGCGCAGCGACATCGTCGCGCTCGACGCCTAGGCCGTTCATCTCGAGATACCCAAGCCAGGTGCACGACTCGCTGTCCCCTTGGTCGCATCCGGCGCGGTAGAACAACGCTGCCTGGCTTGGATCCGACGCGTCGAGCGCGACACCTCGTTCGCGACATTCCACGGGTTCGCACTGAATCTGCGCGCCGTCGGGCGCACGCTCCCATCCTGCCTTCTGCGGGGAACCACATGCGGACGCGACAAACGCCACACCAACCAAGAATCGCTTCATTCTGCCCCTCGTTGAAACGGGTACAAGTGCGGCAACGCCAAGATTTCGCACAGGGCGTCAAGGGCCGTGTAGACCTCATCCAAGAATTCAGGGTCCGCGAGGTCATCCACCACGAGCCTGTCGCGGTAGTGTCGCTCGACCCACGCTTTGAGCTGACGATACAACCCATCCGTGAGCCACACGCCCGGATGGACGTCGGCCCGTTGCTCGTCCGTCAGGTCGACCCGCAGGCGCAGACACGCCGGGCCACCGCCGTTTTTCATCGACTGGCGCAGCCCCGCAAACCTGACCTCGTCAAACACGCCGCGGTCGTGGCAATCGTCCACATAGGCGCGCGTCGAGGGATTCTCGGCCACTTCTTGGGCCGCAAACAGTACGCGGCGCCCGTCGACCGTCAGTATCTGGGAGTTAAACAGGTAGCTGGTCACTGCATCCTGCAACGAAACCCGCGCCGAGGGCACTTCCTCGACCTCCAATGCCGGGAAACTCTGGCGCAAGAACGCGAGCGCCGCCGGGCCGTCCACAAACGCGTCTTCGTGCGCGAACAGAAGACGTTCGTGGGACACCGCGATGACGTCGTTATGGAACACACCCGCATCGATCGCGGCCGGATTTTGCTGCAAGAACACCGCGCGTCTCACCCCGTGCGCACGCGCGATGGCCTCGCTCGCTTCGCGGGTTTGCCTCGCCACGAACTTCTGGGGTTCTAGGCCTTTGGAAAACGCCGACCGGCCGTAGACAAATGCCTCGACGCCAACATCGGTCGGGCTGCCCGCAAACCGCATGAAGTTTGCTGCGCCCTCGTCCGAGAGCCCGTCCCAACCCGGCAGTGTCGCATGGTGACAAAACGAACGTTCTGGGCCGAACACGCGCCGCAGAACCTGCGCGGTGTGATCGGCTTCTAGCGCGCGGTGAAATTTGCTGATCAGGTTCGCAGGTGTGAAATGCACGCGGCCGTCCAACACATCTGCCGAGGCCGACACCGTCGCGGCGTTGGCCACCCACATCGCTGACGCCGATGAAACCGCCGACATCAAGCGAGGCTGACGTGAGGCCTGCACCAAGACGTCGGCGTTTGAACCTTTGAATCCCAGACGTCGCAACGTCGACAGATGGGGTCGCTCATGGGGCGGAAGCACAGCTTGCGGAGCGCCCCACTGCGCCACCTGACGCATCTTTTCGAGGCCCTCAAGCGCGGCAAGCCGAGGATTGGCCGGCGTGCCACGGTTCGCGATCGAGGCGACGTTGCCGTCCGAAAGACCCGCATAATGATGCGTCGGGCCGACCAGACCATCGAAATTCGCCTCTACGGACGTCATCCTGTTCCCTTGTTAATAATCGTCGGCGGCGTCTTCGATGGTCTCTTGCATCTCTTCAAGCGCCATGACCAACGCATCGTACTCGGGATTGACGTCCTCAAGCTCCTGAAGAACCTCAACGACTTCCGATCCCCGAAAACGCTGCGAGCAAGACACCCAGTCGCCGTCACGCTCGGTTTCGAGCCACAAAACCTCTACCCAATCGCCCTTGCGTGAGCGCTCCACACCAAAAACCACACGTACGGCCTCGTCCTCATCCGCGTCATGGTCAATCTCAGCCGTCTCGAGGTCCTCAAGGGTGGTCTCGAAACACAAGGTCTGATGGTCGTCATCCGTGGTGTGCTCGGTCAACTCGAACTTCATGTCCTCTCCGTCGCAGTAGCCTATCGTGGCGTTCTAAACACTCGCGGAAACCTTTGCAAGTCCAGATTCTGCCTGATATTTCAAACTGTGCGGTTGAAGTTTCCAACCCGCATATTTTTGGGTGGCATCGTGCCCCACACCAGACGTAATACGTGTGCGCTCAACGACGTTCGAGCCAAGGAGCCCTGATGGAAGTTGTATGTTGGTCATGTCATAAGTCGCTCGAAGCCGGAGACTCGATCTCACGCACCCAAGAATGCCCGCACTGCACCGTCGACCTGCACGCCTGCCGCATGTGCAAGTTCTTCGACGACACGGTCTCGGGGGGCTGCAAAGAGACACAGGCCGACTACGTGCATCGCAAAGACAAGGCCAATTTCTGCGAGTACTTCAAACCCGGTACGCACGGGCCAGCCGATACGTCAAAAGCCGACGAGGCACGCGCCCGCCTCGAGGCGCTCTTTAAGAAGTAGCCGCAGGCCCGCAGGACGTCTTGACCCACACCGGGCAAAACCGCATCATCCCGTGGTCAAAAAGTTTCTTCGTCCATACAAGAGGTAGTTCGTGAAGAAGGTTCTCGCAGTTTTGATGTGTCTTGGTTGTGTCGCATGCGGTGACGACAGCTCGTCGTCCTCGAACAACACCACCAACAATTCCACCGATCGTGCCACGACGATCGCAGGCCTGACCGCCGACGTCGCTGCTGGAATGGCCCAGTACGAGACAACCTGCGCGGTGTGTCACGGTGCGGACGGCAAGGGGACGGCGGCTGGCAATGACCTCTCGGCATCCACGATGGACAAAGCCACCATCATTGGTGTGTTGCTCAACGGCATTCCGGCCACTTCCATGGTGGCTTACGCCAGCTTCACCGACCAGCAACTGGCTGACCTCACCGCATACACGCTGCAATTCCAGCAGTGACCCCAACCGTCATCTCACACGAAAAAGGCCTGTGGGTGGTCAACAAACCCGCGGACTGGGTGGTTCACCCCACGAACGACCCGGCACACCGCGACTTGCTCGCATGGGCCCGAGAACTGGGCGCCCCGGACACGATCGCGCCCATCCACCGCCTCGATCGCGAGACAAGCGGCGTCGTCCTTCTCGCGGATCATCCCAAAGACCAGTACCGGCTGCTGAAAGCTTTCGAAGCTGGGGAAGTCGCGAAGACTTACCTTGCGCTCGTGTGCGGCTCGCCACGTGCCAAGGGGTCCATCAACAAGCCGTTGGACGACGCGCGTCGAGGCAAACCGCTTCCGGCCACCACCGACTACGAAGTGGCCGAGCAGATTGGCGGGTGGGCCCTCTTGCGCATCACGCCCAAGACCGGCCGCAAACACCAAATCCGGCGGCACCTGCACGGCATCGGCTTTCCGATCGTGGGCGATACCCGCTACCGGGCGAAAAAGCGCACCAATGTCCCGGGCTTTCCGGGCCGTTTGTGGCTGCATGCGGCGCGGTTGGCGTGGAACGAACACGTCTGGACCGCTGAGCTGCCCGAAGAGCTCGCGGCGCACCTTGCGCTTCTCAGAGATCTGGAAGAAACGACCTCCACCCCCTGACATTGTTTTCCGAATCCTCGACGCCGACGTCGTCGCTGTTGGACGCAATCGACGCCATTGCTTGGTGATCTCGTCGTTCGCCCAATGTGGCACGCGAGCTGCATCCCATGGGAACAACGGAGGTCGCCATGGTCATCATCGCGAAATGGAACGTCGATCAAAAATCGCTAGAACTCGCACACGAACACGCACGCCGGCGCATGAAAGGACGTTGGGAGTACCGCGTCAACGGTGAGGTCATCATGTATGGGTATGGCTCGCCGGAAGAGGCGAGGGAAGCAGTCTACACGCGTCGCAAACTGCCCTAACGGCTACCAGCAGGCCGGCAGGCCGTCCAATGCGGTCGCCGGTGGCGCGTCGAACTCACGACACGCGTCGCCATCCATGATGCGATAGCTCCGGCTCGTCGAATACGGAATGGTCGCCTTGGGAATGCCCTCGCCGGCATGCAACCTTTCCGCATCAACCTTGGGAATCCGACACGGAATCGGCGCCGCAGCAAACGGCCCCAGATCTTGTTCCTGCCTCGCACCCACCACCAAGAAACGTTCTGCCGCCACGGCACCCGGCATCTTCACTGCCATGAACTCACCAAGGGATGCCGACTTTTTGGGCGCAAGCGCGCCTTCACTGGCCCAAATCAGCAACGCATCATCGTTCCCGTAGAGATCGATGACACGCACCATCAGGGGCTCGGTGGTCGTCACGCTCATCTCGGTCGTCTGACCGTTACAAAGCGCGCCGCCGGGACGTGCATCGAACCGCAGCGCCACCTTCTCGTTGATGCCGGGCAAGTCCGCGAAGGATTGGCTATCCATCGCTGGCCCGATGAGTTCGGGGAACGTCACCGGCGAGGCCGATTTCAGCTGGTTGCCAAGGTCCAGGTTCCACGTGACTTCGAGCATCGCCTCGCGGCCTTGCAAACGCGTCACGCGTCCACGAAGAATCGCATCGATGCCTTTGGGCAGGCCCAAGCCATTCCACTCCTTGGGCATGCGCACAAGCTCAAGCTTCGTGCTGCTGATCCCCGCGGCGACTCGGTCGATGAGCCATTCGGCCCTTGGCCCGCCGTCAACGCCGAGGTCTCGCACGTTGTCGATCGCAATGCGCTTTTTGTTGGCCGCGATCAACACCCCTTCGAACTCGGTGGCCGCGGACTTGAGATCCGCGTCAAATTCTGCCCGCGGTGCCGCCAAGAAGTTATCGACGTCCGAAGCCTTAATCACCGCCATTGCGCACGCTTGCACCGCATCTTGTTGCGTGTTCCACAACGTGATCCGAGGCTCAAGCTCCGAGCACCGATAGCCTTGGCAAATTCGGTCGCGAAGCTGCGCAACGGCCTTGAGCTTCGCGACCTCGGACGCGTTCTCCTGGGACACTGGCGCAAACGCGGTTTCCTGCATGTAGTTGCTCGGAGGAACGCGGTTCCCCAGACATTTGGAGTCCTCGAGGTTGGCCGTCGGGGGCGTCACTGCATGCACCACGGCCTCCGTGGGCTCGGGCTTGGGCTCAGAACCGCCGCACCCCGCCAAGGCCAACATCACAAGCGTCCAACGCCACATCATTTGAACTCCGCGGTCGAAATGAATTCCTCAAACACAGGTGCCGCGGCCTCCATGGACGCTGCGTCGGGCGTCTTGAGCTCGAAGCGGAACACGGCACCCGCCTGATACGTGTCAAAATACAGGTGTTGGGACTCGAATCCAGACTGCGTGTCATCGTACAGAGCCACAACCCCGGTCGTGTTGCCGAAGGTCACCTTCTCGGGACCGTGAAGCTTCTCGGCCCCAATCGGGCCCGACCCAAACTCTGGGTCGTGCGCATTTTGAATGAACTGCGCGCCCATCGCGGGCTCCATCGCCATGCGCGAGACCATGATTTCGCCACCGCCGTACAGGTTAGACAGGTAGACGATCACACCCATTCCGGCGTTGCCGAGCGCCCAGTCTTTGGGTTGCGTGAACTCTAGGTTCCCAGAATCCAAGCGTGCACCGCTGCCGGTGTTGACCGCCGTGGTGGTCGTTGTGGCTGTGGTCGTTTCGCCACGCATCATCTTGGACACGCCCGGGTCTTCTTCGGTCGCTTTGGCCAAAACGATCCCCTCGTCACCTTCGACGCTCGGGGTCTGTTGCCGACCTTTGATCTGGCGGAACTGCTGGCGCAGCCACGCGTCGAGGTCGCCCGTCGACACGTCCGACCCCGGCTGAGACGCCCAGCCGCGCAAGCCGCCGAGCAACAGATACGAAAACGCGGGGCGAGGTGCACCCGGGAGCTGTCCGGCAATCTCGTCGCCAGCGGCCGCCGAGAACACCACGGTTCCCTTCGTCACGCCGGCCGAATTGGCGATCGGCACCACCGGCTGCGTGCCCTCTGCAAGCAATTCTCCGCTGCCGTCGCGGCCCGAGAAGCACGCATCCAACACCACCAGTGTCTGGGCCTGTTTGCCCTTTTCCAACGAAGCGATGAGCTGCTTTCGCGGGATGCTCCGCGCCTCGATGCTCGTAATTGTCTGTTGGGCATCCATCCCAATCAACGCACCATCCGACCCATCCTTGAGCGCGGCCCCATGCCCAATGAAGACAAACCACACCGCCGCATCCGGTTTTGCGTTTGCGGTGGCTTGGTCGATGAACCGACGGATCTCCTCGGTCGTCGCCGCCTTATCGGTCAACGTGTAGATTTCCTTCATCCCGCGTGACTTTCGGAAGTAATTCTCCCAATCGTTCGCGTTCTGAATGGCGCCCGGGACGTCGGGCAAGAAGGCGTAGTCCTCGATCGCGACGATGATTCCCACGTCGTCCTTGCCCTGCGTCGAGGCTTCCCACGCATCAAACTGTGGCCAAGCCTGCGTCGTCGTAACCGTTTGCCCAGCGACAGGCGCCGCGCCCAACACGGTGTATTGGGGCGCGGCACAGCCACCGAGCATGAGAGCCGCTATCAAGATGGTGCGTTTCATGATCAGTTCCCTGCGTTCGTTCGAACCTTGCTGAGGTCCTTCTTCGCCTCTGGCGTCAACTTACCGTCGGCTTCCATCTGCTTCTCGACCGCGTCCACAGCTTGATTGGTGGCTTCGGCTTTCTTCTCGTTGGGGAAGAATGCCAAGACGCGCGCGATGTACTTCGGACCTTCTGGAGTGTCGACCATCTCGGCAGCGCAGTAGCGGTCATCCTTGACGAACGACGCCAAGCCTTCGGCCACCGTTGCCACGATGTTGTCGTTCTGGACGTAACCAGCGACCACACCCGACGTGCTCGACGTCATCGACACAATGTTCTCGCCCAAGTACTGCACGACCTGTGTTCGTGCATTGCGCATGGCCATCGTGCGTGCGATGTCCTCGGACGGCGACGGTGGGGACAAGCCCACAAAGTACTGTCCGTCTGCGCTGACCGGCAACTGGTCGGCCCATTCACACGTGTCCGCAACCGTTCGGTCGGTCACGCGGAACGCAAAGAACACGTCGTCAAAGGACGTTCCACGGCGCCACACCCAACCGTCGGCGACCTCAAAACCGCCCGAGCCATTGGCCAACGTCGCCTGTGCGTCCGCGCTCGAAGCCTTGCCTGACTTTTCGTAGATCGAGCCTGTGCCGTACCAAAACTCGCCGATGTAGCGATTGGTGCAGTTGCCGGGTGCGGCGTTGCAGCATGCTTCGAAGCCAGCGGGGTCCTCAACGTGTGCGACCAATTTGCGTGTCAGGTCGTACTGAACGCGGATGGACGTGCCCGACTCGCTGCCAAACTTACCCGCACCTTCGCCGGCGCCAGGAACGACCTTTGCGGCATCACTCTGGATGCCCAAGTTTGCCGAAACTTCGGTGGACGAGTTGTAATACTCGTCGAAGTTGCCGGCCGATTTCACGTCCTTGTACGTGACGAACTTGCTGCACTCGGTCTGAATGCCGCGATTCTCGTCGATCTCTTCGTCGGGCAGGTCTTTGGCCAAGAAGCGACCGATGAAATGCGTGGGGTCGTCGTCAAACGATGCGCGCAGGTAGACGCCTTTGCGTGGGCCTTTGAGGTTTGGCCCGAGTTCTTGGCCCTGCATTTCAAATTTAGGGTCTTGAGGCCCTGAACACGCCGTTCCGCCGACAAGCGCGGCCACAAGTACTGAGATCATTTGCAGTTTCATAAACAAATCCTCCGGATAAACTTTTGGGACTTCGTCGAGACGTGCTCGCCGAGAATTCTATTCAGATCAAGATTCGAATTCGGATTCGAGAGCGTACAAACCCGTCATGAAGATTTGACGCAAGGCCATCGCTCGCTGCAGCTCGGGAGTCTCTTCGTCTCCCTCCCGAATTTTTGGCAACAGGCGCTCAATGCGTTCGAGCACGTCTGGAGTGACCGACACACTCAGGTCCACCGTGCCTGTTTGCAAAGCCTTATGCAGCTGCACAAGCTCGTCTGCACTGATGCGGCGTGTGCTGAACACATCTTCGTCGTCGTGACTCATGGCTATTCCTCGAAGGTTGTGCGCGGAGTCTGCCTCAACCTTCCCAAGGCTTCAAGCCCTCAGGGATTCCATCGCACGTCAACGACTTTCCGGCGCGGCACATCCACCAATAATTCAAGGCTTCCGTAGCGGCTGTGAGCCACGACGCGCACCGGCTTTTGCGGCTCGTCGAAATTCGCGAGATCCGCGAACTCAAGCCGGATTCCGCCCTGCTCCAGCTGATTCTTCGACGGCGCCGTGGTCAGCGATTCTCCGACACGAAACACAGGGTCAAGCCAAGCCAGCTCGCGTGGCAGGACCAACGACAGATCGTCTTTTCCAAGCCCCAAATCGACGTCGACCTTCGCGTTAGACTCCACGAGATTGGCCAACGTCTCGGGGCTGATTTTCATCGCACCAAACCAGGACGTGTTCGGGGTCGCTTGGGCCGTGGGTTTCGCAGCACCCACGGGCCGGGCTTGAGCCAAGCGATAGGCATCCGAATCGACCCAGACCACGGCGTCGTCGGTGATCAAGATCGAACGCGTCAACACGATGTCGTCCACGCCCTTCGTCTGGCCGAAGACGTCAAACGCCACATCCAAGCTGCCAAAGTCGGTCTCCTGTTTCGCGGGCACCACCGGCACGGTTTCCCCCACCTTAAAGACTTCAAAGTCATCGCGATGCATATCGGTAAATCGAATGGCGAGCAGCAACGTGGCGTTTCGCAGCGCGCGGTCGCTCTGGTTCGAGACCGACACGTTTAGCGAACTGCCGATCAACGCGGGTTTTGCCTGCAAAAACAGGTGTGAATCTTCTTCGAGAATCTGCTCAAAATGCGCACCGAGCTGGTCTGTGCAGTACTTCAAATCCTCAAGAATGAGCTCCCATTGCTCCTGATTTCGCCGGCGCGAGAAATGATCCAAAATCTTCTTTCGGCCGCTCGCCTCATCGCCTTCATCAAAATAAATCCTGGCGAGGTGTAGGTCCGGGCTAAACGCGCCAGCGCCCACCATGGTCGCATTGTAGCGGTCCAAAATGGCAATCCCCTCTTTGGATTTGCGCAGGAACGACCGCGCTTTGTAGGGGTCCATCATGTCCGTGAGCATCGCAGCTTGTTTGGGGTAATACGCCGATGCCTGTTGAAAGTGCAGCGTCGCGGTCTTGGTGTCGCCGGCCTTCGCGGTCGCCATGCCCAACAACACCAACGCAGGGGCCGTCCGATCCGGGTGGTCTTTCATGTAAGTGTTGAGCAACGCCACCGCCTGCGACAGCTGCGGTCCTTCCACACTGTTGGCCATCTCAATCAACGCCCAGGCCTTGATCAGATGCGCTTCGACCTCATTGGGGGCAGTCGCGATCGCCGCATCTGCGGCCTCCAGCGCGGCGTTCCAATTGCCTTCTTCGGTCGCCAAATATGCACGATCACGCAGCAGACACAGGGCATCCCACTTTGCGATCTGCGCGTAATACACCTCCGAATACTGCGTCATCACCACCAACAGTTCGTTCTCAAGCTCCGTCAACCCGTCGAGCAGCTCGCGCCGCTCCTCTTGTTGTTTTCGCATCTCTTTGAGCAGCCCCTTGACCTGCTCTTGGTCCAGCGCGGCACCGGGAGTGGTCACGGAAAAGTCTGCTTCGACCAGCGAAAGCGCGGACAAGAGCGTGCGGGTTACCGTGTAGGTAGCCTCCTGATTTTCGATCTGAGTCTGCTGGGCATAGAGCTTCATCAGGATGTCCAAGATGCGCTGACGCGCCTCCAGAACCTGCGGGTCGACACCTCGGTAGTCCTGTTTGGCCATGTATTGCAGGTAGCTGCGCAGATCTCCCTGCGACTGCAGCGCTGTATCGATGGCGTGGATGACACGAACGGTCTTGTCGATGTCGATCGGTTCGGCGGGGTCCGGCGTGGTCATCGCCGCGATCGCTGGCTCGAAGAGCTCGCGGCTCTCCTTCTCGGCGGCCACCTCAAGTTGGTGGCGGTGCCACTTGTAGCCCCCGGCTAGGGCCAAAACGATCCCCAGCAGCACAGCCAAGACCAGCCACAGTTTTGATTTCTTTTTTGGCTTTTCCATGCTCGGAGTCTGCCTACGAACCACCCGCACGACAAGTGGCCGTTTTGTGACGGAATCCACACACGAGCAACACACAGTTTCGGTGAACTTGGGAACACGCTAGACTGGCAAAACCACAAACGATTACGACGGGATCCATGATGCCGATCAAAGTGCTGCTTGTTGCGGCGGTATTCTTGTCCGGGTGTCACTTGTACACCGAACTGGACCCCGTCCGGTCCGAGGGTGACCGTGATGCTGGCGCTGACGCTGCCTCATCCGATGCCACCCAAGTCGGCCCCGATGCCATGCTCGACATGGGCACCGACGTGTTGGACTCACCCGACGTCGGCGCCGACATGATGGAGACTCCCGGCATCTGGAAGTTTGTCGCGTCAGGCACTGTGCACACGTGCGCGCTGACTCAAGATGGCACCGCCTATTGCTGGGGCGCAGGAGGCAACCTACAGCTTGGCAACGGGGCGCGAGACAACGTTGCGACGCCGGTGCTCGTGCAGACCGACCTCAAGTTTACCGCTTTGGCGCTGGGCTCGACGTTCTCGTGCGGGCTCGCCGAGCAGCAGTTGTTCTGTTGGGGTGAACTTGTCGGCGAGTCGTCGGAGTTTCCCGTCCTGGTTGACGAAGGCCCTTACGAGCGCATCGAGGCGACCGACGACCACGGCTGTGGCATGCGTACGGATTCGACAGTGCGGTGCTGGGGTGAGAACGGGTTTGGACAGTTGGGCGACGGCACCACGAATGACTCGCCCACTCCCGTGGCGTTCGCCGCCGCGCCCGACGAAAACCCCACCGACTTCGCGGTTGGTGATCAATACACGTGCGCGCTCTTCGCCGACCGCATCGAGTGCATGGGCGTTTCGCTGACAATCACCCGCGACGACACCCCGGTCCGTGAAGACGTCGACCTGCCCCTTCCGGCGGAAGGTGCGACCAAAATCTTTGGTGGCTTCCGGCACCTCTGTGTGCTCGACGGCGAGCAGCACGTGCAGTGCATCGGCGGCGCAGAGTACATCACGACGGAACGCGATCAGACCGTCCCATCGGTCTTTGGCCGGCTCCGCAACGACGTCGCGCTTGGGACCGTCGCACTCTCCGATGCGGCGGGCTGTGGCATCGACTCCGCCAAGCACCTGCAGTGCTGGGGCGCCAACTACCGGGGCCGATTGGGTCGCGGTGACGAGAAGAACGATTTCGTCGGCTTCCCTTTTGGCCCCACGTCGAGTGACCAGCGGTACCAACAGGTTAGCGGCGGAAAGGATCACTTCTGCGCGCTGACCACATCCGGTGACATCGACTGTTGGGGCCTTGGCACTTACGGTCGACTGGGTGTCAACGAGCTCGGTTACACCACAACCCCACACCCGATCGTATCCGACCGGGATTTTGTGGAGGTCGAGCTTGGCGCCTATCACACCTGCGCGCGCGAAGCCGACGGAACGGTCGCCTGCTGGGGACGCGGAAACTACTTTGGGCTCGGAAACGGCCTGGTCACGCACCAAAAAGACCCCGTGACGGTGCCCGGCATCAACGCCAAACACCTGACGGCGGGCGGCTCCGTGGTCTGTGTCGCCACAAACACCGACCAAGTCGCGTGCTGGGGACGTGATGGGAACAACATGCTCGGAAACGGCTCGCGATCGGACTCGAATGTGCCCGATTTCTTGAGCGCGCCAGCGGGGCCAGTCCTCGGAATTTCGGTCGGCGCACGTGTCGGCTGTTACTGGACCCAAGAGAACAGCACCGGCAACATTTACTGCTGGGGGAACCCAAACATCGCCTTTACCGGAACCAGCGGCACGTCACCTGCACCGATTTCACTCACGCCCAGACAGGACTTCACGACCGTGAGTGCAGGCGAAAATCACCTCTGTGCCATCAACGATGTCAACGAGGCCTACTGCTGGGGGTACAACAATTACGGACAGACGGGGGTTGTGCTCGCGGACACCTCACGTCAGGCGCCTCAGCCAGTGCTCGGCACACCCAATAGTTTCCTCGCTGTCCAAGTCGGGGACACGTTCACGTGCGCGATCGATTCGTCCAACGAGATTTGGTGTTGGGGAGACCGCATTCGCGTACCGGGTCTGCAACCTGACGGAAATCCATTCGCCCCCCTCAAGATCGACCTCCCCGGCACGTTCCAGAAGTTGGTAGGCCAGAACCAGACGATGTGTGCCATCACCACCGATGGAGAGATGTGGTGTTTTGGCGCGAATGTCATGGGCGAAGGTGGAAACGGAACGCTTGGCCAGATCACAAACCCAACCAAAGTGAATCTGCCCGAGGCGGTGACGGATGGCGACGGAGACGCCTACGCGATGTGCGCCGTCGGCGTATCTGGCAAGGTTTACTGCTGGGGCGAGCAGACCTTCTATCGCGCGGGCGATCACGTGTTCGGCATGCGGTTGGATCCCACACCGATCATCACCCCCGCAGATCTTCTCTAGTGATATTCCTCGCCCTCGTCCCCGTGGTAGACGATGCTGTAGAGGTCCCGACGACGGTCGATCACGGTGCGAACCGTGCCTGTGCGTCGCGTGCGTCGTAGCAACGCCATGTCTAGGTCGTGGACCAACATCGTTTCCACGTTGGCAGTGGTCTCGGCGGCGACCCCGTCGCGCGCGAACTCGATGTCCGACGGCGTCAAAATCGCGGACTGCGCGTAGTGAATATCCGACCCGTCGATCTCGGGAAGGTTTCCAATCGCCCCCGACATCACGACGTAGACGTGGTTTTCGATCGCCCGCGCTTGTGCGCAGGAACGCACGCGCAGGTAGCCCGACCGAATATCTGTGTTGAACGGGATGAAAAGAATTCGCGCGCCTTTGGACGTCGCAATTCGCGCGATTTCGGGGAATTCCGAGTCGTAACAAATCAAGATCGCGATGGGGCCGCAGTCGGTCTCGAACACGTCGATGCGATGCCCCGCGGTCACACCCCACCACTGCGCCTCAGACGGCGTGATGTGCAGTTTGTATTGCTTGTCGATACGGCCGTCGCGATGAAACAAATACGAAATGTTATAGAGCACTCCATCTTCGACCGTCAGGTGCGTTCCGCCCACAATGTTGACGTTGTATTTGATCGCCATCTGCGTAAAAAACTCGATGAATTTCGTCGTGAAAACATCGAGCTCACGCGCAGTCTGGTTAGGCTTGGACGCCGCCACCAACGACATCAATTGATTGGTAAACAGTTCGGGAAACACCATGATGTCGCAGCGATAATCGCTCGCGGTGTCGATGAAAAAACGGCACTGTTTTTGGAATTCCTCAAAACTATCGACGCTGCGCATTTGTACTGCACCGAACACACACGAATACGCTCGGGCAGCTCGTGGTCGTCGGGAACCCATTCGGGATTCAGCCACTCCATCAATACGGCGTAACCGCATGATTCCTCGTCTTCAGGCAGATAGCCCGGCAGAATGCGGCGTACGGTAAACTCGTTCGAACGCTGCGCATTGATGACGTGGTCATCGACCTCGCGGGTGATGATCTTGCGCAGGTATTCGCGCGCCGAATACGTGTCCTTGTGCGCGGCATACGTTGGAAGCCGACCCGCGATCAGGATGCGTTTAAAGGTTGAGCTCGACGGCGAGCTCTTTGCGCGCGTCGTACAACCGCCGGGCAAGCCGGAAACCGCGTGTTTCGGGGTCGACGGCGATGTCGATGCCGTACAGCGTGTCTCCGGTCGGTTCGTGGCTGCGCGTCAACATCCCGTCGTCGGACACTTCTGCGAAGGTGTGGTCTCCAAAATAGTCCTCGCCGTGCACAATCAGGCTGCTCGACGTCGCCACCAGCTCACCATCCAACTCGATCCCGATCTGGCCTTCGGGAAATATCTTGATGTGGCTGGCGAGCTCATTGCGCGTCCACGTGGTGATCGAAGGAAAACACTTGCCATGAAGCTGCTGGATGGCGTCCAAGTCATCCATGGTGAGGGCTCGGACGATCAGTCGCGCGTTTTCAGTACTTTCGGACATGTTTTCTCCATCCTTCGGCGCTGGCCCAAACGGCCAACAATCTGCGTCCGGCTTCGTCGATCGTGTTTCCGAGCGACACCACACCGTCTTGGTGTCCTTTCATCACAAAAAAGTCCAGCTGAGGATGCGTGCTCGCCAAAACACGTGTCGCCTGCACCATCTCGGGCGTCCCGTAATCAACGTCCGCGGGGGTGCTCACAAGACCCAGACCCTCGGCGCAGTCCCATATCATGGGGGCGTGACCGTGCAACACACATTCGACGTTTGGCCAGCTCTCGTAGACGGCCGCGTGGGTCAAGGATTCCGATGACGGCAGGCATTCGCCATGACTCCAAAGCCGATGCGCTTGAAAGTCCCATCGCTCCACCACCGCAAAATCCGCCGGCGATGGAGACTCAGACCCGAGGTCTGTGACCCCGATACCACAAACCCATCGCCAAACCGAAACGATACATTGCCAAACCCCACCCCGTCGTAGCGTCTTGGATCCTGACCCAGCACGCCAAGGTCCACCATTTGCGCGCGCCAACACAACAGCCTGTCCAACAACGTCAGGTCAAAAGACGCGGAGCCGTTCCGGTGGTGGAATTCGTACTTGATGACACCTTCACGCTCGTTCATCGTCGCTCCATGTCACAATCGATCGCCGTCATACTCTCAAGCGCGTTTTCAGATTTTCCGCGAATTTCGGCTCCGATGGATGTGCCAACCGCGCACGGCACGATGCCTGTTTTTCGCTTCGATCGCCACGATCGACCCGCATACGTCATGTTTCGCCACGGTCGACCGCATGGCGTGATGCCCCAACAGATCAATTACCGCGCTCAGGCGGCCGCGCTGCGCGAGCTCGGCGTCGGCGCGTTGTTGGTCACCAGCAGCGTTGGCGTGTTACGCGCGGACGTACCGTTGAATACGCCCTTGGTGGTCCGTGACCTGCTGATGCCCGAAAACCGACTGCCGGACGGGTCTCAGTGTACGATGTTCATCGAGCGTAGTGACGATCAAGCCCACTTGGTGCTTGAGCATGGTCTTTTTGACACTGAAATGAACCGACAGCTGACACGGCTTGGGGCCGCCGATCACCGCATCTGCTTCGCCTACGCGCCCGGCCCTCGCACAAAAACAGCGGCCGAAAACCGATACTGGGCGAGTCTTGGCGGCGACGTAAACTCGATGACGGTCGGTCCCGAGGTCGTGCTCGCAAACGAGCTCGGGATTCCGACGGCCGCGTTGGTCGTTGGGCACAAATACTCGCATCCAGACATCCCTAACCAAGACCCGTCGTCACTCGAATCATCCTTAATGGACGCGCGGGCATCGTTTGAATCGCTGGTCGTTCAATGGCTCGAGACCGCATCCCCCGTGACGTTCAAGAATTCTCTCTTTCGGTTTTGACCTTGGATTGGCATCGTCTGTGTCATGCCCATGTCGGGGCAATCAAATCGGTCACACCGCTCAGTGGCGGGCTCGTGAACCACGTGTTTCGGGTGGTCGGCGAGCGTGGACAGCTGGTGGCGAAACACGCGCCGCCGCATGTGGCGGCCGCGCCAGACATAGCGCTCGATCCGTCGCGGCTGAAGGTCGAAGCCGCCGCACTAGCGATGGTCGCATCCTGTGCGACACCCAGCGTAAAGGCGCCGCGTGTGGTCGCCTACCACGAGGACGCCAACGTCTTGTTGATGGAAGACCTCGGCGACCTTGGTGACCTGTTTGCGCTCGACGACCCGATCGCGGCGTTTGACCCCCTGGCGACCTTTCTCAGACGTGTGCATGCACTGCGGCCAGACGATTTGCCGAGTTTTGGCATTCACCAAAGCCGCGCGAAAAACCAATATCTCCCACTGGCCAAAATGGTCTCGGACCCTCTGAACCACGAGCTTGAGTGGGCGGCGGACCATTTCGCGTCGCCGGCGACGGGACTTGTGATGGGCGACCTTTGGCCCGCGTCGGTCTTGGTTTCACCGCGCCAATTTTTCATCATCGACTGGGAATTCGCGACACATGGTCACGTCGAGCAAGATGTCGCACATTTATCGGCGCACGTCCGCATGAGGTGGGGGGAAACGGCCGAAGACGCGTGGCTTGGGAGCTACGACGTTGGCGCATGGACTACAACGCAACATCGGGCGTTTCGTGTTCACCGTGCAGCCGAGATACTGCAACGCACAATCGGCGCTTTTGCGGGAACGGGAGGTGCGCGCTGGCTTGGCGAAACGAAGGACGCGTTGATTCACGATGTCCAAAACGAATTCGCATAATCGGCGAAACTCGAATCAGAATGCTCGAATCTTTCGCCCTTCAAAATCGACAAAATACGGCACGAAAACAAGGCCGCAAAAACGCACCGAAATGTCGGATTTTTTCGGGGAAATCCGCTTGGATTCGACCGAAAAATTAAACGGCTCGAATTTTTGGGCGAGGGCTGTCAATTCCGATTCCATTTCCTGCCGCAGGCGTTGCACGTCTTCCACTTCCCGCGCGAGTGCGTCCTCGGCGCGCGAGATATCAGACTGCGCCTTGGCAGATCGCGTCGCTTTGGACGCTGTGCTTCGTACGGCCGAGCGCACGCTCTTGCCCATGAAGGCATCAAAAATCGACGACCCAAACGAAATCGCCGTGTCGACTTGCGTCTGTCGCGCCTCGGCACGCTCGCGCTCCACGCGCTCTTGTGCCCTGGCCACCTGGTCTTCTTCACGCTCCAACTTCGTCAGAAATTTTTGGCGCACTTTTTCGACTTCAGCGTCACGTTTTGTGCGTACTTCCATCGCGACGCGCTCATGGAACGCGGTCGCATCTTCGCCTTCGCGGCTGCTCAATTTCAGCGACGGGCACTCAAAGACATCGAGGCCGCGTTCGCGGTAGACGTAGTCTTCAAAGTCCTTCTCAAGACTCTTGTAAATCTTGGGTTCCCGCGCTTCCCGAGGAAAATCGAGAAACTCCGCTGGATGGCCTTCGCGCTCAAGCACTGCGGCGTCAAAATCTACGGCAGACGACTTCGACCAATCCACCAGGATGGGCGGACTTGCAAACGGCGCAATGTGATTGGCCTGCAGTTGGGTCGACACACCAAATTTCGAATTCTCGATGGTGAGCTGCGCGCTCGCGAAACACATCGGCCGGTACAACAACTTGGTACCGTCGGGTTGCGCCACTCGGATCGGCAGGTAGTACGCGTCAACGCTGGACATCACGGGAGCCGCAATCGACGCGGGTGCGACGGACGGTGCAGCAGGGGCGGCTTTGGGTGGGGCACTCGTAAAGGATGCTTCAGCGGACTGGTCGGGCAACGTCAGTCGCTTGATGTCGTCGCGGGTCAGTGGCCCTTTCAGAAAACTCATGGCCCAGCGTGTCTCGAATTCAACGGGCGCTTTTTGATGGATGCTGTGCAACAAGAATCGCCGTGACCCGATCGACGATAGTTTTTCGGACAGCGCGCCTCTGTCAAAATCGCCGCTCGCCGTCAGTCCGTCGACCACACGCGCGACGTCGCGCTCGGTCTGCAGGCGGCCCAAAAACCAGGTGCCGGCGTTCGACAAGGCTTTGTAGTCCAAGTCGGCGGGATTCTGAGTCGCCAATACAAGCCCAAGGCCGTGGGCACGCGCCTGCTTGAGCATCGTCAAGAGTGGCTTCTTTGAGGGTGGCTCAGCCACGGGCGGCAGATATCCGAACACCTCGTCCATGTACAAAATCGCGCGCAAGCTCGTGGTCCCGGGTTGGCCGCGCATCCACCCGAGCACACGATCGAGCAACAACGTCACAAAAAACATCCGTTCGGAATCCGACAAGTGAGAGATCGAAAACACGCTCGTACGTGCTTTGCCCTCAGGCGTGTACATCAGCTTGTCGATGTCGAGCGGATCACCTTGAAGCCACGGCGCAAAGGATGGACTTGCGAGCAACGTATTGAGCCGCATCGCGAGCGCCATACGGCTTTTGGCGGCAAAGACGTCGTCCAAATCCATGATGCCGACCCGGTCGAAGGGAGGCTTTTGAATCGCGTGGATTAGCTTGACAAAATCGAGGTCTTCCCCGGCGTTCCAGTAGTGCGCCAAGACGTTGGACAAAAACACGTGCTCGGGGCTTTGCAGCGGGTCGGCGTCGATGCCAAGCAAGCCGAGCAAGCCCGACACGGTGCTCTCGATCCGGTCCGCAAAGACGTCCGCTTGGTCGCGTAGCGCCTGGGGAGGCGCCGAAAACGAGCTGAGCAGCGAGATCATGCGCCCGGCGTTCGCACCAGGCGTGTAAATGGTCACGACGTTGGACGACTTCAGCTTCTGAACACGCTCGGCGGACTGCCCCCAACCCGCCAGACCGTCGCGCCACTTCGTGGCTTGCGCGGCGGCGAACGCGGGTACGTCCATGCCCTTTCGGCGTGCTTCCTCGGCATCCACCCAAGGTTCGAAGTCGCCGGGTGCGAGGTTGGGAAACGTCAAAGCCAGATTCCCGATGTCGCCCTTGGGGTCGATGGCGATGCACGGAATCCCATCAATCGCGGCTTCCTCGAGCAGATCCACGCACAACCCGGTCTTTCCGCTGCCGGTCATTCCCACGCAGATGGCGTGCGTCAGCAGGTTGCGCGAATCGTAGAGGAGCGGTTGTTCCGCGTCCTCGGTCGAACGTCCAAGGTACAGAAGGCCAAGTTTCTCGTAGATTTCGCTGTGGATCATTACTTCGCTCGAACAGAATTGGTGATGCCGATGCCAAAGCGCATCGAGCCTTGCGCGGCGTCTGGCAAAAGCGTTGCCAGATACGCATGATTTGGTTTTAGCTGAACCGCAAAGACAAACTCGAACGCGTCGCCCGGTTCGATCGCCTGCTCAAAAACCGTGTTGGTCTGCGCAACCGGCGCCGGCTTGAGATCCCCTGAACGGTTGTCGACGCAGCCGTCAGGCACCACCTCGACCACCTTCAATGTGCGTGCCTTGTCAGCCCCTTCGGACGAGCCTCGCAACCGCGCCCACGCAACTTCGCTGGCGTCGACCTCGTCGCCGCCAAACCCTAACCACTGCCCGGATGTGTCAAAAAGGTCGAACTCGAACGGCACGTCGTTGTCCGAGATCGAGATGTGTCCTGCGTCCACGCCCGCGAGCAGCTGCGACCAGTCCAAGGATTCGGCCCACACGCGCGTTTTGGGAAAACCGAGCGGCGGATTGGTGACCGTGCCAGGGTAGACGATGTTCACGCGGTGGTTGTCGCTGCCTGCGAGCACCCGGGTGTCCTTGCCGAGCGCCAAATCGCACTTCAAGCCTTCGATGGCCTGCGAGTCAAAGAAATCCCAGCCAGCGCTGCCGTTGTAGACCTCCATCGCGTCATAGTCGCGTGTCGTCCAATCAAAGGCGATCCAGCTCGCCGGGCCGAACGGGTGGTTGACGGTGACAAAACAACCGGCGGCACGCGCTTGCTCGATGGTCTGCGCGCCGCTGACAACCCCTCGGGGCCGGTCCACGAAGGCGATGTCTGGATCAAACGTCGCAAGATCCCTTGGATAACACCCAATATGACCGCGTGGCTTGTAGCCTAGCCCATCGTCCGTTGGGCTCATCTCGTTTCCGTCGATCATAAGAAAATTTGCGTCGGACAACGCGGCTGCTTCGTCCCAATACGGGAACTCAGGTCCCATGTTGAAGAGGGTCTCGTCTTCGACGGTCGTCGTCGTGTCGCTGCCGGTGCTGTTGCTGTGATCGGTCAACACCACAAAATCCAAGCCGATCTCCAGCGCACGCGCCTTGATCGCGGCGGGGGTGCTGTCGCCGCCGGTGTCGTTGGACGCCCCCGAAGCATGCACGTGAAAGTCGCCGGTCCACCACTGCCCTGCGATGGGACGTTCCCCCAGGACCGGCGGACCGCTCGGAGCGTCCAAGCCCACGTCTTGGGATGTCGTGACGTCAGACCCCATGTCTTTGGCGGGCGACGGGTTGGAATCGGACGAACACGACGCCAACGCCAGCGCAAAAATGACTCCCCAGGGTTTCACGAATACCTCACAGGTCACCCTCAATCTGCACACCCACCGCGATGTAGGGCAGCCACGCGGGTGTGTCCTCGCCGGCGCGCCAGCGGTGTTTGACGTACCAGTTGGCCAGACCGATCGCCGTCGCCCGCTTGACGCGTCCGCTGCCCTCGAAAAACGGCCACGCGACCAGCGGCCCGACGCGGTGGGCTGGACCGTTGGGATCTTCGTCGGCGATCTCAGACGAATAAACGGCCCAAGACGAGTTCATGCGCGCCCCTGCGACCAATCCCGACTCGAACAGCCAGACGACGTCGAGATCGTTTTGGAAAAACAAACCGCCGTCTTCGATCAAATAGTCGAACTGCGGCGAATAGTAGAGGGTTTCGCCGTCTCCAAGGTCGAGGTTGACGTAGGTGCCTTGCAGGTGACTGCGGACTGCGACCTGTCCCACGGCCGCCTGCAGCAGTGCTGTCAGCGTCCACCGAGTCCCGGTCGTTGCGCTGTTTTCGCCAGCTTCTTTGATGGCATCCAACGCCGTATCCGAATAGTCCGCGTTGACATCATTGAACCGTGCGACATGGCCAAAATTGCCAAAAAAACCGATGGCCTCCGCGCGCGCTCGCAATCGCAAAATGCTCAATGGTTGAAGCTCGGCTTGTAAACCCACAAAGCCGTACGCAGGTGTCGCCGCACCGACCACGGCCGCTTCCGCGTAGTTTGTGGCGAAGAGCGGGTTTTGACTCAGGTAAAGCGGCTTGCGGTACGAAACCTGGACCAGCTCGACGAGCCCAAGCGGGTTGTAGGCTGCCGCCGAAAAGGACTGCCATCGCAACTGACCGTCCAACGAACCCGGTTGAGCTTGAGCCGACACGGCGACCAACTGCACGCTCACGAACAGCAAAGCTGCCGCACAAAAGGAAAAGTTGTTTTTCATGCTGCACAAACTACATGCCGCCCCGCCGAATACGTTTGCACGGCGCGGCCGGATTCCATAGGCTCTAGGTCCCTGTGGAGGACACAATCTTTATGCGCCTAATCCTGCTCGTTTCTGCTGTATCCATGCTGGTGGCGTGTGCCTCGGGGGATTCTCCGTCCGACCCTAAAAAGACACCCGACGTCGGGATCAGCTTCCCCGACGCAGGCGCAGACGACGCGGGCTCAAGCGAAACCGACATGCCTGGCACCACCACAACGCCAGACATCACCGTCGAGACACCCGGCGCCCGCAAGACCATGATCCTCGAAGGAACCCTTCTGCTGCCAACGGGACCAACCTATGGCCAAGTCTTGGTGGCAGACGGCTACATTCGATGTGTGGCGCTCGATTGTACGACCGACCCGGACGCCGCGAACGCGACGGTGATCAAGACGACCGGCGTGGTGTCACCGGGCCTCATCGACGCGCACAACCATCTGCCCTACAACTTCCTGCCCGAGTGGAATCCAGGCCAACGTCGGTTCAACAATCGCTACGAGTGGGCCGACGACCCGAGCTATGAGGCACACGTCGCCCCCTACGCAAACAACCGCAGCTCGGCCTCACACTTCTGCCCGGCCGCACGATGGGGTGAGCTCCGCTCCCTGCTTCATGGCACAACAACCATTCAGGGCCAGTCGCTCAGCCAGAGCTGCATCCAAGGGCTTGTGCGCAATGCCGACCACGAACAGGATGTGACCTATGACCTGATGCGCACCACGATCGTCAGTCCCCGCGAAATCACCGACGACGAGGCCGCGAACTACATCGCGTCGTTTCGCGACCCGCTCGAGCCCGCCACGCGCTTCGCCGTGCACATGATGGAAGGCTACCGGGGCAACAACGTCGAGCTTGAGTTCAGCTCCTTTGCCGGCCGCGACACGCGCCCCAACCGGCACCAAGGGGTCTCGTTGCTCGAAGACGGCACAGCCGTGCTGATCCACTCCATCGCCCTGACCGACGAAGAGCTCGACGAGGTCAAAGCCACCAACTCCAAAATCGTGTGGTCGCCCTCGAGCAACATCGTGTTGTACGGCCGCACGCTGGACATCAAGAAGGTCCTCGACAAAGGCATCGTGACGGGGCTTGGCCCTGACTGGACTGTCTCGGGCGAAGACGACCTGCTCGCTGAGCTGAACTACGCCCGCGAGTTTGCGCGCTTGACCAACATCGAATCCACGCTGACGCCCAAAAAACTTTGGGAGATGGTCACGCGTGATGGCGCAGAGGTCGTGGGCCTGAGCGAGTTTGTGGGCACGATCGAAGAAGGAAAACACGCCGATTTGGTGGTCTTCCGCAACGCCGACGATCCCTACGAGGCCATCGTCGATGCCGACGCGCGCGACGTCTTGTTGGTGCTCATCGGCGGCGAAGCCTATTACGGCGACGCGTCCTTGAAACCGGCGGTGGCGCGAAACGATTACTGCGAGGACATCAACGTGTGCCGAAACGCCCGCTTTGTATGCGCCGTCGAGGACCCCACCTCGGCGTGGGGAACCGTGACACAAATCCGCCAAGCCCTCTTCGACATCCTCGAAGGCACCGGCTATCCTGCCACCGAGCAATACAAGCGTGGCAACGAGTTACTTGAACTTGTCGCCTGCCCCTAAGCCGGCAAATCCATGCGCGACGCGTTCCAACAGTTGATGACCACACTCGAGGACCCGTGTTTCCTGCTCGATGGCGTTGGCGGCATTTTGGACGCAAACGCCGCGGCGGTGCGTCTTTTTTCTCCCGCCAAGCACCTGCGTGACTTCCTCCCCGAGGATTTCCTCACCTTCTTCCAAGACCATCGGCATCCGGGACTGCACAGGAAAGTGTGCGACGAGGGTTCCGCGTGGTTGCAGGTCTTCGAAGACTTCTCGTTTCTGCGGATGCGCGGACCCGACGTCATGCCCGCAGGCCTGTTTCAACGGATCACCGAGAACCTGCAAGAGTGGCTGTACATCGTCGAACCCGACTTTCGTGTGATTTGGGCCAACGCCCTTGAGGTCCGCAACATGATTGGCGTGGACTTCCGCGCGATCGTGCCCGAGGCCTTGCACGACAACGTCAATCGACGGATGAAACAGATGATGGCCGGCGAGGTTTTGCCGCCCTACGAAACGCGGGTCGAAACCCCAGAGGGCGTGCGTTGGTATCGCGCGTCGTGGATTCCCGTGTGGGAAGTCGACCACCTCTCGCATGTGGGCATTTTTGTGCGCGACGTGACCGCGCAGAAGGAACACGACGAGGCACTCGTGCGCAGCGAGTCTCGCTATCGCACGGTCTTGAACAACTCGTTGGACATCGTGGCGCTGTTTTCAGCGTCCCACCGCCTGCAGTTTGTAACCCCAAACATCTACGAGACGTTGGGCTACCGCGCCGAAGACTTGGTCGGCGAAGAAGTGGACACACTTCTGACGCGCGAGGACTTACGCGAGGTCGCGGCCAAGGTGAAGCTGCTGCGCGCGAGGCCTGCCCTGCCCGTGTCGTTCGAGGCCAAGGTCCGACGTGCAGACGGAACCTACGCTTGGGTCGAGGCCCGCGTTCGTGTCACGGAGCCCGGCGTCGAAGGCGCCATGCTGATCTGCAACGCGCGCGATGTCACCGCCCGGCGCGAGCTCGAAGCGATGCGCCAACAGCTGATCCGTGCCGACAAGCTCGCCGCGGTCGGTCAGGTCGCAGCCGGTGTCGCGCACGAGATCAACAACCCTGCCAGCTACATCTACACGAACCTCTTTGTGTTGCGTGAGTACCTGACCCAGTTCGCGGACAAGTTCCCGCTTGAGGCGGGCAGCGAGGCGGCCTTGGTGATCGCCGACATGAAACACATGATCGACGTCAACCTCCAGGGCATGGACCGCATCAGCCACATCGTGCGTGAGCTGCGTATGTTCTCGCGCGATGATTCCGAGAACATTGAACACGTGGATCTGCACGAGACCATCGACGCCGCGGTTCACCTTGTGCGCAACCAGATCGAACATATCGCGCACTTGCACGTCGACGTGGCCGCCGATGTGCGTGGGATCGTGTCCGACCGTGGCAAACTCGCGCAGGTGCTCGTCAACATCCTCGTTAACGCAGGCCAAGCGATCTCGGATTCGCCCGCCCGCGACCACGAAGTCAAACTCACCTGCCGACAAGAGGGCGCCGAAGTCGTCATCACGATCTCGGACACGGGGCCCGGCATGGCGCCCGACGTGCTCGCGCGGATTTTCGAACCCTTTTACACGACCAAAACGGCCGAGCGCGGAACGGGGCTTGGGCTGTGGCTGTGTGACGAAATCGTGCGAAAGCTCGGCGGCCGTATGGAAGTCGAATCCCAACTCGGCAAAGGGTCGACGTTTATCATCCGCCTGCCTCGCAGCCACGGCCAACAGGAGGTCGAGGTTGCATCGCTCGAAGAGACCACCGACACCGAATACATGCTGCGCGTGCTCGTGGTCGACGATGACGAGCTCGTGCTGCAGTCGGTCCAAAAGATGCTGCTCTCGCAAGGCCACGAGGCCATCATTGCCCCCGGCGGCACACAGGCCATCACCCTGTTGACCAAAGACGACGCGTTCGACGCAATCATCTGCGACGTCATGATGCCCTCGGTCGACGGCCTGCAGCTCTACGAGCACATTGGCCGTCACCATCCCCACCTGTTGCCGCTTGTTGTGTTCTGCACGGCAGGCGTTTTGACGCAGGCTGCCCGCCGATTCTTGAGCCGCGCCGACATTCGTGTGCTTCAAAAGCCCATCAGCGCCAACCTGCTGCATGACGTGCTGCGGATGCTCGGTTCGATGGCAAACAAAAAGGCGCCCGAAGAGGGGCGCCTTGAAGAAATCTCGGCCGAATAGAATCAGACGCGCTCGAACAGAGCCGCTGCGCCCATTCCACCACCGATGCACATGCTGACGATGCCGTAACGGCCGCCGGTCTTTTCCAGCGAGCGCAACAGCGTTCCGGTCATGCGCGTGCCGCTGACGCCCAGTGGGTGGCCGAGCGGCAATCGCACCGCCGTGATGTTGATCTTGGCGGGGTCGATGCCGAGCTCGTCGCGGCAGTATTTCGCCTGCGAAGCGAACGCTTCGTTGATCTCGAACAAGTCGATGTCGGCCACGGTCAGCCCGGTCTTCTCCAACAACTTGCGGATCGCAGGAACCGGACCGATGCCCATGATCCTGGCGGGACGCCAGCGACCTGGAACGGTCCGCAGTAACCAAGGGTTTCAGACCGAGCCTGTCAGCTTCCTTGACATAATCACGACCGCAGCAGCGCCGTCCGTCAACGGAGACGCGTTACCCGCAGTGATGGTGCCTTTGGGGTTGAAGACGGACGAAGCTTGTTGAGCGACCTCGGATGTTGGAGTCGGGTCGAGACCATCATCCTTGTTCGCGACCACGTCGTGCCAGTTGCCCTCAGCATCGATGATGCGTGTGTTCATCGGTGCACTTCACCCGCCAAGAAGTTCGACTCCTGTGCTGCGACAGGCGCTTTCAGGTGATTCCAAGGCAAATGCGTCTTGGTCCGCGCGTGATACGTTGAACTTCGCCGCCACGTTTTCGGCCGTCGTGCCCATCGGGGTGTAGACCTCGGGAACCGACGCCATGACCTCGGGGCCCGCCGAAAACTTGTTGCCGCTCATCGGCACCATCGACATCGACTCCGTGCCACCGGCGATGCCGATGTCGATCTGACCAAGCATGATGCGCTCGGCGATGATCGACACGGTCTGCACACCCGACGAACAGAAACGATTGATGGTCTGCGCAGGCACGGTGTCGGGGAATCCCGCCAACAACGTCGCCACGCGTGCCACGTTCATGCCCTGCTCGCCTTCTGGCATCGCACAGCCCATCGCAACGTCCTCGACCAACGATGGGTCAAGGTTGCCGGCGCGAACCGCGGCTTCTTTGATGACGTGAGCCGCCATGACGTCGGGGCGAGTGTCTTTCAACATGCCCTTGTGTGCGCGCGTAAACGGGGTACGCGCATACGAAACGACCACTGCTTCTTTGGTTTCCATGTGTATCTCCTCAGGCCTATGACGGCCCTACAAGCAAAAGGTTTCGAATGCCACGACTCAGTTACGCAGCGGCTTGTTGTTCATGAGCATGTATTCCATGCGTGCCTGCGACTTTTCTTCGCCACACACAGCGACAAGAAGGCCTCGCGCCTCGGCGGGTCCAAAATGTGCTGCTCGGTGACCAACACGTTGGGTGTCGTGTCGCCGCCCGTCAGCACGCGACCAAGCGTCGCGCCCACATGACGGTCGTAAGCCGAGACCTGGTTGTTGCTCTCCATGCTCATCAACATGGTGTCGATCGTGGCCGCGCCATCGGCGCCGGGAAGTCGGAACTTCATCGGACGTGGTGGAACGAAACCAGCGCGAGCCATGCCCAACGCGCGCTGCTTGGCGCGGTAGAGCAAGTGATCGCGGTTGATCGTGACGATGTCGGTGTCGCTGAGGAAGCCCAATTCACGGGCTTCTTCGGCGCTCGTGGCGACCTTCGCCATGCCGATCGCCATGAAGACGTTCTGCAGGATCGACAGCGGCGCGACGTCCTTGTTGGTGGCCTGTCGACCGTAGTGGTTACGCAGCAACTGCAGCGTTCCCGTACCGCCAGGAATCAAGCCCACACCGACCTCGACGAGGCCCATGTAAAGCTCGCCAGCGGCTTGGATCGCGTTGGCGCCCATGGTGACTTCGGCACCGCCGCCAAGCGTCAAGCCCGTAGGCGCTGCGACGACCGGCTTCGAGCTGAAGCGCATGCGCTGGTTGGCTTGCTGGAAGCGCTCGATCATCATGTTGATGTCGTCCCAGTTGCCGCCACGGGCGTTCATCAGCACCAACATCAAGTTGGCACCGGCCGAGAAGTTGTCCGAGCCATTGCCAATGACAAGGCCTTCCCAGTTGGCTTCCACTTCGTCGATCGACTGGTGCATCATGTTGATGATGTCGTCGTCGATGGCGTTCATCTTGGTGTGGAACTCAAGCAGAGCCACGCCGTCGCCGATGTCGTGCAACGTCGCGCCCATGTTTCCAAAGATCTTGGTGCCTTCGCGCTTCTTGAGGATCTCGATCGAGATCTCGCGCTCGTCCTGGGCCATCGGCTTGTAACCGTTGGTCGACGGATCGAAGTACAACGGCGTTGGGCCGTCCCATGCGTAGAACGACGTGTGGCCAGCGGCGACCATCTTGTCGACCCATGCTGGCACCGCCAAGCCGGCTTCCTTCATCGCGTTGTAGCCCCATTCGACGCCGATCGCGTCCCAGGTCTGGAACGGACCGAGGTCCCAGTTGAAGCCCCAGCGCATGCCCTTGTCGATGTTGACGATGTCGTCAGCGATCTCACCAAGGCGACGCGCCGAGTAGGACAACGAGCGCAGAGTCACCTCGCGCGCGAACTCGGCAGCCTTGTCGGTGCCGTTGACGACCACGCCCTTGACGCGCGCTGCAGCGTCGCCGCGCACGTTCAAGCTGTCGTAGCTGAACTCGGATTTCGATGTGTACTCAAGCGTTTCAAGGTTGAGCGACAAGATCTCCTTGCCCTCTTTCTTGTAGAAGCCTTGTTTGGCCTTCGAGCCGGTCCAACCGCGCTCGACCAGCGTCTTCATGTACGACGGCACTTCGAACACCGAACGCTCTTCGTCTTCGGTCAGCGTGTCGTAGCAGTTCTTGGCGACGTGAACGAACGTGTCCAAACCGACAACGTCTGCCGTGCGGAAAACAGCCGATTTTGGACGTCCCATCGGCTTTGCGAAGATAGCGTCGACTTCTTCGACCGTCAGGCCGTACTTCGGCATCGTGTGCATGATGGTCATCATACCGTGCACGCCGATACGGTTGGCGATGAAGTTCGTTGTGTCCTTGCCAAACACGATGCCCTTTCCGAGCACGTCACGACCAAACGACACCATGGTCTCCATGACGGCGGGATCGGTCTGTTCGGCAGGCACGAGCTCAAGCAGCTTCATGTAACGCACAGGGTTGAAGAAGTGCGTCACGAGGAAACGCTTCTTAAACGCCTCCGAGCGGCCCTCCAACATGCCCTTGATCGACAGACCCGAGGTGTTTGACGCGATGATCGCTTCGGGGTTGGCGTGCTTTTCGATCTTGTCGAAGGTCGCCGTCTTGATCGCCATCGTCTCGGGCACGGCCTCGACGATCCAATCGACGTCGGCCAACCAATCGAGATGGTCTTCCACGTTTCCAGGCGTGATCAGGTCGAGGTCCAAAGTCGAGTAAATCAGGGATGGTTTGTCTTTTTTCATCCGCTCGATCGCACCCGCCGCAAACTTGTTGCGGAAGGCCGGATCGTTGATGTCGTCGCCCTCGCCGGGTTTGGGCACGATGTCCAGAAGAACCACCGGGATGCGGGCATTCGCCAAATGTGCTGCGATGCCTCGTCCCATTACTCCGCCGCCAATGACGGCAGCTTTACGAATCGTTTTAGTTGCCATGGAATCCTCGTCTCTTCTGAGGGATTGAGGTGAAAGACCTGTGAAGGATGCTCAACTTTTCGATGCGTTTCGTACCCTACCGACGCATCGTTTGGAAGAGTGAATGAACGTTCATTTAGCGCGCACCCCTTGAAAATATGGCGGCGCGCTTTTATTTCATCTGCGTTGTGCGATTTGTGCGCTATGCCTTCTTTTTTGCCCGGAGCGACCGATGGAGCCTTCCACACTCGAAACCATGATCAAGGCGTCGATCCCCGACGCGATCGTGCAAGTGACCGATCTCACAGGGACACGTGACCATTACGCGGTTGTCGTGATCTCGGCGCAGTTTGCGGGGAAACTCCTCTTAAGCAGCACCGCCTTGTCAACGCCGCGCTCGCCGAACCTTTGGCGACCGGTGAGCTGCACGCCCTGCAGCTGGCCACGTACACGCCCGAGCAATGGTCCAAGCTAAACTCGTGAAATGAATGATCGACGTCGCGCGTTTGCCGTCGTCTCACCCGGAGTCTCAACATGAGCGAAAAACGTATTTCTCTTCCGATCGCCTCCAACGATTCGGCGCCCGCAGCAGCCCCACTCACCCGCGCTGAGGGCGGCAACATCATGACGGAGATCGAGCGCGAGGTGACCTCGAACCCGATCGTCCTTTACATGAAGGGCACCCCTGCATCGCCGATGTGCGGATTTTCGGCGCGCGCGTCCCAAATTCTGGGGAGCTACGGCCTGCCGATCCACGCTGTGGACATCTTGGCCGATCCCGAAAAGCGTCAGGCGATCAAGGAGTTCTCGGACTGGCCGACCATCCCGCAGATCTACGTCAACGGCGAGTTTCTGGGCGGATCCGACATCCTGACGCAGATGTACGAGACGGGACAGCTCGATGAAGTGCTGGCTGCCGTCAAAGGCTAAACAGGCAAACAGACCGATGGAATCGATAACACCTTGACATCGGCCGTTCCCACACCTAATCTCGCACCTTCTGGCGGGCCTGCCCGCTATGTGTGTGTTTAACCGGCAAGTTTTCGCGTGTTTCTGCGCGCATTTGACCGTTCATTGAACGAGACAGAGTATGACCGTACGACTTCGACTTCAGCGTCATGGCGCCAAGAAGCGCCCCTTCTACCGTATCGTGGCCGCAGACAAGCGCTCCAAGCGTGATGGCCGTTTCATTGAGCAGCTCGGCACGTTCGATCCGCTGCAAGAGCCCCCAGCCATCCGTTTGAACACGGAGCGCGCCAACTACTGGTTGGGAACCGGAGCTTCGCCTAGCGAAACTGTCGCTTCTCTTCTGAAGAAGGTTGCAGACGGCCAAGGCGTTGACCTTGCAAAAGAGAACGCCGACCGTCAGGCCGCTGCAGCACGTCGGGCCGAAAAGGCTCAGGCACTCGCCAAGCGTCGTGCCGATGCGATCAAGGCTCACGAAGACGCGAGCAAAGCCGAAGAAGCAGCCAAGGCTGCAGCAAAGGCCGCTCCTGTCGAGGCTCCTGCTGAAGAAGCAGCCCCCGCTGAAGAAGCTCCTGCAGCTGAAGCAGCAGCTGACGACACGGCTGAAGCATGAGTGCCGACATGCTGACCAACGAAGAAGCAACGCAAGCCTATGAAGGGCTTGTACACCACTTGGTGAAGCCACTTTTGGGCGACACCGAGTACACGTTGCGATCGAAAGTCAACGGCGGCGAATTGGCGATTTTGCTCGACGCACCTCCCGCTGCACGCGGTCGTGTGATCGGTCGGGGTGGACGCATCGCGCGCTCACTTCGAACGATTGTCGAAGCTGCCAACATCTCTTCTCCTCTTCGAGTGTCCTTCGACATCGTCGACTGACCCGATGAGTTCCCACGTTACGTACGGGAAATTCGGTCGCGCCCATGGAAACAAGGGCGAGATTCGTCTTTGGCCTTTCAACGCCGACACCGACGGGCTCAAGCCCGGCGTGGTGGTGCGTTGTCAAACGCCCGAGGGTCCTCGCGATCTGACGATCCGTGCTTGCCGGAACACGGACAAGTGCCTGCTCGTCACGCTCGAAGGGCTTCGGTTCCGTGATCAGCTCGATCCGCTGACCAACCTCGAGGTCTTGGTGCCTCGCGACGCCTTGCCCCAAACCGACGATGACGAGTTCTACCACGCCGATCTCGAAGGCTTAGAGGTCTTTGTGATGCGTGACGGGGCGCGCGAGTCAATCGGCCGCGTGTCTGGCTTCTTGGATCTACCCTCCGCCCACGATGTGATGGCCGTTGAAGGCCCGCGTATCGACGGACGCCTGCTGGTGATGTGGCGCAAGGATGTCGTGTTGTCGGTCAGTCTGACTGATGGGATCGAGGTCGCAGACCTGTCGCAATGGGCCCCCGAGGACTTCGAGCTCAAACCGGTATGACCTTCCGAGTCGACATCCTGACGCTTTTTCCAAGCTTCTTCGCGTCACCCTTTTCCGAATCGATCATGAAGCGCGCGGCCGAGGCCGAGCTCGCGGAGTTTGTGTGCACGGACATCCGTGACTTTTCGACGAACAAACATCGCACGGTCGACGACGTCCCCTATGGCGGCGGCGCCGGCATGGTGATGAAGGTCGAACCGCTCGTGGGCGCGATGGAACACGTTCACACCCTCAATCCCGGGGCGCCTCGCATCCTGATGACGCCCGCCGGCGAGCCATTCTCACAAGAGATCGCGTGGGAGCTCGCGCAAGGTCCGGGCATGATCCTGACCTGCGGTCACTACGAAGGCGTCGACGAGCGCTTTCGCGCCGGGTGGATCGACCGCGAGATCAGCATCGGCGACTATGTCCTGACAGGCGGCGAACCCGCGGCATTGGTCGTGACCGACGCCGTTGTGCGTCTGCTAAAGGGTGTGGTCGGGAACAACGACTCGCTGCACGACGAGAGCTTTTCGAGCGGCTTGCTCGAATACCCGCATTACACGCGGCCCCGCGAGTTTCAGGGGCTTGAAGTGCCCGAGGTGCTGCTCAGCGGTCACCACGGCAACGTGGACAAATGGCGGCGAGAACAGGCGTTGAAGCGCACCAAAGAACGTCGCCCCGATCTGCTCGACGACGATCAGGGCTGAAACACCCACTGAATGGGCTCTAGCTTCTGCGCCTCGGCAACCTCGACCTTGGCCGAGCCATCGACGTCCAACACGACCCATGTCTGAGGCTGCGAGTCACCCACATCTTGCGCCTGCGCCGGCGTGCCGTTGATCGACACCGCATGTTGGCCGGGGATGACAAGCGTTAGGCCGCTCATCTTGCCGTTGACGGTCCAACTGCCATCAGCCTCTCGGACGATCTTCATGGCTTGCGATGACCGGATCTGCCCCATCAACGCGTCGGCAGACAACACCGCGTGCCACGAAACCTCTTGGTCGAGCTCCAGGTCCGCCAATCGACGTTCGAACTCAGGAGCGATCGTCCACTGGCCCTGCCGTTCGGGCACGATCAGTGAGTGGTTAAACGCGTCGACGAGCGGATTTCGCGTCGCCACCAGAGGCGTCTGAAACACAATCACCGCGCGGTCGCGGCGCGCTTGGTCGAGATAGGGCTTCGATAGAATCTGGTCAGTCACGGCTTCGCGCGACCCATCCAACACCGGCGTCGTCCAAACCGTTGGCCAGCCGCCGTCGACCGGCGGTACCGAGGCCACATCGTTGTGGTAGTTGCCCTCCCACGCCGCACCAGCGCGCAGGTCCACGAGCGTCTTTCGACCTTCCATTGTCTCGCATTGAATCCGGGCCGTCGTCGATTGGTTGTCGACCGCGAGGTCCACCGTTGTGCCCGCCAGAGCCTGTGACACCGCGCCGACTTCGTCTGCGGCGAGCTGTTCGGCCGACGCCAGGAACGTCCCGCCAAGCGATGCCCCCACGAGACCACCGTTGCCGTGGCGAGGATCTTCGCTATCCGAATGCCCAAGGGCGAGCGTGCGCACTCGGCGGGCGTAATCCGCTGCATTCAGCGACGCGCCTTCCTGCGCGATGGCCGACGTGCCGCCGTCGACGAAGATCGGCACGATCGCTGACTGACGGCCATCGGCGAGACGTGCGGCAAAAATCGCGGGTTCTTCACCGACCGTCAGCATCATCGAGGCTTTTAATCCGGGACCGGGCTCGGGCACACAATCGGCCTCGACGTGCATCGCCGGATCCCACACTACAAGGTCGAGCCGCACGCCACTTTCGACCGGCGTGATGCGCATTTGGTCAGCGGTCCACTGCGAAAACACCAGCGTGCGTTGGGCCCCGCGCCACTCCAGCCAGCGCGGCGCTGCAGGCGGAATCACGACGTCCTTGCCCACAAAGGGCACCACCCGCTGTTGTGCATCAACGTAACGCACGTCACCCGCAGGCAGTTCAAAACTGAGCAGAATCTCTTCTCCTGCGGCATCGTGAGGCAAGGTAGGCGTCGACCACTCAAACACCAGCTGAGGATTGCCGTTCGAGAACACCCAACGCGCCGTCGTCTGCATCCCGCGCAGCGCGCCCGTGCGCCGCATCTCGGTCGCCGCTTCGCCGGTCGTCAGCGACCAATCGGTCCACGTTGCGCCTTCGGTCGCGGGCGTCAGCGCCAACACGTGCTGCGGATCAAGGGGCATCGTGCCCTGCGTGGGATGCACGCGGATGGGATCGCCGCCGGGCCACACTGCCAAGCCGTCCACGTGCGGTTTGGCGGGTTCGGTCTTTTTGCAGCCCCACGACGCCGCAACGAGCAACACAATAAAGAGTCGAAAAATCATGCAACCACAATGGACGCACACGTCGATCGACGCAAATTCCCCGGCGGTTTCCCCGCGGCCTTGCATGCCGCCACCGCCATCGCCATAATGGCCGCGCTCATGAAATTATGGATGACACGATGACCTACAAAACCTCTTGCTCGCCCTGTTTGTCTCTTGCTGCTGCGTGCGGAGACGACGGCAAAACCTCGTCAAACAACACCAACAACACGTCGAACAACACCACCAACAATTCGACAAACAACCAGACGAACAACGAAACGAACAACACGACGACGACGAACAACAGCAACAGCCTGTGCCCCGATGTCGAGGAAACCGTCGACACCGACGAGGATGGCGTCGGCGACGCATGTGACAACTGCGCGCCGGTGGCCAGCCCCGACCAGGCCGACACCGACGGCGACGGCGTGGGCGATGCGTGTGACTCGTGCATCCCGGGCGGACCGGGCCGCAGCCAAGTCAACTACCAAGACATCTACTTCACGGCATCGACCGCCAACGACCAAATCTCGATCCGAGACATCGCGACGGGCGACTTTGATGGCGACGGCTTCAACGACGTTGTGGTTCTGAACTACTTGGAAGAGCGCGCGGTGTTCTTCAAGTCCGTGCCCGAACCATCAGGCGACAACGAATACCTGCAGCAGTTCGACACGGCGCAGCCTGGTGTTGGCCCCTCGGCCATCATCGCGTTTGACCTGAACAAAGACGGGTTCTTCGAGGCCGCTACCGCCAACCTAGGCGACGTCAGCCTCATACGCAACCAGGCGGATGGCAATCGTCGCGACCTCATCCACGACCCATCCACCGACGTGCTCGATGTGGCGGGTTTGACCGTGAACATTGCCACCGGCGACTTCGACGGCAACGGCGACCCTGACATTGCGGTGTCACAGTTTGGCCCCAATCAGCTCACGATCTTCTTCAACACCGGCGGAAACCTGTCGGCTGCGGTGGACTTCCCGCTTGGCACGTTGCGCCCGACCAAGATGGCCGTGGCCAACATCGACAGCCAGAGCGGCGATGACATCGTGATCTTGGGCGAGGCCAACGACGCGGTCACGCTCGGCACGCTGCGCCCCAACGCCACCTCGACGTCCACACCGATCACGCTCGCCCCTGAAAACTCCGAACAGATCTACACGTTTGTGGCCACCGGTTCGGTCAATCAGGACGGCATCTACGACGTCGCGTTTCTCGCCGAAAAACGGCTCGACCAGCAAGGCAGCGACATCTTCCCCGAGTTCGCGGTGCTTAAGAACGACGGTACCGGGACCTTCTTGCCCTACTACAGCGAAGTGGTCGGCGTGGACGCCACCACACTGGCGCTCGAAGACCTGTCGGTGGACGGGTACGCCGATGTCGTCATCGGCAAGTACTTCTGGAAGCACAGCTACACCGCGGACACGTACGCCGAAGGTCGCGTCACCCTTGCGACCAACGTCAATCCAAAGAAGGTCCTCTTCACAAACCTGAACCTTGACGACGCCAAAGAGCTCGTGATCGCGGAATCCCTGAAATTCCTTGTGCTCACGCCCTCCTGCCCCTGATGGCAAAACTCGCTCTCATCCTCGCGTTTGTGGGGTTAACGGCATGTTCGGCCACACCCGACTCGGTGTTTATCCACGGCCCTGACGGACGCGACCACGCCCTGTCTGGCGACGCCAGCTGGTACGGCGAGCGTTTTCAGGGCCGCAAGACGGCCTCGGGCGAACCCTTTGATGCAGGCGACTTCACGGCAGCGCATCGGACCTTGCCGTTTCAAACGGTGGTGCGTGTCGTCGACCCGGCGACCCGCAAATCGGTCGTCGTCCGGATCAACGACCGTGGGCCCTTTACCGAGGGCCGCGTCATCGACCTTTCTGAAGCGGCGGCAAACGACCTCGGCATGATAGAACGTGGTGTGATCCCTGTGACGATCGACATCCTTGAATGGGGTTCGAAGTAACCGATGAACCGACTCAAACACATTCAGGCCGACGCGCTGCGCCAAGCTCAAACGCTAGGGCTGCTGCGCGCGGGACAGGTCGCCGCCAAGGCGCTCAAAGAGCCTTACCCGACCGCTGGCGACATCCAACCGTGGCAAATCCGCACGCTCGAGGCGATGCAGGGGCGCATCTGCGAGCCCGACAACGATTCGCTGCCCACGCCCGACGAGTGCGGTGCGCTTGAAGCCACCTTGCGATTTGTACGTTCGATGCCGACGTCGACGGTCGAACGCATGGCCGCGCTGCTCTCGCTGTTCGAAGCGGCACCGTTGGTGCTCGGGCCAAACCGAACGCGCTTTTCGTTGCTGTCGCCCGCCGAACAGACCGCCTTTTTGAGCCGCTGGCCAGATTCGCGCATCCCGGCTCAGCGCGCCGCGTTTCACGCCATCAAGACCATCTGCATGATGGGGTACTGGTCACGCGAATCCACCTGGTCTGCCATCGGCTACAGCATCGGCAAAAACCCGGGTGTTCCCGAACGACTGCGGAGCGCGCCATGACCTCAAAAGCGATGCGCGCATTAAGCCCCGCAGACCGAACCCAGCTGACCGCGGATGTCGTGGTCATCGGCCTTGGCGCAGGCGGCAGCATGGTCTTCCACGATCTGGTGCGTGCCGGTTTCGACGTCATCGGCCTTGAGCTGGGGCGTCATTTTTCGACCACTGAATTCAATGCACGCGAAGACCTGGATGATGCCGCAGTTGTTCGCCGAAGGCGGCGGACGCGCGACCGACGACTTCAGCGTCAGCGTGCTTCAGGGCAAGGTGTGGGCGGCTCGACCCGCACAACACCAACCTGTGCAAACGACTTCCCCGACAGCTTGCCGAAGATTGGCGCACGCGTTTTGGCGTGGATGTGACGGGACTGGACCAAGACTTCGACGATGTCGAGCGCATGCTCAACATCACTGAGGTCCCCGCCGACCGCATCAATCGCAACAACCAGCTGATCGCCAAAGGCATCAAGACGCTCGGCTACAAAGGCGGCGTGCTCAAACACAACCGCGGCGCGCTCTGTCAACAAGCCGGATTTTGTGAGCTCGGCTGTCCAAACGACGGCAAAGAACACGGCGAACGCGCCCTGATCCGGCCGGTGCTTGACCAGGGCCGCGTGTTCAGCGAGGCGCGTGTCACGCGCATCCTGCGTTCGCGCGGTATGGCGACCGGCGTCGAGGGCGTGCGTTGACCCCGTCAGCGGCGCGGCCGTCGGTGAGTTCAGGTTCAGGCCAAACATGTGGTGCTCGCGGGCAGCGCCACGAGCTCGGCGGCGTTGGTCAAACAGAGCGCCCTGCCCGACCCTTATCGGCTCGCCGGCACCAACCTGCACATGCATCCCGGCTCGATCGTCGCGGGTGTGTTCAACGAACCCGTCGAAGGCTGGCTGGGTGTGCCCCAGGCCATCGAGTGCACGCAGTTCCTCGGAGTTTGGCGCCCATGCGAAACGACGTGCGTGGATCGTGTCGGGTTTTGCGCACCCGGCGCGGCCGCAGGCTTCTTGCCCGGTTTGGGCCCGAACACGCGACCCTGATGCGCACGTTCCCCCAACGTCGCGGTGTTGATCACGATGCTGCACGACCACGCCTCGGGCGTCGTCAGCCCGGGGCGCGACGAACGGGTCCACATCCGCTACCGCTTGGACCGCGACGAATACGACCAGCTCGCGCTCGGACTGCGTGAATCCGCGCGCATTTTGTTGGCCGCAGGTGCGCAGCGTGTGTTCATCCCCACGCGTCCCGCGAAGTGGGTCACCCGCGCGAGCGACCTCAACGATTTTGATGGATCGAGTCTAGGGCCCCTGAATCCGTCCCTGACGGCCGTTCACCCGATGTCTACCCTGTGGATGGGCAACGACCGACGAAACAGCGTGGTGGACCCTCAGGGCATGCACCACCACGTTCAAAACCTGTGGGTCGCCGACGGCTCCCTGTTCCCGACCTCGATCGGTGGTCCGCCCCAAGTCTCCATCTACACGTTTGCTCGCCGGGTCGCGCGCGCCATTGCGGCAGCCGGCAATTAGACGCGCTGAAGACCCCTGCCGTCGGAGAACGCGCGGGAAGCGTGACACCTCCCAAGGGGTGGACACGGCGGACAGGATGCTCTACACGCACAAAAGCTGTGTTCCTGCTGGGGTATACCTTCATGTTGGCTTCAAAACCGTCCCTTCTTGGTGCTCTGATTCTAGTGTGCGTGACCGGCTGTAGCGACGACTCAAGGCCAGCCAACCCAAGCCCTGACACCGGATTGCCTGACATGCAGGTGTCAGACGGCGGCCAAGATTTGGGGCCATCGCGGACGCCGGCGATGACGCAGCACCAGACATGACTCCCGATGCCGCCGACATGGACAATGATGCCAGCGTCTGCCAGCGGCCTTGCGGCGAACAATGCTGCGGAGATGGAGAGTTCTGCAATTTTGGGAGCTGCGTAGCGCCGGGGAGCTTCTGCCAGCGAAATGAAGACTGTGCAGACACCGACTATTGCGAGCTCACCGCGCCAATTGACCTTGGCACCCCTCCTGGCGCCGGACTCACGTGCCCACCAGATGGCCCACTGCCTTGGGGAACGTGTGTCGCGCGACCCGTTTTAGGGGCGTGTACCCATCAGCCCGACGCTGGCTTTGAGGCTACCGTCCGCTACGCGTGGGGCGAGACCACCGCCACGAATGATGACGTCATGATGACGCCGGTCGTTGCGCAGCTCGACGACGACGATTGTGACGGCGATGCCGACCAGGACGACATCCCCGAAATCGTCTTTCCTCACGTTCGAAGCGAACGACTACAGCAACAGCATGGGCAATTCTGCTCGCCTCGTCGCGCTCAGCACCGTCAACGGCTCGGTCGTTCAAAAACTCGCGTTGGACCAAACCGCTGACGAGCCCCTTGGAGGCATGGCTGCAGGCAACATCAATGGCGTCGCGGGCAACGAGATCGTGGTCTGCAACTCGAACAACAGAGTTCAGGCCTACGATGCGCAAGGATCCCCCTTGTGGTTGAGCGAACAACTCGGCACATGCGGAGCACTCGTCATCTCCGATATCGACCAGGATGGCAGTGTTGAGGTCATCGCGGGTCAGTCGATTCTCTACGGTGCCACAGGTGGGGTCAAAGCAACCCTAACTGGCGCAGGGCCAGAATTCAGCGTCGCCGATGTCAACGGCGACGGCGCGTTGGAAATCGTCGCTCCCATGAATGTCTACAATGCCGATGGTAATGTGATTGCTGCGGGAGGATTCAAGCGACCTCGGTGGCCGTTGGCCAACTCGATTCCGCAGGATCACCCGAGATCATCTCGGTAGACTTTGCTTCACACACGATGACCATCTGGCGAGTGGACGCTACCGCGCCAAACTCGCGCGTCATCGTGCGCTCAATTGACCTGTTTGAGCTGCCGGCTCGCCAAATCCGGTGTTGTCAACTCAACCCAGGCGCGCCCGGCTGTAACAGCGGTGGAGGGGCACCTGTGGTGGCAGACTTCACGGGCGACGGGGTGCCCGATGTGGGCGTCGCGACCGGCTTTAGCTACCAGGTTTACGACGGGGTGAAGCTCATGGATTCCACGGTCGCGACCGGCGCCACCGTGGCATGGACCATGCCGATCCTAGACTGCTCGTCTGCTCAGACCGGCGCGGCGGCATTTGACCTGGACAATGACGGCGTCGCCGAGGCGCTCTTTGCCGACGAGAACACATTTCGGATCTACAACGGCACCAACGGAGACGTGCATTTCGCGACGTGCAACACGAGCGCGACGATTCGCGAGAAGCCTGTGGTCGCTGATGTGGACGGCGATGGATTCGCCGAAATCGTTGTGGTCAGCAACAGGTATTCTTCGATCAACTGTGGTGGTCAGAAGACGACGGGCGTGCGCGTGTTCGGGGCCCAAACCGGCCACTGGGCGCGAGCTGCGCGCACATCCGGAGCAGGTCTGATTGGAGCTCCGAACGCCGCGCCAGATCTGACGCTGGAGGTCTCGGTCGAGCGCGAACCCGAGCTCAAGGCCTTGGCACGCGTTCGAAACCTCGGCGACGCACCGGTGCCAGCCGGAATCACCGTAAGCTTCTACGACGGCGACCCACAACAATCGGGCACGCGCATCGGGCAGGTGGACACCACGCGAGCCCTAGCGGTGTTGGGGAGCACAATGGTCGAATTGGCTCTTCCGTCGGAGCCCGTCGAGTTGTTCGCGGTCGTCAATGATGGGGCCGAGCAGGCTTGGAAGGAATGCCGAATGGATAACAACGTCGTGGGACCAGTGGGATTTCGTTAGTTCGGTTCGACCCCGTGGCTCTAGTCGATCGGCTTTTCCACCTCCAGCCAGCATTCGTCTGATACGGGCAACACAACGGACAAAACACCTCGCCCGAACTCAACGGCAAACCGGAACATCAGGCTTCAAACCTGAGTGGCCATCCTACTCCTCTTGGTCCTTCTGTCTTTCTGCAACAAAGTCGACCCTCGACAGCTGGAGAGTCCCGAGAAGCCGCATCGGCCCCACGACAGTTCAATAGCCATCCCGCTCGGGCACCGTCGTTGTGTCAGCACTGCTATCGCATCTGCTTCAAGACTGTGTTTTACTCAGCAACCGTTGAACTTAGTGCTCGCAAGGACCTGTCATGAAGCGAATGTTGCCTCTGTTGTTTTTGACCGTTGTCGCGTGTGGCGATGATTCGTCGCCCACGCCCACGACGACACCCGAAGACGCGGGCACGGACATCCCGGTCACGCAGGCAGACATGGGCAACGACGCGACACCGGATGTCACCGTGGAGCCGGACATGCCGGTGGTGGTCGACACCGACGCGGACGACGACGGCATCGAAGACGTCGACGACAATTGCCCGATGGACGCCAACGCCGACCAGGCCGACCGCGATCGCGACGGCGTGGGCGACGCGTGTGATTTGCTGCCGATGGTCAGCGCGCCCGGCAACCCCGCCGACGTCCGCACCATCGACGAATCCGAGGTCGAGTTTAACGACTCGCCGGACGCCGGTCTGAATTACAACCTGACCTTTCCCGTACGCATCAACGGCAACGTCGGCAACGCGGTCAACGGCGAAGACGACCTGGATTTTTACAGTTTCGAGATCGACAAACCCACAGCGCTTTTGGTCCACGTCGAGGGTGCGCCGGGTGTGTGGCCCGCCGCGATCATCAGCGGCTACGAGGGCCGAAACAACACCGTCACACGGGTCGCCTTTGGCGCCGACGTAAACGAGCCCGGCACGCGCGAGATGTTCCTCGCCGGGCCTGGCCGCTACACCATCGTCGCCTCTGACTTCCGCGCCTTCATCCCGACGGTCGGCAACATTGGCGGGCCGACCTACCAATACACCATCTACGTCAGCGAGATCCCACTGCCGGAACCCGTCGCGGTCAGCCTGCCGACGTCGGCCATCCCAAACACCTACCAAGAGCGGCTGAACACCTTCTTGGTCGACACCACCAACGTCGAGGCCTTGCGCGTCAACGCCAGCGGCATCGCGGCCGACGAAAACTCGTTCCATCTGCCGCAGGTCAGCATTTTGGAGGCTGACGGTTCCGCGTTTTTGGCGCAGACGAGCCCCGGCCAAGTCTCGGACACCAACCGCGTCGGTACCCTGGTCGCGCTCAACGGCCGCACCCAAGTGCTCGTCGTCGAGGACCACATTCAGCGGCGCCTCAACGCCTCATCCTCCGTGGAGTTCGCCGCCAACACCCTGGTGGAGACCGAAACCCCGGACAAACCCAACGACTCGCGCGATGCCGACATCCCGTGGATGGTGCCGGGCACAATCCTCAACGGCTTCATCGGTGAACCCCGCGACGATAACGGCACGCTCGTGGCTGACTTCGACTACATCTTGTTCGCGGCGCGGCGCGGCACGATGTACCGCATCACCGTCACACCCGACGTTGTCGGCGCTGCGATGCAGCCCTACGTCGAAATCGGTGAGCTCTACGAACAGGGCGGCGACTACTTTTTCAATCACTTCTCGAGCGACACCCCGCGCCTCGATGGCACGACCTCGTTGGATTACTATTTCTTGAGCCACGAAGACGGCGAGGCGGCGGTGCGCGTCCAGCACGCGGGCAACCGTTCAGGCGCCCCGGTCGGCGGGCCTGCCTACGGATACTCCGTGGCGATCGACGCCGTGGACCCGAACCCAGCGACCATCACCATCCCTGGCAGCGGTTTCAAAGAATTCCGAATACGGCAAGCACCGGCATCTTCAATTCCAAGCGTCCAAAGACCAGATCATCCGCGGAATCCTTGACGATGGCGGCCTCTTCGTAGACTCGAACGTCAGCACACTCGAGGGCCTTTGGCTCGCGGCGAGTTACAGCGATTTTGTGTTCCGGGCCCCCAAAGACGGGACCTATCGAGTGGATGTGTGCGCGATTTCCTTGGGCACGCCAAACGACGCCCGGCCAACCTGTGACGCTCAGCCTTGCCACCGCCACCGCGGGCGCGGCGTGTTCCGCTGACGGTCAGCGGCGTGTTCGACATGCCAGGCACCGAGCGTTTCTTCACGTTCTCGGCCACAGAGGGACAGGTCTTCGACCTGCGCTCCTGATCGCTGTCGACCGTAGCTGAGATCCACACGGTCCTACGACATGATTTCAATTGCGCTCGTCCGTGACGGGTCGCATTCCCTTTATTGATTCCCGCCGACGGGACGTACACGGTCGGCATCGCGCCATACAGCGGTTACGACACCTCGTACGACTGGATTTTGGGGCGCGTGGGCTCGTCGCGACACCTGCGATGTTGCCGCTTCGCGACACGGGCGTGTTGAATGACGCGCCATTTGGACGCTGGTACGCAGATTGACGCGACCCAAGGCCGCACCTACAGCGTGAGAGCCTCGACGACCGATTCTACCTTCCAACCACGCCTGTACGCCTACACGCCAACATTTGGGTTCTTGGACAGCGGCACGGCGAGATGCGCTTTTACGGCGTCGTTGACCGGTCCCGTGTTCATCCACCTGTATGACGTTTCGAACTTGGGTGGCGCGACGTTTGACTTCTGAATTGGCCATCGACGAGATCGTGACGGTGCCGCTGACCCTCGATACGCCCACGGCCGGTGTGGCCAACACGGGCGAGGAGGTCGTCTACACGTTGCCCGCGTTGCAGGGATTGGTGGACGTGCGGGTGACGGGTGCCACGACCCCGACGGTCAAACTCTTGCGCTCGAACGGTTTGGACCCGGTGACCGAAGCCGTTGCCGTCGATGGGCATCTGTTTTGGGCAGACGCATCGAATTTGCCGCTGTTTGTGTCGGTGTCGAATGCAGGCGCGTTTACCATTACGGCGTCGCAACGCCTTCGCACCACGGCCACGCCCGAGGTCGAGCCCAACGAGCCTCCTTCTTCGGAGGTCATCGCAGCGGGCGATGGCATCAGCGGCACATTGGGAGGTGCGGACACCGTGGACGCGTGGCGTTTTGATGCGACCGCCGGCGCCAAGGTGTTTGCCGTCACATTGCCGCTGACCGGCAGCATCTACCAACTGACCGGCACCTTGGCGATTCGCGACTCCAACGGCACCTTGCTTCAGTCCGACAACACTTCGGGCGACGGCTTCTACCCTGGGATTTATGGGTTCGCGATTCCGGCCGACGGTTCATATTCGTTGGAGCTCTCGGCGTCCTCAACCGGCAACTACGTCCTGTTCTTTGATATCGACCCTTGACGACGTGGACCCTGCGCTTCCAAGCTGCCGTGCGATGTGGACCGGCAGCTTCCAAGCCGCCGCGCGATTGGACGAAGGACTGGTGTGACGGCGTTTTCTGAACAACTCAGGCGATTGGGCGCGCCGTCGTCTTTTGATGCGAAGCTGCCCGACGTGCAGAACTGCGACGATTTTGACGCGATTCTGGGCACCATGTCGGCGCTCCCCAACGGGGCGCTCGCCAAGCCTGGCTGCGCCGAAGTGTTCTTTGACCTCGCAAAACAGGGGCATCACTCACGTCGTGTAATGGCTGCCGACCCCGACGTCATCGCCGACATTGCCGCTCGACCCGGACCGACGACGGTGGAAGACCTGGTCGCACGATTGGCGACCGACTGCCGCGCAGCTTCCGATGAAAGCGCCGTTTTGCAGGCGTTGCGGCGCTTCAAACAGCGCGAGTCGCTTCGAATTTTCCTGCGCGAAGTACGGGACCCCGATTCCGTGCGCCAAACCTCGGCCGAGATCGCCGATTTGGCGCAAGCCAGCATCGAAGTCGCCATCCAAGAACTCGCCTATCGTCGCGCCAAACCCGAGCTCGCCGATCTTTTTTGTGTGCTTGGGATGGGCAAGCTTGGCGGCCGCGAGCTCAACTTCAGCTCGGTCGTCGACCTGATTTTCATCGCGGCTGACGATGCCTTTGAGCGCATCGCAGACCTCGAAACCTTGCGCGGGATTTGACCGGCTGGCTCGACCGCAACACCGACGACGGGTACGTCTTCGCGTCGACCTTCGCCTTCGCCCGAGGGAGGCGCTGGTGCGTTGGTGCCCACCGTGTCCACGGCGAGGGCCTATTATGAAGCGTGGGGCCGCACATGGGAGCGTAGTGCGCTGATCAAGGCCAGACCTATCGCAGGCAACCTTGAGCTCGGCGAAGCGCTCCTGCGCGATTTGGAGCCGTTTCTGTACCGCCGCTACCTCGACTATCAAGCCATCGACGAATTGCGCGCGATGAAAGAGATGATCCACCGCAACGCCGAAGCCTCGGCGTTGGTTGGGTTCGACAGCCCTACCGTGCCCGACGAGAAACCGGCTCAGGCCCCGATGCGCAGCCGTCTGCAGGCCAAAATGCAGATGTTTGGCGCGCCGTCGATTCGACGCCCCGCTGCACCCGCCCCTGCACCGGCCGTGAGCCTAAAACCCAACGACGCCGCGGGCATCCTCGGGTGGGACGTCAAAATCGGCGTAGGCGGCATCCGCGAGATTGAATTCTTTGTGCAGGCGCTGCAGCTCGTGCATTGCGGAACGCGGCCTGGGCTGCGGGTGCGCAACACCATGGACGCCCTCGACCGCTTGTTGTTCGCAGGTTTGATGACCCACGACGACCACGCAGCGTTGAGCGACGCGTACGCGTTTTTGCGAGCCTTGGAACACCGCATCCAGATGGAACAGGATCGCCAGGGCCATCGCATCCCCTCGACAAACGAGCACTTCGCGCAGCTTGCCGCACGCTTCGGTGCTTCGGCCAATGGGCTTCGAGACACGATATCGACGCATCGTCGTGTGGTCCGCGGGATGTTCGAACGCCTGTTCACCGAGTCAGAACAACGCCCCGAAAGCCCGACCATCCACGACGCGGCCGACGTCGACGTCGACACGATTCTTGGCGCGGACATCGGCTCCATCGACACACCCGAAATCCACGAAATGCTCAGCGGTCTTGGGTTCGAGCGCCCGCGTCAGGTCGCCGGTCAGCTGTTGATCTTGCGCCAGAAAACCCACGGACCGTTTTCCGAGCGTGCCAAGTCCGTCGACCGCACGTTTGCCAGGTACCTGCTGGTCAGCTGCGCCGGCGCACCCAACCCCGACCAGGCGTTTTCGCACCTGACACGATTTGTGACGTTGGTGGGCGACCGACCCGGCTATTTCCGCATGCTCGCCGAGCATCCGCATGCGTCGCGGCTGTTGATCCATGTGTTTGGCTCCAGCCCCTATTTGAGCGCGGCGTTGCTGCGTGAACCCGCCATCGTCGAGCGGCTTTTGGGCGTCGGGAGCGTCGCGATCTTGCGCTCGATCCCCGATCTGCTCTCGGACGTGCAGGAGCGTATGGCGCGCATCGAAGATCCCGAGCACCGCATTGGCGTGATTCGGCGGTTTCATCAGGAAGAAACCCTGCGCATCGGCCTGCACGATTACGGCGGCGCGGCGACGATCGTGCAAACCAACGAGCAGTTGTCGAACCTCGCCGAGGTCGTCGTGCAGACCGTGTTGGACGAGGTCTACGAGCCACTGCGCACACGCAAACGCCGCGACGATTACCTGTTGCCGCCGTTGTCGGAAATCCCGTTTAGCGTGGTGGCGATGGGCAAGCTTGGCGGGCGAGAGCTGAGCTTTGGCAGCGACCTCGATCTGCTGTTTGTTTACGAATACGACCGACAATGGCGGCTTGAACACTCGTTTTTTGCCAAGATCGCCCAGCGTTTGGTGCGCACGCTGTCGATCGCGGGCTCGGACGGCAAGATGTACGAGGTCGACACGCGATTGCGGCCCTCGGGGCAACAAGGCGCTCTGGTCGTGAGCCTTGAGCAGCTCGACCAATACCACGCGGAGTCCTCGGCGCTTTGGGAGCGACAGGCGCTGGTCCGCGCCCGGCCGCTGACCGGCCCCAAATCGTTGCGCGCCCAGATCGAGGCCGTGCGTGACCGCGAGGTTTTCGGGCGCGGCTTGGACGGCCACAGCGCGCAGGATCTGCAAGCCATGCTTGAGCGCGTGCGCGCCAGCCAATACAGCCCGGGTGTTGTCGACATCAAGTATTCGCCGGGTGCCCTGATGGACATCGAGTTCGCTGTGCAAGCCCTTCAGATGCGTTACGCACGTCAGAATCCGGCCCTGAGAGTCACGCGCACCGCCGATGTGCTGCGCGCGCTGGTCGACACGCCCCCTGTCGCGGTCGACTTCGTGACCCTCAGCAAGCTGTTTGAGCGCTTGCGCACGGTCGAATCCCGGCTACGCATGACCGATCTGCGCGGTGTTTCGGCGATGCCAACCGACCCACGCGCGCTGGCGATTCTGGCGCGTCGCCTCGGTCTGATTGGGGACGATGTCGGCGCGACACTCGACGCCGAAATCCGTCAGATCTTGGCAGAAAGTCGAGCCCTTGTGGGCGCGATCTTTGAAAAAATCAGTTTTTAGCTCAAGCCTTTGGCGGGCGTGCCGATGACATTGGGGAACCCCCAACCCTTGAGGTCCCCATGCTTGCCGCTCTCGCGAAAATCGAGCCACCGGGCAACGACGACGTCGATGCTCTGCGTAAACTGCTCAGCGATGCGTTCCGCTCACCGGACTATCGCCCGCCGCTTCTGCCTGACGTGGCCCTCAAGATTGTTCGTCTTGCGTCGTCTCCGGACACAGATACATCGCAGATCGTCACGCTGATCGAGCGTGACCCGTTGATCGCAGCGCGTGTGATCCAAGTCGCGAACTCACCGCTGTACGGAACGCGTTCGTTGGCGTCGATCCTGGATGCGACGGTGCGGCTGGGTCGGCGCACAATCGTGCAGATCGTCATGGAGGTCGCGCTGCAGTCCGCGGTGTTGTCCGTGACGACGTATCAAGCGTCGATCCAACGCGTGTTTGACCACTCGCTGGTCACCGCCCACCTTTCGAAGATCGTTGCCAAGGCCGCGGGGGTTGCGGACGAGTCAGTGTATCTGTCCGGATTGCTGCATGACATCGGCATCATCGGCGCGTTGACGGTTCTGGCGGACTCCGACGATCCGCCCAAGCTCGCGCTTGACATGTGGATGGCGGTCGACGACCTGCACACCGAGGCAGCGAGCATCATTGTTGAACACTGGAAGCTGCCCGAAGAGCTTGGCGCTGTGATTCGCCATCACCACGGCGTCAACCCCGATCCGAAGTTTGCGCCGTCGTCGTCGGTGGTGTGTTTGGCCGAACGCCTCGCCACCGATTGTGGGCTGGGTGCCTGCGCCGTTCACGGCGTGGACACGACCGCGACCCCAATCCTCCAGCGCGCCAAAGACACCCTCGGGCTCAACGACAAAAAGTGGGAAACGCTGCAGTCCGAGGCCAAAATGCTGGTCGAGCTATTCAACGACTGAGGGTTTTTCACGGATCGACATCGCGATCACAAACACCGCCGGGACGAGCAGCAACGTCAGCAGCGTCGAGCTCGAAAGCCCCGCAACCACCGTCACCGCCAGCGGGCGACGAAGTTCCGCGCCCTCGCCGAGCCCCATCGCCATCGGCATCAGGCCCAGCACCGTCGTCAGCGTGGTGATCAACACCGGCCGCAACCGCACGCGGCATGCGTCGACGGTCGCGTCGATCAGACTCTCGCCGCGCTGGCGCAGCTGCTGGATGTAATCGACAAGAACGATCGCATTGTTGACGACCATCCCCTCCAACATGATGAGCCCAATGAAGACGAGCACACTGACATTGATGCCGGTCCAAACCAGCGCCGCGGTCACGCCGATCAAGGCCAATGGAATGCTCAGCAAGATCACAAACGGCCCAATGATGCTCTCAAAGGTGCTCGCCATCACGACGTAGACCAAGAACACCGCGAGCAGCAGCGCAAAGAACATGCTGGCTTGCGCCTCGTCCATGTCGCGGCTTTGACCGGTGATCTCCAGCGAAATGCCGGTGGGTGGCCTTGAGGAGCGCAAGGTCTTGTCGGCCGCAGCGATGGCCGAGCTCAGCGACGTCACCGGTACGTCGGCCGAGATCACCGCAGCCCGATTGCCGTCGACGTGGCGGATTTCGGAGGGCCCAACGGACAACAAAATGTCGGCGACACTCTCAAGCCGCACCTCACCCACCTGCGCGGTGGCCGGCCGGACGACCAGCGTTTTGAGCGATGCCACGTCGGGGATGTCGGCTGGGTCAGCGCGGACAATCACGGTGATGTCATCGTCTGCCTCGCGCAGTTTCGTCGGTTCGACACCGCGAATCTGGTCACGAATCGCCTCGCCGACCTCACGCGCCGTCATGCCAAGCGCGGCGAGCCGGTCGCGTTTGAGTGAAATCTGAACCTCGGGGAATCCGCGCCCAAGGTTGCTGCGCACGTCGGCGAACGCCGCGTCCTGACGCAGCTCGGCGACGATTTCGTCCGAGACCGAACGCAAGGTCCGCAGGTCATCGCCGACCACCTCGATCTCGAGCGGGGTACGAAACGCGAACATCGTGGGGCGCTCGATCTCGATCGTGGCGCCGGGCATCTTCGCGGCCAAAGCTCTGATCGCTGTCATCGACTCGTCTTCGGCCAACGCGGGGTCCACCGTGGGCACCAGGACCACCGCGATGCGCGCCGTGTGTTCGCCCTCGTCGGAGGTCTGCAACGCCGTGCGCTCCACACCCACAGTGGTGGCGAAACGTGCGATCTGCGGCACGTCCAACATCTGGGTTTCAAGCGATTGCACAATCCGCGACGTCTCTTCGAGCTTCGTGCCGACCGGCATCGCGACGCGCACCGTAAACTCGCCTTGATGCATGGCAGGCAACAGCTCGGTATCGAGCTCGCCAAACATCCAAAGCGCGCCGCCAAACAGCGCGAACGCGGCGAGCGTCACGGTAAATCGTGCGCGCAACGTGGCTTTCAGCAGGCGAGGATAGGCGGATTCGAGCTTGGAGTACCCGTAGTCAAAGCCGGCAAAGAATGGCTTGACGACCCAACCAAAGACCACCGCGAGCAACTTCAATACAGCCACGGCCAGCGCCACAAACAACCCGATCGCTCCGGCGATGACACGGCCGAACACGAGCTCAAGACTGAGCAAAATGATCAACCTCGCCAGCAGGAAGACCGCGATGATCGGTGTCACCACCGTCGCGATCGTCCCCTTCTGCGTCCGCCATGCGGCCCACTCCTGACGCGTGGTTGTCCAAGCGCTGAGCGGCCGTACGAGCCATTTGACCACCGCGAGCGGATGAATCTGAGCTGGAACGCCAGGTTCTCGGGCCGCGACCATGGGCACGAACAGCATTGCGACCGCCAAACTCGCGAGCAACGAGAACACCACGCTGAGCGCAAGATCACCAAAGATCTGGCCGGCGACACCTTCGACGAACACGATCGGTAGGAACACCGCGATGGTCGTCAGGGTCGAGGCGACCACGGCGCTGCCGACCTCTTTGGTGCCGCGCAGGGCAGCTGTCATCAGGTCGTCGCCCTCTTCGCGACACCGAAAAATGCTCTCAAGCACCACGATCGAGTTGTCGACCAACATCCCGATGCCTAGCGCGATACCGCCAAGGCTCATCACGTTGAGCGTCACGCCGGCTAGGCGCAGCGCGCCAAACGCCGCGATGACCGACAACGGAATCGACACCGAAATGATCATCGTCGACCAGGTCGATCGCAGGAACGCGAAGATCACGAGCACCGCGAACAGACCGCCCCACAGCGCCGTTTGTTTGACCTCGTCGAGGCTCTTTCGGATGAAGATCGACTGGTCGCTCAGCGGCGTAATCACAACGTCGTTGGGCAATCGGTCCAACAACAACCGCGACCGCACACTCGGCGCCGCCTCGGCGAGTCCGACCGTTCCCGCGGCCATCATCTTGGCGCGCAGGACACTCGAAAGTGCATGGCTTTTGGCCAGGTCCGAAGCGCGGGCTGACAGGTCGCTCTTCGAGCCATACAACGCGTCTTTGACGCGGTCGGCGACCTCGACCAGGTTGGCATCGGCTTCTTTGTAGATTTCGACCACGATCGAGTCGCTCAGCACACCATCGTGCCCCACGCGGGTGTAGACCTCGGGTTCGCGGGTGTCGCGATGAATGGTGGCCACCTGCGACAACCTGACCGGCACGCCGTCGGGATACGCCACGACCAATGCGTTCATCTCCTGCAGGTCTTCAAACGCGTTGAGCGTACGCACCAAGTACGTCACGTCGCCCTCGGACAGCGCCCCACCCGCCACGTTGATGTTTTCGGCCTGCAACCGCGACGAGACACTTCCCGCCGTGACGCCAAGCGCGGACATACGCCCAGGGTCAAGGTCCACTCGGATGACCTCTTCAAGTCCGCCACGCACCCGAACCATCGCGACACCCTCGATCTTTTCGAGCTCGGGCTGGATCTCGTCTTCGGTGGCTTTGCGTAGCTCGGCCGCGGGGACAGGGCCAGACACGCCGACACGCACAATCGGGTCGAGGTCAGGGTCGTAGCGCAGCAACATCGGCGTTTCGACCTCTTCGGGGAGGGGCACCAATTCGACCCGTTCGCGGACTTTTTGGGTCGCGAAATCCATCTTGGTGTCCCACCCAAAACGCAGCACGACGTCGGATTGACCCGCTCGGCTGACGCTCGAAATCCCAACGACACCTTCGACTGTGCGCAAGATGTCTTCGATCGGTTTGGTGACGGTCTCTTCGATTTCTTGGGGCGCAGCGCCGCGAAGCTCGGTCCGGACGGTCAACGTCGGGTAGTTGAGCTCGGGCATCAAGCTGATGGGGATCTGGCGGTACGACACCCAGCCGAAGACCGCGACCGCGACCACGATCATCATCGTCGCGACAGGGCGTGTGACCGACCACGCGCCAAATCCCTTCATGGGCCGTCCTTGCGCTTCGTGGCGTCGATCGGTGTGCCGTTTTTCAGGCCGTCTTGGCCGAGCACAACGACCTGTTGGCCGGCGCTCAACCCGTCCAACACCTGCACGTCAGCGCCTTCAGACACGCCAAGCTTGACCGTTCGACGCTGGGCAATGCCGTCCGCGGCGACAAACACGGTGGGCTCTTCTTCGACGTAGACGACCGCACGCCGAGGAATGACCAGCGCGTCGTCTTTCTCTTCGAGCACGATGTTCACTTTGACGAACATGCCCGGGCGCAGTCCGGTGTTTTCGCCTTCGATGCCCACCGTGATCCGCACCGTCCCTGTGCGCGGATCCACGACGGGGCTGATGCGCTCGACCTTGCCGTCAAAGCGTTTGTCGTTGAGCGCGTCGCTGTCCAGGTAGGCACGTTGGCCCTCAAACACCCGGCCAAGCGCCGATTCGGGCAGGTTGATGTTCACGATCAAATCGGTCGGATTGACGACGCGAAACAGCGGCGTTCCCGTGGCGACTTGTTGGCCAAGGTTGACGTTTCGAACCGCGATGACGCCCTCCATCGGAGAGACCACACGCTGGTCGGCCGCAGCCGTTCGCGCGCGGCGCTGTTCGGTCTGGGCCTGTTCCAAACGCCACTTCGCTTCGTCGTAGACTTGGCGGCTGACCACACCTTTGTCGAACAACGGTTTCAAACGCTCGACCTCGGATTGCAGCCGCGACACCGACGATTGTGCGGTCTCGACCCCAAGCGCGAGCTCGTCGCGCTGAATCTGGGCGAGGCGGGCGTTCTTTTTGACGCTGTCGCCCTGTTCGACGTCGAGCGAAATGACGATGCCCGGGATTTCAGCCACGACGTCCACCGACCGCCGCGAATCGACGGTCGACGTCGACGTCAGCGTGTCCCGAATAATGCCCTGGCGCACATCGATCACTTCGACGGGCACCCGGCGGTTTCCGGGCGTCGAATCTTCTTTGGGTTTGTCGTCCTTCTGGCATCCGACCGCGAACGCCAACAGCACTGCAAGCAAAATTCTCATCGGCTGCTGGCCTCTTCGATCAGGTCACGCAATTTTGATTCGCTGAGCACACCCGAGCGCGCGTACGTCACAAGACCGCTCGGGCCGATGACGACGATGCTTGGAATGCGCGAAACGCCGTACATCGCGCCCACACTGCCGTTGTCGAGCAACACGTCAAAGCTCAAGTTGTGCTGCGCCATGAAGGATTTGACCAAGTGTTCGCGGTTGGGGTCGGGATCGTCGGTGTTGACCGACAACACCACGACTTTTTCTTTGAGTTTGGGGTCGTCCTCGATGCGCTGCAGGGCCGGCATCTGCTTGCGGCAAGGGCCACACCAAGTCGCCCAAAAGTCCAAGACCACCACGCGATCCGTGTGCGCAGCAGGCCCGCGCACCTCGCCGGCCAACGTCTTGAGGTTAAACGGCGGCGCCGTCTGCGCCTCGATCGGCAGGACCTTCGCGTCTCCGTTAAAGAAGCTCGCCATCCCACTGCCCATCGCGAGCACGATGATCACCACGATCAAGCCATCGATCCATTTCGAACCGTCCTTCATCAACGCTCCACCGGTGTCGTCTGACTCAGCGCCTCAAATCTGGCGTTGGGTGTCACAAAATAACCCTTCGTCCCGCGTTTCAAGACCGCCACGTTGTCCTCGTGCCAAAGCGACACGTAGGGCAGCTCTCGGCCAATTCTTTACCACCAGTGCGTGCTGGATAAGTTTCTCTTCTCGAAGTCTGTTTCGTTTAACGCTGTCTGGCGACGATCGACCTCTGCCGTTCGCGTTGATGCGCCACGGTTGACTCCATCGCGCAGGTATCTGGCGACTGGATGTTTGCCGGATGAAACGCCTGGTGGGCAGCTCAAGCGCAGCGGCATTGCGTAATCGGTCGCGCGAAATTACGAGCTCTTGATGTCGCCATCGCGCAATCTACCCACTCCGGGGCGCTTTGCTGGTGTGATGCAATCTCGGCCAGCCCAGTTAATGGTTATACAAACGCGGAATTTGTTCTGTGGCTTCAGTTCGATGAATCGGGAAAGCGGATCATCATGTCGGTCGGGATGGCAGCTCATCAAGAGGACCTATACCGTGGCATCAGGTCATAGCGAGAGCGTCTCTGGTGACGCGTTCATAGGCCCAATGCGATGCGGCGCAACATACCATCGACATCATGGCGAAACCTTAAGCTTAACCACTACTGATGGGCGCACAGTTGATGCCAGCGATGGCCTGCAGCGATATACAGATCATAAGGATCGATTGTTCTCTTGAAACCTTTGTCTTGCGTGTGCCGAACGGCGGCGCCGATTCGATGATCGTCGGAGTTCTGATCGTCTTCGTATCAACGGAGAGTATGGTACATTCTTACCGGTCACTCATGTGTGCTTTTTCATTTTATGTTTTCGCTCTGGAGGTATTATCAGTGCAACGATCATAAAGGACTTGACCAGATCAGTTTACATAAATACTCGGCGTGGTTGCAAACAACATGTCGTCGCCGTCATTATGCTAAGCGGAACGCGTAATCTCGTGTGTGCATCTTTCACCTGACCAGCTTCAATGCGGAGCGTCAGCGACTCAAAAATCAGTCTGCGACGGTGCGCATCGGGTTCGTTCAAGCTCCGAAAATTTGCTGGGTCATCGAGCGTCTCAAGGACTTCTCGAGAAGCTACGCTCGACGAGCTTTACAGCTCGAATTTAATCCATAAACATTCAACGCACGTCTTCAACGTGACGGGATCCGTCGTGGAATCACTACATCAGGCCGCAGCGTGACCACGTATCGTGTGGGCGTCGGCGTTTCGATGGATTCAGCGAGGAAGCTCAAGTTCAGGTGAGCCGCTCGCGATGTCGGTCGACACCAGACCTGCGTGCAACAACCCCACAATCTTGGCCGAGGAATCGCTGGTCGCAAATCGAGGTCGAGGCCTTTGGGGGCCGCGTCAACAGGACGACAAACGCCCCATCCCCAAGGTTCTTGGACTGGCAAGCCACCACCAGCAACAGCAAGATCACCACGCACCGACGCATCACGATTCCACGTTCAAGTCGGCGGCAGCGTACTCCGAGACCACGGGCCTGTCAGGTCCGATCGGTTGGGCCAAGCAGACGTGGGTCGGCAACCCCTCTGGTTGCCAGAATGGGGCTTGAAACCCATGGGGGATTCGATGGCGTCGCCGCAGTGGGTCGGCAACCTCTGGTTGCCGAATGGGCAACCCATACGGAGGTTCGATGTTCGGCTCCGCCGCAGTGGGTCGCGCAACCTCTGGTTTGCCCAATGGGCAAGCTACGGACGTTCGATGTTCGGCTCCCGCCGCGGTGGGTCAACGGCCTCTGGTTGCCGAATGGGCGAAAGCCCATACGGACGTTCGATGTTCAGCTCCCGCCGCAGTGGGTCGGCAACCTCTGGTTGCCGAATGAGCAAGCACCACACAGGTATCCGATGTTCAGCTCCGCCGAAATCGGCGGCAAACTGTTTCGGTCCACATCGCGTCAATTCACACTAAAACTGGAACTGACCACCCACCGGGACGAACGTCGCCGGTTGCGCGTTAAAGGCGGTGGGCGCCGAGTACGGGTCGGCGGACAGCTGGAATCCGATCGCACCGCCGATGGGAGCACCAAAGATGAGACCCGGCCCCGCCGTCACCGCGCCAAAGAGCACGCCACCCACGATGGCGCCAGCCAACGTCACCCAAAACGAGCCGTCCCAACGCAGGGCTTCGCCGATGGCCCATACGCTGATGGGCACCGCGACGCCATAGGCGCACCAGACCCCATCCAAAGGCGCAACCGAGCTCCTCGAAACCGTCGTTGCTGCTGTCGGCACAGACAAGTGCGCCCGAGACAAACCCCAAAAATCCAATCCCTGTCGCGATCAAAAACGCTCCGCCGGCTTCTACAAAAACCGATACATGCCCAAGCGCGGGCTCGCGCAGCTGCAACCGCTGTTCCGAGGCGCAACCGCATCCGCGTCTGGAGCGGTTTCGGAAGACGTCTCGAACGTTGCCCACTCGTTGCGTTGGTCGGTGGCGGTGGCGGAGAGCGGAGGCGGAGGCGGCCCACGAAAACGCGGGCAGCAAGGACACCATCAGCACGAGCACAATACTGAACAATCTGGTCATTTCTTGCTCATCTGGTCGAATACGTCACGCAAGGCAACACGCCGTAGGTCAGAGGTCTTTTGCATTTGAAGTTGCTGAAGGATCGATTCTACGTGCCCGATTGTCCAGCATTGTTGCTCAGAGGATTCATCCAGGGCCGAGCACAAGGTTCAACTCGCAGATGTCACGATACTCGGTTGGGGGCTGTGCTTCGTCGTCAAACCAACGCAGCGGCAAACCCTGCGTCCGACAGACGTATGGCCGCGATGCGTAGATGCGGCACTCGCCCTGTTCACCCAGAAACACACACCCGTTCAAAGACGGGGCGCCCAGGTCCACCCCGTCGAAATCGGCCAGAATTCGGTCGGCTTCGACCTCAAAGACGGTGAGCCCATCCATGCAACACGCGGAACAACCCCGCTTGCACTGCAAGCGGTCGCCATGCATGCCCGCTTTTTCGTCGGCGAGCTTTTGGATCGCACGATGAACAGCGCGGATTTGGTCCACGGGGTCGGTCATGCGCCGCGCACTCGGCTGAGGTAGTCTTCAAGCTCAACCTTGACCTCTCCAACCACACAGGTGGATGATCTTGTAAACATCACGCCCAAGCAGGTGCACAATGTCGCTGACCTGTTCAATCGGCTTTCCCGCCCGTCGCGCTCGATGATCGGGATGTAGGAAGGAATAGCATCCGACGGCGTAGGGTCGTAAGGCCATTACGGCGTGTCAGTGTATGATCCAATAGGACCGTGAACTCAGAGTTGAGCCCGCTTACGACGCGCGAAATCTGGGCTTGGTCGAACGCACGCGCAATGGCAACCGGTCGTTCGGACAAACCGTGATCGTCTTAGCCAGCCGACAGTTCAGCGGCAAACGCCGTCGGCCAACCTCGCCAGCATGGCATCTTCGTCGCGAGACCCGACTTCAGTGCCACCAAATGTCGGTGTCATCAACGGCGCGTATTCGGAATGCGCGAAGGCACATCGCGGTCAGCAAACGCGCCAACAGGTCAGCAGGCGCTCGAACGTGTGGCCTGCGCTCGCGAAACATGCCCGCGCTGCAACGTCGCTTCGAGCATTTTCTCGGCCGAACGCACGGTGCGAGGGTGCAGGTACACCTGTTTGAACATGTGGAACCGCGCGATCAGATAGCCTTCGACCGCCTCCTTCGCGCGTGAGCTCACGGCCAGCCGGTGTGTCTCTTCGCCCTGCGCATTAACGCCGCGATACATCCTGAACAGGGCATGGATTCTCTCGAAGTCGTACATGCCGATCTTGACGCCCGTCGCGATGCCATCGCGCAAAATGTAGTCGAGCCGATCCGCGTCCAACTGGCTGGACACGATGTCCAAGAACACATGGCGCTCGCGCGGGAAATCCTGACGAGGCCCAAAATACGCGGCCACGCGGCTCGGCAGGTTGGAATCAAAGGACGCCAACACTTGGTGAACGTCTGATGCTGGGTCGGCGATCATCTCTTGGGTCAGCCGTTCGTGGTGAATCTGCGTGACCTTCTCGATCGCGTGGCTGAAGGGTCCGTGCCCGATGTCATGCAACATCGCCGCCGCCAACACTTCTGCGCGGTCGGCTGGGTCGTGAACCTCTAGGCTCGCCAAGATGCGGCGCGCGACGTGGGCGACCCCAAGGCTGTGCTGAAACCGCGAGTGTTCCGCGCCGTGGTAAACAAGGTGGGCAAAACCCAGCTGACGAATGCGTCGCAAACGCTGGAATGTTGGAGTCAACACCAGGTCATACGCCAACCGGTCGACCGGATCGTCGAGATCAAACGTGATGATGTTGTGAACGGGGTCACGAAAAAGCTTGGGTCTCATGACTCGGACTCGGTGGCGCGCTTGAGGCGGTCCCAAATGGCATCCCATTGCGGGTCGCGTGGCGGCGGTTCAACGATGATCGTCTCGCACCCGGCGTCGTCGAGTTCATGCAGCGCACCGTAGAGGTCATGGGCGTATCCTGCCGGATCGCGAGGCATTTTCCGAAACATGCCGCCTTCTTCGGGAAGGTCGAACACCATCAAACCAACCCGCGGCGACGAAAACGCATGGCGCAGCTCGGGCGAGCCGATGATCACGGTCGCGGTTGGCGCGTAGTGCCGCCGAGCTTGGCCAGGTGACGCGGCGGCGACGCCTTCGACGACTTCGTCTTCGTACGGCGCAAGGTCGGGCACGATCGCACGGATCTGATCACACGTGATCATGCCAAGGCGCAGCACACGTGGGCGGCCAACCAACGACAGTACCGTGGACTCCAACCCGACGTCGGTCGGGCCCGCGTCCACCACCCACTGAATCTCGCCGGCCAACCCACGGATCACGTGATCGGCGGTGGTTGGAGAAACGCCCATGTACCGATTGGCCGACGGCGCCGCGATGGGGCAACCGGCTGCTGCGATTAGGGCACGCGCGACGGGGTGGCGCGGCACACGAACACCAACGGTCTCAAGGCCCGCGGTCACCACGTCAGGAACCGCGTCTGTCTTGCGCAACACCAGGGTCAGCGGCCCTGGCCAAAAGGCATCGGCCAACTTCTGCGCGACCTCTGGCCACTCGCGGACCACCCGTCGTGCGTCTTCGACGCTGCCCACATGAACGATCAACGGATTGGTGGCAGGCCGCCCCTTCGCCACGAAGATCTTCTCGACAGCTGCTGCATCAAACGCATTGGCGCCCAACCCGTAGACCGTTTCGGTGGGGAAAGCGACGACTGCACCATCACGAAGCGCTTGAGCGGCCGGCTCCAGGACGGCCTGATCCGGCTGAACAGGGTCCACGACCAAGCGTTTCATGTCGCGTCTCCCAACAGCTCAGCTTGCGGTTGAACAGCCCAACCCGCTTCTCGCGCGCCTCGTCCACTAATGCGGCGGCGTGCCCGTATCGATCACCGTAGGCCGTCGCCGCGCAGCATGTGGGTCGGTCTCGGAGTCGCCAAAAACGAACGTGTCGTGGGTGGGATGCCGATCTCTTCGCCGATCGCGCTGGCTTTGCCTTCCATGAACATCGCCGGTTCCACCAGCCGGTCAGTCAACACACCGTCTTCGATCTCCACCCGGTTGGCGATGATCCGGTCAGTTGGCACCCCATAGCGCGGCGCGAACTGCGCGATCGTCCGGTAGTTCGATGCCGAACGAGATCCAGACCTCGACGCCTTCGTCGCCCAAACGTTGAATCAACCTCTGCATCGGCGCAAGCATACGAACGCCACGCGTAACGCCAATCTCCTCGCCGCGCGAGGTGCGCAGCGTCTGCGGTTCGATGGGCCTGTTCAACTCGTGAACGATGGCCTGTTCACTTAGATCAAACATCTGCTGTTCGGTCAGGCCAACGTGCAGCAAAACCGCCCACGCATAACACGAGCGTTTGCCCTCACGTTCGAGCTTTCGACTATAGGTGGCGCCCATCTCACCGCAGTAGCGCTGGTATGCGTCGCTCGACTTTCGGGACGCGGGCGGCAGGGCGTTCAGCTGTTCAACCAAACCGCGGATCTCGTCGCGGCCGTCCTGCTCATCGATCAAATCCCAGAACGCGTCGAGGTCGTATCGGTACGCCATCTCCTCGATGATCACGTACGAAAACAGCTCCCCGATATCGTTGAAAATCAACGTATTGTCGAAGTCGAACACCGCCACACGCCGAGCGTGGTCGCGGGTGGCGTGCAGCGCTTGCTCGAGGGCTTGGGTGACTTGGGGGCGAAAACTCGGCATGTCAGTCTCCGTACATCTTTCGGTGCTTTTCATCCTTGGCCAGCAACCACTCAAACACCTTGAGCGCGTACTCGCCGGAAAACAAGGTCAGCTCGGCGCCAATGCTCGGGCCAGTTGTGCGGCCCTCGTATCGGATCGGGTTTACGGCATCAATGTACTGCGTCGCGCCCGAATACGTCGTGGATTGCCATCCGCCGAACAGGCGCAGCGCCACCCACGGCGCATGGTAATAAACCAACCCCGCTTCGGCCGTATACCAGCGCACGTCCTGCAGTTCCAACGAGCCGGTGGTCCAGATCTCGAGGCCCTTGCGCATCTTGGTCAGCGGCGGGTAACCCAGCCCAAAGCCATTTTTGGGCGTCCAAATGGAAAGCAGCGGAACATCGAGCTGCAAGGCACGGCGCGTCTCGCGCCCTTCCTGGCCGTCACGGCCGCCGCGCTCGTCCTCGATCCGGTTATCGAACAGGAACTCCTGCTGCGGCATCACCAACCTGAGGAAACGAACGTCGAGGACCACACCTCCCCAAAACATGGTGGCCTCGCCTTCGATCTGGGCCGAAACACCCTTGCGTGTGGCAGAATCCGTGCCCCATTGATGCCGGACACCCGTGACACATCCCAACTGCGTCAGGCACAACAAAACTGCAAGGACACGGACGAATCTCATGCCCGCTGCATTTCACTTTGAACGATCGGTGTCAACTTCCTGATCGGGTCTCAACCCACGACCAGGCGCATGACGCCCCCTGTTCAAAACCTTCGTAAAGGC
>JAWKQR010000028.1:0-75931 GCA_041390025.1 bacterium
TGAGCCGCGCGAGTGGCTAAGGTTCGTCGCGAGCGCGGCAATCGCCGAACGCGGTCCCACGCATGTTTGGAGGGAAAGGGTTATTGGACGATGCAGGTACCGCCTGTACCCGTGCGTCCGCACAACCCGCTGCAGCAGTCACCGTCGTACGAGCACGAGGCGCCCGGCCCGCCGCAAGTTCCCGATGGATTGGTGGGGATGGTGTTCAGGTCGGGGTCGCCGTTGCCCACGGTGCCTGGGACGGTTGTGCCGTAGCCGTTGTCGCCTTTGGGGTCATTGTAGACGCACAGGAAGTTGCCGCCGACTTGAGCGTCGCCGTGCTGAATCGAATCGCAGGTCGGTCCCTTGAGCTCGATGCACTGTTTGGCGCCGAAACACACTTGTTCATCCTGGTGGAAGACCCAACCGGAGTCGCCATAAGGCACGGCATTTCCGTTGACTTGGATGCTCCCTTGGGGAACCAAACGAGGGTCCAAGATCCCGCCATCGACTTGGAAGATGCAGTCACGCGAGCCTGTGATGATTTGTTCGAGCTGGTTCTTGAGCTGGTCGGGGTCGTTGGCTCGGTAGAACGGAGCGGTCTGTCCGCCTGCTCCTGCGATGGCCATCTCTTGAAGGTGCTGTTCACCGACCTGGTCGCCGACGCTCAGGACAACGGTCTGGACGCCGCGGCTGAACGCTTCTTCGACCGCTGCGACGGACTCTTGCTGCGCAGCTTGCCGCTCGTCGTTGTTGCGTGGGTCAGGCACGTCGCACGTGTCAGGCTCGCCGTCCGTGGCGAGCAACAGGATTTTGGGGCCGCGGACAGGGTTCTCTTCGAACTGACGCAGGGTGCCTAGGATCGAGGCGCCCGTGGGGGTGTCGTCCTCGGGCCGCGAGTTTGAGAACACGCGGTCGATCGCGGCGTAGTTGTTGAATTCGGGGCGAACGTCACGCAGGTTTGGACACGTCTGACCGCCGTTGAAGCTGGTGTAGAGCGCGAACCCAAAACGGAACCGATCCTGAAGCGTCGAGACGAGGCCGGTGTTGGGGTTCATCAGGGACGAGTACGTCGCCTCCCAACGGTTCTGATTCCCAAAGTTGGCCGTCATCGAGCCTGATTGGTCCACGAGCAACACCACCGTCGGAATCGCCTCGGTCAGGTTGACCGTAAGTTCGGCGCATTCGTCGTTGGGTCCGATGGGGCCGGGCTCACGAAACGGGTTCCCCGCGGGTTTGCAATCGAAGTCGCAGTTGCCGCACGGCGTTGGTGTCGCGCACTCATTGCCATAGGAATCGATGTAACCGTCGCTGGTCTGCGAGAGTCCGTCAGGCAATGGATCACCGTTGGGCAACGTGCCGCTTCCCGATTGGTCTGGACCGCATCCTGCGATCATGGCGACAGCGACGAGGGACAAGAAGGCGTGGCGTGTATGCATCAGAACTCTCCTAAACGTTCGTACGGGTACGGAGTAGTTCAATTTCCATGCCACTTCACCCTACATGTAGGTGTACATGCGCCATACCCTTACACACCGCCAAATGTGGCTGTTCACCGCGTAAGTACTCGTTTTTGATCGGAAAGCGGCGATCGGCGATCGGGGTCAGTGGACCTGTGGCTCTGACAGCACACTTTATGAGGGCGCGAGCCTGTCGTGGGATGTGGACTTGTGGCGGCCTTCGTCCAATGACGGCTGGGAGGGACTGTCGTTCTACGCGCTCACGTTCCATGCTTCCGAATCATTGACTTTCAGGCTGCATGCAGGCAGACTCTGCTCATTGAATCAAAAATTGGGGAGACCATGCGTGATTTCAAGGGGATTTCTGTCATCATTTTTGCGGCCCTTTTTGGCTGCGGCGACTGTGGCGACGATCGTGCTGACAACACGAATGCCCCTGACACCAAGGGCCCGTGGGCCGTCGAGGTCTGCGACAATAGCACGGACGATGATCAGGACGGACTGACCGACTGTTCGGACGACGACTGCTTTACCGAAGCGGTGTGCGAGTTTGAGCCGAACGCGGACGCTCCAGATCTTCCGCTTAACGGGGTCGTGACGTTGTGGGAGCGCTCTCGCTGGCTCTTCGAAAACGGCGCGGTGCAGCGCGGAGTCGCTCAGGGGAAGATATCACCGGACACGATCGGAACGGTGCGCGGACGCAAGTTCGCACCAACGGCGCAGTCAGCGCGACCTACAGCTATGATGCGAATTCCAATCGTATCGGCGTAGTCTCGGCGGCGCAGACCATCACACCGGGTCAGGTGGTCATCAACGACGACGACCAACTGACGCGCTACGGCGCCACAACTTACCAGTACAACGACGCCGGCCAGCTCGCGCGCAAGGATGCCGGCAGCCAAGCCACGCAGTATACGTACGGCGTGATGGGAGAGTTGGAGCAGGTCGTGCTACCCGACGGCCGCACCGTGACGTACCAGTATGACGCGCTCAAACGCCGAATTGGCCGAAAAATCAACGGTACCACGACCCATCGGTTCCTGTGGGCCGACCGCCTAAACCCCGTCGCCGAGGTCGACGCCAACGGCGTAACCACCACCGCTTATGTGTACGGCACAGGCATCAACGTGCCCGACTACATGGTGCGCGGCGGGGTGACTTACATGTTTGTGCGTGACCACTTGGGTTCTGTGCGATTTGTCGTGGATTCGGCAAATGGTTCGGTCGTTCAGGAGTTGCGTTACGACGCATTTGGTCAGGTGCTGCTCGATACCAATCCGGGCTTCCAACCCTTCGGATTTGCGGGCGGTCTTTACGATTCCGACACAGGCCTAACGCGATTTGGTGTGCGTGATTACGACGCGCAAACGGGTCGGTGGACGGCGCGTGACCCGATAGCGTTTGGGGGTGGGCAGGCTAATTTGTATGCGTATACGGGGAACGACGCGGTCAACTTTGTGGACCCAAGCGGCAAGAACCCTTGGTTGGTTGCGGCTGGCGGAGCTCTTCTAAATGGATCGTTGAATGGATTTAGCGTGTGGACCGGCGGGGGAGATTTTGGGAAAGGATTTGTTGCCGGGGCCGCGACAGGATGGATGATAGCTCTTCCGCTGCATCCAGCTATTGTTGGCGGACTAATAGGATTCGGGACTTCCATTTTGAATGAAGTTTGGGCTTCGCCGAGTGATTCACCAGTGAGTAAGTCAAGCATTGGTGTCGACGTGTTTCGGGGCCGCGGTTCCATCTTGGGCCCACCGGAAACCAAATTGGGTTTTGTTGATGAAATGGTAGGCGCCCCGCTAATGAAAATGACCAACGAGATGATCGGAGCGATCGCTGGAATCTGGGCGAACCTGGCTCCAGACTCCTCGATTTGATGGAGCAATTATTTTGAACAGAACTGAAATAATTCCGCCTTTCTATTTGAGGCTAAAGCTCGTTGCATTCGCAGCCAGCATCTCGTTTGTACCTGTGTTGGTGACCGTAGCGTTCATCAAAATCCTTCTGTCACTCAGGCAACCCTCCTTACTTCTGTATGTAATTGGCGCTGATATGGTGCGTGGTCGTGGTCCTGGCGCTTGTTGCGATCATCAAACACACTCTGGCGCGACTTCAAACTTCTGCAAAGTAATTGGCCCGGACCTTTCGCTGGGAACTTTGCAGACGCCGTTGGCGAAACCTTTGACGTGGATAGAATTAGTGCTGACGGAATGCCTGCGAGCATTTGGATCCATGCGAATGGCAAAAAGTACTTCATCACCGGCGAGTGGACGGGGTTTCAAGCCTTGATCAAACACCTGACGTCAATGGGAGACGAAGAATCGCAATGACAACCTAGCGGTTGCGATCTGGAGCAGGTCAGCCTACCACGTGAATTTGAAGACAATGCACCATGAGCAAGATGGAGTGGCTCCGCTTTCTTGGACACATGTCTCATAGTTCATGCGACCTGACGTGACGTCAATTCCGCGGCTTCATTTTCAAATTCACATGGCGATAAATATCCCAACTTCGAGTGCAACCTTTCGGCATTGTACCACCTCAGATAGCGCAATATCGCTAGCTCTGCTTGTTCGCGAGTGTTGAAGTTCTCGCCGAATATTGCCTCTTTCTTCAAGGTCGCGAAAAAGCTCTCGCTGACCGCGTTGTCCCAACAATCGCCCTTTCGACTCATGCTCACGATGGCCCGATACCCACTGAGGGCCTTGCGATACGCGCCTGACGTGTACTGCGAGCCACGGTCGGTGTGATGCAGCAGCCCTGCCGCGGGTTGGCGTTGGCCGACGGCCATTTGCAGCGCCTTGAGGACCAGTTCTTTGTCAATGCATTCGCTCATTGCCCATCCGATGACCCGCCTCGAAAACAGGTCGATTATCACCGCGAGATAAAGCCACCCTGCGCGGGTCCAAACATACGTAATGTCACCCACCCATCGACGATTGGGCGCGTCGGCGGTGAATTCACGGGCCAATACGTTTGGCTCGACCGGATGGGAGTGGCGCGAGTCGGTCGTGACGCGAAAACGTCGCCGATGCTTGGCTTGAAGACCGTTGTCGCGCATCAGACGTGCCACACGACGACGTCCAAGACCTGGCCGATGTTTGGCAAGCTCACGCCAAATGCGACGCTGGCCGTAGCGCTGGTTCGAGGCAGCATGAATACGCCGAATTTCACGCAACAGTTCAGCGTTCAGAGTGTCCGAATCTGTCGGTGGCTTGCGGCGGTACGAATAGTACGTTGACCGCGGAACACCGAGCACGCGGCACAGAATTCGAATCGTGGGATGGGCGCTTTCCGCCTGGATGAATCGACATTTCACTTCGATTCCTTCGCGAAAAACGCCGCGGCTTTTTTAAGATTTCGCGCTCCTCCCGAAGCACCCGATTTTCCTTTCGAAGACGTAAAAGTTCCTCGCGCTCATTGGCCGACACTTCCTCGTTGTCCGGGTCAGCTGCCGCGGCATCGCTTACCCATTTGTAGAGTGAGTTGGCGTTGATGCCCAAATCACGTACCACAGCGGCGACGGACATGCCCTCAGCCTTGACCAGCTTGACCGCATCCCGTTTGAACGCATCGGTATAGCGGCGCTTCTTTTTCGTTTTCATCGACATGATGGACCTCCGCAAGGTTCCTGCTCATACTAGCAGGTGCGTGTCCAAGAAACCGAGGCCACTTCAGGTATTGGGCAGCAAATACAAAAGAACAACAGCAGAAAAGCCGTGATGCCCAATGATTATCGTTAACGGATTGATGTTGGGTCTTCGTGGTCTCTTTTGTGAGGAAAATCATGATTTCAATACTTCGTCCCGTTATTTTTGAAACCAAAGACGAAATTTCGATTCGGTTGTCGAATGACATCATCAGTCGGCTGATTCGTTTGGGTGTTTTCGCACTGGTTTGCGGTCTGTTGGCTCAGGTCGTGAATGTGAATCACGATCTAAAGACCATCGTGTTGATTAGTCTCCCAGTCATGGCTATCTGGTCAGAACTATACATGTTTCGAGTGGTTCGTTGTGGGGATGATTTGAAAGTTATTGCATCAAGATTCTTGTTCCTGCCTAAAAGAAGCACTATCCCGGTGGCAGACATCATTTCCGTACAGCCAACGAATTGGATTGGCCCATCCCCATGGATTTCCGTCAAAAGTACCAACCAATCTGATCGATTTCGTCTGTCTGTTCCCTATAGCTTTGACGATTCAGAGATTCATGAGCGGGTTTCAAAATGGATCATGAATCAAGCCATGATGTTGCGTTCGGAAGGAAGCGCCCATACACCCATTGGCCCGTACTATGGTGGCGTGGACGAAGTGTCGGACGAGATCTAACGCGGGATGAAAAACCTTGGACCCGCAGATGCAAAAAAACAGCCTGACAAAAGCAATGATGCCTAAGGACCATCTTTGAAACGGTGTCCGTCCAGATTCGCGACCTAGCGGGAAAACTATATGATTTCGATATTTCGCCCCTCAATTCGTCATTAACCAAATTGGGTTTTGTTGATGAAATGGTAGGCGCCCCGCTAATGAAAATGACCAACGAGATGATCGGAGCGATCGCTGGAATCTGGGCGAACCTCGCTCCAGGACTCCTCGATTTGATGGAGCAATTATTTTGAACAGAATTGAAATAATTCCGCCTTTCTATTTGAGGCTAAAGCTCGTTGCATTCGCAGCCAGCATCTCGTTTGTACCTGTGTTGGTGACCGTAGCGTTCATCAAAATCCTTCTGTCACCAGGCAACCCTCCTTTTTACTTGTATGTAATTGGCGCGATATGGTGCGTGGTCGTGGTCCCGGCGCTTGTTGCGATCATCAAACACACTCTGGCGCGACTTCAAACTTCTGTGCGAATTACCTGGGACCTTTCGCTGGGAACTTTGCATGCCGCTGGCGAAACCTTTGACGTGGATTCCTATAGAATTAGTGCTGACGGAATGCCTGCGAGCATTTGGATCCATGCGAATGGCAAAAGTACTTCGTCACCGACGAGTGGACGGGGTTTCAAGGCGTGGTCAAACACCTGACGTCAATGGGAGACGAAGAATCGCAATGACAACCTCGCGGTTGCGATCTGGAGCAGGTCAGACTACCACGTGAGTTTGATGCCAATGCACCATGAATTGTCGGGGCATTTGCTGGCGGAGTAGCTTATAAAGTGAATACGCCGTGCCGAACTGGTCGTGGCGAACTGGGCGCATTAGCGGGCGGAGCTATCTCGGGAATGTTTGGTGGAGCAAGCAGCCTTGCGTTGAGTGCTTTGGCCTTGCCTGCCGTTGGCATCGCATTGTTTACGGCTGCGCTGGCCCCTATGATTTCAATGATTGCAACAACCGCCGGATACGCGGTCGAAAGCGGCATAAATGGAGAAGGAGATAGCTATGGATTTGAGCGGGCTATCATAAAAGGCCTGTACACTTCACCCACTGTTTTGGCGCCTCCTTTGACAGCTCCGATTTTGAGTCCTGCAACCGAACTCACTGCTCAACATTATGAAATGAAAACGAGTTTCGAACGTGGGAAGCTCAAGTGCGAGTGCGGCCAATGAACGTGATATCCAAAAACATTGAAATTGACATGCCGATTACTTGGGCAGGCTTAGCACTGAACCACCCGATCATCTTGCTCGCTATCTTCGCGTTGGCCTCCTCTTCAGGATTTTTGGCGAATACATTTTCAGAAGGCTTTGTCATCAGTCTCCAAGTCGGTGGCCTCGGTCTGATATGGTTTTGCGCGATGCGCTATTATCAGCCATCAATCAAGATACGGACCAACCTGTTAATCTCTGACTATCTTAGGTTCCCTGCTTTGGTTGTGCCCATTGAGTTTGAAGACGTGGTGGAACTGAGAATCTGCCCTAGCGCCTTCGGATTGCCCTACTTGGCTCCGGCGACGAAAGGGGGTTTTCGTTTTACGTTCGGACATGGCCAGTCTTTGTCTACCTTGCAGCACTGGCTTCAACAAATCCAGCAACATAGCGGGCTGCCGGAGTGCAGTATTCCTAAACCATGGTTAGCGAGTGTGCTCGGGTTTGTGGCTGCCGCCCTAATTGCTTTTAGCTTTGCGTGGCTTGGTGCAATTCGTTTTTCACTGGTCGGAGCTGTTTTTATCGCACTGGGCATCAGTTTACGATGGGTTCTGTTGGTGGTGCTGGCAACGAAGGCATCGCGGCAAAATTCGGGGAGCTGAACATTCTAGCGAGCGAGTTGAATGAACTGAACCTGTGTGGTGTTATGGCGTGCGTCCCTACCAACAGGTCCCATGCGACACACGCTCATCTGCCTTCTCATCGCGCTCTCTCCGACCGTCGCACTGGCGCAAGAGGCCCCGAAGGGTCAGCTGTTCGACACAGCGCACCGCCAGAAGATTTACGACGCTCAGAAGAAGTCAGAGCTGGCCGCGATTGGCTACACCTTGATCTATCCCGGGCTGGGAAACTACTACGCCGAACAGTATGTGACGGGCACGGTCGTTGGCATGGGCATGGTGTTTGGTGTGACCTGTCTGGTCTTCGGTCTGACGACCGACCAGAGCGACTGGGCCACCATTGGTGCGGTGCTTGGGGGCAGCATGTACGCGGTCGGCGGCGTAACGAGCTATTTTGGCGTGAGCGACTACAACTCCGAGCTGAAACGGGCGCTCAAGGTCGCCGACATGGACCGAGCACCGGGGCTGGTGTTGGCGATTCGTTTCTAGTCGTCGTTCAGAATGCGAACGGCAGGCGAATCGAGGTCGTCGAATTGGTCGTGGCGTGTCGCCCATCGAAACGCCAAGACGGATCCCACCGCGAGCAGAAGAGCCAAGGGGACTAAGAAATAAAGGACTTCCATGGGTTACTCCTGCGTTGCTGCGCGCGCAGACACCGGCACGTTGTGGGCGTGTGTCGTGCGCTTTGCCTCGGGACGGGTGGCCGAACGCTGCACCAAGGACGAGAATACCACAACCAGCGATGAGATGGGCATCAAGACAGCGGCAAGCAGCGGCGTGACAAAACCAAGCGCGGCAAGTGTGATGGTGATGACGTTGTAGATCAACGAGATCCCCAAGTTGCGCCGAACCGTCTGCAGCGCGGCGTCGCTGACGCCAAACAAGTGCTGCAACGGTTCAAGCCCGGAGCGAGTCAGGAAGACGTCTGCGGCGACCAAGTTCAGGTCGGTGCCACCTTGAATGGCGATGCCGACGTCGGCCGCGCTCAAGGACGCAGCGTCGTTGACGCCATCGCCAATCATCGCGACGACATGCCCCTGCTCACGCAGATGTTCGATGTACGCGAGTTTTTGTTCGGGCGATTGACCACCCATGACATCTGCGGCGGCAAAACCAAGGGTCGCCCCGACGCTCGCGGCAACTTCGGGGTGGTCGCCCGACAAAATGACCGGCCGTGCCCCACGTGCCCGAAGCACGTTCAGAACCGACGCAGATTCGTCTCGAATGACGTCGCCCACGCCGAGCAATGCTACGACCTCGCCATCAATACGAATGGCCACAGGCGATTGCCCGTTGGCCACAAATGGAGCGAGCTCTGCCTCGTCGACGCCAAGCCATGCGGGACGACCGACCTCGACAAAGCGGCCTTTCACGATGCCGGACATGCCCGAGCCCGCGACTTCCGTCACATCTTGGGCGCGCTCGGCCCCTTGTCCGGAGCTTTGTGCGTAGCTCACGAGCGCGCGAGCGACAGGGTGCGTGCTCTGCGCTTCGACCGCTGCGGCCATGAGCACGGCTTCCCGCGCACCGACAACGGCTGCGACTTCGAGCACACCGTGGGTCAGGGTGCCCGTCTTGTCGAAGACGACAACGTCGACCTGTTCCATGCGCTCGAGCACATCGTCGTACTTGATGAAGATACCTTTGCGTGCCGCTCGGCCCATCGCGACGGTCAAAGCCAGTGGGGTCGCCATGCCAAGCGCGCATGGACACGAGATCACAAGCAGCGCGATCGTGTGTTCGAGCGCCAAACCGGTGTCGATGAACGACCACGCGATAAACGTGATCAACGACGCCAACAACACCGCCAACACGAACCAACCCGACAACCAGTCGGCCTTTTGAACCACCGGAGCGCGTCGCACTGTGGCGGATTCGACCCAAGACAGGATTTTGCCCAAGCGGCTTTCGGGACCGGCCGCGGTCACACGCAACAGGATCGGCGCCGAGACGTTCGTTTCGCCAGCGCTGACGAGGCTGCCTTCGGTGACGTCTTCTGGGCGGCTTTCGCCTGTGATGACGGCTCGGTGCAGCGCCGAATGACCTTGCACGACGATTCCGTCGGCCGGGACCACATCACCGGCCCGCACCTCGACGACATGACCTGCCGCAAGTGAAGCAACCGGAACTTCGATGACCTCGTCGCCATCGACACGACGAGCGGTCGAAGGCAACAACGCCAAAAGACGCTGCGCCGACTCCGTCGCCATGCGTGTGCCGCGGCGTTGCAACCAGCGCGCGGACAACAGCGCCGCGATCAGCACGCTGATCGAGTCGAACCAGACTTCTCCGTTGCCCGAGACCGTCGCCCAGACGCTGTGCAGAAAACCCGCCCAGATGCCGATGGTGATGGGCACGTCGATCGAAAGGTGCTGCAGTCCGCGAAACGGCCGCATCGAAGCCCAAGCACGACGATAGAATTCCGAGCCAGCCCAAAAGACACTGATGGCTGCGAGCCCCATCGACGCCCACCGTGCGGCAGTGGCGAGTCCGGTTTCGAGGCTTGTGTCGAGCCCCGAATACAGCGCGACCGCCATCAACATGACGTTCATCGCGACGGTCCACGCGACGCCAATTCGAAACAACGATTGCCGCTCGGCGGTGCCGCGAGCGGCATCGGCGCGATGCAGCGGATGTGCACTGTAGCCAAACTGAGTCAGCCATACGGCCATGTCGGGCACAGACACCTTGTCGGGCTGCCATCGCAGCTCAAGGCGGCCACGCGACATGTTCAAGCGCGATTCCACCACGCCTTCAACGGCGGTGGGCATGCGCTCGACGAGCCATACGCAGGCGGCGCAATGCACACCGTCCACAAACAGTGCTGCCTCGCACGTGCCATCGGGCAGCGTGCGAATCGAGTCCTTGAAGGTGTCGCTGTCAAACGCGGCGTCGGTCTTGACCGCGCTCGGAGCGCGTTCGCCGCGCCCAAGTTCGTAGTACTGCGCAAAACCTGCGCTATGGATGGTGTGGTAAACGGTCTCGCACCCCGAACAGCAAAACGCGGGGTCGGCGTCCGAGGTGGTCTTCTGCCCACAATGTGCGCAGGGGACCGTCTTCATGGAAGAACCTCGACACGCTTGCGCGTCACGAAGTCGCCGTCACCAAGCGGCGCGGTGAGCTCGAAGTCAAAGAAGCCGTCGTGTGGGATCGCGATTTCGGTGGCGTAGACACCCGGGCCTGCCGGCACGAGCTCAACGGTTGCGACGGGTTCTAGCTTTGCCGGCGATGTCACAACGACATGGGGCCGAAGGCCGCTGAGTGGGGAGCCATTCTTGTCTTGCATGACAAAACGAACCGCGCGTTTTTCGGCGTGTGGGCCCACCAGAATCTGCACGTCCCAGCCCATCTCGCGCACGCGTTTGAGGTCGGCCTGGTGCTCGTCCCATTTCACGGCTTTTTCGTAGTAGTTGTCGATGATCTGGGCGCCACCGTCGGACCGGGATGCCATGACCAGAATGACGTTGGCGACGACGCTGAAGCTCAGGATCCCGATGATCATGCCGGGCCAGAAGTATTTTTCGGGGATGCGAATCATTTTAGGGTCCTATGAGCGTGAACTCAGCCGGGTACGATTCGCCCGTTTGAGTCGAAACGTTGAAACTCGCGTCGATACGTCCGTTGCGAAACTCCGATTTTGGAACAATCACAAAGGCTTCGACGCGCTCAGATCCGCCGTTTTTGACCTCGAAGGTCGCCGGTCCAATCATTTTGATCTCGCCATCGGCGGGCTTGCTCATCGACACGGTGAAGGTCGCATCGCTTCCAGCGCGGTTTTGCACGCGGAAGCGCACACGATTCATCACCTTGTCTTCGCCGAGCATCGTAAACGGCAGGCCTACGACGCGGCCGACGTTCACATCGACCTGTGAGCGGTGCGATAGTTTGTAGGCGAAGCCCGACACCAAAACGGTAAGTATCCCGACGTACAGGAACGTGCGTGGGCGCAGGACACTCGTCTTCTTGTTCTCAAGCGCGGCCTCGGACGTGTAGCGGATCAGGCCCACGGGCTTGCCCACCTGGATCATGATTTGGTCGCAGGCGTCGATGCATTGTGTGCAGGTGATGCACTCCATCTGCAGGCCGTCTCGGATGTCGATTCCAGTGGGGCACGTGCGAACACAGGCGCCACAGTCGATGCAGTCCCCAAGGCCCGTGAGCTCTGCCTTCTTCGCGCGTTTTCCGCGAGGCTCGCCGCGTCCTGGATCGTAGCTGACGATCATGGAATCGCGGTCAAGCAACACAGATTGGATGCGTGCGTAGGGGCACGCGATGGTGCACATTTGCTCACGGAAATAGCCGAAATCAAACATGATGAGGGCGGTGGTGCCGGCCATCATGACGAAGTAGCCCCAGTGGTCTGTGGGCGAGTTGGTCATCCAATGGATGAGGTTGTCCCAACTCACAAAGTACGCCACGAACGTGTGAGCAAGGATGAGCGAGACGATCAAAAACACGATGAACTTCGTGACCTTACGCCGGGTTCGATCGAAGCTGGGTGGACCCTCGTCGCGGCGGCGCCGCACCGATTCTTTGCCTTCGATCAACCGTTCGATGGGGCGATAGAGGTACTCCATGTAGACGGTTTGTGGGCAGGCCCAACCGCACCAGACACGGCCTGCGATCGACGTGAACAACAGAATGAACACGAACCCGCTGAGCAAAAACAACGTCAGCAAGAACGTGTCGGTAGCGTAGAGGGTCAGGCCAAAGAAGGTAAACTCACGATGGGCTAGGTCGAGGAATACCGCGGGTTTCCCCGCGATTTTCACAATCGGAAGCGCCACAAAGATCGCGATGAGCCCCCAGGCGACGATCAGTCGTCGAAGCCACCACTTGCCTTTTTCGGGCACGGGATACATCCAGCGCCGGCGGCCGTCTGAATGCAACGTCGAGAGGACGTCTTCGGGGGATTCGAGAATCTTGGGGTCACTCATCACTTCACCTGCTTACTGCTAAAGGCGCTTACAACTTTTCGGGCGGATAAGGCTCGCCCTGCGGTTCTTTTGGGTTAGCAGGATTCGTGCCTTGAAGTGTGGAGATGTATGCGACGACGTTGATGGCATCGTCGTGGCTGATGACTTTGCCCCACGCCGGCATGCCCTTCGCGGCAACACCTTCGACAACGACCTTGTGGATGTCCATGGGTGCACCACCGTGAATCCAGTACTTGTCCGTCAGGTTGGGGCCGATGAGGCCTTGCCCCTGCTGGTTGTGGCAGGACGCACAGGTTGTCATGAACACTTTCTGCCCAGCTTCAACCTTGGTCGGGTCGCCGGCGGCGGCCAGCAGCACGGATTCGTCCACCGGCGGAGCGGCGGCCTGAATCGTGGCGCGGATGGCGTTGACGGCAACGGTCTCTTCGCGAAGGTTTTCGCCGTATTCGTTGATGTAACCGAACTCGATGCCAAAGATGTAGATCGGCGCCCAGATCGCGGTGCCCAAGAACACAGCCTTCCACCAAAACGGCATCGGGTTGTCGAACTCTTGGATGCCGTCGTAGCTGTGGCTGGTCAGGACGTCTTGGTATTCGGAATCGTTGTTCTTTTGTTCATTGCTCATCGTGTCACCTCGCTTCCGTCATCGAGCGGAATGTGGCCGCATGCTTCGGCCTCGGATTTCTTCATCATGTAGACCCGCAACGCGACGAGGGCGAAGGCGATGACAAAACAGATGATTCCGATTTCAGCGTAAATTGAGAGGCCTGAGGCCTGCATCACGTCGCGATTCATTTGGCCTCCTTCTTGATGTCCGTTCCCAAGCGTTGCAGGTACGCAACCAGGGCGATGATTTCCTTGTTCTGGAGGCCTGCTGGGCCGCCGTCTTTTTCGACCTGCGCGGCAATCTCTGCCGCTTGGGTCTGAGCGTCGGTCACCGAGCTTGCGGCCATGGCGGGCGTGTAAGGAACACCAAGCATCATCTGTGCTTCGAGCTTCGCTTGTGTGTGCGAGAGGTCGAGGTCGTGCTCAAGCAGGAATGCGTAGGGCGGCATGATCGACGTGGGTGTGGTCGATCGTGGGTCCTGCATGTGGCGGACGTGCCAGAGGTGCGGGTATTTGCCGCCCACGCGGTGCAAGTCGGGCCCCGTTCGCTTCGATCCCCACTGGAATGGGTGGTCGTACACGAACTCGCCGGGTTTGCTGTACTCGCCGTAGCGTTCGACTTCGTGAAGCATGGGGCGAACCATCTGCGAGTGGCAGTTGTAACAGCCTTCGCGGATGTAGAGGTCGCGGCCTTCGAGCTCAAGTGGGGTGTAGGGCTTGACGCTCGCAATGTGCGGGACGTTGCTCTTGACCAGGATGAGCGGAATGATTTCAACCGCGCCACCGATGAGGATCGAGATGGTCACGAGGACCGTGAAGATCATCGGCCAACCTTCGAGCGCACGGTGCCAGCCTTCGCTGAAGTGCTTGTCGAGTTTGCCAAGTGCGGCATCGTAAGTGCGGTCGTCGACGCTGCTGCCGTCAGTGCCCTTGTCTTCGTCGCGCCAGGTGGGCTTGGCGACGTGTGCGACGGTGTCTTCACGCGAACCGCCACGGGCCGCCAGAATCATATTGACGGCGCCGATGATGGTACCCGTGAGGTACATCGTGCCACCGAGCACGCGCAGCCAGTACATGGGCATGAGCTGGATCACGGTTTCCATGAAGTCGGGGTACATGAGCTTGCCGGTCTCGTCGAACGCGCGCCACATCAGACCCTGAGTCACACCAGCGGTGTACATGGCGATGATGTAGAGCAGGATTCCCAGTGTTCCGAGCCAGAAGTGCCAGTTGGCCAAACGCTTGTTGTAGTCGCCCTTCCAAAGTCGGGGAGCCAGCCAGTAGAGCATGCCGAAGGTCATGAAGCCGTTCCAACCGAGCGCGCCGGAGTGAACGTGTGCGATGGTCCAGTCGGTGTAGTGGCTGAGCGAGTTGACAGCCTTGATGGACAACATCGGGCCTTCAAACGTCGACATGCCGTAGAACGTGATGCCCACGACAAAGAACTTCAGGACGGGTTCGTCGCGCAATTTGTGCCAAGCACCGCGCAAGGTGAACAGACCGTTGATCATGCCGCCCCAGCTGGGCATCCAGAGCACGACCGAGAACGTCATGCCAAGCGTCGATGCCCACTCGGGGAGTGCGGTGTAGTGCAAGTGGTGCGGGCCAGCCCAGATGTAGATGAAGACCAGCGACCAGAAGTGGATGATCGACAATTTGTACGAGAAGACAGGCCGTTCGGCCGCTTTGGGCAGGAAGTAGTACATCAGGCCGAGGAACGGCGTGGTCAGGAAGAACGCCACGGCGTTGTGGCCGTACCACCACTGGATCAAAGCATCTTGGACGCCGGCGAACATCGAGTAGCCCTTCATCGCCGAGACGGGAATGACGAGGTTGTTGAAGATATGCAGGACGGCGACGGTCACGATGGACGCGATGTAGAACCAGATCGCGACGTAGATGTGCTTTTCGCGGCGCCGAATCAGGGTGCCAAAGAAGTTCACGGCGAAGATGACCCACACCACCGTGATGGCGATGTCGATGGGCCACTCAAGCTCGGCGTATTCACGCGCCTGCGTGAAGCCCAACGGCAGCGTGATGGCGGCGGAGGCGATGATGCCTTGCCACCCCCAGAAGTGAAGCCACCCAAGGGTGTCGTTGAACATGCGCGTCTTCATCAGACGCTGCGTCGAATAATACACCGCGGTAAAGATGGCGTTGCCAGCGAACGCGAAGATCACGGCGTTCGTGTGCAGGGGTCGCAGGCGCCCGAACGTGAGCACCTCGTGCACGTTGGCAGGCCAGTAGGCGATCTGCAGCGCGATGATCACGCCCACGAGCATACCTACGATGCCCCAAACCATCGTCGCCCACGCGAACGCACGCGTGATGCGGTCGTTATAAACGACTTCGTCAAATCCTGGTGGTGGCCCTTCGGCCTTGGTCGTTACCGCACTCACGGTGTCCTCCTGTTTTGGTACACCCTCTTCGGGCGAACCTCCCCTTCTCAAGTTGCGTGCCAGCGACAACCGATGGGTTCTCAGCACGCCAAACGTTCGCGTTTTAGCGGCGTTCGCTGATTTGAGACCGAACATGGAGCAGGAAGATACAACGCACTTTTTGCGCAGACGAAGAGCATGGCGCTAAAATTGCGCACACTCTCCCGGCCCGTTTCAAACGGGGATCCCGAGAGGGGACTGTGCGGCGGCACAGCGTCAACGGACTCTGGGCAATATGGGCGCGCTCATCGGGGAGGCAAGTCATTCTTGAGGTTGTTTCTTGGCACAAGCCTTGCGCCCGTGTGGCCACCCGCGTTACCTGAGGCAATCGTGGAGACGTATTACGCACAAGTGCTTTCAATCGGTCTGGTCTGGGTGTTCTTTCACTGCGGCGGGATGTGCGGCCCCATCTTGGCCGGCGTCACCTCAGACGTGCGCGGTGACACACGAGGCCAAGCGATCATGCGGCGAGGCGGCCGCGTGCTTTCGTACCAGACCGGGCGGGCGTTTACCTATGCGGTCATTGGCGCCATCGCCGGCAGTCTGGGGAGCGTTTTCGAGGCCACGTTGCGCAGTTTCACCAACGCAGCCGGCCTTGTCTTGGCGGTCGTGCTGCTGTTGGTTGGCATCTCGCGGCTGCCGCTTTGGGCCCATCGATTCCCGGCGTCTCGGCTCGCGAGCGCGTCGGGATCACTGCTTGGCCGTGCCATGATGATGGTCGGCCGGCGAGGGCCTCGCAGCGGTTTTTTTCGCTACGCGATGCTCGGCGTGATGATGGGGTTGTTGCCCTGCATGCTGATGTTTTGGGTCTTAAGCATCGCCACCTCCACAGCAAGCCCCATTCACGGTGCGGGTGTCATGGTGTTGCTGGTGTTGATGACGACGCCAACGTTGCTTGTCGCCGGCACCGCAGCTGCCCTTGGAGGCCGGCGATGGAGCAGCGAGTGGGTTGGCCCGGTCGCGATGATGGTCTCGGGCGTGTGGATGGGGCTCATCGCCGCAGCAGCCAACGGATGGCTCGAGCACATCCACATTCAATTCAAGCTTTTCGGCGAAAAGTACGTCCTGATGCTGTTCTAGCCCGCCCAAACCCTAAACCTCAGGGGCAATCGAGCACGTCGCCCCCGATGGTCCATCCGTAGTTGTTGATCAACGACTCCCGCGCAGAAAGTGCTGCACAGTATCGACGGTAACTTTGGTTGCTGAAGAAGACATCGCGCGGGGTGTTTGCTTGCGCTTCCCAGCCAATCAACGTCGCGTCGTAAGCATCGAGCGACAAGCCCACTTGCTGATAAAACATGTTTTGCATCGTCGTCACGCTCGAGATGTCCCACTGCCCAAGCCCGTACGTCATGCCCTCGGAGTTTTCGAACATGAAGCTCATGTCGGTGACCTTCGACGTGTCCCAACTGCTCAAGTCTTGGTTAAACGATGTTGCGAGCTGGAACATCCCTTTCATGGTGGTCACGCTGGAGGTGTCCCAGCCGCTGATATCCTGGTTGAATGCAGTCCCATCAATGGCCGCCGTACCGGCAAACATGTAGCGCATGTCGGTGACCTTTGAGGTGTTCCAGACTCCAATGGGTTGGTTAAACGCGGCGGCCTCTTGGAACATGAAGCTCATGTCCGTGACGTTGGAGGTGTCCCATCCGCTGATGTCTTCGTTGAAGGTGCGCGCGCCCACGAAAACACCCGCCATATTTTGGATGTTTGACGTGTCCCAGCTTGCGATCGTGCCCCATGGCCCCGGGGTCTGGGCAAACATCCTGCGGATGGATGTCGTCTGCGATAAGTCTGGGGCGTCTGTGGCGACGATCTCAACATTGACGCAGCCGCTGAACATTTTTTCCATGGACTGCCAGCGGCTGTCGCCCCACTGCTCAACGCGCAGAAGCTTATATTGCAACTGCCCGAAGTCGCACAGATTGAGGCTCGGGTAGGTTCCGCGAATCGCGATGGTGTACTCGCCCGGCGTTCCATAATCGTGTGTCACGCTGCGAGACAGACCGAGCTCGTCGTAGACGCCGTCGTTGTCCCAATCGACGTCAAAGTCATACACGACGTCCTCGCCGCTGCGCCCGATCGTGACTTGTGTGTTCGAGCCTTCGCCGATGTTATCGGTCTTCCAGGTGGTGACGAACGGCACGCACGAGCGCCCACGACACGGGTCGTCGACGACGTCGATTCCCACGTCTTGGGCGCCATCGGTGTCTGCCTCAGCGTCCATGGATGCATCCATGGATGCATCCGCCGACGCATCCATGGACGCATCGGGCGTAGACCCCATATCTGGCGTCGGCTTTGGGTTGTTGGTGCTCGGGTCCGATGTCCCACACGCCCCAATGAACAAAACCGCAAAAAGGGATACTGTGCCCAACCTAGCCATCGTCGCCTCTCATTCGTAAGAAAAAACCACTATGATTGTAGGTCTGACCGCGCACGGCTCAATTTATTCACCAAAGTTCACGCGCAGACTCCCTTGATCTTCGCTTGGGCCAGGCAGAGTTTTCGCCGACTTACCGACACGGAACGTCAAAACACGCGTTGCAACAGAATGGCGCATTCCCCATTTAAAAACGCTGAAACACACACAGATTGTAGCGTTGGCCAACATGGCACGATCGATGCTGTTGCAACGATTGTCGAAAACGTTGTGCAAAGGTGATTGAAATGTCCATTCTCGTATTAACAGCCGCTGTCATCATGGGCTTCACGCTCGGCCTTCTCGGCGGAGGTGGCTCGATCCTAGCGGTTCCCATTCTGGTTTATCTGGCGGGTGTAGACGAAAAAGTTGCCATCGCAACAAGCTTGCTCGTTGTGGGCTCAACGAGTTTGGGTGCGGTGATTGGCCATGCCCGTGCCGGAAACGTCGCATGGCGCACCGGCCTGATCTTCGGTGGATTCTCGATGGCTGGCGCAGCGATTGGTGGGCAGATTGCCAAGTTCATTCCTGGCGGTGTGCTGCTCGGCATCTTCGCCGGTTTCATGCTCATCACCGCGATCATGATGCTGCGCGGCAAACAGAACGTGAAACCCAATGCCGAAGCCAAAAAGCACCTGCCCATCATGAAGATCGGCGGCGAAGGCTTGGTGGTGGGCATGGTCACAGGCTTGGTGGGGGCTGGTGGCGGCTTCCTCGTGGTTCCCGCGCTCGTGATTCTGGGTGGCTTGGACATGCGCATCGCCATCGGCACATCGCTGTTGGTCATCGGCATGAAGTCGCTGGCAGGTTTTGCGAGCTTCGCATCCTACGTGCCGATTGATTGGCCACTCGCGCTGGCGTTCACCGGCGCGGCGATCATGGGTTCCTTCGCGGGGTCGCAAGTCTCCCATCGCATCGACGCCAACAAGCTGCGCAAAGGATTCGCGTTCTTCGTGCTCATCATGGGCGCGCTGATTCTGACGCAGAAACTTCTGGGTTAATCACGTGCCCGCATGGTTGAGGGCATCCCACCACATCGGTCGCAATCAGGGCGTGTGGACAAACACCACCGGTAGTCCGTCGTTGGCATGTAAGGCAACTTTTGCCGATCCGCCGGGTCCGGTTCGACCGAAACGTCGCTCTCCCCTGCGTCAGGACGTGGCTCTGTCCGTTTCGACGAACACACGTCGCCATGCGCGGGTCGGCAACCTCAGGTTGCCGAATGGGCGAAGCCCACATCGCTACACTGCCCAAATCACGAGTATCGTCGCGGCAATATGCACTGCGTCTAACGTTCGCCCCATCCGAGCTCCTGCAATCCTTCCAAATCCATTTTCGGGAAGGAGGTCCATCCTACTCGAAATCCGCGATATCTGAGAAAAGACGTTCGGTCAGGTGGAACTTCCAAATGCCATCGGTGTCCACAACCCATGCGGTACCTGTCGATCCTACTCATCTTTTGGAGCGCGTGCGCGCCGACCGGCGTCGAAGACACGCCGTTTGACGAACCCATGTGTGAGGTCGTCCGACGGGCCGATGGCTCGGGCGTCGTCACGGATCGATTCGTATTTTCGGAGCTCGGACTCGTAAGCCACGCTTGGCAATTGGGCCCACGCACGAGGGGCTTGCGCGTCAACACCTACGAAAACGGGCGTCTCGTCAGCGCCAAAGTCGACGAATGGACGGGGGCGCACGAAATATCCGAATATGGCGCCTGGCAGATGCGACTGGTCGAAGCCGACGCGGATCTCTACACACATTACGACCTGACGTTCGCCTACACCAAAAACGGCGAGCTGGCGCAGCGCGAGGTTGTCGGCGCGACGAGCGCTCAAGACACGATAGAGCCGTTGCGGCTCAGGTATGTCCTTTCGTACAACGAACAGGGGCAGAAAATCCGCGAAGCTCAATTCTCGGGCGATGCTGAAGAACCTTGGCTGGTTTACACGTACACGTATCGGAGCGACGGTCGGCTCGACACCATGCACGTCGTTCAGAACGGGCGTCCCCGCGACGTCAAGTTTGTGTACGACGAGCGCGGAAATCTTATCCGACGGGTTCACGGCGAAAACCAAGGCCTTCTCTACGACTTTGACGAAAACGGGCGCCTTATCGGGTGGAATGGCCAGATCAAATACAAACGGGCACCGGATGGGTTGATCTTGGAATCGAGCGTGGGCAAGACTGGCCGTTATACTTACATGGACGGACGTCTGACCGAGGCCCATTTCGACGACGGTTCAGGCTACAAGCAGAGGTACAGCGCCGGTTGTCCGTCGGGCTTTACGCATCCTCTTGTGACGCCAACTTCGGCGTTTCAGGAGTACTACGAAGGCCCACCGCTGCGCTACAAATGGGTCACCTTCTAAGCCGGCTGTCGCGGCACGCAATGTCGCATGTTGCACCGCTGAGCGTCCCGGCCTAACGTGCCGCGCATGAATGAGACACTCTATATTGTCGACGGCTCGGCTTACATTTACCGGGCGTTCTTCGCGATCCGAAACCTGTCGAATTCCAAGGGGATGCCGACCAACGCCATCTACGGATTCATCCAGATGTTGCGTAAGTTGTTGGAGCAAGAAGACCCCGACTACCTGGCGATGACGTTCGACCCGTTTGGCTCGGACGTGCCCGGATTTCGCTGGGAACTCTACCCCGACTACAAAGCCAATCGCGACGAAATGCCCTCGGATTTGCGGGTTCAGTTGCCGTGGTTCGAGCAATTCGTCGAGGCCATGAGCATCCCAGTGCTTAAGGTTCCGGGCGTCGAGGCCGACGATCTGATCGCGACGCTGACCCGCAAAGCGCTCGATGAGGATCTCAAGATTTGCATCGTCAGCGCGGACAAGGACCTGATGCAGCTGCTTGGGGACGAGCGCGTGCGCATGATCGACACGATGCGCGATAAGGTCTTTACCGAAAAGGACGTCATCGAGCGGTTTGGTGTCACGCCCGACAAGGTCAAATATGTGATGGCGCTGTCGGGCGACAGTTCGGACAACGTGCCGGGTGTGCCGGGCATCGGCGAAAAGACCGGCGGCAATCTGATCGCCGAGTTTGGCGACCTCGAGACGTTGCTCGCAAACATCGACAAAGTGTCAGGCGCGAAGCGCAAAGAGAACCTGACCAACTTTGCGGACCAAGCGCGCTTGTCGTTGGACCTCGTGACGTTGAAGGACGACTGCGACATTCCGCTGGACCTCGAGAACCTCAAGATTTCGGCGCCGAGCGTGGACGCGCTGACCGACCTCATGCTCGAGCTCGAGTTCAAGACGCCGCTGCGCGACATCCAAACGTGGATGAAGCGCAAAGGTTTCGTCGAAGGCCGTCAAGCCCCCGTGATGCCTGAGCCGGAGCGCATGGCCCCTAAAAAGGTCAAGGGCTACCGCACCATCTTGACCGACGAGGAGCTGCACCAGGTCGTGGCCGACATCAAGGCCGCGGGCCGGGTGGCGGTTGACCTTGAGACGACCGCGATCGACCCGCTGGACGCGGTCATTGTCGGCGTTGCGCTGTCGTGGGACGCCCATTCTGGGGTCTACATCCCGACCAGCCATCGTTACATCGGTTCGCCGCGCCAGCTTGAGACGGCGCATGTGCTCGACGTGCTGCGGCCCATTTTGGAAGATCCGGATTTCCCCAAAATTGCGCAGCACTACAAATACGAGTGGCTCGTGTTTGGACGGCACGGCATTACGCTGCGCGGGGTTGAGTGGGACACCATGCTGATGAGCTACCTGCTCGACCCCGGCAAGAATTCGCATGGGCTGGACACGATCGCGAAGGACTACCTGCGTCACGACATGATCAAATACGCCGACGTCGCGGGCAGTGGGAAAAACCAGATCAATTTCGAGATGGTCGACGTCGAGCGCGCCACACAATATGCGGCCGAGGACGCCGATGTGACGCTGCTCGCCTGCGACAAGCTCGCCCAACCCATCATCGACGCGGGCCTTCGCAACATCCACGACGAGATGGAGATGCCGCTGTCGATCGTGCTCGCCCGCATGGAAAAAGCCGGTGTGTGCATCGATACGAGCGTGTTGAAGGTGCTCGGCGTTGAGTTCGGGCAACACCTAGAGACCTTGCAAGAGCAGGTCAACGAGGCTGCGGGCCAACCCATCAACCCAAACAGCCCGGTGCAGCTGCGCGAAATTCTGTTCGACAAGCTTGGACTCCCGGTCAAAAAACGCACGCGTACCGGTCCCTCGACCGACCAATCGGTTCTAGAGCAGCTCGCCGAATTGCATCCGTTGCCGGCATTGGTGCTGGAGTATCGCAGTTTCTCGAAGCTCAAAGGCACGTACATCGACGCCCTTCCCGAGCTGATTCGCGCGGACACCGGTCGCATCCACACCGACTTCAACCAAGCCGTGACGGCGACGGGCCGACTTTCCTCGTCGAACCCGAACTTGCAGAACATTCCTGTACGCAGCGATTACGGCCGCGAAATCCGGCGGGCCTTTGTGCCGGCGCCCGGAAAGAAGCTGATCTGCGCCGACTACTCGCAGATCGAGCTTCGCATCATGGCGCATATGGCGCAGGACCCCGAGCTCATCGAGGCCTACCGCACCGGACAAGACATCCACCGGCTGACCGCGTCCAAGATTTTTGGTGTGGAGCTCGATGCTGTGACCTCGGACCAACGGCGCGCCGGCAAGACCATCAACTTTGGTGTGATGTATGGCATGGGGCCCAATCGCTTGGCGCGGGATTTGAAGATTTCGCGCAAAGAAGCCAAGACGTACATCGACAACTATTTTGAACGCTACAGCGTGGTCAAAACGTTTTTTGAACAGCTACAGGACGAAGCGCATGAGCGCGGTTACGCCGAGACGCTGTTTGGGCGGCGACGCCTGTTGCAACAGATCGACGGGTTTGGGGCACAGCGCGCGTTCGCTGAGCGTGTGGCCGTGAACATGCCGATTCAGGGCACGGCCGCCGACATCATCAAGAAAGCCATGTTGGTGATCCAAGAGCGCTTCGACGCCGACAACACACCCGCCGTGATGCTGCTCCAGGTCCACGATGAGCTCATCTTCGAGGCCGACGCGGACACGGCCCCAGAAATCGCCGAAACCGTGCGTGCGTTGATGTCAGGCGTTGTGACGCTGGATGTGCCACTCGATGTCGACGTCGGCATCGGTGACAACTGGATGGACGCGAAATAGCCGCTGATCCGAGTCGACCGGCAGCTCCAAGCCACCGATTCGCAGAAAAACGCAAAAAACGACATTGTGTCTACATCGGCCCACATTTTGCTACATCCTAGAAGGCGATCGTTTTGTGATCACTTCCCCAGCTAAGAGGCTTTCATGACATGGAGACGCTCCGGCGGCATTTTGCTTTGTAGTGCCGCGTTGTTCGCGTCGGCGTGTGGTTCGGATACCGAAGACAAGTTGTCCGACGGTTGGACCACCAACGAACAGACCCCCGAAGAAGTCATCGATCCCATCCCAACCACACCAGATGTGGGTGTGGACGAGGGCACGCAGCCGGACGTTTTCATCGACGAATCGTGTCAGGTGTTGGGGTGTCCAGATGGCCAAGTATGCGGCGATGACGGACTTTGCACGGCGGCGTCATGCACCAACGATGACCAATGTGGCGGTGGTCTGGCCTGCACGGCATTTGGCGACGAGGGCAAAACGTGCCAGCAACCCACGGGCGTTGCCGACGGTGAGGGATGCACCCAAGACAGCGACTGCCAAGGCGGAACGTGCATCACGGATTGGCCGGGGGGCTATTGCACGACACCCAACTGCAACAACTTCGAAGACTGTTCGCGCCAAGGAAACGACAACCGTTGCCTGCAAGTGCGTGGACCCGACATTTGTGTGCGTTTGTGCACATCCGACGCGGAATGCCGTGACGGCTACGTCTGCCAAGGCCTGAGCGCACAACAGGGCGCGTGTTTTCCTGCGCCGCCGCCGCCAGCTCAAGCGATCGACCCAGCGGTGCTTGCGAACAACCCCTGAACATCACATGTCAGGACACCGTCAACGGCGTTGCAACGTTTGACTTCACCGTCTCGCCGAGCGCCACGTCGTACATGGTCACGCCCATCGACCCAACGGGCAATCAGTTGGTCCCAAGCTCGATCAGCCGACCCCTCGGCTCAGCGATCACATTCAACGGGGCGAACCGCTTCCAAGCAACTCCGAGCCAAGTCTTTGGGAACATGAACCCAACGATCATCCCCGCAACCCCTGATTTTGTGGGGCAGCTCGAACCCGGCGCGCACACCTACACGGTGCAGAGCGCCAGCGAGCAGATGTGTTGGTACAAACTCGAAGAATCCCAACCTGGCGATTCCATCGACCTCAACATCTATTTGGTCGGTTTGCAGGGCGTCAATGCGGCGAACGCGGCACAGAACGCGAACCTGCAGGCCACGCTCAACCACGTCAACGAGCTGTATCAGGCTGCAGGCATCTCGCTGGGCAAGATTCGCTACTTCGATGCGTCGCCAGCCATCGCCCAGAACTTCGCGATCGTTCGAAACGCCGACGCCCTTGGCGACTTGGTGGCCTCGACCACAAAACCCGGTGACACCTTAGACGATGTGCTGAGCATGAACGTGTTCTTCGTCCGCGGGTTCGCCGACGGCGGCACCATTGGTGTGTCGTACGGACTGCCGGGGCCCGCGGGTCTGCACGGCACGGACGGAAGCGGCGCCGTCTTCACCGCCGAGTACATGGGTGGTCAAACCACCGATGGGCTTGGGGTTCCCGTCGACGGAAACCTGTTCACCGCGCAGGTCTTGGCGCACGAAGTCGGCCACTACCTTGGCTTGTTCCACACGTCGGAACAAAACGGCTTCAACTTCGATCCTCTGGGCGACACCCCACAGTGCGGCCGCATCGCCCCGAACTGTCCTGACATCGACAACTTGATGTTCCCGTTTGCAAGTGCGACCGGCAACACCATCACCCCCAACCAAGCCTTTGTGCTCGGCGTTAATCCGTTGACGAAAGTAGGAGTCGCACCATGAAAAAGCTTTTGATCATTGCGACCTTGAGCCTCGTTTCGTCGATGGCCGTTGCTCAATCGGCACAAACCGACGCGGAGCGCACGGTGGTGCTTCGGCTGAACCACCTGCACGAGAGCCCCACGCTTTCTGAGCTGGAAGCCATCACCCCTGACGCCCGAAAAATCGTCGAGCGAACCGCGCTGTCGGGCAGCGGACTTGGCCAAAAACACGCGATTGCCGTCTTGGCGAGGCTCAAGGACCAGCGTGCCCAAGATGTCCTGACGGCTGTCCTTGCCGACCCCAAAACGTCCGAGATCACACAGCATCAGCTTGTGCTCGCCTTGGTCGTCAACTTTGGGGACCGCGCGATCGACGTTGCGGCCACATGGCTCAAGAGCGAGGACCTCCAGCGACGGCTGACCGCGATCGACGCCCTTGGCAAGATCGACACCGACTTGGCCACAGGTCTTCTTGAGAAACACCTCACCTCGGCCAAGTCAAAGGGCGAGCGCGACGCGGTTGAATCTGCCATTCGACGGATTCGGTAGTCGGTCGGTTCGGCTACGCCGAATTCGGCAATCTGAGATTGCCGACCCATCAACACATGTCTGAACGAAAAACGGCGACCCCAAGGTCGCCGCTTTTGTCCCGCGCTGCGCTTAGAACGGAATATCGTCGTCGTTGAACGACTGGTCGAACAGGCCTCAGGTCCCGGGCCGCCGCCGCTGTCACTCGGGCCGTTATAATCGCGGCCACTGCCACCGCCGGATGTGCCGCTGAGGAACTGCACGCTGTCGGCTTTGATTTCGGTGGTGTAGCGCTTGTTGCCGTCCTTGTCTTCCAGTCACGGGTCTGAAGACGGCCTTCGATGAACACCTGACGGCCCTTCTTGAGGTACTTCTCGCAGTTTTCGGCCTGCTTTCCCCACACGACGATCCGGTGCCACTCGGTCTTTTCCTGGTTCTGACCATTTTTGTCAGTCCAGCGTTCGTTCGTGGCGAGGTTGAAGTTGGCAACGGCAGCCCCGCCTTGGGTGTAGCGAAGCTCAGGATCCGATCCCAGGTGACCAATCAGCATGACTTTGTTGAGACTCATCGAGCTCTCCTTCAATTGTGACGCGCTTGACGCCGAGTTCCTGTGACAAACACCCATGCGATGTTCGACACGTTATCGGTCACAAGGGTCCAAAAGTTGCGAAAACGATCCTGAAATCAGGATTCCTCATAAATAAAGCGACCTTCCGACGTAATCGCGTTCGCCTCGATCGCGTCTTCGATGACGGTCACGGCGGCCGCAAGTTTGTCCGATTCAACGACGATGCGGACCTGAGCCATGTTGCCGGCGTTCGTTGGGAACTGCGACACCTCCATCCCACGAATAAAGTTCGCGATGTCATTGTCGTCGAGCATGTCTTTGATCACCTGCGCCTCGATGGGGTTGTAGGTGATGTAGAGATCGACGAGGTCGAAGTCTTCGGTGCGATAATCTCTTTGGCTCATCGTGGTCTCCTTGAAGCGGGCGAACCTAACAGGATTCGTTTAACTCGGAAAGGATCTGGATGCCAAGCAGGGTTGCCTCGGCTCGGTACTCTTCGGCCTGCAAGCGCATGTGGCAGGCCTCGTAAACCTCGCGCGCAGCCTCGACATCCGCCGCGTTGCAGCCATAGCTGTAGAGCAGATCCGCGAGCCCTTGTGTGGGGATGAATTCACCTGTACGCCAGTGCCGCATCTCGAGGTTGCAGCAGTAGGCTTCTGCCTCAAGCAACGCCCGTTTGCGCGTACTACCACCGTAGGCCAAGGCATAGAGCGGCATCCCCATGCGGCGAAACTGCACCACATGCTGGTGCTCGTGAATGCAGACTTCGATCTGGCGCCACAGGTGATCGGGATCGCCGTCGCCGACCGTAAACCAAGGATAGATCGTGTTGTGGATCACGGTCGTGTACTGCTTCATGAACACGTCGTAGGTCATGATCCGGATCAGCTGCAGGCCATGCCCCGCGGCTTTCATTAAGGGACTGTCGGGTTTCTGCACCACGCGGGTGCCGAAGCTTTGCTGCATGCGGCGCCAAAACTCGATGGTGTTGGCGGAGGTCGGTTCAAACCGCGTCATGCGTCTTGCTCTTCCTGCGGTGCCGCTGCGATGGGAACCACGAGCACGTGGCAATTGGCGCGGCGCGCAATCTTCGTGGCGACCGAACCGATTCGGATCCGCCCACTGGGGTCGGGCCGCTGGGTGCCGACTACGATGAGATCCACGTCGTCTTTGTCGGCGCGCTCAAGAATCTCGGAGGCGGGATCGCCGGCGTGAATGCGACGTTTCCCGAGCATTCGCCCGATCTGGTCCCGCATCGGGTGCGGCACATCGATGGCCTCCACCATGCGCTCGAACAAGGCGTCGATCTTGTCACGGTTGCGCGAGACTGCCTGTTTTTGGTCGAACTTGATCTGGCTGCGTAAGAATCCGTGCAGGTCATCGCTGAGCGGGTCGGGCAACACATGCATGGTCTCGATCGCCCCCTCGGTGGCGAGGGCCGCGGCGAGCCCGGCTTCGACCACGGACGACGATGGGATGCTCAAATCCGAGGCCACCAACACCGACTTAATCGGTTTGCGGTGCTGTTCACGGGTGATCAACACGGGTTGGCGAGCGGCGCGCAACACGCGTTCGGTGACCGACCCAAGCGCGTCTGGGAAAGGTGTGCCGGTGCCAAACGTGCCCATGACGATCAGTTCGGCCGCGTTGCGATGGATGAGCTGAGGAATGATGACGCGGGGCTCACCCACGTGCATGTCAGCCTCGCACTTATGGATCGCTTGCACGCGATCACGGGCAGACTCGATCGCTTCCCACTCGAACTCGGGCTCGTCTTCCCCAAGCGGCGCATAGGGAAACAGGACCTGCTTGACGTGCAACGGCAGCGATTCCACGACGTGGGCGACGTGAACGGTTCCACCGGGGCTCAACAGGGTACGCGCCGTTTTCAGCGCATGGTTGGCTGCCGCTGACAGATCAACGGGCACAAAGATATTCTCGTATTTCAACATGGCACTCGGCCCCTAAAACAGCGTGTGGGGACGCAGACCGAAGCTAATCCAACGTATCGAATCGGTCCGGGGCGCCATCTCCGTTCTCGTCCCATCCAATGCGGACACGACGTTTTTTCTCGTAGTACTCAAAGATGTCTGCGGTTCCGTTGGCGTCTTCGTCTCGCTCGACACGAAGCAGCTCTCCCGCGTTGTCATAGTACTTTGCGATGGTCAGAATTCCCGCGAAATCCACCGACATGAACTTCTTGACGGCGATGCCTGCCTCGTAGAACACCACGAGATCGACGCGACCGTCATAATCAAAGTCCATTTCTTCTTCGATAATCGCGCCGGAGGCATCAGGGTACTGCCAGACATCGACCTTGCCGTCGAAGTTCATGTCTCGCTCGTAACGCACGATGGTCGCGGCGTCTTTAATCACCCACTGATCGGATTTCTTGTCGGCGTTGAGGTCGAGCTCTTCGACCACAAAACCTTTCCGTGTCAGGTCACCGGTGCGCGCGCGACCGCTCTCACCGCTGCCCAGACCCAGGGTCTTCTCGGAATCCTTGGCTGCCTGTTCGTCGCCGCACGCAATCGCGCCAAGAGCGGCGATACAAACAAGCGCCATCGCAAATCGAGAAGCATTGGAATGGGTGTCGTTTTTCATGGCTTTTGCCCGGCTGTAGCGTGGTGAAAGTCAACACGCCCGTCCTCGCGAAGACGTAACACAAATGCGCCAAACGAGTCACGATCGTTTTGTGCGCGGTGTCGGCGGCACGGCAATATGGCGTTTGTGTGAAGATTCCTCAGTTTTGGGAAAATCGGCACTACGTGGGCCTGAGGAACCGGTCGACGATCGAACTCCGTCTATTGAACGCCGTTTCGGAAAATGATACGAATCCGCGCGCCTGATTGAGGCAAAACTAAATCGTTCAAATTTGTCGTTAACCCGCTGGGTTGGCTACGCGGAACAGAAATTGAGGTTGAAACCCATGTCGACACGTACCATCAACACCCTTCTTCTTTCGCTCCTCGTCGCCATGGCGGCAGCCTGCGGTGATGAGACCGACCCAAGCAAATCGTCGAACAACGCGAACAACACGCAGACGAACAACAACACGACGTCGACGAACAACAACACGACGTCGACGAACAACAACACGACGTCGACGAACAACAACACCACGTCGACCAATAACAACACGACCACGACGAACAACAACACCACGCCGGTGCAGTGTCTGTTGCTCGAGAATTTCTACGGTCAGATCGGCGCCGAAGGCGAGCACTCCGGGGGCGCACCCGACGCCAACGGCACGCTTGATTTCGACGCGGGCTTGCAGGCCGCTTACGATGCGACGCCGCTGACCGAGGACAACATGGACACCGCCGACGTCAACGAAGGTCGTGTCACGGTTGACCTTCAGGTCACGGGTGCCCTGGTCACGGCGACAACGTTTGATGCGTTCGCCAACAAGACCTTCTGGTTGCAGGACCAAAACACCGCCATCCGCGTGCGTTTGGATGCGGCGGTCCCCCAAGACACGGTGATCAAGGTTGGCCAGAAGGTCAGCTTCCACATCACCGAGCTGCAGAATTTCGGTGGGATCCCTCAGATTGCGGTGTTGGACAGCTTGGTCGTCGACAGCGAAGGCAACGCCGTTCCGTACCGTGAGGCGACCGGGACAGACATCACGATCGACGACTTCGACAAGAATGTCCGCGTGTTCGGCACGATCACCGATGCCGGCATGCCGTGCGGCGGCGACAACAACTGCTTCACGCTGGCCCACGGCGACAAGACGACGATCTTCCGCACCAAGTCGCAGTTCATCGAACAAGGCGATTGCTTGACCTTCACGGGTCCAGCTTCGGGCTTCCCCGGACCTTTGGCGACGGGCGAGAAGACGATCCAAGTTGACCAGGTCAACTTCGATTGGGCGTTCGAACAACGCTAAGTCTCGCGCCGGCAGGTCACTGCCGGCATTTTTTTGTCCTGACTTTCGTACCTTTCGCGCTTTGGCAAGCATGCATCATCTTCTGCAACGTCTCGGCCTCGTCAGTCTTGTGGCCCTGAACCTCGCAACCGGCTGCGGTGCCGAGGCCGATCCAGCCACCCCGGCCGAAATCGCGGCGAGCTTTGGTGAGGGCACCACTCGCTATGTTCAGGAATCGGTCAAGTTCATCGACCAACCTCTTGATTTCCAAGGGGACACGTCGATCGACGACGTCCTCAACGGACTGATCCCCAACGCCAGTGTGTGGTACGGGATGTCCGCGGATTCACCATTCCCACAAGCCGACAATTGTGACGCGCGCGGGAACGAGGTCGAGACCGTCGCCGAGCTGCCAACCTACATCGAAGGCATCGTCACGCTTCAGCCGCGTTACTTTCAGAAGGTTTCTTTCTGTGGGTCCGATGAGCGATTCTACGGCAGCTATTTTCTTCAGGACCAATCCAACGGGATCTTGGTGCTCAAGGAGTCACGCGTCGAAGACTTCAACATGGGAGACCGCGTGCGTCTGCGCGTGCGTGGCCTCATGAAGTACTTCGACACCAAAGCAATCTTGGTGTCAGACGAACAAGAGATCGTCGAGCGCGATTACGGCGTACCCTACCAGACCATCAACCGACCGTTGGAGGTTGGCGACGTTGGCCGCGTCGGCCGTGTCGTGGGTAAGGTCGCGGGTGTTCCCACCAACACCAACTTTAATGAGATGTGCCTCGTCGGACTTGACGACACGTCTCCTGAAGCGTGCGCCAAGGTCTGCAAATCGAACAACGACTGCCTGTCTGAGACCTGTGTGTTCGCCACCCAATCGGCCCAGACCGGTGTGTGCGAGCGCGAGGGAGGCTACTGGTTGGTCTCGCTCGACAGAGAAATTGGCCAGCGCCAACCCCGTATCATCAAAGCCGGCGACAAACTCGAAGTCACCGGTCCTGTTGTGAACTCGTTCGGACTGAAGCTGCTCGTGCTGCGCTTTGGACAACTTAAATTCCTCGATTGATCTAGGTCTGTCATGAACTTGCGTTCTCGTTTCACCCCGATCCGACGTGCGTTGGCTACGGCTGCACTCGTAGGCTTCTTTCCCACTGTTTCGTTCGCCCAAGCTGTGGATGAGCCCATCGAACCGGCTGTGTCGACACCTCCGGCAGAACAGCCTGAACCGCCGCGCATGCCCATCCAGGCCGCCGCAGTTGAGCAACCCGTCTCGGCCGACATCGCCGAACAGGCAGCGCCCATTGCGATGCCACCCGAAGTCGAGGAAGAGCGTTTCAAGGCGCATTTTGGGGTCAGCAGCGAGTACGTCGGTACCGACAACCTCGACTTCCGCGACTACAACCCGGCCAATCCTGAAGCGTGGGTGGACATCTACGACTCGGACGACCGCTCCGACGTGTTCTCGACACGGGTGTCGGCGAGCATGGAGTACGAAGTCCTCGACGACATCGAGATTGGATTCTCGATGTCCCACGCCGGCCTTTGGGGTGGCGACAAGGTCGGCGGCACGAACGCTTTTGGAGGATTCCTCTATGTCGACCAACTCTTTGTCGACTGGGAGCCCATCGACAACGGTGCCGTGGAAGTAGACCTTGTCATTGGCCGCCAGCCCTTCGAAATCGGCGGTGCAGCTCGGGACTTCTTCTTCGACGACGTCATCGACGGCGTGGTGTTGAAGGTCGACCTGAACAAAGCCGGCACGTTTCGCGTTTTGCCCATCGACGTTTACTCGTCGGCGTTGCGTCCAGACGACCTGAACGTTGGGGCCGCCATCAACAGCATCGGCGAGCCCATCTCGACGTCGGCAGCACGTTACGACGGGGACACGCAGACCTACCGAATGGGCGGAATTTACGAAAACACTGAGCTCATCAAGGGCCTTCAGCTCCGCGGATTTGGCTTCTACGCCGACATCGGCGGCACCGGCCCCTACGGCACCGGTTCCGACCGCACGTTTGGCGGGGCACACGGCAACATCCCCGACAACGACTACACGTGGATGGCCGGCACCCGCATCGGGTACGAAATCGCCAACGACAGCTTCAAGCTGCTTGCTTACGGTGAATTCGCGCACTCGGGCGGTTTGGATCGCAAGGCGACCAACCTCGGATTGTACGACGTCAAGACCAACGGCAACGCGTTTGGCGCGGCGGTTGTCCCTGAGGCCACGCTGACCCCGAACTTCGGCTTGCGTGGGCGCATCCAGTTCTTCATGGCCGACGGCGGGCAGTACACGGGCGACGAAGGCATCCAGTTCAACCACGGCTTCGTCAGCTTCAAGGGCAACCAAGCCGGTGGGCTTGCCGCGGACCGCATCGCGGGCTGGCATCCATCGGCCTACGTGTCGACGGGCGGCATCGACGAAGACGTCAACGACCGCGAGCGCAAAGCCGGCACGATGGTGTTGCACGCGGGCGTGGGCGCCGAGCTCATCAAGAAGCTCGACGTCGACTTCGACTTCTACTATTTCGCGGACACATCCTCGAGCAACCTCGACCAGAGCCGCGTCGTCTCGGCCGGCACACAGTTGCCCTTTGGTTACGACGAGTTCGACCTGCGGGCGCAAGAGCGCTTCGGGAAGACGCTCGGCATGGAGATCGACGGACGCCTCGGCTTCCGCCCCAACGAGTTGCTGTCGTTCTGGACTCAGGGTGCGCTGTTCCTTCCCGGCGACTTCTACAAGATCGAGATCGACCGGCGCGCCGGCACGGCACTCGGCAGCAAAGCTCCGGTCAACTTCTGGGCCGTCTCGGTTGGTTCGTCCATCTACTTTTGAGGTTGCTGATGCGACGACGTAAACACGTGCTCTCGCTCGTCATGGCCTTGATGGCCGTCGCGGCGGGATGCGACAACTCCGACCCGGGCATCCCCGACAGTCAACCGGTCTACCGGTGGCAGCAAGACGGGGAGTGCTCATCGGGCGAGCGCGGCAACATGATGATCAACGAGATCAACTTTGCCGGCAGCGTTCGTGACGACGGCACCTTCGATGCAGACGATATCTTCATTGAGCTTTGGAACCGTCATCCGCGCCCCATCAACGTGTCGAACTGGCGTTTGAACGTCTACGGCGACACCGATGGGTACGTGCCTGACCGTGGTTACCTCATCCCAACCGTTGAGGCGCCTATGGCGGCCAACGGCTACTTTGTCATCGCAAAGAAACGTGATGGCGCGTTCAAAGACGTCGCCGACGTGTTCATCGACGACCTTGAGCTCGGTAAGAAATTTGTGGAGCTCGAGCTTCGCGACTGTGACCAAAAGCTGATGGAAGGTGCGGGCTCCCGCGACCTTCCGGTGTTTGCCGGTGGTTTTGACCTTGTGACCGTGCGGTCGATGGAACGCGCGCAGCTGATCTTCGCCAACGGTGGTGGAGCCCCAATCAACTGGCATTCGTACTCGGCCAACACCGCACCACCCTCGGTGGCCGAGGGCTTCCGACAGCGCACGCTCGCGAGTCCCGGCGAAGCCAACAGTCCTGACTATTCGGGCGCAGCCGCAGCGGGGAACTTCGAATGAAAAAGCTCATCCTTCTGTTGGCCATCGTTTCGGCGTTCTCGTGTTCGACCGAGGAACCCTCCTACCAGTCGGCGCTGAACGTCAAATCGACGTTTTTTCTGAATCAGGCCGCCAATTCTCGCGCACGGTTGATCTCGGACATCCGCGGCGAGACCCAAAAGGTTCACGCCGCGTTGCAGCGACTGACCGATGACGAGTTGGCCAATGCGTTTGTGGCGGCCAAGAACAACGGCGCCGACGTCAAGATCGTCGCCGACGTGGACCACGCCGACGATTCAGGTTTTGCCATTTTGCAGGCCGCCGGGATTCCCATCACGTTTGGGGACGGTGAGCTGCGCTACCTGCCCGACCCCACGATTTCGCCAATTTTGGAGAACTGCGGGTTCTCGTCACGTGGCGACAAGGTGATCTGCCCAGCGAGCACCCCCTTCGAACCGCTTTCGGGCGGCGAGATGGTGCGACCGGGGGCCTACAACGTCATGTCGCACACGTTCATCATGCTCGGGGACTTGGTTGTTTGGAACTTTGCGTCGCCGTTCGACGGCACGACCACGATCCCGCTGGCCTTCCGCATGGACGGCGAACAGATGCAGGAGTCGTTTCGACGGGAATTCAACCAGCTGTTCTCGAACGTTTTTGCGATCACGGTCGACATCTACAACGGGCCGGTAAAATCCGGTGTGCAATTCGAGCCCGTGTATCTGACCGAGTTTGGGGAATTCCACCTGCGATTTAGCCCCCAAGACCGCGTGACCAAAACCGTGATCGACGAGATCTACAAAGCTCGGGCGTCGGTGTTCATCATGACGAACAGCCTGTCCGAGAACTTCATGATCGACGCGCTCGAATACAAGAAAAACAACAACTTCGACGTCAAGATTGTGGTCAACCAAGCGGCACAGGATCCTGACACCGTCGGTGCGCTGACCGCACTTGGGGTGCGTTATGCCCCGGCGAGCGTGGGTTACCTGCCCACTGTGGTCATCATCGACTCGCAGCCCAATCGTTTGGGTGAGGTTGAGACGCGGCGCGCGCACATCGCAAGCCATCCGCTGTGGCGTACGGCGCCATTCTCGATCTTCGTGGCGGAGCCTAACGACGAAGTGGAAGTCTACCAATCGGATTATTTCGCCGACGGTGTGATGTGGTCATTGACCGCCTACCCAAACCAAGAAAACGCGCCGCTTGACGGCGTGATTCGACTGTTTGAGGACACCTACGCAAGCTCAACGGGGGCCAACTGATGAAACGGTCAACTGTCCTCTTGATGCTCTCGATGGCTGTGACCACCACGGCCTGCAACGACCCGGGCAACGACCTGTTGGATCTGTTTTCGGAACCGCGCGTCTACGCCTTGTTCAACGCACCCGGTGGACGTCAGCAGAATCAGCGGGATCTCGAAGCCGAGGCGCTGCTGGTTGAAACGCTGGATTCAGCCAAAGAATCCATCGACGTATGCACGTATGGCTTCTCGAACCGCGACGTCTACAACGCGGTGGTGCGTGCGTATCTGCGCGGTGTGGACGTGCGAATCGCCGGCGACGCCAAACACTTCTTTGGCGGCGAGAGCGGCTACGCCGAGATCCAGAAACACCACATCCCGCTGCAGGTTGGGAACCAGTGGCACATCATGCACAACAAGTTTTTTGTTGTGGATAAACAAGTCGTGTTCGTGGGAACCGGCAACATCACCACCACCGGCTTTGACCGCAACAACAACAATTGGGTGATCATCAATCACCCAGGCGTCGCGGCGAAGTACAACAACGAATTCCAGCAGATGTTCGACGGAAAGTTCTCGACCGCCAAACAGCGGTTGAACGACCCGAACACCTTCCAGGTCGGCGACACCGAGGTCGAGGTTTATTTCTCGCCCCAAGACGACGCGATGGGCCGGATTTTGGAAAACGTCGAGGCCGCCGAGAGCGACATCGAGTTTACGATCTTCGCGTTTACGAAGGACCAGATTGGATCACGTTTTGTGACCAAACACCGCGAGTTCCAAGAGTTCAATGCCGCGCAGGGTCTGTCGGATTTGCCTCCTGTGACGATCGACGGTGCCCCAATGCAGCCCAAGAAGGTCGCAGGCGTGCTGGACCGTTCGCAGGTTTATGGGAACTACCTCTACCACGAGGTCTACCGCATGGTGGGTGGTGGTGTTCCTATGCGCATGGATGCCAACGAGAACTCGCGCCTGCCTGGCGACTACCAAGCGGGCGGCGGTCGTCTCCACTCGAAAACGATGATGATCGACAAGTTCGGCGCGCAGCCACGCGTGATCACCGGCAGCTTCAACTGGTCGAGCGCGGCGACGATCGCGAACGACGAGACCATGTTGATCCTGCACGGACAACGCATCACCGACGAGTACTACCGCGAATTCGAGAAAATGTGGGGTGGCGGGAAAGCGCTCGACCAAGCGGTCTGCAATTACTCGGAAGGGTACGCGACCACCGAGCTTCCGCTTTGCACCAAGGACGTCAAACCGGGTGATGTGGTCATCACCGAGGTGTATTGGGATGGATACAACGGCCTGATCGACCCCACCGACCACACGGGCAGCCGTGACTTCTTGGACAACGACGAGTTTTTCGAGATCCACAACACGACCAACCAACCCATTGACCTGTCGTTGTGGACGCTGACCAACGGCTTTGACTTCAAGATGGGCTTCACGCCCGGAACGGTCATTTTGCCTGGGCAGTACTTCTTGGTCGTCGACCACAACCTCGAGACGTATTCGGACTCTGAGAGCCAATCGGGTGTGCAAGCGTTTAAGAACGCGAACTTCGTGGTGAACATCCCCAATGACCCCCGCATGCCACGCCTGAATCTGCCCAACTCGTCGATGTACCTCGAGCTGGTGGATGCTAGCGGTCGAACGATTGATGCGATCGGCGACTCGGGCGCGCCGTTTGCCGGCGGGCGCGTGATCGGGACGCCGACCAAGGGGTATTCCATGGAGCGGCTGAAGGTCAATGGCGTCTACGCGCCAGGCACGGCGCGCACAAGCTGGCAGCGATGCCAACTCGCGCAAGGTGGCGCCAACGTCAACGATGGCTTCAAAGAGATCGTGATCGCCTCGCCGGGTGAAGCCAACTCCAACTGACGAGCGCTTCATGCTGCTGCTCTACACACTCGCGGTGTTTGTCAGCGCGCTGTTGCTGTTCTCGGTTCAACCCCACGTCGGCAAAGTCTTGCTCCCGGTCATGGGAGGCACTCCCGCCGTTTGGAACACGTGCATGCTGTTCTTCCAGGCGGCGCTGTTGCTTGGGTACGGCTACACGCACGTCACGTCCAAGTGGCTGGACGTCAAAAAACAAGGGGTGTTGCACCTGCTCTTGATGGGCGCTGCCTTTGCCTTCATCCCCGTGACGGTCTCGATGTCGAGCCAGTGGAGCGCCTCGCCGACGTGGCCGCTGCTGGTCGCCCTGACGACCTCGGTTGGGTTGCCGTTTGTGGTCAACAGCACCACGGCCCCGCTGCTGCAGCGATGGTTTTCGACCACCGACCATGCGCGCGCACACAATCCCTATCCACTCTACGCGTCGTCGAACGCGGGCAGTTTACTCGCGCTGTTGGCGTATCCACTGGTGATCGAGCGCACGCTGAGCCTGCATGAGCAATCTCTGGCCCACGGGTGGGTGTTCGGTTTGCTGGCGGTGCTTGTCGCCGCGTGTCTAGGGGCCGCTTGGACGCGTCAGATGCCCGCAGACGCGATTTCTGAACCGACTCCGGCTCCGAGTTGGGGTTTGCGGCTTCGATGGCTTGTGATGGCGTTTGTGCCGTCAAGCCTGCTGCTTGGCGTCACGATGGCGTTGACCCTGGATGTGGCCGCGGTGCCGATGCTGTGGGTGGTGCCGTTGGCGCTGTACATCCTTTCGTTTGTCTTGGCGTTTTCGCATCGTCACCCCCCGCATGCTCCTATCGTGGCGTGGTTTCCCATCGGCGTCGTCGCGCTGATCCCCATGCTTATCACGCGGGTTTCGACGCCCATTGTTGGGGTTGCGCTCGCGCATTTGGTGGTCTTTTTCGCCGCGTGTATGGCGTTTCACGGTGAGCTCAATCGCACCAAACCCACGCTTCGCACCTGACGGAGTTCTACCTGATCATGTCCGTCGGTGGCGTCCTCGGCGGGTTGTTCAACGCCATCGTGGCGCCTGCGCTCTTTAACAACGTTGTGGAGTACCCGGTCGTGTTGGTCGCGTCGGTGGCGACGTTGCCGCTGGCGGCGTTTGGGCGCCGAAAAGCCGCATTTGCGCTGGGGGCGATGCTGTTGGTGGGGTCTTGGACGTGGATGGTTTTTTCGCACGACCCCTCGATGAGCACCACGTTTTTTGCGGCGTTGGTACCGGTCGTTCTGGCGGGCATCTTTTGGCGACCGGCGGTTTTACGCTTTGGTGTGCCGGTGACGTTTGTCGTGCTGTGGGTGGCGGTCAGCCAGCACAGCCGCGAGGTTTTGTTCGAAGACCGAGGTTACTTTGGGGTGAGCACCGTCGTGCACGACACCCAGAACAACGTCCACCTGCTTTACCACGGCACGACCAACCACGGTGGGCAGTCGCAGAATCCCAAGTACAGTCGGTGGATGGTGCCCTACCACTATCCAGGCTCACCCATCGGGCAGGCGTGGAAGTCGGTCACGGCACGAAAACAGAACTTTGAGGTCGCCGCGTTGGGCCTTGGGTCTGGCGGCCTTGCCTGCATGGCTGCACCCGGGGAACACGTCGTGTTTTACGAGATCGACCCCGTTGTGCAGACCTTGGCCACCGATCCGTCGCTGTTCACGTTCCTGCGCGACTGCCCGGCCGACATTGTGATGGGCGACGGCAGGTTGATGGTCGCGGCCGAACCCGCCGGCCGGTTTGGGCTGATGGTCGTGGATGTGTTTGGGTCGGATGCTTTGCCGGTCCACCTGTTTACGCGCGAAGCCATCGAGGTTTATGCCCAGAAGATGACCCCCGACGGCCTCATCGTGTTTCACATTTCCAGCAGGTTTGTGGACATGACCCCCATGTTGGCCGCGATCGCGGACCAGATGGGTTGGCAGTGGCGTGTGCAAAACCATGTGCCGAATCCGTTGCCCGGCGTACCGCTCGAACCCACGCGCGGCTTTGTCATGGCGCCCACCGTCGAGGCTCTTGGCGGATTGGCGACGGACCCACGTTGGGCCGCTCCACCAGCCCGCGTCGACGTCTGGACGGACCAGAGGGCCGACCTGTTTTCCGTGATGACGTTCTAATCCTAGGCTGGTCGCCGGATTCGGTCGTTCTAGTCTCGGGCCGGCAACCTCCGGTTGCCGGATTCGATAGTCTCGGGCCGGCAACCTCCGGTTGCCGGATTCGATAATCTCGGGCCGGCAACCTCCGGTTGCGGTCGATAGTCTCGGGCAACCTCCGGTTGCCGGATTCGATAGTCTCGAGCCGGCAACCTCCGGTTGCCGGATTCGACGATAGACGAACAACAACGCAGAACGTCTCTCTGGGCTTCGCCCATCGGCAACCGGAGGTTGCCGACCCAAGTGGAGCGGCGGCTTCCAACCTACCTTGGGCTTCGCCAAACGAACGTTGGAAATTTCGGAAGTGTGAATTTGTTGTAGCGCCTGTAAAAGGCCACCAGCACGCCCGAAGGAGTTCCATGGCAGACCTCGTCATTTCCAATCAGAAGATCGTCGCCGGCGCGGCGAGCTCGGTGGACATATTCGTAGGCCGCCTTGCCGAACAGACCGAAGTGTTCATGAACGTGCAGGCGGTTCGCGGTGAGGCCGACGGCCCAACGGTGTTTGTGACAGGATGTGTGCACGGCGACGAGGTCAATGGTTTTGAGATCGTGCGGCAGATCAAGCGCGCCTTGGACCCCAGGTCCTTACGTGGCACCGTCCTGCTTGTTCCCGTGGTCAACGTGTTCGGCTTCATCTTTCGGTCACGTTATCTTCCCGACCGTCGCGACCTCAATCGCTCATTTCCGGGCACCGCCCGCGGGTCTCAAGCGGCGCGATTGGCCCACGTGTTGATGACCGAGATTGTCGCGAAATGCGACGCCGGCATCGACCTGCACACGGGCCCCCTTGGCCGCTACAACCTGCCGCAGGCATGGTGTGACCCCAACGACGTCAAATCGTTGGAGCTTGGCCAAGCCTTTGGCGCGCCGGTCATGCTGCACAGCCCATCCAAAGACGGCACCCTGCGCCACGCGGCGGCTGGAGTAGGCGTGCCGGTGGTGCTGTTTGAGGGCGGCGAAGCGATGCGGTTTGATGCCGACAGCATCCGCCATGGCACCGACGGTGTGCTCCGGGTGCTCAAGAAGCTGGACATGATCGACGAAGCCCCCGAGGCCATGCCGTCGGTCGTCATCGAGAACATGAAATGGGTTCGGGCACGTCGTGCTGGTGCGTTTCGGCCTGGCGTCAACAGCGGGCACTCCGTCGAAAAACAAGACCGACTTGCCGCCATCAGCGACCCGCTTGGCCACGAGACCTTCAAGATTCGTGCGCCCATCGGTGGGTTGGTGCTCTCGCATGGCACGTCGCCGTTGGTCAATCGTGGCGACGCCATCTTCCGGATTGGTTACTAAGGGCCAGGGTTAAATGGGGCGGCAATCTCCAGATTGCGGCTCGGCGAAGCCGAGACTCTGTGTTGCAGACGTATTGCCTGTTCCGGGCTCACGTACAGCCTTTGGCTTCGGTATGATGTCAGTTTATAAAGCCGTTTGAAAAACGAGCCGATTTGGCGTCAGATCACAACCTTTGGCAAATCTCCAAGATTGCGGGAACGACACATGATTTCACGAGCAACCCTTCTCGGTGCCGCGCTCCTCGCCATGGCTTGCACGGCGTGCAACACGTTTTCCGACCTCGAGGAGGCCGCGCCGGGCACCAACAACGCGACGAGCAACACCAACAACGCGACGAACAACACCAACAACGCGAGCAACGGTTCCAACAACGCAACGAACAACACCAACAACGCGACGAACAACACCAACAACACGACCAACGGTTCAAACAACGCGACCAACGGTTCCAACAACGCGACGAACAACGCGACGAACAACACCACGGGTGGGCCTGTCCGACTGGTGACGATTAACTGCGACCGTGAGGCACCGGTATCATCAAACTACGTTCCGCTTACATCCGACTACGGTGGATTTAACGGCACGAATTGCGTGGCCGCTGACCCCAGACGTTTTTCGTTTGGGGTCAAAGATGTGACCCATCCTGCCCAGAATCTGTCGCTGGTCACGACCGGCGATGGATTCCGAGGCGTCTGGTCATCGGACTCTGGTATCCAGACGATCGAGTCAGGCGGCAAAGTTGAATCACTCACCTTGGGTTCTGTCGGGCCCAATGCAACGGAAGTCGTCCTTATCCCGACGGCCGAGAATTTGTTTTCCCTCGCACACCTCGACGCGAACCTATGCGGGCTGGCCATCGACATGACCCCCGAGGCGGCGGACCTCGGAACACGCCAACTCACCGTCGACGATTGCCCGGCAGATCCTCATGGATTGACCTACGCCGGCGGTTATAACCCGTTCCATCCGAGCGGTTCTCACGAGTCACACTTGGTGTTGTTTAGCGGCTCGAACTCGATCACGTACGACATTGGCGAAGATGCGATAGGACAAAACGCGACCGGAACCCTGCCAAACCTATTGGTGCTGCCGAACCCGTACATTGAACCTACAAGCGGTCGGTTCATCGGTTTCCTTGACCAAGCACAGGACTTCCACCTGCGGGGCGTGTTGAGCGACCAGGCACCGCTGCCCCTATTGGACCAACGGGAACCGGGCACGGTGGCGCTCGTTCACCTTGCAAACGAGCACTATGCGCTCGCGTCCATCGAGCAAGATCACGTTTCGATCACGCTGATCCAAGCCGGCATCGACGATGGCACGGCCGAGATATGGACCGAGACGGGGGCGATTTGGAACGTTCCAACCGGAAGCAATGTGCGTTACCTGGATATGGCGGTCGTGGATGGCGGGCTGGTGCTCTTCGTAGACCAAGACGGCTCATGGACGATGATCCCCATTCGGGTCAGGACGTCGTCCACGGATGGCGAAACGTTGGATTGTCAGGTGGCGTTGCGCTACGAGTACCCTGCATCGATCGACTACAACGATGTCGACATGGCGGTATCGAAGGTAGGCAACTGCGGCATTCGCGCTGCAGTGTTAACGTCGTTTAACATCGGCAACCCCTCCTACGTGCACCTTGAAGGTGCGGACTTCCCCAACTTCTACTTCAGCCCGTGAATGCGTTGGTTCTTGGAGCGAGATGACATGAAAACGACCGCGCCACATCTTGCCTCCTTGGCGATGTTCCTTGTGGGGTGCAACACCTTTGGAGACATCGCCAACGTCGAAACATCCAACACCAACAACTCATCCAACAACACGACCAACAACACGACAAACAACGCGACAAACAACACGACCAACAACACGACAAACAACACGACCAACAACACGACAAACAACGCGACCAACAACACGACAAACAACGCGACCAACAACACGACAAACAACGCGACCAACAACGAGACCAATAACACGACGAACGGCGAGCTTGGCCGAAAGGTGACGCTGAATTGCCACGAGACTGCGATGGCAGGCGCGACTTATGTTCCGTTGTCGAACGCACATGGCGGCTTCCAGCCATCGCTCGGTTGCACACCTTCCGAACCCACTCGGTTCTTTACGGGGGCCCGGTCGATCAACATGGCTCAGGTCCGAAATGTCTCGTTGGTGGCCGATGGCGATAACTTTCGGGGTTTATGGACGGCGGGCGTTGGTTTGGCGGGGAGCGTCACGTTGGACACTTTCAGCGGGGATGTAGATTTCACCGACGCCGCGTCAGGACTCCTCGCCGGGTACTTGGATGGGTCGAGCTCGGAGCTCGTGCTCTTTTCCAACGACAAGGACGAGCCCTGGTTGGCACAGATTCAGTCCACCAACCCCTGCGCTCTTGAGATGAACACTTCACCTTTCATGGGAAGTCCGCAGACCGTCGGCTCGGATGAATGTCCCGAAGATCCTTTTGGTTTGGCGTACGCGGGTGGATACAACCCCTTCAATGCAAGCCAAGCCAACCCCGAGCTCATGGTGTTTTCAGGCGATGGCTTTACCTCAGCAAGTTACACAATGGGCGTTGTGCTCTCACGACTCGCGACCACAGACTACGCCATCCTTCCCACAACGCCGACGCACGTCGAGTCCACGAGCGGGGACTTTTTGGGTTACCTCGGCGGCGACAGCGGACTCTTCTTGGTGAGAAACACGGAAACCGACGCTCCTCCAGTGTCGCTGGTGAGTGACCAACAGCTGGGTTCGACGGCGTTCGTGCACGTTGCGGACAACCACTACGTCCTAGCCGTCAAAACAGACTCGGGCATCGAACTTCAGAGTTATCTGTTGAGCGTATCGGCAGCTAACATTGTAGACGTGTCGGCGGGGCCGTTCACCACCGTCGATACGGGCCCGGGGGTCAATTTCATCGAGCTCGTGGCTGTTCCGGGCGGTCTCGCGCTGTTCTTCGACCAGACGACCATTGACGGCCGGCACTGGACGATTCTGCCCATCACGATCAAGACGTCAGCCGATATGCCCGAGGTTTGGACGTGCACGGATGCGCTGGAGTACAGCTACGACGCCAACATCACCTACAAAGACGTCGAGATGGCCGCGATGGCCGACGACTGTTGGTTGCGGGTGGGCGTGCTGACCTCGTTTGACATCGGCAACACCTCTTATGTGCACCTTGAAGGTGCTGCATTCCCAAGCTTCTACGGCGACAACTAACGTCGGCTTAGCGCGACATCGAAAAGTTTCCGACCGTGTCGCAGCCTGACGGCCCAAGCCCCGTAAACTCGCCCTCAAGGAAGTTGTCGGACTTGGCGCTGCCCTTCCAACGGTATTCGATCGTCTGGTCGCCCACACCCTCGACGGTGGTGAACTCCACGCAGGCTCGGTCGATGACCGCGCTCTTGACCTGGAAGTTCGAATTGACCTGCAGATTACCCACAGACAACTCGCCGGTGTCGGCGTCGTAAACCAGCGGAATCTTGACCGACGACAACGTGAACTTGTCGGTGTTGAGGAAGTCTTGGCGGCACTCCGAGCGCTTGCCGGTCCCGGTAATTTCCCACGTACCGTTTAGGTCCGGCGTGGTGCCGGTGCACTGGTCAGGTGTGTACAGGTCGTCGAAGGGATCGAGGTCGGGGTCGATCGTGCAGCCGATGGCGCAGATGCCGCCGAACACCGCCACAACGATTGCCATCAATTGAGTTGAACGTTTCATGGCAGCCTCAGAAGTGGGTGTTGATCATCATGGTCAGCGATTGTTGGGCGAACTCATCGTGCAGCTTCATCCACGCGACGTTGTAATCCACCGTCAACGAGACGCGGACCGTGTACGTGCGGAACAACAACACACCCGCGCGAACGTACGTCCCAAGGCCCCATGCTTGGTCGTCCAGGTCGGCCTCGTGTGTGGTTTGGATGACGCTGCCGGTCAGGATCGTCGACCGACGTGTGTCGGTGATGTAGCGCAGTCCGGCTCCGCCCCCAACGAATGGGGCGAAATCACCCAACCCGAAAATGTAATACGCACCAAGGTCCATCGGGACCTCGATGTAGTGGTCTTCACCGTTAGGGTCGGCCTGAAAACGCACGCCGACGCGTGGGCCGACCGCGAACTTCGAGGCCTCGTACCAGTAGGCGACGTCGATCGCGACGCCCAGCGGCACGGTCGCGTAACCGGTCACCGGCGTCATCGCCCCCACGCCCAGCGCCACGCCCCCAAAGCCTTGGCGGCGAGTCTCGACCTTGGATTCGTCGGTCGTCACCAGGCCAAGCTCGGCGGTGTCGCGGACTTCCTGGTTGGTCGCGATGGCCTTGGCCAGCCGTGCGGCGACAAGGTCGAGCTCCTCGATCTTGGTCACACCCATTCGCTCGGAGCGCACGATGTTGCCGTTGGCGTTGTCCACGATCTCGACGTTGACGATGAGCTTCTCACCAAGCGCCGCGATGCTGCCGTAGACGGTGGCCTCGGCCCCAAGCTTGTTGCCCTCTTCGGCCGCGCAACGTTTGTCGGCGCAGACCACAGCGGCCCGCACGAATTGCACCTCGCGCTGTTTGGAAATCTCGGTCTGCAACAGGTCGCGGAACGTCGCGGCGTCATCGACCGAGATGTTTCGGACCCCAAAATCGAGCATCGCCCACGTCGGCTCCTGCGCGAAGGCGTTGGACGAGAACGCCACAGCCATCAGCGCGATGAACGCACCCGCGAATTTAGAAAAAGTGCTCATTCGTTCTCCAGCGAATTCAAGGATGGCTGATGGTCTTACACGACCTGTGCCAAATCGTGACGCACTTTGCACAAGAACGCCACCGCCGCAGCCATACTGACCTTCGGGTCGAATGCACCGATCAATCACATCACGACGCAACCAGCGATCGCGACGCCCCTGTCATAGGTGGAGCAAGGCTACACCACGAACGTTGTCGTGGTTTTGGGGTTGGGCCGGCGTCTAAACATTGCCGATCTCCAGATTGCCGGATTCGGCGTAGCCGACCCGATTCGGCGTAGTCGAAAATCGGACGTCTGTGTGGGCTTCGCCCATTCGGCAACCGGAGCTTGCCGACCCGATTCGGCGTAGCCGAACAAAGACCGCCGGCTTCGTAGGTTTGCGTGGCAAGCCAACGCATGCGCCAAACGCATGTGACTTGCCACCTCAGAGCCGCAAGGGTATTACAGATTCGCATTTCCAAGCGAGGTTCCCGTGGACGACCGCACCATCGACGCTCTCGTCGATGCCATCACCGAACGAGTTCGCGACCGATTGATCCCCGGTGCAGCGCCTGCGGGCCTGCCTGACGCGCGTCCTGACGGTCGCAAGGTTCACGCGGCAGGCTGCATGACCTGTGCGCTGCCGGTCGAAGGCTGTTCGTCGTGTGGGCTCAATCCGATGGCGCAGAGCGCGTTTACATACGCGGCGCCCAAAATCATCCCAGGCACGGCCGAGGTCGCTCGTTACATCGACCACACCTTGCTCAAGCCAGACGTCGACCGCGAAGCCATCCAGACGTTGTGCGAAGAAGCGCGCAAGCACAACTTCTTTAGCGTGTGTGTGAACTCGGCAAACGTTCGCTTGGCCGCATCGTTCCTTAGCGGCAGCAGCGTCAAAGTGTGCGCCGTGGTGGGATTCCCACTGGGTGCAGGCACGCCGGCCTCCAAAGCCTTCGAAGCACGCGAAGCCGTGCGTTGTGGCGCCGACGAGATCGACATGGTGCTCAACATCGGTGCGCTCAAGTCGCGTGATTACGCGCTCGTGACCGACGACATCGCCCGCGTGGTCAAGGCCGTGCCAGGCAAGGTCGTCAAAGTCATCCTCGAAACCGGCATGTTGACCGAACACGAAAAAATCGTCGCCTGCGGCCTGTCCAAGGTCGCCAACGCTGCGTTCGTCAAGACGTCGACCGGCTTTGGCCCAGGTGGCGCTACGGTCGAAGACATCACGTTGATGCGTGCGGTCGTCGGCAAAGACATGGGCGTCAAGGCCTCTGGCGGTGTGCGCACCTACGAAGACGCCGCCAACATGCTCAAGGCCGGCGCCAGCCGCCTTGGGTGCTCGTCCTCCGTCGCGATTGTCACAGGCGGCAAAGGCACCAGCGGGTACTAACCCATGCGGAACTTTCCAACCCACTTTTGGACACGCTTCACGGTCGAATACAAAGACCGCGTGGCTTTCATCCGCCCCGATGGCGCGAACGCCGTGACGTCCGAAACCTACTGGGAATGGACCCGTCGGGTGCAACGGCTCGCCGTCGGTTTGCTCGACGCCGGGTTCGAGACCGGCGCCCGCATCGGTTTCATCGCCAAGAACAGCCAAGAGTGGATCGACCTCGCCTTTGCCGCATGGATGGTTGGCGGGTGTGTGGTGCCATTGCCGTCGGACCGCGACCGCAAAGAGTCCCTGCGCTGCCTCGCACGATGTGGCGCCGAATGGATTGTGGTCACCGATGATGCCGCGCTCGTGGCCATTCGTGGGTCAGGCAACCTGCCAGAACACCTGAAATTCATCGCGCTCAAAAAGCTCGTCGCGAACAAGCTCGACGGTGTCTTTGACACGGACGTGTTGCTCGAACGCGGCAAATACCGTCAGCAGCGCGGTGCCATGAGCGACCTGGGCAAACGAACTTACGAGCTCGACCCGACGCTGCCCTCGATCGTGTTGTTCCCGTTCGACCCTGGCGATGACCCGCATGGCGCCTTCTTCCAAGGCGGCAAGCTCGCCGTTATGCTCGAGTACCTTGGGGCCGACCTCATGCTCGAGGAATCCGACCAGCTCGCGGTGCTCATCAACAACGGCTGGTTCTACGGTTTCCTTGTCACGATCGCGGCCCTGTTGCAGGGCCGCACCATCGTTGGCGCCGAGAGCGTCGCAGACCTAGACGCCGCGCTTGGTTTGCTGAAACCGACCGTCTTGGTCACCGGACCTGCCTACATCGAGGGCCAGACCCGTCGATGGAAAGAGCGGCTCGAGAAGGCTCCCGGTTTCATGACCGACAATGCCGAAGACAAAGCGTTTGGTTTTGGTCGCATGTTGTCGATCGTGGGCGAAAAGGCGGCGCGCAAGGTGTTGTACGAACCGATTCGCCAAGACCTAGGCGGGCGAGCCAAGCGCATCTATTTGGTCGGCGACGCACTTGGGTTGCAACCGTCCGACGATGTTTACGACATCTTGCACCAAGCCGGTGTCGAGGTGCTCGGCATGTTCGGCCTGCCTGAAACCGGCATCTCGCACATCGAGCGTCCCGGCGCGGTTCGTCGCCACTCGGTCGGCCGCCCCGTGCAAGGTTACGTCTGCAAGATCGACGGCGCGCGCGGCGAAGAAACCGGCATGGTTCTGATCCGCAGCGACGTCCTGTCCGAAGGGTACTGGGACGATACGGGTCCACGCCCGCGTGACGAAGATGGTTACGTTCAAACCCACGTCATTGGGCATCTGGCCAGTGGCTACTTGTTTCTCGATTCCAACCCCTGAATCCAATGTCTGAACCTCGCTGGATAGAAGCGCTCAACAGCGTGCGCGGCACCCGTATCGCGTTCGTCATCGTGGCGCTCGTGTCGGCTGTCTTGTTCTTTGGAAACTTGGGGCGCATCGGCATCTGGGAGCCGTGGGAAGCCAACGAGATCTTCGTCGCCAACGAGTACTTGGACCGCGGCGAGGCGCAACCCAACACCGATCCTGCGGCGCCGTCGTGGAACTGGGCCGTTCCCACGTTCGAGAAGAAACCCGTCGCGCGGCCCCTGCTCAAGACGTGGTTGATCGCGCTTGGCGGCGACACGTCCGGCGAGTTGAACGTCGGCCGGCTTGAGCTTCAAGCCCGATTGCCCATCGCGCTGTGCGTTTGGGCGTTTGTGTTGCTGGGCTTCGCGTGGACCAAACGACGATTTGGCACCCAGTCCGCCATGGTGACGGGCCTCGTGTTCACGAGCTTTCCTGTCGTGTTCATGGGGGTTCACAACGTCGCGACCGAGATGCTGTTTATGGTCACGACCTCGATGGCGTTGCTCAGCTGGTTCGAGCTCCAATGGGCCGAGGGCAAGGCGCGCTGGCCGTGGGCCGTGGCCTTGGGGCTGTCGTTGGTGTTGACGGTTTTGGACCATCGCCTGATTGGGCTCTATCTCGTCTTCATCGTCATGGCTGCTCAGGCTGTGTCCGAGCTCGCGTTCGAATCCGCATCGCCCGACGCCAAACCCCTTGTGACCAAGGTCGAGGTTGGCGGTTTTGTGGCCGCGCTCGCCGCGATTGGCGTGATGTTTTTGGTGGGCCGTTCGGTCACCCAATCCGTCGACCCGAACCTGACGTTTCGGGCCCATGTGCTGCAGTTCTTCGCCCTCCTTCTGCCTCTGTTGTTGACGGTTGCGGGCTTCGTCTTGGCTCGCAACACACGTCCTGGGCGGGCGTTTTTGAGCCTCCCTAACGTGGTCGCGCTGGCATTCCCGGCCGCGACGTTGGCCGTCATGGGCTACGCCTACGGCGAGGCGAACCCGACGTTGTTGAAAGACGGTGTGGTCTTCGGTGAGATTCCGGTCCTGACGTACATGCTCGAAAATCACCTGTTTGGGCAGAGCTTGGCCGCCAAACACATGACGTTTGACCTGTGGGTTCGCCAGATTGGCTTCGCGATCGTGACCTGGGTCGGCATCGCACCGTTAGGCGTCGCCTACCTGTCGCGCGCCACACGTTTGGTACCGGGCGAGGACCTCGCGACGGCCGAACTTTCAAGTCGACGATTCTTGCTGACCTGGATGGCGTTTGCGGCGGTTGTGATGATGGCGGCCTCGGCATACGGCAGCTACTTCTACCCCGGCTATTTCCCCATCGCGGTCGGCATCGGCGTGATGCTGTGCGACCGCGAGTTTTGGGCCGAGATGCGCCTCAAGCCGCTCGCCTTGTACGCGATGGGCTTTGTCGCGGTCACCATCGTGATGATGGTCGGAAAAGACCTTGAGCGCTTTCCTGCGCGTTTTGTCGAGGTCTACACCGTGATGCAGGAAAAGCTCGACCTGAAGGACGACTTCAGCTTCGGCAGCCTGATGAAGGGCCTGAAATACGGCCTGATGGTCGTCCTGATCATTCACTTCTTTGGCATCGTGTCGTGGGCCGGACTGACGTGGCGGCGCCGCAGGGACATTCTGGGCGCGCTGCGGCACCCCATCACCCGCTTTAAGGGATGGATGGCAGGCCAACCGCGCCAGTCGTCGTTCGAAGACCGTGCCGAGGACAAGGCGGCTTTCCGCGCCGAAGACGGGCTGGTCTCGCGCATCGCACGATTTGTCGAAACGCCCGACGGTTTCCCCATCATCATTTTGGCGACCTGCCTGACGATTACGTTCGCGTACGCTGGTAAGTTCATCCCCGAAATCACCAATCACATGTCGCAGCGCGGCGTGTTCGAAACGTTTATGGAAAGTGCGCCCGAAGGCACCACGCTGTGGCGATACGACGTCGCGACCCGCGACACCTCGGTCTATCTGAAGGACGTCAAAAACATCGGTTCGAGCGTCGAATTCCGCAAAAAATTCGAGGCCCCCGAACGTTCGTACGCGGTGATTCCTCGCGATAATCTGGCACGCATCAACTACGAATATCGCAGAGATTCCAAGAAGAACTTGTTTGTGCTCGACGCACGTTCCAGCCGACTGCTGTTGGTCTCGAACCAATTGGCGGACGGCGAAAAAGACTTCAACTACGTCGCGGACGACATCATCGAAGACCCCAAGGTTATTCAGAATCAGCTGACCTTCGACGACGGCAAGGGCGCACAGGTCCACCCGACGTTCGACGGCCAGCTCGAGATGATCGGTTATTCGTTCGACCGGGCCCCGGAATCCGACGGGTTCTCGGCCTACAAATGGGGCGAAACTGCGGTCATCGACTACTACTTCAAGGTGCTCAAACACGTGCCCGGCAACCAGAAAATCTTCCTGCACGCCGACACGCCTGGGAACCGCATCAGCGGCGACCACTACCCCAACGACGGCGACTTCCCGACCAACTACTGGCTCGAGGGCGACATCGTGCGTGCACGGCAGCACCTGAAGATCGAGGAATACTCGACGCCAGGGGTCTACACCCTGAACTTCGGCTTCTACATCGGGTCCAAACGCATGGCCGTCGAACCGCGCAAAGCCCACGACGGGGGCAACCGCGTTCCGGTCGCCAAGATGCGTGTGAAATCGCTGTAATCGGTGCTCGAGTGGGTTCTGGGTCGGCATTTTCCAATTGCCGAATGGCGAAGCCCACCCACGTTTGCCGAATGGGCGAAGCTCACTCACGTGAGCCGAACGGGCGGACGTAAACGGGTCGGCAATTTCCAATTGCCGAATGGGCGAAGCCCAACCACGGCAGCTTGGAAACCGCCGGTCTAGCTACAGCGGTCCACCTTGGTAGCCGAACACAATGTTGAACCCAAGGCGCCATATCTGGGTGTCGTCGTCGTTTGGAAATCCAAGGGAGTACTCCACGCCAAAGCCACCACGCCATCCCAACGCGGCGCCGGGAAACACCGTCGCGCTAGCGGTCACAGCGACCGGAATGGGTGGTGCGTTTCCCACGGGCGTAGACACATACGGGACAAGCATGACGCGGTTGTCTTGCACAAAAAACGCTGGTCCGACGCGATGGGTGATTCCGCCTCCCCACGCCGCGAACCCGGTCATCATGCCCAACCACGACGGGTCACCGACGATATGAGCATCGACGGCAATCTCGGGCATCACGATGGAACCCTGCTCGTCATCGGACGATTTTCCATCCGAAAACTCGGTGTAAACACCGATACCGGGTTTTGCGTAACCGCCAACACCGCCGCACCCGGACACAAGCGCCGTGGCGCTGATCAACGCAAAAATGGGCCTTTTGTAGAACGGCAAACAACCCCCGAAGTGGCGTAAGATTCTTGGGATTGTCCATAAGTTCGGTTCGCGAATCAACAGGTGAACCAAGGCCGCGAACGGGTCGGCGACTTCCAATTGCCGAATGGGCGAAGCCCACCCACGGCTGCCACTTCAGCATTTTTCGGCCTGTCACTGAACAACGAAAGTGGCTTCAAGGTCGCTGGCCTGATGCTCGACCACAATAAAAACGGTCTGCGTTGACGACGCCTGGTACACCAACGGACCGGAACCAGCGCCCGGCATCCCCGCGAGGCATCGAGACGGATCCAATCCGTTCGCGATCGCCTCGCACGAGCTTGCGATCCAGGCAGTACCGGGAGTTGTCACCGTCAACGCCTGCCCCGCATTGAGCGTTGCCTTGAATACGGTATCGATGTCGTCTTCCACATAACAAACGGTGGGGGGTGCGAAGACGTCATTGCCTCGCCCGCTCAGAGGGAACGTGCCACCCGCCGAGACGTCGACCGCATCCGCACAAACCTCGCCTTGAGGCTGCCCGCAGGCTCCCGCCGAACACCCCAGAATGCACTGCTGGTCCTGATAGCGCGTGCCATGGTCGACACACGTCTCCAAGATGTCCCCGCGGCAACGAGACGTCCCTGGCATGCAAATCACGGGAAGTTCTTGAACGACAAACGTCGCCGGCGTGGCCATGGAGAGGATGTACGAACCTGTGTACGCGGCTTTGAGCGTCACGTCGTGTGCCGTACCCAACGCTTGGACAGAGGCGCAACTGTTTCGAAGTTCGAATTCATTGCTCGGATCCAACGTCCTGATTCGGTAGACGTTTTCGTATGTGGTGGGAATCGAAAAATAGGCAGGCCCCACCGCGCCGGAGTCTGGCGTAACCCAAGCATTGGGCGTGATCGCCGTGGCGGTCGCACAGGTGGTGTTCGTGGACGCCATGCATGCGCCCAACGAGCACCCCACGTCGCAACTTTGCGAAACAATCCTCCCGGACACACACGTGTTCAACGTGGTCGCATCCGCGCACGACGTCGTGCCGGAAACACACTCATCCACGTGCTTTGAAACCTCGAGCTCAAACGCTCCATTCATGACGCCGTCCACCACCATGAAGTACGTGCCATCGGCGGGTGCGGTGAACTCCAGATCACGACCGTAAGCCAGACACTGTGTTACCGCACATGTATCCGAAATCGCCAGACGCAGAGAAGCCCGGTCGATGTCGGTTAGATGCGCCGAGAGGGTCTCGCCGGCCAACAACGCAACCGGATAGACCGCGTCTGGCCCCGGGGTGGACCGTAGGACGCACGACGCGCCCACATCGAGTTGATTGCTGTAGCGACTCAAATTGTCTTGGAGCGTAAACGGCGTCGTGATCGCTTGAGGATTGGTGCACGAATCGTTGAAAACCGGCGAGGCGCAGGCGGTTGACGTCGCACAAGCCACACCACAACTCACCAAACCGGCGTCACACGTCGACAACGTTCCATACGCGCAAACGGGTGGCCCTTGGCAACGCGAAGAAACTTCAACCTGAAACATAGCGGGCGCCTGGGCCGTCGCCACCAAGAAGTAAGTCCCGGCGTTGGACGCCGTGAAGTCCAGAGACGACACGCCGTCGACCAAACATTCTGAGTCGTCCGAACACCGGTCGAGCAAGGCGACGCGTAGGTTCGCGGATCCCTTGATGTGAAGATTCTCGCCGGACGCGAGCTCGACCGCGAAGTAGCGATGGGGTCCCGTAAACGATTGACACGGCGGGTCGAGCGCGAGCGGAGGACTGGCGTAGTCATCGGGATCGATAAAGACCACGTCCCCATCGACCAACGGTTTGGCTGCGCCACACGTGCGACCGGTCGTCCCCTCGCAATGACCGTTGACGCAGCTCGACTCACACACGATGTCTTCAAGCCCGTCTTCACCGCACCTTCGCAGGGTTACGCCATCGGGAAGGCATTGCGAATCGCCACGAACGCAAGTCGGCGTTGAAAACGCGAGGTCCACCGTGAACTGACCAAGGCCCTCCAAGACCAAGAAGTGGGTACCCGTCGAGGGCGCTTGCCAATGAAAGTCCGGCCGAGTGGTGCCCTTGACGCATTGTCCATCGACACAATTGTCTTGGATGTGGATTCCGAGCACGCCCGACGAATGGATGTCCACGACATCGCCGGCCACCATGTCCAAGGGAATCACCACATCCGGCAGCTCGCGCCCGCTGCCCGTGCATCGGGCTGAAACGTCCGAAACGGCGTTGGTGTAATCAGCGAAATCGCCTTCAAACCGAACATCATCGCTCACGGGCGGCATCAACGCTGCACACGCATCTGTCGCGTTTGGGTCCAGCGCACACGCGGCGATCCCACAGCTTCCTGGACAGTTAAACGCTGCACCCAATTGTCCATCGTCATCGCAATACTGCACGACATCTTGGACACAGGTGGTGCCAGGCAAACACGCGTTCCCTGCCGACAACGTGGTCGAAAGAAGGAAATCCTGCGCCGTCGCGCCATCGACCACGACAAATACACGCTGTGTCGCCTCTGCGAGGAAATCAATCCGGTTGCCCGCCGCTTGGCACTCGCTGACGTCGCAACCATCAAGCCTTGCGACAAAGCCGTCGCCTTCAAGCAGTTCGACGACAAGTCGGTCCCCGGCAGCCACGTCGACGAAGAAGATCGATTCTTGCGCAGGAGCGACGCGCGATCCGCAGGTCGCAGGCCACTGCTCAAAACCATTGTGGGCGGGACCCAATTGACCCAGCGTCAGCCCATTTTGATACAGCGGACGGGCTTCAAAACACGAACTGCCGTCCGCCTCTAGGCAGGCCCCGTCGGCACAACCCGCCGCACACTGATAGTCGAAGGACTGGCCGACTGCGTTGCAATATTTCAGCGTCGAACCCTGGCAGGTTGACGCTGAACACGAACCTTGGCTGATACGTGGGAAGAGCTCGTACGTCGCCCCGACAGTCTCGGATTGAACCGTGACGATGAACGTCCCCGAGTAGGGTGCAACGAACTCCAGATCCCCGTGTGAAGCAATCGCGCGCCGCGTCAGACAGGTGGCATCGGAGGTCACGCACGTGTCCAAAACAGCGACTTCCACAGGGCTGTCGGAAGCGACCGACACCATCAAGACTTGGCCTGCGGTCAGGTCAACCGCGTGCAGACGGTATTGGTCAGAGTTGTTCAGACAGGTCAGCGATAACACGCCGAGCTCGGCCCACGGGACCTTCTCGATGATCCCCTGCGTCGCGGTCTGATCGGATAGGCGGTAAGCATCCGCGCAGATCTGTCCCATGGGGGTGCCGCACTGATCGACGTTGCATGGCCCTTGGCACACAAAATCCTGGGCGAGTCCTCGATCGTCACACACGGTCAACGTCTGGGCGTTGGCACAGCCGAGGTTTTCACCGGGTTGACAAAACGGCGTCAGCACCTCGCCCGTGACCTCAAAACTGGACGAAAAGGAAAAGAAATTGTGGATCCCAAAATAGCGCGGTTGGCCATCTCCAACCCATTCGATGTCCGCGCCGGGCACCGAGCCCGTGTTCAAGCAGGAGGTCTGGCAGTCGGTCAGCGGCCAGAATGGGATGGGGCTCTGCGCCGTCATGGTCACGTGCCCGTAACTGCCGACGGGCGCGGTCAATTTGAAATACCCAGCGGGAGCACAGTTTGACGAGAACTTGAAGTCCTCCGTGTTTGCGACCAAGGGACCGTTCGCGAGGTCGTAGGCGGTGGCACAGCTCTCGTTCGGCGCTTCGTTGCAGCTACCAGCGCTGCACCCAAAGCTGCACGTCTTCCGGTTCTGGGCAACTCCGCGATAATCGCAGGTCACCGCGTCATTCCCCAGACACGCATTGGTGTTTGGCTCACATTCTTGCCGATTGATCTCGATGGCGACGTCTTGTGACGCCCACGAATTGCCGATCAGAAAAAACTCCTGAACCTCGTCGGTTTCATTGAGATAACTGAAGTTGCGGATGCCAAACCCGGCACACGTTCGGTATTCGCATGACTCCGCCAAAGTCCACGCCACGTCGTACGAGCTTGAGGCAGTGATACGGTCGTTGGGCGCTAAATAAATACGGAAAACCCGATCGTACTCCCTGGAAACCGTGGACCAATTGCTCTTGCAGACTTGGCCTGGCGCCCCTCTCGCCTGGTTGGTGTGTTGTGCGAAATCAATCCGTTGATTAAAAAAAGTCGACACGAATTGTGGGTTGCTGCAGGTGTCACCCTCGACGAGGGGACAAACACCTGTGGCGAAGTCGCACTCGGATGGGCACAGCTGAGAGCGCTCAAGGGGAACGGGCTCGTCGCAAAATTGTGATTCGTCGGTCGAAACGCAAACCGCAGCGTTGGGGACACAGTCTTGCATAAACGTCGAAACAAGCAGGCTGTAAGATGTGTCACCCCCCAGAGGACCTTCCACGATGACGAAATATCGACCCGGGGTTAGGTAATGGACGGTTGGCCCACCGTCCAATGCGCATCCCATACCGAACGAGGCTTCACACGTTCGTCTGAGTTCCGCACGCATGTTCGGGTTTGCCGAGTTTAACACCAGCCGAACGTGTTTTGGGGCGGTGATGTCGAGCTGCCAGACTTCGTCCTTGCCCGACCCACATGACGTCACAAATGAATCACGTGTCCCGGGCCCAGATGACGTCGCGACCCGGTTCAACGTCAGCGTCCGCGCGGCCGCGCACGCGTCACCCTGAATGGACTTCACAAACAGCTGGTAGTGCGTGCCGCTGAGGCGCACAAACGCGTCCAAGACGCGCACGGTGTAATCTCCCGGGACGACGCCAACCTCAAACTCGACCCATTCCCGATCAACGCTCTGAGTGTGGACAACACGACCCGCAGCATCGACGATTTCAACCTGAAGATCACGACCGGTCAGGGTCCTCGGCGCCAGCCAGAAGCTGACCAACAACGTGTTTGTTGTCGCCCTAACTTGCCAATCGTCCTGGTCGCCCGGACATATCACGGCGTCCACCGCTCCGGCTTCCGCCGAATCGTCGAAGTCCTGAGATTGAAGCGGTTCGAAACGGTCGTTGACACAAATGTCTCCAGCAATGCATCGATTTGCGACACAAATTCGGTCGCCGGAGCAGTCCATTCCGGTGACACAAGCGCCGTTCTTTTCCACGCATTTCGCGCCTTCGTTGGGCACAAACACACACCGCGTGCTTCCCTGGCAATCACACAGATCCTCGGCTGCCTGACAGGTCGAATCGACACAGTAAAACCCGTCGGTGCATTCTGATTGTGTCGTGCAAATCTCAGCGTTTCTGCACACTCCGTTGGAGGGGTCACACACGCCTTGCACGCACATGCGCTCGGTCTCACAGATGTTTCGTATGCAACGGCTGTTGACGCAGACGAAGCCGTCCATGCAGTCCAGCACACCCTCGCATTGCGGGGCGTTGCCGCACCGTCCGTACTCTTCCAGACACACCCCTCTTGTGCAGGTGACGTCTTCACAGGGCGGCGAGGCGGGCACGCATTTGCCGGTTTCACATTCAAAACCCTGCAGACACGTCCGATTCTGGTCGAGCGTCGTACATCCGGCGGCATTGATGCACTCGCCTGTCAGCGCGGAGCATTCTCCGCGTTCGCATGTGGTGTTCGCGCAAAGGTCAGGCAGGCAGATGCTGTCGCGGCACTGTTGGTCGGCCGGGTAGTCTTGGGATGTCTCACAGCCGTCATCGTCTTTGGGATCTTCGTCGGTGGTTGATGCTCCGCACCCGAACAAAAACAGACATACGAAAACGCTCCATTTCAACAAACCGTCCCCCCCTATTCATGGTGAGCCTGACCAGCATAACAAACCAATCCACAGACACAACCCCGACAGGAACGGGCGGAGCGGCAGATTCCAAGCTGCCGAAGGGACAAAAGTGGGGCGGTTACGCCACATAGCGTGGGATCTTTACCCCTCTGGCAGGCGTTTACAGCCATGGTACAATGCCGCAAGCTTGACGAGGGATGGATGAACAAAACCGCATACTTACTAGCGTTTGCGCTCGTGGCAGGGGTGGGTTGCAAAGGTGACCTAAACCTGAGCGCGGGTTCGGCGAATTTTGCGAACAACAACCTGCCCGGCAACAACACCACCGGTGGGCCCAAGATCGATCCGTTCCCCGATGTACCTTGCGAGGGCATCGCGTGCGACGATCCCGTGGTCCAACCCACACCAGGCGCGGTTCGTCTAACCCACACGCAGTGGGAAAACTCAGTGCGTGACCTGCTCAAGCTTGATGCGCGCCCGGGTCTGTCGAGCAATTTCATCAAAGACACGCTCAACGTGGGCATTTTTGACCGGCTCGCGACCTCCCTGAACGTCCAAGCCGACCTTTGGGACGACTACCGCGAGGCGTCCGAAACCCTGGCCGCGCAAACGGCCACCGACCCCGACCGGCTGGCGCGTCTGGTTCCCGCGGGAGCTGCCGACGACACGGCCAAACTGCGCGGGTTCATCGAGTCGTTTGGCGAACGTGCGTTCCGCCGCCCGCTGACCACCGAAGAGGTCGACCGTTACATCACGCTTGCCGATCAATCCCAAGAGGTCTTTGGTACGGACACATTCGAGAAGCGCGCCGAGCTTGCGCTTCGCGCGATTTTGCAGTCGCCGCACTTCCTGTACCGCGTCGAATCGACGGTGGCTCCAGCCGGCGGTTTGGCGGCGCTCAATGGCTTTGAGAAGGCGTCGCGCCTTTCGTTTGCCGTGTGGAACAGCATCCCGGACGAAACCTTGATGCAGGCCGCGCGTGACGGCGAGCTCGACACCGTCGAAGGGTTCACGGCGCAGGCTAGGCGCATGTTGGCCGACGCAAAAGCCGTGGATGTGCTGCTTGATTTTCACGGACAGATGTTGGAGTTCCGCCACTTCGCCGACATGACCAAAGATGCGGCTCGTTTTCCCGAGTTCAATGAAAACACCGCGCCGGCGATGCAAGAGGAGCTTGAGCAGTTCATCATCCACACGATCCACGACGAGCACGGCGGCTACCGTGACCTGATGACGTCGCGGGTCACGTTCGTCAACGACGAGCTCGCGAGCCTTTACGGTGTGGACGCACCTTCGGAACCGTTTGGCGAAGTCACACTCCCTGACACCGAGCGCGCCGGTTTGCTGACGCGCCTGGGCTTCCTGGCCCTCAACGCGACGCCCTACGACCCCAACCCCATCCACCGCGGGAAATTCGTCAACAAACACGTGCTGTGCAATGCCGTACCGCCCCCGCCCGACATGTTTTCGATCCCCGATGGGGTCGCCGGCAATACCAACCGCGAACGCATCGAAAATGCCACGGGGCCATGCGGTGGCTCGTGCCATACGCCATTGTTGAACCCGGCTGGTTTCGCCTTCGAGAGCTACGACGCGATGGGCAAGTGGCGCACGATGGACGGCGACTATCCCGTGGACACGACGGGCACGTTGCCGTTTGGTGGCGCGATGGTGGAGTTCTCGGGCCCGCTTGATTTCAGCCAGAAGGTGGCGGAGAGCCCCGCAGCGCATGAATGTTATGTCAAACACTGGTTCGAATACCTGCATCAGCGTGTGCCCACGAGCGGCGATGCGCCACTGATTGCACGTGTGGCGCAGGTGTCGTTCAAGAACGACGCGTCGATCGACGACATCATCGTCGGACTGTTGGTCAATGATTTGTTCCTCAAGCGCGCTTCGGAGGCACCATGAGCCGTTCCATGCTCAAACGTCGTACGTTTTTGAAAGGAGCATTCGGCGTCACGATGGCGCTGCCGTTCCTCGACCTTCTCGAGACTCGCCGCGCGGAGGCTGGTCTGCCCGGCATTCGTCCACGGTTTTTTGTGGCCGTCCGCAACGGCAACGGCGTGGCGCAACAGGCCGGCTCGGAGCCCGAGAAATTCTGGCCCATGGCCACCGGCGCGCTCACGCGTCAGATGCTGCAGCAGGTCGATGGCCAAGGCGATATGCGTGTCGTGGGCGAGCTCGCCGATCACGCGAGCAAACTGCTGATCGTCAGCGGCACGCGCTACAGCTACCCCGGCAATGGGTGCGGCCACTCAGGCGGTGGCAATCAGTGCCTGACCGCGACGCCACCGTCCGAGACACCGTCGGGCAATCGCTCGTTGGCGACCGGCGAGTCCATCGACAGCATGATTCAACGCATCATGTCGCCCGAGGACCCCGAGCCGTTGACGCTCGCCTCGGGCCGCTCGTCGAGCTATCTGGACGAAGTTCTGTCGTTCCGCGCGCCTGCCCCGGGTGAAACCAACGCCCTGCTGCGCGCTGCGCAACGCAATCCGTGGGACGTGTATCGAAATCTGTTCGGCGAGCCCAACGCCGATTCAAGCGATTTCTTGGAACAACAGGTGGCCCTGCAGCGCAAAAGCGTCAACGACATCCTACGCGAGCAGCTAGACGCCCTGAAACGCAATCCAGGCATGAGCTCCGAAGATCAAAATCGCCTGCAGCTGCATCAGGACGGCATTCGGGATTTGGAAATCCGCATGATGGAATGCCATCTGCCCGAGCAGGAATGGGCGACGATCAAGGATGCCTCCGACAACGGATTGCACCTCGACCCTGCCGAGACCGAAGACATCACGTACATGTTCATGGACATCATCGCGCTGTCTTTTGCGTGTGATCTTAAGCGTGCATCGACGCTGCAGATCGGCAACGGCAACGACCAGACGATCTACGGCATCAACGGGCCAAATTACCCATTCCACTGGATCTCGCACCGTATCCAAGGCGACGGAGCGTCAGGCTCTGCGCCGACGATCGATAACGCGGCGAACCTGCACTACCAAATCAACCGGCTGCACGCGAAGTGGTTCAACTACCTGTTGGACAAGCTCGACGCGTACACGACGTCCACGGGTACGTTGCTCGACGACTGTGTCGCGATGTGGACCAACGATTTGGCCAACGGCATCGGCCACGGCTACCAGAATCTGCCCACGATTCTGGCGGGTTCGGGCGGTGGCTATTTGCGCACCGGCTACCACATTGACGCGCGCGACACGGGCACGAAAGACGGCTCGGGTTGGGTGCCTCACAACCAAACGTTCAACACGATCCTGAACGCCGTGGGCGTCGGCGAAGCGCTCGGCCAACCGGTCGACGACTTTGGCCACAAGGGCGGCAACGGGCACAACCAAGCGCCCGGCGGCGAAATCCCTCAGATGAAGGCCTAGGTCCCGCGCCTTGGGATTGGGTCGGCATGTCCCATTGCCGAATCGGCGAAGCCACCGGCCGCTTAAAACATCGCAGCACGAGGTTTACTCGGCGGCGCTGAGTTCGTAGTCGACGTCAAGCGCGCCCGAACTGCCGAACAGCTTTTTCAATCGCTCCGTGAGCTTGTCGAGCAGCATGTAGGCGGCTGGAATCACGACCAACGTCAGCATGGTCGAGGTGATCAAACCTCCGATCACGGCCATCGCCATCGGCGCGCGCTGCTCGCCCCCTGCGGACATGCCGGTCGCGACCGGAATCATCCCGAAGATCATCGCCGCCGTGGTCATCAGAATCGGGCGCAGACGCACCACACCGGCTCGCACCAACGCATCCATACGCTCAAGCCCTTCGCGCCTGAGCACGTTGGTGTAGTCCACCAACAACACCGCGTTTTTGGTCACCAGCCCCATCAGCATGATGAAACCAATCATCGTGAAAATACTGATCGGCATGTTGAAAATGAAAAGGATTCCAAACGCGCCGATCAGCGACAACGGCAACGAAAGCATGATGGTCAGCGGGTGGACAAAGCTCTCGAACTGCGCGGCGAGGATCAGGTAAATGAGCACGATCGCGAGCAAGAGTGCTTCGATCATGTAACGCACGGTGTCTTTGAGCGTGTCGGCGTTGCCCGAGAGCCCGCCCGTGACCGAAGCCGGCTTGAGCTCATCGACGAGCGCCGACACTTCGTCGGTGGCGTTGCCCAACGCTAACCCATCGAGGTTTGAGTAGATCGTCACCTGCCGTTGCCGGTTGTAACGCTCGATCTGCGCCGGACCGCTTGCGGGTTCGATCTTGACCATGCCCGACAGCGGCACCAGTTGGCCCGTCGTACGCGAACGCACGCGAAGGTTTCCAATCAGGCCCGGGTCGGTTCGCAGATCGTCCGCCATTCTGACGATCAGCTCAAAACGCTCACCGTCTGTCGAGATTTCCGTCGCTTTCTCGCCCGCGTAAAACGTGCGGATGGCGATGGCAATGTCGGCCACGCTGACCCCGAGGTCGGCCGCGCGATCGCGATCGATCTCGATCTCAAGCTCAGGTTTTCCGTCACGCGATGACTTGTCGACGTCGACGTAGCCTTTCATCGTCTTCAGCTTCGCGATGACGGCATCCGCGGTGCGGTTTAGCTCCTCTAAATCCTCGCCCTGCAGCACGTACTGCAAGTTCGGATTGCGTGCGCCCGTCGAGCCCACGGACGTGATCGGTTCAACCGCCGAGTTTATGCTGGGCCAGCGTTTTAGAAGGTTACGAATGTACGTTTGAGCCTGGGCCTGTGAAAACTTGCGCTGATTTTTTTCGACCAATTCGACGTGAATTTCGGCCTTATTGACGTTGGCTTGAGCGCCACCGCCAATGGTCGCAAACGTCAGTTCGACGCCGGGAACTTTACGAATCTCTTTGGTAATTTCCTCGGTAATGGCCATGGTCTGCTCAAGCGGCGTGCCCGTTTGAGTTTCGAGATAGACACGAAATTCTCCGCGGTCTTCGGGTGGCACGAACTCTTTGGGAAGCTTGCCGACCAGCGAGAGAGACGCCCCGAAGACGCCCACCGCGATCAAAATCGTGACGATAGGAAAACGCAGCGCCGCGTGCGCGAGCTTCTCGTAGGCACGGTCGATTGAGCCCAAAATTCGCTCGACGAATCGGCCGAAAATATTGGGTTCGCCGTGCGAGCGTTTGAGCATGCGTGCCGACAGCATCGGCGTGAGCGTAAAGGCCACAAACAGTGACACTGCGACGGCAAACGCGACCGTCATGCCAAACTGATAGAAGAAACGCCCGACGATCCCCTTCATCGTCGCGACCGGGATAAAGACCGCGATGATGGACGCCGTAATCGCGAGCACCGCCAGTCCAATTTCGCTCGTGCCTTCGTAGGCGGCACGGGCGGGTGATTTGCCCATCTCGAGGTGGCGGTGGATGTTTTCGATCACGACGATGGCGTCGTCGATCAAGATGCCGATCGACAACGTCAACGCCAGCATCGTCATGGTGTTGAACGTAAATCCCATCGCGTTGATGAACGCGACGGTCGCGATGACCGAGGTCGGCAGCGCCATCGCCGAGATAAAGGTCGCGCGCCAGTCGCGCAGGAAGAGCATGATGATCAAAACTGCCAAAATCGCGCCGAACAGCAGGTCGAATTTCACATCATTGATTGTGTGTTCGATAAACGTCGCGTTGTTGACCGGAACCTCGATCTCCCAGCCTTTGGGCAATTGTTTTTCCAATTTCGCGATTTCATTCATGACGTCGTGGGACACTGCGACGGTGTTCGAACCGGACTGCTTTTGAATGGTCAACGACACGGCCGATTTGCCGTTGACCGACGCGTCCGAACGTTTCTCCTCTTCGCGGTCGAGCACCGTGGCGACATCGTCAATGCGCACCGGTCGCCCGGTCGCTGACGAGATAATGATCTGGCCAATCTCGTCGGCGCTATGCACCTCGCCGACGGTGTTGAGCGAAAACTCAGTGCTTCCGGTATCAAGGCGACCGCCTGGAACCTTGATGTTCTGCGCGGCCAGCGTGTTCATCACGTCGGTGACCGCGAGTCCAAACGCGTCGAGCGCGTAGGGATCGACCTTGACCTGGAATTGACGTTTTTGCCCGCCCACGAGGTCGATGTTGCCCACGCCGTTGACGTTTTGGATCTTCTGTTTGAGCACGTCGTCGGCGTACTGGGTCAGCTCGCGTGTGGTCGCTGGGCCAGAAAGGACCAACGAGATAATGGGTGCCGCGCCCAGGTCCAATTTCTGGATGATCGGCGCCTCCAGATCTTTGGGGAGCTTGCTCAGGCTCGCGGAAACCTTGTCGCGGACGTCTTGCACCGCGAGGTCACCGTTCTTTTCGAGGTCAAATCGGATGACGACCACCCCCACATTTTCGGCGCTGGTGGACCGTAGCTCGTCGATTCCGCTGATGCTGCTGATGGCCTCTTCAAGCGGATCGATCACCAAGGATTCGATCGTGGACGGGTCGGCACCAGGATAAACGGCGGTGATCGTGACCACGGGCATGTCGATTTCGGGAAACTGATCCACGCCCACGCGTGCGTAGGACCACGCCCCGAACACGATCAGGACCAACATCATGACGGCGGTGAAGACCGGCCGCCGAATACTGATATCTGCGAGTTTCATAGGTGGTCACCTGCGACGTTGAGCCGCGCTTCGACGAACATGCCGGGACGCAGCTTTGGGTCATCCGTGGTAATTCGGGTCAACACCGCAAACGCGCGCGAACCCGGTTGAATCGAGGGGTTGATGCGCTCGATCACGCCCTGAAACGTTTGGTTCGTCGCAGCAACGCGCAGCTCAACGGGGTCGCCGACCTTGACGGACGTGATGTAGTGTTCGTCGAGCTGAATGCGGGCGCGCAAGCGACCTGTCTCGGTCACAACAACAAGCGGCGCGGGGCCCACCCCGGCGTACTCGCCTTCGGCGGTGTTGACCTTGGTCACAACCGCGTCGTACGGCGCTTTAATCTTCGAGTCCGTCAACATCTTTCGCGCCATGGACACACCGACCTGCGCCTCCGCAACAGCCGCGCGTGCCACGCTGAGCTGGCCCGAAATCGCGTCGTAGTCGGCGTTGGTGATCGCGTTCTTGTCGACGAGCTTCTTGGCTCGATCGAACTGCGTGGTGAGCATTGCGACTTGTGCGTTGGCTCGATTCAACGCGGCCTCGGATGCCTGAAGACGTAGCCGAAAATCCGCTGGGTCGATGTCCACGAGCGGGTCGCCTTCTTTGACGTGCTGGCCTTCTTCGACGTAGACCTTGCGGATCAAGCCGCCGACATTCGTGGCGACGTCGGTCGTCCGGTAGCTCTCGATCGAGCCCGTAAACGTCGACGACCCCTCGGCAGCTAGGCTCTTGCGTTCGGCCGTTGATTTCTGCGCAAGCGCTTGTTGTTCGGGGGTCGCCTTGGCCTCGACCGTTGTTTGAGGTTGTTTGGGCAACTCGACCTTTTTCGCATCCGTCGAACACCCAGCGAGCGCGAGCGCGACCGCGAATACTGCATAATTTCGTGATGTCATTCTTGGACTCCCTCGACGATGTTTCTCGCGGACAAAACTCGGCCCGTGGCCCAGATCAGTTCGGCGCGATTGACGAGACCCTGGTAATACGCGGCGTCTCGGTTGTTGCGTGCTTCAGTCAGCGCGGTCTGCGCTGCCAACAAATCCGTGGGTGTGGACCGACCGGCTTCGAACCGTTCGTTCTCGACGCGGAAGGCTTCTTCGGCGCCGGAAACCGCGGCAGCCGCGACGTCAAAGCCTTTTCGTGACGCCTCGTAGTCGTAGTACGCCTTGCGCACCTGCAAGGCGATTTGCCGCTTGGCTTGTGTCTTTGAAATCTGAACCTTCAGGACGGTGGCGTCCGCCTCGTCCACCGTTGCCGACGTCGCGCCCCATTCGAAGATCGTCCATTTCAGCGACGCCCCAACAAAAAACGTGTCCGAACCTGCAAGGCCCTGGCCCGCTGTATGTTGGTATTGGGCCAAGGCCACGACATCGGGTTTGTAGGACGAGCGCTTGAGTTCGACGTTGAGCTCGGCTTGCGTGACTTGGTCATCCAGATTCCGCAGCTCCTCTCGGCCGGTCATCGCCTCGTCAACCATGGACTGCAGGCTCTGCGCAGGCGGAAGAAGCGTCCCCACATCGAGGACTTGTGCATCGAGGTCCGCACCGTCTTCTTCGCCAAGCGCGACCGAGAACGCGGCGCGGGCTAGGTTCAGATCCGCTTCTGCCCGAAAAGCCTGCTGCTTGGCCGCAGCCAGCGCCACTTCAATGCGTAAGCGATCGGCATCCTGTGCTGCGCCAAGCTCCACCAAGTTCGTCAGACGCGCGACCTGCGCTTCCAGTTGTGTGACCGACTCTTGCGCCGTAGCGAGCTGTTTTTTGGCCTGATTAACCCGCAGAAACGCTTCGACGACGTCGCGTTGCACCCGACGTTGTGTGGCCGTCACCTGTCGTTGAGCCACATCGGTCGAGGACTTTGTGAGTTGGTTGGCCAGATAGACGTCCCACAAGGGTGTCAACGGTTGGGCCAGCGTGAGCGAGGCGCTCCACGTCACCTGATCACGAATCGTGACCGGCCCGCTGTTGAGGAACCCATTGATCACTTCCTCGTAGGGTGTGGTCGGCGCGGGCAAATTCGCGCCCCCTCCCGTAAAGCTAAACGACTGTGCCTCGTTCCAAACCTGAACGTCCGCACCCGCCGACAGCTTGGGCCCCCACGCGCTTTTCGAACCGCTCTCGCGCGCTTGGGAGGCATCGACGTCGGTGCTCGCGACCGCGACGTCCGGGTGATTCCTGACCGCGCGTTCGATCGCGTCTGACAGACCAAGGGCTTGGGCCGACGCCAAGGACGGAAGGGCGAGGCCACACAGCAAAACAGCTAAGAAGGTGGTGTCGCGCCAAGAAGGAAAAAATCGAGGGTTCGATCGACCTTTCGCAACAACTCCCCTTCCCCCGAGCGCGCCCAAGCCGCGCCAGTCGCGTCGAGCAATGCCCTGAGCATCTCGGCCAGTTCGTGGGGGGTGAGGTCCTGAGTCAAGCGCCCCTCGGCCTGCCCCAGCGCCATCATTCTGGCGAGCTCGTTGATGTGCGTGACGTGACGTTCGTAATCCGGTGTCGCCTGATTCACCCGAATTCTGGGGGTGGTCGACAGCACCGCCGTGAAGTAGCCGACCTGCGTCTGCGCGAAACTCACAAGGTTGCCTATCAGCGACCTCAGCTGTGCCTCGAAGGGCTGAGTCGTGTCTTGGCTGGCATAGATCGCCAAGATGTGGGTGTGCAGATCGTGGCTCAACGCGTTCAAAATCGCTTCGCGGTTCTCGAAATGTTTGTACAGGGCGGACGTCGAGTACTGCGCTTCCTCGGCGATCTGGTCGACCGTCGTCCCCATTCCATGCTGGCGAAAAGCCCGGGCTGCGGCCTGCAGAATGCGCTGACGTGCCTCGGGTCCTGACAGACGCTTTTTTGTCGTCATGGCGACTACTCGTATCGGTTTGTGCTTTCAAATGGAGGTCTTGGTGAGACATGCGGCAAGCCTAACTTCGGTGGCTATTCCAAATTAGGTGAATTTTTTTTCACCAACGGTCTTAGAGATGTGCCTACGCAAAATCAGTTTCGTCTTTTTCGAATTTTGTTGAGGCGACGGTTTCTGAACGATGGGTGCGGCGGTCCAATACACGATGGTTGATGCCGGACCGCGCAACACATACAGTGCGCACATGAGAGCTGAACTTCACAGATTGGTGCACGACCTTCGGGTCTATCTAGAGGCCCAAAAGCGCGGGTTGACGCTGCCCGGCGCCATGGCAGCAACCCCCGAGGAACGCGCACCCTTTGACGAGAAGTTTGCCGTGCGTCGAACCGCTCGGATGGCGCGTGCGGCAGAAGCGATCCGCGGCCCCGCCGCGAAGCCGGCCGAACCGGCAGCACCGACACCACGACCGGCACCGGCCGCACCCTCGACCACGCCCAAAGCCGCACCCACGCCAACACCGCAGCCCGAGGCCACCGTCGCACCGCCCGCCCGAGAGATCCCCAAAGCTGCGGCGGCGATGCCTAAGACCGGCGGCCAGGACAAATTGTGGTTGGAGCTTGGCAGCAAGCCCAAGCCAACCTTCGCGCCGGCACCCGCCGCCGAACGTGCGTTCGCGGCAGACGACACCACGACGAGCAACGCCGACAAGCTCGCCGCATTGCAAACGTTGATCGGCGACTGCCAGCGGTGTGGGTTGTGCAAAACACGCACGAATCTGGTCTTTGGTGTGGGCAACCCCAACGCACGCCTCATGTTCATCGGCGAGGCACCGGGCCATTTCGAGGACCTCGAGGGCGAGCCGTTCGTGGGCAAGGCTGGTGAGCTGCTGAACAAGATGATCGGCGCGATGGGCTTCAAACGCGACGACGTCTACATCGCCAACGTCATCAAATGTCGACCGCCAGAAAACCGCGACCCTGCACCCGATGAAGTTAAAACCTGTGCGCCCTTTGTGCTGCAACAGGTCGAAGCTGTGGCGCCCGAAGTCATCGTGACGTTGGGTAAGTTTGGCACGAACGCGCTGCTCAACCGCGACGGGTCGCTGACCAAGGTTCGTGGCCAGTGGCAGGAGTTCAACGGTGTCCCCGTGATGCCAACGTTCCATCCTGCGTATCTGTTGCGAAACCCCGACGCGAAACGCGATGCGTGGGCGGACCTGCAAAATGTGATGTCCGTTTTGAATAAATGAATCGTCCGACTCGAATAAGCGCGCGTCATTTCAACAGACTTTTTGGGTCCTCCATGAAACGAATGATTTTCTTGGCAACGGCGGTTGCGTTGTTTGCTGCGTGTGACGATTCGGAAGAGCTGACCTGCGAGGTACTCGCCTCACCTGACTTTTGTTGGAAGGTCGCCGTCGATGAAGCCTACGCGTGCACGATCGACACGATGGACGACTGCATCATGTCGGCCGATGGAAAGACCTGCACGTACGACGAAGGCATCGAGGCCACGTTCAGCCCTGCCCTTGACCCCGAAGTCAGCATCATCGACGTCGACAGTCTGGCCGTCACGATCAAGGACGCTCAAGGTGCACAATGCGCCAAATTCGTCGACAACGACGACACTGGATTTGAGCTGACCACAGCGACAGGCACCGTGACGGTCGGCGCAACGAGCACGTACAAGGTCGAGTGCCAAGACGGAACCGTCTACGCCACCGACAAGCCGTTCGACCTGCTCTCGTGCGGTGATGGCGGCCTGTTTAACTCGAGCCTCCCAGGTTCGTTCAAAAGCGGGAGCGGACAGTCGTTCGTTCTGGGACCATCACCGCAGCCCGAAGGCGCATCCGGATGGGTCTCCGGACGATTTCCAGACACCGGAATGATGCCATGAAGTGGACGTGGTGCCTTGTGACGCTGGCGATGATTGGCTGCGATGATGCCGAAGAATTAACGTGCGAAGTACTCGCCGACCCCAACTTTTGCTGGAACGTCGCGGTCACCGAAGCAAATGCTTGCCTTGCAGATACGCCGGCACCTTGCGAGGTTTTGCCCGAGGGGACGACGTGTCTGTTTAGTGACGGCATCCGCGCTGACTTCGCACCCCCGCTAAGACGTGGGGTCAGCCTAAATGACACTGAGGTCGTTACAGTGACGGTGCGACGCCCCGACTTTTCGGTTTGCGCGCTATTGCGCGACGATAGGTTGAACGACGTTCAGCTCCAGACGGCATCGGGCAGCGCGTTGGTTCGCCCACAGTTGAACAATTTTGAAGTCGAATGCCCCGACGGCACGACGTACCAGACCACGGCGCCGCTCGACCTCTTGAGTTGTGTGGATGGCCCGCAGACGAGCCAATCCCTCCCGGGCGCATTTCGTTCGGGAATCAGTCCATACTTTGCGATCGGCCCCACGCCCAAGGCTATCAATGACGTGGGGTGGGTCTCGGGCGTGTTTCCATAAGGCAATCGTGTGAAGAGCGTTTGGATCATTGGTGCCGGCGTTGTTTTGGTAGGCGCGATCGTTGGGCTCGGCTTGAAGTTACAGCACGACGAGGCAACGACGACGACGGGCGCCACACCCGCCGAGGGCCAATCGGTGAATTGGCTGATCGTGGGCGGCGGCGGCACCCCCGAACAGAATCAAATCTCGATCGAAGACGACGTCTTGCTCGCGCAGCAGTCGTTCCCCAACGACGGCATCACGTTGTTTGCCGGCGGGCCCGGTTCGTCGGGCGTCCAAGTCAGCGAGCCGCGCAAACACTCGATGGCTCGAAAGCGGCTTGGCGACCTGTTTTCGCCCGCCAATCGCGACACCAAATACGTGCCCACACGTGTGGTGTCGGCTGGGCCCTCGACCCGGGAACAGATCCTGTCACGATTGCAGACCAACCTGACGGGTTCGGAACCCCTGCTGGTCTATTTTGCGGGGCACGGCGACATGGGCGCGACGGCGCGCGAAAATCTGATCAGCACGTGGGGCAACGACACGGTCACCGTCGCGGATGTCGCCACGATGCTCGACGAACATCAACAACGCCCGGTCAAGTTGGCGATGACATCGTGTTTCTCGGGCGGATTCGCCGAGTTCCTGTTCAAGGAGGCCGACGCCCAAAAGGGACCCTCGGAACAACTTCGGTGCGGCGTTTTTGCGAGCACCTGGGACCTCGAAGCCGGCGGTTGTGACCCAGATCCTGTGCGCGGAAACCACGAAGGTTTTGGCATTCATTTTCTTCATGCGCTCAGTGGCGCCGATCGCGACAAAAACCCCATCTTGGTGGACCTCGACGGGGACGGTGTATCGTTGCTCGAGGCCTTCACAGCCGCACGCATCGCCTCGAAATCGATCGATGTACCGACCTCCACCTCGGAGCGCATCCTGCGCGAATATGCGGCGCCTGATGGCAACGCCACAGAGTCTGTATCCTTGCCCGAAGAAGACCGCGTCATCGCGGAACTTTTGAAACGCGAGGGCCTTGGCAGCGTCGACGAAGCCGCAGAAAAATTCGCCGAAATTCAGCTGAAAATGTCGGACATCCAACAAAAAATTGATGCCGCAAGCACCGCCGAAACAGTCGCTTTTCGCACCGTGGCTGCCGCGTTGGTGGCGAAATGGCCTGCCGTGGGCGACCCTTGGCATCCCGATTTCGAGCCGACATTGGCGCAACATGGCGACGAGATTTTGAAGTATCTAGACGGCAGCAACCTTTACGCCGAATACCAAATGGCCGCCGGAAAAGTCCTCAAAATTTCCGACGAGCTGGCCGAACTGCAGGTCCAGTCCGCACCACTTGAACGCATTGTGCGAGCCGCCGAAAACCTCCAACTCGCCGCGGTCTTGAAGACTGAATCCCCCGAAAAATTTCAACTTTTTGAACGCGTTCGCGCCTGCGAAAACGAGCCGCTGAAATAGGCCTCAACGGGTCGCTAACACTTTCGAAATTCGCTGCATGACCTGCATGCCCACGTCTGTTTTGGACATGCGCGGAAGCTTTTCGGTTTGTGTCTCGGAAATGAAGAAGATCTCGTTTTCATCCGCGCCAAACGCGTTGTCCGCGCCACCGATTTTGTTGGCCACCAACAAGTGTGCGTTTTTCCGTTTTCGTTTGGCTTGGCCACGCTCTTCGACGTCGTGACTCTCGGCCGCAAACCCCACGATCAGTGGACCCGATTCGTTGCCGGGGCCAAAGGCGAGTCCGAGCTCGGCCAGGGTGTCCGGGGTACGTTCCAAGGTGAGGTGGTCGCCCATTTCAGATTTCTCGCGCTTGAATTGCGACGGATTGACCGGCCGCCAGTCCGCAACCGCCGCCACACAGATCACTGCGTCCGCCGAATTTGCGATCTGCATGACCTCTTCGTACATCGACTGAGCGTCGACAACGTCAATTCGGTCCACGCCAGACGGCGTTTTGAGCGCGACTGGCCCCGCCACCAACGTCACTTGTGCGCCCATTTGGGCCGCGGCTTTTGCCAGCGCAAAACCCATCTTCCCGGTGGACGGGTTCGAGATAAATCGTGCCGGATCGATGTGTTCGCGTGTGGGTCCCGCGGTGATGACGACGTGTTTGTCGGCAAGCGTTTTTGCAACGCCCACGGCATCGACGTATTCGAGCAAAACATCTGGGTCCGGCAGTCGTCCCCAGCCGACTTCTTTGCACGCCAGCTCACCGGAATCCGGATCGACGATGTGAAATCCAGCCTCGTCCAACGTGCGGATGTTTCGCCGAACGAGCTTGTTCAGATACATCTGGGTATTCATCGCCGGCGCGACCACCACCGGTGCGGTCGTGGCGGTCACAACCGTGGTCAAAAGGTCGTCGGCCATTCCCGCGGCCAACTTCGCGATCGTGTTCGCCGTCGCTGGCGCAATCACAACGACGTCGGGCCACCGTGCGAGCTCGATGTGACCAATTTCACTCTCGTACGTGGGGTCAAAAAGCTCGGTTCCTACGGTGTTTCCAGACAACACCTGAAGCGTCAGCGGCGAGATAAATTCTTGCGCAGATTTTGTCATCATGACGCGAACTTCGTCGCCGCGTTTGATAAATGCGCGCACAATTTCGGCCGATTTATAGGCCGCAATTCCACCCGTCACGCCCAAGAGAATGCGCATAATTACCTCAACCCTAGATAACGAAAAAATTCGTCCAGCATGAAGCCCGTCGCGCCCCAGACGAGGTGCCGACCGTAATCAAAATAGTGAACTGGGAACTCTTCGTCGTTCCATTGCAACTGTTCTACGCGATGAATTCTGCGATCTGAAATTTCCGAAATTGGCGCAACAATGAGCTCATCAATCTCGTCGGGGTTGGCGATCAATTCGGTCGATTCCGAAAACTCGCCGACGTACGCCGTGATCGAATATCCGGTCACCGTTGGCATGTGCAGCAGCGCGCCATAAATCGTCACGGATTCTTGCGGGATGCCCACTTCCTCCCACGTTTCGCGCAGCGCTGTGCGGATCAACGAGTCGTCTTCGGGGTCGCGCCGTCCGCCAGGAAACGAGATCTGACCGGCGTGTTTTCGTAGGGCCTCGGATCGCTTGGTCAACAGGATTTCGAGTCCGTTGGGACCGGGCCGCAAAGGGATGAGCACAGCGGCCTCGGCCAGATTGGGGAACGACTCCGCGACCCGCATCGTCTCGAAATTGAGCTGCGGTTTGTCGCTCAATGCGGCGAGCCGTTCACGAATCTGGTCGTCCGAAAGGGTCATCTCTTGATGCGTACCTGAAACACGTTGCGACCGCCTTCTTCGCCCACATGGCGGATCTCGCAGACTTCCAACGCCAGTTTGCGGATGGACCCGCGTTCAAGACGAATGTGGGCGAATTCGTCCTCTTCGACTTTGATGACGCGGCAGCGCCCAAGTTTCGGGTGATCCAAGATGTCGCCTGGCTCCATCAGTGTGTGATCGTCCTCGTCGTCTTTGTCGTCGGCGTCTGAGGCGCGCGGTGGTCGGCGAAGCGAGGGTTTGTCTCGGGCCGGGGCAGGTTTGATTTCCTGCGCGGCTTTGACGGCGTCGCCCCACGAAAAATCGGATTCGGCGGGTTCGTCGGCCTCGGGCGTCTTGGTTTGAGTCGACGGTGTCACAACGGGCGTTGGCGCAGGTTCGGCCTTTCCAAGTTTTGGCTCGGCGATGCGCTCGACGGGTTTGCGCTCGCGCACCGGTTTGACGTCGTTTCCGGTCTGCCGGACTTCGGCCAAGATCAACATGCCATGGTCCAAGCGCCGCTCCGCCACGAGATCGTCGAAGGTCTCGAGCGTGAACTCGAACTCGATGACCTTCGCCCGACGGATCTGCCCAAACACAAGCTGTGGACCACCCGGTCCTTGCGCGTTCAGCAGGGCTTCGATGCGAATTGCAGGCTGCCCACCCAACGACGCCATATGCGCCGTCAGTTGAACGATGTCGAACGGACCCTCGGTGTCGACCACAGTCACCCACTCGCCGGTCGCGTGGTTGCGCCGAACGAGCTCGACGTCGTGGATCGTGCCCACGCCGCGAAGTGCGCCGGCCTTGATTTGCTGCAGGTCCGCGATGCGGTCGAGCTGGGCCACGAGCTCTTCGCCGCGGTCCAAGCTGCCCATGAGTTGACGACTTTGTTGTGATTCTTCGAACTGCACAGTTTTCCTAGGGTTCAAACCGCGCGGAAAATGTCACAGCTGGCCGTTCGAGGCAAGGTCACGGGAACGCAACACACGCGTCGATCAGTCGATAGGCATTCGGACCGATGTCGAACGCGTCGGTGCGGTAGACGTAGCCTGAATCCGTGGAGGTTTCGCCTTTGCGGTACAAGATGTCGTACGTTCCCGACATCAGGCGCGTGGCGTCGTCGCGGACCAAGGCGTTGTTGTACCAGTAGAACGCCGAGATCAAGTGGCGCACGCCCGTGTCCTTGGAGACCGCGTAGATGAAATGTGTGGTCGAATCCGTGCCGGTCGCCGGCAGGGCACCGCCGGCCAGGGTCAGGCCAAGATTGAGGGGTGAATCCGCGATGTTGACCGATAGGGGTGCACCCGTGAAGTTGACGTCGGTGGCGATCAACCGATAGCCGTTGGGACCAATGTCAAACGCGTCGGTCCGGTAGACGTAACCCGAGTCCGTCGAGGTCTCGCCTTTGCGGTACAAAATGTCGTACGTGCCCGGCATCAAATGCGTTGAATCGTCGCGCACCAGCGCGTTGTTGTACCAGTAGAACGCCGAGATCAGATGACGCACGCCCGTGTCCTTCGCCACGGCATAGATGAAGTGTGTTGTCGAATCCGTGCCCGTCGCGGGCAGCGGCGAACCGTCGAGGCTAATCGTCAGATTGAGCGCAGCATTGGGGATGTCGACCGCGAGTGGCGACCCGGTGAAAACCACGTCCTTTTTGACCAGTCGATAGCCGTTGGGGCCAACGTCAAACGCGTCGGTCCGGTAGACGTAACCCGAGTCCGTGGAGGTCTCGCCTTTGCGGTACAAAATGTCGTAGACGCCGGGCATCAACCGCGTTGAATCGTCGCGCACCAACGCATTGTTGTACCAGTAAAACGCCGAGATCAGATGACGCACGCCCGTGTCTTTGGCGACGGCATACAGGAAATGTGTCGTCGAATCGGTTCCGGTGGCTGGAAGTGCTGCGCCAGCCAGTGTGATCGTCAAGTTCAGCGGCGCGTCTGGGATGTTGGCCACGCCCGAAAACGGATGCGTGGTCGTGCACGACGCCGACACTCCGCAGTTGGCTTGCAACGTACCTTGGCACTGCCCAGCCGCGTCGCAGACGTCACCGGTGGTGCAGTAGATGCCGTCGTTGCATGCCGCGCCCGCGGCAAGGTTCGACAGAGGGAAGCTGTCGGTGGCCTCGTTGCATGCGCCGTAGGTCTGGCAGGGGCTCGGGTTGGGCGGCGCGACGGGCACGTTTGTGGTCAAACACCCGTGAGCGTTTGCGCCTGCGGCCGTCGGCGCGCAGATCTCAACGCCGTCACAATACAATCCGTTGTCGCACAATGCGTTGGTGGGTGTGTGGCTCTCGAAACCGGCGGCACACGCGTCGGTGGTGCAGGCGAGGCCATCGCTAGGGACGTTGGTGTCGTCGTTTGTGAACACGCAGCCGTTTGTGGGATTGCACGCGTCGTCGGTGCAAGGATTGTTGTCGTTGCACACGCGTGCCGAGCCGCCCCCGCACGTGCCGGCCTGGCAGGTCGTGCCCACGGTACACGCGTCGGTGGTGCAGGCGGTGCCGTTGGCGACGTTGGTGTTTTGGCAAACCCCGTTGACGCGGGTGTCATCGGTGCACGGATTGTTGTCGTTGCAGTCGGGGACGTAACACTCGGGCTGGTTGTTCGTGACGCGGCACGCTTGGTTGCTCGCCGCGCAGATGTTTGGCGTGCATGGGTCGTCGGTGCAGCCACCCAAGCCGTCATCGTGATAGCCGGCGGCACAACCGCAGGCAAACCCGCCCGCGCCGTTGTCGGAGCACACCGATTTGTTGGGTGTCGTCGTGCATGGGTTGGGCAGGCAAACGTCCATCGTGCAGCCACCCGCGCCGTCGGGGTGGTACCCGGCGAGTGCGTCGCAAGCGTCGCAGGTTGTGCCGTCGTAGCCGGTGTCGCATTGGCACACGATGGTGCCGGAGCTGTCGTCGCAGGTGCCGTTGCCGCTGCAGCTGTTGGCGCCGCAAACTTCGTCGATCACACAGACGCCTTGGGCGTCCTCGTGGTAGCCGGCGTCGCACGCGCAGACCGGCATGTCGTTGTCGACCGAGCATTGCGATTGATTCGGTTGGTCGCAGGGATTGGGGGCGCAGGGGTCCATCGTGCAGCCGCCCGCGCCGTCGTCATGGTAACCAGCCGCCGTGTCGCATTGACCACAGAACGGCTCGGCCCAACCCTCGTCGCAGGCACACGAGATGCCGTCGACCGACTCGGTACACGTCCCACGGGCGTTGCAGGTGCCAGGCATGCATGTTTGGTCAGGGACACACGTCCCGTTTTCGTCGTGGGTTCCGGCCTCGCACACACACGATGCGACGCCGCCATCGACGCGGCATTCTCTGTCGACACAATCGATCAGCGAGCACAGATCGTCGGTGCAACCGCCGTTTCCGTCGGGGACAAAACCGTCCGCACACGCATTGCAATTCGCCCCCGCAAATCCCGCTTCGCACGCGCAGGTCGGACCGGCGTCGCCTTCCGAACATGTCCCATGGTTGTTGCACGTCGAATCCGTGCATCGGACGTCCGCAACACACTCGCCGGCTTCGGAGTGAAATCCGGGCAGGCAGGCGCACGCGCTGACGCCTGCTTCGCTGCGACATTCTTCGTTTTCGCCGCACATGCCTTGGCAGTTGTCGGTCTCGCACGGAATGCCACCCGGACCGCAAGCGTCGGTGCCGACATCGGCGTCGTTGTTGACGTTGTTGACGTTGTTTGTGGTGTTGTTGGGCTCAGTCTGCGTGCCCGTGGTGTCGTCGCATCCAACCAGCAAAACCATCAGCGTCAGAAACAGAATTCGGAACATGACCTACCTCGTGCGGATTCGCGCACAGTGGGCCAGTTGTGGGTGAGTGTTTCAACAGAAACTTTCTGAAAGTTAAGGAGTGTTGGGCCGGCAACCTCCCGGTTGCCGGATTTCGGTATGGGCGGAGGCACATGGGCCGGCAACCTCCGGTTGCCGGATTCGGCGACAGCCGAAAAAGAACGT
>JAWKQR010000029.1:0-74760 GCA_041390025.1 bacterium
CTTGAGCACGATGACGATGCGCATGCCCTCGCGGTCGGACTCGTCGCGCAGGTCGCTGATGCCCTCGATGGTGCCGGCGCGCACCAGGCCGGCGATCTTCTCGATCAGCGAGGCCTTGTTCACCTGGTAGGGGATCTCGGTGACGATGATCTTGGCGCGGCCGCCGTCCTCGATCTCGATGTCGGTGCGCGCGCGCACCACCACGCGGCCGCGGCCGGTGGTGACGTAGTCGAAGATGCCGCGCCGCCCGTGGATCACGCCGCCGGTGGGGAAGTCCGGGCCCTGGACGTGCTCCAGGACCTCGTGGGGCTGCAGGTCGGGGTTGTCCAGCAGCGCGATCAGGCCGTCGCAGACCTCGCCCAGGTTGTGGGGCGGGATCTTGGTGGCCATGCCCACGGCGATGCCGTCGGCGCCGTTGACCAGCAGGTTGGGCACCTTGCTGGGCATGACCGCGGGCATCATCCGCGACCCGTCGTAGTTGGGGACGAAGTCGACGGTCTCCTTGTCCAGGTCGGCCATCAGCTCCGTGGCGTACTTGGTCAGGCGCGCCTCGGTGTAGCGTTCGGCCGCGGCGGCGTCCCCGTCCACCGAGCCGAAGTTGCCCTGGCCGTCCACCAGGGGGTAGCGCATGGAGAAGTCCTGGGCCATGCGCACCATGGTGTCGTAGACCGCCACCGTGCCGTGGGGGTGGTAGTTGCCCGTGGTGTCGCCGGTGATCTTGGCGCTCTTGCGGTAGGGCCGGCCCGGCTGCAGGTTCAGGTCGTTCATGGCCGTCAGCACGCGCCGGTGCACCGGCTTCAGACCGTCGCGCACGTCGGGCAGCGCGCGGCTGATGATGACGGACATGGAGTACTCGAGGTAGCTGGTGCGCATCTTCTCCTCGATGCCCACCTCGAGGATGGTCTCGCCCGCCTTCTGGGGCACGGCCGCGCCCTCGGGCAGCGGCCCCTCGTCCCCCGTGTCGGGCGTCGCGCCGTCCAGCTCGTCGTCGTTGCGCTTGTCTTCGGACATTCCTCGCCTCTTCGCGTTCGTCCGTCCGCCGCGGCCCGGCGCGCGCCGGCGCCGCCCGGGGCGTCCGGGTCCGGATCCGTCAGATGTCCAGGTTGTCCACGTTCACCAGGGCGGCGTTCTCCTCGATGAACCGCCGCCGCGGCTCGACGTCGTCGCCCATCAGGATGGTGAAGATGTGGTCGGCCTCGGCCGCGTCCTCGAGGGTCACGCGGGTCATGGTCCGCGTGTCCGGGTCCATGGTCGTCTCCCACAGCTGCTCGGGGTTCATCTCGCCCAGGCCCTTGTAGCGCTGCACGTAGACGCCCTTCTGGCCGCCCATCTCCTCGATGATGCGGTCGCGCTGGGCCTCGCTGTAGGCGTAGATCTCGGCCTTGCCCTTCTTGACCCGGTACAGGGGCGGCTCGGCGATGTACATGTGGCCGCGTTCGATGATCTCCCGGAAGTGCCGGAAGAAGAGTGTGAGGATCAGCGTGCGGATGTGGCTGCCGTCCACGTCGGCGTCGGTCATGATGATGATGCGGTGGTAGCGCAGCTTCTCCAGGTCGAAGATGCCCGCGCCCACGCCGGTGCCCAGGGCGGTGATGATGGTCCGGATCTCGTCGTTGCCCAGCATCTTGTCCAGGCGCGCCTTCTCCACGTTCAGGATCTTGCCCTTCAGGGGCAGGATGGCCTGGAAGCGGCGGTCGCGGCCCTGCTTGGCCGAGCCGCCGGCCGAGTCGCCCTCCACCAGGTAGATCTCGCATTCCTGCGGGTCGCGGCTGGAGCAGTCCGCCAGCTTGCCCGGCAGCGCGGCCGAGTCCAGCGCCGACTTGCGGCGGGTCAGGTCGCGGGCGCGGCGGGCGGCCTCGCGGCCCTGGGCGGCCTGGACGCACTTGGCGACGATGGCCTTGGCCTCGCGCGGGTGCTCGTCCAGGTACTCGGCCAGGTGGGTGTTGACCAGGGCCTCGACCTGGCCCTTGACCTCGGTGTTGCCCAGCTTGGTCTTGGTCTGGCCCTCGAACTGGGGCTCGGGGATCTTCACCGCGATGATGGCCGTCAGGCCCTCGCGCACGTCGTCGCCGGTCAGGCCCTTGAGGTCCTTCTTGAGCAGGCCGGCGTTGGTGGCGTAGGCGTTGAGGGTGCGCGTGAGGCCGGCGCGGAAGCCCGAGAGGTGGCTGCCGCCCTCGGTGGTGTTGATGTTGTTGGCGAAGGTGAACAGCGCCTCGCTGTACCCGTCGTTGTAGTCCATGGCGATCTCGATCTGAACGCCGTCGCGCTCGCCCTCGATGTAGACCGGCTCGGGGCAGATCACCGTGCGCCCCTCGTTCAGCCAGCGCACGTACTCGACGATGCCGCCCTCGAAGTGGAAGGTCTCCTCGCGCGTCTTCTCGCCGCGCATGTCGGCGATGGTGATGCGCACGCCGCGGTTCAGGAAGGCCAGCTCGCGCAGGCGCCCGCGCAGGGTCTCGTAGGAGTAGACCAGCTCGGGGAAGATCTCGTGGTCCGGCTTGAAGGCGATGATGGTGCCGGTGCGCTCGGGCGGGCAGTCGCCGGTGACGCGGATGCCGCCGCGGGGCTTGCCCCGGTCGAAGGCCATCTCGTGGACCTTGCCCTCGCGGCGCACCTCGGCGGTCAGCCACTCGGAGAGGGCGTTGACGCAGCTGACGCCCACGCCGTGCAGGCCGCCGGAGACCTTGTAGCTGCCCTTGTCGAACTTGCCGCCCGCGTGCAGGCTGGTCAGCACGACCTCGAGGGCCGGCTTGCCCTCGGTCTTGTGCATGTCGACGGGGATGCCGCGGCCGTTGTCGACGACGGTGATGATGTCGCCCTTGCCGATCTCCACGCGGATCTCGTCGCAGTAGCCGGCCATGGCTTCGTCGATGGAGTTGTCCACCACCTCGTAGACCAGGTGGTGCAGGCCGCGCACGCCCGTGTCGCCGATGTACATGGCGGGGCGCTTGCGCACGGCCTCCAGGCCCTTGAGCACCTGGATCCCCTGCGCGGTGTACTCTTTCGCCGCCTCGGCGCCGTTGCGCCGCGGGCCGCTGGTGTTGGCTTCGCTCATGGTTTGCTTTCCGGCCTCCTGCCGCGCCGGGGCCGCTCGCGCCACTGGACCGTGGCGACCGTGCCCTCGCCGTACCTGGCGTTGAACTTGCGGATGATCTCGGGGATCAGCATGGTCAGCTCCTGCCGCCACGCCCCGTGATCGGCCTCGAGGGTCAGCACGCCGTCGGCCAGGTCCACCGCGCGCGAATGCGCGGCGATCTCGGCGCCGACGATCTCCCGCCAGCCCAGCAGGGCGGCGCGCTCCTCCAGACGGTCCTGCAGACCGCTGGCGCGGAGCACGCCCTCGAGGATGCGGGAAACGGGTTGGGGGCCTGGATGATCGCGCCGTCCCGGCATGCCGGCCGCCCCTCCCGCCGCGGTGATCGGCGGCCGGGCGCGCCGACTCAGTCGACGGCCCCGTCCGCCGGGATCTCGGTGAACCGGCCCGCCTCGACGCGCCAGGCCGTCAGCCCCGCGGGCCGCCAGTCGGCGATGTCGCCGGGGCGCGCGGTGGCGATGAACACCTGGTGCAGGCGCGACGCCATCTCCTGCAGCCGGCGGGTGCGGTCCCGGTCCAGCTCGCTGAAGATGTCGTCCAGGAAGAGCACGGGACGGACCCCGCGGCGCCGGTCCAGGGCGTCGCTGCGCGCGAGGATCAAGGCGATGGCCGCCGAGCGGGTCTCGCCCTGGGATCCGTAGGTGCGCAGGTCCAGTCCGTCGGGCCCCCCGAGCCGGACTTCGAAGTCGTCCAGCTGGGGCCCCGTCAGGGGTCGCCCGCGCTGGATTTCCGACCCCACAATATAATCCAATTCCGTCGAAATTTCCTGCTCCAGCCCGTGATTTTCTGGAGGATTTTCGGCGCTCCCGTCACCCCCCGCGGACACCGCGCGGACCACCGCCTCCAGGCGGGGACGGTAGGTGAAGACCAGGGGCTGCTCGGTGGCCGCCAGGTCGCGGTGCAGGCGGTCGGCGAAGGGGGTCAGCAGGGCGGCGTACTCGGCGCGGCCCCGGCAGACGGGCGCCGCGTGGTGGGCCAGCTCGGCGTTCCAGGCCTCCAGTTCGCGGCGGGCGCGGCCGGCGTTGAGCAGGCCCCGCTTGAGGTCCCGCAGCAGCCCGGTCTTCTGCTTCAGGGCCCGTTGGAAGGCCGCCAGGTGGCCCAGGTAGGCGGGGTCGATCTCGGCCATGCCCTGGTCGGCGAACTGGCGCCGGCGCTCGGGGCCGCCCTGCACCAGGCGGATGCTGTCGGGGTTGAAGAAGACCGTGGCCAGGCGCCCCACCAGGTCGGCCCGCCGGCGCACCGCCTCGCCGTCCACCCGCAGGCGCCGCCCCCCGCTGCGGTCCAGGCCGAACTCGCAGGCCAGCGCCGCCCCTGTGTCCTCCTCCAGCTCCAGGGCCACGTGCAGGTCGTCGCGCCCGAAGGCGATCAGGTCCTCGTTGCGCGCGCCCCGGTGGCTGCGCCCCAGGGCCAGCCAGTTGAGGGCCTCCAGCAGGTTGGTCTTGCCCTCGCCGTTGCGGCCGACCACCAGGTTCACGTGGGGAGAGAAGGCAAGAGCGGCCTCCGCGAGGTTACGGAAGCCGCTCAGGCGGGCCGAGACGATGCGCATCGGCGGCTATTCGCCGGCCAGGCGCAGGGGCATCAGCAGGCAGAGCACGCCGGTGTCGGCGCCGTCTTCGGTCACGGGACGGATCAGCGCCGCGCTCTGGGCGTCGCGTAGGGACAGCACCACGGTCTCGGCGCGCAGGTTCTTCAGGATGTCCTGCAGGTAGTTGAAGTTGAAGCCGATCTCCAGCGCCGGGCCGCCGTAGGACACGGCCACCTCGTCCTCGGACTGGCTGCCCTCGGTGCCCCGCGCGCCCAACTCCATGCGGCCCTGCTCGATGCCCAGCTTGATCTGGCTGGTGATGCGGTCGGCGGTGATCGAGACGCGGCGGATGGCCTGCACGAAGTCGGCCTTGTCCACGGTCACGTCCTTGTCGTTGTCCTTGGGGATGACCGCGGTGTAGTCGGGGAACGGCCCTTCAAGCAGCCGCGTGTGCAGCACGGTGCCGCCGGCGCGGAAGGACAGCTGGTTCTCGCCCAGGAACATGGTCGCCGTGGGCGCCTCCTCGTCCTCGAGGGAGGCGACGATGCGCGGCAGCTGGCGCAGGCCGGCGGTGTCGACGATCACGTTGCGGTCGGCCGACACGTCCCAGTCCATGGCGCGGGTGCTGCGGGCCAGGCGGTGGGCGTCGGTGGCCACGAGGGTCAGGCTGTCGCCGCGGATCTCCCAGAGGATGCCCATCAGCGCCGGCCGCGTCTCGTCGCGCGAGACCGCGTAACTGGTCTCGTTGATCATGTCGATGAGGGTCGCGGCCTCGAGCTCGAGGCCGTTCTTCTCCTGCAGCGGCTTCAGCTTGGGGAATTCCTCGACGTTCATCGTGTTCTCGGTCAGCCGCGCCTTGCCGCTGTCCAGGCGGATCTGCTCGCCCTTCTGGGCGATGGTCACCTGGCCCGAGCGCAGGCTGCGCACGAAGGGCACGAACTTCACCGCGGGGATGGCCACGCGGCCCTCGTCCTTGATCTCGACCTTGTCGGTGGTGGTGGTGATCGAGATGTCGAGGTTGGTCGCCGAGAGGGTGAGCCGGCCGCCCTTGGCCTCCATGAGCACGCAGGTCAGGATCGGCAGCGTGGTCTTGGCGGGCACCACGTTGGCGATGACGTCGAGGGCCTTCTGCAGCTCGTCCTGCTGGATCGCGAACTTCACGGGGCGTCCTCCGGCTTCCGGGTGGTCGGTGCGGGTCGGGGTGTGTCTCGCAAGGATCGCCATGATAGGAGATCACCCGCCTCTGATCAAGTCTCTTGGATTTATAGAAATATAGTCGTGGTAGTAGGGGCTGGGGAAAGTCGGGAAAACCCCCGGCGCCGCACGTAGACGCTTTGGCGTCAGGAGGTTGGCGAACGCGGGGTCCGGGGATAACCACCGGACGGTTGCCCCCGTGCACCGGGGTTGTCCCCGCCCTCGGAGCTGTCCCCGCGACGCCTTCGCCACCGCCCGGGTTGTCCCTCCTTGTCCCCAGGGTTGTCCCAAGGGAATCGCGCGCGGACGCCGGGCGCCGCGGGTCCCGCAGGGTTCAGCGGCAGACCGCGAGATGGGTGACGATGGGCGCCAGCAGCGGCCCTTTGACCTGCCAGGGACCGAGGCGGCGGTCCATCTCGGCGACGATGGCGGGCTCGCCCGCGGCACACCGCTCGGCGTCGGCCGCGGCCGGCGGCAGGTAGCGCAGGAAGGCGGCGGCGAAGGCGCCGGCCGAGGGGTGGGCGGTGTGCACGCTGATGCGGGTGACCGACACCCGCGCGAAGGAAGCCGCCAGCAGCGCGTGCAGGTCCTCCTCCTCGGGCAGCGAGAAGGGGGCGCCGACGAACGCGGCGGCGGCCGGGCCCAGGTGGGTGCCCAGGACGTCGCGCAAGGCCAGGTAGAAGGGGCAGTCGGCGATGTGGGTCCAGCACATGACCACGGCGCGGCCGCCGGCGGCGGTGACGCGGCGCATCTCCCGCACGACGGCGGCGCGGTCGGCCGCGAACTGCAGGCCCTGGTGGCAGAGCAGCAGGGAGAAGGCGCCGTCACGGAAGGGCAGGCCGGCCATGTCGGCGCGCACCCAGGCGGCGGGCGCGCCGCCGGTGTAGAAGGCGGCGGCCTTCTTGAGGATGTTGGGACCGATGTCCACGCCGCACACGCTGCCCCGCGCGCCGGCCAGGGCGCCGGCCTTGCAGGCGGCGATGCCGCTGCCGCAAGCCACGTCCAGCACGCGGTCGCCGGTGTGGGGGCGGGCCGCGGCGATGAGGTGGCGGATGGACGGCTCGAAAACGTTGGCGTCGAAGCTGTAGACCGGGCGGCTGCCGTCACCCGCGGTCATGGTCAGCTCCGGGACCGGATCCGGTCCATGAGGTCGCGGATGGCCCCGCGGAAGCGGGGGTCCTTCTCCATCTCCTGCGCGATCTTCTGGCAGCCGTGGGCGACGGTGGAGTGGTCGCGGCCGCCGAAGGCGCGGCCGATTTGGTTGAGGGAGGCGCCGGTCATCTCTCTGGCGAGGTGCATCGCGATCTGGCGGGCCCGGGCCAGGTCCTGGGTGCGTCGCTTGGACTTGAGCTGATCGACGGTCACACCGTGGACGTCCGCGACCACGGCCATGACATCGGCGATCTTCACGGGTCCGGGAGAGCTGCCCTGGATGAAGGAGGAGAGGACCTCCGAGGCCATCTCCAGGGAGATCTCGCGCCCGGTCAGGCTCGCGAACGCCAGCAGACGAATCAGCGCCCCCTCGAGGCGGCGGATGTTGTCGGTGACGCGCTCGGCGATGAAGCCGATCACGTCGTCGGGGATGTAGATGGAGTTGACCTCGACCTTGCGCTTGAGGATGGCGATGCGCGTCTCGAGGTTCGGGGGCTGGATGTCGGTGATCAGGCCCCACTCGAAGCGCGAACGCAGCCGTTCCTCCAGCGTGGTGATCTCCTTGGGGGAGCGGTCGCTGGTCAGCACGATCTGCTTCTTCAGGTCGTAGAGTGCGTTGAAGGTGTGGAAGAACTCCTCCTGGGTCGATTCCTTGCCGGCCAGGAAGGCGACGTCGTCGACCAGGAGCACGTCCACGCTGCGGTACCGGAGCTTGAAGTCCGGCGTCCGGTTCTCCTTGATGGACAGGATGAGGTCGTTCATGAAGTTCTCGGCCGAGACGTAGCACACCCGCCATTCGGGGTTGCGGGCGGCGATGGCGTTGCCGACCGCCTGCATCAGGTGCGTCTTGCCCAGGCCGACCCCGCCGTGGATGAACAGCGGGTTGAAGTGGCCGCCGGGGTTGTTGGCCACGGCGGTGGCCGCGGCGTAGGCCAGGTCGGTGCCCGACCCCACCACGAAGTTCGTGAAGGTGTAATCGCCGTTCAGGTTGCTGCCCTGCCAGGCGGGGCGCTCCAGGACGGCCAGGCTGGCCGCGGGCCGGGGCGCCGGGCGGGCGGGCTCGTCCTCGGGGACGGCCGCCGGCGCGTCCTGCAGGGACAGGGGCCGGCTGGCCTCCTCGGCGTTCACGTCCAGCACGAAGGAGATGTTCCGCCCGAAGTAGGTGGACCCGGCCTCGTTGAGGATCTCCAGCTGGTGCTCGGTGAACCAGTCCCGGAAGAAGTGGTTGGGGCAGGTCACGTGGTAGGAGCCGTTGCTCCCCGCCACCGGCTTGAGGGGGCGAACCAGGTGTTGAACGTCTGCAGGCCGACGTTCTGGCGGACGCGGTCCAGGATCTCAGGCCAGTGAGCGTCGAGGTTGGACACGGGAGCGGGCCCCTTCCCGGTTGGACACCCCGGCAGCAACCTGTGTTGTCCACAAGCCTGTGCCCGGCGAAGATCCAACATTGCAGCGACTTGAACTTCTCGCAGACCCGAGAAAGAAAAGTTATCCACAGCACTCTCTGGGTGTGGATAACTTTTGTCTCCCCTTCCGCGGGTTATCGTCAGGTGGCCGAAGTTATCATGGCCCCCAGGCCCCATCAAGGGATTTCTACCGGAAAAAATTCACGGTCCGTTAACCTGCGCCGGGCCAGGAAATTGAGGCGGGGCGCCGTCCTGCGCGGCTGCCCGCCGGCAGGGTCGGGTCCGCGGGGCGCCCCCGGACCCGGGGCTTCCGCCCGGGGGATAACCCGGTGTCTTTCCTTGACACTGCCGCCGTGGTTGCTTACTCTTTCGCGGCTGAATCAAGAACCCAAAAGGAGAGATCCGTGAAGCGGACGTTCCAGCCGAGCAACCTCAAGCGATCCCGGACCCACGGCTTCCGCAAGCGCATGTCCACGCGCGCGGGCCGCCTGGTCCTGAAGCGCCGGCGCGCCAAGGGCCGCAAGCGCATTTCGGCCTGAGGTGCCGGACCGGGACCGCAGCGAGTGGCGGTCTTTGGTGCATAAAACGGAATTCCAGAGGGTATACGAAGAAGGCGTCAAGCGAGTCGGACGCCTTCTCGTGGTTTACCTGTTGCCTGCCGATGACACGGCGCGCGCCGTGGTGGCCAGCCGCAAGGTCGGAGGGGCGGTGCAGCGCAACCGCGCGAAGCGCCTGTTGCGCGAAGCCCACCGAACCGGCATCCTGGCCCGGCGCGACGCGGTCATGGGCGTACGATCGAGGTTCTTCCCGACCTCGGCACCGGCGGCAGCCGGCGCCGACCCCGCGGCCCCGACCGCGGATCGGGACGGCCGCGCAGGGCTCTGGGTCGTGCTGGTGGCCCGCCAGCGGATCCTCGACGCGACGAGCGTCGAGGTGCGGGCCGAACTGGACGAGCTGTTGAGCCACTGACGCGCCGCGGGAAGCCTCGAAACCGATGCCGAGCGCCCCATTCCTGTTCATCCTGTCCCGGGGCGGGGCATCAGCGGGAAGTCATTGCGGATGGCGCTGTGGCGTCTGCCCTATCTGCTGATCCTCGCCTACCGGCGGCTGCTCTCGCCGCTGCTGCCGTCCACGTGTCGTTTCCACCCGAGCTGCTCGGCCTACGGCCTGGAGGCCCTGCGCACCCACGGCCTGCTGCGGGGCTCGTGGTTGACGGTGCGGCGCGTGGCCCGCTGCCACCCCTGGCATCCCGGCGGCCTGGATCCCGTGCCCCCGGCCCGCAGCGGCGCCTGCCCGTCGTGCCCGCCCCCATCCCCGACCCACGGAGAAACCGCCCATGGATAGGCGCACCGTTCTGGCCTTCGTCCTGATCTTCATCATCCTGGTGGGCTCGCAGGAACTGCTGCGCCGGCTCTACCCGAAGCCGGCCGCCACGGCGGGCGCCGACTCCACGGCCGTCGTCGCCGAGCCCGCCCCCGCCCGCCCGGAGGCCGGCCCCGTGGGCGTGCAGGCCGACCTGGGCGTGCCCGGCGGCGGCGACCCCGCGGCCGCGATCGCCACCGACGGCGAGCTGAACAGCCCCGCCGACGCCCTGCGCCTGGTCAACGAAGCCGCCCCCGCCCTGGTCACCGTCACCACCCCCCTCTACCGCGTCCAGGTGGCCACCGTGGGCGGCCGCATCGTCAGTTGGGAGGGCCTGCAGTACGAGCACTGGCAGGGCGGGCCCGTGCAGCTGGTGCCGGCCGAGAAGCCGCAGTTCGGGGCCGACGCCCTGCTGTTCGCGGGCAACCAGCTGGATCTGGGCGCCGCCGTGTTCCGCACCGACGCCACCACCCTGGACGTGCGCGAGGGCGCCCGCTCGCTGGCGCTCTTCGCCTCCCTGGCCGGCGGCCTGGAGGTGCGCAAGACCTACACGTTCCACGCCGACGGCTACGGCGTCGAGGTGGACTACGCCCTGGTCAGCGTCGACGGCGGGCCCAGCCGCCGCGCCCTCGAGCTGCTGGGCCGCCCCCAGGACTTCCGCTTCGCCTGGAACCAGGGCATCAACCCCACCGAGCGGAACCAGAAGATGGAGCAGACCGCCATGCGCGCCGTCGCGCGCGTGGGCGACGAATACCTGGCCAAGAGAAGGATGGATCTGAAGAAGGGTGAGGAGAAGGTGCAGGAGCAGCGGCGGGGCTCGGTCCGCTTCGCCGCCCTCCAGGACCGCTACTTCACCATCGCGGGCGTCGTTCCCTGGGAGCAGGGGGAGGCGGTCGAGGGCACGATCCGGCTGGACGGGGACAAGGCGCACGACGCCCAGACCTGGTCCATCGACGTGCCGGCCCGGCGCGGCGTCGGCGGCGAGATCGCCGTCGCGCGCCTCGACCTGTACATCGGCCCGCAGAAGGCCGAACTGCTCAGCGTGTACAACCAGGGTCTGGAGAAGTCCATGGACCTGGGCTGGAAGATCTTCCGCCCCCTCACGGAAGTCGTGCTGTGGGGGCTGGATTTCGTGCACCGGTACATCCCGAACTACGGGGTGATCATCATCATCTTCTCGGTGCTGACGCGGTTGGCGTTCTTCCCGCTGAACCGCAAGTCGACGGAATCCATGAAGAAGATGCAGGAGCTGCAGCCCAAGCTGAAGGCCCTCCAGGAGAAGCACAAGGACAACAAGGAGAAGCTGAACGAGGCGACGATGAAGCTGTACCGGGAGGAGAAGGTCAACCCCATGGCCGGCTGCCTGCCCCTGCTCGTCCAGTCGCCGGTGTTCATCGCCCTCTACCAGGCGCTGAACCACACGATCGAACTGCGCCGCCAGCCGTTCGTCCTGTGGATCAAGGACCTCTCCCAACCCGACGCCCTGGCGCAGGCTGCCGTTCTCGCTGCCGATCATGGGCTCGGACCTGAACGTGCTGCCTCTCCTGATGGGCATCGCCATGTACTTCCAGACCAAGATGACCCCGACCAGCGGCGCGGCCGGCCAGATGGCCGCCATGAACGCGATGATGCCGCTGATCATGGTCGTCTTCTTCTACAACATGCCGTCGGGGTCTGGTCCTCTACTGGCTGATCAGCACCATCATGCAGGCCTACCAGAGAGCGGCAGATCCACCGGGCAGCGCCGAGTCAAGGAGCACAGACAGCATGACCGACAAGATCGAGATCCAGGGCAAGACCGTCGACGAGGCGGTGAGCGAGAACCCTGCTGCGCATGGGCGCCCGCCGCGACGAGGTGGACGTGACCGTGCTCGAGGAACCCAAGAACGGCTTCTTCGGCTTCCTGGGCGGCCGCCCCGCCCGCGTGATCGTCCCGCCGGCGCGCCAGCGGACCCGCAGGGCCAGGCCAACGACTTCCGCGTGGACAGCAGCGATCACCCGGCCCACGAGGCTGGGCAGCGGCGACGGCCGCGGCGGCACCCGCCGGCGGGGCGGTCGCGGCCGGGGCGGCGAGCGCGAGGGCGGCGAGCCGCAGCGAAGGCCGCAGCGAAGGGGCGCAGCAGGGGAGCCGCGGCGAAGGCCGGGGTCGGCGCAGTGGCAGGGCCGCGGCGAGCCGGAACGAAGGTCGGAACGAGGGCCGGGCGAAGGCCGGAGCGAAGGCCGGAGCGCAGAGGGTCGGGGCCGAGCGCCGGGGCCGTCGGGACGACGGCCGCCGGGACGACAGCCGGCGCGGCGAAGGCCGCCAGGATGAAGCCCGCGGCGACGGAAGCCGCCGCGAGGACAGCGGCCGCGGCGGCCGCGAGGCCGCGGCTCCCGGGGGGCGCAGGCGCGGCCAGGAGAGGAACCAGGAGCGCAACCAGGACCGTGGCGACGTGCGGGCGGCGGCCGGCGAGGCGCCGCGCGGCGACGACGCGTCGGCCGACAAGCGCGACAGCAGCCGCACCGGCGGCAGGGTCGCCGTGGTGGCCGGGGCGGGAGCGGTTCCGGGCGCGAAGGCCGGCCGCAGCCGCTGGCCGAGGCAGGTCGCCGCTGGACATGGACCACGACAACCTGCAGAGCATCGCCGCCGAGCAGGCCAGATTCCACGCGGATCCAGGCCCAGGGTAGCCGAGGAGACCGAGGAGGCGCAGCCCGAGGCCGAGGCGGCCGGCGACTTGAAGCGCGGCGAGGGCCACAGCCAGGGCCGGCGCGGCGGGCGTTCGCGGGGCGGCCGGGGCCGGCGGCGCGACGACGAGCGCGAAGGCGCGCGGGAGGGCGCGCGGGAAGGTGCGCATGAAGGTGCGCGTGAAAGTGCGCGTGAACGCATCCGACGTTGCGCCCCACGGCGAAGATTCGCAGCCGAGCGCGAGGGCGGCGGCCGGCGGCCGAGACGGCCAACGGCGAAGGCAGGCCATCCTGCCGGTGAGCGCGCCCGAGGATCGGTCGCGGTCGAGCGCGCCCCGGCGGCCGCCCTGGTGCCGGACAGGGAGATCGCCCTGGGCATCAAGGCGGTGGCGTATGCCCAGCCGAAGCGCGGCCTCGACAGGCGGCCCTCGACGCAGGCCTCACGGAGAGCGGCTTCGGGCATGCTCGTGCGCGCGGGCTTCCCCTGCCGCTGCGAGGTGCGGCCGGGCGAGTACCGCATGGTGCGGGTCGTCACCGACGACATCAGCGCCGGCATGCTGATCGGTCGGCACGGCCAGACCATCGACGCCGTCGAGCACCTGGTCGAGCGCATGGCCAGCACCGCCGCGGGCGACCGCGTGCGCATGAACCTGGACATCAACAACTACCGCCGCCGCCGCGCGAGCTCGCGCTGCAGGGCCGGGTCGACCAGGTCGTCGCCGAGGTCGCGCGCGACCGGGCAGGACGTGCACCTGGAGCCCATGGACGCGCGCGAGCGCCGCCTCGTGCACCTCGAGGTCGCCGACCACGAGGGCCACCACCACCCTGGACGGTCGCGGGCGCCGGTGGCAAGCACGTGGTGGTCGGCCTCGACGACGGGACGATCCGTCGGAGGAGGAGGAGGCCGCGGCGCTGAACCATGCCGAGTCGGCCGATGACGCCGCCGACGCGGTCGAGGAACGAGGCGGCCGGGCGCCGACGCTGACCGGTCCGTGGTCACGGATGCGGGCGGCGCCCGGCGCCGCCCCTTTCGTCTGTCCGGCTGGAGGAAGCGATGCACGACGCCACGATCGTCGCCCAGGCGACCCTGAGGGGGCGGCCGGCCTGGCGGTGGTGCGCCTGAGCGGTCCCGACGCCGTGGCGGTGGCCCGGCGCGTGCTGCGCAGCCGGCGCTTCGCCGCCGGCGGTCAGCCACGCCGTGGTCCAGGCCGTGCTGCACCACCCGGACGACCCGGCGCGGATCATCGACCGCTGCCTGGTGCTGACCCTGCTGGAGGCCGCGCTCCTACACGGGCGAGGACACCGTCGAATTCTTCCTGCACGGCGGCCGGGCCGTGGCCCGGCCGGAAGGCCGGCCGCCTACCCGCGCCGCCGGCGCCATGCCCGCGGCCGCGGCGAGTTCACCCGGCGCGCGTTCCTGGCCGGACGGCTGAGCCTGGACCAGGCCGAGGCCGTGGCCGACCTGATCACCGCCGAGGGCGAGCAGGCGGCGCGGGGCGCTGAACCAGGCTGCGAGGCGGCCTGGCCCGCGAGGCACATGGGCCGCGATCGAGCACCGCTGCTGGACCTGCTGGCGCGCATCGAGGGCAGGCGTTCGAGTTCCTGGACGAGGACGGCGTCAGGGTCGCACCGCTCGCCGCGGCGGACGAGTGTTCGGACGCCGCGGTCGCGGGCATCGACCGCCTGCTGGCCATGGCGCCGGCGGGCCGCCTGCTGCAGGACGGCGTGCAGGTGGTGCTGGCGGGCCCGGTCCAGCGCGGGCAAGAGCGCCCTCTTCAACGCCCTGGTCGGGGACGAGCGGGCCATCGTCGGCGCGGAGCCCGGCGACCGCGACGTGGTCTCGGCACGGGTCGTGCGCGGCGCTACCGTGTTCGTGCTGCACGACACGGCGGGGCTGCGTGACGACGCGGGCCGCGTCGAGCGCAAGGGCATCACGCGCATGCGGCGCCGGGTGGCCGAGGCCGACATCGTGCTGGCGGTGGGCGAGGACGCGCCGCCGACGGTGCCGACAGGCGGCGCGGCGACCATCGCGGTGCGCAGCAAGGTGCGACCGGGGCGGGACCACGCCGGCGGGTTCGCGGTGGCGACGTCGGGCCTGACCGGCGAAGGTGTGGGCGCGCTGTGGGCGGCCATCGAGGCCGCGGTGGCCAGCCTGCGCCTGGACGACGCGGTGGCGCTGGGCGTGGTGCTCAACGAGCGGCACGCGGCGCGCCTGGACGAATGCCGGCGCGAACTGGCCGAACTGGCGGCGATGGCGCGCGGCGCCGCGCCGCCCGGAGCCGAGGTGCTGGGCTCGCTGCTGGCTTCGATCCTGGCCCGGCTGGGCGAGGTGACGGGGCGCGTGTTCTCGGAGAACCTGCTGAACGCGGTGTTCGCGAAGTTCTGCGTGGGAAGTGACCTGCCGATGAGCAGCAGGTTCGACATCATCGTGGTGGGCGGGAGCCACGCAGGCATCGAGGCGGCCCTGGCGGCCGCGCGCCTGGGCGCACGCACGGCGCTGGTGACCCCCACGACCCGCAGGAAGTCGGGCGCATGCCCTGCAACCCGGCCATCGGCGGCCTCGGCAAGGGGCACCTGGTGCGGGAGCTCGACGTGCTGGGCGGCGAGATGGGCCGCGCCATCGACGCGACGGGCATCCAGTTCCGCGTGCTCAACCGCAAGAAGGGTCCCGCGGTGCAGTCGCCGCGGGCCCAGGCCGACAAGCACCGCTACCAGGCGGCCATGGTCGCGACGGTGCACGCCGAGCCGGGGCTGACGGTGATCGCGGGCGACGTGGCGGGCCTGGACGTCGTGCCCGACCGGGACGGGCGCACCCGCTTCGTCGGCGTGGTGCTGGGCGACGGCCGCCGGATCGCGGGCGCGCGCGCGGTGCTGGGCACGGGCACCTTCCTGCAGGGCCTGATGCACGTGGGCGACCGGCGCACGAGCGGTGGGCGCGAGGGCGCGGCCAGCGCCGAAGGCCTCAGCGGCAGCCTGCGCGACTACGGCTTCGCGCTGCGCCGCCTCAAGACGGGCACGCCGCCGCGGTTGCGGCGCGACAGCATCGACTTCGCGCGCCTGGCCGTGCAGCCGGGCGACGACCCGCCGACGCCGTTCTCGTTCCGCACGGGCGACTTCGCGCCGGTGCAGGACGTGTGCTGGCTGGCCTACACCAACGCCGCCACCCACGCGTTGATCGCGGGTTCGCTGGACCGTTCGCCGCTGTACGGCGGCGCGATCGCGGGGCGCGGGCCGCGCTACTGCCCATCCATCGAAGACAAGGTCGTGCGCTTCGCCGACAAGGAGCGCCACCTGCTCTTCCTCGAGCCGGAAGGGCGTGACACCGACGAGATCTACGTCAACGGCCTCTCGACCAGCCTGCCGGCGGACGTGCAGGTGGCGATGGTGCGGTCGGTGGAGGGACTCGAGCGCGCGGATCTCGTGCGTTGCGGCTACGCGGTGGAGTACGACAGCGTGCCGTCGTGGCAGATCCTGCCCAGCCTGGAGACGAAGCCGGTCGCCGGGCTCTTCCTGGCGGGGCAGATCCTGGGCACCTCGGGCTACGAGGAAGCGGCGGCGCAGGGGCTGGTGGCCGGCGTCAACGCCGTGCGCAGCCTCGACGGCGGCGCGCCGTTGGCGCTCGGACGCGACGAGGCCTACATGGGCGTGCTGGTGGACGACCTCGTCACGAAGGAGATCGACGAGCCCTACCGCATGTTCACCTCGCGCGCGGAACATCGCCTGCATCTGCGCTGCGACAACGCGGAGGAGCGGCTCACCGGCACGGCCCTGGCGCTGGGGCTGCTGAGCGACCGCGACGCGCGCCTGCTGCGGGCGCGGCGGGAGTTCGTGGCGGCGGTGGAAGCCGCGCTGGCGCGGGCGACCGTGGACGACCGGCCGCGCGGGTTGCGGCTGCCGGCGACGGACTGGCTGCGGCACCCGCACGCGCGGCTGGCGGACACTCGGCGCGGTTGATGGGGTTGATGATGAATACGATATGCATTAAACCATATGAATCTGCGAGGTTGTTGGGGGGGTGGCGGGCGACCGGCGCCGTGCCGGGCGGCCCTCGAGCAGATCGAGAATGCGCACCGCTACGACGGCTACATCCAGAAGCACAACAAGGCAACGCGGCCAGGGAACACCTGGGCAACCTCGAGCGCCGGCCGACCTGGACTACCAGGCGGCCGAGGCGCTCAGCTTTCCGAGGCCCGGGAGAAGCTGACGCGCATGCGCCCGACCACCCTGGGCCAAGCGGGGCGCATCGACGGGGTGCGGAGCCGGCGACCTGGCGGTGCTGGCGGTGGTGTGCGCCGGCACCGAAGCGGCGGCGGCGGGGGATGACGATGCGGCCAATGACTTCGCGCCGATCGTCGCGGCGTACCGCGCCGAGGTCTGCGCTGGAACCGCCAGATCAGCCTGATTTCGCGCCAGGACACCGCGGCGACCCTCGACGAGCTGCTGGCCCAGTGCGCGCGCGCGCGGCGGACGGCTGCTGGGCGCCTGTCCGTCGGCACGGGGCCGGTGCTGTATTGCGACCTGGGATCGGGCGGCGGGTTGCGGGCGTCCTCTGGCACGCCACCTGCAAGGAGCGGGCGCCGGGCTCACCACTTATATGGTGGAGCCGCGCGCGCGAGAAGCGAGGCCTGGTTCCTGCGGCGGGTGGCCCCGCTGGCGGGGGCTCCGGCCTACCACAGGTGCTGGAGGTCGCTGGGGGTGAGGTGGCGGCGGATCGCGCCCGGACGACGCGGCGATCGCCTTGATCTCCCTGAAGGCCCTGCGCTTGACCGATCCGGAGATCCTGGCGGGCCTGGGCGCCGTGCGGCCCGCGGCGGCGACCCTCCGGCAGATCGTCATCGCCCGGTTCCATCCGGTCGACGAGGTCCTGACCCCCGCGCTGAGCCGGGGAGCTGGCGATCGCGGGTCGGGGCGGCGGCTGGGGGCGTGGACCGGCGCGGGGGCGGAGATCCTGCCCCGTGGTCGGGCACGCCGGCCCCGAAGGCGGCCCTCGTCGTGTGCCGCTACGTTCCGGCGGGCGCCTGATCGTTGGTCCGCATGGAACATCGCCCTCGGCCGGCTGCTGCCGTCCCTGGCGCTGCGACCGACTACGTGGTCGACCCTCAGCAATCGATATCACCGACGCCGCCCGCTCACCGGCGGTACATTGGCGCTTCTGCGCGGCCTTGTTGCCCATCACACCCGGTCCTGAGGTCCGCCGTGAGCAAGATCATCTCGATTTCGAACCAGAAGGGCGGCGTCGGCAAGACGACGACGGCCATCAGCCTCGGCGCCAGCCTGGCCGTCGCCGAGAAGAAGGTCCTCGTCGTGGACCTCGACCCGCAGGGCAACGCGACCAGCGGCGTGGGCATAACACCCAACGGGACCACGAGTTATGAGTTCATGCTGGGGGCCGCGCGGGACGCGGACGCGATCCAGAAGACCCTGCTGGGCTTTATGGATCTGATGCCCGCGGACCGGCGCCTGGCCGGCGCGGAGATCGAACTCGTGGGCGAGAACCAGCGGGAGCACTTCCTGAAGAAGGTGCTGCGCCCCCTGAAGGACCGCTACGACTTCATCATCATCGACACGCCGCCCAGCCTGGGCCTGTTGACCTCAACGCCCTGACCGCCGCCGATTCGGTGCTGATCCCCATCCAGTGCGAGTACTACGCCCTGGAGGGGTTGAGCCAGGTTGCTGAGCACGGTGCGGCTAGTCAGCGCGACCTCAACCCCGAGGGCGCGCCTGCGGCGTGCTCCTGACCATGTACGACCGGCGCCTGAAGCTCTCGAACCAGGTGGCCGAGGAGGCCATCGACTTCTTCGGCGAGACCGTCTACGAGACCAAGATCCCCCGCAACGTGCGGCTGAGCGAGGCGCCGTCCTTCGGCAAGCCCATCCTGCTGTACGACGTGGAGTGCGTCGGGTCCAAGAGCTACCTGGACCCGTCCAACGTCATCGACACCGATCCAGCGGCGGGTAGGTTTAGCGCGACATCACGCTTCCCCCAGTATTTGACCAACGCGATGTTGCTTCGTGCTTCAACGGTGACTGTCATGCGGTGTTCCGTTCAACGATGGGAAAGGCCGTCCAACAGCAGTTGATGCATCAGGTCGAGCTCTTGAAACAAGTTGGAGAACGTCTGGTGGTAGAGCAGCGGGGGAGTGAAGGTGGCGTACGCCCTCAGAATCGCAGTCGCCGCAAGGTCTGGGTCGTGGATGGCAAAGTCCCCACTCATCGACGAGCCGCGCAGAAACTCCGCGATGACCTGCCGCTGCGCCGCCTTGAACGCTTCGAACTCGTTCTGAACGGCTTCGCAGCTGCAGTGAATCAGGTCACTCGCGTGCGCACCGTGATCGGCGACCTCGATGAACGCGCGAACCCGAGCCGTCATCATTGCCCGAAACCGGTCGTGACAGGAGCCTTGGGACTGCGACGCGTCACGCATCGCATTCAGGATGCGTTCGTGCCGCTCGCTGGCTAACCGCGCCACGATGGCGTCTTTGGATGTGAACTCGAGGTACACGGTCCCGACACCAATGCGCGCTTCGCGCGCGATGTCCGAGATCGTGGTCTTGGCGACACCGTAGTGCGCTACGAGCCTTTCGGCCGCGAGAAGAATCTTATGTTGGCGGTCGTCATCCATCGATTGTGCAGCCGTGAACGTTTTCTTCAATTGCTCATGGTAAGGCGACCTAAGGGTCAGCGCAACTCGACCATGTTGAATCCTGACCAAAAACTTAACATCTATCTCTTGACTGAGCGATGAACGGATTTAGTTTTCGTTCATCCGTCATTTATCTCAATGGCGAATCTGGCCTCAGGCCACGAAGGAGCAAGCATGAACTCGACTACGTATCCCCTCATCCCGATGAGGAATCTGGTCCTCCAACCGGGGACCGTCTTGAGTGTCACCGTGGGCCGCGCCAAGTCGGTCCGATTGATCGAAACCCTTAAGGAGTCCGACCTGCTGGTTGCAGGCGTGCAGCGGGACCCGGAGCTGCGTGACCCCGACTTTTCGGACCTTCACCCGGTCGCGACTCTGGCGCGGGTCATCAAGGTGGCCAAACACCCCAACGGGGCATACGCACTGGTGATCGAGGGCGTGGGGCGTTTTCAAATCGAACGTCCCGTTACGACCGAGCCGTTCTGGACCGTCGAAGGTCACGCGCTCGCCGACGAAGGCGACGACACGGCCGAAGCCGAGACGTTGGCCTCCGTGCTGCGCGAACAGCTTGAAGAGATGGCAAGCGCCGATGGCGGTGCTTTCGCAGGTCAACTTCCCGAAGACGAGGCGCCTGGCCGGCTCGCCGATAAGGTCGCCGGCGCACTTCCGCTAGATCTTCATCAGCGAGTGACCGTGTTGATGACGCTCAACTCCGCAGAGCGTCTTCGTTTGGTTGCACGGCTCGTGGCTGAAGTGCGTGCGCAGGCCTCTCTGCGTCAGGCGATTGAGGCCGAAGTTCGCGAAGAACTCAACAAGAATCACAAGGACGCCATCCTTCGCCAACAGCTCAAGGCGATTAAGAATCAGCTCGGCAGCGACGAGGAAGACACCGACGAGCTGCGCGCGAAACTCGCTGCGATCACGTTCCCCGAGGACGCAGCCAAGGTCGTGGAGCGGGAGCTGTCGCGGTTGGATTCGCTGGAGCCCAATCAGGCCGAGTACAACGTCGTTCGCAATTACCTTGAGTGGATGGCCGACCTTCCTTGGGACACGGCGGCGCCGGTCAAAGAAGACCTCAACGCCATCGAGGAGCAGCTCGACGCCGACCACTACGGGTTGGATGACGTCAAACAACGCATCCTTGAGCACATGGCCGTGTTGAAACTGTCGGGTAACCCCAAGGGCACCATCCTGTGCCTCGCAGGGCCTCCCGGCGTGGGCAAGACGAGCCTTGGCCAATCCATCGCCGAGGCGACCGGACGTCCGTTCGTGCGCATCGCATTGGGCGGCGTGCGCGACGAAGCCGAGATCCGTGGCCATCGGCGCACGTACATCGGGTCGCGCCCCGGACGTATCATCCATGCGCTTCGCAAGGCCGGCGCAAACAACCCGGTGATGCTCCTCGACGAGGTCGACAAACTGGGCAAGGGCTGGGCAGGCGACCCCGAAGCCGCGTTGCTCGAGGTGTTGGACCCCGAGCAGAACTCGACCTTCCAAGACCACTACATGGAGGTGCCGTTCGACCTGTCGCAGGTGCTGTTCATCTGCACGGCCAACCAGCTCGAGAACCTTTCGGCGCCGTTGCGTGACCGTCTCGAGATCATCGAGGTGTCGGGTTACACCTTGGAGGAAAAGAAGCACATCGCCCGCAACCATCTGGTGCCACGGCAGCTCGCGGACCATGCGATTTCGCCCGACGCACTGACCGTCACGGACGAGGCACTTGCCCGAATGATCTCGGGGTACACCCGCGAGGCGGGTGTGCGGCAGCTCAACCGTAACATCACCAAGCTGTGTCGCGCGGTCGCGCTCGAAGTCGCACGCTCGTCTGACCCGGCTGGCGTGGTCTTGTCGGTCGATGAGGACGACGTCACCAAGTACCTGGGCAAGGTGAAATTCCACAACGAGATGGCAGCACGGACCGCCGCGCCAGGGGTGGCGACCGGTTTGGCGTGGACTCCGGTCGGTGGTGACATCCTGTTCATCGAGACGTCGAAGATGCCTGGCACCGGTCAGCTGCAGATCACGGGGCAGCTCGGTGAAGTCATGCAGGAATCGGCGAGGGCAGCCCTGACCTATGTGCGCAGCCATGCCGAGGAGCTCAGGGTTGACCCGGCGTTCCTCAAGACGCACGACGTGCACATCCATGTGCCGGCGGGCGCCGTCCCTAAGGACGGACCATCGGCAGGGGTCACGATCTTCACCGCGCTGGCGTCGTTGTTGACCGACAGGCGTGTCCGGTCGGACACGGCAATGACCGGAGAGTGTACACTCCGAGGTCGGGTGCTGCCGGTCGGGGGCATCAAGGCCAAGGTCTTGGCGGCTCACCGCGCGGGGATCAAGCGCATCATCTTGCCGGCCCACAACATGGCCGACCTTGACGAAGTGCCTGAGGCCGCGTTGGCGGATCTGGAAATCATTCCAGCCGAGGACATGAGCCAGGTGCTCGCTGCCGCGCTAGAGGATGCCACCGGGCCGCTCGTAACCTCGACGACCGACACCACGATGTCCGAGATGTCGGTCTAGCTCACTCGACGTCGACGACCACACGATTGTCGACGATCATCCAACCGCCTTTGCCGGCCGCGCCTAGGTAGACCCACCAAATGCGCTCGGCGGGCTGGAATTTCATCGCATCGTCCGCGCCCTTGAAGTTGCCAACGTAGCTTTCGGGGCGCGGGCACATCGCCTCCACCAGTTTCCGGTCGACCTCGAGCAGGCACAATCCACTGCCCAGGTAGTGGTACATGTAGACCTGCTGCCCCTTCTTGAGCTCGGCGTAGAATTGCTCGTCACCGGTGCGATACGACGCCCCGTAGGTGAAGCCCTCGACGCCGACGGGAGCTTTGACCCGGTACGTCGACGGCCGAAAAATCCCAACATTTGACTGAGACCAACGAATCACCTCGCCACGCTGAAACGTCGCTTCGGCCACCGGGATGCCATTGAGGCTAGGGATGTCGACAAGCGGCACGGGCTCCGAGCCCGAATTCCACGTCAGCGTAAACCGACGTCCCTCCTCTTGGAACGGCCATCCATCGATCGTGACCAATGCCTCGGGATTGTTCGTGGGGCGCGCCACCGGGGCCTTTTCCAACTGAATTCGGTCGGTTCGCGTTGGGCCGGCCGCCAGCTCGGTCGGCGGGGCGTTGCCCACAAGTTCGTCTTGGGGTGCCGCGCACGAGGCGAGCATCAGACTAATCAAAATACAAAACGTTCTTGTCGCCATGTTGCTCCACGAGCTCCGTCACGCGCCCTAGGACTGCGTCGCGTCGTTGCCAGAAAATCTCGAGCCGTTGTTTTTCTAGGTCGTTGGGGTCGCTAAACAGGATGGGGTTGACCCAGCTTGGTTGCAAGTGGCGTAAGCCCTCGATCATCGTTCGGCTAAACCGCGTGACCGGTTCAAACCTCGCATCGACGCGCGAGCTGACCTGAATGTGGAACGCTGCGCCGTTGTCGATCGACACAAAATGGCCGTTCGCAAACTGGTTGTTCACCCCAAAATAGGGCTCTTGCACGCTGAAGCGGTCCCAGTTGTTGGTCAGGTAGTCGAACACCAACACATTCGATAGCTCTCGCGCCACCGAGCGCGTCGTCGTTCCGTCGTCTTCGCGCAGGATGTTTCGGTAATACTCGCCGTTTTTGTACAACATCATGCCGCGGATGTTGGCGCCCAGCGGTTGGTCTAGGTCTGGTGGCTCTTCGACACCTAGCCATGGCTCCCAAAGGTGCGTGTACTCGATGGGCCAGTCCGCAAAATGCGGCACCCATGTTTTCAAGACGCCGTATAGGTACTCACGCTCAATGCCATCCGGCCCGGGTTCTAGCACCCATGTCAGCTCGGGGAAGCGCTGGGCGTAGGTGCGCTGCTTCTCGGTATCCATGGGATACATCGCATCGAGGTCCTCGCGCGAGATGCGTGACGGTCGGCTCCAAGGCACCATAAAACCGCACGGCACGAGCTCGCAAAGACGCCACGCCGCGACTTCGGCGCGCCATCCGTCACCCCATTCGGCTTGGGCTGGTTTGAACGCGTAGACGGTTTGATCCCCGCGTTTCATCTTGAGCGACACCGAACGCCCGCCACCGAGCGCACGAATGGTGTCGAAATCGGACGCCTTGGAAAGCGTGATGGTCTTCTGCGTCAAACGCGCGTCGTTGTTGACCGCGCGCATGTATAGCGCGTCGAGGGTTTCGTCCTCGAAGCGCGTCATGGCGGCGATGGCCTGAACGCGCGCTTCGGACCACTCCTGCGAACCAAGCGAGATCTCGATCTCGCGCAGCGCCCACGATTTGTTGCCAGGTTCACGGACGCGAAGTTCCGAGATCAACTCCCACGCGTCGCCATAGTTCTTGCGGGCAATCAGCGCATCGACCTGCTGCGCGAGTTGCTCGGTGGTCTGTGCGCGAAGCGACGCGACCGCAGCTGCGATGCCCGCTGCCCGCGTCTCGACGAGCGTTGCGGCCTGAATCGACTCAACCGGAGGCGGGGAGGGCGGCGTATCCACGGGTTTGGGTTCGCCGATGAGGTGCGGAGCCAGAAGGTAAGCTGCAGCAGCGGTCGCCATGAGGCCGATCGCGATGGGGATCAACGGAAGGCTGGATTGTTTGGGTCCCACTTCGAACAAATCGGACGGCAGGCTCGAACTGTCTGGGCCGTCTAAGGGCTCGGGCAAGCTTGAAATGCCAGGGTTTGTGGCAAGTGGGGCGTCGGGCGACGTGGGCTCTTGTGTCGCATCCGGCGAACGCGGGCTTGGCGATTCTTCGCTTCGGTCCGGCGTGGTGTCCGGTAAGCGAGGGACGGCCGGCGGGACGGATGCATCCGGCAGCCTCGCGAACGTCACGGGTTCATCGGGCGAGTCTGCTGTTCCCAGCGCCACGTCTGGCGATGCGGGGATCGAGGGTGGCACAGGTCTGGGTTCGACCGGGTCCGGTGTGATGAGCACCTCAACCGTCTTGGCCGCATGTGCAGAGTGTCGCTCGACCTCGGCAGACACCACCCGTAGCGCTGCCTGAGTTTGTGACGCCAACTCTTCTTCGACCCGCGCAAACACTGGATGAAGCGGCAGCGGCATCCACCGACCACTCGGGTCCAAGACCTCGATGGCGCCGGGCCACGCACCGCGCTGCAAGACACGCGCGATGGCCGCGAGCGTCATCTTCGAAAACGTCGCATCTTGCGTTCGTAGTTCGATCCCGGCGTCGAGCATCTCCTCGCTGAACATCGTCGCGCGGATGCGTGTCTCGCGGGTCACGTCAGCCGAGGCCGGTGGCTCATCAACGGGCTCCGGCTTGCGCGCGGGGGGCTTTGGCTCGGATGGCTCTGGCCCGGATGGCTTTGGCCCGGACAGCGGCGGGAGTCGCTGCAACCGCGTTCTTAGCGCGGAACGCGAAATCTTGGGCGCTGGGGCGTCTTTCGGTTTTGGGTCTGACGGCTCGGGTGTTGGTGCCTTTGGGTGAGCTTCGGCGCGTTCGATGGGCTCGGGCGCGATGTCCTTCGGCGGTGTCGCTAGTGCCTCGGGCAGCGCAGCGGGTTTGGGAAGCTCAGCGGCCGGGGCGGGCATCTCGGGTTCGGTTGCGACCAATGGCGGCACATCGGTCTGCGACGCACGCCGCGCAAAACCGCCAGGCGCCACCGGTTCTTGCACCGGCGGGGCCGGGGGCTGCTCGGGTACATCACCGCCGATTGGGGTGAAGTTGAAGCGCGCGGCCCGTGGTGCAGGTGGCTCCTCGATAGGGCGAGTCTGTTCGCCAAGCGTCGTGACGTCGGTGAAGACTTTGGGACGTTTTGTTGGCGCCGCAGGGGTCTCGCGCCCAAACACCGAGCTGATGCCGATGGACTGCCAAGGCTGTCCTACACTCGTGTCGATCGGGGTCTTGCACTTTGGGCACGGAATGGTGCCCGACGGCGGGTTTCCGGACTTCGAGGTCAGGCGAAATCTAGACGCACACGCTGGGCACTGAATTTCGAATTTCTGCGGTGCACTCTCGGCCATGCGAAAAGGCTACTCGTGGATGGGCCGGTTGTCGAAAACTCAGCCGGATTTGCAGTGCGCGTTGCGCATGGGCTAAACCAAGGCCTCATTGAGGCGAAGCATGCAATTTTTGAAAAGCCATGGTCGGCGAATCGCCGGTTTCGTGATGACGCTCGTGGTGTTTGCGTTGGTACTGCCGCGCATGCAGGCGGACCCCGCGGTGGATGCCGAGATCACCGCACGAGTGGCCGCCCGCGAAGCCGCGACTGCCGTGGCCGAGGCGTACCCCGACGGACTCGAAGTTCACTACCAAGGCGCGCCGGAGCTAAAAACCGCGATTCTCGAGGAGTTGGGCCGCGGCCGGAATCTTTCCGAGTCTCCCAATGGCCCGATTTCGGTGACGTCCACCTTGGACGATTCCTTTGTTGGACTGAAGGTGTCGGCTCCCGCGATGGACTCTGCGTCCGAAGTCACGAAACGGCGTGGTCACTGGACGTCCGTGCTGCCGGCGCTTCTGGCCGTTTTGATCGCCATATTTTTCCGAAGCTTGGTTCCGGCACTGCTCGCTGCCGTGTGGATCGGCGGCTGGCTCGCGGCGGACACGGCATTGGCGGGCACCTACAAGGGCGCTGTTTTTGTGGGTTCGAGCCTCACGGGAGCGTTCAACCTCTACATTATCGGGTTCACCATCGCTCTCGTCGGCATGGTTCAAGTGGTCACGCGTGCAGGCGGCGTCCGGGGTGTGCTGAGCGTCGTCACACGCTACGCCCGAACGAAACGGACCACCCGTGCCGCTACGGCGCTCATGGGGCTCGCGATCTTCTTCGACGACTACGCCAACACGATCGTCGTCGGCACGACAATGCGTCCCGTCACCGATGCACAACGCATCAGCCGAGAAAAGCTCGCGTACATCGTCGATTCGACGAGCGCGCCCATCGCAGGTCTGGCGGTCATTAGCACGTGGATCGGCTACGAAGTCGGCATTTTTGACGAGCTCAGCCGGCAGCTCTCGCTCGGCGCAAGCGGGTACGACATCTTCTTTGAAATCATGCCGTTGCGTTTCTACTGCCTCACGACATTGATGTTTGTGATGGTCAACGCGCTTTGGGGGCGAGATTTTGGCCCCATGTTGACCGCGGAACGCCGCGCCGAATCGGGCCAGGTGTTGCGCGAAGGGGCAAAACCGCTGGCATCTGCCGGTCACACTGTGACCGAGCCCATCGAGGGCAAACCCCACCGCTGGTACAACGCGGTCGGTCCCGTTTCGTTTGTGCTGCTCTGCGTGTTTTTGACGATGTGGTGGTCGGGTTGGTCACACGGTGACCTCAGCATTCCCAATCTGATGGACGCGCCCGGTCAAGTGGCGTCGATGTTCATCGCGTCACTCTCGGATATGGGCAGCGCGGATGCGTGGCGCGACGCGTTCAGCAACGCCGACAACGCCAAGGCCCTGTTCTGGTCGAGCGTGCTGGGGTCTTTGTTGGCGATTGGCTTGGCCGTTGGGCAGCGCATCTTAACCGTGGTCGACGCCGCAAAAACATGGGCCGCGGCGCTTCCGGCGATGTGGTTGGCGATCGTGATTTTGGTGCTCGCTTGGTCTTTACGCGCGGTCTGCGACGACCTTGGGACAAGCATCTATTTGATGGGGGCCGTTCAGGATTTGATCACGCCAATGGCGTTGCCCATCATCACGTTCCTGCTGGCCAGCGTTGTCGCATTTGCCACCGGAACGTCGTGGGGGACGATGGGGATCTTGTTGCCCGCGATCATCCCTTTGGCCGTTTTGGCATGTGCCGGTGAGCCGAACGGTCACCTGCTGATTATGCTGTGTTTTGGCGCCGTCTTGGATGGTGCCATCTTCGGAGACCACTGCTCGCCGATTTCAGACACCACGGTCATGAGCAGCATCGCGTCAGGCAGCGACCACCTCGACCACGTACGCACGCAAATGCCGTACGCCGTCGTCACGATGCTCATCGCGTCATGTGTTGGGTATCTGGGTGTCGCAGCGGGCGAGCCGATTTGGTTGGCTCACGCCGCCGCGTTGGGCTTGGTGGTCGCGGTGATGGGCGTGGTTGGTCGCCCACACTGAATCAGCTCAACCAAGCGCGCAGCATCCATGCATCTTGTTCATGCTGCTGCGCCAAGTCATCAAGCAAGTTGACCGTCGTGTCGTCGTTGGCCTTGTCCGCAAGTTTTCGGACTTCGTTGACGTAGGTGACGAGGTTGGTCAGGTCGCTACGCAGTTCCTCGACCATCACACCGGCCTGCGGAACCTCAAGTTGTTCCTTGACCCGACTCGCGTCCAGGAACTCTCGCATCGTCGATTTTGGGCGCCCACCAAGCGCGAGCACGCGCTCGGCGATGGCATCCACGTTGAGTGCCGATGCAGTGTACATCTCCTCAAACTTGGCGTGCAGTTGGAAGAACGCGGGCCCACGCACGTTCCAGTGGAAGTTTCTAAGTTTTTGATAATAAACAGCTTCGTCTGCAAGTAGCTGATTGAGTGCGTCGATTTTTTCGGTATTCATGGCTTCTCCTTTTGTTCGCTGTGTTAGATGCAGACCACCCCGTCGAGGTTTCAAATCCGCGATTGCAGTTGAATCCGTAGATCGGTTGGGTTTAGGTTAGATGCACCATCCACGGAGGCACATTGTGAGTTTGCACGGAAGCAAGAACACCGCACGCACGCAGTCGAGTACGGTGACCACACCCGGCTCGGTCGCCGTCGAAATTCGAGGCCAAAAGCTTTCGATTCGCAGCGACAAAGACCCCCGTCGCGTCGAAGAGCTCGCTGCGTTCATCGACACCAAGGCAGCTCAGCTCCAAGCGATGGCACCAGGCGTCCCGCTCGACAAGATTTTGATGCTCGTCAGCATGACTGTGGCCGAAGAACTCTTTGACGCCCGCGACCAAAACACACAGCTGCGCGAACAGATTAAGGCACGCGTGGATGCTGCCCTCAAGGCCGTCGAAGAGGCGGAACATCTGGGGTGAACATCAGCGCCCATAAGGTTCGGTTACGCGCACAATTCAAGCGCAAACGCGAACGCCATCTCGATAAAGCGGCGCAACTCTCTGCCAGCCTTTGTCACATTCTCGAATCACTCGAACATCATGTGGTCGCCGTATACGCCGCGTTGCCCGGCGAGGCCGACCTGTCGTCCATCGTCGACACGTGGCTGGCCGAGGGTAGGATTGTCTTGTATCCGCGCGTCATCGGCAAAGGAACCATGGGGTTTGTGCGGGTGAGAAGTCGCAGTGAACTCTCCCCGGCCGCGTTTGGAATTCTTGAGCCCACCGGCGAAGTGTGGACGGGGTCTGTGGACGCCGTATTGGTGCCGGGTTTGGCGTTTGACCTCTACGGATACCGATTGGGCTTTGGCGGCGGTTACTATGACCGGTTTTTGCAGCCGCCCCGACCAAGCCGTGTCATCGGCGTTGGATTTGATTGGCAAATGGTTCGCAAACTGCCCACAGAACCCCACGATGTCGTGATGGACGCGGTTGTGACCGACCGACGCTGGTACGGCTGACGGTGACGTGACGTTGCGCCCTATCGATTTCTCACCCCAACGCTATCCAAGAGGTCACACCCGTATTCTGTTGGCCAAACCTTGATTTGAAACCTGATCGTTGGCGCGCAACTCGAACCATGACACGCTACACATTCGTCGCACACAGGTCGCCTTTGCACAGGTCGTCTCCCAAATCAGCGGTGGTGCTGTTTACGCGCACCCCAAAAAACGAATCGAAAGGCATCGCGCGCCCTGCGTTGGCGCGTCGGATCCACCGCGCCATGATTCTTGATGCCATCCAGAAGATGGCCCAAGCCGACGATACCTGCAGTTTAATCGTCTCAACCGATGGCCCCCTTGATGCGCCGATCCAAGAGGTCTTGGAACAGCTGTGCACCCTAGGTCGCGACGTTCGGATCTTGGTCCAATCAGGCCGCACATTCGAACAACGGTTCCTTGGAACGTTGGATGCGGTTTTTGAACGCGGGTTCGAACGAGTCGTCGCGCTGGGTTCGGATACGCCGGCGTTCAGCGCCGCTGATGTCCGTTGTGCATTGTTAAGCGACCAACTCACGGTTGGCCCCTCGCGCGACGGCGGTTTCTATTTGGTCGGACTTTCGGCCGACGAGGTCGGCCTTCTGCGCGGTCTGCCGTGGCGAACCACTGGCGTGTTCAAGTCGCTGTTCCAACGCGCTTGTCACATGACCGTTCTCTCCACGCGCGCCGATGTTGACTCGCCCCAAGACGCGAAGACCCAGTGGACGTTGTTGTGTCGTCTCGTGGTCGAGCAGCTCGGGGAACTCCCCGATCACAATGTCCAGATTCCTTTCAAAGATTGTCCGCCGCCTCCTCAAGCCCCCCACCGGCTCCCGCGGCTGATGCGCGGTCCTCCTGTCATTTCGCTCGTCTGATTTTGCGCTCGCACCTGCGGGCAAAACCAACTTGCGAAGCCGAGCGATTCGGCGACAGGAGATTCTATGAGTGACCCCAAGGCCACGGCATCTCGCCGTGGATTTTTGAAATTTGCGCTCGTCGGCACGGGCGCCGGCTTGCTCCAGGCGTGTGCACCAACTTCGCAAACCCCTGTTGGGCAAATCAAACCCGCAACACTTCGTCCGGTTGAACTGCCCAAAAGATTCGATTTTACAAAGGACTCGGCCGCCCAAGGCGCGGACCAAGTTGTTAAATCAGCGTGTCAGTTCTGCAACGCGAATTGTGGGCTGAACGTCAACGTGAGGGCTGGGCGAGTGGTCGGGATCGAGCCTTTCGACGACGACCCGGTGCAGGCGGGGCAGCTGTGCATCAAGGCCGAGCTGATGGGCCAAATCGTCTACAACCCAAAACGCCTCAAGCAGCCCTTGGTGCGCGTTGACGGCGCCAAAGGATCGCCGGATTCACAGTTCAAGGAGGTGTCTTGGGACGAAGCGCTCGAGGTCATCGCGGCCAAGTTCCTGCAACTGCGCGATGAAGGTCAGGCCCACACCATCACCAACCGTACCACCGGGCGAATGCTGCGCGGCGCCGGCAGCGTCATTGGCCGCTTCTTCACGTTGTTAGGCAGCCCGAACGACACCGATGTTGGGCCAGTCTGCAACGACGCCGGCGGCAACGCGCTGGCTGCGACATTCGGACTGGGGAACTTCACAAACGGCTACGGGGTTGACCCTGCCACTGGGCACGAGGATTTGGGGTCGGCTCAATATTTCCTGTTCTTGGGGACCAATCAGGCTGAAACCCACCCGGTCACATTTGCCCATCTGTTGCGTTGCCGTGACCAGACCGGCGCGAAACTTGTGGTGATCGATCCGCGAAAAACGCCGACCGGCGCCATGGCCGACACGTGGCTTGCACCCAAACCTCACACGGATCTGGCGCTGGTTCTGGGGATGCTGCACACCATCATCACCGAAGACCTCTACGACAAGACGTTTGTGCAACAATGGGTCTTGGGTTTCGACGCGTTGGCGACGCACATTCAGACTCAAGGATACTCCGCGAAATGGGCCGCGCGCGTGTGTGACGTCAGCGAGACAGCCATCGTCGAGATCGCGCGTGGTTATGCCACAGCCAAACCCGCCGCCATTTTCTGCAACGCCGGTATCAGCCATCAGCTTGGGGCGTTTGATACCTACCGCGCGCTGACGTTTTTGGCGTCGATCACGGGCAACATCGGCGTGTCGGGTGGGGGCTGCAATTTCATGCACAACACGTGGCCGGGCGGGCTTGAGCTTCCCGAGCTGACGGTTAAGACGCCAAGCCGCGGGGAAGCATTGCCGGTTGGCCCTGACTACTTCGCGGAATCGATCTTAACTGGGCGGCCATATCGACTGCGGGCTGTCATGACCCAGGGAAACCCGCTCTTGGCATCGGCCAACTCGAACAAGGTTCGCGACGCGTTCAAGGCGTTGGAGTTCTACGTTTACACAGGCTTGTTCATGGAGGAATCGGCGTATTTCGCCGATGTGATTTTGCCGGTGTGCAGTGGCCTTGAAACCGAAGGCGTCTACATGCGCCGCGACGACCGGGCAATTCGATGGCAATCCGCCGCCGTGCCGCGTGTCGGCGAGTCGAAAACAGACATCGAAATCTGGATTGCGTTGGCCCACGTGATGGGGCGGCTGGACAAGGTCAAACCTTCGAACTACTGGACGGATGCATTTCCCCTGGCGTGGAACGACTACAAAGTTCTCTGGGACGAGTTTTCTAGCCGCACCCCCGGTGCGGGAGGTATGACTCGGCAGCGCCTGCAACAAAGTGCCGAACCCCTGCGCTGGCCGTGTCCCGACGCGTCGCATCCTGGGGTGAGCACGCTGTACTTGGACCACCCCACCTGGTACGCCGCCGCCGAGTCTCTGGGGGCAAAAAGGTCGTCGTTCTTTGTCACCAAGCGGCAAGATCGAGGTCTTTACCCCGGAGCTTGATGCGAAGCTCAAATCGGCAGGGCATGCGGCGTTGCCGGTGTTTTACACCCACCCCGAGGTCACCGGGAATCTGCCGACCATTCGCTACGAAAACAATCGTGTCAGAAATCCAATCAACCCACAGGCGAGCACGCCAATGGTCACAGTGGGCGTAAGAAACGACAGCCAAGTGCATCAAGAGTTCCCGCTGATGGGCATGATCGGTCGCTCGAGCGTGGTGCATTTCGCAGGCGTGACCCACTGGACGATGACCGGAAAGCAGCGCGATGGCATCCGCCTGATTCAATTGCATCCAAACGTTGCCAAGCGTGCCGGAATCAAGGACGGCGATACGATTCGGGTGACAAGCCCTCGTGGCAACGTCGAGGGCACAGCACTGCTGTGGAACGAAATCCGCGAGGACACGATTTTTGTCCCCAACGGGTTTGGCTTTTCGCAAATCGTTGGGCCCGACACCGGCGCACCCATTTACAACGACGCGGCGAACGCGCTTGTGGACGACCAATACTTCGACAACCTCTCAGGGCAACAGGCCTACAAGTGTTTCGCCTGTCACGTCACCAAGGTTTGATGACCAGCGACCAAAACTCTCCACGTCATCCACAAGAGGCGTTCCAGGTCCCACGCCCGAGTCGATCCGCCACGACGAGCGATTGCGAAGCATCATCTTCGAAGGCCGAGTTTCAGACCGAATGGGCGCAAAACAGCGTTTAGGGTCTCTAACGTTGGGTTTCCCGCGTCCAGTTCGAGCTGTCGCAGCGTGCGTTCCGAGATCTTGACCGCCCTTGCAAACGCGGCCTGGTTCAGTCCCGTGACCTCAACTCGCAGCGCTCGCACAGCCTCTCCCCATGTCATTTTGCCGTCGTTGACGGCAGAAACCACTTCATCAAAAAATGCGTCGCGTTCAGCAGCGTTCACCGAAGCCCCCATTTCTCGAGCGTCTGCGGCAGACGACCGACATAGACTCTGGGGAAATCCAGAACCTCCGCGTCGATGCCGGCGTCGAACAATAAATCGGGGAGCGGCAAGATAGACGCAGCAAAATCGCGTAAATGCTCCCACATTTCCTCCCCGTCGACCCACTTTCCCAAGGCTCGGCAAATGCCGGGCCAGTCGATTTGTCCAGCGCGTTCGAATTCCGCCCACCGTGTGGTTCGAACCACGCCTTCGGGGTCCATAACCATGGGTGCCAAGTCGTAAATGGGGGCGAGCGTCAATGCCGCGCCACGTAGCACGGCTTTGTTTCGCCCATGGTTGTCCGAATTGCCGAGCACCACATCGAGCAGGTCCCGGCAAACATAGTTTTTCACCATCTCCGGGAACGAATCCATCTGCCCTCGCGCACGGGTACACTGTTCGAGTGCCTCCAAAAAACGCCAGTGCGAGACGCTCGCCCCGTGTTGAACGACGCCCGCAAGCGAATAAAAAGACTCGACCGCGATTCGCTCCAGGCCGTCGTTGGTCACGCGACGATCGAAGCGTGGCAACCAAAGGCTTGGCTTCGCGCCTTCCGACTCATTCAACTCGCCGGGACACACATCCAGACCAATCTGTGCCAGCGCGTGGGCATAGATGTGTTCGGTCCGAAGGACGAGTCGGTCACGATCGGTATCTCGGCCGCGCGGCCATTTCACAAACCAACATTTTCGTACGTCGGAATCGGGCAGTGCGGCATCGGGGAACACTTCACCACGGGAGTTTTCGGCGAGCAGTACCTTGGGAGCGTCTCCGCCGGCGCCCGTTGCGCCGCCGATCGCGGCGCCGAGCTCGGCGGCGTACTCAAGAAACGACGTGGACCTTTGGCAGACCTCCTGCTTTGAAAAGGGGATCGCTGCATCCACCGGCTCGACCGACGTTGCGATACGAAGATTCCCAATCGGGGCCAATGTGTGGTCGCGAAGCAAGACAAAATCTAGCTCCGCATTAGTCAGCCCGTCTTGGGACAATCGAGTTTGCCACCAGCGGCGGGCTGCGCCTGCTGGCATGATGTCCACCGTAAACGCAGGCCACGTGTCATGGGACCAAGCTTCGAAGAGCAACGGAAAGCGCTCACTTACCGTCCGCGCGTCGTGCGTCCCCATCGCGTCAAGATGTTGCACGATGTAGTCATTTCGGTAAGCGAATGTTGTGCGACCGTGAATTCCGGCCGAGCTGTCGTGAACAAGCAGCTGAGCCGCCGTGTGCCACGAGCCGCCAAAATGGACTTCGATGTTTAAGGATTCGTGCGCCATACCGGAACTATACTGCCGATATGTGGTCAAAACAAACTCAGAAGCGGCATTTTAATGCCGTTTTGTGGCCAACGGAAGGATTGATGCGGCAATAAAGTGCCCGATCCCTCAGGGGTTGTGGTTTGCTCTCCATTTGCTGAGCTGTTTGCCCGCGGTCTTCTGCACGGTGGATTGCAGCATGGGCGTCCATCCGAGCACCATACCTGGAACGCCCAACGCCTGCCGGGACCAACGCCAGAAGTCGAAGTGGTCGTGGTGAACCTTGATCTTGCCGCCATCGAACTCGAACTTCGCCTCGATGATGTTGTGGACGGGGCGTTTGTTCGGCCCAAACGTGTACCAAGCGTCCCATCGTGCTGAGCCAGTCGTGTCGTTGGCCTCGACATTTGAAGGCTCGATTCTGAGCTGTTCAGCCTCGCACAACATGGTCCACATCGCGCGAACGCCGTCGCCGTCCAAGTCTGGGAAAACCGGGTCCGAAAACCGAGCGTTTGGGTGGTAGTGCACGACCATGTTGGCCGCGTCTTTGCGGCCAAAAGCGCCGTAAAACGCATGAATGATTTCTTCGTTCGGGTGCATTCGTTTTCCGGCTCAAGGGCAGGTCAAGTACCACGCATCCAGATCCCAGACCTTGATCAAGGTCGAGAAGCCAGCGCGTGATCGATTGGCGCAAACGGTACTTTGGCGCGCTGCGCCTTGTTCTTGTCGGTCGACGTATTCGACATGGAACACCGCCTTTCCGGCGTCGATGAAGGGTCGAACGGCATCGCACTCATCGTAGGTGATGCACTCTTCGTTGATGGCAAAGTCGAAATCGCCCACGACCTTGTCGACCACATCGACAGCGTTCTTCAAGCCCACCGACAGTCCACGTTTGTGCGCTTCACTCGACAGGAATTTCAGGTAGTCGAGCTGGTCCTCCTGCGTGAGCGGGAAGCCGGTGTCGTTGGAGTAACCGTCGACGTTGTCAGGCTCGATGGCGTCACAACCGCGGTCTTTGGCGTAATCCATGCGGGCCATCATCACCTCGCGGACACCCGCGTCCCGAATGTCGAGCCACTGTTCGTCTGGCCATTCCGGCAGGGTTTTGCCCACAGCATCGCTGGGGAATTGATCCGCGTCATCGCGGTAGTCTTCGCGTGTGCCAGCCGAAAAATAGCAGATGATGGCTCGGCCGTCGTCCCACAGTGTCTGGAACACCGCGTCACTGGTCTCGACCATGTCCACGTCATAAACGTCCACGTCGACCGATGTGTCGATGGTGCCTGTGAGTTGCCACGCCCAGGTGGTCCCCGGTCGTGGTCGCCAGTAATCTTCCGTCGCACCTGAGTCGGAGCCGGCGTCGGATGTCGACCCTGTGTCCGAGGTCGATCCCCCGGTGTCGGACGTCCCGCCCATGTCGGCCGTGTTCGTGTTGTTGCTTGGGTTGGTGTTGTTGCTGTTCCCCGAGGTGTTGGCGGTTTCGTCCGAGAGGTTGCAACCGGTCAGCAGCGTGAGCGCGAGAATCGTCACACGGATGTTCATTTTTCGACTCACAATCAGAAGGTTAGGGGCCCATGCTAGGGAGTTGCCCGCCGAATGCAAGCGCGGCGAGAATCGCGCAGACCGGCCGTGAGCGGCTTGGCTCCCCTTGGCGCCGCGCTACTGAATCATCGAAAGCCCGATGCGGCCTCTTTTTCGGTCGACCGACACGACCGTCACTTCGACGCGATCCCCGACGGCCACGACGTCATGCGGATTCTTGACGAATCCGTGGGCGAGTTGGCTGATGTGGACCAAGCCATCTTCTTTGACGCCAAGGTCCACAAATGCGCCGAAGTCCACGACATTTCGCACGGTGCCGGTCAAGCGCATGCCCTCGTGCAGGTCTTCGAACGACAATTGTTTCGCGCGCAGCTCCGGCGCGGGCACATCGCCGCGCGGGTCACGCCCGGGACGCACCAGCGCGTCAACAATATCGGCCAAGGTAAACGCCCCGATATCATGCTTTTGTGCAATGGTTGCGAGCTCCCCCGACCGCTTCAACTCGGCGAGTTTCTCGGCCAAGGTTGGGTCGCCAAGCTTGACGCCGGTTGCAGCCAAGATGGCGCGTGCGCCGACGTAATTTTCAGGGTGGATCGCCGTCGCATCCAGTGGGTCGCTCGCATCGCGCAGCCGCAGGAAGCCCGCGCATTGCTGGAAGCCTCGGTCGCCGATGCCCTTGACCTTTTTGAGGTCGTTGCGGCTCTTGAATCCGTGTTCACGCTGGTAGTCGAAGATTCGCCCGGCGATGGCAGGCCCGATACCCGAGACGTACGTTAGCAGGCTCGGAGAAGCCGTCGTGAGCTCGACGCCAACGCGGTTGACGGCGTCAACGACGACGGCCTCTACGGCGTCCTGAAGGCGGTTCTGGTCGACGTCGTGTTGGTACATGCCAACGCCAATGGACTTTGGGTCGATCTTGACGAGCTCGGCCAGCGGGTCTTGCAATCGACGTCCGATGCTGACGGCGCCGCGGTAGCTTACGTCCATGTCCGGAAGTTCGAGCCGTGCCACATCAGAAGCGCTGTAGACACTCGCGCCGGCCTCGTCCACGACCGCGTAGCGGACGTTTGTGCCTTCGATGGCCTGCACGGCGGCGTTCTGCGTTTCGTTCGAGCCGGTGCCGTTGCCAATCGCGATGACGTCGATTTTGTGGCGGTCCATCAGCGCGCGTATGCGCTTTGGGGCTTCCGCCGCGCGGTTGTCGTGCACGTAAATCATGTCTGTTGTCACCACACTGCCGACTTCGTCCAAGACCGCGATCTTGCATCCTGTGCGGTAACCAGGGTCGATGGCCAGCACACGGGTTTGAGCAAGTGGAGCTTGCATCAGCAGGTTGTTGAGGTTCAGGGCGAACACGTCGATGGCATGCGCGTCCGCGGTCGCATCGAGCTCGGCGCGGACGTCGCGTTCAACCGCGGGTTTGAGCAATCGCCCGTAGCCATCTGTGATGGCCGCCGACCCAAGTGCGCGATTGCGCCGAAGGTTCAGGAAGCGGTTTTCAAGCTCACCGATCACACGTTCGTCGTTGACCTCGACTGACGCCGACAGCGCTTTGGTGGCCTCGCCGCGGCGCAGCGCGAGGACTTGATGTGGTTTGATGCGTGAGACAAACGCCGAAAACTCGTAGTACGTCTCGAAGTTTGGGTCGGGGTCCGCACCACGACGTTTCTTGGACACGAGCGCCCCTTGTTTTCGTAGCCGTTCACGCACCATCTGACGGGCCTCGGAGTTATTGGCCAGCTCTTCGGCTAGAATGTCTTTGGCGCCGTCGACGGCGGCCTCGGGCGTGTCGAACCCCTCGCAGACTAGGGTCTTGGCGAGCGACCACACGTCTTCGTCGCGCAGCAACGCCCTCGCGAGGGGTTCCAAACCGGCGTCGATGGCGCGCGTGGCGCGCGTCTGGCGTTTGGGTTTGTGCGGCGCGTACAGGTCTTCGAGCGTGGTCAGGTCTGTCGCGGCCTCGATGTCGGCTCGCAGTTGCGGTGTGAGTTGGCCTTGCGATTCGATGGATTCCAAGATGGTGGCACGGCGTTGTTCCAACGCACGAACGCGCGCAGCCACGCTTTCGACCAATCGAATCTGGACTTCGTCTAGCCCATGCGTGGCCTCCTTGCGATAACGCGCGATGAACGGGACGGTATTGCCGTCATCGAGCAGCTTCAGGGTCGACTCGACCTGCTGTTTCGTCAGGCCGGTTTCTTGAGCAATGCGTGCTTCCATCTTTGTCCTAGCACCAGAGTTCGGACCGTGAAGATGGGTCAAAACACATCAACCGAACAAGCAGAATCGCACGCGCCGCGCCGCTCGGGAGCTTCAAACCTATTATGACATTGTGTGGAGTTCATTACCGATGAACTTGGCGCTTCTGCTAAAGGGCCTCCGTTAGGGAGCCGCTGGCACTGCTTCCGCGACCGAGCGTCGTATCTTATTCCGCGGGTTCGGGAGTCGCCTCGGAGTGGCGGCCGAACAGCCGACGGAAGTCCTCTAACGCCAAGTACAAACACGGCACGATCAACAGGGCGATGAAAGTCGTGAAGAGGATGCCGAAACCAAGGCTGACCGCCATCGGCACCAAGAACCGGGCTTGAGGCGACGTTTCCATGATCATTGGCGCCAGACCAAAAAATGTCGTCAATGACGTCAAGAGGATGGGGCGAAACCGTCGTGTTGTGCCCGCGACGACCGCTTCCCACGTGGTCATCCCATTTCCGCGGAATTCGTTGACCGCGTCGACGAGCACCAAGGAATCGTTCACAACAACACCCGACAGGGCGACGATACCCATCATCGAAATCATGCTCAGGTCGAAGCCGAGCAAGAGGTGCCCACCCAACGCGCCCACGAACCCAAACGGGATGGCGGTCATGATGATGAGCGGCTGGCTGTAGCTCTTAAACGCCATGGCCATCAGCGCGAACATGACGAACAACGCGAACAAGAAGCCGATCTTCAACGACCCAAGGCTTTCGGCTCGGTCTTGTTCTTGGCCTGCAGGGCCAAACGTCAGGCCCGGCATGTCACGCGCTAGGTCTGGCAGCACGCTGCTCATCATGTTGTTGATGACCTCGGCCGTGCTCGTCATGGTTTCGTCCAAGTCCGAAGACACGGTCAAAACGCGTTTCCCGTCGACGCGCGAAATCGAGGTGTACGAATTGCCGCGAATCACCTCCGCCGCTTGGGCCAACGGAATCTCGCCGCCGGCAGGCGTACGGATCAGCATGTTCTCGATGTCCGCCTCGGATGTGCGCTCCGACAAAGGGCGCCGCACAAAGATTCGAAGTTCATCGCGTCCACGTTGCTGACGGCCGACCTCCGCACCATAGAACGCAGCACGCACCTGGCGAGCGAGGTCGGTCTCGGTCAATCCCAAGGCTCGGGCTTCGGGGCGCAGTTTCAGGTCGAGCTGGTCTTTGCCCAATGTGTAACCATCGTCTACGTCAAAGATCCCTGCGTAGGTTTCCAATTGTTCAGCCAAAGCGCTAGCCGCACGTTCGAGCGTCGTGGCATCGCGATGGCTGAGCTCGACCTGCACGGGTTGCCCGCTACCGGGACCGATGTTGAATTGGAACTGCAGGGACTCTACACCTGCGACCTCACCAACCGCGGAACGCCACGCGTTGGCGAACTCCGACGTGGTCACGGTGCGTTCATCGGCGGGAATTAGGAAAACCTGAACGTAGGCCAAGTGCCCGCCCGATGTCGACTGACCGCCGCCTGGGCCGCCGCCCGAGCGGACGGCACCAAGGTCCGAGTAGATTCCCCGAGACAATTCAAGGTCGCCGCCTTTTTCCTTCAGTACCTGTTGTGCCTTTGCCAACACCTCTTTGGAGACCTTTTCTGTAACTTCGAGCGGCGTTCCAAATGGCATCTGAATGTTCGCCGTGATGACGTCGCCTTCAACCTTGGGCATGAACGTGAACTTAATGCGTCCACCGGCAACGATTCCAAAGCCTGTGATCAGAATCGCAAACGCTACCGCCAACGTCAGGTACCGGTAACGAAAGATGTCTCGGCGATGGGCTGGTAGGTATTGTAGATGAAGCGCTCCACACCCTGGCTAAATCGCTGTTGTGCCCGGTGAACGTAGCCGAACAAACCGGTTGGCTCCGTGTCCTTCGCATGCGCCAAGTGCGCGGGAAGGATGAACAGCGCTTCGATAAGCGAGACCGCCAGAATCGGAATGACGATCATGGGAATGTTCTTGAAAAACTTACCCATGATACCCGGGACGAACAGCAATGGCGTGAACGCCACGATGGTGGTTAGGACCGAGAAAATCACCGGGCCCGCGACTTCTTGGATTCCTTTGATCGACGCCTCTAACGCGGGCATGCCCTCTTGACGATGATGGTAGATGGCCTCGCCGGCGACGATCGCGTCGTCGACCACGATGCCCAATGTCAGAATGAAACCGAACAACGAGATCATGTTGATGGACACGTCCATGGCCGGCATGAACAACATCGCTCCCAACACCGAAATCGCGATGCCCGAGGTGACCCAAAACGCCAACCGGATTTCGAGGAAAAGTCCCAGAACCAGCAACACCAATGCGACGCCGAAATAGGCGTTCTTTAACAACAAATTCAGACGATCTTTGAAGACCTCGCTCTGGTCGTTCCACACCGCCATAGAGACCCCATTGGGCAGCTCAGGTGTCTTGCGCTCGACGTATTCTTTGACCGCGTCCGCGACATTGATAGGGGTTTGGTCCCCGATCCGAAACACGTCCACGCGCACGGCGCGCTGGCCATTGAACGTGGCTTCGCGGTCGATCTCCTGGAAACCGTCGACCACGTTCGCAAGGTCACCGACCTTCACGGCGGTGCCATCGGGATTTGCCAGCACCGTAATGTCTTCGAACTGAAAACCCTTCTCGCGGCGCTCGGTGGTGCGAAGAAGGACCTCTCCGCCCGACGTTTTTACGCCACCACCCGGCAATTCGACCGACGCTTGGCCAACCGCGTTGGCAACCTGTGCGAGCGACATGTTGTAGCGGCGCAGGTTCTCCTGAGGGACTTCGATCGAGATCTCAGGCGGGCGCACGCCGCCGAGCTCGACGACCGTGATGCGTTTGTCGCCCAACAATTCGTCACGCACCTCGTCGCCGAGCGCACGCAGTTCACGTTCAGTCTTGTCGCCGTAAATCACCAAGCTGATGACCTGCTGACGGTTTGACAGAAGGCTGATGACAGGGCGTTCCGCGTCGCGCGGGATGGACGTAATGCGGTCGACGGCGGACTTGATGTCGTTCAAAACCTCCGTCGAATCTGCGCCCGTTAACACTTCGGTGTTGATGATGCCCACGCCCTCACGTGCCGTGGAACGCACCTTCTTGACGCCATCGACGCCACGCACGGCCTCTTCGATCGCGAGCACAACGCCTTGTTCGACTTCTTCAGGACCTGCGCCTGGGTAAACGACCTGGATCGACACCGTGTCGAGGTCTACTTCCGGGAACACCTCTTGTTTGATGCGTGATGCGAGCATGAGCCCGCCAATCACAAACACCAACATCAGCAGGTTGGCGGCCACCGAGTTCCCTGCCATGTAGGCGAGCGCGCCGCGCTGCCAGATGGGTTTGTCCTCGTTGACGTTCATGGCTTCTCCTTGACGGCAACCGCAGACTCCGTTCGGACCTTCATGCCCTGGATGGGCGTTGCGATTCGGCTCGTCACGTACTGCTCACCAGGTTTGAGTCCACTGCCAATCTATACGGTTTCTTCGTCACCCCAAACGACCTCGATCTCGCGGATTTGCAGCGCGTTGTCTTGCACGGCCCAGATCTTCGAACCGTCGTGAACGGCCGACCGAGGCACTACGGCAACTTGGGCTTCATCGCGCCCGGCGAGCTCGACGGACACGATCGCCCCCATGAGTAGTGGCACGCCGCGTGATTCAACCGGCTGCGCCAGATGCATGGGGTCGTCGATCTCCGCCAACACGCGCGCCATTCGCCCAAGAGCATCGACCTCGGGCAACAAACGCAACACACGACCGGTGCGCACGACGCGCTCGGCGCCATTTTGCTGGGTTACCGTCGCTGGGGCGCCCTCGGTCGCGTTGACCAACGGGATTTGAATGAACGGAAGTTTGTCGACGGGCACCGAGATCTGCACCCAATAGTGGTCCGTTCCAATCAACGTGGCCAACGGGTTTTGCGGCGACACCGTCTGGCCCATCGCGACGTTCTCGCTCTGGATGTAGGCATTAAACGGGGCGCGAATGACGGTGCGGTCGAGGTCAAGCTTTGCCTTGTCCGAACCCGCCTTCGCCGACTCCACGTTCACTTCCGCAATGCGTTGTTGGGGCGCGCGCAACGCCAGCGACGCGTCGGTGGCCTCGTCGGTGCGTTGTTTAAACAACTCCCACTCGCGTTGGGCAACGCGTTGTTGGCCTTCCTCGATCCGCAGCTGCGCCTCGGCTTGAGCGACCGTCGCCTTGCGTTGCTGAAGCGCGATCTCGTAATCACGCCGGTCGATTCGGATCAAGGGCTCACCCTGTTCGACGAGCCCGCCTGCGACGAGTTTCTCGCTGACCCAAACGACCGCGCCAGACACCTGCGGCTGCAGGACAACCTTGTCGGCAGGCATCACCGTGCCTTGCGCGGTGATGTTGATCTTCTTGGTCTGGACCTGCGCCACCTCAAGGTCGACCAACACGCCGTGGTCCACACGCTCGCTGCGTTTGGGTTGCGGACGACTCTTTACCAGTGTGACCGCCCCGGCGATGCCCATCACGAGGACCACAAGCGGCAGCACGTACTTTATGATTTTTTGGACGGTTGTATTCATGGCGATTCCTCGCTAGGCGGATTCAGGTCTTGGGTCCACGATCCACCCAGCGCACGGCAAGTTTGGACACGGAGTGAGAATTGTTGGCGTCGGGCATCGAGCACCGACTGTTCGGCGGCCTGCACAGTCCGCAAGGACGTCAGCACCCTCAGATAATCAAGCGTTCCACTGCGGTAGCGCTCTCGGGCAAGGTCGAGGGCGGTTTGCGCGACACCCTGCTGGTCCAGGAGTTTCTGAAGAACGACTGTTTGATGCTGTTCCTGAACGACGGCGGTTTGCACCTCTTGGATCGCTCGGATCACGGCTGAACCATATGCATACAGCCTCTCCTTGGCTTGCGCGGCCGACTGATCCACGGCCGCATCCCGCCGTCCGCCCTCAAAAACCGGCTGAGTGACTTGTCCAGCGAGGCTCCAAAACAGTTCGTCGAACAGGTTTCCGAGCTCGCTCGCCTGCAGGAACACGTTGGCGGAAAGGCGAATCGTTGGAAGTCGATTGCGCGCAGCAGCCGCCGTGCGAGCATCTGCGGCTTCGAGGCGAATCCAAGCGGCTTGCACGTCAGGACGCTCGCTCAAAACGGTGGCCGGCACGCCCACGTCCGGAAACATCGCCAGCTCCGGCAGCTCCGCGGAATCGACGTTTAGCGCACCCGTGGGCTCTTGCCCCAACAACGCCTCGAGCCGAAACACGGCTACTTGTTCTGCACCGAGAGCCTGCTCTAGCCGTGCTTCGAGTCCATAGATGTCGCCCTGCTGCGAATTGACGTCCAACGCCGTGGCAAGCCCCTGCGAGAGCCGCAGCTGTGTCAGCTCGAGGTACCGGCTCGCCACGTCGATCTGGTCGCGCAACAATTTGGTACGCTGCCGCGCGGTGACGATATCGAGCCACGCTTCGGTGACCTGCGCGGCCATCGTGATGGCGAGCGCCTGAACGTCACTTTGTGATGCGCGAACATCGAGGTCTGCTGCCTCGCGTTGTTTGGCGAGTTTGCCGAAAACATCAAGCTCATAACTCACGGGCGCGCTGACCTGAAACAAGTTTGCGTCCACGGTTCCAAGCGGCGGAGGCGCCGACGAATGAGAGCGCGAGGCCGTGCCTTGTACCGATACCGTCGGCCAAAGCGAACTGTCCGTCTGCCGTGAATCGCTTGCGCCTGTTCCAGCCGCGCCCATGCTGCTCGCATGTCCAGATTTTGTCCGATGGCGGTCGTGACCAACCCATCCACCTCGCCACCAAACTCCGTGCACCAGCCGTTGCGGGCGCCCGCACCCATCGATGAAGCGACAAACTGTTGCGGCGGTTTGACAAGGTCATCGGCGCGTTCAGCCATCTGCGGACCGGTGCAGCCCGCGAGCATCACGGTCATGGCCGTCGTTTTCCAAAGATTTTTCATATCATTCGTCCAGCGGAGAAAGACCGCGAATTACATTATCAACCACACCACGAACAAACGTGTGTCGGGGCATTGGGGAAATGGTGTTGATGCCCGAAATCTCGGCGAACATGAAATGCCACGCGCTGCCAAGCAGCATACGAGCGGCGATCTCGGGGTCATGAGGCCGCAGGCGGCCGAGCGCGACTTCGGCGGCCAGATAGTTTGCCACCGTGCGAATGGCAATGACAGGCGGGGAGTGCGGCGATGCCGTCAGTTTGTGCCCCGCGCCGCTCGCCATAACCATCATGATGCAAGGAATGGCCTTGGCGAAGTGATCCAAGGCATCGTGCATGAACCCGTCGAGCTGCTCGGCCACCGTGGATTGACCAATTCGGCTGTCCAAGTTGGAAAAAAACGACGGCGTCGGTAGGTCCATCGACTCAAAGAAGAGCTCTTCTTTGTTCGGAAACCGGCGGAAAATCGACCCCTCAGAAACCCCCGCGCGTCGGGCGATTTCCGCGGTGGTGCCCGTGACTCCCTCTTCGAGAAAGACTTCTCGCGCCGCGTCCAGAATCGTCTGGGTATCGATGGTTGGTGTGCGTCCCATGGCCTCACTTTGCGGAGTAGATGCTCAGTATTCCCTCGCTGTTTCGCTGCCTAGTGCATTTTTTGTGGAGTCGCTACTCATTATTTGACGGAATTGAAGCCAGACGCGTCTTTCCGGCATCCTTTTGCCATCTGCAAAAGCGCGGCTCAACGCGCATCATGAAGAGGTTTGCCGTGAAGAAGATCACGCCCGCGTTTCTTTTCCTCATCGCTTTAACCGGTGTTCCGGCGCTCGCTCAGGAAGCGCCCAAAGTCATTCACACCGAACAGTTTGCGAAAAAAGCCAAGGACTTTCGGTCCTACTGGTACCGCGGCTTGGCCGAGATGAACCGCTTTGAGGTCAAACAATCACGCTACGGCGAGCTGCACGACGGAGAATCGGTGGTGATTTTTGTGACCGAGGATTTTTTGACCGACAAGCAGGTCAAACACGAATTCGGTCCCAAAACCAACGCCGTTCCAGCCATGAAAATGTTGAACTATCGGCGTTTTTGGACTGGGATCTACCCCTACAACATCACGACCGCGGCAATTCTCCCGGTCAACGACAAATCACTCGCGAAGCTCACCTTCACTGAGACCGAATGGTGCGGTCAGGTGTTTGCGCAGTTGAACAAGCGCGCCGGTGGGTTTGATGTCGAAAGCCGGTCCTACTTTCAGGCCGAAGGCGACCGAGACTTCAAGCTCGCGGGGATTGTGACCGAGGACGAGCTTTGGACACGTCTGCGGCTTGACCCCAAATCGCTGCCGGTCGGCGAGTTCGAGGCGATGCCCTCGCTGACCTATCTGCGGCTGAACCATCAAGAGATGAAGGCGTACAATGCCTCGGCTCAGATCACGTCAGACGCCAGCCCGGCGTTCTTGAAGGGAGCGAAGGTCAACGCGTACACGATCACGTTCAAAGACCTAGGCCGCAGCATGTCGCTTTATTACGAACCGACATTTCCGTATCGTGTCCTTGGGTTTGAGGAGGTCGCTCCGGCACTGTTCAACCCCAACGGAGGCGCACCGCAGACCATGACGACCACAGGCGTGTTGGCCGAGTCCATCATGCTTGATTACTGGGCGAAACATGGGAAGGACGACGCGGCTTATCGCAAATCTTTCGGACTAAAACCGCTCTAGAAGACGTTCGAACATCATGAGAAGTCGCCAACCGCACAGAAATCCGCCCACGACCGCGTCCAAGCGCAAGAAGCGTCGGCATCCGCGACGGGATATCCGGCGAGGCGGCGACTACACACCCACCCCTATCAATCCTCAAGCCGCGAAACAGGCCGCGAGTGGCCGTCTATGGCTCGCGACGGGGTCGGCATCCCTGACCGTGACAGCGCTGGTCGCCGCCATGGTGTCGACGCAGGGGCCTTACGCCCTGGCAGCGCTGGTGATTTTGGCGTTTTTCTCGTTCAACGCGACGATCGCTTTGATCTTGAGCGCGCGCCGCGAAGAAGCCGTGCATGGGCTCTTTGGGATGTGATGAAAAACCCAAGCTGCTCGAGGCAGACGGCGTCGACGGCAGCGTCGACCGGTTCCGCATGTGATTCAAAGTTTCAGCAGGTCGACGGGCGCGTCGAAACGAAGATTTTCGACCGATTTGGTCTGCGTTTCCTTGCGAAGATGTTCCGCCAAATGCGCCTTTGCCTCGTCCTCGCCGTGCACCAAGAAGATGTTTTTGGCGCCGGTGGCTTTTGCCCAGTCGGTCAATTCCTTTTGGCCCGCGTGCGCCGAAAACCCGTTGATCGTGTGGATCTGAGCGTTGATCGGGACGTTCTGCCCATAGATCGACACGTAATCCGCGCCGTCCACGATCCGACGGCCCAGCGTGCCCGCGCCTTGGAACCCGCAGAACACGACGCTGCACTCACTTCGCCCTAAATTGTGCCGAAGGTGGTGCAACACGCGCCCGCCGTTGGCCATCCCGCTGCCCGCCAGGATGATGGCGGACGACCGGATCTCGTTGATCTTCATCGAATCGCGGGTCTCGCGCGTGTAATGCAGAGCGGGGAAGTCGAACGGCGTCTCGCCGGCATTGTGCAACGCCATCGCCTCGGTATCGTACAAGTCGGGATGCCGCTCGAAGATGCGTGTGGCGCTGATCGCCATCGGGCTGTCCAAATAGATTTCAGCGTGTTCGGGCAGTTTGCCGTCCCGCCACGCTTCGTAAAGCACGTACAGAAGCTCCTGAGAACGCTCCAACGCAAACGTCGGAATGACGACATTGCCCCGGCGGGCGACAGTCTCGGCAACGGCGTCTAGAAGCTCGTCAATCGACTCCGAGAATGGACGGTGGTCTCTGTCGCCGTAGGTTGACTCCATGATGACAGCGTCAGCGTGAGGCGGTGTCTGAGGGTCATGGATGATCGGTTTGCCCACGTTCCCGAGGTCGCCCGAAAAAATCAGTTTTCGGCTGTCGCTGCCCTCGGACAAATCGAGCTCGATGAACGTCGACCCGAGGATGTGGCCGGCGTCGTGGTACGTGGCCTTGAGCCCTTCCACCACGTCGAACCTCTGTTTGTACTCCTTGAACTCACGCCACAGGTCCAAGGTGTTCAGCACATCCTCGTCGTCGTAGAGCGGACTGACAAATGGCTCGTCGCGCTCGCGCTTGCGGTTTGCACGCGCGGCTTCGTTTTCAAGCAACTTCGCGCTGTCCAGCAGGCTGATTCGCGCGAGCTCAAACGAGGGTCGAGTCGAGATGATCCGACCTCGGAAACCACGTTTGTACAACAGGGGAAGACGCCCAATATGGTCCAAGTGCGCGTGGGAAATCACGACCACGTCGATCTTGGCCGGGTCAAACGGAAAGTCGGCTTCGTTCTTCTCGCGTGCGGTGCGGCCGCCCTGAAAAATGCCGCAATCCAACATGACATGTTTGTTGCCGATCTCGAGCACGTGGCACGAGCCCGTGACGCCGTCCACGGCGCCGTAGCTGGTAAGTTTCATCGTCGGTCCCTTCGCTGGAGCGAATCACATCAGACATTTGTAGAGCGCGTTGCATAGCGCAACCGCGCGCGTCGAACGCACACGCCAATCCATGTGGTTCATCGCATACCCGATCGTAAGCCCTGCCTTTGGGTCTGCCCAGCCCAAAGCGCCGCCCATGCCCGCGTGGCCAAACGATTCGGGATTTGGGCTGAAGATGTGGGTCTCCTCCTTGAGAAAACCATGCGACCACCCGAGCGGCTTTTGCAGCACACGATCGTGGTCGGACCAACCGATGCGTTGGTAGGCGGGTTCGATGGTCGAGGCTTGCAGGTAACGCCGGCCGTCGAATTCACCCCCGTGCGCACACGGCAGGTAAGCCTTCGCAATGCCGCGAGCGGTCGATGTCGCCGAGCCCCAAGCGAGCTCGGCGCGTCGCACAGGAGTTCGGTTGTAGGCCGTCAAGTCGTTGCGTGGAACCGCGGGGTTTGTAAATGCACGTCGCATCGTCGACTTTCGGTCCAGATACTGCCGAAACACGTGTGCCTCGGGCGTATGCGGACGCAGCGCAGCAGACTTTACCATCTCGATGACACGGGTCTTCGCCGTCGGTGGATACAGGGTCGCAAACTGGTCGTCAAAGCTTGCGTCCGTGCCCAGACGCGCGTCAGAACCCAGTGGGTCAAAAAGCTCGCGGCGCAAAAACTCGCCCATCGATTCGTGAGCGATGCGCTCAAACAATTCGCGGACATACATGCCAAAGGTCTGCGCGTGGTAACCTTGGTCCTCGCCAGGAACCCACGCTGGTGCTTGGGCTTCCAGCGCTTCCAGAATCTCGGCCGATTTGGCCGGATTGGTGAAATCCGCCAGCTTAAAACCCCGGTCCAGATACGCCAGGCCGCCCCGGTGACCTGCCAGCGTTTCGACGGTCACGGTGGATTTGCCGTTGCGCGCGAATCCGGGCCAGTAGTCGGCCACCGGAGCATCCCATTCCAGGCGCCCTTGGTCCGCCAACAGGTGCAGGGCCATGGCCGCAAACCCTTTTGTGACCGAGAACACCACGATGCGCGTGTCCTCCTGCCATGGCGTCTGCGTCGCGAGGTCTGCCGTGCCGCCCCAAATGTCGATGACTGGCGTGCCGCGGTGGTACACCGCAAACGCGCCGCCGATTTCTTCGCCGTCCGTCAGGTGGGACGCAAAAACATCGACCGCGTGTTGAAATCCATCCGCGTAATGCCCGGAGACGACCCCGGTGGCCTTGTTTTGCATCCACTAGGCCTTTCGCATCGCGCGCATGTCAGGAAGGCGTGCTGGGCTTGTATCCACACCCAACGCTTGAAGAATGCCGGCGAAAACCTCGGATTCTTCCATCGTGCGGCCCACATCGGGCTCGCCGGTTGACGGGTTGAATCCGTAGGTCAGTCCGGTATTGGGATCCACACCGCCGAGCACCTTGTTCCCGTTGACGAGCGGCGAGATCAACAACACGCCGTTGTTCAGGTCGTGGCCGGTCGAGAACTCGTCGCTGTTGGCAGGGCGAGTTTTTGTGCGGCCGAAGTCCGTCGCGATGTAGATCATCGAACGATCCCAGAAGCTCTCGCCGTTGGCGTATTCTTCGGACTTCAACAGGTCGATAAGGCCGTCGGCTACGCGGTACATGCGTTGCCACATCAGGGCCTGCACCGAGCGGTGGCCTTGGTGCGAGAAGTCGAACGCGATGGGCGGGTTGAGCAACGCGCCTTCGTCGTTGATGCTCTTGCCGTCACGCAACTCGACGCTGAAACTTGGCCCAAGCGTCACCGAAACAGAAACCCTGTAGCGCAGAAGCAGGTAGGCAAGCGCGGCCTGAGCTTCGAGCGGGTCTTCTTCCCAAAGTGGGAAGCGCTCGCGCGCCTTCTGCGCGGCGTCCGAGCCTGCAAGACCGTATTCGGACAGCGGGAATTTGGTCGACTGGGGCATCAACAGGAGCTTGTTGATGAGGTCGCGTGCTTCAACGGCTTCCCGAGGCTCTTGGCGCAAATGCTGCCAGAACTTCAGTTTGTCGGCCTCCCCGAGCACTTGATTGAACTTGGATCGTTGCTCGAGTTTGCCACGCAGCGCGCGTGCCTTGGCCAGACGACCGGCGTCAAACGGTCGCGAGAGGCCTTTGCTCGAGTCCAACGCGAGTGGCCAAAGCAGCGGGTCGGTGATGGGTTCGCCAAACACGTGCGCGGGCAGCGAAGCGTCGGTGCCGCGGTCGGTGAAGCCAGACCCGGACGACAGGTGCGCGTTGGGGATGGCGAAGTCCGCACCGAACTCGTTTGCGACGAGTTCTTGGAGGGTTCGACCCGCCCAAATCTCGTTCCCGGTGACCGAGCGGCGCTGCCCGATGGCATGGTTGACCGATGTTCGCTGCGTGGGCACGACCATCATGTCGTTGTAGTGCTTGCGCACAAAATCCGACTGCACCGATTGAAACGAAAACGGAATCGCGCCCAAGCTGTCGCGGTCCAGGTCCACAGCACGAAGCGGGGAGCCATTGACCGATTGCACCAACGCATCTGGAAACGTGTTAATGGTCGTCGGATTCGCCGATTCGGAGGCGCGGATCGCCATCACGCTGTCGATGATGGATGCACCGCCCGCGGCGGCCAACACGATCAGGAAACGTGTGCGGTCTTCGTCTGCAGCCTGAGCCTTGAAAGGCGTGCTGCCGAGCCCCAAGGCTCCGCCAACACCGAGCGCTCCAGCACCACGCAAGAAATTACGACGGTCGAGTTTTGGCATGGTGGTTCCTCAGTAAAAGAGCATCTCGGTCGACGTCGCGACCGCGTAACATGAAAAAGTGGCCCATTCGCTAGCTGCGTCCGCGCCGGCGTCCTCGACGTCCGCCCAGAAAGCTACAAGCTCGTCGAGCTCGTCGTTTTGCGCGTCGCGGCTCAACAACTGTTGATACAGGCGATTGCCCATCGCGCGCAGCGCTTCATCGGCCGGTGCGGCAGCGATTTCCTTAAACAACGAAGCGTCGGCAGGATTCGCCGCGTCACGCTCAGCGCGAAGGCCACATGCAGACAGAGCAATGCGATCCGCAGCAATCGGCGCGGTCAGCGGCGCGTTGGGCAAGGGTTCGTTGATGCGAAGGTTGTACGGCTCGACCCCGCCGAGCGCGATGAAGTGCACGTCTGCGGCGCAGTCGTATTCGCCAAACTCCTTGCACAACTCCGAACGTTCGAGGTCCAAACCACGCGCGAGCTGGCTCGCCCAGCGCTGTCCGCCCTTGAACTTCACACGCGCGTTGGTCGATGGGAGAATCTGCTCGACCGGGTCACGACTGTCGGCGTCGGCAGACGCGTCGCCACCGGCATCCACACCATTGTTCGTGTTGTTGTTGCTTGTGGACGTGGCCTTGTCGTCACACCCAGCGGCAAATGCGAGCGCGATGAGCGCGATAATCGATGAGTTACGGAACACCGTAGGCCTCCGTCAGCATGAGGTCATGCAGCATGGGTTCAACGCGGTATTCGTGCTCTTCCATGAAGCGCCGCCACACGTTTTCAAACTGTTGAAGCTCGGACGCGCGCGGAGGCTCGCCCAGCAATACTTTCCAGAAGTCACCCACCAACGCTTGCGCAAACGGCTCGCTGTTCGCACCCACACTCGCCCATTCCTTAAGGTTGGCGACAGGTTGCCCGAAGAGCACTCCAGCCTGTGGGGTGTCGGCGACGGACGCACCATCCACACCGACAAACCGGTCCATGCGTCCGGGATTGTAGCTGAATGGCACGTAGTTTTGACCGAGCTCGCCGCCGCCGCCGATGCCCTCGTAACGCGAGAATGGGTAGGTCAACGGGTCCAGTGTTGCATGACACACGGCACATTCGGGGCGATCGACGCCCTTGTTGTCGTAGTCTTTGGGTTCGCCGGGAACGTCGCTGAGGCCCTCAAGTTTCGAGATGTCAAAACCCAGGTAAGCCCGGTAGGCCTGCGCCGCGGTCGTGCGTGGAATCCCGGTGAACATGGTGTTGCTCATCAGGAACCATCGGTGGGTGATCATGCCGGCACGCGACGGTCTCGCGACGGCCTGCGCTTGGCCATACCCACGTGCCTGGTAGTCCTGAATCGGGCTGCGTTGCCACGGCGTGTACACTGTGGTTTCGCCGTCCTCGCGGGCCACAAAATAATCACCCGTGAGCAGGTCACGGGCATCACGATCGCCCGAGGTCACGTACACAAAGTAGTTGTAGTCGTCTTCGTAGTCGGCCAGCGGAATGGGACCCTCATTCTCGCCGGACTTGATCGCTTGGACAGGCCGAATCTTTGCGTTTGCCATGTTCCAAAGGACACCGTCTTTGGCCAGCCAGAACTCCGATTTCACACACGTGTCGAGCGTGCTGTGCAACGCGTCAACGGTTGGATTCTGCTCGAACGCCTTCATCTGCGCGTAGCTCGGGGCTTCGCCGCAAAAATCGAGCATCACCTTTTTGTAGACGTAGACGGGGTCGAAGGCACAAACGTCCAAGCCGCTCGGCCGGTAGTCGACGGTGCTGCAAGCGTTGTCCGATGCGGGAGACTCCGTGGCGTCGCTTGGATCACTGCCCGCCACAAACTCTTGCAAGTTTGTATAGGTGTCGGCGTCGGCATCAAGACCCTCGACCGCGCGCAGTGCGCCGGGTAGAGCGTCCAGAAACGCCTGGTCGCTAAGCGGGCGCGCGGCGCCTGGGGCGAGCTGCTCCTCGAGCTGGGCGCCAAAGGCGTTTCGCGCGGGGGCTACGGAGTGGCAGGTCGTGCATTGCACAAACCCAGGCGTGCACGCCGGCACATCCGGGTAAGTCTCGCAAAACGCTGTTTGCGCGGCTGGTTTCGCTGAAACGGCCGATGCCAAAAACATCGTCGCCAACGGCACCAACCCCAAAAAGTATCTGAACGTCATCAGCAATCCGGGTTGAACTCGACTGGGGTCCACGCGGCATTCTGACGATGTTGGCGCGTCCGGTCAAATCGACTTCCACCATACGTTTACCCACCGTCCGTGTCGCCAAAGGCGCGATCGGACAGTGCCGATGGTCAGCTACGATGCGGAGTTTGGCTTGGATCAGGGCAGACAGACTTTGCGCGAAACGTCGGGCTGATTAAAACGCTTTTCAGGTTTGCAGGTGTAACCCTCGCGGCATTCCGTGCTGTCATTGCACTGAAGAACGCAGCTTCCCGTGCCGTCGCCCAAATCCACGCAGAACGTGGTTGAGCGTCCTGCCGTATCTGGGCATCCGCCCGTGCACGCCATCGTGCACAGTCCGCCGGGCAAATCCCCATCACACGTCGTGGATCCACATGAGAGGTCGCTCTCGCAGGCGCCACCGACCCACCCGGCCGAGGGATGGTGTGGCACCCACGACGGGTCGCACTGCGGGTTGGTCACGACCGACTCATGGGGCATGAGCAGATATCGATATCCCATCAGATTTGTGACGTGTTTGCGGCTGTCGCCAAATTCGCCGACGCGATCCACCGCTTGCAGCGTTAGTTTTCCATCCGCATCGGTCATGTGCAGTGGGATGTACCGAGCGCCACGCACTTTCACGCCATCGGCGGTCCGCACAAGCCCAAGGTACAGCAACAAGGTCGTGCGTCGCTCAAGCTGGCGCTGACCGCTGACGAAGTTGCCGTGCGAGTACATGACGAAGGTTTCCCGTCCGTCCTGCGTCACATACCGCTCCCAAGGCTGAATGACGTGGGGATGATTTCCCAAAATCGCCGTCGCGCCTGCATCAAGAAATCGGTGTGCGAGCTTGAACTGGTCGGTGGACGGATTGGATGTGTATTCCGCCCCCCAGTGCGGGGTCACGATGACCGCGTCGATGTCGGACTGCGCAGCCAACGCACGGACCATCTGTTCGATCTTGGCAGCGTCCTCAAAGCACAAGAGCACTTGGTCGTCGCGATCGGGAATCCCGTTCGTGCCGTATGTGCAGCCTAAAAACGCCACACGCCAGCCGTTCTTGTCGACCACCGTCCACCAGTCTTCGGATTCGCTGGCTGCCTTGCGTGTCCCCGTGAAAGGCAGCCCACGACGCGACAGCTCATCGATCGTGCGATCGGCCCCCAAAGCCCGTCGGTCTAGGCTGTGATTGTTTGCTGTGGACACCACGTCCACGCCACTTGCGATGAGCGCGTCGAGCAGCAGCGGGTGGTAATTGAACATCGGGTAGCTGGTGTACACCACGTCATCAAATCGTTGGCCGGGATCCGTCACGGCACGGCCGTACGCGTCGGTTCCGGGTGAGGTTGGGCCCTCGAGGTTGGCGTACATAATGTCGGGCTTTTGCAGCAGGTCGGTGACCCCTGACCAGAGGCTCTCGAACCCTTGGGCGAACCCCTGTTGCTGCAAACGACCATGCAGCAACACATCCCCCACCGAGCCGATGACCAAGGTGTCACCCTCGTCGCATGCACTCTCGAAGGTGATATCTCGACCGAATCCGTCCGGGGCATCGCTTTTGCCAGCCACAAAGGGGTCGTAAGGCTGACCATCCGCCTCGCTGTCGGCAGAAAAATCGAGCGGGTCGGGGGCAGTCGCAGATTCCGAACCGCACGAGATTGAGAACACCAACAACAGACCTATGGATTGTAATCTCATTGCTCACCGTGCCAAGTGTTCGTGCAGTTTAGAAGGGCCCCAGCCAAACTTCAATGAGGTCGCAGTTTCCGGTACGTTGGCGTACCGCGAGGTGCGCCAATGGCGTCCTATTCAGCGTGTTTGATCAGCCACTCACCGAGCGCGCCTACCGTGGTGAGGTTTTCGGCGATGTTGTCCGGAATCTCCACGCCAAATGCGTCTTCAATCTCGATGCGAAGTTCTTCGAGCTCGTCGTCCTCGAGATCGAGGTTCTTTTCGAAATGAGTCTCAGCCGTGATCTCACCCGCCTCGATTTGGAACAACTCTTCAATGATTTCCGCAATTTCGGTAACCGCGTCTTGCAACTGCATGATACCATCCATTGTCTGGGGTGCGTGCGTCTTACTACAAATTCAGCCGGACGCAAGCGTCGGCACCATCACCTCTGATTGCGATCGATGCCTTTGTGAGCAAGACTGTACGCTGTGCAACCATCTTCGAGGAACAGCGAGAATCATGAACCACTCTCGTGGTGAATGGGGCGATTTTGTAGGGCGCGAGCGCGATATCGAACGGCTCAACGCAGCCCTCGAAACATCGCCGTTGGTGACTCTGACCGGTATTGGTGGGGTGGGAAAGACGCGCCTCGCCATCGAGGTGACCTCCAAACGCACAAACCAAGACACGTTTGAGGTCTGGCTCGACCAAATCAGCGAGCCTCAGAACCTTGTTCCGCACGTGCTCGCCGCGCTCGGACTGCCTCCCGCCGGTCAGGACGACATCGCACGCATTCAGGAGTTCCTGAGCGAACGCCAACAGCCTCTGTTGTTGCTCGACAACGCGGAACATCTGCTCGACGCCGTTCGAGAGTTCGTGGCCTATGTGGGCAACCACGCCACGATCTTGGTGACCTCACAAGTCGCACTGGATCAACCCCGCGAGCTCGTGGTCCCGATCGCGGAGCTTTCTCAGCAGGACGCCATCGCACTGTTCCACACCCGCATCGGCGGTCCGAGCGCGCCTGGTGATGTCGACGCATTGGTGACCGCCCTCGAGGGGCTTCCGCTTGCGATCGAACTTGCGGCCTCCCGCACTTTGGTCTTAAGCCCAACGCAAATCCTCACGCGGCTGGAGACCTCCAACAAAGTGCTCGGCTCGTCATCCACCGCACGCCACGGGACGCTCGACCGCACCATGTACTGGTCTTGGGGCTTGCTCGACCCCGGCGCGCGCGAGGTGATGGCGGCCCTGTCGCTGTTCGACCATCCTCTGGACCCGGCACTTCTTGAAGCGCTCCTGCCCGACGTCGACGTTCTTGAAGCGGCGCGGGAGCTCACGCAGCGAGCATGGCTGCGGGTGTCGGACGGTCCCGACCGCAAATGGTCGACGCTGTGGGCGGTTCGTCGATTTGTGCGGGAACATACCGAGGCCGCCCTCCATGCGGTGCTTACCGACCGGTTGACCGACTGGGCGTTGGCGCATGCCCACGAAGCGCCCGGGTGGTGGGCCTTCTACATCCCCGAGGGCATCCGTGCCGCACGTGCGCTCACGCAGGCAGGACGGCTGGCAGACGCGGCGAGATTGTTAAATCGCCTGTTTTTTGGCGCTTTTGGCGGAACGTCTTTTCGGGACGTGCTCGATCTCGCGGCGGACGTCCTTAACGCGATAACGCCCGATGCCTGCGGCGGCGAAACATGGGCGTTGCTCGCCACAAAACTGTCCAAAGGGGCGTTCCGCTACCGGTCCGCACACCGTCCGATCGTATGGTCAGCGGCCGCGCTTGAGGCTGCGCCCGCGGGCACAGTCGCGCGGCTTGGCGCAATGGCCCAGCACGTGATCTGCCTTGTCGACGACGGGCTGCGCGACGAGGCGAATCAACGTTTGGCAGAGCTCGCTGTCTTGCGCGACCATACGCCGGATGACATGCGGGTTGCCTCCGCGTTGTTAGACGCCGCCTCCGCGATGCACGAGATGGGACAGTTTGGCGAATTGAGGCTGACCTGCGAACGCCTGCTCCACATCGCGCGAAGCGCCGGGAACATCGACGCCGAGGCGCGCGCTTGGATCCACCTGTCGTACGCCTCGTACGACCTTGGCGAGTTTGAACGCGCAGGCGTCGAAGTCTCGAACCTTGAGCGCCTGCTGAGCCAACGCCATCCCCACGAGCGCATCGCGCTTGGCGGCGCCGTCAGCCCATTGGTCCAAATTCAGGCCGGCAACTACGAAGAAGCGCGAGTCGCGTTGGATGAGCGTATGCACGTCGCCCGTGCATCAAGGGACACCGCCCTTACATTTTTTGTGCAGCTCGCCCGTGCCGAGCTCGCCGCGCGGACGGCTCCCGAAACCGTTCGGGGGTTTTTGGAAGATGCGCTCTCTCAAGCCACGGGCGGCTCACAAAAGTCGACAACCCATGCGCGTGTGCTGCTGGTTATCGATGCAATCGTCATGCGCCAAACCGACACGGCGCTCCAAGGCCTGCGCACCATTCGCGAGGAAGGGTTCACGCCGACCAACCCCGAAATCTGGTCCGAAGTTCTTGATGCTCTCGAATGGGTCGCGAGCCCTCAAGGCAGTGCTCCTCAGACGCCGTTTGGAGAGATCGTCAGCGCCGCAGCCAGCGGTGTCGCCGCAGTCGAGGAGGTCATCTCGCGCTACCCGAGCCGACAGTGGTGCATCCCCGGACTCTATTTTTTGCGCTTCGACCAATCCGCGCGTCGCATCGCGTCGAACCGGACGGGAGCCGTGCTACGCCTTGACCGCGAGGGCAGGGAGTTTCAGGTCAACCAAGAGGCAAAAGTAGACCTGTCGCGGCGTCAAGCAATGCGACGTATTCTCGTGTATCTCGCACAGCAACACGCGTGCGGACGCACGACATCGATCACGGTCGACGAGCTTGTGGATGCCGGTTGGCCCGGCGAAAAAATCGTGTACGACGCCGCTCTGACGCGCGTTTACACCACCATCAATCGGCTGAGGACGTTGGGCATCAACGAACTTCTGCTCACGCGCGACGACGGCTACGCACTCACGCCAGACGTCCTTATCGAGTGGACGGATTAGTCAGCAGATGTCAGTCGCGTTTTGACCGCGTGGCATGGAATCTGTTGGCGTGACGACACCGCGACCCGTTTTGGAGCGTTTTCCATGCCACTGGCGATGAAACTTGCAGTCCTAATCGCAGTCTTCGTGCTTGGGTGTTCGGGGGAAGCAGACTCGAACGCGACGTTGCCGCTGCCAAGCGGTGATGCTGGGGCGTCGAGCGATGCCACAGATGCCGCTGACATGTTTGCCCCCGACAACGGCGCGGCACCCGACGCAGGAACGCCGTTGGCGTACCAGCAAGGGCTTACGGTAACCTATTACTCGCAATACCGAGATGCCGTCTTGACCCGCGTCGAACCCGCCATCGACCATGTCTGGGGCGACCAATCACCGGCCGCCGAAGTGCCGGCGGACTTTTTTTCAGCACGGTGGAGCGGAGAGATTTTCGCGCCCGAGTCGGGCACCTATGCGTTCTGGGCGAGCACTGACGACGGCATGCGCATTTGGATCGACGGTGCGAGCGTTATCGACGCGTGGGTCTGGCAGTTTCCGACGCGTTACGAGTCAACCGTGCAGCTGACCCAAGGCTGGCACACCATCCAGGTCGAATACATGGAACGCGACCTGACCGCGGAAGCTCGCGTGGGCTGGAGCGGCCCGGGCGTCGAAGACCAAGTCCTGTCGGGTGAGTTCCTGAGAACGACGGGTCTTCCGTCCGACCTAGGGGCGCCGCAGTCGCCGTACCTGAATCCGGTTTTGCCCAACGATTGCCCAGACCCCGGCGTCGCAAAAGACGAAGAAACGGACACCTATTACGCCATTTGCACCGGCGGGAATTTTTGGATTTGGCGCTCCTACGACCTTGTGTTTTGGCACGGCACATTTGCGAATGTTTTGCCAGACGGGAAACCGTCGTGGGCCGCAAACGGTGGGCGAAATTGGGCCCCCGAGATTCACAAAGTCGGGAACAAATGGAACGTTTATTACACCTCGGTCAACGGCGCGAACGTGCTCAGTATCGGAGTCGCCTCGGCCGATAACCCATTGGGGCCATACGTCGATCGCGGCGGTCCGTTGGTCGAGCATCCCCAAGGTGTCATCGACCCGCACTTCTTCGAAGATTCAGACGGCCGCCGATTTCTCACCTACAAAATCGACGGAAACTCCGTTGGCCAACCCACTCCAATTTTTATCCGCGAGTTGACCGCCAATGGGTTGGATTTTGCGCCGGGTTCGTCGCAGGTAGAAATTCTGCGAAACAACGCCGCCACGTGGGAGGGTGGGGTCGTCGAAGGGCAGTGGATCGTCAAACACGACAATTTCTACTACATGTTTTACAGCGGCAACGTTTACGACAACCGCTACCGCACAGGCGTCGCGCGTTCGACGTCCCTGACGGGACCCTACGAGAAATTCCCTTCACCAATTCTGGCGAACAATGCGCGTTGGGTAGGGCCGGGCCACGGCAGCGTGGTCGAGGTTGGAGGCGATTCCGTGTTTGTTTACCATGCTTGGCCTGCGCTGCCGGGTGGGGGTAATGACACGACAAAAGGGCGAAATATCCTCGTGGATCGCATCCGATGGGAAGGCGGTTGGCCCAAGATTTCAGACGGGACGCCGTCCGTTACACCTCAACCCGCGTTCTGATTGCATTTTCGTGTTCGCGACTTTTGCAAAACCTCCTTAAACTGAGCAGGAAGGCTTAGGCGTTGCTTCCTTCTCATCCGGTTAATAGCTGCGCCGCTTTCCTTCGCTTTCACGAGACGGGTCGCCCAATGGGTGCATCCGTTTTGTGTTTTTTGGAGTCGAAATTCCTCGATTTTCCAGTAGGATTGAGCGTTGAAGGCTCAGGCGTTGCTTCCTTCTCGATCCCATTAGCTGCGCCGCTTTCCTTCACTCCACCAAACGGACCGTCGACACGATGGCTCCGTTTTGTGTTTTTTGGACCTCCCAACGAGCCGGCCATGACACCCGACCAGCACACGCCTATCCAATCGCTGCTTCTTGGACGCCGCTCGCAGCTGTGGGTGCATGCCGGTGACGCGTTGCATTCTGACAACGTGATGCAGGCGTTTGACGTCGAATTGGCGTCGATGGGTTACGCCCTAAGTCACGCGCTTCGTGAGAGGATTCGTACCGTACCCATTGAGCATCTCGCGCCGCTGCGAGAGTGGATGCTCAAGACGCTCGCAGAGACAAAGGGCGCAGGAAACAACCACACACCGTTGTTTCGGAAGTTTCCCGATGGCGGTCCAACCAACACATTTGAGCTTTGGTTTGATCGTTTCTTGGTCCACTTCTTTCAAAAACGCGATGCACCCTGCCTCCACTGCAACGCCACCGCCACCACGCATGTCTTGGACCCATGCTGCCACGTTGTATGCGACCGGTGTTTTGACGGCGAGAACTACTCTGGATGCCCAATCTGCGGCGCGAAGGTCAATACATCGGACCCGTTCTTCCGAATGTCAAAGGCGCGAAAACCGCCCAAAGAATCCGTGCGATTCGAGGTCCTCCACCTCGTCGAAGATTTTGAACAGACGGTGCAGGCATTGTTCGAATCGTTGTTGCTCCGACCCCAAGCCATGTCGCCGAGCGACGTCGAGGTTTTGCAGGTGTTGATCGCTGAGCTTGGCCTCGCGGTTGTGCCATGGGTCCCCCAACGCATTCCTGTGCGTGAAAATCTCGCGCATCTCCTGGCCGGACTCTACAAACACGATCCTGACCATGCGATGGAATTCGCAAAGCAGCATTTCTCGACAGCAACCGATGTTCTGCGATTCATTGCTGCGATTTCGGGCGCGGATCCTTCCCTCAACGGTACGCCCCGCGTCAAGGTCATCGACAACGCGACGGCGCGCCCCGATGAGCGAAAGCGCGCCGCCAAGTTGTATCGGGCCGACCTTGCGACCTACCTGCGCATCGGAATGCCCGAGACGGTTTTCCGTTTCGAGGTCGCAAAAATGCCTCGGAAAATTCGACGCCAATTGCTCGGGTTTTTGGACGCCATTCCGGCCGCGACCCTTCACGAAGACATGGTTCGACACGCCAGTCTTTGGAAATGGGTGGGTGAGTTTCTGCATCCTGGTGAATACGCCAAACGCTACCCAACCGTGGCGGATGAATTCGTGGTCCTAAGAAACCCGGACATCAAGAGTCGGTACCCGACGTTCTACCAGCGTATCGAAGCCTTGCAGGCAGCCAAGGACGTCGCGGGGATGCTCGCACTCCTGTCCCAAAGGCCCGGCGAGTTTGCACGTCGGCTCGATGTCCTGTTGACCATAGCCATCGACAATCCTGCGCCGGTGATTGAGGTTCTGGACCACGTTTCATCCGGATTTACGACGCCACAGCTTTTGTCGCTCCGGGCACACTTTGCCCACCGCGCCACGCGCTCGGCGGTTAGGGTCTACTTCCCAAGCGGCGCGTCGCTGACAGGCGTTACCGCGAAGGACAAACGCGGCGTACTGTCCGCAGAGGTCGTCGACCGCGTGTGTGCGATCTTCGAGCGGGAAATTATCGCGCGATTCGCGCAAAAACCTGCGGTCGGAACATGGGTGATCGATGAGGCGCTTGATTCGGTCATCGTGCCGTTCAACGAGCGAACGGCCAGCCGCTCGGCGATTCAGTTGCCGCGTGGTTCGACACTCGAAATGCCAGCGAAACGCTACGCTCGGCTGTTCTTGCATTGGTGCGAGCCGCCTACGGGCGATGGATGGACAGATCTCGACCTATCTGTTGCCTTCTATGACAAACAGTGGAACTACGTTGGCGTATGTTCGTACTACCAACTTCAGCATGGTGGTTACGCCAAAAGCTCGGGGGATTTTACGAGTGCCCCGTTCCCCGATGGGGCAACGGAGTTTGTGGATCTGGAGCTCGACAAAGCCGCCGACGCAGGTGTTCGCTACGCCGTCGTGGTAGTTAATGCATATTCAGGTCTTGAGTTCGGTGCGCTCGAACGCGCCTTTGCCGGGCTGATGTTTCGCGACGACCCAACCGGTTCGCATTTTGACCCCAGGACAGTGGAGCTGAAGTTCCAATTGGCCGGAGCTCACGGGGTTTTCATGCCCCTCGTTTTTGATCTCGAAAATCGGCAGATGCATTGGTTGGATGTCTACAGTCAGGGGAACTTCGCGTTCAATAACGTCGAGACTTCCAAAAAATCGATCGGGAAAATTTGTCCCAATTTCATCACCTATTTTGGATCGGGAACCCGTGCATCGATGTACGATTTGGCGTTGTTCCATGCGGCCTGTCGGGCTGCTGAAGTGATCGTTCGGGGAGTAGGCGGAAACACAAAATTCACTCGACTGCCCAAAGAATCGCCCGCCGAATTCAAGCGTCGAATTTCAGCGAGAGAGGGCGGGAAAAAATGTGAGTTGGAGATATCCGCGAATTCGATGGTCACCGTCGTGCGTGCCGACTTTGAGGTAGAACCCACGACGCAATCATTTGCCGTCATCCCCGAGAAGTGGGCGGCTAATCTCTGCGCAGCAGACCTGCTGGCCTAATCACTGTTCTTGCAAACAAACCGATTCGCCGTTTCCGGTATCCGTACACGTGTAACCTGGGCCGCAATCTGCGCTCGTCACGCACGGAGTAAATCCAGCTGTTGGAGGCCCGGGCGCGAGTTCCAAGCGATTGATGCTGGCCTCATGGACGCGCGTTCCGTCAGTGGCACCCATGATGATTCGGATTTTGCGGGCATGAATGGGGATGGTGACCGACTCAATGCCTTGCGAGAACGACTGTTTGGCCAAAAGCATCTGACTGTCCGCATAGACTTGGAACCAGCCGTCACCATCGTAGCGGTAGTCAATGGTCAGTTCTCGACCGCCGATGTCCTGCGCGAAGTCTTTGACCAGCGCGAACTCGCCCGTCTCGAGTGACATGGTTTGGCTTCGGCGCGTTTTGATGACCTCGTATTGCGCCGAAGCGTCGATGATTTCGACCTCCCAGCCTGCGGTCAGCGTGCCTGAGACGTTCTCGGTGTTGATGTCGACGCTCGGACCGGTGAAGTCTTCGACTACGGGGTCGGGCCCAGCGATGTCGCTCGAAACACAGTTCAAAACGCAAGGCAACATGCCGAAGTCAGTAATCTGGCTCTCGGGTTTTGCGATCGTTTGGAGACTCCAACGGTTCAGTTGATAGGCAGCGATCGTGTTGTTCTTGATGGTGAGTGTCCACGGGCCACGGACGTCCTTGAGTTGGGCGTCGTGGATGGTCAGAGGAACTTGATAGGCTTGTGCGCCACCGGGCGAGGTCGACACTGGGTACGCAGTCCCCGAGTTCACCACGCCGTCTTGTGCCAAGACATAGGTCTGGTCGTCGTGCGTCAATGTCACGGTGAGGTCGGCCTCGAGTTCCGCCCATGGGAAGACGTCTGCCGTTTGGTCCGCGGGCAGGAAGTCGAGCAACACCGTCAACGCCTGTGCGACGCCGTTGGCATTGACGTCAACGGTCGAGGTGACCTCCGCGCCTTTTTCGATGGCGAGCGGCTCGTTGGACTCAAAGACTTCCCAACGATCGGTAAAGTGAGAAAACGCCTTTGTGTGCTGAGCCAATGGGATCGCGCATAGCCAAGGTGCCGTGTCGCACGAGAACTGGTCGTACTTGGCTTCACGGGAGCACTGGCCGCCTGTTTGGTCCTCAAACGCGAGACACGCGCGTTTCTCCCAAACGAGTTGGTCGCCGCTGCAAACGCAGCGTCGGCGTTGCCCGTTGGCGCAGTCTTCCCACATGTTTTCAACGTACACCCCGTCGTCGTCGCAGCTGGTGTCGCAGGTTTTTCCAGTCTTTCGGTCTAGGCTCCAGCCCTCGTTGTAGTATTCCCAATCGAAGTTGCTGCCGCCGCATGTCACAAGGCCCTGCACTTCGCCCGTTTCGGCGTCAAAAATCGCCGAGCCGCTGTTCCCGCCGATGATGTCGTGGGTGGTGGTGAACGTGTTGCTTCCGCTGGCCACCAATTGGCCATTGAGGGCGTATTTTCGTGGAAGTCCAAATGGGTGGCCGATGATGACCAGATTCTCCGAGTCCAATTCGTCGGTCGATGACCGAACGTCGAGCGGGTCACGATCTTCGACGCGACGTTTGAGGCGAACGACCGCGTAATCAACATCGCAGTTGCTGGTATAGTCCCAGGCCACGATGCGGTCGCACGCGTAAACATTCTGCGTGGGCACACGGTCCAGCCATTCGTCGCCTTCGGTCGTCAGCGCGTAGTCAAAGACAAAGGAGCTCGTCTCGCACGCTTGTTGGCTTGGAATGCAGTGCCCATTGGTGACCATGATGTCGGGCGCGACGAGCCAAGCCGAGCAGAATCCCGTCACAGGTTGATTTTCGAAGGGTTCCCCGGGGCACATGCCATAGGTGTCGCCCAGCCGCTGTGCAGCGAAGAAGGTCGTGTCGCCTTCTTCTGTCATGACCTCGTTCGCCACGACAATCGCCGTCGACTTGGCCGCAAGCTTCAGGCGCTCGGTGATTTGACCCGAGAACTCGTCGTAGCGGTCGTCTTCACCGATGATGTCGCACTTGCCGCCGTTGCATGTGGCGGTCTCCTCGGGGGTCGCAGTGTCGCCGCCGCAGGCACTATTCAGGCTCAATGCCAGCAAACCCAATCCAAACATCCATTTCATTGTCTGTATCCTGTTTTCGGAAATCTCAAAATTCTAGTGCTTCACAAAGCAAGTGTCATGCCGCCCGCCGCAATACGCATGCAACGGCGAAAATATTCACTTTTGCGCAAACCACCCCAAGACGCTGGCTACTGGTGTGACCACTTGGATGGGTTGTACAGACCCCATGCTGGCCTTAGGTCAAGCGAAGCGGCATCGGCGCGAGGTTGTTTGCCGCCAATCCAAATCCGTTTTCGAGGGGAAGACCGGCGAGCCGCCCGATTTCGGCGAGCACGTCGGCGGTGTGCCAGATGCTGAGTCCGCGGCCGTAGTTCAGGCCACTGGTGATTTGTTCCCCGGTTCGCGACTCGCCGCCAATGAATACGCCGTTTCGGTTGCGTGGGTCGACCAGCGGCGCGTTGATCCACCGACCGCGGCGCAAGCGGTCGCCTCCGCCGATGAGGACGTGGATTTTGTTGCGTGTGTCGTGGTTGCCCGTGCCGACTTCGCCGGTGAGCATAATGATGGTGTTGTCGATCAGCATTTTCCCGTCGATGTCGGGCACCATGCTCAGGGTTTGCACGAATCCCACGATCTTTTTGACGTACCAATCCACCCAGCCTTCGTAGGCAAGTCGAGCGCGGGCGGGGTCTTCGTGGGCTTCGCCGTGGTGAGCGATGTTGTGATGGAAGTCGGACATCCAAGGATTGCCCGTCTGCACGACCCCGTTCCCGTCGATCCATTGCCAATCGTCGATGCCCTCGCCGAAACCCAGTACCGCCGTGCGATGGGTGTCTGCTTGGAACACCAATCGAATCATGTCGAAATACTGGTCCACCATGGCGCTGAAGGCCGGGCTGTTTTCGGGACGATCTGGAATCTGGTCCAGCGTCAGGGTGACCGCCGCGCGGCTGTTGAGGCGGTTGCCGAGGTCTGTGAAGGCTTGGACATAGGTCTCAAGTTTTGATCGCTCGGTGCCCGTCACCTGCTGGAGCATCCGATCGGTGTCGCGACGCATGTGTTCAAAGAACTGTCGTCTCACGGCGTCGCGGCCTGGCTGCGGCGGCGCAGACGCGTCGCGGATTGGGCCAATGATGGCGTCGTAAGCGTCTTGTGGCCTGTAAAATGAATCGAGGACCCGCGCGTTTTCGTCAAAACAGATGGGATTGGACTGGCGGCCCCACGAGCGGTAATTCGCGCTCACGCGGAGGGCTTGGCTTCCGTAATGCTGCGCGATGACGTGATCCAACGACGGGCCCATCGGCTCGGGGAAGTGGATTCCAAGCTGGTCCGAGCCGTTTTCATCCCACGGCACGGCGGCCGTGAAAATGTCGGAATACGACACATCGTGGGCGTTGCCCCAGAGCGTTCCGCGCACGCCGTCCACGAACACACACTGGTCTTTGACGGCCTCAAGTGCGTTGAGTGGCGAAGGAATCGTAAAGTCGAACTCCGTTCCCGTGAACTCGCTGCCGAGGTCGAGGTCTCGGCCCCAACCATGCGTCAGCGGCACGAAGAGCACCCGAAGGGGCGCTTCGGTTTCTTGGCCGAGCGCCACACGAGAGCCCATGAGTGAAGCGGCGAGCCCAGTCGCTCCGACACCCTTCAAGAATGATCTGCGGTTGATCCCGTGTGTCATGTTACTGCTCCGAAGGGGTGCGGGCCGAGAAGCTCGGCGTGGTCACGAGGGCTTCCACGAGTGCGTCGACACGCCCGTTGCTCTGGTCAAACGTCTGATAAAGGGCCTCGCGCTCGGCGAGCCGCGGCTTGTCACCCATCACGTACGTGAACAACGTGTTAGACAGACACGAGCGCAGCGCCTCGGACTTCTGCAGCGCGTCGATGTAACCCACGCTGTTGACGTACGACAGGGTCTCGAGCCCGAGCTTGAGCTCGCCGCTGGCGTCGATGGCGACGTTGCCCTTCTCGACCTCGCGGTAGCGTCCCGCGCTGTCGTAGTTTTCGAACCCAAAACCAGCGGGGTCGATGACTTGGTGGCAGCCAACACAAGCCGATTGGGAACTGTGACGCACGGTGAGCACTGCGCGTGACGTCTCTTTGGAATCGTCGAAATCCGCGGGCACGTCGTCGCGGCCCGCAATGTTCGCCGGCGGCGCGCCTAGCGGCACGCACAACAATTGCTCAAGCGTGAACACGCCGCGTTTGACGATACCGCTGTCACCTTCGCCTGCGTGGACGCTCAAAAATGCGGGGTGCGATAGAACACCCAAGCGTTGGCTCGGGTCCATCGCGACCACTTCAAATCCTTGGTCCTGCACGACCGGCACACCAAAGAAGGACGCCCCGTTCGCGTCGACATGGAAGCTGGTGGTCGTAAACGGGTCGAGCAACGACGCGTCAGGGGATGCGAAAATCTCCCTCAGGTCTTGCCGAATGCCTTGGACCAAGGATGCCCGAGCTTCGGGGGTAAGGCCCAACGAGGCGAGCTTCGACTTCGCAAAAATCCCGTCGATCTTCAGATAGTCGATGAAGAACTCGGCAAACGCGTCCGCGGCGCGAGGGTCTTCCATCATGCGCTTTGCATGCGTGACCAACGCGTCTTTGCTCTTGAGCTCCCCAGCCACGGCTGCCTGATAAAGAACCTCGTCGGGTGGCGCGTTCCACAGTGTGAACGACAGGGCGCTTGCGAGCTCGAAATCGTCGAGCTCCGTCGCATCGCCCTGCGGTTGGCCAATCTCTCGACGGTAGAGTGTGTTCGGCGAGGCGATGAGCGCCATGAGAATAAACTCGGCCTGCTCGGCGCGCGTTGCCACGTTCGCCATCGAAGCGCGTGTCTGCAGCAGGTCTGCTTTCTCCTCCGCGGTCAGCGGGCGACGCCACAACTTGTGGCCAAGCTCGTCCACGAGGTTTTCGAAACACGCATCGTCCGCCGCTGCCACACAATCGCGCACGCTCGGTGTATTTTGCACACTCGCTTGCGCGAGTGCTTGTGTGGCGTTGTAGAGGCTGTCAACGTTGACGGCGTTGATGCGCAACAACGACGGGTTGTTGTTGAGGCCAATCGTGGGAATGTCGTCTCCGAAAGTGGGCAAATCTTCGTTTTGCACCACGTCACCCAACGCGTAACGGACCGTGTTCTCAAATTGGATGGCCGTCAGGCGGCGCAGGTGAGCCCGCGTCAGTTCGACCGGAATCTCCTCGCCGTCGACCACCAACGTGCCGCCGTTTGCCCCGGGTTTGTTTGGGGTGGAGTTTGCAGTGGCCTCGGCGTCTAGGCGCCCCTGGCACCCCATCGCGCTGCACGCGATGAGCCCGGCGACTGCCACTTTCAATGCGCCACCAAAGGGTGTCCGTTGCTGTGGGTTGCTTCGCGTCATCCCAATCCTTTACGTACGGTCGCCAAATTGTCGGTGTATCTCGTGAGAGGAGTCTACCGGGAATCGTGACTTTGAACAAACGATCCACGTCAAAGACTTTGGAAACGCGACGTTTTTCGGAAATCTTTGCGAATACTACGAAAGCGCGCTGGCCTTTGGAGTTGCCCGTCCTCGCAACTCGCATTACGAGTGCCCTGCAGCGCAGCGGATGTCGGCTTGGCTGCACGAAGGAACCTCGTGGACGCACCGCTCAGCAGCCCGTCGATTCAGCGCCGCCTGTTCAACCTCGCGTGGCCGATCATCGGCATCAATGTGCTCGCGGTGCTGTCGTTGGCCGTTGACACGGCGATGGTTGGCAGAGTCCCAAATGCGGAGATGGCGCTCACAGGCATGGGATACGGTGCGCAGGTGGCTTTCCTTCTGTCCGTCGCGATGATCGGACTCACGGTTGGCACCGTTGCGTTCATCGCCCGCGCGAAGGGGGCTGGCGACGGCGACCGAGTCCAACATTTGCTGCAGCAGTCCGTTCAGATGACCGTCGTGCTCGGTCTGGTCATCGCGGTGGTCGGCAATGTTGCGGCGGCACCGCTAATTCGGCTTCTTGGGGCCACGTCGGACACGCTGCCGCCTGCGCTCGACTATCTGCGGCCGCTGCTGCTCGGGACTGCGTTCAATTACCTCAATATTTTGTTCTCGGCCGCGCTCCGCGGGGTGGGGAACACGCGGCTGGCGTTTATCGTCGCGTTGGTGATGAATGGGCTGAATTTTGTGTTCAACTACGCACTGATCAACGGAAACTGGGGATTTCCTGCGTTTGGAATCGCAAGTGCGGCCTACGGAACGGTGTTGTCGCAAGCGATCGCCGCCGTGATCATGATCACGTTACTTGTCCGAGGTACGGAAGCGCATCTTCCGTTTCGGCCGCGACCCCAGCCGACGGACGCGCCGTTGGTCAAGGAGTTGGTGCGGGTCGGCTGGCCGGCCGCCGCGGACCTACTCGTGCTCAACGTGGCGTTTTTGAGCATCGTTGGAATGCTTGGTCGCATCGACCAAGCGGCCGTTGCCGCGCACACGCTGGGGCTTCGCGTGCAGGCTCTGGCGTTTGTGCCGGGCATGAGCATCAGTCAGGCGATCGGCGCGATGGTGGGGCAGGCGCTCGGCGCCAATGACGTGCCATCGGCGCGCAGCGTGCTCAAGTCAGGTGTGCTCATGAATCTTGTGGTGATGAGCTCACTGGGTGCGGTGCTCATCTTTTTTGCAGAATCGCTGGTGGGCGTTTTCGGCGTTGCACGCGATTCGCACCTGATGGGGCTGTCGGTGCAGTGGATGAAACTGCTGGGTTATTCGATGCCCATCGTGGGTGTCTACATCGGCTTCGTGGGCCTGCTCCAAGGATCTGGTGCCACCCGCGTGAGCCTGCGCATCAATTTTTGGAGCACCATCGCGGTGCAGGTCCCGCTGAGTTACGTGCTCGGATTCGTGTTTGATTTGGGCGCTTGGGGTGTTTGGTTCGCCTTCCCAGCCGTCTTTTTCCTAAAGCTGTCGTGGGCGCTGCTCGAGTATCGGAAAGGTGAATGGGCGAAGACCGGCGAAACAGTTTAAAACTCCGCTGGACCAAACTTCATCCCGAAAATTTCCAACCCTTCGTGCACCACGTTCAAGTAGATGAGCGGGATGCCGGGCTCGGCAGAAATCGCGTGGGTGCTCGCAGGGTCCCGCTCGACGAGTGTCCCGGGACCGTGAATCCTGCCATCCTCGTCGCGCATCCGTCCTTGGACGATGAAGATCCGCTCTTGGCCAAGATGTGTGTGTTCCGGGAAATCCACCCCGCCTTGAAGTTTCACAAACCCAACGATCGCCCCCTCAACCGCAGGTCCGCCCTCGATGTGAAACAGCTCTAGACCATGCATTGCGGTTTCCACCCAACTCGCCGCGTCATCGATGCTTGCGAGCCAACCCTTTGCGCGATCGACCGTCACGTCGGCGATCCTGGCGATGTCCAGTGCAAATCGCTCGAATCGACGCAAGGTGGTTGCTTCAGCCAAGAGACGGTCCAACCCGGACATAGGGCCTGGTGCCTCCAACGTGGTGAGCAGCGACACGTGCTGATTGAGCGCGACACGGCACGTCTCACACGCGTCCAAATGCGACTCGACCTTCTCGCTCTCGGCATCCGAAAGAGCCCCAAGAAACCAATCATGCAACATGTCAACGACGTGGTTCACGTGGACTCCGTCATGGCAATGAACAAGACCTCCCGAGCCCGCCGAATCCGGAATTTTCCGGTGCCGTGGGGGATGTTCAAACTCTGCGAAATCTCGAACGTCGTCGCCCCATCAAAGTAAGCACGTTGTGTGACCTCACGTAACTCGTGATCCAGTGCCATCACCGCGGCGCGGAGCCGGTTTCGCTGCACGACATCCGTGCCCGGCGGCGTAGGCACGCGTGGCCTCAGAAAGTCGCCGTGTTGCTCCTCGAGCGCGGCGCGCCGCGACTCTCGCCGAATGCGATCAATGCAACGTGAGCGCAGGCGCACCGCGAGCCACGTGCGCAGTTCGCCTCGGGCGGGATCGAAATCGCCGGCTTTCTGCCACAGCTCCATGAACACATCGTGCACCACGTCACTAAGCGCGTCGCCACCGAGCTTAAACTGCCGCCCCAACGCTGCGGTCGCCGCTGCATGGCGGCTGTAGAGCTGCCCAAGGGCAGCACGGTCACCCGCAGCCACAGCCTGTATCAACTCGGCGTCTGTTTTCTCTTCGGTCACGCGAATCTCAGCGATGCGGCCCATCCGGGTTTGTTCCTGACACGTAACCCGCCCCGCGAGGATGTGTCTAGGCGCAAAATTGTGGGCGTAGAGCGGCATGATGATTCAGTTTTCTCAGTATTCGGACCGTGCTTCTCAAGAGGTACGTCCCGCGTCGAATTTTGGATCAGAAAAAAAGAAAACAATTTTTTTGTGATCCGTTTTGCCGACCCACGCGTACCCCACGTGCTTCCTGGCGATGCAATGACACCGCCACACTCAACCAAGGAGAAACAATGAAGCGAAATGTGAAAATGTTATTGTCAGCGGGTGCTGTCATCGCGGCGGGTTCCGCGGCGTGGCTGAGCTCCGCAACGGCTGCCGACCACAACGATCCCCCCGCGCGCATCGGTGGCAACATCGACGCGGCCGACATCGCCGACCTCTACGCGTGGACGTCGAACAACACCTTGACCATGGTCCTGACGTTTGGGGGCCCCGCAACCCCCGCTGCGGGCCAAGCAGGCACGTACGACGCGAACGTGCTCTACGGCATCCACATCGACAACAACGGCGACAACACCGCAAACACCGAAATCTACGTGCGATTCGCTCAGAACGATTTGGGCGAGTGGGGTGTGCAACTCGTCGGTTTGCCCGGAGAGGCGGGACCCATCTCGGGTCCTGTCGAAGGCACGATCAATGGAACAACGGCGAAGGTTTGGACGGGACTCCGGGACGACCCATTCTTTTTCGACCTGCAAGGATTTCAGGACACGCTCCAGAGCGGCACGTTGTCGTTCGACAACGCGCGTGACTCGTTTGCCGGGCGAAATGTCACTGCGGTCGTGATTGAAGTTCCCGTGGCTGCTGCAGTGGGCGGTGGTTCCAATCTGTCCATCTGGGCCACCACTGCCCGAATCTAAGGAGTAAACACAATGAAAATTACGAATCCAAGTTTGATTCTCTTGGCCGCATCACTCGCCTTTTCGGCGTGCAGCGATGACGATTCCAACACGCCGACGGTGTTCAACAACGCGTCAAACAACGGCACGAACAACACGACGAATAATTCCAACAATTCGAACAACGCGACGAACAATTCGAACAACGGGACGAACAATTCGAACAACGGGACGAACAATTCGAACAACGGGACCAACAACGAAGTCGCTGGAACATGCTCCGATTACTGCGACACGATCACGCAGAATTGCTCGGGCGAAAATGCGCAGTTTCCCAGCCGGGACGCCTGCATCGACTACTGCGAAAACATCGGGGCCTGGGACGCCGGTCTGACCAGCGACACCGAAGGCAACACGATCGGATGTCGTACCTACCACGCGGGCGGACCCGCGTCGGCCGATCCTGCAACGCACTGCGGCCACGCGGGGCCATCAGGTGGAGGGGTGTGCGGTTCATACTGCGAGAATTACTGCCAGCTGACGGCCAACACATGCACCGGGGCAAACGCGTTGTATGCATCGGAGGCTGAGTGTGCAACGGCGTGCGCTGGATTCCCATCAACGGGTGCTCCCGGAGACTCGGAATACGACACGGTGCAGTGCCGCATCTACCACGCTGGCGCACCTGCGGCGGCTGATCCTGGTCTGCACTGCAGCCATGCCGGCGAGACTCCAGACATGTTCTGCATCGGCCAACCGACGGACTTCCGGTTCCGTACGGATGCGCCATCGGCGTACACTCGTGTGGACCGAATGGGCATGCCCGCTGTTTCGACGGCGCTGATCGCGAGCAAAGACGCCTACAACGATGACAACCCCACTGACGACGTCGCCGGCACGTATGTTTCCGAAATCGTGGCGACCTTGAACTTCCTTCACGGTGCGTTGGACACGCAGCTCACGGGCCTATCACTGACGCCGTGCTCGATGGCGGATGCTAACAACGACACCCTGCCGGATTGTGTGGGACAACCGGTCGTAGCTAACGGGCCGACGGTTGCTGGACTGGTCCTTCCTGACACGTTGAAGATCGACCCGAGCGCGGCGGCCGGATTTCCAAACGGGCGTCGGCTTCAAGATCCTGTCATCGATGTGACGCTGTCAGTCATCTTGTTGGACATGACGGTCCACGGACCCACGGCATTAGTGGGAACGAACCCGACCGCCAATGACCTGGGTGTCGAGGGAGCTTTCCTGACCGCATTCCCCTACCTTCACCCCCCACACACACCTTAAGCGAGGGCCACCATGAAACGTCTAACTCTACTGCTCGTTGTTGGGCTGCTTGGGTGTTCCGAGACAGTCCATCCGCCGAGTGAGAGCGCACCGACCCAACCGCAGGGTGCCTCAGCGGAATTCGCTGCGGGCATCATGCCGCTTGCGGTGCCGAAATCGGTCGAGCTTGCCGCTCCAACGGATGCGTCAAAAACGCTACAGGTCATCGATCACAGCATCGCGTTTTACCAAGAGCGCTTTGCGAAGACACGAAGCTGGCTGGATGGGGAGACGGTCATTGAGGCGTTCGTCGCGAGGGCGCGTTTGACCGGCGATATCGCCGATTATTTGGCGGCTCAAGAAGCTCTTGAGTCTACTTTTGATGTTGCGAATCCGGGAACGGGTCCGTTCATGTCGAGCGCGGCGTTTCATATGGTGGTGCACCAAATCGACCGCTCGGAGGCGGATCTGGACAAATTCGAGACCCGAATTTGGATCAAGGATGCCGAAAAGGCGGCGGTGTTGGGCTTGCGCGGCGACGTGGAATTCCATCCCTGTGAAATCTCTCCCCAAAGCGCGTGAGTATTTCAGGCAAGCTGAAGCGGTGGATCCACCACCGCTTCGGCGGGCCACCTTGCGAATATCGCGCTCCGAACGGGGATTACGACGAGGCTCGGCGTCTGTACGAAGTTGCGGAGAGCCGAGTTTCAGCGACCGATCCGGGCAAACGCGTGGGCGATTTTGCATCGCGGAATCGTTGAGCAGAAGCCAACAAGATCGATGCAGCATTGGCATACTTCAGGGCCTATAACTACATACACTGGGTGGTATTTGATCGAAGAACACCTCGCCGAGGCAGAGACGGCTTCAAAGACCCGCGGACGAGGCGATTACTGTACAAACGCGTGCTCCAGCGCGTGCCGGAACAGCGAGTTTTCGCCGCTTTGGGGGGACTCTTACGCCGACGCTGGGGGACAACGACCTAGCGCAGCAGGCCTATGACGCAGCCGTGGCGCGCGGTTCCGAGCGCGATATCGCGCGCCTTCGTCGGCCGCAACGGTCACGCGATCGACTTTTTCCTTGGCCACGACTACGTACGGGCGCTCGAAGATTGGCCCGCGCGAATCTCGAGCTGCGACCGGGACACGACGCGCGCACCAAGCTCGCACAAGCGTTATTGGCAAACGGTTCATGAAGGAAGCATTGGACGATGCTGACTCCAACGTTGCAGTCGGAGTGGGCCACGGTGGACTTCCTCGCCACGGCTGCCTTAGTCTTCGGCTTCAAGCGATCCCGTCAAGGCGCGAACCTTATCAGGCACGCGCCGAACAAGTCGACCAGCGTCGGTGTATGGACAGGTGCAGGCGAGCCTAGGGCTCTAGTCGGTCCACCAGCTTTACAATTCCGGGGCTCAACGTGACGAGGCGCTGGCGGAACAATCCGCCCAGCGCATCTTTATATGCGCGTTTGGAGACGCCATACTTTGCGTAGATCTGATCCGGCGAGCTTTTGTCGGTCAGCGTGCTGCTGCCCCCGACGCTTTCAGTCCGCCGAAATTTGTTCGCCCAGCGTGCGGCGCGTCGTTGTGGGCGGCTGCAGACAAAGGTCGACCAGGCCTTTGTCGCGAATCGCCTTAATGTAGCCATCGAGCTGGTTGCCCGGTGCGCACTGGCCGAGCGCATCGTTGTGAAAGATCATCCCCAAGAATTCGTCGTCCACGGCCGTTTCCCAGCGGGGTCGGTCTCTCGAATCACAAACAGGCTGACTTCGTCGCCGGCCGAATAATTTGCCGAGACTTTGCCCATGAATTTTTTGATCTTGGTGCTCGCGGCCGCGCGTCGGTGTTGTCAGAAGTAAATGTAGACGACGTATTTCGACCCAACGCGCGTAATTCTTGGGGTTGTTCGGAAAATGGCAAAAACAAATTTTTGCCAATTCCCAGTCCGCCCCATATTGTTGAGCTCACCGACCACCTCCCAAGAATACCCGTCTGCCCGACCTCGGCGAAGGGCATGTCAGTCATCGCGACGATGTCTTTCTTAGACTCCGGGTGCAAAGAAGACCTCAATACGATCCTCGACTTTCGCGCCCGAGAAAGTGCCTTGGCTCTTGGGCAACAGAATGTCCGAGCTCCCCACCATCTAGCATCGCGCCGCGTTCGGTCAGGGTCTGGATTTTCATGCGGTTGGATTGTCCGATTAACGCCATGGTTCGCTCCGTGGGGACGTTTTCGTCTGTGTACCCTATTCGTGCGGCTGACGCACCTTGACTGTACCGCAGCCGAGATCCGCAGCATACTCGGCGAAATCATCGACGGAGATTGTCTCATGCGCGCGGTGCTGATTGGCCATGTGTGTTCCGTGCTTGTTGTACTTGCCGGGTGTGCTTCGGAGGCAGTGCGCCGCCCTCGCTTGGTGGACGTGCCCGTCGAGAGCAAGGCGAACCAAACGTTGGAGTTTTCCGGGGACATCGTCGAACTTCAAACCTCCGATGGCATCACTGTTCGGGTCGAAAATGAGGGGCCCATCACGGAGTTCGGACCGTATGGGTTTCCGGGACTTTCGTTCCAACGTGGTGTCGAACCTGTTGAGTTTACGAGTGGTCGTGGTTTGTTTGAAGTCTTCGGCCGGTCGGTCCTCGTGCAGAACACGGGAATCCGCGATACGCCTATACTTCGGGTCACCATCATGGGGCAGGGCGAATCGATGGCCATCCCTTCCGTTCAAGACTCGGTCGACGCCGCTGTGGCAGAGGCGAAGCGCCGCGGGCTCGACTTCGCAGGCTACAGCTGGACGCGAGAAGCCTCGGATAACTTGAACGTTGTCGTCATGTTTCCGAGCAACGACGACAAAGTCGCGCAGTTTGTGACCTTCAATCGTCTAACGTCCGACATGGTTGTCGAGGGTGTTCACCTGCCGGACGCGAAACTCAGCGCACGGCAGCAGGCATTGGACACACAAAGCTTCGATCTCGACGTCACGACCACCACGGCGAGCGCCAAAGCTCGTGACGCCCTGCGACTGCTGCACGCCCAGTTTCTGCAGTGCGTGCGCACGCCGTGGCCCGAAGAGGTTGTTGTACGTTTTGACGAAGGTTTCATGCGGATCGAGGGATTCGGTGAGCGCCCGCCCAACGCTGTTTACATGTGTCTGAAGGCCTCCACATCCGAGCTAGAAACCGCGTTGGAGGACATTCGTTTAAGGGTTTCCTCCACGCCGACCTTCGTGGAGGCGAAAAACACAGGCAACGTGCTGCCTGACGGCTACATTGAGCCGGACAATTTGTCTCCCTATGCTTTTAGGTTTCAGGCACAGACACGCGAATTCCGCTGGCGCTTTCA
>JAWKQR010000030.1:0-74034 GCA_041390025.1 bacterium
GTTTGGTGGAGCGGCAGGCCGAGGCACGCTCGACCGGCATGATCGAGGGCCTTCGCCCAGACGCGAAGAGCCAAGTCACGGTCATTTACGAGGGCAACAAGCCTGTACGTATCGACACGGTGGTCTTGAGCACGCAGCACGACCCGCTGTGGAACAAGAAAATGCCTGAGCTTCGCAACCTGATTCGCGAGCACGTCTTGAAGCCTGTTTTGGGCGAGCACTGGCACGACGACATCAAGTGCCACATCAACCCCACCGGCCTGTTCGAGATCGGCGGACCGCACGGTGACTGTGGCTTGACCGGCCGCAAAATCATCGTCGACACCTATGGCGGCCGCGGTCGTCACGGGGGCGGCGCGTTCTCGGGCAAGGACGCGACCAAGGTCGACCGTTCGGCAGCCTACATGGCGCGCTACATTGCCAAGAACATCGTGGCAGCCGACCTCGCCGAAATCTGCGAGATCCAGCTCAGCTACGCGATTGGCGTGGCCGAGCCCACGTCGGTGTACATCGACTGCCAGGGCACGGCGAAGGTCGATGAAGACAAGCTCAGCGCCGTGGTTCGCGAGCACTTTGAGCTGACGCCCAAGGGCATCATCGAAAGCCTGAAGCTTCGCAACCCGATCTTCTACCCAACGGCTCGTCACGGTCACTTCGGACGTGAGCCGTACACCCGAGACGGCTTGGAATTCTTCACCTGGGAGAAAACCGACAAGGCCGCCGCGCTTCGCGCAGCGTTCTAATCCTAGGCGGGCTTCGGCCCGCCTTTCTTTTGGGCATCGTTGATGGCACCCACGATCTGGCTGACCGGTCTGCCCGCCTCGGGCAAAACCACTCTTGCCACGGCGCTCGTCAAATCGTTTCGTGAAAGCGGCCGGCACGCCGTCTTGCTCGACGGCGACGACCTTCGGCGAGGCGTGTGTTCGGACTTGGGATTCAGCGAAGCGGACCGGGACGAGAACGTGCGTCGTGTGGTGGCGATCGCGCGCTTGCTCGCGCGACAAGGCGCGATCCCTGTGTGTGCTCTTGTTTCGCCGATGTCTGGGCATCGACGCCACGCACGCGAACAGCTTGCTCCCTACTTCGAGGTCTTTGTCGACTGCCCGGCCAATGTGTGCGCACGCAGGGACCCCAAGGGGCTTTGGCGCGCCGCGCTCGATGGCGAGATTCCAGACTTCACAGGCTTGGGTCAACGCTTTGAGCTGCCCGAGTCGGCGGATTACCGCTATAAGAGCGACCAAGAAACCGTGGCCGAAGCGCTTCAGGCGGTGTTGCAGGCCATGACCAAGCGCGGGATGTTATGAAAAAGTTAGTTTTGCTCGCGATCCTTTTTGCGAGCTGCACGACGGCCACCCCAACGACCGACCGGCACCCGCTGGACGCGCCGGCGCAGTACGTGGTCACCGACGGCACCACGAGCGCCATCATCATCGATGGACCCGAAGGGTTTGACACCATCGCCAAGCGCGACGGGGCGGTGCTGATGTCGGGCACGAACGTGTGGGTGTACGCGTTGACCCAACAGGAGCAACCCGAGGGCGACTGCCCGTGTGTCATGAAGGCATTCAACGAAGGCACCGACCCCGAAGGGTGTTCCACGCAGATTCCAAAGCCGCAAGCGACGTTGTCTCGCGTTGGGGATGCGCGCACGATTACGCCGTTTACTCTCGCCGCGTCGCCCACGAGTGAGTCCTCGTTTGCGTTTGCGCTTGAGGGCGTGCTCGAGGGCAAAGCGCTGCTGAGTTACTGCGCCTCGTATTACGAATGTGGCGCGGCGCACCCAGGTTCTGCGTGCGAATCGGCAGCGTTGGATTTGGCGACGGGTGAGCTCAATCCGGTCGCGTCGCTGGCGGTCAAGGCGGACATCGACGCTGCGCGAGCCGCGCTGAACGCCCACGGTGCCGAGCTTGACGCCGACGCGGAACTTCAGGTGGCCAATGTGCGTGTGTCGTTCTCGGGCAGTGCCGCGTACACCGAAGCGTTGGTGATGGCGTCGGCGTGTTACGCGTGCACGTTTGGCGACTGGGGCGCGTACACCGTCAGTACATGGCAGAAAGTTTCGCCCAACGAGGAGCTACCGGCCCCGGTGGCGGCCTACTTCAAGGCGGCGCCGTCGGGCACAGCGCCGATCTGGAGCCCCATTTCCGAAGAAAGTCGAAACGTCGTCGAGCAAGCTTTTGCGCGGTGATCTAACGGTTCTATTCGAGGACGACTGGCTCTTTGTCGTGGACAAACCGAGTGGACTGCTGGTGCATCGCGGCTACGGTGCCGACGAGGTGACCTTGGTCGAGATGGTCGCTCGGCGTTTGGGGCGAGCCCATCCGGTGCACCGGCTGGACCGCGCGACCTCGGGTGTCCTTGTGTTCGCCAAGTCGGGAGACATCGCGCGGGACCTGCAGCTTCAGTTTCAAGACGGCTTGGTGACCAAGCGCTACCTCGCGCTCGCACGCGGACATATCCGCGAGCCCGTCACCGTGGACCATCCGGTGCCAAAAGACGAAGGTGGCGAGCGCATTGACGCCGTCACCGACCTTGTCCCGCTTGCCCATCTCGACTGCGCGCCGCGCGACGTGACCTGGGTCGAGGCGCGGCCTAAAACCGGGCGATTTCACCAGATTCGTCGACACCTTAAACACATCAGCCATCCGGTCATCGGCGATTCCAACTATGGCAAGGGACCGCTGAATCGTGAGTTTGCGGCCGTGCACGGATTGGCGCGCCTGGCGTTGCACGCACAAGGGCTGCGCCTTGTGCACCCCGGCGACGCACGGCCTTTAGTCTTTGAGGCGCCGCTGCCCGATGACCTCTTGCTGCCGCTGCGCTCCATGGGTTTCGATTTTTTGCCAAACGATCTCGGTGATTTAGTCTGATCGTAGCCAAGGAGGGCACATGACTCAGAAGAACACCGACCAAAAGATTGTCCAAGCCATTGAGGCCTTGCACGCTCGGGGCCCCAAACTTGTGTGCGAGCTCTGGGACGAGCTCGAGCAGCTGCGCGCGCAGGCTCCGCGGCGACGACGGCGTGCTGACACAGCGAAAGCGTTGGTCGACCGGCTGCGCGCCACGGCGAGTTAAGATTGCGCTGGCGAGGACCGCCCAAGTCGCTAAGATGGCAGCAATTCTGAATCTTCTCGCCAGAGGTCCTCGATGAGACTGCTTTCAACGAGCGCGTTCGCCCTCGCTCTTTTTGTGTCCGCGCCCGGTTTTGCTCAATCCATTGTCGACATCACCGCTGCTGGAGCCGTCACGGATGGCGCGGCCACCGACGCCGAGTACCCCGCACACACCGCGGGGAGCGGCGGTGGTTTTGGCGGCCCACTTGGAGCGGCCACCCTCGGTGTGGATGGCGACCCGTTTGGGAACCTGACGTGGGCGTTGTATGGCGGCACCGGAACGTGTGCGGGTGATGACATCGTCGTCATCTACTTGGATACCGAGGCCGGCGGATTTGCCTCCACGGCGCCGCTGACCGACACCGGCGATGCCCATCGCGCGGCCATCTCGGCGGTTGGGGCGGACCTGACGTTTGCCACAGGATTTGAAGCCGATTACGCCATCGCGTTCAACACAACATTTGCCGGACTTTGGAAGCTCGATACGACGGGTCACACGTTTGTTAAGACGCTGAGCTCCGCCGCGATTTCGGGCTGCAATCAGGAGCTCAGCGGCATGACGTTGGCCGACGTGGGGTTAGCGCCCGGCGATGACTTCAGGCATGTGGCCACACTGATCAATGCGGCGACCGCTTTTCGGTCGGACGAATTCCACGGGGCGACAGGCCCAGGGGCCAATATCGGATCGGCGGCGTTTTCATTGGCTGCGAACGAGTTTGTGACGTTCTCGTCGTTCTTCGTGGTGATCAATGAGGTGGATTCCGACACGCCGCTCACGGATACGGCGGAGTTCGTGGAGCTTTTGACGCGTCCATCGGCCGACCTGTCCGCGCTTTCGTTGACGTACTTCAACGGCTCGAACGACGCCTCGTACTACAGCACGGCGCTAACGACAGCCGACGTCAACGGGTTTTTTGTGGTGGGAAATGCGGCGGTGACACCTGACATCACCCACAACGACAACCTGCTTCAAAACGGAGCCGATGCGGTCGCGCTTTACCTCGGTGCTCCGGTCGCCAACGGCAGCGCGGCAACGGCCACAAATCTGGTCGACCTGGTGGTTTATGACACCGACGACGGCGACGACGCAGGGCTCTTGGCATTGTTTCCAACACCGCAGCCACAGCTCAATGAGAGCGCATTCGGGACCAAGGACGACGATTCCAACCAGCGCTGTGCGGGTGGCGCGCTAAACACCACGTATTTCTTCACCGAGCTTGCAACGCCTCGTGCGGCGAACATCTGCCCCACGTGCGCGTCGGATTCCGACTGCGGCACGTGCCAAGCGTGTGACCTGAGCGTTGGGCTTTGTGAGGTTGTGCCCGACAACACGGTGTGTGACGACGGCGACCTTTGCACGACCACGGATGTATGTGTGGCAGGCGTTTGCGGAGGCGCATCGACGGATTGCTCGGGCCTTGACGGTGCGTGTGCCGTGGGGACCTGCAACGCAAGCACGGGTGCATGTGAATCAACCCCCGTGGCCGATGACACGACCTGTGACGACGGCGACGCCTGCACCGAGACCGACGTGTGCACCGCGGGTGTGTGCGGCGGTGCGGCCAAGGACTGCTCGGGGCTTGACGGGGCGTGTGCTGCGGGCACATGCATCGCAGGTACCGGTGCGTGCGAGGCCAGATCGTCGCCGACAACACCACCTGCGACGACGGCGACGCCTGCACCGAGACCGACGTGTGCACCGCGGGTGTGTGCGGCGGTGCGGCCAAGGATTGCTCGGGGCTTGACGGTGCGTGCGCGGTGGGGGCCTGGTACCGCGGGCACCGGTGCGGCGCGAGGCTGTGATCGTCGCCGACAACACCACCTGCGACGACGGGCGACGCCTGCACCGAGACCGACGTGTGCACCGCGGGTGGTAGGCGGCGTGGCCAAGGATTGCCGAGCCTCGATGGAGTGGTACCAGGCGTGTTGCGGCAACGCGGAACGGGCGCGTGCGGAGGCCGTGGCCGTTGTGGACGGCTCGACATGCGATGACGGAAACCTTGCACAAACGCCGACGTCTGCACGGCGGGCGTCTGCGGGCGCGGCCAAAGATTGCGCTGGTCTGAACACCGATGCGGCATCGGTGTATGTGACGCCAATTTTAGAGAGTGTGTCGCCGAGGCCTTCGCCGACGGCAGCGCATGCGACGACGGAAACCCCTGCACTGAATCAGACGCATGCACAGCCGGCACATGCTCGGGGGCCAAGTGGCCGCCGCGGGCACCGCCTGTGGTGACCAGTGCAACACCGGCATGTGCGACGGAACGATGCAGGCAGGTCCAGACGCCCGTGGCAGACAACACACCTTGCGATGACGACGAACAGTGTACGGTCTCGGATGTGTGCACGAGCGGTGTATGCGCGGGTGTGGTCGCCAACGATGGCTCCGCGTGTGATGACGGCGATGCCTGCACCGACGAAGACACCTGCGTGGCAGGCGTGTGCAGCCCAGGCGCGGACATCTGTGTCAACGCAGACGTGGGCACGGACACGGGCGAGGGTGATGCTGGCCAAGACGACGCGGGCACACAACCCGGCGACGACGCGGGAACGATTGGCGCCAAGGGCACCGTGAGCGGCGATGGATGCGGTTGAAGCAGCGCAGACGCTCCTCAGAACGACTTGAGTCTGTGGTTGCTCGCCTTGGGTGTGTTCGTGATGCGACGACGACGCCAGTAGGGACGGTTCTTTATGCCCGGCATGCGAGCGCGACTTGTTCGCGCAGCCAACGGTGCGCTGGATCTTGGGTAAACCGTCGATGCCACAACAACACGTTTGTGTAGCCGGGCAGCTCCAAGGGTGCTTCGAGAGTACCTCTTTAGGGGCGCGTGCATTGCCATCTTGCGCGCGATCCGGCTTGTAAGGTCAGCACAAGATCCGAGTGCGCGACCAAAACAGGTGCGGCGGCGAAGTGCGGCAGTCGCACGACGACATTCCGTCGCTGCCGAGGCGCTCTAGGGCAGTGTCCACGACGCTCGTGCCGTCAAGATTGGGGCTGATCAGCGTTGCGGCTCAAGCGCGATGAAGGTGGCAACGTCATGCCTTGTGCCAAGACCGGGTGTCCCTGACGCACGAGGCACACGAAGGTTTCGTCCATCAACGCACGGGTGTTGAGCCTGGCGCGTCGCTGGCGTAGCGGACTTGCCCACCGGTCATGATTCCAATTGCTACGTCGACCTCCCCAGATTCGAGCTGTTGTGCGGCGCGCGGGAGGTCGACCTCCCGAACATCGACGCGCACGTGAGGCGCCTGCGTGTGAATCTGGGCCCAGAGCGCCGGTAGGACGGCCATCGAGAAGTAGTCGTTCCCCGCGATGACAAATCGCCGCTGCGCCGAACCCGGGTCGAAGTCATCAAGACCGTTGAGGGCGCGATTAAGTTCGAGCAACGCGCCCCGCAACCGCGGACGCAGCGACTCTGCGCGCTGCGTGGGCACCATGCCGTCGCCGGTGCGCACCAGGAGCTCATCGTCGAATGCTTCTCGAAGCCTGCGCAACGTGCTCATCGCCGACTGCGAGACCGGACAGTCGCTGCGCAGCCTTTGTCACGCTATGCGTTTCGAGCAACACGTCGAGCGCGGTCAAGAGATTGAGGTCCAGCTTCCCGATATTAATTTCATGAATAAATATCATAAACATTCATTCGACTAATGCCACGTCGGATTCCATGTTTGCTCCATGAAATGTGGACACGGTGTCCACGACCTTGCATCGCCGATACCGGCAACGGAGCATCCCATGAACATCGTCATCAACACCCTCAACTCGAACATTGCCGCGTCTGACCCAACGCCTGCTGGCAAGCGGCGACCACAAGGTCACGGTCATCTCTCGCGATCCGAGCAAGATTGCCGACCTTCAAGGCGCCATCGTTGCAAAGGGATCGTTTGAGGATGCCGCGACGCTCAAAGCCGCGTTTGAGGGCGCGGACACGTTGTTTTGGCTGACGCCACCGAACTACCGTCCTGACTTCGAGGCGTGGGCGCAAGACGCCGCAACGCTCGCCGCGTCGGCGGCAAAGGCTGCGGGCATTGATCGAGTGGTGGTGCTGTCAAGCGTGGGCGCTCAACATGCGGAGGGTAACGGCCCGGTGGATGCATTGCATCGTGTCGAGGGCGTGTTTACGCGTGCTGGGTTCTCGAGCGTCGGGATCATGCGACCGGCGAACTTCATGGAAAATTTGTTCTTCAGCGCCGACACCATCAAGAACGCCAGCGCGGTGTTTGGCCCAACACCAGGTGACATCAAGGTGCCGTGGGTGGCCACACGCGACATCGGCGCGCGCGCCGCGCAGATCATCGAGGACACATCCTGGTCGGGCGTGAAGCACTTCGGCGTGCATGGGCCCGCAGACGTGTCATGGGATGAAGTGGTGGCGCACCTGAGCCACGTGCTCGGGCGCCAGATCGCATACGTTCAGGTGGGCTTGGAGGACGTGCGCGCGGGCATGCTTGAGGCCGGTATGCCCGAATTTGTCGCCGACATGTTCGTCGAGCTGTACGACGGCGGTTTGAAGGGGACAATGGCGGCAGCCGAGCCGCGAGACGCTTCAACGACGACACCGACGACCGTTCAAACCTTCATCGACGACACCTTTGTTGACGCTGTGCGTTAGTCTTCGTCGAGCGAAAACGCGACTTTGCGGGCCACACCTTGCAAAAAGCCACGCTGCACGAGGTGGCGGTAGGCTTTGGCTTCGTCCCCGGCGCGAAAGCGTCCTTCGACGCGAGCACGCGCGGCGGACTCCCAGTCCACTTCCAATGCGTCGGTCGCCGCTCGCGCGTCGTCGCGGCCAACACCGTGTTGGGTCAGCTTGTTTTGAATCTGGAGGGGCCCCCAGCCTTTTCGCGCCAAGATTTCGGCTTGGTGGGACGCGAAACCGCTGTCGTTGAGCCAACCCCGCTCGACGTAGTCGTTGAGCACGTCGTCGACCAGGTCGGCCGGAAATTCGCGTTTCATCAGTTTGGCGCGAAGCTCAGCCCGTGAATGGTCACGACGCGCGAGGAAGCCTGCCGCTGCGGCATCGACGTCTTGTTTTGTGTGCTCCACGTGCGTTGCCCCACATCAAGAGTATCGCTATGCTCCGCCGACTTTGCCCCACAGGTGTGGTTTGGAAAGCTCGACGCCCGAAAATCAGAAACGCGTCATCGGCAAACCCGCGGTTGCGCTGGGCGCCACGTTTCTAACGTTGCCTGCATTTATCCCATTTTATTTTGCGCTTGGCGAGCAAGACCCATCGACCTTTTGGCTGCTTATCGCCGTCGGAATCTCGATCATCGTGGGCAACGCCATCGCGCTCATCCTTATTTACCGCTGGATTTTGAGACTGACCCATGAGTAGTGATTCCCCTGTCGACGTCACGATCGTCATCCCGGTTTACAACGAGGAAGGCATCCTCTCGGCATCCATCGCGGATCTGACCGAAAAACTGGCCAACGAGCCGCTGTGGACGCGGACCTACGAAATTATCTTGAGTGAAAACGGCTCGACCGACGGCACGGTCGATGTCGCCAACGAGCTGATGAAACGCCACCCTGAGCTGCGTTTGATCCGCGCCGGTGAGCCCAATTATGGCCTCGCCATGCGCAAAGGCATCTTAGAGGCGCGCGGCGAGTACGTGATCTGTGACGAGATCGATCTGTGCGACACGGACTTCTACGTGCGCGCGCTCGCGGAGTTGGAGCAAGGGTACGACATGGTGATCGGCTCAAAGCGGTTGGACCCCAACTCCGATCGTCGTCCCGCGTATCGCAAGCTTGCGACGCTGGTGCTCAACTTCATGTTGCGGGTCTTCACCGGGTTCAAAGGGACCGACACTCACGGTCTAAAAGCGTTTCGGCGTGACCGTTTGCTTGAGGTCGTGGGCCGATGTGTGGTGGACAAGGACCTGTTCGCGAGTGAATTCGTGGTCCGGGCGGAGCGCATGAAGTACCGGGTCACCGAGATTCCGGTCACGATCGTGGAAAAGCGTCCGCCGTCGATCAACCTTTTTCGGCGCGTGCCCAACGTGCTAAAGAACATGGTACGACTGGCGTGGGTCATTCGGGTTAAACACCGGTAGATGGGGAAGTTCTGGACACGTCGAAAACGCGTGTGTTACCCTCCGCCGACGCTTGAACACTCAATTTCTCTTGTAGAAGCTCACCCGTCGAGGGGCACACTTCGATGACTGATCAAAATCGCAAAACGCTGCGCAGCTTCTACTGCCGCGATTATCTCTGGGAAATCTACGAGCAGATGACAACCGATTTGGGTTGCTCGATGGATTACCTGATCAACGAATCCATGCGTCTTTACGCGCGCAGCCGCGATTATGTGCCTGCAAACGACCCAGCTCCAGCGCCGGGTCCAGGCGACATGGGCGGTGGATTTGGCGGCGGGTATGGCAATCAGCCAATGCAGCCACAGCAGCCGATGGCGCCGCAGCTTGGCGGCGGTTTCTCGCCGATGGAACATCGGACGTTCAATCAGATTCCTCCGATCAATCAGCAGCAGCCGCAGCGTAGCCCTACGCCTCCGCAGCAGCCGATGGGCGGTGTTCAGTTTGGACAGCAGCCGCAGCGACAGATCCAGCAGCCCGGTCCCCCGCCGCCGCCGCGTCCGTCCAACCAGTGGCAGCAGGCTCCGCCTCAAGCGCCGCCCGCGCAAAACGGCGGCTACGGGCAGCCCATGTTTAACCAACCCGGCCCGGCCCCTGCACCCCAGCAGCCGATGATGGGTGGCGCAGCACAGCCCCCGCTGTACCTGATGTTCAACAACAACCGGTACGTCATCGACAAAGACAAGTTTGTCATTGGCCGCGGGTCACAACAGACCGACCTGACGATCCGCGACGGCAACATCTCGCGCAAACACTGCTGCGTGATCTTCCGCAACGGTGCGTACTACATCAAGGACCTCGATTCGACGAACGGCATTGAGTTCCGTGGCAATCGCATCGAATCCAAGAAAGTCGAAGAAGGGGATACCTTCTACCTGTGCGACTACGAACTGCGCTTCACCTACAGGCCGTGAGCGCTCCCGACATTCACATCATCACGTTGGGACATGCCTCGCCGGTTGAGCCTCTGGGTCAATCGGTGAACGCGTTTCTTGTGGGCCCTCCCTACGCGCTCATCAACACGGGCCATGTCTTGCAGGTCGACAAGCTCAAAGCGCAGCTTCAGGCGCTGTCCGTGGAGCCCGCCGCGATCGAACGTATCGTGTGCACGTCGTGGTCCGTGAACATTACAGGGGTGGCGCGGCACTTCCCCACGCGCGGACGTGTTTTGCTTCAGTCCCGACGGTTTGCAGCCGCGGCGCTTTGATGCTTGGGTTGAAGACTAAAGCGCCTTTCGCCCTATTTTGCCACGTCGGTGCCGACTTCGAGGCGTTTTTCCAAAACATGTTTGGCGTAGCCCGAAGGGTGCTCGACTTTATCCCCATCTCGGTAGGGTCGACACTTGCCGTCGCGAACTTTCGCTTCGATGTGCCGCTCAATGGGTTGATCCCGGCGCAATGATGTGTTCGACCCAGACGCCGGCGTGCTGTTCCCAGTGAATTTTGCGCTTAACGGGCTTCCAGCCAACGTGCGTAATACAAGGATTCCTGGGTGACCTCGACCGCGTCGCTCCGGAGCCAAGCGGGTCTACCCCGGCATGACGAGCGAACGCGGCGAGATGGACATGCGCCGGGCCGCGCGGTGGGCGACAATCTGTTGAGCAACGCGCAGCACGCCATGCGCGGTGGCGTTACCGCAGCGGCGTTTGTTGAACTGCGACACGGGTTATCTGCCAGACCCGCCGAGCTGGCCCTGCGCACTGGCCGCAATGCACCCGTTCCTTGAGGAGCTCGTCGAGAGCCGCGTCATCGAGGCCGACGGTGAAGGGCTTGACCGCATCTGCGGAACCAACGTGGAGACGTTTGGCGCGTATGAGCTCGCACTTGCGTGGCGATGGTGGCGGCGTGCAAGCCTGGGCCGCCTCGGCCGAAACACCGCAGACGGTGGCCGCGCCCAAGGCCGCAGAAACAGCGCCTGCCGAGGCCATGGTCGCCGCACCCAACCCCGACGAAGCGCGTGGATCGCCAACCTGCGCGGGCGCCAGACCGAACTCGTCAAACAGGTGCTCGACCGCCACTCTGTGACGGCAGCCAACGTCGAGGTCACGTTCGAGGACATAGTTGCTGCGCGTTCGCAAGGACGGGAAAACGTGTGAGCGTCAGGTTCCGCAGGCTGGTCGAGCCGAGCTCGTCTAGACTTTGACCATACCCTCGACCATTGTGTTCGAGAGCTCACAGCGCCCTAGCCGCGCGCACCGGTTGCGCGCGTTGACGTCATCAACCACGGACACCCCCATTTGACCGGCAGCACGTGTTGCCGTATCTCTTGGCGCGGGCGCATACCATGAGAAACCAATGATTCGAACTCTTGCATTTGCTGTTGTCACACTTTCGGCCACCTCCGCGTTCATAACAAACCGTGTACAGTGGCCAAGCAAAGAAAGTCCCGTCATGGTCTGCCACAACGACCTGGCGTGATGTTTTTGGGCAAGGACAAGACGGTGTACCGCGTTTACGTGGTCACAGAACAAAGGCGACCTTGAAGCTCGGCATGATCGTCACTGACATCGACGGCGATGGAAATCCTGACGTCATCGGTGCGGGCAAACCCACCTTTGTGGTCAACCACAATGCCGACCCTGTGTTCACACTGAAGTCCTGTGACCAAGTGATCGTCACTGACGTCGCGGCGGACTCGAAGAGAGACCTGCTGTGTTTGAACGGCAATGAGCTCGGCGTCTATGCCTACGACGGCCAACTGATCTGGAAGGCGAAGACCAACGCACGGTTTGACTGGTGTAAGGCCGGCGACATCAATGGCGACCTGAAGGCAGACATCGAGTGCAAGATCAAAGGCTCCAAGAAGTTCACCCGTTACGACGGCAGTAACGGCGAGCAGCTCGCCGCGGGCACCGAAAACGCGGAGGTCGAAGAGACCCGAATGGATCTGTTTGCTCCGCTTGAGCCCAGTCAAGACGGCTACACGCTTGAGCGCGACCTTGATGGGGACGGTAAACCCGAGAAAGTCTTGGTCGGCAAAGAGATCATGATCGAAGGCAAGTCGTTTTCAACAAACGCCAAGAAGTACAAACGTCTGCCGCTCGCACGGCTTGAGAGCGTTTATGCCAATGGCTTTGAATCGGACGCCGACGCACAGAAAGTGGTCGAGGGTCTCAATGACAAGTTGTCCAACTGCTACACGTCGCAGGTTCGAAAGAACGCGTTCGCGGGCCAAGGACAGGTTCTGATCGACCTCAAGATCGACAAGAAGGGCAAGGCGTCGGCCGCGGACATCACATTCAGCGGCATTCCCGACAAGAGCGTGTCCAAATGCGCTCAAGGTGTCTTGAAGTCGGGCAAGTACCCGGTGCCGACGGGTGAGCAAGGAACGTTGAACGTGCGGATGTTCTACACGTTCCGCGATCAATAATCGTACACAAGTGCGCACTTTAGGTACGCACCGCACCGTCCCAAGCCCTGAGTCCATTTCAGACTAAAAAGCCCGCTCGCCCCGTAATCAAAGGGCGAGCGGGTTTTTATTTGCTCCGGCGAGGCTTGGCCAACTTGTTGCGATGGGTTCACACGTCTGATTTCAACGTGGAGCTCAAGATGCACTCGTCGCCGTTTCCGACTTCTTCCGCCCTTGGCGTCGCTGGTTTTCTGTCGCTGTGTGCTCTGCTGGTCCGGCGTGTTGATCTGGATGGGCACGCCCGTGGAGTACTTTGGACTGGGTGCTCGGCATCGCTGGATTCTGGTGGTTGCTGGGCGTCGTCACCGTGCCATGGAACATGTACTTCGGCGCGTGAGGTGCGAAACGAGCTGATAAGTCACAGTCCCGGGGCATCACCACGTCGTCGGTCGACCTCAAAACGGTCGACACCATTGCCAAGCGCGATCGTCGCTGCGTTGGTCATCCGTGGTCACCGCAGCCGGCTTCGCCGCGCTCTCAATTTTCAACATCACAGCGCTCGGTTGGGCGGGTGGCATCGCGTTGGCGCTCACGGCGGCCCGTCCGCTGGGACGCTTTTACGCCTACACAATGTCGTTGTTGGCCCGTACGAGTCAACGTGTGCGGTTTCCAGCCGACGACGTGCGTGACGTCAAGGACCGGCTCTTGTCCCTGGAAGCCGCGATGACCGCGTTGGACCGAACTCAGGAGCACAGCTGGGCCTACAGTGTCGACCGCGAGACCACACGGTTGAGCGCGAAGGAAGTTCAGGCGCTGCGTCTGCAGTTGGAGCGCGCGAACGAGGAGAAATCAGCATGCCCATCGTGTCATCGCGCGTGATGCGGAGCGCATCGGCGAAAGAGTCTCGGAGGACATCGAAGTTTCTGGGCCATGTCCGCGAGATGATTCAGTTTTCTGAACAGAGCAGGTTGGCTTGGCCCTCATCGCCATACTCCGCCAGAAGTGCTTCATTTTAAGCTTGGACTGCGTGCTCTGTGAGGTCATGTATCGGATTTTTCAAAGACGTTGCGCTCCGGTCCCCATGCTCGGTCGTAGCGCCCAAGCACCCAGAAGATCCCACTGTAGGAATTGGGATCTCGCCATCGATGTACTTGTTGGAGGCTCGATCATCACGGCGAGCGTCTTGAGGCGAAGGGTCCAGTGGATCTTCTTGCCCCACAGCATACGTAGGTAATTGTGGATGCGCCCCTCCCTAACCAGCTGCCGCTGTGCGGCGCGTTCAAGTCGGGTCGTGCGTGCCCGCCTGCTCAAATTCTTCGAGCAGTACATACTCGCGTGGGTCGTCCGCGTGCTCGCCTGTGTTTGTTGCCCCAGTCGGGCAACGACTCGAACCGGTCGTAATCATCGGGGCGAAGCGCGCACACATGAAGCCCGATCTCGCGCCACGTGATCCGCTCGTCGAGGAAGCTCTCGACATGGTCAGGCGGGTCCACCAACCTTCGCGGCTACCGCTCGCCTTGGGCGCCACGTGGTCTGGGGCCCAACCGGTGCCGTCGGTCACCGCGCAAGAAGGCCTCTCGTGGGCCGAGAGCTGCCCAAAGTGCAGCCAGAACGACAGGCGGCTTGAGGCATCGGTGTCTGGGTGGTTCCGGTCCACGCCGTAGCGTGGCAAGCCATCTGTCACCCATGCGGCCAGCCGCTCCCGTGCGGCCACAAACCCTCCACGGTCCTCCGCCCGAGTGACCGAATGGTCGATGGGCAGACTCGCCAGAAACGCAGAGGTGGTGATCTGGGCGACGTCTGCTTTGGGCCATCGACTGACATCGGGCAGCGTCGGTTTGGGAAGCGCGAGTCCGTGCAGCGGGTTGGGGTTTGGGAATTCCAACAAATGGGGTGCGATCGTCTTTTGCAGATGACGCCGAAAGTCGTGTGCCCTCGAAAACACGCGGTCCGTGTGGCGCATGGGGTAGATCCCGTTGCTGTCCACGCGTTCCATGCGCACACCGATTTTGGCGGCCGCGGCGTCGGTCATTTTGGGCAGCATAAAGGCTGGAAAGTCGTCAGTGACCACCATGCACGCCTTCCCTGAAAGTGCCTCTAACAGCCCTTTGCCGTCTCCAACGCGCGGTTCCACGTAGGGGAAGTAAACGACACTGGACTCGGCAAACGCGGCTGCGTTGTCGACCATGCCCTCCAAGATGAAAGCGTGATGCCGGTCGGACGCCCACTGGTAGCCCACGCGCAGTGCTTCCAAGACCACCAACCCCTTGCCCAGGTGGTGGGCCGCCTCGATGGCACGGTCGAGGGCGAAGTTCCATTCCGGCCGACGGTACGCCGTCATCCAGTACAGCACGTAGTCGCCGCTTTCGTTGACCGGTGCCTTGTTGGCACTGCGAATTCGCACGCGCGGAACTTTCATTGACTTTCCTGACTTGCCCGAAGGGAATTTGCACCCAGCTTAGGTCGACTCGATTGGGGCGAAGCGCCCACTCAGACCACTGAACCAGATGCGCCACAACCCGCAAAGGCGCACGCGGAAGTTGAACTTTACATGCGGGTCTATTACACCTGCGACCTGCTTTATCTCCCGGACACGCTGTATGAAAAAGCCTACGTTGAACGAACTCAAGACCCAGTCAGACGAAATTTTCGAGATCTACCGAGCCCGATTCGCCGGTCAGCCTCGTGCAACCCGCGATCTCAACGAGATCCGAAACCTGATCCGTCGATTGTCCGACCTCGTCGACGAGGCGAAAGTATTGATGAATGGTGGACGAAACCCCGCTGTGGTGTCTCTGGTCGAGACCGCGCAAGAGAACCTCGCGCGCTACCGCGAAGAAGAAGCGGCGATCGCCCAAGCGCAGTCCAATCCGTACAGTGTCGAGGGTGCCCGATTGGCGTCGGCGGCGAATCGTGTGTTCGACTGCTACACGCGCCATTTCGCAGGCAAGGACCGCGCAACGCGCGACCCTCGGCTGCTCCAGGAGCTGATCGAAGAGCTGGAGCGGCTCAAAAAGACCATGCAAGTCATCGCCGACAAGGGCATCGAGGCAACCCAGAAGGACCTCGACACGGTCAACGCCCAGCTCAACATGTACAAACAAGAGGTCGCGTTGATTGAGCGCGCCCAGCAAGAGGGCGACGATCAGGAACGCGCCAGCCGCCTTGCTCAGCTCGCGAATGCCCAGTTTGCGCTGTACAACAGTCACTTCGCCGGGAAACGCCGCGCCACGCGCCGGCCGGAGCTCGTGCAACGCATGATCGGTAACTTGGAAGCGATCCTGGGGGACATGGAAAACCTCGATAAGGGGGGATTCCAGTCCGACGCGAACAAGAACAACATGAAGATTGTGCGCGACAACCTCGACATGTACCGCACGGAGCTGACCGAGATTCGCACCGCCCGCGAGGGTGCCTCACTTGAGGACCTCGCCGGCATGCTCGGCGGCGCAGCGAATGACACGATGCAGCAGTACCGCGAGAATTTCGCAGGCAAAGATCGACGCACACGCGATCTGTCCCTCTTGAACACGCTGTGTGACGAGCTGCGCTACATCGGCATGCAGATGGACGCCATTGCACGCACCATCGACGTCGAGTTCAACGAAAAGAACCTCGACATCGTCAACGAAGCACGTGCGATGTACGAAGCGGAATTCCGCGAGATCGTGACAGCTCAAAAAGGGCTCATAAGCCTTGACCTGGTGGCCTGTCGGTGCATCTAGGTGGTTGACACGGCAGACGGAGTGTTTATGTCCACCTACGACCCCTATCTTCAAGCCCTGATCTGACCTGCAAAAGCTGCGGTTTTGTCTACGTCGGTGGGCAGCTCAAGATGGAGTTCGTCCTGCGCGGCCTACAAAACGTCGTTCATTGACCTGCTCAAAACATCGAGCAGCAAGTCCGTGAAGCACATCCGGACCTGCCGCCCAACCACCGCGACTGCAAGGTACGTGCGTCTTGAGTTGATGGCATCGAATGTCGCCGACACTAATGAGGGCAGGACGTGTCCTGCCAAACGCCTCGGGCAACCACATAACCCGTCCGCTGACGACTAGTACCGATACCCCACTTGCCGAGCGCATGCGTCCGAAGACGCTCGGTGAGCTCGGGCAGCAACATTTGCTTGGCGATGGCCGGTCTGGCGAACGCGGTTCGCGCTGAAACGACTCTCCAGTTTGATCTTGGGACCGCCCGGCAGCGGCGAAACAACGCTCGCGCGTTCGCTCGCTGAGGCCGTAGGGTGCCGAGTTCATCGCGATGTCGGCGGTCCTCGCGGGGGTCAAAGAGATCCGCGAGCAGGTCGACCGCGCACGACAACGGCAGACAGGGCTCTTCAAGCAGACAACCGTGCTGTTCGTGGACGAAATCCACCGCTTCAACAAGGCTCAGCAAGATGCGCTGCTGCCACACGTCGAACGCGGCACGGTCGTCTTGATCGGGGCGACGACCGAAAACCCGTCGTTTGAGGTCAACGCGGCGCTGCTGTCGCGCTGCAAAGTGCTCGTGCTCGAGAGCCACGCTGAAGCCGATCTGCGCGCCTTGCTCGACCGCGCGATGAACGACCAGGTCCGCGGTCTTTCGACCCTTGGCGTGGACCTCGCCGACGAAGCATCGGTCGCACTGCTCGGCGCGGCCTGCGGCGACGCGAGGACCGCGCTGAACACGTTGGAAGTCGCGGCACGTGCCGTGGCCGCCCAAGGGCGTGACATCATCGACGTGTCGGACATCGAAGAAGCTGTGCAGCGCCCGATCATTCGCTACGACAAGGCGGGCGACCAACATTACCGCGTGGTCAGCGCGTTCATCAAAAGCCTGCGAGGCAGCGACCCGGACGCCGCGTTGCACTACATGGTCCGTATGCTCGAAGCCGGCGAAGACCCGCTGTTTGTGCTGCGCAGGATGGTGATATTCGCCTCGGAAGACATCGGCAACGCCGACCCTGAGGCGCTGCGTGTTGCCGTGGCAGCGACCGAGGCATTCCGGCTGATGGGAATGCCCGAGGGGGCGCTGCCGATGACGCAGTGCGCGACCTATCTCGCGTGTGCGCCCAAGTCCAATGCCGTGATCGTGGCCTACAAAGACGCACGCAAGGACGTTCTGGCCAACCCCGGGCTTGGGGTCCCCAAACACATCATCAACGCACCCACGCCGCTCGACCGAAGTTTGGGCGCGGGGCGCGGTTACAAGTACCCCCACGAGTTTGCCGGACACTACGTGCCCGACCATTATCTGCCCGACGAGCTGCGTGGCAGGCGCTACTACCACCCCTCCGACCAAGGGTACGAACGCGAGGTTGCTCAGCGTCTGGAGCGTTGGCGGGCGCAGCGGGACGCCGTTGCACCGAGCGATGATTAGGTGTACGACCGGCCTTCGACTCGGATTGTGAGGATTCCATGAGACGGCTGACTGGCCTCATCGCTGCCCTTATCGTTTGCACATCGTCCACGGCGATGGCCGCGAATGCGATCGACATGCGCTTGGGCATTCGCGGCGCGGGGAATTACAGCATCTTGATGGCCCCAGACGACGCCGCGGGTGACCCGACATTGCTCAGCGGCGCGGGCTTTAAGGGCTTTGGAGGCGGCGGAGGCATCGCGTCGATGTACTACCTGACCTCGCTCGCGGGCGGGCAGTTGTACTTGGCACTCGATCTGCTTTTTGTGGCGCACAGCGGCACTGGAAAGGCCGAGGCACCGGCCACGGACCAACGCCGAACCGTGACGCTCACGTCGAAAATCCTGCATGCCCCACTCCACATTGGGCTGCTGACGCAGTCGGGGACCACCGGCTTTCGGTTCTCGCTTGGACCGGAGCTTCTGCTCGGGCTTGGCAGCGGCGCGAGCGTCGAACAGCAGAATATTTCGGAACCCCCGCAACCTCTGTTCACCACACCCGTGACCCATGTGGGCCTGAGCGCGAACGTTGGGATGGACTTTGGTTTTGACGGCTGGATCGTCCCGATCGACTTCCGGTTTGTGGTCGACCCAAGCGTGCCGGCATCGACGTCCGACCGTTTTGACAACTACGAATCGAACGCCGACCCAGGGAACTATCAAGTCGGGTACAATTACCAAATCTTCCTGACCGTGGGCGTCGATCGCCTGTTTCGTCTGCGCAAATGAACAACGAAGAGTTCAGCTCCCAGGATGAGTTTGAAGCCCAATGGGCAAGTGCACGTCGACGCGCCGGTGTGCCTGGGCCCAATCAGCCCGGCGGTTCGAAAGCGCTGTACGCGTTTCCGCTGTTGGTGGTCTATGCTGGGCTGTTTTTTGGTCCGCTGGGAACGGCATTTACAGCGATGTACACACGAGAGTGGAGAATCCCGCCGCGTGAGGCCGTGGCGCTGCTCGCGGGTGGTGCTGCCACTTGGATGTTGGTCACCGGGGCAAAGGTGTTTTACGGGTCGATGGACCCGTTTGCGCTCCAAGTCGTTCGTTCATCGATCAACTTCGTGTTTGGATGCGCGGTGTGGCTGTGGTTGCGGCGCGCGTTTCGCGAGACGCACACACCCATTCAGCTGACCTTCAAACGCACGGCCCTCGCGGTTGTGGCGCTCGTGGTGTTGTATTTTGTGATGGGTCCCAAGCTGTTGATCAACCTAGGGCGTTAGGCGGGTGCCGAGACCACCAGCGTCGGTGTTTCTGCGCTACGCAGGACACGCTCTGCGGTTGACCCCAAGAACCATCGAGAGAAACCCTGCCGGCCGTGCGTCCCCATGATGATCATGTCGGCGTGTGTGTTCTTCGCGGCTTGGGTGATCACGCGGTCGGGCCGGCCGACTTCGACATGCATCTTGGTCCCCGCCAAACCGGCTTTCGTGACGTGTTGCTCGAGCGTTTCGCGTCGCGCATCCAGCAATTCGTCAAAACGTGTCTGGATGGGGCTGACGAGCGCGCTCAGTGGCGGGTTCGTGTCCACGTCAACGGCATGAATGACGTCCACGCTCGCCCCGAACAGGTCAGCGTACTGTTTTGCCGTCGCCAAGGCGCGATCCCCACAGACGCTGAGGTCCGCGGCGACCAGGATCCGTTTGATGGGCCCGACGGCAGTGGTGGGTGGAACCGCGAGGACCGGCAGATGGGCCTCGCGCACGAGCTGGTTCGAGGTGCGACCAAAAAAGATATCCTGCAGCGCGCTCTGTCCCACCGTGCCGACGACGATCAGTTCAGGCTTTTGGTCGGCGGCTTCTTCCAGGATGCCATCGGCTGGGCGTCCAAACCGCACCGTCGTCGAAAACGCGCGGTGGTGATTTTCGGGCACGGCGTCGTTGTAGTTTGCGACCAGGCGCGCCGTGGCCTCTTGGGTCGCGTGGTGCTCGATCTCGTCCGCGGTCTCGTAAAGCACTCGCCAAGCGTTATCGTCGCCCGTGAAATCAACCACGTGGAGCAGACGCAGACTCGTGTTGCGAGCGTTTGCGATTAGCGCACCCATGTGGATGGCGGGAAACGTGGTGTGGGCCAAATCAGTTGCAACCAAGACGCTCATTTTTCCTCCAAATCTGCGATCCGCAGTGAACATAAGCGCCCACAACCCGCCGGGCAATGTCGGACGCTTCCAGATGTCCTTTTGTCGCAGAAACTTCACAATTCATACGTGAGGTCTTTCAACGCGTGGGCAAAGGGAAGAAATTGCTTCCTCGTCGCATGGGACGGCGCTATTCTTCGCCTCAATATTTGTGCGGCATCGATCACCTCGCTATATTTGAGACAAGCTCAAACTCGGAGAAAAAATGAGATTCAACATTCCAACCTTGTGGGCACTTGCTGCTGTGTTCGTCATCGGCTGTTCGGCCGACGACGCGGGCAAGGGCACGCAGTGTAGCGGAACGTTCGACCCCATCACCGGCAAGTGCTCGACCGGCACAAACAACAACGGCAACAACACGAACAACAACGACGTCGACGCAGGCGACGGAGACGGCGGGACCAGCTCCAACAATTCGAATCCGTTCGCGGACGGCGACGGAGACGGGTTCCTCGATCGTTTCGACAACTGCAAGGGCGTCTCGAACCAAGATCAAGCCGACGTCGACGGCGATGGTGTGGGCGATGTCTGTGACAATTGCCCCAACGCCTCGAACTTCATCCAAACCGATGCGGACAACGACGGTCTGGGTGATGCATGCGACGAAGACTCAACCGAAGAGTACTACGACGCCAACCGCGACGATGACGGAGACGGCGTCGCCGACCGGTTGGACAACTGCGGTGGCCTTAGCAACCCAGACCAAGCGGACGCAGACGGCGACAAGATCGGCGATGCGTGTGACAACTGCCCCGGCATCGCGAACTACGACCAGACCGACACGGACATGAACGGCGAAGGGGATGCTTGCTCGCCGGTACCCGTGGGCATGATCTGCGGCAACCAAGACGCGGATTTCACCAAGCTTGAGCCCAACATCTACATCTTGCTCGACCGCTCCGGTTCGATGGGACAGACCGGGATCAACCAAGCGATCGCCGCCCTCAACGCGATCGCCGACTCACCAGGGTTGGCGACCGAAGTCCGTTTTGGCTTCGGCACCTATCAAACCGGGTCATGCCCTGGACTTGAGCACAAGCTCAACATGGGCCTTCACACGCCCGCTCAGTTGAAGGCCTCTTGGGCCGGCCTTTCGCCCGGTGGCGGCACGCCCACGGCCGGCGCGCTTGGTGCGATTCGCTCGCAATCGCGTCTGACGGAGCCCGGCGACATGCTTGATGCCCTTCGCAGCAAGGCCATCATCCTCATCACCGACGGCGATCCCAACGACTGCGGTGGCTTGAATGGCTCGGTCTCGGAGGCCCAGACCTTCGCGGCGGCGGGAATCCCGGTCTACGTGATCGGCTTCAACTTCGGTGGATTCACCGGAAACCTGAACTCCATCGCGCAGGCCGGCAACACCGATGCACCTCCAGCCGGTGGCGACCGCTTCTACACGGCCGCAGGCACGGCGCAGCTGGTGACCGCGATTCAGAACATCGCGACCAACGCCATCGCTTGCTCGTACACGCTCAATCCTCCTCCACAGGACCCATCCAAGATCTGGGTTGAAGTCGGTGGCAATCCCGTCGCGCGCGACGCTGGAAACGGTTTCTCGTTCGAGGCCGCCGGAAACACGCTGACGCTCAACGGAACCTCCTGCACCACGCTGCGTGGCATCGACCCCAACGGGGCGGTCACCCCGCTTAAGATTACGTTGGGCTGCGCGACCCCATGCACCCCTGCAGTGGAAGTATGCGACTACAAGGACAACAACTGCGACGGTGTCATCGACGAAGGCTGCGAGGACTGTTCGCCGGAAATTTGCGACGGTGTCGACAACGACTGCGATGACTCCATCGACGAGGGCTGCCCAGATTGTGCGTTTGACGGCGAAGCATGTGGTGCCGACGGCGACTGCTGCAACAACAGCTGCGTGGACAACGTGTGCGGCCCACCTTGCCGCCCGATCAACTCGACATGCCTGTCGGACGGCGACTGCTGCAACGGCCGCTGCGCGAAAGAAGCTGGCGCGACCGTCGGCGTTTGCGTACTCGGATAGCCCCTGCCGGGGGCTCTTGCCCCAACTCCCGTGTTTCACATTCATCCCGAACAGCTTGGTGAGCCCATCTGGCAACTGCCCGATGGGCCACGGTGGCGTGTCGACGGCCCCACCATCGGGCTGACGTCGGGCGCTTGGCTGGTGCGCAGGCTCGAGGCCACCCGACCCTCTTTGGAGGCGTTTGCGGTGCTCGGGCGGGCTGCCGGCACGACGTCGGCTTTCGTCAAGCCGGCCATGGCGTGGAAACGCGACAACAACCATCTCTGGCTCGCCACGCCGGAACCCGAAGGCCGGCCGTTGAACGGCGTGCCAGACGCTGAGCCCATTCAGCGGTGGCTGGAGCTCGCCGACGGCGTTTCGAATCTCCACGCCCGTGGGCTCGTCCATGGATGCATCACGCCCGAAATGATCTGGACGGGGTCGCACCTCACGCTTATTGAGCCTGCCATGTGGGTCGCGAGCGCGAAGGCTCCCCCCACCAAGGAGAGCGACATTGCCGGCCTGACCAAGCTCCTGGAGGTGTTCACGGCGTCCGCCCCCAACGAGTCAATCGCGACAATTCTGGCTGAAGTAAGTGCGCACCGCGTCCACGATGTGGACACATTGGCCAGGCTCGTTCGGTCGGCGACCAACGTCTCGCAATCCATCGAGGGTACCCTGCGCGTGGTCGCGCTCGAGACGCCCACCAATCCACGCTACGGCGAGGGGATCAAGTTTCGCGTCATCAACCCCAGCGGAACGAGCCCGCTCGCTGGTGGGTTCTTCTGGGCCGGTGCTCACGGTGACGTTTACGACTGCTTGAAGGGCATCTGGGAGGGTGCGGAGCTCGGCCTGGTGCGGCCGCATTTTGTATCCGATTCCGAGGGGCGGCGTTTCCTCACCGCCAAGGCCGACACCCTTCCGATTCTCGAACCACATTGGTTTACGAGCGTCACCGACGTCATCAAGTCCGAGGGATGTGTCAGTCGCTACTTCGTCGATGTGCGCGACGACGACCTGCCCGGCAAACCACTGGTATTGGGGAACGTGCTGCATGGGCTTCTCGAGGACCTGATGGCGCGTCCGAAGGCGGACTTCGACACGTTATGGGGCGAACGTGCCCGAGGGCTCGGTTTCACCGCGCTTGCGGCGGGCTTGTCCGATCGGCACTTCGACGCCATGCGCGAGGAAGCGCGCGCGCAATTCGTTCAACTTCAGGCCTTTGCGGCCGGTCGCGACCATGCCGCGCGGTACTCGTGGGACGGGGAAAGCGTCGAAGTCTCAAGGTTCTCGAACCAGTTTGGGATCGAGGGCCGGATTGACCTCGTGACCGAGGACCCCAAACGCGGGCTCAACATCATTGAGCTCAAGACTGGAAGCGTCCGCGAAGAGCACACCGACCAGGTGCGCGCGTACAAACTTCTGTGGGACCCGTACGCCAAGGCCAAAAAAACCAAGATTTCGGGCTACCTTCTGTACTCCCGTGAGGGCACGGTTCGGACCGTTGACTTCGACAACCCTGAGCGCGAAGCCACCCTTCTGCGCAATCGAAACCGCCTCGTCACCGCGCACCATCAATTGGCCCACACAACCCACGTCGAAGATGCCCTGCCCCACTACGGACAAGTCCCTGAGAACTGCCGGTCCAACGATTGCCGTTTTCGGCGAAAGACCTGCGAGGCACAATGCCAGGTGCTTGGACTTGGGACGCACATCGACGCCGCAATGCAAGGGATGCAGACGTGGTGGCGTCATTTCCATCGGCTGATTCAAGCCGAGCACTGGGCCGAGAACGCGGCGTTTGGCGACTCGTTCCGCAGCACTGAGCTCGACGAGCGCATTGCACGTGGTCGATGCATCCCGAACCTGACCATCACCGCCCCACCCGCTGATGGCGTGTTGACGCTTAGCGCGCGGCGACTGCCTACGTTGTCGCCAGGCGCCCAAGTCATTGCACACCGCGGGGATGCCTCTTTGGCGCACCTTCTGCGAGGAACCGTGGTCGAAGCGACCCAGGACACCTTGGTGCTGCGCGTGCCAAGCCTACGAGATTCGACCGCATTACCGACCCAAGACTGGTACCTAGAGCTTGTACCCTCGCGCATGGGCTACCGCGCATCGCAGCAGAACCTCTACCGAACGATCGCGTCGAAGCGTCCCGACCTGCACGCTGTGCTTACTGGAACCTCGATCGGCGCCAGCCCGACGGCGCTTCACGCCTACCCAAATCTGAATGCGCAGCAGTGCGTGGCGGTCTCGCACGCGGTGGGCAACCAGACCGCGTGTCTCATCGAAGGTCCGCCCGGAACCGGGAAGACCACGGTCATCGCTCACGCGGTGCAGCAACTCCAAGCCACCCAACGCATGCTGCTCTGTGCCCAGACGAACACCGCGCTCGACACGGTGCTCGAACGTCTTGCGAAGACCCACGTGCCGTTCCTGCGCGTGGGCAGCGCCAAGAGATCTCTGAGCCTCGCCGCAGCCGTCGCAAACCACGGCGGTGACGTGGCGGAGTCGTTCTCGGACGACCTCGCGCAACAGTGCAACAACTTGACGGAGCTCGAGGCCAAGCTGCGCGCTGCCTCGGTCATCGCCTGCACCGTCTACAGCGTCTCTTCGAGCGACGTCCTGCGCAGTTTAGAGCGACTCGTCGGCCGCACACCCTTCGACGTCGTGATCATCGACGAAGCCACGCAGTTGACGGAGCCGGCCGCCGTGGGTGCCTTGGCCCGTGCGCAACGATTTGTGTTGGTAGGGGATCCCAAACAGCTGCCACCAATCGTCCAGACCAACGACCTTGAGTCGGCCCCCGACGACCGCATGCACCTCGCAGGGCTGGATCAAAGCCTTTTCGAGCGACTGTTGGCGATGGGAACGCCCTCGGTCCGCCTTGAGGAACAATACCGCATGAACGACGCCGTCATGTCGTTTTCAAACCGCGCGTTTTATGGCGACGAGCTGCGCGCGGCGGAACACACCCGTGGCGCACAACTGAAGTTGAGCCAGTCCCCATCCCACGCCGCCTTGCGCCCCGAAGACCCCGTGGTCTTTGTCGACGTGCATGGCCATGAATCCAATCGCACCAACGCCGAGGAGGCGGCGCTCGTGGCCGAGCTCGTCACCGAACTGTTGGCGCTTGGCATCGACGCGAACGAGATTGGCGTGATCTCGCCCTTTCGCGCGCAGGTCGAGCTGTTGCGACAGTCCGTCCGTGACCAGGTCGAATGCGACACCGTTGAGCGCTTCCAAGGCGGCGAGCGCGAGGTCATCCTTATCAGTTTGGTGCGAACGGAAAACGCGGGGGCTTTCATCACCGACGAGCGCCGCCTCAACGTCGCGTTGACCCGCGCCCGCACCAAGGTCATCGTGGTGGGACACGCCGACTGTCTGCGTGTGTCTCCGCTGCTGCGGACCCTCATCGACCAACCCGAGACAACGCGGTTGCAATGGCCTTAGCGATTTGGCTTCGCGAGGGCGCACTTGTTTGGTATCGAGCTACCATGAACGTCGCGAAGCTACTGGCCGTTGGCTGCATCGTGTTCCTTGTCGCCTGCGACGAGCCGCCACCCAAGCCGGTGGTTCATACGACGGCTCTGCCCGCCCTGCAGACGCTTGCGTCAACGCCTACGGTCGAGGTCACATCGCCCGAGGTCTCGCTGACCCTCACCGGCCGTGCGATACGACGATTGTGAGACAACTCTCACTGGATACCACGCAGTTTCCGACCGCGACCGATCGTCTTCGTTCGTCATCGGTGGGGATGGAAGCTACCGCGAACTCGGGGATGGAAGCTTCGTGACCGCGCACGGCGTCGACGTGGGGGCCTCAAAGGACTTGCGAGTTTCGCGTTGGTCCGCGAGCGGCGAACGCCTATGGACCTTTGTCTTGGACCGCAGCGCCGAGAACGGGAACTTCGCGGCGAACTTCCGCGCGTCGTGGATCGCAGACTTGTCGCCGCTGCACGTGTGCGCGGGCACCATGTGGGAGGGCGGCACGCAGGGAAGCTGCGTTGAATACGACAGCGGAAAACGCATCTGGAGTGGCCGCATGCCGTTTTGGGCCGGTGGCGCACCCGTCGGGTTCGCAGGAGGTCTATACGTATCCGACGTGTCCGGGATCTCGCAACGTTACCCGTTTTCGGGTGTCGAGATGCGGTTCCGAAAGTTTGACGGCGCGGGCGGACGCTCATCGCTTTACCTCAACGGCGAGGACCACATGCTCTTTTCGCCGGCTCGCGCCGAAGAGCCTCGCGTGATTCGGTACGATTACGAAACCCTGTCGCTGGTCTGGCGCTTGGCCCTGCCCGCAGATCCCACGCCGGGTTTTGGTCTCAGCCGGGCCCGGGCAGACGTCTTTGGCGTCAAAGACGAGGCCATCGCGGTGGACCCCAAGACAGGCCGTCCTTTGTGGCGGCGCGCCATTCCAGAGCCTAGGGTTCCTATCGCGGCAACCGACACGATGCTCTACGTTCTGGAACGCGACGAGACGCTGCCCAACACGTTGCACGCCGTCGATCTGGCCACCGGCAAGACCAAGTGGCACGCCCCAACCCCGATCGGCACTCTGAGTGTGCACGTGCTCAACGACCGTGTCTTTTTGAAGAGTGTCCGGTCCGTGCAGGAAGTACTGGAGCCCAAATGACGAGCAAGGCGCTGTTCCGCGAGGCGTTGTCCGTGTTTTCTGCCGTGCTGGCGCTCGTGATTATCGCCGCCGTGCTTGGGGGCTACGTTCCATTGGTCGCCGACTTTCTGTACGCGATCGTGGCCTTGGTCTTCGTCAAGGCCGCGCAGTTCATGATGGATCGGCACAACCACGAAAACGAACGGTTTGGACTGGTTTGGACGAACTGGCGGCGCGGACTTGGATGGGGAGTGCTGTTTACGGTCGTGACGCTTCCGCTTTTTTCGGTGGGTTACTGGTTTTGGGAGACCCAAGCACTCCAACGAAATTTCGTCTTCTCCTCGGACAACTACTTCGAGTGGTCCACCTCGTTGGCCGGCGAGCCACGTGGCTGGGGTGCGCTGTCGAGTGGCGTTTGGGTTTGGTCCGAAAAGTCGGTGCTCAACGTCGGCGTTCGGAATCGCAATGACGCCAACAACATCGTCTACATCGAAGGTGATGTTCCTTTTGTACCCCAACGTCGGGGAACCATCACGGCGAAGCCAGTGGGAGATTCGCCTTCCAAACGTTGGCGGATCGAGCTCGACGACGCGCGCAGTCGCGGTCAAATCATCGTGCGCGGACCGCGCAGTGTCTCCGTCACGGTTGAACCTGCGGCGCCGGGCAACGCGTTGTGGCCGATGTTCGAGGGCCGCAGCGCATCTCCGGTGGAATCGTTCGACGCCAAACGCACGCTTTGGTGGATACCGTTGTGGGTCGCGACGCAATTTCTGTTGATCGCGCTGCCCGAAGAATACTTCTACCGAGGTTGGCTGCAAAAGCGGCTCGACGAGGCCTTCGGAAAACGGGCCGAGGAGGCGGGTAAACCCGCGCGAAGCTGGCTTGGATTCACGCCTGCGATCGTTTTGACGAGCCTTCTGTTCGGGCTTGGACACTTGCTGGTGCCGATTGGCGGAGCGTTGGTGGCGTCGCGCATCAGCGTGTTCTTCCCGTCCCTGCTGTTTGGGTGGCTCAAAGAAAAAACCGGCACCATTGTGGCGCCGGTTTTCTATCACGCGTGCAGCAACCTGATGGTGCTGTTTGCGGCCGTTCATTTCATGTGATCAGTTCTTCGTCACGTTGATTGACCACTTCACGATGCGGCCGATGTCGGCAGCAGCCGTGTCGCGGACGGTCAGCTCCCAGCCACCGGTCATCGACGCGCCTGTGAATCCTTCAAGGACCTCGCCGGTCAGAGACACGTTGTCCTCCCAAGCATTGGCCTCGCGCGTACCGTCGTAAACGATGACGGACGTCCCTCCGTGTTGGAGCTCGACGATCAAATCACCGCGGTAGGTGTGTTCAATCTCGAGGTCAATCGTGATGCCCTTGATCGCGCCTTCGTCGCGAATCTCCAGCGCGCTCACAGCACCGCGCGGATCGTTGTCTGGAATCGCGACAGCGGTATCAACGCGGAATGTGAGGGTGTTCTCGGTGACGTCCGTGTCGACGTCTGCACGGCTCTCACGCACCATCTCTCGGACTTTCTCGAGGTCGATGTTGGGATTTCCCCCGCGTGCCTTGACGGGCAACCACAAAAAGTCTGGGTGGTTCGTGATCGACGAGTCCAACCACTCGCCGCCGATGATTTTGCCCTCGCCGTCGATCTCCAAAATGTAGTGGTAGTAATCGTGGCGTGTGTAGCGCGAAATGTTGGTGGACGTTGGCGTGCGGCTCGCGTTGGACTCAGCAATCCAGTCGGTCGTCGCGCGGATCTCGATGAAGCGCTCGGCGCGCGAGTTGTACTTGTACTCGACCGTCGGTTCGACGTATCGCCCCGAAATCTTTGCGTATGTAAGCATCGTCGCGAAAGAATTTGCCGTGATGTAAGGGATGGCATCAAGCTGCGCGAGCGAGTTGAACGGGCGTTCGGCGACAATGCGTTTTGCGGCGGTGGCGTACAGACGAGCATCGTCGTCAAGCTCGGTCAAGGTCCCCTCGTTGGCCAGCTTTAGGATCGCTTCGCCCTCGGGCGAACCCTCCTCCACGTTGTTGACGTAAGTGCCGCTTCCTGGCGTGGTTCCGGGAGCCACACCAAGCAGAGCGTGCGCTTCTTCAAGGGTTAACTCTTTTTGACTTGTGACCTTGAAGCCCACCAACGGTTGGTTCCACACTTCGTAATTGGTCGTGCGCTCGATGACCATGGGCCGTTGATTCTTCCCAAGGAAGTTGGCCAAGATCACATGGAAGGTTCCGGCGTTGAGGTCGCGACAGTCTTCGTTTGTGACGCGACCGTCCTCGTCACGCACGATCTCGCGTTCTTCGCAACGACCGCCCACCATGTAAGCCTCGGTCTTATCGTACTGCTGCATGAGCAGCGCCTTGATGTCCGACACTTCGAACACGATGCCGTTACGCTCGACCGGCTTGAGGGGCTCGTCTTCCATGATCGCGGCGGGCGACCATGCGTGGCAGATGCCCCACCACGTCTCCAAACCTTCGAAGTCGTGTTTGTCGGTCTCGCTCGTGCACTCGTCCTTGTCCTCGATGCCATCACGGTCATCATCGATGCCGTTGGTCAACCGACCTGTACCCTTGTTCTCATGGGTCCACTTCGCCGTCGGGCCGATTTGATCGTAGTAGGCCGCATCAAACTCGCACGTCGAAATGTCGAAGGGTTTGAGGTCCATGAAGCCCTCGGGCTCGGTCCAACCCTTAAACGCTTTGTCGTACTTTTCGGCCGGGGACAGCGTGCGCGGCCCTTGCCAGCGAGCATTGATGCCGTCTTCGACATATGGCCAGTAGGTGTCTGCCCATCCGGGTTTCGCGGAGTGCCCTTCCAGTGGGAGCTCGTCGTACTGGTACGAAAGCTCGGTGCGGAACGCGGTCGGGTTGTTGCGCCAGTTCCATGCGTCGGCGCGGCTGTCCTCTTGTTTGACCACGCCATCGACTGTGGTCGTCGCTTGGTCGGTTGGCTCGGTTCCTCGCCGCACGCGGCAAGGGTTGTTCCCATCAGCAGAAGTGTTACGAGATTGCGTTTCATTGTGGTGCCTCAAAAATCATTCGTCGCATGACCGATTGTGCTGCATCTCCTGTGCCAGCACCGCATCCCAGTAAAAACGTGGTTTTCTTGCGGTCATGCGCCGTTCTTGGGGTCTTTAGTGGCCAGCCAAGGGTCCGGTTGCGCCGAAACCGGCAACTGAAGGATCCACCTTTGCTAACTGGCTTGCGCGCGCTTGGTTTGCGGGCTAGCTTGCGGGCACTAAAACGAAAGCTCACGCACACTTCCGGAGGTCGAACACGATGGCCAAAGAGTTTAAGAATCTCGTCGAAATGTACGAAAACAGCGTCGCGTCGTTTGGACCGAACCCCCTGTTCGGAACGAAAAAAGACGGCGTCTACAAGTGGATGACCTACGAAAAGTTCGGGGAAGAAACCGAAGCTTTTCGCGGGGGTCTGGCCTCGTTGGGTGTCCAGAAAGGTGACACCGTCGCCGTCATCGCCAACAACCGCGTCGAGTGGGCCGTCGCGGCCTATGCGACGTACGGTTTGGGTGCAAAATACTGCCCGATGTACGAAGCGCAGCACACCAAGGAGTGGGAGTACATCGTCAACGACTCCGGCGCGAAAGTCTTGCTCGTGGCCAACCAAGAGATCTACGAAAAGACGAAGCCGTTCGTCGGCACGGTGGGCGCGCTTGAACGCGTGATCTATTTCGACGGTCCGCGCGACAACAACGATGCCTATTTCGCGCTCGTTGAACACGGCAAGCACACGCCGGCCGAAATTTACCACCCCGATGTCGACGACCTGTGTGGCTTTATCTACACGTCCGGCACCACCGGAAATCCCAAGGGCGTGTTGTTGAGCCACGGCAACATCTGCTCGAACATCAACGCGATCCAGTCGCTGCTATCGATCGGGCCGTCCGACGTCAGCCTCTCGTTCCTTCCTTGGGCTCACTCCTTTGGGCAGACCGTGGAGCTCCATGGTCTGTTCTCGATGGGTGCGGCACTCGGTTTGGCCGAAAACGTGACGACCATCATCCAAAACCTCAGCGAAGTGAAACCCACGCTGTTGTTTAGCGTTCCGCGTATCTTCAACCGCATTTACGACGGCGTTCACAAGACCATGGAGCAAAACGGTGGGCTCAAGAAGTCGCTGTTCTTCGCAGGTCTGGAAAACTCCGAGAAACTGCGCGCAGAAACAGCCAATGGCGGTTCAGCGTCGTTCATGACCAGCATGAAGGACAAGTTCTTCGACAAGCTTGTCTTCTCGAAGGTTCGCGCACGTTTTGGTGGCCGGCTTAAATACGCCTTCAGCGGCGGCGCTGCGCTCTCGCCCGACGTCGCTACCTTTATCGACAACCTTCACATCACGGTCTACGAGGGGTACGGACTGACCGAAACCTCCCCGATCGTGACATGCAACCGCCCTGGTGCGCACCGTATCGGCTCGGTCGGCAAGGCCATTCCAGACGTTGAAGTGGTTCTTGTGCCGGTTGAAGGCTACACCGACAAGAATGTGGGCGAAGTCTGTGTTCGCGGTCCAAACGTGATGAAGGGCTACCACAACCTGCCCGACCAAACGGCGGAAGTGGTGGATGAAGATGGCACGTTCCACACCGGCGACCTCGGTCGGCTCGATTCGGAGGGTTACCTCTACATCATCGGCCGCGTCAAAGAGCAGTACAAGCTCGAGAACGGCAAGTACGTTGTCCCCGCGCCGCTCGAAGAAGAACTCAAGCTCTCGCCATACATCAATCAGGTGATGATCGAGGGGACAAATCGCCCCTACAACGTTGCGGTCATCGTCGTGAACGTCGAGACCTACGAGGAGTGGTGCAAGGCCAACGGCAAGGATGCAAAAACGGCGATCGACGATCCCGCGTTCCACGAGACACTTCGCACCGAGATCGATCGTGTTGGCAAGAGCTTCAAGGGGTACGAGAAACCCACGAAGTTCGTGGTCGACACCGAAGAGTGGACGACCGAAAACGAGATGCTCACCCCCAAAATGTCGGTCAAACGACGGGTGGTCATGGAGAAGTTTGGTGACCGCCTCAATGCCCTCTACGACTAATCCTCAATGACAGATCATGTGTTGACCTACCTCTGCCCGAACATGGCAGAGGTAGCGTCACTCCATCTTGAACGCCTGCGCCTCATGCGCGACGAGGGTTTCGTTGTGCACGTTTGTGCTTGCGAAGACGACGCGATGGACGCGTTGGCCCGGGAGGGCTTTGTCCTGCGACCCTTGCCTAAGATCTTGGGGTTGGAGCACAACCTCGCGGCGTGGCTCGTCTGTTGGGGACATCTGGTCGAAAACCCACCCACGGTGCTCCATGGGTTTGGCGTTTGGAGCTGGACCGCCGCCTTGGCAGGACGGCAGCTACCCATCCAAGTCACATGTATCTCTCCCAATTTTCGCACGTTGACCTTCCCCACGTGGCTTCCTTCAAGGCTTGTCGGTCGTCTTCCGATTGGGCCCCAGGACGCCATCGCGTGGCTCGGAAGAGGCGTTGACCGCTGCTTGGTGGACTCCGAAGCACAACTCGCCGACCTAGGCGTCAGAATCTCGCCGGAGAAGCTGGAGTTGGTGGTCGGTGCGCCCGGCGTTCAACCCTGCGAATCCAGCTACTCAACCGACGCCGTGTTGACGGTCTTCGCGAACGGGTTTGAAAACCTTCGCCGCGCCATCGAGCGGCGAGTCCCTCGACTGTCCATCCGCGACGCCACCGAGGGCTCGCTTCAACGCGATCTCGATGGCACCAGCTTGTACTTCGATGCTGGCGGGCCCGGAAGCCGTGTCCGTCTGATGCAGGCCGCCGCGCGAGGCATTCCATGCGTGACGCTGAGCGGCGAAAACGAGGACGTCGTCGTGCAAGGCAGGACGGGATTGATTGCCACGGACCTAGACGACGCGGTTGTGTGCATGTTGGCGCTCCTGGAAAACCCGAAGCTTCGCCAAGAGATGTCCGTCAATGCCCACTCACGGGCAGCCTCACGATTTATGCGCGCGCAAGTGGATGACCAAATTGTCCGCATTTACCAACGCGCCCTTCGCACGCGGATGGGGTTATGAGCCAGAAAGACACCCTGTCGTGGGCATTGGGCGCCATGGCCATCGGATTCACGGCCTTGTACTTCGCGGAAGCATCAAGCCACGGGCGGCTCATCGATGCTGAGAGCGAGGCGCAAATCACGGTCACCGGGTGTGCGTCGCACGCGGCGGGTCCAGACGGCACCACTCTGCTGCTGACCTGCTCGACTGAGCCCACCGTTCCCAAAATCCCCGCCCGGTTTGAATCGTTGGTGGTGCGTGTGGGCGACACCCAGCGCACGTGTGGACTGAGCGAAGGAGCCGTTCAGACGTGTTCGAGCTCCCAGGCGCCGATGATTAGATCTGACGCTCCAAAACGCACGAACTGAACGCACCGGTCGATGAATCGGTGTAACGGCCGGATATGGTGTTCTGGTCGTCCGCATTGCCATCCGAGATACCGAACGTCTCAGGAACGTTGTCGACACGAATCGTCCACGACGCCGTCAAGACCTCGTTATCCCAACGAACGGCGTTGATTTCACCGTTGGCAGGTGGGGACGTCTGTACAAAGGTCCCCGACGCTTCAGTCTGTCCGTCTTCGTGGCGAATCGTCAGTGTGGCCTTTGTTTCGCCATCCACCTTGACCACCCAAACGCCGTTCAAGAATCCGGGCATCGCGACGTTTGTGTCTGTTTCGAAATCCGGCAACATCTCCGCATCGGTCGAGGCCGTGTCCGCCCCCATGTCGGTCGCAGATGCATCGGCCGTGTTCCCCGAGTCGGGAAGTAGAACAATGGACGGCCCGGACTTCTTGTCGTCGCTGCAGCCAAACACAACCATGCACAGAGCGAGCGTTAACAGACGGTATTTCATGGGGTAACCTGCATCGTTTGATGTTTCGTATAGTCTAGCCGGTCGCAGCGCGCGATGGAAGGGGTATCAGAATCGCAAGTCAAACACGGCTTGAGCCCCTGTTGGTGTGGGCACCAACCGAAGCGTCGATTGGCCGCTCGATTCATCGTCCATCAGGTCCACCGCGATCAAGGTGACACCGGCGACGGCGAGCCCAACACCCGAAAACAGAAGAATCTGGCCAAGGGACTGCCCTGACTCGACGTCTGACTTGAGGCTTGAGAATCGATCCCGGTCCCCACCGTTGGCCTCCGCTTTGAGCGCGTCGAGATCGTCGGAAACACCGGCGTTCACCACCGCGGCGCCGCCAATGAGGCCCAGACCCGCGACACCCACCGCGACACCCGTGATCCCTAACGCGCCAAACGAGCTCGACTTTTCGGGCGGGTCCTCGGGATCCTCAAGTTGACGCCGTTCTGCCAACACTGGCTTGGCCTCCGCCACGTCGACAGCCTTGTCGCGGACATCGAAACTCAGAATCCGCGCTTCGTTGCGAATCGCAACTTCTGGCGCCATCCCGGGCTCGTCACGCGCGCGCTCCGCGTACGTTCGCGCCTCGTCGAAGTTCCCAAGTTTCGTGTACGACAACGAAATGTTGTACAAAAACATGGCGTTAGGGACGACGTTGTAGCCCTTCAAGAACTCCACGATCGCCTTCGAGTAGTCGCCCGTGGTGTACCACTCGGCTCCCTTCTCGAAGTGCCCCTGCGCCTGTTGGATCATCTCGGGCGACGGTTCGGCGGCAAGAACGACCGACGGTGCGGCCAGAGTCAACAACACGACCAAGATTGCGTTTCGCATGGATCAGTCCAAGACCGGGAGGTTCAGTTTGGTGTCTTCGGGTTTCTTGACGGGCGGCTTTGGGTCGTCGTTTTTTTGCACGGGTTCTGCAGCCTTCTTGGAAACACGCGGCGACTTGGTGGGGACTTTGTCCTCTTTGACCGAAACGGGCGCGCGCGAGGGTTCGACGGGGTCAACCACTTTGGGCGTCTGGACAGATGCCAAAAACTCTTGAGCATCGTAGACGACGTCAGGCGCATAGTCGTTGATGATCATCTCGGGCGACAATTTATCGTCGGCCTTGATCCTGAGCCGTACCGGGAAGGTCAATTCGTCTTCGCGGAAGGTCGCCGGCGAAGTGCCGGGCCGCCCGTTGACTGTAATCGGGAGGTTCGTCGGCGTGGTACGGAACACCATGCGGCGATCGTTCGCGACCGCAGGCTCAGGTTTTTCCTGCGCGGGCTCGACAACCGGGGCCGGCAACACTTCGGCCACGACCGTTTTTTCCTCTGCACGCTGGGACCACACGAACATGCCCCCCAAAAGCACCAGCAAGGCCACAATACCAACGACGATCGGCAAGGCCGAGGAACGCCCTGTCTGTGCTGGCGCCACCTCGAATTGACCCGAGGCGCTCGCGACCGCGGGCATGGGCGCGGGTGTGTACACCGGTCGGGGCACCGGCGTTGTGAAATGGGGGCGAGGAGCTGTTAACGGCGGCGCGAGCTTTTCAAATTGGTCGAGTGGGATCGCCCCCGGCAGCCGGGCGGTGGGGAGTTCATCAAGCTCAACCTCAGCCATGGCACGCACCGGAATTGCGTCCCAGTTTTGCAATGCCTTGATGACCTCTCCCGCCGAACCAAAACGCGCCGATCGATCCTTCGCGAGCATCTTGTTGACGATCTCGGTCAGCTTGGGGGGCACCCCGGTGATGGGGGGAAGCGTAAACGACGCTGCATCGAGCTGTTTCCCGATGATGGTCACACTTGAATTGGATTCGATGGCTTTTTTGCCTATCAACATCTCGTAGGCCACAAGGCCGAGGCTGTAGATGTCGCTGTGTGGGCTAAGCTCCTCGCCGCGAATCTGCTCCGGAGACATGTAGCGCGGGGTGCCGATCAAGGCCCCGTCGGCCGTCAGATCGACTTTTGGATGATCCTGACCCGTGAGTTTGGCGATCCCAAAGTCCAGCAACTTAACCTGATCTGCTCGGCCGATGTGGTCAAAGACCATCACGTTGCCGGGTTTGATATCGCGATGAAGCACACCAAGGGCATGAGCTTCCTCGAGGCTCGACAATATCTGTTCCAGGATCTTGACCACACGCGCGGGCTTAAGCGGCGACGACGACGAGATCAGATGCGACAAGCTCACGCCGTTGACGTACTCAAACACCATGTACAAGAGACCGTCGGCGCTGCGACCGAAGTCGAACATCGTGATCGTCCGTGGGTCGCGCAGCTTCGAGACCAGTCGCGCCTCTTGGTTGAAGCGATCCACGATCTTGGCGTCGTAGGTTCCCTCCTTGGGAGGTGTCAGAATTTTTAGCGCAACCTCACGCCCAAGATCCTCTTGGTTCGCTTTGTAAACGCGCGCAAATCCCCCTGCCCCGATCATCGGCCCGATTCGGTACCGACCCTCGAACAAGTCTCCGGTCTTGGGAAAACTCACGGCCATTGGACGTATGCCTTTGTACTGCAATTCGCTTGCGCGTACGTTAACAACGCCCGTCGCTCTGAGCAAGTTCCCACCGTGTGCGCCAATGTCCGAGAGTCGCGAGAATTCACAGTTAACCGGTATTTTGATCGAAAAACTGGGCTGGAGAGGCGAAGGCCTTGCCAAACCCGAGCGCGATTGGTTGGTGATTCCGGGGGCCCTTCCCGGCGAATACGTTGACGTTGAGGTACACGCCGGGCATCCACGGAGTCGAAAGCGCCAATGCACCCTCACTTCGGTTACGGCCGCTTCGCCCGACAGAATCGCCGTCGATTGCCCGCAGTTTCCAGCGTGCCGCGGATGCCATGTTCGCCACGTCTCGCGCAACTGGGAGCGGGATTTCAAGCGACGGTCGCTGGTCGAGATTGTGGCGAAGTTTTCAGGCTGGGAAGTCGCGCCGGGCGACGTCGAGTTCATCAGTGCGAAAGATTTGGCCCTGAGCGACGGGTACCGGATGCGAGGTCGACTGGCCCGAGACGGCGACAAGTTTGGCCTCGTCTCGCCGGCCGGGCTTCAACCCATGAACGATTGTCTGGCGCTGACGCGCGAGGCACGCGACGTGGTGGCTTGGATTGTGGCACAACAACCACGGGAGGACGTCGAGTTCCTCGCACCCAGTGGCGAAACCCCTGTGACTTCGCTGAGCCCAGGCACAACCCACATGCACGTCCACGGACATCGATTTATGGTGGGTCTGGATGTGTGGACCCACGCATCCGAGATTTGTTCATCGGCATTGTACGCGTTTGTGGAGAGGCATCTGCGGGCCCTGCCGCGAGGACGCCTTTTGGAACTTGGATGCGGAATCGGAGGGGTAACGCACGTGGCGGCAGCATGCGGACACGACGCAATAGGCATCGATGCAGACCTGCGCACGATCGCGCTCGCTCAGCACAATGTGCCGAACGCTCACTTCCGTTGTGCTGCGTTCGAACGCGGCCTGCGAGAATTGGCGGTTGAGCGGGCGTCCTTCGATTATTCGGTCATCAACCCCATGCGCGAACCCATCGGTGAGCGCGCCGTGGGACTCCTCGAATCCCTCGGTGTCCGCCACGTGCTTTATCTTGCACCCTCGCCGGCGTCTGGGGTCAAGGACCTTGCGGCGCTCAAAGCACGCGGATGGACCCTCGACTTCGCGCACTGCGCGGATTTGCACCCCAGAACGTACCATTTCATGATGGTTGCAGGGCTTAGCCGCTAGCTCGCCGCTTCCGCGGATGCCGCGTCCGAGGTGACCAACACATCCTGCTCCATCAATTCGCGTAGTTCCTTGGCGGCCGCGAGATCGGTGTTGGGGCAGGCGTGGATCAAAATGTCGATCGTTGTCGACTTGATCAAGCCCTCAAGCAGAGGCTGAATCGCCGAATGTTCCGCCACTGAGATCGAATCGGCTTTGGTTGAAAGGGTGACGGGCACTGGATCAGCCGACAGACGGTCACGGTAGAGCGGATACTCATCGGCCTCTTGGACCGCCATCAGAACGAGATTGGCCATGTTCTCGTAGGTCTGCCGTGACGTTCGCACTTGCTCGAGGGGATTGAACGAAAAGCGCCCCAACGACTCGCGCATCGCGCGAAACAATGCCTTCCGGTGTTTCAAGCCCCGGGGCCCGTCAACGCGTGTGAGCTCGCCGCGGCGAAACGAAAAAATGTAGTCGCCATCGGCAACGGTCACCACGAGTTCCCCGGTGCGTGCGTTCTGATGCAGGTTCATCATCAGATCAGGAAGTCCCAGGTATTCCAGTTCGCCGGAGAACCCAACAGCACGAGGTGGCGCGGGATCTTCATCAACAACTGCGACCGACTCCACCGGCCGCCGTTCGAGGGCGAGCACCCGAAACACCTTCGCGAGGCGCCCGTCAAGCTCGTCGAGGTCGAACGGCTTGTACATCACCTCGTGCATGCCGGCCTCAAGACAGTCGCGTATCCTCTCTCCTGAACCGTTGTCTGTCAGAAGCATGAACCCCGGCGTGGCGCCGCCGACGCGATCCCTCAGGTCGTTCCACAGTCGCAACCCATCAAACTGCGATGAGAGTTCATCACACAGCACCACAGCGTCATCGACGGATAACAGCGCTCCCTGGAGCTCATCGATCGAATCCACAACCGAAACGGAATAGCCTTGGTCGCCCAAGATATCTTTGAGCAACTCAATCATGTCGGGGTCAGGCCCGATGAGCATGAGTTGTTTAGGGCTGTTCGATTCCAACACGTGATCCAAAATCGACGGAAAGGTGCTGTTGAGATTATGTACCGGATAACCGTCGGGTGCAATTTATGCCGACGATTCTTCGGAAATCTTCTTCGCGCGACCCCACCGCCAATTTGACGCACCCGAACGCGGGATCGTCGACGGATTTGACAAAATGTCACAAACACGCCCCGACGCCAAATCCGCCAAGAACCAACCCACTGAAAAACAAACACATTTATAATTGGCACAAAATGTGCTCAACCCCAGAGACGGATGCAGTTCAAAGGCATTTATGGAAGTCTTCTTACGAAAATATAGCCGGCTCTTTACCTCGGTTTCGTCGTTATCATCGCGGCGCTGCTAGGGTTTTCGGTCAACGAGTATCTAGCCATCCAGTTGGCACCATTTACGGTCCCCGACGTTGGCGCCCTCCCAACCGCTGACAAACCGGCAACCAAACCAAACCTCACGGTATCGGCCCGTTCGTTTAAGAAGGGGATCGCAGACCGATGTCTTTTTGGCTGTGTTGACGCCGAGGATGTTCCGGCGTGCCCGGACGGATGCGCGGACGGCGAGGTTTGCCAGGCGGGTGCGTGCGTCAAGATCGAGCCCGAAGCCGCACAAAACACCGAACTGGCCGTACAAAGTGACCTTAACGTCAAGCTGCAAGGCAGCATGGTCGCCAAACGCAACGAATACTCGCTCGCACTGGTTGCGGAGAACGGAAACAAAACGACCTACATTGTGGGCATCGGCGACCGTCTTATGGGCGAAGCCGAGGTCGTCGAGATCCGGCGTGACCGCATTATCTTTCGCCGCAATGGCCGCCTTGAGTACATCAAGATCGAGAACAGCATCACGGGGTCACCCAGCATCCGACCGGCGTCGAGTTTCACCGCCGGCGAGCGCGACATCAAACCCAATGTGCCAGCGCCCAAGGCGTCCGCTACGCCCCCGGCGAAAAACGACGTCGCCACGAAGGTCAGCGAGAACAAATTTGAAGTGGACCGCGCGACATTGAATCAACAGCTGTCCGACCCCGAGAAAATCGCCAAGGCCGCTCGGATTGTGCCCGTCTACGACAAGGCCGGAAAAAGCAACGGCATCAAGCTCATCAATGTCTCCGACTCCAGCGTCTACTCCAAGATTGGCATTCAGACCGGCGACATCGTGCGTTCGATCAATGGCCAGAAGATCGACAGCCAAGCAAAAGCTCTGCAACTGCTTGAGTCGATGAAAAACTCGTCCAAAGTCGCCATTGAGGTGGAACGACGAGGCAAGAAAGAAACCATGGAATACACAGTTAAATGAATGACTTATCTGATACCCGTTGCCCGAGTCGACGTAAAAGGAATTCGATGATTTCGCGCAAATACTCATCCATGTTGTTCTCGGCCCTGCTCACCGGGGCCATTCTCGCGCCAAGCACGCTTGTGGCTCAAGAGACCGAGAAGAACGATGGATCCGTAAATCCTCAAGAGAAGTATAATCTGCCTGCGAACTTCGACCCGGATTTCCGGCCTAAGAAGACACCCGGCAACGTGCGCGTCACCATCGACTTTCGTCAGGCTCAGCTCGATGAAGTGGTGAAGTTTTTCTCAGGGGCGATGAACAAGAATTTCATCATTTCTGACAGCATCAATACCAGCAAGACCATCACGATCATGTCGCCCAAGGAGGTGTCGCTCAATGAGGCATACCGCGCCTTTTTGGCGGCTCTTCAGATGAACGGCTTGACCATCGTGCCGATGGGTTCGTTTCTGAAGATCGTTGAATCGAAAAACGCCATCGTCGAGCCGCAAACCCCCTACGAATCGGGGGAGCGAATTCCGAACGAAGCTCGGATGGTCACCGCGATCGTGCCGATCGAAAACGCCGCGTTGGACGAGATCCAGCCGGTGATCGCAAAGTTTCTGACCCAAGAGGCGACCGTGATTCCCTACGGTTCGAGCCTCATCATTACAGAGAACGGCGCGAACCTGCGTCGTGTCCAACAGCTGATTGAGAAGTTGGACAAGGGCGATTCGGCAAACAAAATCTACGTTTATCGGGTTCTGCATGCCGATGCGACCGAGATCGAAACGCGCATCGAAGAGATTTTCCAAGCTCAGAAAGGCGGCACTGCCGCTCGCAGCTCCGCGGCGAAGAAGAAGGACAGCGGCGACGGCGGGGGCGAGCTCGATGTGACCATCACGGACATCATCGCAGATGAACGCACCAATCAATTGATCATCGTGTCGGATAAGAAATCGTTCGACCGCATCAAGGAGATGATCGAAATTTTGGACGTCCCAACCGCCGTTGGCGGCCAGGTCCACGTCAAATTCCTCGAGTATGCAGACGCTGATGAGCTCGCGTCCACGCTATCGGGACTCGCGCAGGGCGCGCAACGCAACAACACAAGCAGCCGGCGAACGAGCCGCGCCGCGGCGACCGCCGCGACGAACTCGACCGCTGAAGCCGGGTCACTGCTTCAAGGTGACGTTCAGATCAACGCGTACAAGCCCACGAACTCACTTGTTGTGGTCGCGTCACCCCGCGACTTCCTCGCCCTCGAGAACGTCATCGACCAATTGGATCGCCCGCGCCGTCAGGTTTATGTCGAGGCGATCATCATGGAAATCGGCTTGGACACCAATCGGTCACTTGGCCTGGGTTTCACAGCCGGGTTTGGCCAAGATTTCAACTCGCTGATCCCCGATTCGGCGGTACAAGATGGTCTGATCGAAGACACACGCGGGCTCGTGATCGGCCGATCGAACTACAACGGCCTTGATTCCGCGTCCGGTAGCGCGGGTGTCTTGGGTCTGCTTGGTCCAAACGTGACGATTCCCGGGACCTCGATCTCGCTACCCGCATTTGCACTGTTGCTCCAGGCCACGCAAACCGACAATTCGGTCAACATTTTGTCCACACCGGCCATCTTGACGATGGACAACGAAGAGGCAGAAATCATCGTCGGTGAGCGCGTACCCTTCCTGCGAAGCATCGGAGGCACATCGGCATCGAGTTTGTTGGGGTCGCTTGGCGGGGACGCCAACTCGGCGGCCACTTCGGCGCTCGCGGGACTGACCGGCCTTGGCGGGCTGCAGAATCAGATCGATTACGAAGACGTAGGCATCACGCTTCGCATCACACCGCAAGTCAACGAGAGCGACTATGTTCGCCTTGAGGTCGACCAAGAGGTCAGCGACATCAAGGGTGCCGGTGGGTTGGGCGACGGCGCACCCATCCGGACAAAGCGAAACGCGAAGACGGTCGTCCTGGTCAAAGACCAATCAACCATTGTCATTGGTGGTTTGATCCGCGATGTCGAAAATGAAACCGTGAACAAGGTGCCTTTCCTTGGCGACATCCCACTTGTTGGCGTGTTGTTCAAGAACACAAGCACCATCAAGACCAAACAGAACCTTGTCCTGATGCTCACGCCGTATGTGATCGAGGACGAGACCGACATGCAAAAGATCCAACAGCGCAAGATGGAAGAGCGACGCGAGCTGTTGAAACTGTTCGGGAGCCGCGACCTTCAGTACGTCAAATCGATCAATTTCCAGAAAAAAAGCGGACTTCTTGACCGAATGAAGAGCACCATCGGCGAAGCGGTCCAGGGCGAGCGGGCACGCGAAGAGGCGCTGAAAGCGTTCGACTCGGAAGGCCCTCAGTACCGCGTGTTGGGCGCTGAGGAGGCGCCAACAGCGGCTCCTGAGTCCGAGCCAAGCGATTCCCCTGTAACCCCCGATCCAACGGAGTAAGGCGTATGTACAATCGTCTTCGAATCGGGGAAGTGCTGGTCAAGATGGGCAAGGTAACGGCCGATCAGGTTCAGGCCGGCTTGCGCCTTCAAAAGGATAAAGGCTACCGCCTCGGCGAAGCGCTCGTGGAGCTCGAGCTCATCAACCAAACCGTGGTCGCCGAAGCGCTCGCCATCCAGCTTGACTACCCGTTCCGCAAGGAGCTTGCGCTCGATGACGTCAACATCGCGTTGATTGAGCACCTTCAGCTCGCCTTCTGCCGCGACAACTGTGTGCTGCCCTTTGCCGTGGGAGATATGGGTGTCCAGGTCGCCACCCACGATCCGCTGGAATTCGACGTTTTGGATGAAATCCGCATGGTGCTCGACCGCGAAGTTGAGCCCATCGTCATGCCCGGCGACGTCCTGACCAACGTCATCAACGCGGCGTTCGACCGCAAAAGCCGTCAACTGGGTGCCGATCTCGACCAACTCGATGAGGCCGAGACGCCTTATACCGATGACGCCGCCATCGACATCAACGACCTCCTTGAGGCCGGAGACGATGACGAAGCCCCGGTGATTCGGTTTGTGAACAGCCTGTTTGTCCAGTCGGTTCGTGAGCGTGCGAGCGATATCCACATCGAACCGGGCGAAAAAGAGATCGTCGTTCGATTCCGAATCGATGGCGTGCTGAAACAGGTCACCAGCCCGCCCAAACGCTTCGCGTCGAGCATCGTGACCCGCATCAAGATCATGGCCGGGCTCAACATCGCCGAAAAGCGCCTGCCACAAGACGGACGCATCCGCATCAAAATGGCCGGCAAGGACATTGATATTCGTGTCGCCACCGCTCCGATGGTGCACGGCGAACGTATCACCATGCGTCTGCTCGACAAATCGGCCGTGTTGCTCGACGTGCACGACATCGGATTTTCCGAGGACGACCTCGAGATCTTGATCAAGCTCATCCAGCGGCCGCACGGCATCATCTTGGTTACCGGCCCAACGGGTAGCGGTAAAACCACGACCCTTTACTCGTCGCTGAGCGAGATCAACAGCCCCGACAAGAACATCCTGACCATCGAAGACCCGGTCGAGTACCAACTCGCCGGCATCTCTCAGATGCAGGTCAATCCAAAGATTCAGCTCACGTTCGCCAGCGGTTTGCGTAGCTATCTGCGCCACGACCCTGACGTCATCATGGTCGGCGAAATTCGCGACGTCGAAACCGCCGAGATGGCGATTCAGGCGTCGTTAACGGGCCACTTGGTGTTCTCGACCTTGCACACGAACGATGCCGCCGGCGCGTTCACACGTCTGACGGACATGGGTGTGGAGCCTTTCCTAGTCAGCTCCAGTATCATCCTGTCACTCGCGCAACGTTTGGTCCGACGGTTATGCCCACATTGCCGCGTGCCCTATCGGCCCCTGCCCGACGAAATCGCCGAGCTTGGGCTCACCATGGACGACGTCGAACGCCTCGGCCACGGTCACGTCTACAAGCCCAAGGATGGCGGCTGCGAACAGTGCAATAATTTGGGGTATCGCGGACGAACCGGCATCTACGAATTGTTGCAGATCGAGGACGACATTCGCGTTTTGGTGATGAACCGCGCGGACGCCGGAACAATCAAACGCGCCGCCACCGCCAATGGCATGAAGTCCCTACGTGATGACGGCGCCCTGAAGGTTCTTAAAGGCGTCACAAGTATCGAAGAAGTCATGCGCGTCACTCAAGAAGACGCCCTTTTGGAATAAGCCATGCCCGTTTACGAATACCGAGGACTTAATGCCGCGGGGAAGGCAGTCAAAGGCATCGCTGACGCCGACAGTCGCGCGAATTTGCGCTCGTCGTTGCAGGCAAAGGGCATCTTTGTCACCGACGTGTTCGAAGGCAAAGAGAAGGCGAATCAAGGCAACACGGACATCGACTTCAAGAAGATGTTCGAATTTGTCGGGCTTCGCGACATTTCCCTCATCACGAGACAACTCGCAACGTTGCTGCGAGCCGGCATTCCCCTCGTGGAGTCGCTCTCGGCGCTGGTCGACCAAGCCGAAAAAGACGAGCTCAAACGCGTGCTGACCGATGTGCGTCGGCAGGTTAACGAAGGCTCTGGGTTGGCAAACGCGTTGCGCGAGCATCCCAAATACTTCAGCGACCTTTACGTCAACATGGTCAAGGCGGGCGAAACCAGCGGCAATCTCGACACGGTTTTGGAACGCCTGACAGAATTCCTCGATGCTCAAATCGAGCTGCGCTCCAAGATCATCGGAGCCATGGTCTACCCCGTCATCATGATGTTTGTGGGCGCGGGTATCATGTCGCTTCTGTTCATCTTTGTGATCCCGAAAGTCACTCAGATTTTCCAAGATCAAGGCGCGGCCCTGCCGTTCATCACGCAGGTGCTCATTTGGATGAGCCAGGCACTGGCGAATTGGTGGTTCATTCTGATCCCAAGCGTCGTTGGCTCGTTCGTCGGATTTAACCAATGGCGCCGCTCCGCGCAGGGCAAACCCAAATGGGATCGCTTCCTGCTCAAGGTGCCTGTCGTTGGTGGCTTGGTGCGCATGATCGCGATCGCGCGGTTCGCGCGGACGCTCGGAACCCTGCTCTCGAGCGGTGTACCGCTGCTCCAGGCACTCGACATCGTCAAAGACATTCTGGGAAATGACCGGTTGATCGAGGTCATCGAAGATGCACGCGTCAACATTCGCGAGGGTGACAGCATCGCACAACCGCTTAAACGGTCCGGCGAGTTTCCTCCTCTTGTGACCCACATGATCGCCATCGGCGAACGTTCGGGTCAGCTCGAAGACATGCTCGAAAACATCGCGATCAGTTACAACCAACAGGTTGATGTTCGCATTCAAGCACTTACAACCCTTTTGGAGCCACTCATGATCGTTTTCATGGGCGGCGGCGCAGCGGTGATCGTGTTCGCGATCATGCTGCCAATTTTGCAAATGAACCAGATGGTCGGTGGTTAAGCCTGACCCAAACGACGGAGTTTCCACATGGAAAATAATCTTGAGAAAATGAAAAAAACGTCGATTCAGCGTGTGCTCGCCGAGCAGCGCGGCATGACGATCGTGGAATTGATGATTGTGCTCACGATTATCGCGTCGATCATGGGCGTCGTAGGCGTTTACGTGTTCGGCGCGCTGGATAAAGCCAACATTCAAGAGGCCAAAATTCAGATCAACAAGCTCAGCGGACAGGTCGAACAATACTACCTGTCGTCGAGTCCGCGACAGTTCCCCAACAGCCTCGAAGACCTCGCCGCCGGCCCGACACCGATCGTCAAAAAGGTCGACAAAGACCCGTGGGGCAACGACTTCATCTACAAGAAGATCAGCAACCGCGAATTCGAGATCTACTCGATGGGACCCGATGGCTCGGAGGGAACCGAGGACGACGTTCGCAAGACGGAAGCCGAGTAATCCATGTTTCCTCCTCCATCCAAATGGAGCGTTTGGCACGTAGGCACGTTCGTCTTTTCGCTCGTGACTGTGGTGTCGATGTCGTTCGTGGCACTCGCCTGTGTCCGCGCAGACCTTGACGCAGACCACGCGGTGGTTGCAGCCGACGTCGCGTTGGTGCGCGCGTGTGTGCTCCAAAAGTACGACGAGACGGGCGCTCTGCCGCAGTCGCTTGAGGAATGCGATCGGCTCGATCCATGGCGCCAGCGTTACGTCTTTGTGCCACGTGCGGACGGCACGTTTGATGTGTTTTCGCGCGGCCCCGATCTTGTGGTTGGAACCGACGATGACACGAACGGAAATTGACCCGGGTAGTTTGTGGAAGCAACGTTTGGAGCGTGAATGACGGCTAACCGCCGAAATCAAAGGGGAATGACGATCGTCGAATTGATGGTCGTGATGACGATCATGGCCGTCATCATGGCGGTCGGCGGTTACTCCCTGAGCACGCTAGGCGGCAACGACCTCCGCAATGACGCCCTGCGCATGTCGGCCGTCATCAAATACACGTACGCCAACGCGGCGCTGAACAACGCACGTTACCGGCTGGTCGTTGAGCTGGGTTCGGGCACCTACTTCACCGAAGTGACCGAAGAACCCGTGATCTCGGCGTCCGAGAGCGCCGCAGACGAAGAGATGTTGACCGAGGAGGCGCGAGAACTCGCCAAGTCCAAAGAGCGCGAAAACGATCTTTTTGACGAGACCGAAGACAACCCGTTTGGCGTCAACCGTCGAGTCACGTTCGAGCGCGTGCAAGACATCGTGATCAAAGAAACCAAGCTGAGCGAGGGCATCACGTTTTCGAAGGTGTACACGCCGAAGTTTCCCGACGAACCGCTTGAGGAAGGCCGCGCATCGGTCTCGATGTTTCCCAACGGCTACATGGAACCGATTCTGATTGTGATGAAGGACGCCGATGGAAATGCCTACAGCCTGATGACCGAGTCCATGACCGGCCGAGTCATCATCCGTAGCGGCGAGATTGACCCGCCCGACGGGTTTGGAGAGCAAGAATCCGATGATTAATCGCCACGCACATGAGAAGGGATTCACGCTGCTTGAAGTCATGATCGCGCTCGCGATTCTTGCATCCGCGCTCACGATCCTTATGGGTACCATGGCGAATTCATCGCAGCAGGCGTTGTTCGCCAACGACATGACGCGGGCAAGCCAATTGGCGCGCTCCAAAATGGTCGACATTGAATACGAGATTCTCGAGGAAGGCTTTCAATCGAGCGACCAGACGCTCAGCGGAGACTTCCGCGCTGAAGGCGCACCCGAGATGACGTGGCGCGCTGAGATCAAACTCGTTGAAATTCCCGAGACCGCCAAAGAAGCTTTTTTGGCGCAGATCAATTCGCAATTGTTTGGCGGTGACCAAGGCGCATTGCAGGGAAATGCAGCGTTCAGCGCGATGCTTCCGATGCTCATCGGACAGCTCCCCGAGATGATTAACAACATCGGACAAAAAGTTCGAAAGGTCGATTTGGTCGTCGAATTTCCCTACGGAAAATCGGAATTCCCGATCCACGTGACGCAGTACATCGTTGATCCGAATTTGAACGAATTTAACGTATTCAACGACGCCCCGGCATTGCCATGAAACACCCGCGCTCAAATTCGGGGTTTACCATCGTCGAGGTCTTGCTCGCCGTGGCGATCGTGGCGTCGTTGTCCGCTCTGACGTGGTCGAGCATCTCGCAGATGTACAAAACCCGCGACATCATGGAAGAGCGTTCCGCGAGGTATCAGGCGGTGCGCGTGACCATGGAACGCATGACCAACGAGCTGGGTTCGGCGTTCTTGGCGGGTCCTGAGTTTGGATTTGAGGACATCCCTGGCGAAGAGTTTACCCAAGACCCGGACACCGAAGCAGCGTTTTCGAACCAAGAGAAAAAGCAGAGCGGTTTGATTGGGAAGAACAACTCGATCAACTTCACGACCTTCGCGCATCAGCGCACATTTGAAGGCGAACGCGCAGGAAACGCCGCCGAAATTGGTTACCTCATCCGCTCGGAGCGCAACGACGACGGTGAGCTCGTGCGGTCGTTGGTTCGGCGTGAGGACATCACACTGGATGATGAGCTTACACGCGGTGGAACCCTCCAGGTTGTGCTGCCAGAAATCTCGAATCTCGAATTCGATTTTTGGGATGCTGGTGCGGTCAAAGTTGGCACCAACGAGGAGATCGCACAGGGCCGATGGGTGGATTCTTGGGATACCACCCGACGTGAATTCGCCGGACGGCTTCCCACGCGAATCCGGATCCGATTGTCGCTGCCCCCCCAAGGCATGATGCGCGAAGACGAGGTCTTTACGACGCAAGTTCAGATTCAAACAACAGAGGTCATGGATTTTTAATGAGAGCGATCGCTGACATCACACGGCGAGTTCTAAACGCCACGGAACGTCCGGCTCCAAAGCCCAAGGACAAACGAGGCATCGCTCTGCTCATGGTCATTGTCACCATCGCGCTGATCGCATCGACGGTGGTGGAGTATTCGTATCAAAACCGCGTGAATCTTGCGCTCGCGTCCAACGAGCGCGACCAGCTGAAGAGTTACTTCCTGGCACGCTCGGCGGTGAATCTGTCCAAGTTGTTGCTTTCGTTTCAGTTTGCCCTGCAGAGCGAATCCCGGGAAACCGAAGACGACATGGGTCAATTGATCGGACGCGCCATGCGTCGCAGCAATTTCCAGATGTACCAGTACGTGGACTTGCTGCTCGGTCCTTTCAACTCCGGCAAGATCGAGAGCCCAATTGGCGGCATCAATCTTAGCGACACCGGAGTGGAGGGGTTTGGCGATTTTACCGGTGAGATGGCGGCCCGAGTGGTCCCTGAGGACGGGAGAATCAACGTCAACAATTTCGCGAAACTGCAGGTCGATGAGGGAGATCTTGCGCAATTCTGCGCGATGGTGCTCGACCCACGTTACGACGAATTGTTCGAGAAAAAGGACGCGCTTGGCAATCTGATGGACCGTGCCAAAACGCTCCAGAACATCATGGATTTTGTGGACCCCGACGAATCGGGAATTGCGATTGGTAACGACTGCACGATCCAAGGAAACAGTGGTGATGAGCTTTCCGATTACGATCGTACGGACCAAAAAATTCGTCCCAGAAATGCGAAACTCATCGACGTGTCTGAGCTCTACCAGGTGCAGGGTGTTTCAGACCCATTCATGAACGAATTCAAGGATCAGCTCACGGTCTATCCGATCGGGAAACCCAACCTCAACGTCGCTCAGGCGCCCGTGTTTTATTCCGTGTTGTGCCAGAATTTGGCCATTGAGGGACAGAGTGCTGCGGGTGCAGGCATCCTTGCTTGCGCCACCAATCCCACGATCGGCGGACAAGTTCTTCTGTTGGCCCTGGCGCTCGACGGAATTCGCGCATTTTTCGAAAACCCGTTGTCGGTCTTGTTGGCCTACGTGGGCACCACTGAGAGCAAGCTCCTGCCCTCCGCGAAGAAGGGACAGCCCGTTGGTTTTCTCAGCGTCAGCCAGTTTCCGTCGTACATCGAAGACCTGAAACAAAATCCACAACTGATCGCACAATTCTTGGCGTACTCGCCGATGTATCAGCAAATCGTTTTGAGCAATCCAGCATTTGCGCTCGACCCAGTAAACCCTCAGATTCCTGCGTGGACAGTGGACTTCAATCGTTCGGGACTGATGAAGTCTGTCACAACCACGACACCACGAATTTACCGAATCTTTGCGACCGGCAAATACGGTTCGACAGAGTCTACGATCGAAACGGTCGTCGATTTCGACCGAACCGTGCGACGACTTCCAAGCGAAAAGGCCTTGGAAGAAAACGAATCCGACCCCGAGGCCATCAAGGAATTGAAGGCCGCACGGCAAGAGCAATTCAAAGAAATGCCCAAGGGGCGACACCTTTTTTGGCGCGAGTATTAAGATGGCCAAACGGCTCATAGCTCTCGATATCGGCTCTTGGTCCATCAAAGCGATGTACGCAGACACCAAGGATCCGACATTGAACGGGTGGGACAGCGAAATCGTTGTCCATCCCGAGATTTCCGCGGAGGTCGCCAACACAAACGTGGCGACTCCTGACGCCGCACCGTCGGAGGACGAGGTCCCCATCGACATGGCGGAAGAACTGCTGCCATGGGCCCAGGCCACCAGCCGCCTGTTGGCCCGAATTGGGACGGGCGACGACACCACCGTGACCAATCTTCCGGGGACACATGCGGTGACGCTGCACATTGAGGTTCCTTTTGCCGAACGCGCGAAAGCGTCGAGCGTGCTGCCTCATCTCATGACGGACCGCTTGCCCGTGCCCATGAACGAAGTGGTGTGGGATTTCCAGATTCAAGCGCGCGACGCGGGGCACGAAGCGGTCGTCGGTTTCGCCCGCAAAACGGTCGTGCGTGAGTTCCTTGAGCAGATGGAGCGTGTCGCCACCTCGCCGGCCAAGCTGCTTGTACCCGAGAACGCGCTGGCACTTCACCTTCGCACGTTGGGACCGGGAATCCATGCCGTGCTCGATATTGGGCACGAACACGCACGGATGGTTGTCGTCAACGGCGAGCGCATCGTCATGTCACGCACGATCAAGGTCGCCGGCCGACAAATCACCGAGGCCGTGGCCAAGATGTTCCGCCTGCCCCTCGACGAAGCAGAACGCGTCAAACACCAATACGCGGCCGTTGTGAACGCCTCCGAGGCCCCCAATGACCAGATGCGCTTGATGAGCGACGCGGTCATCTCCGTGACCAAGAACCTGGTTCGTGAGGTGCGGCGAAGCCTCCAGGGCCTGTTTGCGAAAGAACGCGTCGAAGTCCCTACCCTTTTCATCACGGGCGGAACCGCGGCAATCAAAGGCATCGATCGGTATCTTGAGGGTGAACTCGGAGTGCCGGTCAAACGCCTGCGTCAAAGCGAACAGTCGGCGGTCGCGCTTGGGTTGATGGCCGCACACGACGAGAAAAACGCGGGCCGATTGCTCAACCTCCGACAAGGGGAGTTCGCGTATCGGGGCAAATCTGCGTACGTCCGACGGCAAGCCCTTTTGTTTGGCGTCGCGACGCTCATGGTTTTGTTGGCGTTGGGAACCGTGTTGCTTTTGCAGAAGAAGAGTTACGAGGCGCGCCGGGATGCCATGCGCCAAACCCTGCAAACACAAACGCAAGCCATTTTTGGCCAGAAGTTGACCAAGAAGAGAGACATTGAACGTTTGGCGGCTGGCGACGAAGGTGAGGTCGCCTCGTTTGTCCCCAAGGTCAGCGCCTATGAACTGATGCATATGGTGACCTCCAAGGTCTCACCAGACATTGAACTGAAGCTCGACCGTTTTGAGGTCGATATCGACCGAAAGGTGATTCAGATCATGGGTGAAACCTCGGATGCACAGGCCGTGGACCGTATCGTGTCGGACTTGGAAACGATCGAGTGTTTGAAGTCCATTAAGAAGGACAAACTCAAGGTTAAGACCGACGGAAAAGCCGAATTCGAGCTGCAAATCGCAACGGAGTGCTCGTGAAAACCTCGCCTAAACTCGCGGCAAACGCCAAAGGATCTTTTTGGACGAATCGCACGGCTTCCGAGCGACGCTACATCATCGCGCTCGGCGTGACGTTCGCTGTGCTCGCCGTCGCTGTGTCCGTCCTGCAGTTTCGCGCAAGCATGGATTCCATCGACGAAGAGGCAAACAACTACAAGTCCGCGCTGGATTATCTGGCCGTGGCAGGCCCGGAGTTTGTCAGTCGCAAGGCGAGCAAAACAGAAAAGAAGAGTCACAAAAAGATCGATGAAGAAACGCTCGCGACCAACAATCTCAAATTGACGAGTTTTGTTGCTGAGCACGCAGCGGCTGCACAGATCACCGTGACCAGCTACGACGAAAGCTCGTTGCCGTTCGGGGGTTCTGGCAAAAAGGACGACGGTCCGATCATTTTGGAGAAACAATTACGCGTCGAGATTCGTGACGCGGAAATGACCAAGTTGCTAGACCTACTCGACCGAATTGAAAAATCACCTGAGCCAGTCTTCATCAAGCGACTCGATGTCCGCGATCAAAAGAAGCCTGGGGAGATTCGTGCCGTGGTCACGGTCTCGACCTTCGTTAAGAAAGAAAAGGCCACCTGATGCTTGCTTGGCTCGACAAACCCTTCATTCGTTTCGCGTCATTTTTCCTGGCGGGGCTGCTCGCCTTCGCGATTTCGGTGATCGTCGGATTTCCAGACGACCAGATTCGCGAAATCGCGACGGTTCAGGCGGAAAAGGCACTCGGGCCCAAATACAAGGTCCGTATCGACGAGCTCGATTTTTGGTGGTTTCCTGGGTTGAGCCTCAAGGGCGTGCAGATCGAAGAGCGCAAGGTCCAAGAGATCCCTGAAGACCCCGATATCCCTGTCGACCTTCCGATGAAGGTCAGAATTGAGCGCGTGAGCGCGCGTCTGGCCCCGTTGAGTAGCTTGTTGAATCTCGCTCCTACGGTGTCCTTTGAAATCGACGTCGAAGGCGGCACCATCGATGGAACCGTGGCCATCGGCAAAGAGATTGCGATCGATGCGGATTTTTCGGAGCTCGACCTACGAGCAACCCCGTCGATTGCCGCATTCACGGGCATGCCCTTCTTCGGAACGCTCTCGGGTGAGGTGCAATGGACGTTGGACTCCAAAATGCAGCCCAAGGGCGGTTATCTGAAGTTTTCGGGATCGCAGCTCACGATCGGCCCTGCAACCATCATGACGGATAAATTTCCGCCAATGACGTATTTTGAGATTCCCCAGACGAACTTCGGCACGCTCGCCGTCGACATGGCGATGTCCGGCGACGGCAAGTCAAACAAACTGCAGATCAAAAAGCTCGAATCAAGCGGTCGTGACATTCGATTGGAAGCTTGGGGAGACATCGCGACCTCCGGACGCGCTGCGCGGTCGAGGCCCGACGTGAAGATGCGCCTGCAGCTCGACGACCAGTTTGTGAAGAAGAACAACATTGCGCCGCTGCTCAACGTCAATGAATTCCGCAAAGGTAAGGCCCGAGATTGGTACGGATTTACACTCGGTGGAACCTTTGACCGAATTCAGTTCAAGGGATCTGCGGCCGCAGCCGCCGGCCCAAGCAAGGCGCCCGAACCAAAGAAGGCCCCGGAAGAAAACTAGAACCTCTGCGCTCCCCACCAAAACGGCAAAACATCACGGATCGCTCGCGTTTCAAGGCGAAGCATTAGCAGGCGGTCTAGGCCAACGGCCACGCCCGACGACTCGGGCAACCCCCACTCCATCGCCCTCAAGAAAGCTTCCGGCATCGGTTCGTAACCAAGCCCGCGGGCAGACCGATAGTCCATGTCAGCCTGAAAACGCGTGCGTTGCTCGGTCGGGTCTGTCAGTTCCTCGAATCCGTTGCAGATCTCGATCCCTTCCACATAAAGCTCAAATCGCAGCGCTACGTCTGCGTTGTTTGGGTCGCGGCGAGCGAGGACGGCCAATTGAGCAGGCCAGTGGGTGACGAATGTCGGTGGTTGGCCGCTAAGGTAGGGATCGATGCACGTGACCATCAACTCAAAAAACATCTCCTCCCACCCGTCGGTTGCCCGGGGGGTAAAGAGTCCACGCGCGGAGATCTCTCGCGCCAGCGCATCTGCGCTCGTGCACGCTTGCAAGTCAAAGCCGCACGACGACATCACGACGTCTGCCATCGTACGACGTTCAAAAACGACCTCGCTCAAGCGCGGCACGCACAAACGAACGAGCGCCTCGACGTCGTCGATGACCATTTCGACCGGTTGCCAGGCCCGATAGAACTCCAAGATGGAAAACTCGGGGTTGTGAAGCGGCGTGATCTCGTCACCCCGAAACGCTTTGCATATCTGAAAGATGCGCTCGCAACCGTGCGACAATAGCCGCTTCATCGCGAACTCCGGCGACGTTTGAAGTCTGGATTCCCCGCATTGGACGGTCTCAAGGTAGGGATCTGTCCCCGCCGCCATGACCCGTACCGGTGTCTCGACCTCAAGGAAATCATGCCGTTCGAAGTACCCACGCAGCTCACGATACATTGCAGCCCGCGCGCGTAACGCCGCGCCAAGTGGAATGCCGGTGTGCGTCTCGTCGCGGGCAGTCGGTGTGTGCACGACCGTGAGGCCCTCAACCCGAAGACGTTCGCCATCGTACTCTCCCGACACCTTGACGAGCGTGCCTTCGGGGAGGTCGACGCCGCTCAACGCAACCGCCGTGTCAGCGTTGACCAAGAGGCACTGACCGTTTGAGGTCGCAATCCGCCCCGCGGTGCAGCAACGCCCCGGCTTCAGTTTGTGCAGTGAATCAATCATGGGTCATGGATGCATCGTGTGGGACAAGATGATACAACCAAGCCAGCGATTTACGAACGGAGGAGCCATGAAATCGTTGAAGTGGATGATTGTCGCTGCAGCGTTGGCGTTTGGTGCTGGTTGCGGGGAAGATTTGCTAAACAACGGACCCGAAATCGTGTCCATGTCGATATCGCCTGACTCCGTGCCGGCAACCTCGACGGGCATGACCGACCAGTTCGTGACCGTGACGTTGACCGTCGCCGGATTCAACGACCCCATCAACGTCGACGGAACGCGTGTATTCATCGAAGCAAACAATGTGGATGGCGTGTACCAGTCGTCCGCGCTCGTAGGAGACACCATTACACTGTCGACCATCGCCACGAGTTGGTTTCAAGGTTTGACAGAGGGCGAATACAGCCTAGGAGCCGAAGTTGTCACGGTCGATGGCGACAACGGCGAACCCACCGAAAAAGTGAGCCAGATTGGTCTAGCGACGATTACCATCACGCCATGATTCCTAAGGACACCAGACGGACCGAGAATTCTCTGGTGGGCGTCATGCAAACGCTCACCGAGGACGTCGTGTCGCTGTTTCGCGAGCACCTGACGCTTTTCCGCGTCGAACTCAAGCGAGACACCGCCATCGCCGCAAGGTACGCGTTCGCTCTGGCATTTTTTGCGATAATTTCCCTGTTAGGATTTGCGCTGCTCAACCTCGCCGCGATCTTGTTCGCTGGTTGGGCGTTTGGGCTTTTGGGAATGGCGGTGAGCGCATCGGTCTTGTGTGGCATTCATTTAGGTTTTGGGTTGCGCGCGTTCGCGATTGTTGCGCGACGAATTCAAGAGGATGAACTCGGTCCAAGATTGGCCGGAAACGAATTGGAACGGAGTCGACAGTGGGCGACCAAGCAAGTACCGAACTCTCAACACACGTCGTGAATCAGGACTACGGTTCTGAAGTTGAAGCCATTCAGGCGCGCATTCATGCGACGCGAGAGCGCATCGAGGCTCAGTTGGAGACGCTTGAGGATGAGGTCTCGCGAAGATTCGACGGTAGAGCTTGGATTCGCGCCAACCCCGCGAAAGCCGTCGGTTTAGGACTCGCCCTTGGATTGTATTTTGGATTGAAGTGAAACGGAGCAACCAATGACCGACAGCACAGAAAAATCGGCGAAGAGTCCAGCGAGCCTCGTTGAAGGCTACCACGAGATCGAGGAGCGTTATCGTGACCTGCGCGACCAAGCCTACAATCTGAATCAAAAAGCCATGCAGGTCGTGGAGGAGCACCCTGTCGCGTGCGTCGCGGGGGCATTCGCTGTTGGCTACCTCATTGGCAAACTCGCAAAACGCCGTTGGCTACTCTAGGAGACACATGAACCCGAACACACCACAGTGGGACGCGCAGAGTGTCACGCAGGTCATTAAAGACCATCCCTACCTTGCCATGGGGGTGGCGGCGGCGGCCGGCTACCTCGTGGCGGGGGGCCTTCCCACCCCATTTACACGACGTATTGTGCGGATCGGGATGCGGGCCCTTTTTGTACCCTTGGCAGCATCACAACTCAAAAGCCTGACCGCGCCGGCTGAACTACTTTCGGAAGAATCATGAACAGGAGAGATCAAATGGATTGGAAAAAAGCACTCGAACAAGCGCAGCGCTCCATGACCAGCACCTACGACTCAGGCGTAGATGCAGTTTTAGACCGGCTGGGCCTCGAACCGCGAAAGTCCACGATGGAGATCATGCTACCCGCGCTTGGTGTGTTTGGCGCGGGCATCGCGGTAGGCGCAGTACTTGGCGTACTGTTCGCCCCCAAACGCGGTGAGGAACTGCGAAACGACATCCGCCATCGCATCTCGGACATTCGAGATCGCGGCGCCGAACAGTTCGAAGAAGCCCGCGCCCGCGGTGAACAACTCATCGACACCGCGCGTGAGAAAGTCGACGCCTAAGTCTTGGACGTGTCCAATAGGCGTTGGTTCACACCGACATTCTGCGTCTGTGCCCACGCGCGAGGCACCGCGTACATCACGTGCTCGCTCGGTAGCTCCGGCAAATAGATCACACCGATAGGATCCCCAGGACTTAGCTCCGAGTAGGTCTTGTCCACCGTCGACACCGACCCGTGTTGAAACTGGTCTCCAACGCGATACCGGTATGTGAGGTTCGTCGCATTGGAATTGCTGCTCCAGAAGACGCCTGTCACTTCTCCGAGTGCGTAGGAACCCCGTCGATAGACGTCGATCTCGGTGCGTGCCTTCTTGGTAACCGTCGCTGAGAGCAACATTGCGATCAGAACCGCAAAGCCCCCCAGCACAGCGAATGCGGGCTGGTTTGTCGCGATCACGACGACCGGGAAAACAGCCGTCAACAGCACGCCAAACACGCACATGATGACCACAATCAGATGGCTACGCCCGTGGTAGGCATCCCTAAGAAAAAAGCCAGGGAAAGGCCGCGGCGCGGGCCGTATCTCGTGAGGAATCGGCAGAGCCCCGACAATCTCGTCCTTTGGAACCATGAGAAACTCAAGATCGAGTTCCTGAAGAACCTCCCTCGTGGTTTGGAATCGTTTCTCCACATCGGGTTCGGTCAATCGCAGTAACAAGTTCTCAAATCCCAAGGTCACCGGGAGATCCGACGGAATCTTGAATTGATGCAGGCCCTCAAAGAGCTCCGATGGTGGCTTGCCGGTAAGCAACTGGACGCACGTCGCGCCCACAGCAAACAAATCGGTCGCCGGCACACTCTGTCCCGCGTATTGCTCAGGCGGCATGTACCCAAACGTCCCCACAATGGTCGAGCCCACACCGTCGAACGTCACGGCCTCGCGAACGGCACCAAAGTCAATCAGCATTAGCCGGCCGTCAGGGGATAACATCAAATTCGCAGGCTTGATGTCACGGTGAATGACTGGAGGATTGCGGGAGTGCAAATAATCCAAGATCTCGAGCAGTTGCCGAAGAAGATCGCGCACCCTGGGTTCGTCAAACGGCTCGCCTTCGTCCAACAGGTCTTGCAAGGACTTGCCGTCAACAAACTGCTGTACGAGAAACAGACGGGGCGGCGCGCCCTCGTCCCCCTCGATCACGAAGTCGTCGTAGTAACGGGGTATTCCGGGGTGGGACAGCGCCTGAAGTGTGCTGCATTCGCGATGAAAAAGGTCTAAATCCTTCCAACGCTTCATGCGGCTTGGCAACAACTCCTTGACCGCAACTGGCGCATTCGAGCGGCTTCGGTCGAAGGCTAACATCGTTCTGCCGAGCGCGCCTTCGCCAAGGACGTGCTGAACCTCGTAGGTTTCTTTAAGGACTTCCGACATGACGACTATCCAAGAGGCTGAAAAATGAACCGTTGGATCATCTCAGCCGATCGACGCCGCAGCAATCCCGAAGCGGTCCGAACCGAGCTATTGAATCTGTGCGAGGGTGTCATCGGCTTGACTATCGAATTCCTCGACGATGCCCAAGCGAACGCGCCCGATGCGGGAAAATTCCGAGACTTCGCGCCCCTTGCCAAGGTGACAAGCGATGAAGAACGAATTCTAGCGTGGCTCCTTGAGGAGCTTGTCGCCACGTTCGGGTGGGCCATCGACGTCACCCGCACGTCAGCCTAGGTAACGCCCCAGGATGATGTCCAGATTCTCGCGGGTCCAGGCCGGAATCGCTTCGGGTTTGGTCATGATCGCGTATTGCAGCGCGGAATACGCATCGCACTCCGTTTCGCGCTCAAGTGGAATCGCTGGAATCACACGCCGCAGCACCTTACGCACGTTCTCAACATTCTGCTTGATGACCGCGAGAACGCTACTGACGTCGACGTGGTCGTCTTCGTGCCAAACGTCGTAGTCCGTGGGCAGGGCGATGGTCGCGTAACACATCTCGGCCTCACGTGCGAGACGCGCCTCCGGCATGGCTGTCATGCCGATCAGGCTCGCCCCCCAAGAGCGGTGCAGGTTGCTCTCGGCGACCGTGGAGAAGGCAGGACCTTCCATGCACACGTAGGTGCCGCCGTCATGAACGGTGATACCCTCGGCCTTGACCGCCTCCAGCAGAACCGCACGCAACATCGGGTGAAACGGATGGCTAAGACCGGCGTGAACCGCGATCTCGTCAAACATCGTGTTGGGACGTTTCAGCGTCTTGTCGATGATTTGATCGGGAATGCAGAAGTGCCCGGGGACGATCTCCTGCTTCAGCGAACCTACAGCGCTGACTGTGACCACCCAAAACACCCCAAGGCTCTTCAGAGCCCAGATGTTTGCGCGGTAAGGCACGACCGAAGGATTGTGTTCGTGGTGCACGCCATGACGCGGCAAGAAGGCAATCCGACGGCCGTCGAGCTCTCCGATCACGATCGGTGCGCTAGGTTTGCCGAACGGCGTGTCGATGTGGCGCTCCTCAAGGATCTTAACGCCATCGATCTCGTACAAGCCACTTCCGCCAATGATGCCAATCGGTACACGTGTGTCAGCCATTCTCTTCCTCCAAAAGACCGCTCATTCGTGCCATCGTTTTTTTTCCGAAACAACCAAGAAACAAAAAAAGCCCCGTAGGGGGCTGTGATCGTGCCAAGCGGGCATCAATTGATAACGCCGAGGGGGGTGGTAGGGAGATCACATGATGTACAAACCTGCATGGGAATCTCAAGGATGTTGGACTCCACCACCTCGCCGCCTACGGTAGTACCGGACGCCCACAGCCTCATCTTGACGGGCACAATCGCTGCGCCCTGACCGCCAGACACGGCACCGAACACTGTCTTCCAGTTGGCGATGGTCGTCGGGTCAATGATTGTGACTGCCGCGCCTGACTCAGACCCATCCGAACCGACTTGCACGACGTAGGGAGCTTCCGTATCCAGCGCGTCAAGACCCGCCAAATTGTCGCTCGGAGGGAACTCAATCGTGAACGAGTTCAGCTGCACAATGTTTTGGTCCGTGCGCAGATTCACCCCGTCGCCGATGGGCGAATAGGTGTCACTCTTCTGCAAACGGTTAACCAGGTTTGCGCCGAGCGTGAACTGATTGATTCGTCCCAACGGCTGCCCCGCTGTGCTCAGCGCGTTCAGGTTGATCGTGGGCATGTACGCCTGAGGAGGCATGTCTGTGTTGAACTCACAGCTCACACCCGCTGCTTCATCCTCGGTGCACACTGCAAACAACGGCGCACTCAGCACAAGCGAGGGGTCGGCCTCGACGCACGCTGTCATAGGAACAGCAGCCAAGAGTAGTACTCCGAGTCCGATTCGTTTCATCGGTGACTCCAGTGTCGAATTGTTCTTCATTTTTTCTCGTTTCATCATATCAGGCCTCGCACCAAATGCGAATTACTTCGAATCCTGTCCAATCGACTCGGCGCGGTTGACGATCTTCGGGGTGATGAAGATCAGCAGCTCCGTACGACGGTCGCTCTCGGCTTGAGTCCGAAAGAAGAACCCGAGAATCGGAATTTTATGGAAGAACGGCACCGCGGCGATGTTCGAACCCGAGTTACGCGTGTAGATGCCGCCGATAACCGTGGTGTCGCCATCCTTGATGAGGAGCTCGGTATCGGCTTGCTTGCGGATAATCGTGGGGTCACCACGAGCGCCAGTGTTCTGGAAGTCAGGCTCGTTTTTCGACGCCGAGATCTTCAATTGGATGTTGCCATCTGGGGTGACGTGCGGCGTCACCTTAAGCTCGATGGACGCATCCACGAACACCGTCTGGACACCCGCAGCACTGACCACGCTGACGGGGATGCTTGTGCCCTGCGAGATGGTTGCTGGTGTGTTGTCCAAAGTCAGAATCTTTGGCGAGCTGACGATCTTCGCGTGACCGGCAGATTCAAGTGCGGTCAGACGAAGGTTCAAGTTCACCGCGCCACCGATGCTGCCCATGGTCAGACCGATCGAACCACCGGACCCTGTACCCACCGCTGTCGGCAGGTTGACCGCGAAGTTGGGGTTTGAGCTTGTGCCGGCTGTGGGTGTCTTGCTATCCGTCGCACCACCGGCAATACCGAGAACACTTGGGAACAAAAGACCGGTAGGATTTCCGTTGGACTGCGCCCACGTCGCGTCACCGCCCCACTGGATACCCAAGCTCTGCGTGAAGGTGTCGTTGGTCTCAACGATTCGCGCTTCAATGAGCACCTGAGGCACCTGCGAGTCCAGGCTCTCAACGAGAGCCCGCACCGCAGCCAGGTTGTCAGGGATATCCTTGATAACAAGCGTATTCGTGCGTGGGTCGACGCTTACCGTACCTCGAGGGCTGAGCAGCGAGGCAACCTGTGTGGACATCTGTTTGGCTTCCGCATAGTTCACCGGGAGCAAAAACACCTCCAGCGGGCGCGTGCGCTCGTTGGCAGCCCGCGCTTCGGAGCGACGTGTTTGCTCAGCCAAGAGCACGGATTGAGGCGCAACGCGGATGACGTTGCCTCGTTTCTCAAAGCCCAAACCGCGCGCTTGAAGAACCGTCAGGAACACTTCATCAAGCGGAACACTGCGCAACCGGATGGTCACGTCTCCACTGACCCCCTCGCCGGACACGATGTTGACGCCGCCCTCTTTGGCCAGAAGACGAAGGACGTTTTGAATGTCCGCGCCACGAAGGTCGATGGTGATGCGCTTACGACTCATCCCAGGAACTGTGCTGACCTGCGTGGGGTCCGTGACCACCGATGGATAACGTGGTGGTGCGGCCGTGAAACCGTCCGCAACTGGGCGGGTTTGCTCCTCGCCCCAGTCCACACGTTGCTGGCTAGGCTCTTTGGATGCGAACTCCCAAACCAACGTATTTCCGTCCTGGCGCACGAGCTCGGTCGCTGACCCGTCGAGTTCGGCCTCGAGGCGCACACGACCTTCTCGGTCACGGTAGGACGACACAAAACGCACGGCACCGGCGTCACCCTTGGTCGCGAGCGTTTTCTCAAGTGCCTTGGGCAACTGAACACCGTTGAGGATCATGACGGCGCGAGAATCCGTCCATGGAAGCGTCTCAAAGTTCCCCGGCCGATCGAGCTCCACAACAATCCGTGTGCGCTCGCCGACGTTCTCGAGCCGAATTCCGCGGACGGCATTTTCAGCGTCGACGGCCACAGCGCGCGCGACCTGAGTCGGCTGAGCCTTCTGAAGTCGCGTCACCTCCGCCTTGGCCTTTTCAAGCTCAGCTTGGACAGCAACAAGCTGTTTCTCTGCGGTGTTGGGTGCGTTGTTTTGTTTGGCCTCCGCCAAAGCGGCCTCAAGCGCCTGCACACGTTGCTGCGCTGCGGCGTTGGCACGGGCGACTTCGCGATCGCGAGCCGACTCGGAGAGTGCGAGCCGGTCTTGCAGTTTCGCAATCTCCTGATCACGTGACTCCAACGCTTTTTGGGCCACGGCAAGCTTTTCGCTGGCTTCGGCGGCCGAGCGACGCGCGCGGTCGAGCTGACTCTCGCGTGTGACAAGCTCCTTTCTCAACGCTTGTTGGTCGCCTTCGAGTTTGGCAAGCTCCGCCTTTGCACCCTCGTCACCCGCGTTGGCGCTACGCTTCAGCCGTTCGACCTGAGCACGGAGGTCGGATTCGCGGGCCTGAGCAAGTGCAAGCTCTTCGCGGGCCTTGACGACTTCGTCGCTTGCCGTCTTCGCCTGGGTATTCGCCGACTCAAGTTTCTGGCGCAGGCCGTCCGAGTTTTGCGCGACCTTTTCGAGATCTCGACGTGTCAACTCAAGCGACTTCGCCAACTCATCGGCTTTGCGACGCGCGAGGGCACCCTCTTCTTCCTTCTGCTTCGCGAGCGCGAGGGCCTCGTCACGCTGCGCGGTCGCCGTTTTGGCGCGCTCGCGGAGAGCGGTCTCGCTCGCGCGTCAGATCCGCAACCGACGCCTCAAGTTTCGAGACTTTCTGCGAGCCGGAGGCAACTTCAGCCTTGTAGCGCGAGAGTTCCGCGGTCTTCGCGTCAATTTCGGCGCGCACGCGTGCGTTTTCGTCGCCCTGCGTGTTGTTGGCACGCTGTTGAAGCGATTTGAGCTCGCGCTGCGCATCCTCCAGCTTGCTTCGGGTCGCATCCAACTGCGCGACGGCGTCTGTGTACGCACCTTTGGTCGCGTTGAGGTCTGCTTGGTAGCGTGCTTCAAGTTTGCGCACGTCCTCTGGGTCGACGCCGTTCTGCGCCACCACGGAGGTGTTGCGACGGTTCGCGCCGTCAACAAACACGACAACGTCGCGACCCTCCGTACGCACGTCGTAATGCGCTGGAGAGTCAAAGCCGATGATGACGCGAGTCACGGACTGGATATTGTCCTTGAACTCGAGCATCGCCACCTGCGATATCACGCCGTTGTTGACTTTGACCGTCTGCACATCGTCCTGCAATTCACTGTTCGAAATGTCGATGAACAGTCGAGGCGGATCGTTGAGCTTGAAAACGGAGAACGTCGGAACCGAGGTGCCCCCTATGCGAACCAAAGTACCGTCTTTTTGCTCTTCAATCTTGAAGGCACCAACGGCGTTGACTCGGGACTCCACGGTGGACCCGCTTCTCTGTGCGAAGCTTGGGGTAGCCGCGCTAAGCCCCAAACACAGAGATAAAATGGCCAGCTTCCATCGCATCATGTGACTCCTCAGTTCCTTATCTGACCCAAAGGCCGGCGAGGCAATGCCCCGTAATTCAAACGTTATCGCTAATTCTCAGCAGGTGGCGCGAATCCGCCAAAGCGCGGATCTCCACCGCTTTGCGTAGGTTCCTGCTGCTGCTGTTCCACTGCATTCGCCCCAGCCGCGTTGTCCTCAAACGTCCGCTGAAGTGCCTTTCGGCCTTCGTCGGTTTGAAGCAATCGCTCCAGTGCGGCCTTCTCCTCATCCGACAACCCGCTGTCCCCGGTGGAGAGCTCGGTGTCACGAAGCCGAACGATGCGCTGAAGCGTCTGGGAGTCTTCGTCATCCCCACCTTCGAGCACTTCCACTTCGTTGTCACGAATATCGGAGATGACGCCGCTGTTTCGCCCAATCCGGTCGCCTTCTTTGACGAAATGTCCAAAACCCGTCGGATCCCTGAACATCGCAATAGGCACCGCCACTTCACTGATGATCGCCATCAATTTCAGCTGACCCAAAGCGTATTGTTCCAGCGGCTCCAGCTCACGGACCTCACCCTCGACCGAGCGCGCTTGCGGCGTCACGACTTCGGGATCCGGTTGGAACGGGTTTCGTCGTTGCGAGTTCGGGTACTCTGGACGCACGTACTCCGACGAAGACGCTTCCGATACTTCAGGGGTCGGCACCTCCTCAACCTTCTGCTCTTCTTTGGCGGGTGGCTTCGGTGGTGGAGCCTGAAGCTCCTCCTCGCATCCAGCGGCAACCAAAGCGACCACAGCGGCGAGCAGCAATCTGTGAGAAAAAAGACTTCTCATTTCTTCTTACCCTTTTTCGACGTGGAGGCGGCGCCTGGCTTGGCATAACGGAATGTCGTCCCCTGCGCCTTGATCGCGAGCTCGCCATCTGGCGTCAGCCCTTTGTTGACGCGTGTCATGTCGAGGTTCTTAACGTTGACGATACGAGTCATGCGGCCAACGTAATACAAGAAGTTCGCAAGCTCGTCGTAGGTGCCTCGCAGCTCCATCTCGACCGGAATCTCGATGTAATACTGCTGTGGCCGATCAGGCAGGCGACGAAACTTGTTGATGTCCAAGCCCGCCGTCTTCGCCTGATTGTGGATACGCTGCAACAAGCTGGGGATCTCCGCATCCTGCGGCAGCTTCTCTTGCGCGATCAGAAGTTGGGCCTTGAGTTTCTCAAGCTGTGCAATCACGATCGCGCGATTGCGCTTGAGCTGCTCGAGCCGCTCCTTTTCCCGCTGCAGCTCGACCAACTTCGTCTGTTGGTTGGCAATATCAGTGTTCAGAGGCTCAAGCAGCAGGAAATAAAACCCTGCAACGATGAGCACCATGAGCGCGATCAGGCCGAAGATGCGCTGTGCGAGCGGGACGGCGTTAAACTTGTCGACAAAATCGTTCATCGGATGATCTCCCTCAGCCCTTTTTCTTCTTGCCCTTCGCAGGCACAGCGGGTTCGGAACCTGGCGCTGGGCGCCCGGAGTAGCTGACTTTGCCGCGCAAATCGAAGTTGACCGTGCGATTGCCGTCTTGGGACTTGGCCACGACCGCCGTCACAACATCCAGCTCGACATCGTAGAAGTACTGTCCCGTCGATAGCCGCTGCAGAAACTCCGCAACATCGTCGGCGTTGACCGCGCTCCCCTTGAGGCTGAACGTCCCATTGGTCTCCTTGAACGACTCGATCCACAGTCGACGTGTATCCCACTCAACGTTCCAATTCTTGCGCAGCTGCGCGAACCGGTCCTCTTCGTTGCGGGGCGGTGAGACCATCGATTGGAGCTCGTCGAGCACGCGAACAGGCCCGGAGCGTTGCTTTTCCAACTCATCGAGGATCTTGAGTTGCTGGGTCAGCTCGTCACGGTCTTTCTGCAATTGTTCTGCATCTTTGACCTCGGCTTTGGCTGCCTTGACGTCGCGCTCATTTGTCGCCACATCCTCTTTGAGATCCGAGAGCTCGGCCTCTGTGGTCACCCACACAAGTCCGAGCACGCCGATCAGGAGAACGAGCAGAACCACAAAGGCACCAAGCTGGGTCTTACCCGCGGTGCGACGGCGCTGCTGCTTTATGGGAAGTAGGTTGACGCGAATCATCGTTCGTTTGTCCTGCGCAAGGCCAAACCGACCGCAACCGCGGCGATTGGCGCAAACTTCTGAATCCGATCAGGTGAGAACTGGCGTTCATCGTACGTGATGTTTCTGAACGGGTTCATCAACTCAGCGGGCACTCCACTCGTCCTCGCGATGATGCGAACCAACGAGGGAATCGCAGCGGTTCCACCGGTGACCACGATACGGTCGATGCGGCTGTCGGCGGCGGTCGCCGCGTAGAAGTCGATCGAACGCTGGATCTCCGCGGCCATGTCTTCGGCACGTTCACCGATGATCTTTTCCACCTCGTGCGGCAACACTTCATCGGTGTTTGCCCCAGGTGAGCCACCCATCTTGTAAAGCTCTGCCTCTTGATAGGTGATGTTGAGCTGTTTTTGGATGTCTTCGGTAAGGTCGCTGCCGCCCATCGACAGATCGCGCGTAAACATCGTGATCCCGTCGGTCACGACATTCATCGTCACGACCGAGTTCCCAATGTCCAACAGCACCACGGTTTCACCGCGGTGGAAGCCATAATTGGCCTCGTAGCAGTTCTGGATCGCGAACGCGTCGACATCCACAACGTTCGGCGTCAAACCGGCGTCATGGGCGACCGATGTGTAGTCGTTGATCATCTCGCGCTTGGCCGCGACGAGCACGACATCCATCTGCCCCTGATCGGTGCGTGGCGCCACCACCTCAAACCCGATGAAAACATCTTTGATGTCAAACGGGATGTACTGCTCCGCCTCCCACTGGATGGACTCTTCGAGTTCTTCCTGGGTCATCAGCGGAAGTGTGATCTTTTTGATAATAACGGTGTTGCCCGAAACGCTAAGCGCGCAATCTTTGAGCCGCACTTTGTTTCGCGACAGCAGCTGCATCACGGCGTCAGTCACGACCGACGCGTTCATGAGAGCCCCATCCACGATGGTCTCAGGTGGCAATTGCTCTTGGTCGAACACCTGAACCTGCATGCCCTTCTTAACTTCCTTAAGGACACACAGCTTGACGGCGCTCGAACCAATATCAAGGCCAATGCAATTTCGTCCCTTGGCCATGCCAAAAACCTCTCAATGTCGCCGGTTAAGTAGTCTTGAGGCATGCTGCCATGCCGCTTTCCGGAGTGTCAAGAAATTGGATCTTACAGACACAGGCGCTTGGAAAATCCGCTCTCACACGTAGGTTCGCACGAGTGCTGCGCTTGTCAAAAATTTATAATGTGGACCAGTGTTATCCCGTGATATACCGCCTCGCCTCGTCTGTCACCCCAAGAATGGATGGAGAATCCCAAATGAGCAGCACATCGAAGAAGCTATTTTTGTTCGATTCGGCGTCTGGCCAAGAGGTCGCTGAAGCCAAGAGCAATGGCCTGGATGTCGAGTTTCCGGCCGGAATCCGATGGTCGGACGTCTTGGATTGCAGGATCGAGCCTTACACATCCCGCCCCCTCGAGGAAAACGTCGCGTTTGCAGCCGGCGTGCACAAAGCGTTCATCTTGGTCAAGGAATCGCAGAAATCCACCGCTTCTGCCTGAGGCCAACCCGGTCCGTTGGGTCGCCGAGTCAGCCTCGCGCCCTGCGTTTGATGTCGTGACATGTAGGGGCAACTTTTTGATTCGCACGGTGACGATGTTACACTCGCGTCCGGTCTTCCCAAGCGCTCTGTGGTTTTTCGTCTCAATGAAACGCACCTTATTAGTTCTGCTTTTCGTGTTCAGCGCGAGCGCTCTTGTGTCATGCCGGGACGCGAAAGTCATCGAATCGCCACCGCTCCCTTCGGATCCTACTCGCGTGTTCGTCGAGGGCATCCTTGTCTCCCTCCCAAGCGACGTGATGGACCAAGCCGAGGCTCAGACCACCGGCCAAGAAATCAAAAAGCGGTTGGAGGTCGAATCGAAACGCGGGTGGAACGCGCGAATTGCTGGCGGAATCAAGTATGCCGACCTGTTCCAAACCATCTACGCCTCGCGTGATTACCGCAAGGTGTTTGCACAATCCAGCGGCCTGAGGCCACGCGGTGAAGTCGCGCTCAAAGTTCTGCTTGAAGCCGACAAACATGCGCTGGATCCCTCCCCGTATCACGTCTCGATGATCCAGACGTTGGCGACCCGGCTCGCGGAGCTCGATGATAAATCGACGCCGCCCGATCTGACGTTGACTGGGAACGAAGCCGAAGCGTTGATTCAATGGCTCAAGAACCGCAACCTCTCGCCGTCAAAACCCGAAACGTACGACCAGCTCGTCAAGGCGATCGTGGCTGCGCAGGGCTCACCGGTCCCACGCGTGACCGAGCGTGTGCGTGCGTACCAGGCGAAGTTCGCCAAGACTGCGGTCGACTCCGCCGAACTCGAATTGCGTACGGCTGACGGGATCTTGCGGTACGCGCGCGACATGAAGCACTTTAACCTCAACCGCCAGGACTGGCGGGATCTCAAGGAGGCGGGAGGATCCAAAGCACTCATCTACAGCCGCCTTCAGGAAACCTTCGACGACCTAGCCCGTGCGACCACGTCAGAACAGATCGCATCGGTGCTCAAACGGCTGGAGCCGCCTCATCCCCAGTATGAGCGACTCGTTGCCGCATTGGCGCGGTACCGTGCGATCGCGGCCGACGGTGGCTGGAAATCCGTGTCACAAACCACGGTCGAGATCGGCGCTCGAAGCCCACGCATTGGCGACCTGCGACGCCGTTTGGCTGTGGAAGGCTACCTTGAGACCCCGGCATCCAGCGCCTCGGCCAACGAGATCAACACTGCAGACGCGGCATTGGTCGACGCCTTCCACGCATTCCAAGCCACCCACCAATTCAACGCCGATGCAGGCGGGAACGCGGCGGTGTGGCGCTCGCTCAATGTCTCCGTCTCACGGCGTATCGAACAGATCGTGACCACGCTCGAGCGCTGGCGAGAGTCCCGGTATGCGAATGAGCCGGACTACGTGTTCGTGAACATTCCGGACTTTCACGCCGAAATATACGAAAAACACACGCTGGCGATGCGGTTCCGTGTGGTCGTAGGCAACACCGTCCGTCAGTGCGACGCCAAGACCAAAAAGTGGGTCATGCCCAACGCCACCCCGATCCAAATGGCGGAGATGGACCACCTGATCATCAATCCATTTTGGAACGTGCCTGAGCGTATCGTCGAGGAAGAGCTTGAACCGAAGTTCAAGAGCGATCCGACCTGGTTGGAAAAGAACAACTACGAGATTGTGACGGTTAAGGGCGGAAACACGTGGATTCGCCAGAAACCCGGTGACGACAACGCACTCGGGAGGGTCAAGTTTATCTTTCCAAACCGTCACAACACCTACATGCATGACACCCCAAAGAAGAAGTATTTTGACTACCCAGTTCGCGCGTTTAGCCACGGTTGCGTTCGGGTTCACGAGCCAATCGAGTTCGCCGAGTACCTCCTGAACAAAGATGGTCTGGCCACAAAGGAAGAGGTCGAAGCGTTACTCGCAGAAGGGACACAGAAGAAGTTCACGCTCAAGACCAAGCTGCCTGTGTTTTTCGAGTACTACGTCGTCCGCGTCGACGACCAAGGCCGAACTCATTTCCTGGCCGACGTCTACAAACTCGACCAACTGCGCGGAATGCCTGACGATCCCGACGCCAATAGTTGCGCGAAGAAGCTCAGCCACAGCCAAGATTCGGATGGCGACACAACCGCACCCTCGGACGTGTCCGGCGATCTTGGACCGTAATCAGTGTTGTGTTTCGAGCAGGCTCGAATTAATCTCGCTCACACTGTTTGAGCCGTTTTTTCACCTAGTTCTCGGTCCGTATGTACCGCATCAAGACCGACATTCGGCAGTACAAGTGCGACACGAAAGAAAAGGTTGAGAAGCTCATCCGAAACTGGGTCATTCGTCCGAATGACCTGATTTATCAGGCCGACCAGCAACGCTGGTCGCCGATCGGAGAGCATCCAGCCTTTACGGAGTTGTTCGCCGTACTTGAGGCGCAGGAGCGCGCCGAGCCAGACACCGTTGTGACCCAAAATCCCTTGGAGTCTGAAGGTGTTGCCGCGCCTGCCGTGTCCGACGAAGTCACACACATCAAAGCGCGCCCTCAATCGGCGGAACCCTCCGAATCTCCGGCCTCAAACGAGCCCGCGGATGCGATTGAAGAGCCCGAAGAAGACATTCGGATGACGGATGTGATGGACTCGCCGCTTGCGCCGCCTTCTGCGCCTGAGGGCGTGGAGCCGCAACTAAAACCCGACGAAGTCACGATGATGACCGAGCGGACGCTCGACCTCATGAAGATCACCGATGAGGTCGACTCGGTCGAGGATGATCCAAACGTGGAGCGTGAACCGACGGTTTACGTCCAAGACCAGAGCGAACCCGAAGATTTCGCATCAGACACACCCGATGAGCCCTCAATTCCCGCCATGGAGGAAACTGAGGAACTCGGAGGGACATCCTCGGCGGTCGAGGAGATGGCCGCGGCCTCGGATGCGGTGAATCCGCTCGAACACAGCCGGCCGAAACTTGGGCGTCACGACCTGCCCGAAGATTTCTTTGCGACCAATGAGCTTGAGGCACCCGTTGATCGCGAAAAACTTCGCGATGACCTCGCAGCGTTGGAATCCGCCCGAGAAGAAGAATCGGTAGACGACGCCTGGGGGACCGTTGAGGAAGTGACCTCGGGCACCGAAGAAACCTCCGCTGCCGAGGCCGCACCGTCTGACTCAGCGTTCAATGACGACGATGACGATGACGACGAATGGGACGACTACGACGATCTGGATCCGGTCGAGATCGCCGCGCAGCTCATCGAGAAGCACTCCGATCGCGTCGCTGATGTTTACAATATTCCCCTCCCCTTCGAGATCGTTCCCACACCCGAGGACCTCGCGGTTGGGCTCAAGCGGTCAACACGATCAGCGGCAGCCAAAGCCGCATCGTTCCCGACCCCGGTGGAGAAGGAATACAAAAAAGCGCATCTGCGAACATTCGTGCTCACCAAGGAACCACCCCAAGATCGCACACCGTGGCTCATCGCGGGAATTGTGGCGTTTCTTGTCTTGGTTGTGATTGTGATCGTGATCGTGTGACGGTTGCCTGACTTCCGATGTTGGCGCTGTTACACTGAGGTTACAGGAGGTTGACATGGAAGCGGATTGGAAAGACCACAAGATTAAGGTCACAGGGAACTGGACCGGTCGTTGGCTGTACCTCGCCCCAGATTACGAGCTTTGGGTGGACGACCAGAAGGTTGATCGTGCTGGCGGACCGCGGCTGTCTCCCAAACTTGAGGCCATCATCGAAGATGATGCTGGGGAGCTCCATCACGTCGAAGCTGAGGTTCTGTCCATTGTTGGCTGGAAGCCCCGCGTGGAGCTCGCGATCGCAGGGGAGCACATCGCTTCCGGACAGGTCGTCGTTGAAAACCTGCTTAACCCCTTCTTGGTGCTTTTCATCCTCGTCTCGACCGCGGTCATGCTTTACGTCGGCCCCGACGTGCTGCGAACGCTCTTCAATTCATAAAATGACCAAACTGTCGCGGTGGATGACTGCGTCGAGGGAGCGAAAACCCAAGATTTGGTCAATGTCATCGCTGTGTCTGCCTCTTAGCTTCTCAACATCGGCGGACGCGTAGACGCTCAGACCGCGCGCAAACACGTGCCCGCTCGGACCAACAAGGTCCACGACTGCGCCTTCTGGCCACTCTCCTTCGAGTTTCGTCACACCTTTGGGCAGCAAGCTTGCCCCACGATGTAACAGGGCGTCGACGGCGCCTGCGTCGCAGTGCACTCGCCCGGTGGAAAGCGCACCGGCACCCAGCCACACTTTGCGCCCCTGAATCGCGGTCTGCGTGGGTGTGATGAGCGTTCCAACATCATCGCCTCGCTGTATCGCTTGCAAGACGTGGTGGCGCTTACCCGGAGCGATCACGCACGGAACACCCAGCCGGCATGCAGCACGAGCGGCGGCGACCTTTGAGATCATTCCACCTCGCCCAACCCCACTCACGCTGGGTCCTGCGATCTCGTCCAGCAGCCCGTCATCCGCTTGTATGCTGGAGAGGCGATTGGCAAAACGCCTTTCTTCGTCCAAGTCGTAAACCCCGTCAACGTCCGAGAGAATCACCAGCAGGTCCGCTTGGACCAGTCCACTCGCCATGCCGGCGAGCTGGTCGTTGTCGTCAAAACGAAGCCCCTCGGTCGCGATGGTGTCGTTTTCGTTGATGACCGGGACGACACCAAGTCGGTGGATTGCGTCAATCGCGAGCCGTGCGTTCAAAAAGCCTTCTCGTCGGTCGAGGTCTGCACGGCCAAATAAGACTTGAGCCGCACGATGCCCGTAGTGTCGCAGCTCTTCGTCCCACATGCGTATCAGTTGCGCTTGACCAAGCGCAGCCAGCGCCTGGAGCTCCGGCAGGTCACGCCCCGTGGCCGAAGGGAGCGTCCTGCGTCCCAAAGCCACCGCGCCCGAAGACACGACGGTAACCCGATGACCTGCGTCGATGAGGTGATGAATTCCTTCGACCAAGCCCGAAAACGTAGGGCGGTCGATAAACCGTGCATCCCGCACAATCACACCCGAGCCGATCTTGATGACCCAATGCCTCGACGCCGCCAGTTTGTCCCGTTCAATCATCGTTTGACCTCAGCGCAATCCAGCCGAGCTTTTGCCACGCGCGCAAGCGTTCGTCGATGGTGTTGCGGGAGGTGGTCGCAAGAATATCGACGGGCAGCTCGGGCTGCCAATCGACCACCTGCTCCACCACACTCGCCGCGAGAATCGTGCCGTCTGACAGCGTCCACGAGACGTCGATCTCTCGACGCCTGTCGCCCTCAAGCGACATGGAGCCGCTTCGGACTTGGACTCGACCCCCAAACCGCTGAAGCCAACCTGTCGACTCGTCGATGCCGCGCTCACAAACAACCTTGACGCCACCTAGACCCCAACTGCCGCTTTGTGCGCTCCATCCCGACGCAGCGTTGAGGAGTGTCTGGCCCACGCCCAAGCCATTTTGGCGCAGAAACTCAATGTCCTGAGGGGTTGCTCGTCGAGAAAACCAACGATCGTCCAAGTCTGTTCGGGTTAACCATGCGTTTTCGTACTTCTGCCAGAGCAGTCGATGCTCGGGACTGCTCGTGCCGTTTTCGACGAACTGGAAATCGACGCGCAGGGCCGCCGAATCCGCGTTGTACCAACGTGTCTCCTTCCATGCCTGCAGCACCTTGTCGCTGCGTGACACGGTCACCGAAACCTCAGTACGGCGGGGACCCTCGGCGAGTCCACAGTCGTGGACAGGTCGCAAAATGTCCTTGGCGTGCGAGATGGCATGTTTGCGAACACTCAGGCCGATCTGCGTACCGACCTTGCCGCCGCGCGTTGGATCGTCCTTGAGCTGAGCCTCGATCCGGTCGAGATCACCTGGGTCAGGCTGACATCCCATGACACACAGGATGATGGGGACAAATCGCTTCATCGCAGCAGGATTCCAACTTTGTGGTGTGGACGCAAGAACGCAAAAAAGGGCCCTCGGAAGAGGACCCTTTGTCACATCTTTATCGCCAATCTTACGAACAGCCGCTCGTGGCACCGCAGTTCGAGCATTTGTAGCAGGCACCTGACCGAACCATGATCGTGCCGCACACGTGACATGGCGGCGCGTCCGCTTGAAGTGTGAAGACGCTGTTGTTGGCTTGGTAGACCACCTCACCTGCTTTCGCCGTGGCGAATGCTGAGGCGTCGTCCGGAGTAGACGGCTCGGCGAGCTCCTGTTCGGGCGCTTCGGCATTGGAGGGACCGGGACGCCACGCCTCTTGCTGGTTCAACCAAACGCCCTTCGCATCCGGCCCCAAGAACTTGTCGGCCAACCATCGGAAGATGTAGTCGGTGACAGACTTGGCGATGCGGATGCGCGGATTGTTCGTGAAACCGCTCGGTTCAAAGCGCGTATGCGCGAATTTGTCCACGAGCACATCGAGCGGCACGCCGTACTGGAAGCACAACGAAATTGCCGTGGCAAAGGCGTCCATCAGACCGCTGACGACCGACCCCTCTTTGCTCATCGTGATGAAGATTTCCCCCGGCTGACCGTCTTCGTAACATCCAACGGTGATGTAGCCCTCGTGGCCCGAGATCGAGAACTTGTGCGTGATGGAAGGCCGCTCGTCTGGCAGACGACGGCGACGCACAAATTGCTCGCCCGCGACGGCTTGAGCGACCAGCGGACTCGACCGCCGTGGCCTTCGAGTTGCATCGCCTTTTTTCTCGAGGGATGTCGACAACGGCTGGGTGCGTTTGCACCCGTCACGGTAAATCGCGATTGCCTTGAGGCCCAGTCGCCACGCGTCCATGTACACTGCCGCAATTTCTTCTCGCGTCGCGTCATGAGGCATGTTGACGGTTTTGGAGATTGCGCCAGACAGAAACGGCTGACACGCCGCCATCATTCGAACGTGCCCCATGGGCGCGATGCTTCGCTCTCCATTGGCAGGTTTGAACGCGCAATCGAACACCGAGAGGTGCTCTTCCTTGAGATGAGGCGCGCCTTCGATGGTATCGTTTGTAGTAAGATACTCAACGATCTCCGTGCGCTCCTCGTCGGTGTACCCAAGGCGCGTAAGCGCCTCAGGAACGGTTTGGTTGACGATCTTGAAGTAGCCACCGCCAACGAGCTTCTTGTACTTGATGAGCGCGATGTCAGGTTCAACCCCCGTCGTGTCGCAGTCCATCATGAAACCAATGGTTCCTGTGGGCGCGAGCACTGTCACCTGCGAGTTGCGGTAGCCGACGCGCTTGCCAAGCTCGTATGCACGTGCCCACGAGTCATTGGCTTGGTTGAACAAGTCGGTGTGGGCAAGCTCGGGCCAGTCGTTGGCCGTTTTCGACGAAGCGGCTTGGTGCTTCTGAATGACACGAAGCATCGGCTTTTCGTTGATGGGGTAACCTGTGAACGGACCCACCTGCTCGGCGATCTTCGCCGATTGATAATACGCCTCGCCGCACATGAGCGACGTGATTGCCCCCGCGATCGCGCGGCCTTCGGGTCCGTCGTAAGGCAATCCTCGCGACATCAGCAACGCGCCGAGGTTCGCGAAACCAAGCCCGAGCGGACGGAACGCGTGACTGTTTTTCTCGATCGCAGGCGTCGGATAGCCCGCGTTTTCGACGATGATTTCTTGCGCCGTGATGGCGAGTTGAACCGCCTTGCGAAACGGCTCCGCCTGGAAATCGCCCGCCTCATCTTGGAATGTTCGCAAGTTCAAGCTCGCCAAGTTACACGCCGAATTGTCCAAGAACATGTACTCGGAGCAAGGATTCGATGCGTTGATGGGAGCGGTGTTCGGACAGGTGTGCCAGTCGTTGATCGTGGTGTCGTACTGCATCCCCGGATCACCACAGATCCATGCGCACTCGGCGATCTGATCCATCAGCTCACATGCGTCAAACGTCTCGACAGGCGTGCCGTCTTTGACCGCCTTGGTCTGCCACTTTCCTTTGGAGTCCACCGCCTGCATGAACGCGTCACTGACACGCACCGAGTGGTTTGCATTCTGGAAAAAGACCGAATCGTACGC